>DATHBR010000052.1:0-125331 GCA_035296065.1 Myxococcaceae bacterium | reverse complement strand
CTGGTACTCGACGTGCGCGGTGGAGATGGTGATGCCGCGCTCGCGCTCCTCGGGAGCCTTGTCGATCTGGTCATAGGCCAGGAACGTCGCGCCTCCCGTCTTGGCCAGCACCTTGGTGATGGCGGCGGTCAGCGACGTCTTACCGTGGTCCACGTGTCCAATCGTACCGATGTTCACGTGGGGCTTGTTTCTCTCGAACTTCTCCTTGGCCATGACATCTCCTAGTGGGGCCGGCGCGGTGGCTGGCGTGCTACCCGGGAAAAGAAAGTGCTGCGTCGTGCTTCAAAGCCGCTGAAAGGTCAACTTAAATCGCCCGGGACCTCACCGGGCAGGCAACCATCGAGGGTTACCCGCGATTCAGGGCGCTCTTGGGAGCAGGCGCGTAGTGGCTGAACTGCATGGTGTAGGTGGCTCTTCCCTGGCTCTTGCTGCGCAGGTCCGTCGAGTAACCGAACATGGCGGCCAGCGGCACCTGGGCCTGGATGGCCTGCACCCCGCCAGGCCGCGGCGTCATGCCCTGGATCTTCCCCCGGCGCCCGTTCAGGTCGCCGATCACATCGCCCATGAAGTCGTCCGGGGTGACGATCTCGCAGTTCATGATGGGCTCGAGCAGCACCGCCTGAGCCTTGTTCACCGCGTCGCGCAGGGCCATGGCGCCGGCGATCTTGAAGGCGATCTCGCTCGAGTCCACATCGTGCGTCGAGCCGTCGAAGGCCTCGACCTTCACGTCCACCATGGGGTAGCCGGCCACCGGGCCGTTCTGCAGGGACTCGAAGACGCCGTCCTTCACCGCGTCCACGAACTCCTTGGGCACCACCCCGCCGGTGATCTTGTTCTCGAAGGAGAAGCCCTTGCCGGGCTCGTTGGGCATCACCCGCAGCCAGATGTGGCCGTACTGGCCCTTGCCACCCGACTGGCGGATGTACTTGCCCTCGGACTCCACCGGGATGGTGATCGTCTCGCGGTAGGCCACCTGGGGCTTGCCGATGTTGGCGTCGACCTTGAACTCGCGCAGCAGCCGGTCGACGATGATCTCCAGGTGCAGCTCGCCCATGCCGGCGATGATCGTCTGGCCCGTCTCCTCGTTCGTCTTCACCCGGAACGAGGGATCCTCCATCGCCAGCCGCTGCAGCGACTGGATGATCTTGTCCTGATCCGCCGTCGACTTCGGCTCGATGGCGATGTCGATCACCGGCTCGGGGAACTCCATCTTCTCGAGGATGATGGGCTGCTTGTCGTCGCACAGCGTGTCGCCCGTGGCGGCCAGCTTCAAGCCCACCACCGCGCAGATGTCGCCGGCGAAGCACTCGGTGAGCTCGTCCTTCTTGTCCGCGCGCATCTGCACCAGGCGGCTGACGCGCTCGCGCTTGCCCTTCACCGAGTTCCACACCGCGGTGCCCGCCTCCAGCCGCCCCGAGTAGACGCGAAGGAACGTCAGCGTCTGCGAGGTGAAGCTGGGATCGTTCATGATCTTGAACGCCAGCGCGGAGAACGGCGCCTTGTCGTCGGTGGGCCGCTCCTCGTCCCCGCCCTTGGGGTTCTTGCCGTGCACCGGAGGAACCTCGAGCGGGCTGGGCAGGTAGTCCACCACCGCGTCCAGCAGCGGCTGCACACCCTTGTGCCGGAACGCCGAGCCGCAGAACACCGGGAACAGCTTCAGCCCGATGCAGCCCTTGCGGATGGCGCCGCGGAGCTCGTCCTCGGTCAGCTCGGTGCCCTCGAGGAACTTCTCGGTGAGCGCGTCGTCCTGCTCGGCGGCCGCCTCGAGCAGCTGCGCGCGGGCCTCCTGCGCCTCGGCCAGCAGCTCCTCGGGGATGGGCGCCTCGTCGAAGGTGCTCCCCTGCTCCTTGTCGTGGAACACCAGCGCCTTCATGCGCACCAGATCGATCACGCCCCGGTGCTTGTCCTCGGAGCCCAGCGGCAGCTGCATGCGCACCGGACGCGCGCCCAGCTTCTCGCGGATGGTGCCCACCGACATCTCGAAGTCGGCGCCCACCCGGTCCATCTTGTTGATGAAGCAGATGCGCGGAACCTTGTACTTGTCCGCCTGCCGCCAGACCGTCTCGGACTGGGGCTCCACGCCGTTGACTCCGTCGAAGACGGCGATGGCGCCATCGAGCACACGCAGGGAGCGCTCCACCTCGATGGTGAAGTCCACGTGCCCCGGAGTGTCGATGATGTTGACGCGGTACTTCTGGTCACGCCGGTTCCAGAAGGCGGTGATCGCGGCGGACTGAATGGTGATGCCGCGCTCGCGCTCCTGCACCATCCAGTCGGTGGTGGTGTTGCCCTCGTGAACCTCGCCCATCCGGTGGATGGCGCCTGTGTAGAACAGGATCCGTTCGGTGGTCGTCGTCTTGCCGGCATCGATGTGCGCCATGATGCCGATGTTCCGGTAGCGCTCGAGCGGATACTCGCGAGCCATTGCCTCAAACCCCTTCGAAACGGATTGTCAGAGAACTGCGACACCCGGATACGCCAGGCGCATCCGGGTGTCAGACCGCGAAGCCCCTATGGGCCTACCAGCGGTAGTGAGCGAAGGCCTTGTTGGCCTCGGCCATCTTGTGCGTGTCCTCGCGCTTCTTCACGGCGTTGCCACGGTTGTTGGCAGCGTCCATGATCTCACCCGCGAGCTTCTCGCGCATCGTCTTCTCACCACGCGCCTTGGCGTAGGAGATGATCCAGCGCATCCCCAGCGCCACGCGGCGGTCCTGACGGACCTCGACGGGCACCTGGTAGGTGGCGCCACCGACGCGGCGGCTCTTCACCTCGAGCACGGGCTTGACGTTGTCCAGGGCCTTCTTGAACGTCTTGAGAGGGTCCTCCTTCGCGCGCTCCTCGATGAGGGCGAAGGCGCCGTAGGTAACACCCTCGGCGATGGACTTGTTGCCCTTGCGCATCAGGTCGTTGACGAACTTGGTGACAAGGCGATCCTGGTACTTCGGATCAGGCAGAATCTTGCGCTTGGCTACTACGCGACGGCGAGGCATCTCTTCTTCCCTTACGCCCTACCCCCGCTTGTGCGGAGGAAAACCGGGCTTCAAGAACGGCATGAAAGAAACAGGAGCGCTCCCCAGGGTGTGGGGTTGAGCGTCCCAACTCTTGAACATCAGGAGGTGATCGAACCGCTTCAGCTCGGGCGCTTGGCGCCGTACTTGGAGCGGCTCTGCTTGCGGCCCGCCACGCCCACGGAGTCCAGCGTTCCGCGGATGATGTGGTAGCGCACGCCCGGCAGGTCCTTCACACGGCCACCGCGGATCATCACCACCGAGTGCTCCTGGAGGTTATGGCCCACGCCGGGGATGTACGAAGTGACTTCGATTCCGTTGGTAAGACGCACGCGCGCCACCTTACGAAGGGCCGAGTTCGGCTTCTTCGGAGTGGTGGTGTACACGCGGGTGCAGACGCCACGCTTCTGAGGACTCTCCTTCAGGGCGGGGCTCTTCGTCTTGATGTTCAACTTCTCGCGGCCCTTGCGGACCAGCTGGCTAATCGTCGGCACTGACGCTTCCTTCTCCAATGGCCGCCTGCGCTTACACGGGGCGGCACATATAGAACTACCAACCTACGCTCGAAAAAGGGCGGCGAGTATAGGAAGGGGCACACCCGTGTCAAGCACAGCCTACCCCTCGGACGGTTACAACCGCCGAGTCCGGGTAAGACCTTCCCTGATACGCCTGGCCGGGGGCTCCTCTACTCCGGGTTCCCCTAGAAGTCGAGGACCATCACGATCGCGTCCTCTTTCTCGTCCGCGTAGTAGTTCGGCCGCACGCCCACCGAGCGGAAGCCCAGGGACTTGTACAGGCCAATGGCCGCCTCGTTGCTGCGGCGCACCTCCAGGGTGGCCAGGGTGCAGCGGCGCTGGCGGCCCCGGGCGAGCACCTCGTCCATGACGGCGCGCCCCACCCCGCGCCGGCGGTGCTCGGGGGCGGTGGCCACGTTGAGCACATGCACCTCGTCCTGGACGATCCAGAAGATGGCCAGGCCCAGCAGCTTGCGGCCTCCGCCCGAGGCGGGCTCCTCCACCAGCAGGATGGTGGACCAGTCATGCTCCAGCTCGCGGCGCAGCAGCTCCGGAGACCAGGGGTTTCGGAAGGCGGACTTCTCCAGCGCGATCACCGCTGGCATGTCCTCGTGGGTCATCTGCCGGATGAGAAACCCATGGTTGCTCTCCGGCGCGCCGTCCTCGCGCAGGCGCCTCATTGCCGTGTCTCCCTCGAAAAAGGCGCCACGCGCCTGACTTGCGCGGAGGCTCTTACCTGAGCCAGTTCATCTTCCGCGAGCGCCTTCTCACGCTCCTGGCGGAGTCTGTCTCGCAGTCTGCCCTTGGATGCCTCAAAACCCTCTGGGTAGTCACGGGCATTCTGCTCGAAGTAGCGCTTGAGGTCCTCCTCGCTGGGCTGGGCCCTGAGCCGAACGCGGCTGTCGATGATGCGCCCGACGCGCACGTTGCGCTTGAGCACCTCGGTCAGGTGCTTCACGTCCGCTCCCGAGCGCGTCAGGAAGCCCTGGAACGCCTCCTCGCTGCCGAAGTGCTTGCGAAACCGGACCAGCCGCAAGCCCACGTCCGCCTGCTCGGCCGTGAAGGCCTCGAGCCGGTCCGCGCTGAGCACCAGCAGCCGGTGGGCAATCACCAGCTCGAGCACCGAGCGCAGCGCCTCGTCATCGAGCGGCTCGTCGATCGCCAGCACGGCCCCTCGCTCCACGAGCGCTATCCGGGCCTCGAACTCCAGCTCGCTCTGGGTGAGCACCTGGCCCTCGATGATGGCCACCACCCGGTCGATGACCTGGCCCTCGGAGGCCCCGGCGGGCCCACCCTGCTCCCGAGGCTGGGCGAGCGCCGTCACCGGCAGCGCCGTCAACCCGGCCGCCAGCAACACTGCGCGCCCCCAGGAATGGCGCCGGAATGGGATGACCCCCTTCATCTGCGCCCACGTTATACATCGCTCCCGGAAGCACGCAGCGCGCTGGCCAAGAGCGTTGGGCTGGTTACGTTCTTGCAGACGGAATTTTTCAGGACAGGTCAGCAATGGCGGATGACTACTACCAGATCCTTGAGGTCCCCCGGACGGCGTCCGCGGATGACATCAAGAAGGCCTTCCGGAAGCTGGCCCGCAAGCACCACCCGGACGTCAACCCGGGCAACAAGGCCGCGGAGGAGCGCTTCAAGCAGCTGAACAGCGCCTTCGAGGTGCTGTCCGATCCCAAGAAACGCCAGCTCTACGACGAGTTCGGCGAGGACGCCGCGAAGATCGGCTTCGACGAGAAGAAGGCGGACACGTATCGCGCCTACCGCGCCGCGCAGTCCCGGGGCGGCGGAGTGGGCGGCATTCCCTTCGGAGGCGCGGGCGCGGACTTCGACCTGGGGGATCTGTTCGGAGATCTCTTCGGGCGAGCGGGCGCGGGTGGCTTCGACATCAACGATGCCTTCGGGCGCCGGGCGGGCGGCCCCATGGGCGCCGCGTCCGGTGAAGACCTCAGCGCCAAGGTGCAGCTGTCGCTCGCGGAGGCCCTCTCTGGCACCGAGCGGGTGCTCAGCATCCAGCGGCCGGGACGCTGCCAGCGCTGCAACGGCCAGGGAGATACACACCGCTCCGGCCCCTGCCCCACCTGCAAGGGCACTGGCCGCACGCGCCGCAACGCGGGGATGCCGTTCGCCGGCGCCTGCCCCCTGTGCGGCGGCACCGGCCGGGCCGCGGAGAGCTGCGGCGCGTGCCAAGGCACCGGGGTGACCGAGGAGATGACCCGCCTCACGGTGAAGATCCCTCCCGGCGTCCACACGGGCTCCAAGGTCCGGCTTCAGGGCCAGGGCTCCGCGGGAGCCCGGGGAGGAACTCCGGGAGACCTGTACATCGAAACGGAGGTGGCCGAGCACCCGCTGGTGCGCCGCCAGGGCGATGATCTCTACCTGGATCTGCCCGTCACCGTGACCGAGGCCATGTTGGGCGCCGAGGTGAAGGTGCCCACCTTCCAGGGCGAGGTGACCGTCAAGGTGCCTCCCGGCTCGCAGTCGGGCCGGAAGATGCGCCTCAAGGGCCGCGGCGCCCCCTCCCTCAAGGGCGGAGGTACGGGGGACTTCTACCTGGTGCTACAAGTCAAGGTGCCCGAGTCCGCCACCTCCGAAGCCAAGGCGGCCGCCGAGGCGCTCGCCCGCGCCTACCCTGGAGACGTTCGCCAGGAGCTGAAGCTCTAGCCCGACACCTGACGGCGGGAATGGTCCCGCCTTCTTGCCTATTGCCTTGCCGCTCGCCACGTCCTACACGGCGCCTCCACTTCTCGCCCTCGTTGTCCTGGGAGCACTCATACATGGGCCTCTTCGACTTCCTCGGTGGCTCCGGCCCCGACAAAGCCCTCAAGCTCAAGCCCAAGGTCACCCAGAAGTATGGGGACCCGGCCTCGCGCCAGAAGGCCATTCATCAGCTGGGGGAGATGAAGTTCCCCGAGGCCGTGTCCGTGCTGCTGGCGCGCTTCACCATCACCGTGGATCCGCTCACCACGGATGCCGACGAGAAGGAGCACGTCTACGGGCTCATCAAGGGCTTCGGCAAGGACGCCATCCCTCCCATCAAGGACTTCCTGCGCAAGAGCGATCAGGCCACCTCGTGGGCCGTGCGGCTGCTCGAGGAGCTGGTGCCGGAGTCCGAGGCCATCAGCACCCTGGTGGACACCCTCACCCACCTGAGCGCCCACTACACGCGCGACCCGGAGAAGAAGGTCGTCCTGCTGCACCACGTGGCCAACAAGCAGGATCCGCGCATCGCGCCCGTCATTGTCCCCTTCCTGGAGGACATGTCGGATGATGTGAAGATCGCCGCGTTCAAGGCCCTGGCGCCCCTCAAGCACGAGCCCGCGCGCGAGCCCATGCTGCAGATCCTCACCGCGCCGGAGACCGCGCGCCGCGTGCAGACCGCCGCGCTCGCCGCGCTCCAGGAGAGCGGCTTCGGCGTGCAGGGCTTCCGCGAGAAGGTCGAGCCGCTGCTGATGGAGCCCTACACGCTCGACAAGAGCGGCGTCGTCGTCAAGCGTCAAGCGTGAGACACCGCTAGCACAGTGGCTGTCGGGAAGCGGACACCGCTACTGTCCTTTTGAGCTCCCCTGCCCGGTGAGGCCGTTTCCCCGGGACAGGGCATTGGGCGAGGATAGGGACGTGCCTTCATCCAAGAAGAAGGGGCAACCGCTGGCCGAAGTCGTGGCCCTGCGGCCCCACCTGAAGCCGAAGACGAAGACTCCTCCCAAGCGAGCCGCCCGTCCCGTGCCTCCTGTCGAAGCCGAAGCAGCGGAGCAGGCCCTGCTGGAGATGGCGCGCCAGCTCACCACCAGCGCCAGCACCACCGAGGTGCTGCGGCTGCACCTGCAGGCCATCTTCAACCTGCTCAAGCCCAAGGTGTGCTACGTGGCGCGCTACTTCGCCGAGCGCAAGCAGCTGCACGTGGAGCACGTGCGCGGCCGCTACGACGAGCGCGTCACCGCCGCCGTGCCCGAGCAGGGCCCGGTGGGCGAGGCCTTCTCCCACAACACCGTGCGGCGCGAGGAGGACACCATCGCCGTGCCGCTGGAGAGCCCCCAGGGCATCACCGGGTGCCTGGCCATCATCGCCCCGCGCCGCGAGGCCTCGGACACGCTGCTGCGCGCCCTGGCCGGCCAGCTGTCCGCCGCCTACGAGGTGGCCCGCCTGAGAGATGACTCGGCCCGGCGCAACAAGGATCTGCAGACGGCCATCGCCGGCCTCAAGAGCCTGGAGCAGACCCGCGAGGAGATGCTGGGCAGCGTCTCGCACGACTTGAAGAACCCGCTCACCACCATCAAGGCCTACCTGGCCATGGTGGGCCGCGAGAAGCTGGGGCCGCTCACGGATCAACAGCGCCGCGCGGTGCAGATCTGCGATCGGAACTCGGACCGCATGCTGCGCATGGTGAACGATCTGCTGCTCATGTCCCGGCTGCAGTCGGGGAAGATGCAGCTCAACCAGCGCCCCTTCGGCGTCAAGGCCGTGGCCGAGGAGGTGCTGCGCGCCCTGGCCGCCCTGTCCGAGCACAGCAAGGTGAACCTGCGCATGCCGCCGTGCCCCGAGGTGTTCGTGCGCGGGGACCGCGAGCGGCTGGCCGAGGCCATCCACAACCTGGTGGAGAACGGCATCCACCAGAGCGAGGAGGGCGGCACCGTCGAGGTGCGCGTCTCCGCCGAGGAGGGCCTGGCCTCCCTGTCCGTGAAGGACTGCGGCCCGGGCCTGTCTCAGGAGGACCTGGAGAACGTCTTCGATCCGTTCTACCGCGCCCGCTCTGGCGCCCCGCGCCCCCATGGCGGCCGGCTGGGCCTGCCGCTGGTGGGGAAGATCCTCGCGCTGCACGGCGGCCGGGTGGATGCCACCAGCACGCTGGGTGAAGGCTCCACGTTCCAGATCGTGCTGCCCATGTTCGCCGGGGCGGTGTCGGTGCCGGACTTCAACCAGGCGGCGCCCAAGGCGGGCGGCATCCTGCTGGTGGAGGACGACGCGGACTGCCGCGAGGTGCTGCAGCAGGTGCTGGAGCAGGAGGGCTACCGCGTCATGTCCACCTCGGGCGCGGAGGAGGCCCGCTCGGTGCTCTCGCACATCCGCCCGGCCATGGTGCTGCTGGATCTGCGGCTGAGCCAGGAGGACGGCCGCTCGGTGCTGCACTTCATCCGGGAGAACGAGTCGCTCAAGGACATCGCCGTCTACATCATCTCCGGCGCCAGCGAGGTGGCCTCGCTCAGCTCCGGCCAGGGCCTGGACCGCATCGATGGCTTCTTCGAGAAGCCCATTCAGCTGCCCCGGCTCCTGGACACCGTGGCTTCCGTGGTTCGCCCCAGCCGCCGCCAGCCACCGGTGTCCTGAGACGACCGATCCCGGGTACGAAAGAGGCTGGAAAGCCTCTGTGCTTCGCTAGTATCCGCCCGGTCCATGAGCACTTCCGTCCTTTCCCGTTACCGCAGCGCCTTCGCCGAGGCCATTGCCCAGGTGCTCGGCGTGCCCCCTTCCGAGATCGAGCCGCTCATCAAGCCGGCCGAGCCGCCGCATGGGGACTTGAGCTTCGCCACCTTCCCGCTGGCCAAGGCGCAGAAGAAGGCGCCCCCGGCCATCGCCGCCGCCGTGGCTCCGTCCGTGAAGGTGCCCGGGCTCGAGGTGGTGGCCACCGGCCCCTACGTCAACGCGCGCCTGGCCACCCTGCCCTTCTCCGCCGAAGTCATCGATCTGGCGCGCAAGGAAGGGCCCCGCTACGGCAGCGGTGAGGAGGGCCGCGGCAAGACGGTCGTCATTGACTACTCGTCGCCCAACATCGCCAAGCCCATCGCGTTCCACCACATCCGGTCCACGGTGATTGGCCACTGCCTGGCCAACCTGTACCGGGCGCTGGGCTGGCGGGTGGAGGGCATCAACTACCTGGGCGACTGGGGCAAGCAGTTCGGCCTGGTGGCCGTGGGCTTCCAGGAGTACGGCGATCCGGCCCGGCGCCAGGAGATGGCGCACCTGATCGACGTGTACGTGAAGGCCAACAAGCGCGCCAAGGAAGAGCCCGCGTTCGACGAGCGCGCCCGCGAGTTCTTCCGGCGCATGGAGGCCAATGACACCGAGGCCCTGGCGCTGTGGAAGCAGTTCCGGGACACCTCCATCGTCGAGTTCGAGCGCATCTACGCCCGGCTGGGCATCCACTACGAGCACATCGAGGGCGAGAGCCGCTACCAGGGCAAGATGGAGCCCGTCATCGCGGAAATTGCCCAGAAGGTGGGCACCAAGGAGTCCCAGGGCGCGCTGGTGGTGGATCTGCCCTACGCCGAGGGCGAGCCCCCGGTGATGCTCAAGAAGAATGACGGCAGCACGCTGTACGCCACGCGCGATCTGGCCGCCGCCATCGACCGGTACGAGCGCTTCCAGTTCGACAAGGCGCTGTACGTGGTGGCCAAGGATCAGCAGCTGCACTTCAAGCAGTTCTTCCTGGTGCTGGAGAAGATGGGCAAGCCGTGGGCGAACCGGCTGGTGCACACCTACTTCGGGCGCGTGCAGGGCATGAGCACGCGCAAGGGCGAGGTGGTGATGCTCGACGACGTGCTGGACCAGGCCAAGGCGCTGGCGCAGGCCAAGGTGCAGGAGAACCTGACCGAGGGCCGCATCCAGACGGAGGATCCCGAGGCGCTCTCGGAGCAGATCGGCCTGGGCTCCATCGTCTTCGGAGACCTGAAGCACAAGCGCACCAGCGACTACGCCTTCGACTGGGACGAGGTGATCAGCTTCGAGGGCCACACCGGCCCCTATCTTCAGTACGCCCACGCGCGGACCTGCAACGTGCTGCGCAAGGGCGGCGGGGCCCCGCAGAGCTATGACGCGGCGCTGCTCACGCTGCCCGAGGAGCAGGCCCTGCTGCGCGTCATCGCCCGGCTGCCGGACGTGGTGCGCGAGGCGGCCGAGCAGTACGAGCCGAGTTTGGTGGCGCGCCTGCTGCTGGATGTGGCCGCCGCGTTCAGCCGCTACTTCACCCTGGGCAACCAGGAGCGCGACAAGCGCATCCTCGTCGAGGGCAATCCGGCCCTGAGCGCCGCCCGGCTGGCGCTGACGGACGCCACCCGGATTACCCTGGCCTCGGGGCTCACGCTGCTGGGCATCCCGACGCCGGAGAACATGTAGCCACGCGAAGGAGCACCCCGTGGACAGTACCGTGGCGCGAACTTCGAACCCGGAGGCGGCCTTGCTGAAGGAGGAGTTTGGACCGATCTCCCGGTGGTTGGGGGCTCGCTACTTCGACGGGGTGCACTTTCCGCCCGAGGCCGAGGACGAGCTGCGCGCGCTGCATACCCAGGGCTTCGTGGTCCATGTCATGCGCAGCACCGCGTGGATCAACTTCCTCTACATCGCCTGGGCCATGGTGCGCCGCACCCTGCCGCCCATCCGCGCCGTGGTGAACCTGCGCCCCTGGTTCACCCGGCCGTGGACCAAGACGCTGCAGCGCGCGGACTTCGACGTGCGCTTCACCTTCGCCCGGCGCCAGAACGGCAGCGGGCTCATCTTCCTGAAGAAGACGGCGCTGATGAGCGCCTCGGGCAAGGACATCGAGGAGAACCCCTTCCCCGCCCTGGTCGCCATGGCGCGCAAGAGCGACCGCACCGTGTTCCTGGTGCCCGAGCTGTTCGTCTGGGAGAAGCGCACCGCGCGCATCAAGCCCGGCATCATGGATCTGGTGTTTGGCAGCCCCGAGGCCCCGGGCTTCCTGCACTCGATGGTGGCCTTCTTCCGCAACTACCGCCGCGCCCAGTTCCGCGTGGGCGAGCCTATCGATCTGCGGCGCTTCATCGAGGAGAACCCCCAGGACTCCGATGAGCTCATCGCCCGCAAGGTGCGCGGCACGCTGAACCTGCACCTCACCCGCGAGACGCGCGCCGTCTTCGGCCCGCCCCTCAAGCCCACCGAGCGCCTGATCGACGAGACGATGCGCGATAGGCAGCTGCGCAAGGCGCTGGACACCCACGCCGCCTCCGTGGGCCGCCGCAACGCGAGCGTCTACCGCGAGGCGCGCCGCAACCTGGCCGCCATCGCCGCGCGCCCCAGCCCCACCACCCTGGCCTTCGCCTCGCCCCTGCTGGACTGGGTGTTTCAGCGCATCTACGACGGCATCGAGGTGGACGAGGCCGGGCTGCACCGCGCGCTCAAGAACGCGGGCCGCGCCCCCATCGTCCTGTGCCCCTCGCACAAGAGCCACGTGGACTACCTGGTGATGAGCTGGGTGCTCTGGAACCGGGGCTACGCGGTGCCCCTGGTGGCCGCCGGCGCCAACCTGTCCTTCTTCCCCCTGGGGCCCTTCCTGCGGCGCTGTGGCGCGTTCTTCCTGCGGCGCTCGTTCAAGGGCGACCCCATCTACGCCGAGTCCTTCCAGGCCTACGTGCGCAAGCTGGTGCATGACGGCGTGCACCAGGAGTTCTTCCCCGAGGGCGGCCGCTCGCGCACCGGCAAGCTGCTGCCTCCCAAGCTGGGCATGTTCACCTGGCAGGTGGAGGCCGTGCTGGAGGGCGCCCGGAATGATCTCGTCTTCGTGCCCGTCTCCATCGACTACGAGAAGGTGGTGGAGTCCGGCAGCTACTCGAAGGAGCTCGCGGGCGGAGAGAAGAAGGCCGAGGACATCAAGGCCCTGCTGAGCACCCCCAAGGTGCTGGCGGCGCGCTATGGCCGCATTCACCTCACCTTCGACGAGCCGCTGTCGCTGGTGGAGCTGATGAAGAGCCGCGGGCTCACCCCGGGCGAGCCCGTCACCGACGAGCAGAAGAAGGGCCTGGTGCGCGCGCTGGGCAACCGCGTCATGTACGGCATCAGCAAGGTGTCCACCGTGACGCCCCATGCGCTGGTGAGCGCCGCTCTGCTGGCCCACCGCCGCCGCGGCATCACTCAGCGCGAGCTGGCCGACCGCATCACCCTGCTGCGCCGCATCGCCGAGGAGGAGCGCACCCCGCTGTCCACCACGCTGCGCAACGCGCCGAGCGATCCCGAGACGATGGGCGCCATCCGCGATGCCCTGCGGACGTTCCGCTCCGATGGGATGATCCGCACCCAGCAGGCGCGCGGCGAGTTCATCTACCAGCCCGAGGACGAGCGCCGCGCCGAGCTGTCCTTCTACAAGAACACCTTGATGAACATGGTGGCCCCCCGCAGCCTGGTGGCCAACGCGCTGCTGGCGGGCGCCCCCGTCTCATACGAGGTGGCGAAGAACCGCGCGCTGTTCCTCTCGCGCCTCTTCAAGGTGGAGTTCATCTACCGGGTGGGCACCACCTTCGACACCATCTTCTCGGAGACGGTGGAGACCCTGGTGCGCATGGGCCTGGTGCTCAAGTCCGGCGACACGCTCCAGATCGCTCCCGAGCCCCACGCCCGCCCGGAGCTGGAGTTCCTCGCGGACCTGATGCGCGACTACCTGGAGTCCTACCTGCTGGCCGCGATGACGCTCAAGGACGTGGCCGACGGTACCGCCTCCGACCGCAAGTCGTTCATCAAGCTGGCCCTGGAGATCGGCCGCGCCGAGTTCCACGCGGGCCGCATTGGCGCCGCCGAGTCCCTGGCCAAGACGACGCTGGAGAACGCCGTGGCGTACCTGCTCGACCAGAAGTACCTCGTCGAGGAGGAGAAGAAGCTGAAGCTGGGCCCGGCCGCCGCCGATGCCGCTGCCCGGGAGCAGCTGCCCAACGAGATCCGCCTCTACCTGCGCGCCGCGTGAGGCCGGGCATCCTCTCGGGTCTGGAAAGCAACACGGGTGCCTGGCTGTAGGGCGATATCCCCTACACGTCACGGCGGGTACAAGCGCTCCATGCCCTGGGACGGCTGGCCGTCCCAAGGCTTGTTGCTGCGCATCGTTCCCCTCTGGCGAAAGAAGGCCCCGTGAGACGGCTTCTGGTCGTGCTGGCCCTGTGCGCGTTCGTGCTGGGAGTAGGACTTTTGCGGCCAGAGCAGCCCGAGGGTGCACTCGCGCTGCCCGCGCCCTGGCAGCCACAGTCCGAGGCCCAACTCACTCCCACGTGCGCGCGCTCGCTCACGGCTCAGGTGGTGGTGCTGGACCAGCCGTTGATGTTCAACCGCCTGGGCGCGCAGAACGTCAACGGCACCATCTACGCGCTGAGCCGGGACGTCATCAACCTGGACACGGGCCTGCCCTTGAACCGGGGTGGCGCGGCGGCGGCCGGCCGGGTGGCCCTGCGCCCGGACAAGCGCCCACGGCCCCTGGTGCTACGCGCCGCCGCGGGGGACTGCCTGGCCATACGCCTCACCAACCTGCTCACGCCCGCGGCCAACCCACGCTCGCCCCCCCTCTCCCTCAACGGGCTGCACTTCCGGCTGCCGATCAATGATCAGGTGGCCGATCGGTTCGTGGGCTTCACCGTTCCGGGCGGCCTGCAGCTGGTCACCAGCATCGCCGACTCCAGCACCTTCGCCGGGCGCAACCCCAACAGCCTCATCGCCCCCGGCCAGTCCGCCACCTACAACCTGTTCGCCCCTCAGGAGGGCACCTTCCTGGTCGTGAGCGACGGAGCCCCGTTCGGTGGCGAGGGTTCATACGGCAACGGCGCCAACGGCCTGTTCGCCGCCATCAACGTCCAGCCCCGGGGCGCCCACTTCTACCGCAGCCAGGTGACGGAGGAGGAGCTGCGCCTGGCCACCTCCGGCACGAGTCCCACCGGCCAGCCCATCATCAACTACGAGGCCGTCTACCCCAGCACCGAGCCGTGGGTGGGCGAGGGCAAGAGTGGGCTGCCCATCCTCAACATGGTGGCGGCGGGCGGTGAGCTCGTCCATTCGGACATCTCCGCCATCATCGTGGGGCCCCAGGCCGATGGCACCTTTGCTCCGAGCACCTACCCCCTGGAGAGCGTGGGCCGGCGCAACCCCAGCCTGCCCAACCGGCTGGAGCCCTTCCGCGAGTTCACCGTCCTGTTCCATGACGAGGTCGCCGCGGCCGATGCCTTCCCCGGCTACTTCGAGGATCCGGTCTTCAGCTACACGCTGGAGGGCGTGCGCGACGCCTTCATGATCAACTATGGCTCGGCGGGCCTCGGCTCGGAGGTCATCTCCAACCGGCTGGGCGTGGGGCCGATGCACGACTGCATCGACTGCGCCTTCGAGGAGTTCTTCCTCAGCTCCTTCACGGTGGGAGACCCGGCGATGCTGGTGGACGTGCCGGCCAACATGGGGCTGGAGTCCCTGGCGCCGGGAGCGGTTCCGCCTCCGGGCTCCACCGGGCCCAAGGCCACCCGGGCGTTCTTCCCGGACGATCCCAGCAATGTGCAGCACACCTACCTCAACGACTTCGTGAAGGTGCGCAACCTCCACGTGGGCAAGGAGCACCACGTCTTCCACCTGCACAACCACCAGTGGTTGTTCAACCCCAACGACGACAGCTCGAACTACATCGACTCCCAGGGCATCGGGCCGGGCTCGGGCTACACGTACGAGCTGAGCTTCGGCGGCTCGGGCAACCGCAACCGCAGCGCGGGCGACGCCATCCTCCACTGCCACTTCTACCCCCACTTCGCCCAGGGCATGTGGCAGCTGATGCGCATCCACGACACGTTCGAGGTGGGCACGCGGCTGAAGGCCAGCGGCGCCGCCTTCCACTCCACGCGCTTCGGGCTGCAGGATGGCACCCCCGCGGCGAAAGCCCGGGCCCTGCCGGACGGAGAGATCCTCGTCGGCACGCCCATCCCCGGGCTGGTGCCCCTGCCCGGCAAGCCCATGGCCCCCATGCCTGGGCGCGTCGAGGTGGTGGCCAACCCGAACACCACCGTGGCCTCCAGCTTCCACCCCCTCATGCCCCGGGAGCGCGTGCCGGTGGGCAGCAATGCCCGGGTGCTCGATCGGACCATCAACCCGGGCTTCCCATTCTGGATTGGCGGCATCGAGAGCATCGTGGGCCAGCGGGCCACCACCCCGCCGCTGGACATGCTCTCGGAGTCGGAGGCGTCAGCGCTCCAGGCGGGCACCCATCCGCTGTTCGGGGGCCGCACGGACCTGGTCGCCAACGCGGGCGGGTTCACCGGAGGCCTGCCACGCCATGCCCTGGAGGGCATGTCCGCGGGCGGCAAGGCCGAGTCCCGCCTCACCCGCCTGGACTTCACCAAGGTCGTGCTCCGGGCCAAGCCGGTCTACTTCCCCGAGGAGGGCACCGACGTGGAGCAGACGGCCATGGCCTTCCACTCCCGGCGCGTCCACCCCAGCACCACGCTGCTTCGCAACGGCAGCACCCGGGCCTCCGGCTTCGTCACCAACGGCCTGCCCCCCATGCCCAGCGCGCCGTTCTTCGAGCCCTGCGGGGACGACGTTGGCAACCGCGTCGTGGCCGGCGTGGGGCCGCGCTTCTTCGATGGAGTGGGAGGCACCTCCATCTCGGGCAGCGTGCAGTTCGGCGCGACGAATCCCCGCGTCTACAAGGGCGCCAACATCCAGCTGGACGTCGTCTTCAACAAGGTGGGCTACCACTACCCGCAGGAGCGCATCCTCACGCTGTGGGAGGACGTGCTGCCCACCCTCAACAAGACGCGGCCTCCCGAGCCCTTCGTCATCCGGGCCAACACCTTCGACTGCACCAAGTACCTGCACACCAACCTGGTCCCCGACGCCTTCGAGCTGGACGACTACCAGGTGCGCACGCCCACCGACATCATCAGCCAGCACATTCACCTGCCCAAGTGGGACCTGCCCGCGGCCGATGGCGCAGCCAACGGGTGGAACTATGAGGATGGCACCCTGGCCCCTGGCGCGGTGCGCGAGCGCATCGCGGCCATCAACGCCTACAACGCCGCCTTCCCCCCCGTGCCCACGCCGGACGGCCGCACCTCGCTCACGCCGCTGCCACACCCCTTCTTCGGCACCGGGCCGGCCGGCGCCTGGCTGGGGGCGCGCACCACCCTGCAGCGCTGGTTCTTCGATCCCATCGTCAATGCCTCGGGGGTGCACCGCGGCCTGGGCACCACCTTCACCCATGATCACATGGGGCCCGCCACCCACCAGCAGCTGGGCCTCTATGGCTCGGTGATCACCGAGCCGCCCGGCTCCAGCTGGGTGCACAACGAGACGGGCGTGGCGCTGGGCACGCGCGCCGATGGAGGCCCGACGAGCTGGCAGGCCGCCATCATCACCGGGGACCTCGACGGCAACGGGACCAACGACAGCTACCGCGAGTTCTTCTTCCAGGCCTCTGACTTCCAGCATGCCTACGAGGCCGGCGTGTACGTGGGGGCGGGCCCGGATGGCAGGCCCTCGCCAGGGCTCATGCCCACCGCGGCCACCTTCCGCAACGCCATCGCGCCGCCTCACCGTCAGCAGGCAAGCCCCGTGTTTCCGGACCTCATCGTCAACGCGGCCGCGTGCCCTGGCGGAGTGCCCCGGCCGTGCCCGCAGGCCATCTCGGCGGATGACCCGGGCATGTTGGTCGTCAACTACCGCAACGAGCCGGTGGCCCTGCGCGTGTACGATCCCGCGCGCACGGGACCGGATGGAAAGCCGGGGGCCCAGGCCCTGGGGCCCGCGGGAGACCTGGCCTTCGCGCTGCAGACGCGCACCGACCGCGCCATCCCCGCGCTCAACACGCCGCTGGGCCAGACGCCCTACCCGGCGCTGACGGCCGATATCGCCAACGGGGATCCGTTCACCCCCCTGATGCGGGCCTATATCGGCGACGTGGTCCGGATGAAGGTCCAGATAGGCGGCCACGAAGAGGAGTTCAACGCCACCCTGCACGGGGTGAAGTGGCTGCAGGGTGGCTCCAGCTTCGGGATGGCGCCCAACTCCGGCTGGAGGAACTCCCAGCCCATAGGCATCTCGGAGCAGTTCACCGCGGCCGTGCCCTTGATGCCGATGCTCGGCCAGGTCGGCCCCCAGGTGGACTATGCGTACACCATGAACACCAGCCAGGACGGCTGGTGGAGCGGCGTGTGGGGCATGATGCGGGCCTACAATGCCTACCGGCCGGACCTGGCCGGGCTGCCCAACTCCCGGATGCCCGTGCGGATCGCCAACCCGCTGGACTTCCGCTCCGATGCCAGCGGCGTGTGCCCCAGAGCGGCCCCCATCCGCGGCTATGACATCACCGCGGTGCTCGCCAACACCGCGCTGGGCAACCCGCTGGGCGTCACGCTCGTCCCGGCTGACGCCTCGGCCACCCAGCACGTGGGAGCCCCGGTGAGCCCGGGGGGCGGCACCCTGGTGTACAACCCGCGGCGCACCCTGCTGTCCAATGGCAAGTCGGGCCCGCTGCATGATCCGACGGCCATCCTCTACGTGCGCACGGTGGATCTCGACTCCACCGGCAAGCTGCGTGCAGGGGTGCCCGTGGAGCCCATCGTGCTGCGCGCCGCGGCGGGGGAGTGCATCGAGATCACCCTGCGCAACCGGCTGCCGGGGGACCTCAACGGCAACACCTTCTTCGACGACAACCCCGACCTGGCCAACCTCACCCACCTCATCGGCGTGGTCAACCGGGACCGGGCGGGAGCGCAGGGCGTGACGACCTTCAACAACAACCTCATCCGCCCCTCGAGCTATGTGGGGCTGCACCCCCAGCTGGTGGGCTACGACGTCTCCCGGGCCGATGGGACCAACGTGGGCAAGAACCCGGAGCAGCTCGCCCCCCCGGGCGGCCTGATTCGCTACCGCTGGTATGCGGGGGAAGTCAGCGATACCCCGGACACCCTCAACACGCGGGACACCCGCATGGTGGCCACCCCGATAGAGTTCGGCGGCACCAACCTCATACCCGCCGACAAGATCAAACAGGGCCAGAAGTCACTGGGAGGCTCGCTCATCATCGAGCCGCCGGGGACCGCCTGGTCCCTGGACGCGGGCCGGCGCTCGGCGGCGAGCGTGGGCCCGGATGCCGACCGGGATGGCCGGCCCGACAGCGTGGCCTTCCGCGACTTCGCGGTGATGTTCCAGAAGCAGATGAGCCACCGCTACGCGGATGGCACCGCGGTGGAGAACATTGCCGCCGAGGGGCTCGTCGCCCAGGACAACCAGGATGCCGGGCAGATGGCCATCAACAATGGCACCGAGCCGCTGTGGTTCCGCTTTGGCCTGCGCCCCAACGCTCCGTTTGGCAACACGGCGGGGGGGCTGGGCGCGGTGCCCAACGCGCACGAGGCCTACAGCAATAGCCTGGTAGGCACCGATCCGGTGACGCCGGTGTTCCGCGTGGCGCGGGGCCAGCAGGCCCGGCTGCGGCTGCTGCAGCCTCACGGCTCTTATCGCGGCTCCACCTTCAAGCTGGTGGGCCACCTGTGGCAGCGCGATCCGTACGTGTGCCCGGGCTCGGCCGAGTTCGGTCTGGAGGGCAAGTGCACCCTCCGGGAGACAGCCTCACGGGCCATCGGCACCAACCCGATCGGGATGTACCTGGGGGGCCAGGAGAACGTCCACCCCTACTCGCACTACGAGGTGTACCTGCCCAGCGCGGGCGGGGCGGCCGCGGTGCGAGGGGACTACCTGTTCCGGGACCAGGGCAGCATGGGCAACCTGAGCGGCGAGTGGGGCCTGCTGCGCGTCGAATAAGGGTCTTCCACCATGAAAATGCCGACCTACCTCCCGACGATCTCGAAGAGCGCCGCGCTGCTCACCGCTCTGGCCATGGCCGGGGCCGTGGCCCTCTCCCTGGCGCGGCCCCCTGCCCCCCACCCCCCCGAAGCACCGCTGTCCGCAGTGCCCGCGCCGGCTGACGGCACCTGGCGGCTGGAGAAGGAGGGCGCCGTGGTGGAGCTCTCCGTCCTGCGGCCCGGAGCGCCCGGCCCCAACCCGCCGCAGCTGAGCGGGGGCGACTACGCCGAGGTCCGCTTCCGGCTGACGGACGCCGTCAGCGGCCTGCCGATGCGGGGCCTGTCTCCCGCGGCGTGGATGGATCTCGGCCGCACGCTGTCGGCCAAGCCGCAGGAGCAGCAGGAGTGCAAGGAGCGCGTGGCGCTCTACCTGCAGAGGCTCGTCGGCGTGCGTCCGCTCGTTGATCTCAACAGCTACTACCTGCTGGTGCTCAACCAGGATCCCAGCGTCTCGGTCATTGATCCGCTGATGGGGGTGACGGGCAAGACGAATCTCTATGCCACCATCCTCCTGGAGCGCCCCGGCGCCGATTGGGTGAAGGGCCGCGACGGCAAGCGGCTCTTCATCTCCATGCCGCGGGCGGGCAAGGTGGCGGTGGTGGACACCGAGGCGTTCCGCGTCCAGGCCTCGGTGGAGGCGGGCACTGAGCCCACGCGCGTCGCGCTCCAGCCGGATGGGCGCTACCTCTGGGTGGGCAACAACGCGAGCGCCGCGGCCGACAGTGGTGTGACGGTGGTGGACACCGACTCGCTCGAGCCGGTGGCCCACCTGCGCACCGGGCGGGGGCACCACGAGATCGCCTTCTCCAGCGATGACCGCTACGCCTTCGTCAGCAACCGGGATGAGGGGACCGTCTCCGTCATCGACATTGCCCGGCTCGAGAAGGTGAAGGATCTGCGCACGGGCCCGCTGCCCATCTCCCTGGCCTTCTCCCCGCTGGCCCAGGTGCTCTATGTGGCGGACGGGAAGGACGGGACGATCGTCGCGGTGGGCGGCCCGCGCCTGGAGGAGGTGGCCCGCCTGAAGGCCAAGCCGGGCCTGGGGCCCATGCGCTTCTCACAGGATGGGCGCTGGGGCTTCGTGGTCAACCCCACCGAGCATGCGGTGCACGTCATCGACGCGGCGCACAACCGGCTGGCGCACACGGTGGCCGTAAGCGGCAAGCCCTACCAGGTGAGCTTCACCCGGGCCTTCGCCTACGTGCGCCTGCTGGACTCCGAGCGGGTGGAGATGGTGAACCTGGCCACCCTGGGCACGGAGGCGAAGCCCGCGGTGAACGGCTTCGCGGCGGGGGCGGCCGCGCCCGAGCGCGTGGCGGACTTGAGCCTGGCCAGCTCCATGGCCCAGGCCGCCACCGAGGCGGCCCTCTTCGTGGTGAACCCCGCGGAGAGCACCACGTACTTCTATATGGAGGGGATGAACGCTCCGATGGGGAGCTTCGGCAACTATGGGCACAGCGCCCGGGCGGTGACGGTGGTGGACCGGAGCCTCGAGGAGGTGGAGCCCGGCGTCTACGCCACCCGCGTGAGGATTCCCGCGGCGGGCAAGTACGACATCGCCTTCCTGCTGGACTCGCCGCGGGTGCTGCACTGCTTCAGCGTCGAGGCGAAGCAGAGCCCTGCTCCGCCACAGGCGCTGGGCGCGCTGGAGATCGACTACGTGGACTTCCCCTCACGGATGAAAGCCGGGCAGCAGCAGCGGCTGCGCTTCTGGCTCAAGGACGCGGTGCACCAGGGGCCCGCGGCCGGGCTGAAGGACGTGAGCGTGCTCACCTACCAGCCCCCCGGAAGGCTGCGCGCCGAGGTGGCCGCCCGCGAGGTGGAGCCTGGACTCTACGAGGCGGAGCCGGTGCTCACAGCCCCTGGCGCTTACTACCTCTACGTCTCGAGCCCCTCCTCGGGGGTCCGCTACGGAGGGCTGTCCTACCGGACGCTCTCGGTGGAACAGGCCCCGCCGGAAAACCCTCACTGCGCTTCCCACAAGCCGGCCGCCTCGGCCACCGCGCCCACCGCGCCCACCGCGGACGTCCGCCTCGTCGAGGCCATGCTCGTCAACCAGGACGGTGTGCCGGTGAACTTCAAGAGCGAGGTGCTCGGCGATCAGCTCGTGGTGATGAACTTCGTGTTCACCACCTGCACCACCGTGTGCCCCGTGCTCTCCTCCATCCTCACCCGCGTCCAGCAGGATCTGGGGCAGCGGCAGGGCGGCGAGGTACGGCTCTTCTCCCTCTCGGTGGACCCCACCCGGGACACGCCCGAGCGGCTGAAGGCTTATGCCGGCCAGCACCGCGCGAAGGCCGGGTGGAGCTGGCTCACGGGCAGCCCGGAGGAGATGAAGCGGGTGCTCGAGGGGCTCGGGGCCTACACGCCGGACTTCACCCGCCACGCCCCCATGGTGCTGGTGGGGGATCCGCGCACGGGCGTGTGGACGAGGTTCAACGGTTTTCCCAATCCGGAGCAGTTGCTGGCGAAGGTCGACGAGCTGGCCGCGGCTCGCCGGGAAGTTGCCCCCCTCGCGGTGGAGAAGCACTGATGATGACGACTCACTGCAAGCTGCGGCTCACCTTGTTGCTGCTGCTGTTGCTCAGCGGCTGGGCGCAGGGCCAGCCCGCCGTGGCTGGCAGCCCGGAGGACGAGAAGTCCCGGGCCTGGTTCACCGACACCGTCCTCGTCACTCAGGACGGCAAGAAGGTCCACTTCTACAGCGACGTGCTGAAGAACCGGGTGGTGGTCATCTCCTTTCTCTTCACGCGCTGCCCTACCGCCTGCCCGCTGATCACCCAGCAGCTCAACCAGCTCAAGGCGCGGCTGGCGGAGCGCTTCGGGCGGGAGGTGTTCTTCGTCTCCATCAGCGTGGACTCCGAGTACGACACGCCGGAGCGGCTGAAGGAGTTCGCCCTCAAGCACCAGGCGGCGCACCCGGGGTGGACCTTCCTCACCGGGAAGAAGTCAGACGTGGATCAGGTGATTGCCCGGCTGGGCCAGTACGTGGAGAACATCGAGTCGCACTCCACGGTGCTGATCGCCGGCAACGAGAAGCGCAGGCACTGGCTGAAGCTGCGCCCGGACATGCCCTCCGCCACCCTGGCGGAGCGGCTGCGTCTGCTGGCCGAGGAGCGGTGAGGGGGCGGGGCCGCGTGGGCCCGCGGCTGCTGGTGCTCATGTGGGCCGCCCTGTGTTGCGGCGCGGCCCCGCGTGCGCTCACGCCCCAGGAGGAGGCGGGCCGCAGCATCTTCCTGTTGGGAAAGAGCCCCTCGGGCCGGGAGATCTCCGCGACGCTGGGAGCGGGGCTACGCCTGCCGGCGTCCGCGGTGCCCTGCGCCAGCTGCCACGGAGAGGATGGGCTGGGACGGCCCGAGGGAGGAGTGCTCCCTCCGGCCATCACCTGGGCGGAGCTCACCAAGCCCTACGGCCACGTGCACCCCGGCGGCAGGAAGCACCCCGCCTTCAGTGACAAGAGCCTGGCCCTGTCCATCACCGAGGGCCTGGACGCCGGGGGCAATCGGTTGGCGCCGACGATGCCACGCTACTCGATGGCCGCCGAGGACGTGACGAGCCTGCTGGCGTGGATGAGGCGCCTGGATGACGGGGTTGGGCCGGGAATGACGGACACGTCGCTGCGGCTGGGCGTCGTGCTGCCCCTGCAGGGAGCGGGGGGCGAGCCGGGGCGGGCCATGCGCGGCGTGCTGGAGGCCTACGCCGAGCAGCTCAACGCCTCGGGGGGAGTGCATGGCCGCACGCTCGAGCTCGTCTTCGTGGACTATGGGGGCGGCGGCGCGCAGGGCCTCGCCAGCCTCCAGCGGCTGGTGGAGCAAAGGTCCGTCTTCGCGTTGCTCTCCGGCCTGGTGCCGGGCGCGGAGCGGGCGCTCGTCGAGCTGGCGGAGCGCGAGCAGGTGCCCCTCATTGGCCCGCTCACCCTGTCGGTGAGGGGAGGCGGGCCGCCAGGCCGCCAGGCCTTCTTCCTCCTCTCGGATCCCAGAGAGCAGGCGCTGGTGCTCGCCGAGTACGCGGCGAGGCAGCTGAGCCTGAAGGATCCGGGGACCGTCATCCTCCACCCCCGGGACGAGGGCCTGGCCCAGACGGCGCTGAAGGCCCGCGAGCGGCTGGGGGCGCTGGGCTGGAAGCGGGTGGAGCTGCTGGGCTACGAGCGGGGCCGCTTCGACGCGGCGCTGGCCGTGGACCTCGAGCGCAGGGGGACCCGGGTGGTGCTGTTTCTGGGCAATGACGCGGAGCTGGCGGCGCTCACGGACAAGGCGCGGGCGCTTGACTGGGCCCCCTACCTGCTGCTGCCGGGGACGCTCTCGGCCCGGGCAGCGGCGAAGGCACCGGCGCTGTTCCAGGGGCGCATCTTCCTTGCCTACCCCAGCCTGCCCTCGGATGAGCAGCCCCATGCCCGCCAGGCGCTCGCCCACCTGCGCGCGCGCGGCCCCGCCCCAGAGGAGCACCGGCTGGCTCAGGTCTCCGCGTATACCGCCGCGCGGCTGCTCACCGAAGGCCTGCGCCGATGCGGCAGACAGCTGAGCCGCACCCGGCTGCTGGAGCACCTGG
This sequence comes from Myxococcaceae bacterium, assembly GCA_035296065.1. Classification (GTDB taxonomy): domain Bacteria; phylum Myxococcota; class Myxococcia; order Myxococcales; family Myxococcaceae; genus DATHBR01. Next base: position 101,712 of record DATHBR010000052.1, on the reverse strand, counting down.
AGGGGCTCTATGCCTTCGAGACAGGCCTGGCGCCCCCCTTGAGCTATGGGCCCAACCGGCGCGTGGGCGCGCTGGGCGCCTACGTCGTCACGGTGGATCTGACGCAGGGCCGGTTCCGCCCCGTCACCGGGTGGGTCGCCCTGACGGAAGGGCCGTGAGCGGGCCTGCCAGGCGGCTCCGTCCATAAAGCGAAGGCATACACGCTCCCCAGAGCAGTGCACGTCCGCCCAGGCAGTACCTATTTACTGGCCCTGTCGGCGGACCCCCGCCACCCACCCCAAGGAGAAAACAATGTTTCGTTTGTCCACGCCTCGCTGGAAGCGCCTTGCCCTGCTCGCAGGTGGCGCCTTTCTCGGCCTGGCGCCCCTCGTCTATGCGCAGGAGGTGTCCACGGACGAGGCCTCATCCCAGGTCGAGGGCCCCAGGCCCGGCAACAACACCCGCACCGAGGCCGAGCGCCGGGCGTGGACCCCTCCGCAGTTCGGCGGCAACCAGCTGCTCCTGACCTGCCTGCTGAACCGGCCCGGCCAGGTGCACCGCTTCGCCCTCACCTGCCCCACCACCCGGCAGATCGACGCCAGGGTCGCCGACTGCTGCGTGGTAGGCGACCACTGGGAGGTGAAGGTGAAGACCTGGGATACCAGGCCCAACACGGCGATGGCCAGCGCGCCGGGAGGCTCTGGCGACTTCAGCGCGGCGGCCCGCGTCTTCACCTATACCGGCACCCGGGATCTGCACGCGCTGATCGAGTGCCGCTACCTGCACGGCACCACCCTCTTCCCCGCCGAGGCGGACATCCTGGTGTCGATCTATACGAGCACCTGCACCGCGCAGGACCTCGGCGTCTCCGACGAGATTTGAGCCAGGGTGAGCGCTGAGGCTCAGAAGCCGGTGCGGAACAGCACCCGCACCTCTTCGGGCAGCGGGTTGCCCTCGTAGTCCGTGAGCAGCGTGCGCAGCACCAGCGTGTACGAGCTGTTGGCGCGGAAGCTGCCGGACTCGGCGTTCACCGTCACGGTGTAGGGCACGTCCCCGCGCTCCACGTCCCGATCGAAGTCCGGCGTGGGCGGCACCGTAATCCGCAGCGGCACCTCGTCCCGACCCAGGAACACGGCGATGCCGGGGCGCAGGGTCCGCTCGTCCATCAGCTCCGAGAAGGTGATGCGCAGCGTGCCGTTGGCGGCCACCTCGGCGTTGGCGGCGGGCTCGGTGGCGTCCACCGAGGGCGGATCCTCGTCACGCACGGCCAGCACCGGATCGCCCGGATCCAGGCAGCCGGTGAGGCTCAGCGCGGCGGCACAGGCCAGCAGCAGGCGGCGCATCAGCGGCACCCCTTCTGGCTGAGGCTGGCCTCGGTGTGGCACTTGAGGCACGCCCGATCATTGGCCGACGCCAGCCGGCGGCACGCGTCCGCGAAGCCGTTCGGGTGCGGGTTGACCTGGCGGCGCTCGGACAGCTCCGAGTGGCAGCTCGTGCAGCTCTCTTCGCGGTGGCACGAGGTGCACGAGCGCATGTCGCGCGAGGCGGCGATGCCGTGGTGCTGAGGCCCGAGGATGTCCACCCACGTGGCGTAGTCCGGGTGCACCTTGGTGTTGCGCGGGCGCAGGGACGGGTTGGCGTCCATGCCCACGCCGGTGCGCTCGTGGCAGGCGGCGCAGAAGGACTGGGCGCGGTGGCAGCTCTCGCAGCGCGGAGAGTCCGCGCGAGCCTGCACCGGGTGCAGGGTGATGTAGTCGTTGGGGTGCACCGACAGCGGCTTCTGCAGCGAGTCGTGGCACTGCTGGCAGTAGGAGTCCGAGTGGCACTTCATGCACGTCTGCCGGGCCACCGAGGCGCGCGTGCCGTGGTTGAACTCGAAGCGCGGGCCGTGGTCCATGCCCAGCGGGTTGCCCTGCATGGGCCGCAGGATGCCGGAGGCGAACGTGAGCTGCAGCCGCCCGGAGGGCTGCGCCGGGTGGCACGCCTTGCACTCGTTGGTGATGACGCGCCCGTCATGGCACTCGAAGCAGTTGGCCATCTTGGGCAGCTGGTTGCGCGTGGCCAGCGTCACCTTGCTGAAGTCGCCGTGGCAGGCGTTGCACTCCACCTTCTTGTCCAGGTGCAGCTTGTGGCTGAAGAGCAGGTTGGCCGGGGGCAGCTCCACCTTGGCCGGCTCCTTGCGCACCGTGACGTCGAAGCCCGGGTGGCACACACCGCAGCTGGCCGGCGGGTCGGTCGTCTCGCCCTTCTGAGCGGCGGCGATGTCGTGGCAGGTCTCGCACTCCTCATGGCCGGGGAGGTTGCGGTCCCTGGTGGACTCGCTCTTGCGCGTGGAGTCGTGGCAGGTGGCGCAGTCGGCCCCGGCCTCCAGGTGCTGCGCGTGATCGAAGCGCAGGGGAATGCTCTGCGCGGGGTAGACGGCGAGGCTGCGCTCGCGGCCCGTGGCGGCCCAGGCCACTCCAGCCACCGCGAGGGAGAGGGCAAACAGCCCCAGGGCTTTGCGGAAGGGGCGGTCCATCTAGAGGTTCGCCTTGAGATCGAAGAGGAAGAAGGCCTTGGTGTCCGAGCGGGTGAACGGATTGAAGTTCTGCTCGAGCACCAATGAAATCCGGGCCGACTGGCTCAAGGCCCGGCTGGCCCACGCCTGAGCGCCAATGAAGTTGCCCTGCAGCCTCGGGTTGAAGGCGTCATCCACGCGGGCGAACGACAGCCGGCCGTCCAGCTCGAACAGATCCCGGCCGAAGTTGTAGCCGCCGGTGAGGTCCGTCCACAGCTGGTTGCCCCCGAAGCCGTTGCGGTACGTCACATCTAGCGCCGAGCGGAAGTCACCCCACCGCAGCGAGGCCCCCACCATGCCGCCCAGGTTCGTCGAGGAGGGAGCCCCCTCCCCGTCCACCTGGTCCGCGATGCCCAGGTTGTCGTTGATGTTGGTGCCGTACAGGCTGGCCATGCCCTGCACGTAGTAGCGCAGCGGGCCCACCGGGTAGAAGTCCACGCGCAGGCGCGCCTCGTCGCGCGGGGCGTAGGCGAAGTAGTACCAGATGGAGTCCGAGGAGAAGACGGGGGTGAAGCGCATCGCCTCGGCGCTCACGGCGAACACCGTGCGGTCCAGGCGCACCTGGGCGCGCAGCTGCGCGGGCTTCATCTGCAGCATGTCGAAGTCCAGGCCCGCCAGCGCGGTGATGCCCAGGCCGCGGCCATAGCGCAGCTCCAACCCCGCGCGCTCCAGGTCCGTCTTCCCGCCCGCCATGGCCTTGCGGTAGCCCAGCGAGGCGCCAAAGCCCTTCAGGTCCTCGAGGAACAGCTTCGCCCCGTACATGGGCGCCAGCGCATCCAGGCTGTCGTCAGCGCCCACCACGCCCTGCTCGATGCGGCGGGCATCGCTCTCGCGGGTGCCGTCCGGCTGGTACACGGACGAGGACAGGAAGCCCGCGCCCTTCACCCACAGGCCGCCGTACAGCTCGGCGCCCACGCCGAAGCGCGTCTTGTAGCGCAGCCGCAGCCCGTCGAAGGCGATGATGTCCATCGAGTCCACGTAGAGCTGGCGCCCCAACCGCCCCTCGAAGCCGCCCGTGCCGTAGCGCGCGTACGCATGCAGCAGGTGCGCGTCCTCGGTGCGCAGCCCGTCCACCTTCTCGGCTTCGCCGCGAGGCAGGCCCAGGTCGGCGAACACGCGCAGGTTGGACTCGAAGCCCAGGTCCTGCCCGGTGATCAGCTCGAAGGCGTTGAGGCCCAGGTACTGGACGATGCGACGCCTGGGCAGCAACACCACGTCATCCGGAGTGGTGCCACGCCAGGCGCGAATCTGGTAGGCCTGAGCCTCCGTACGCGCTTCGATCTGGAATGCCGCCGCCGACGCCCGCTGTGCCCCCAACAGCGCCACCACCAGGCACAGGGCCTGGGCGACCGGGGCAGCGCTCCCCAGGATCCGCTGCGTTCGATGCAGGAAGACCGTCAAAGTGACGGCATTATAAGTACGCTGCCCTCGGACGCTTCACCGTTTTCGCGGTTTTTTAGTCAGGAGAACCCGGTGGAAGATTCCGCCTCTAGTAGCGCCCCTACTCCGCCCCTGGCCCCGTCACAGAGCCCCCTGCAGCTGGCGCTGATTGGCGGCACGGTGGGGTTCGGGCTCTTTCTCACGCTGGGTGGAGCCACCCAGCTGCTCAACGCCTCCTTCGGGCTGTGGTTCACCGAGCTCTTCATCTTCGTGGGCGTGGCCTGGGTGCTGCTGCGCCTGGGCGGCTACGAGCCGTGGAGCTACACGGGGGTAAGCGCCCCCCGGCTGGGGCCCTCGGTGATGGGCTTCGCGCTGGGCGTGGCCAACTTCTTCGCCATCGTGGTGCCCATTCAGTACGTGGCCCAGTCGCTGGCGCCCCAGTGGCTGCGGGACATGTTCGACGTGAGCCGCGTCTTCGACAGCCAGAGCCCGGGGGAGCTGGCCCTCATGCTGGCGGGCGTGTGCCTTGCCGCGCCCACCTGTGAGGAGTTCTTCTTCCGGGGGCTGGTGCAAAAAGGCCTGCTGTCCAGCTCACTCTCCCGGGTCAGCGCCGTGGTGGTGACGGCGGTGGTGTTCAGCGCGTTCCACCTGGATCCGGTGGGCTTCGTGGCGCGGGTGGAGCTGGGCGTGCTGTTCGGCGTGCTGCGGCTCTACACAGGCTCGCTGTGGCCGGCCATCTTCGCCCACGCGGCCAACAACATGGTGTCCTCGGGGCTGTTCCTCGCCGTGCGCAACAGCGCCGCGGCGGACCCGGATGCGCGGCCACCGCTCGTGCTCATCCTGGCGATCATGGCGGGAGGCTGCCTGGCCCTGGGGCTGCTGGTGGCGCTGATGCGCTCCTTCCCGGGGCTGTGGGGGCCTCGGCAGGAGCCCGCCACGCCCGTGGTGCAGGCCCCCTCCGCCGTGCGGCTGCTGGCGCCGTGGGTGCTGGCAGCCACGGTGGCCCTGGCGGCCCTGGTGCTCGTGGACGCGCGCGGCATCCGCTTGAACCTGGTGGACGTCGAGAAGCGGCTCCAGAAGCTGCCCAGGGACGCGCCGGACGCGCTCCATGCCGAGCGCGCCCACCTCAAGCAGCTGCGGCGGGAGGCCCGCGGCGGGCGCATCCCCATGCAGGCCTACGAGGAGGAGCTGGCCCGCCAGGTCAAGGCCCACCCGAAGAAGGCGAAGTAACGACAGCGCCTCAGCGGGGCTTGCGCTTGGTGCCGGGGCGCTGCTTGCGGACGGGCGCCTGCGGCTTGGGCTTGGGCTCCTCCACGTTGGCGCTGAGCCAGGTGGCGATCTCCCCTGCCTGCTGGGGCTTCTCCAGCTTCACGTACCGCTCACGGGCCTGCTGGGCGGCCTCACGGGCCTGCTCCGGCTGCCCGCCCACCACCCAGAGCGCCTTGGCCAGGGCAAAGCCCGCCTGCGCCAGCAGCTCGGGGTCCGTGTCCTTGTAGGCCAGCGTCTTGCGCAGGGGCCCGACGGCCTCGGACATCTTGCCCGCGGCCAGCATCGCCTGGCCGATTCCGTCGTACGAGTAGGACAGGTCCGGGTGCTCCTCACCCAGCACCTTGCGCTTGATCGTCAGGGCCTCCTCGAACGTCTTCACGGCGTCGTCATAGCGCGCGAGCGCGATCTGGCTGGTGCCCAGCTCGTCCAGCGTGTCGGCCACGGCGGGATGCTCCGGGCCCTGCGTGTCGCGGCGCACCGCGAGCGCCTGCTGCACGTGCTCCAGCGCCTTCTCCAGGTTGCCGCTCTCGCGGTAGGCGCTGGCGAGCATGGCGTGGCGAGTGGCGACCTCGGGGTGCCGCGCGCCCTTGGCTGCCTCGGTCTGCTGCAGCGACTGGCTCAGCAGCGAGATGGCGCTGGGGTAGTCCCCCAGCCTCAGCGCCGCCAACCCCAGGCCATGGCTCATCTTGGCGTGCTTGGGATGGTCCGGCGCCAGCGTGGCGGCCATCAGCTCCTGGGTCCGCGCGAAGCCCTCCCTGGCCTGCTGGTAGCGCCCGCTCTGCAGCGCCACGTAGGCCTGGTTGCCCTTCAGATCGATCGCCAGGGGCGCCTCTCCGCCCAGGCGGCGCAGGATGGCATCGCCCAGCACGCCCCACCGCTCCGCCTCCGCCGCGCGCCCGTTGTTGACGAGCACGAAGATGAGCTTGGAGAGCACCTCGAGCCGGATCCGGTCCGACCGGCTGGACTCGGCGGTGTCGAAGGCCTTCTCGAGCTGGCGGATGCCCTCCTCCGGCTCGCCGCTCAGCTGCAGCAGCCAGCCCAGGTGGTAGCGCAGCTCCGCCTGGAGCGGCACATACGAGGCCGCCATCACCTCGGGCTCGATCTTCCGCGCCAGCTCCACGCCGGCCTTGTAGCGGCCCGCGTCATGCAGCGCCTTCACCTCGGCGACGCGCCCGCCCAGCTGCTCGATGGTGGCGCGCAGCTTGGGGTCCGCCGGCAGCGGAGGCTGCTCGGCCAGCGACACGATGTCCTGACAGGGCTGCAGCGAGGGCAGCGCGGCCGCGGCCTCCACGGCGCGCTCCACCACCTTGCCGTCCGCGTCGCTCAGCTGGCTGGCCACCGCGCTCAGGTCCTGGCGGCGCCGCTCCAGACACACCATGCGCATGGAGAGCAGCTCCTCGGTCTGCTCGCCGCGCACCCGGGTGGCCTCGCAGGCCTCGGTGTGCATGCCGGCCCACTGGGCCGCGTACCCGTCCAGCACACCCGCCACCTTGAGCGCCGTCTCCTTGGCGAAGGGCTTGCCCGTGGCGGTGAAGGCCGTCTCGAGCTTCTGGTGCATCTGCGGGCCCCACACGGAGGCCACCAGCTCCCCAGCGCCCGCGCACACCCGGCTCTGCTGATAGACGTAGCCGCCCACGCCCAGCGAGGCCAGCGCCAGGGCGCCAGCGGCGACGAAGGCTCCGCGCTTGTTCTCCTGGCGCTGCTGCTGCGAGAGCGCCTCCAGCAGCGCATCCATCGAGGGGAAGCGATCGTCCGGGTGCAGCGACAGCCCGCGCATCACCGCGCGGCGCACCCACACGGGGACCTTCGAGTCCGCGGGCGGCTCCTGGGCGGCGTTGGTGTGCGGCAGCTTGCGCCAGCTGTCATCCGTCCGGGCCGTACCGCGGGAGCTCTCCACCGCGGAGCGCGCCACCTGCCGGGGCTCGAAGGGGCGCTTGCGGTACAGCGCCCAGTACAGCGCGGCGCAGAAGCTGAACTGATCGGCGCGCGCGTCCACGTTGGTGCCCAGGTACTGCTCCGGGGACATGTACTGGGGCGTGCCCATGAGCAGATCGCTGTCCGGCAGCTCCAGGGCGACAGGCTCGTGGCCGCGCTCCGGCAGCGCCTCGTCATCCCCGGTGAGCGCCTGCTCCTCGGCCTCGGCCAGCTGGGCGAGCCGGGCCAGACCGAAGTCCAGCACGCACACCCGCCCGCTCTCACCCACGAGCACGTTGGACGGCTTGAAGTCGCGGTGCACCAGCCCCGCCTTGTGCGCCGCGACGAGCCCCCGGCCCGCCTCCAGGAACACGCGCAGGTTCTCCTGCCAGGTGTGCTTCTCCTTGCGCAGCCACGTGCTCAGCGTGCGGCCCTGGATGAACTCCATGGCCACGAACACCTGCGAGGCGAACGTGCCCGTGTCGTAGACGGAGATGACGTTGGGGTGCGAGATGCGGGCCATGGCCTGCGCCTCGCGCAGCATCCACGCGCGCTCGGTGTTCCCGTCCGGCGTGCGCTTGTCCGGGCGCAGCAGCTTGAGGGCCACCTTGCGATCCAGATCCGGATCATACGCGGCGTACACCACGCCCATGCCGCCCTGCCCCAGCGGCTTGAGCAGGATGTAGCGCTCGATTCGGGTGCCCCGCTCCAGCTCATAGGCACCGTCGACGGCCAGATCCGACGGCTGAGAGGCCGACTGCGAGGGGGACGGTGAGGGCCGTGAACGGGACACCTGCGCGCGCACCTCTCGGGTGGGCAGGTCTGCAACGCCTCCGTCACGAGGCTCGGTCTTGGAATGCTCCATGGCCCTACCATCCTAGGCTGGCTTCGCAGCACCTTCCTACCCGGGGGTACATCCGCACTCCCCCAGCCAATGCACGACCAGCGGAAGAATTGTCGAAGGTATGGAAAAGAAGTTGCTTGTAGTCTGAGAAAACCAACTTTCCCGCCGATCAGGCCTTCTTCTTCAGGAGCGCGGCGGCCTCGCCGACGATGCCGCGGCGGAAGACGAGCACGCAGAAGACGAAGATGGTGCCCATGATGACGGGGACCCACTCGCCCAGGCTGGCGAAGAAGTCCTCGATCATGACCACCACGAAGGCGCCGACGATGGGGCCCAGCACGGTGCCCATGCCCCCCAGCAGGGTCATCAGCACGACTTCGCCGGACATGTGCCACTGCACGTCGGTGAGCGACTCGAGCTGGAACACGATGGCCTTGGTGGAGCCGGCCAGGCCCGACAGCGCGGCGGAGAGCACGAACGCCAGCAGCTTGTAGCGGTTGACGTCGTAGCCCAGGGAGATGGCGCGCGGCTCGTTCTCCTTGATGGCGCGCAGCACCTGGCCGAAGGGCGAGTGGATGGTGCGGTGGATCAGCCCGAAGCCCAGCAGGAAGATGCCCAGCACCGTGTAGTACATGCCGTAGCGCGAGTTGAGATCCACCACGCCGAACAGGGTGCCGCGAGGGATGCCCTGGAGCCCGTCCTCGCCGTGGGTGAAGGGCAGCTGCACCGCGGCGAAGTAGATGAGCTGAGACAGCGCCAGGGTGATCATCGCGAAGTAGATGCCCTGACGGCGGATGGCCAGCGCGCCGAAGACGAAGCCCAGGGCGGCGGAGAACGCGGTGCCGGCGAGGATGCCCAGCTCGGTGGACCAGCCCAGCTCCTTGCAGAGGTGGCCGGTGATGTAGCCGGCCGAGCCCAGGAAGGCCGCGTGGCCGAAGGACAGCAGGCCCGTGTAGCCCAGCAACAGGTTGAAGGCGCAGGCGAACAGGGCAAAGCACATCACCTTCATCCAGAGGACGGCGTCCTCCACGAAGAAGGGCAAGGCCAGCGCCAGCACGAGCAGAACCGCATACCCCCACCGTTGTAGCGACACGCCCTATGCCTCCTTGCCGAAGAGCCCGGCGGGCCGCACCAGCAGCACCAGCGCCATGATGAGGAAGATGACCGCGTTGGAGGCCTCGGGATAGAAGGCCTTGGTGAGCCCCTGCAGCAGGCCCAGCATGAGCCCGGTGATGATGGAGCCCATGATGGAACCCATGCCGCCAATGACCACCACGGCGAACACGACGATGATGAGGCTCGAGCCCATCACGGGGCTCACCTGGTAGATGGGGGCGGCCAGCACCCCGGCCAGGGCGGCCATGCCCACGCCATAGGCGTACGTGAGCGTCACCAGCAGCGGCACGTTGACGCCAAAGGCCTGCAAGAGCCGGGCATTCTCGGTGCCCGCGCGCAGGTAGGCGCCCAGCTTCGTCTTCTCGATGAGGAACCAGGTGGCGAAGCAGACGACGAGCGCGGCGACGATGACCCAGGCCCGGTAGTTGGGCAGGAACATGAAGCCCAGGTTCTTGCCTCCGGTGAGCGCGGCGGGCACGGGGTACTGCTGCCCGGACACGCCGTACTGGTGCCGGAAGATGCCCTCGAAGATGAGCGCCAGGCCGAACGTCAGCAGCAGCCCGTACAGCGGATCGAGCTTGTAGAGCCGAGACAGCAGCAGCCGCTCGATGAGCACGCCGATGGCCCCCACGACGATGGGAGCCAGCAGCAGCGCCACCCAGTAGTTGATGCCCAGGTAGTTGAGGCCCATCCACGCCACGAAGGCGCCGAGCATGTACTGCGCGCCGTGGGCGAAGTTCACGATGTTGAGCAGGCCGAAGATGATGGCCAGCCCCAGGCTCAGGATGGCGTAGAACGCGCCATTGATGAGCCCGATCAGCAACTGCCCCAGCAACACCTGAGAAGACATGCGGAGGACCTCGTGAGCAGGGCTACTTCTTGACCAGCGGGCACTCGCTCTGGGCCAGCGGCTTGTAGGCCTGCTCGCCGGGGATGGTCTGCTTCATCGAGTAGTAGTCCCAGGGCTTCTTGGACTCGGACGGCTTCTTCACCTGGAACAGGTACATGTCGTGCACCAGCAGGCCGTTCTCGCGCAGCTTGCCGTTGCGGATGATGGGATCGTTGATGGTGATGGAGCGCAGGTGCTGCGTCACCGCCGTGGCGTCATCCGTGCCAATGGCCTCCACCGCCTTCAGGTAGTTGTAGATGGAGGAGTACACGCCGGCCTGGATCATCGTCGGCTGCTTCTTCATCTTGTCGAAGAAGCCCTTGGACCAGGCGCGGGTCTTGTCATCCATGTCCCAGTAGAAGCCCTCGGTGAGGTACATGCCCTGGGTGGTCTCCAGCCCCAGGCTGTGCACATCAGTGATGAACACCAGCAGGCCGGCCAGCTTGATGCCCGAGTCGGTGAGCCCGAACTCCCTGGCCTGCTTCACCGAGTTGATGACGTCTCCGCCCGCGTTGGCCAGGCCGAGGATCTTCGCCCCGGAGGACTGAGCCTGCAGCAGGTAGGAAGAGAAGTCCGAGGTGCCCAGCGGGTGGCGGGACGTGCCCTGCACCTTGCCGCCCTTGGACTTGACGATGGTGGTGGTGTCCGCCTCGAGCGAGTGGCCGAAGGCGTAGTCCGCCGTCAGGAAGTACCAGCTGTCCCCGCCCTCCTTCAGCACGGCGGCGCCGGTGCCGGTGGCCAGCGCGTAGGTGTCGTACATCCAGTGCAGGCCGGTGGGCGAGCAGCTCTTGCCGGTGATGGCCGTGGAGCCCGCGCCACTGATGATGACCATCTTGCTCTTGGACTTGCCCAGCTCCAGGGCGGCCAGCGCCGCGGACGAGTTGGTGAGATCGAAGATGCCGTCCACCTTCTCCACGTCGAACCAGGTGCGCGCCTTGGACGACGCGATGTCCGCCTTGTTCTGGTGGTCGGCGGAGACGAGCTCCACCGTCTTGCCCAAGAGCTTGCCGGTGCCGCCAGTGGCGTCCGCGATGGCCATCTGCGCGGCGGTCACCGAGCCCTGCCCGGCCACGTCCGAGTAGACGCCGGACAGATCCGTCAGCACGCCGACCTTGATGATGTCATCGGAGATCTTCGTGGCCTTGGCGGCCGCCGGAGCCGCGGGGGTGGCCGGAGCGGCGGCGGGCTTGGCGGGCTTCTGCGCCGGCTGGGCCAGGGCGGTGCCAGCGACGAGGGACAGCAGGGCTCCAGAGACAAGTGCGGCGCGGGACTTCAGTTTCATGTAGCGACTCCTCGTGGGAACGGGGCGGCCTACACCCCGAGCTGCTGATGCAGTGAATCCATCTTGGACGCGAGCTCGTCCTTGCGAATCATCTCGCTGATGCGTCCGTGATCCATGACGTAGTGCCGGTCGGCCAGCGGCGCGGCGAACTGGAAGTTCTGCTCCACCAGCACGATGGTGTAGCCGCGCTGCTTGAGCTGGGCGATGGCCCTGCCGAGCGCCTGGACGATGACGGGCGCCAGCCCCTCGGTGATCTCGTCCAGCAGCAGGATGTCCGCGCCGGTGAGCAGGATGCGCGCGAGCGCCAACATCTGCTGCTCGCCGCCGGACAGGCGTGTCCCCTGGCTCTTCTTGCGCTCGAGCAGGTTGGGGAACATCTTGTAGACCTCGTCCACCGCCATGCCGCCGCTGCGCACCTTGGGCAGCAGCAGCAGGTTCTCCTCCACGCTGAGGCTGGCGAAGATGCCGCGCTCCTCGGGGCAGTAGCCCACGCCCAGGTGCGCCACCTTGTGCGGCGCCAGGGACAGCACCTCACGCCCATTCACCAGGATGGAGCCGGTGCGCCGGCCCACCAGGCCCATGATGGCCTTGAGCGTCGTGGTGCGCCCGGAGCCGTTGCGCCCCAGCAGCGTCACCAGCTCGCCCCGCCGGACGGACAGGTCCACGCCGTGGAGGATGTGAGACTCCCCGTAATAGGCGTGCAGGTTGGAGATGCGCAGCAGCTCGGCCGGCTCGGTCTCAGGCTGCAATGGTGGCCCCCAGATAGGCTTCGCGGACCTGCGGGTTCTTGGAGACTTCCTCGTAACTGCCCTCGGCCAGGATGCTGCCGCGCTGGAGCACGGTGATGGTGTGCGAGAGGTTGGCCACCACGCCGAGGTTGTGCTCCACCATCAGGATGGTGCGCTGCGCGGCCACGCGCTTGATGAGCGCGGTGACCAGGGCGATGTCCTCGTGGCCCATGCCCGAGGTGGGCTCGTCCAACAGCATCAGCACCGGCTCGAGCGCCAGGGTGGTGGCCAGCTCCAGCGTGCGCTTGCGGCCGTAGGCCAGCTCCACGGCGGGCGTGTCCGCGAAGGAGCGCAGCCCCACCTCCTCCACCAGCGCCATGGCGCGATCATTGAGCGTGGAGAGCGTGCGCTCGGAGCGCCAGAAGTGAAAAGAGGTGCCCAGCTTGCGCTGCAGGGCCACGCGGATGTTCTCCATCACCGTCATATGCGGGAACACCGCGGAGATCTGAAACGAGCGCACCAGCCCGCGCCGCGCCACGGCGGCCGGCTTCATGGCGGTGATGTCCTCGCCCGCGTAGAGGATGCGGCCCCGGGTGGGCGGCAGGAACCGGGTCAGCAGGTTGAAGCAGGTCGTCTTCCCGGCGCCGTTGGGGCCAATCAGGGCGTGAATGGTGCCGCGCTTGACGCGCAGGTTGACGCCATTGACCGCGGTGAAGCCCTTGAACTCCCGGGTGAGGTCCCGGGTCTCCAGGATGAAGTCATCGCTCATGGACTGGCTTCCCCTCCGGAGGCCGTGACGCGGGCGCAGACTACTTCACGACTACTCAACAGCAAGCGTCTCTCATCTGGCGCGAGACCATCTGAGTAGGGTACGAGCACGCGAGGGAGGGAGTTACATGAAGACAGATTCACTTTTCAAGTCGCTGCGTGTCATGTTCGCGATGGTGCTGTGCACGTCTGGAGCCTCCTTGGCGGGCCCGGGAACCATCGTCGTGCCGACGGATCCCAACCTCGGTGTCGAGCTGCGCCTGGGTGGCCAGGTGCGCGTGGTGCCCGTGCTGGAGAGCAACTGGGACCTGGGCCTGTCGGACTGGGCGGGCATCGACGGCCTGGGCAGCCATGTGAACGAGGCGGGCATCCTCGGCCGTGACTACGTGCGCACCGAGGACCGGCTCTACTTCAACGTGGTGGGCGGTGACGCGTGGGACTTCTACATGGCGCTGGAGTTCGACTCCGTGCTCAGCCAGCGCCGCACGGACCGCGTGGCCAACCAGGAGCGCGGCATCTTCGACGACTTCGGCGTGGAGCGGCTCAACGCCAGCGTGAAGCTGCCGTGGATCTCCTCGCGGCTGCACGTGGGCTGGGACACCGGCCCGTCCGTGGACCTGGACGCTGGCGGCATCATCTATGTGGATGATGACCCGGGCGTCTGGCTGGTGGGCAAGGAGGGCAAGCTGGGCTGGAAGGTCGCCTACCTTCTCAAGAACGAGTCCCACTTCGTCTACGCCGAGCGCACCAACGTGGTGGTGGGCCCCTGCCCTCCGGTGATCACCGTGCCGCCCGGCGGTGGCCAGGTCCCCACGGGCTGCCCGCAGCCGCTGCCCATCGGAGCCTTCGATGGGAACCAGGGCGAGCGCCGGCTGGCCGTGGGCCGGCTGGACTACACCCTGGCGGAGGGCAACACGCTGTCGGCGCTCTATGTGGTGAACCACTCGCGCGTGCGCGGCCAGCCGCCCGCCGCCGGAGCCAATGCCATCACCTCCGTCACCCACTACCCGGGCCTGCTGTACGTGGGCAAGCTCGGCGGGTTCAAACCCATGCTGGAGGTGGCCGGCAGCTTCGGCTCGGTGCGCTACCCGGGCCTGCTGACGGACGTGCCGGACTACCTGGGTAACCCGATCAACGGCCGCACCTTCAAGCTGCGCTCGTTCGCCGTCTATGGCGACGTGGCCTACGACGCCTCCCAGGCAGTGGGCTTCAAGTTCGAGCCCCACGTGGGCGCCTACTTCCTGAAGGGTGACAGCAACCCCGGGGACGACGTGCTGGGCGGCTACACGCCCGCGGTGAGCAACACCCGCTTCACCCCGCGCTTCTCGGGCGAACACACCATCGTCATGGACAGCAACATCGTCTACGGCAGCGCGCTGTACAGCCCCTTCCCCGAGCTGTGGGGCAACCAGGGCAACCTGATGACCAATGGCGCGGGCCTGTTCGGCAACAGCCGCTCGGATGCGCCGGGCGTGACGCTGATCGGCGGCGGGCTGGATACCGAGCCGGTGAAGGGCAAGCTGCGCTACCGGACCAACGCCTACGCCATGCTCTACAACGAGCAGTTCCTGGTGGGCGCCATCGCGGACCGGGGCAACGCGTCCAACGTGGGCCTGCTCGTCCGGGACACCGGCACCAAGCGCGTGATCGACTCGCGCCTGTTCGGCGTCGAGTGGGACAACGAGATGACCTACAGCTTCAACACCGTGGTGTCGGCCAAGCTGCAGTTGGCCTTCCTCTTCCCGGGCAGCGCGGCCAAGCAGGTCACCGGCGCGCTGACCGATCAGGGCAGCGGCGAGACGGTCACCCTGGGAGGAGTGGAGTTCGAGCGGGCTCAAGGGGCCGAGGCACGCATCGTGCGGCGCCTGGGTGCCGAGCTGCTCTGGAACTTCTAAGCCGTGTGCCCGGGGGGACGGAAAGGGGCTTTCCGTCCCCCGCTGGGGCTAGATGAAGCGGTAGGTGGCCACGTCGAGCACGGGGCCCACCATGTGGATGGTCATCACGTCCTGCTGGATCTGCCCTTCCACCTCGACGCGCTGGCCATCCTTCTTGATCTTCCGGTCTCCGCCGGCGAGCTGGTAGGTGCGGCCGTCATCGGCCTCCAGCACCCATACGCCGCCTTCGAGATCGCGGTAGACGATGCGCCCGGTCAGCTTCAAACCGTCTCCTTCTTGAGCAGCGCGCGGGCGATGAAGAGGCAGATGAGCGTGTTGACCACCAGCCACGGCATCGCCAGGAAGCTGAACGGCATCCACGCGAGCGCCGGAGCCTTGGCCCACGCCCCGTAGGCCAGGAAGCCCGCGAAGCCCAGCGCCAGGCCGCCAATGGCCGGCCGCAGCCCGGTCCACTTGATGGCGAAGAACGACAGGACCATGGGGATGAGCGCGCTGTAGAACAGCGGGTTGGCCAGCTTGCCGCGGCCGAAGATGATCTTCTCCCAGTCGGGGATCGGCAGCGACACCGCGTTCACCACGTCCGCCGCGGCGCCGTCGGCCCCGCCAAACCACGAGCGGGCGAAGAACACGCCCACCGTGGACAGCAGCAGCGACACCAGGAAGCTCGGCTTGAAGAAGATGTTGAAGAAGCCCGGCCGCGCGCCCTTACCCAGCGTCAGCAGCACGAAGGCCAGCATCGCCACCGCCCACCAGAACGACGGCCACCGCGGGCCGCTGCCCACGCCCAGCGCATCCAGCGAGGCCTGAGCGTTGAGCAGGCCGTGGCCGTACTCATCGGTGCGCTCCTGGCCGTTCACCCGCTTGGCGCCCGCGTACAGGGCCTTCTCCACCTCGTCCGGGCCGCTGGCGCCCGCCGCGTACAGCAGCGCCGCCACCGCCGCCACGTGCGGAGTGGCCATGCTCGTGCCCTGGTAGGACGAGTACACCGAGCGCGACACATCGCGCGGATCGATCGTGTTCTGCAGGATGCCGCCCGCGTCACCCTTGCGCTTGTCACCACCCGGCGCCGCGATGTCCAGCTCCTTGCCGTACGAGGAGTACGGAGCGCGCGTGCCCTCGGGGCCCACCGCCGCCACCGCCACCGCGCCCGGGTAGGCCGCGGGGTACTCGACACGGGCGCGCCCGGCGTTGCCCGCCGCCGCCACCACCGTGACGCCCTTCTTGCGCGCGTACTCCACCGCCGAGGCCATGGTCTGCGAGTGCCCGCCACCGCCCAGCGACATGTTGATGACCTTGGCGCCCTTGTCCGCCGCGAAGCGGATGGCGTCCGCGATGTCCGCCGAGGAGCCGCTGCCGAAGTGGTTGAGCACCTTCACCGGCATCAGCGTCGCCTCGAAGGCCACGCCCGCCACGCCCTCGCCGTTGTTCGTCGCCTGGGCGATGGTGCCCGCCACGTGCGTGCCGTGCCCGTGGTCGTCATTGGCGTGCTCATCGTCGTTCACGAAGTCGTAGCCCTTCACGAACTTCACGCCCTTGAGGTCCGGCACCTGCTTGAAGTCGTCGTAGTCCTCGTAGGCGATGCCCGTGTCCAGCACCGCCACCACCACGCCCTTGCCGCGGGTGCTGTCCCACGCCTTGGGCATGTCGATCATCTTCAGGTTCCACTGCTTGGTGTACTCCGGATCGTTCGGCGCGTAGCTCGAGCGGTAGAGCATCAGCGGCTCGGCGGACTCGACGTTCGGGTTCTGGCGGATGCGCGCCAGCGCCCCATCCACGTCATCCACGCCCACCGCGACGGTCAGCGCCTCCTCGGCGCTCTCCACCGAGTTGAGCTCCAGGTCCACGCCCCACTCCGACTCCCACGAGTCGAACTGCGCCTCGGTGGTGCCGTCCTTGAAGTCCACCACGATGCCGCCCGAGACGAGCTCCGCCTCGGCCAGCTCCAGCACCGCGGCCGGCTCGGAGGAGGCGGGCGCCTCGCGCTCCGAAGAACAGGCCACGGCGGCTACCGCGACCAGGGCCACTACCGCGTTCGCCAGGGTTCTTCGCATCATCGGGGCAGTCCTCATAAACAGGGCACTCCTTCGAAGACCCATACGAACGAACGGCGAAACGATTGGGTCTGATCACAGTCTGTTCGACCGCACGGTAAGCCTGCAAGCTCCGCTTTATTGAGAAACCTTAAGAAGTCTGAAGGCTTGCGCGGCATCGGTCACTCGCCTGACAGCCGCTTGAGCCAACCGGACAGGAAACGCCCTACTTGCGGCAGGTTACGGTGAAACGTGGGCCCGGCGTCCTCCACCACCTCCACCTCGCCCCGGGGCGTCTGTGCCACCGCCGCCGAGAGCGCCACCCGGGACACGTTCTTGTCCTCCTCCCCCACCACCACGAGCAGCGAGCGGTCCAGCCGGGCCAGCGAGGCCACCTCCACGTCCCGGGGCGCGATCAGGCACAGCCCACCCACCGCGGGGTGCCGGGCCTGCAGCGCCAGCGCCACCTGGGCGCCGCCGTACAGCGTGGCCACCGCCAGGCTGCCGCACTGGGCGTTCTCCAGCAGCACACGCATGGCCGCCTCGGCGTCCTGCACCAGCGCCTCGCCCGTGCCGCGCGAGCCCTGGCTTGCTCCCACGCCCCGGTAGTTGAAGCGCAGCGTGGGAAAGCCCGCCGTGGCCGCCGCCCACACCAGCTCCGCCGCGATGACGTGATCCATGCCCCCGCCCTCCTCGGGCCTGGGCGGGATGACCAGCAGCGGAGGCCGCTTCTCGCCCCGGTGCGCCGTGCCCTCCATCACCTCGTCCCCCACCGGGACGAGCGTGGAGCGCTCGAGGAACTGTCCTTTCAGAACCATGTCCAGGGACCTTAATCCCCGTGGGCCCGGGTGGCTTCACTCTCCGCGCCGGTCCTTCGTTCAGTGAACCTCGCGGTGCCCCTTCCGGAGCGCTGAACATCCATTCAGCAAAAACGCCATTCCTGATCGCGAAATGATCCAAACATGATCCTGCCGGGGGCGCCGGGCGCTGGGGCGCGGCGGGTGTCCATCCGAGGGCCACGGGCGCACAGGTCTGCTAGGCTGCCTGCTCAAACATTGCCGTCCTGGAGATCCAGACCCTCATGACTCGAGACGAAGCGCAGCAGCTGGCGCGGGCGGTGCTCGCCGCCGCTGGGCAGCCTGAAAGTGTTGGCCTCAACCCGCAGGGGTTCGGCGGTGTCTCCGTCGACAACGCCCAGCTCTACTTCGAGTGGCACGACGAGCAGCAGTCCCTGGAGTGCAGCGCGCTGATCCACAAGTTCCGCGACGCGCCCAAGCCCGGCGTCCTCGAGGGCTTCCAGGCCGAGCAGAAGGCCGGCACGGACACCGGCGGCGGCCAGGTGGACTTCGAGCCGGAGAACAAGTCCCTGTTCCTCAGCCGCACCTATACCCAGGCGCCTCCGCCCCCCATCTTCGTCGCCGAGATGAAGACGCTGATGAAGGCCAGCCTCACCTGGAGCGGCGAGGTGATGGACCGCGTGGCCTCGAAGGTCTTCAAGCGCTGACGCAGCGCATCAAGGGGCGACTGGAAACTTTCCGGTGCCAGGTGCGATAATTCCCACAAGAGCAGCACTCCCCATTCCAATTTCAGGAGTACCCATGAACCCCCTTGAGCGCGGCCGGAACCTCATCAACCAGGTGCGCACTGGCGCCGAGAACACTGTCAACCGGGCGCAGAACGCCGTTGGCAACGTGGTGGACACGGCCAAGAACGTGGCGAGCGCCACGGGCCAGCGCATCAACACCGTGGTGGACGGCTTCGAGAACAAGGCGGTCCAGGGCGCGCGCGCGGTGCAGGGCCTGTTCGGCGGCGGCAACCAGCCGGACCGCGTGCACGACGGCAAGCTGCTGGGCGCCAACGGGCAGACGTTCCCGCCCGGCACGGCGCTGGCGGACATCCCCGGCGTCACCCCGCGCAACAACCCCAACCCCAACACCACGGTGCTCTACGTCAACGGCATCCAGACGAACCTGGCGGGGCAGGCCAACAGCCTCCAGGCGATCGCGGACACCACGGGCGCGCGGGTGATCGGCATCCACAACGCCACCGAGGGCTTCGCGGCGGACCTGGCCCAGTGCGTGAAGGACAAGCTGGACAAGGGCACCAACCCCGCGGTGGACACGCTGGCCGACTCGCTCTACACCGAGATCAAGGCCGGCCGGAACGTGCACCTGATGGCGCACAGCCAGGGAGGCCTCATCTCCAGCCGCGCGCTCGGTGACGTGTACAACCGGCTGCGCATCGAAGATGGGATGTCGGTGCAGCAGGCTCAGCAGGCGATGAGCCGCATCAACGTGGAGACGTTCGGCGCGGCCGCCATGCGCTACCCGGACGGCCCGCAGTACGTGCACTACGTGAACCGCGGCGACCCGGTGCCGGGCATGTTCGGCCTGGGCCCGGTGGCCGACAAGTGGAACCCGCTGGTGGACGGCGGCGCCGGCTCGCGCACGCACCACTTCAACGACTTCAAGCTCAACCCCATCGCGGCGCACGGCTTCGAGTCCATCTACCTGCAGCACCGCGTGCCGTTCGAGCAGGCGCGGGCCGGTAACTTCGACCGGTAACATGGCCACGGCTCCTCGCAGCGGCCTGGCGGGCCTGTTGATGTCATGGGCGAGCGGCCTGCTGCCGGCGTCTCCCCCGGGTGTTCCCCTCACCCGGGAGGCGGCGCAGCGGCTGGTGCAGTCCTTCGTCAGGCCTGAAGGTCCGCTGCAGAGCCCCGGGCTGAACGCGCAGGGCTTTGGAGGCATCTCCATGGCCGGCGCGCAGCTGTACTTCGAGTGGCACGAGGACACCCAGGCGCTGGAGTGCAGCGCCCTGGTGTACAAGTTCCACGAGCCGCCCAAGCCCGGAGTCATCGAAGGCTTCCAGGCCGAGCAGAAGGAAGGCACGGACGCGGGCGGCGGCACGGTGGACTACGAGCCGGAGAACCGCGGCCTGTACCTCACCCGCACCTATACCCAGGTGCCGGACGAGCGCGCCTTCGCCAAGGACATGAAGAAGCTGATGAAGGCCAGCCTCACGTGGGGCCGCGAGGTGCTGGATCGCGTGGCCTCGCGGGTGTTTCACCCCGAGGAGCTCGAGAAGAAGGCCTGAGCAGGCCTCTTCCCGCGCTCACACCGAGGCGAGGACGTAGAACTTGAGGTACTTGCCCTCGGGGAACTGCAGGCGCACGGGGTGATCCGGTGGCTGGTAGCGCTCCTCCACCAGCGCCAGGTCCACCCCGGCCTTGAAGGCCGCCTCGCGCACCGCGCCTATGAAGTCATTGGGGCTCACGCGCGCCGAGCACGACGCGGTGGCCAACAGCCCGCCCGGCTTGAGCAGCCCCAGCGCCTGGCGGTTGAGCGAGGCGTACCCGTCGATCGCCGCCTCCACCGCCCGCTGGCTCTTGGCGAAGGCGGGCGGGTCCAGGATGATCAGATCGAACGTCCGGCCCTCTTCCTTGAAGGACTGGATGATCTTGAACACGTCCGCGGCCAGGAAGTCGTGCTTCTCCGCCGGCAGCCCGTTGCGGGTGAAGTTCTCGCGCGCCAGGGCGATGGCGTCCGGATCCAGATCCACCGAGAACACGCTGCGGGCTCCGCCCAGCGCCGCGTTCACCGAGAAGCCTCCGCTGAAGCAGAAGCAGTTGAGCACGTCCCGGTCCTTCGCCAGCCGCCGGATGAGGTAGCGGTTCTCGCGCTGGTCCAGGAAGAAGCCCGTCTTCTGCCCGCGCCAGGCGTCCACCAGGAAGGTGGCCCCCCGCTCCTTGATGGGGATGAGCTCGGGCGCCTGCTGGCCGTAGAGCATGCGCCCCGAGCCGCGGCCCTCGTCCTCCTCCACGTCGTCCCGGGCCACCTCGTCGCGGCCGAGGATGCCCTTGAGGTTGGGCAGCGCCGCCTTGAGCGCCTCCACGATGAGGTGGCGGTAGGGCGTGAGGCCCGCCGAGTACAGCTTGAGCACCACGTAGCCCGCGTAGAGGTCCGCCACCACGCCTGGCAGCCCGTCCCCCTCGCCGTGAATCAGCCGGAAGCTGTCCGTGTCGGTGAGATCGATCAGGCTCTGCCGCTCGGCGAGCGACTGGCGCACCCGCCGGGTGATGAAGTCCGCGTCGATGTTCTCGCGGGGATCGCGCGTGAGCACCCGCACGGCGATGGCCGAGTGCGGATCGAAGTAGCCGCGGGCGACGAACTTCCCGTTCTCGGTGAGGTCCACCACGCTGCCGGCGGGCACCTTCGGCACCTGCTCCAGGGCCTTGCGGAACACCCACGGGTGGCCGGCACGCAGGTGGCGGCCCAGTCCCCGGGCCAGCTCGATCTTGACGACGTTCACGGTGTCACTCCTGGGAGGCCGCTCGGCGGCCCCGCTGGGCGAGGATGGCGCGGGCCAGTTCCTCGAACCCCCGCCCTTCGGCGGCTCGGGTCATGAAGGCCGGAGGTGCCTCGATGCGGTCCAGCACCGAGCGCACATTGGCCACGCCCACACTGAGGGCAAATGCCTGGAACATCGGAGCATCGTTGAAAGAGTCCCCGGCATAGACGCTGCGGCCGTCCTCCGGCACCAGGCGCTGGCCCCAGGCCTCCCGGGCGAAGCGCCGTGTCATGGTGAGCTTGTCGAAGCGCCCCAGCCAGCAGTTGACGTGCACCGACGAGCGCACCGCCGTCACGCCCCGCGCGCGCAACAGCGACTCGATGCGGCCCGCCGCCACGTCCCCCAGCCGGGCTTCCTCGTTGTAGTCGATGGCCAGATCCACCTCGGTGTACGCACTGTCCGAAGACAACCTGGCACCGGGGACCTGCCGGAGCACCCGGAGCACCTCCGTGCGCAGCCGCTTGCGGTTGGCGGCCCGCTCCGCCGGTGGCTCGGCGTACACGCGCCGGAGCGCTCCCCGGGCGCCCCGGATGAAGGCCAGCCCTCCGTTCTCCACGATGACGCCGTCCACGGGCAGCGTGCGGGCCCAGGCCTCTCCCCAGCCCGCCGGGCGGCCGCTGACGAGCACCACCTTGAGGCCCGCCCCGGACAGGCTCTCGAGCGCCCGGATCGTCTGGCTGCGCAGCTTGTGGCCCGTGGTGAGCGTGCCATCCACGTCCGTGAAGACGCTCTCCACCTGGGAGAGGTCCGCCGCCCGGAGCGGCCGGGGCATGGATGCCCCCTTGCCCTGTGGGCTCACGTCACGCCCAGGGTGGCCAGCAGGCCCTGGAAGTTGTCGAGCGTGGAGCGCAGGTCCGGCCCGGTGAGGCTGGCCAGCGGCACCTTGCGCGCCTTGCGCAGGAAGATGTCCATGTTGGGCTCGCGCCCATAGAGCGACTGGGCAATCGCCGCGGCCTCGGCCAGCAGACGCGCGGCGGTGGCGCTGTCCGAGGCCAGCGCGCCCTGGGCCCGCTCCAGCCGCACGCCACAGGCCGCCCACACCTCGCGGTCGTTGATGATGAGCACCTGCCGCTGGTTCACCGCGGACAGCCCACGCACCAGCAAGTCCAGCTCCTCCACCGTCTCGAGCAGCTCGGCCTTCACCGGCGACGCCATGGTGGCGATGCGCCCCACCCGCCCGCGCATCTCGATGATGCGCCGCTTGTCCTGCGCGCGAAGGCCCCGGTAGGCCGCCGTCCGGCCAAAGACGTCCAGCTCGCCCTGGAGCTGCTGCGCGTTCCACTGCACGTCCTCGGCCTCGGCGTCGCGCACCTTCACCAGCCGCGCGCCGATGATGCGGGCCAGGTCCGCCACGATGGCGCGCACCGTCATCGCGGCCTTCACCTCGTCTTCGTAGCCCGGCACCACTTCCTTGCGGGCCACGTCCACGAAGGTGCTGATGGACGTGAAAACCAGGTCGCTGATCTGCTCGCGGAACGTGGAGCGGATGCGCTGGATCTCCGTCAGCAGCGTCCACCGATCCGACATCACCGCCGGGTTGCGCATGGCCTCACCCAGCGAGGTGATGCCCTGGGCGATCTGCATCATCGCGTCCTGCAGCAGAGTGGCCGCGCTGCGCGCCCGGCCCTCGGCGGTGCCCTGCTCGGTGGCCCGGCTCACCGTGTCCGCGATGCCTCCCAGCGGCTGCGCGGGGAACTGCTCGCGGATGACGTTGAGCAGCGCGTTGACGTCCATCACCGTGTCGCGGATGACGGGCGCCATCTCCTCCCAGAGCGACAGGTCCGCCCCGGAATCCGTGGAGTCCGTCTCGTACTTCACCAGGTCCATGTCGCTCAGCCGCCCGATGGCCTGTGCGGCGGCGGCATACACCTTCCTCAACCGGGCCGCGAAGGCCGGATCGGGGAGCGTCTGAAGAATCTGTTCGAGCCTCGGAGCCAGAGCAGAGGGAGTCGTTTCGGCGGACACGCCTTCACTCTAGACCGATCCGGAGCCGCTGGGTTCTCGACTTCGCACCCGGATGGTTCTAGCAATCGCGCACCAGTCATCATTTCCGCTCTGCCCGGAGTTCCGCTTCATGAAGATACAGGTCTGTCTGCTCCACGAGGGGCGCGTCCTCACCGGAGGCGAGGAGCTCATCGAACGCCCGGGCTTGAAGTGGATCGACGTGCAGGGCCCCACCGAGGAGCCCATGCAGCGGCTCGCCGAGCGCTTCCAGCTGCACAAGCTGGCCGTCGAGGACTGCCTGCACCTGGACCAGCGCCCCAAGCTCGAGGAGTACCCCGAGCACCAGTTCATCGTCCTGCAGGGCTTCACCGCCTCCAAGGACATCTGCGACCTGACCCTACACGAGCACCATTTTTTCCTGGGGCCGGACTGGCTGATCAGCGTCCACGAGCTGCCCTTCGAGCCGCACGAGGAGATCCGCCGCCGGGTGGAGAAGGATCCGCGCGGCACCCTGGAGCGGGGCGCCGACTTCATCCTCTACCTGCTGGCGGACGCGCTGATCGACCGGCAGTTCCCCATCCTGGACAGCTTCAGCGAGGAGCTGGAGGACCTGGAGGTGGCCATCTTCGACAAGCCGGAGAAGGCCCAGCTGCAGCGCATCTTCGAGATGAAGCGGATGCTGGTGACGTTCCGGCGGGTGCTCTCGCCCCAGCGCGACGTGGTGGGGATGCTGGCCCGGCGAGGCATCCCGTACGTGAACGAGCGCACCACGCTGTACTTCCGCGATGTGTACGATCACCTGGTGCGGCTGTACGAGCAGATCGACGCCGGGCGCGACATCGCCGGCAACGTGATGGACGGCTACCTGTCCATGGTGGCCAACAAGACGAGCGACATCAGCAAGCAGCTGACCATCTTCTCCACCCTGTTCCTGCCGCTGTCGTTCATCGTGGGGTTCTTCGGCCAGAACTTCGAGGTGCTGTCGGCCAAGGGCTTCTATTACGCCATGTGGGCGATGATCGTCCTTTTCCCCATCGCGCTCATCTTCTGGTTCAGGCACAAGAAGTGGATCTGAGCTTCCAGGAGGCCCCGTGCTGACCGTGACCGTGGATGGCATCTCGCTGCACTACCGAGACGTGGGCCAGGGGCTGCCCGTGCTGCTGCTCCATGCGTTCCCGCTGCACGGCG
Source organism: Myxococcaceae bacterium (assembly GCA_035296065.1). Lineage (GTDB taxonomy): Bacteria > Myxococcota > Myxococcia > Myxococcales > Myxococcaceae > DATHBR01. The sequence continues at coordinate 77,579 of DATHBR010000052.1, read as the reverse complement.
CGGCCTTTGACAAGCAGGTGGCGGCGCTGTCGGGGCGCTACCGCTTCATCGTCCCGGATCACCGCGGCTTCGGACAGAGCCGGCTGGGCGAGGGCCCCACGCAGATGTCCCGGCTTGCCCAGGACGCGCTCACGCTGCTGGATGCGCTGAAGATCGATTCAGCGGTGGTGGGCGGAGTGTCCATGGGTGGCTACGCCGCCATGGCGCTGCTGCGCGAGGACGCGGGGCGGGTGCGGGGCCTGGTGCTGGTGGACACGCAGGCCGCCGCGGATGACGAAGCGGGCCGGGCGCGGCGCGAGGCCTCCGCGACGGAGGCGCTGAGCAAGGGCGTGGAGCCGCTGATCCAGACGCTGCTGCCCAAATTGGTGGCGGCGGGACCGGACTCGCCGGCGGGCCGGGAAGTGGCGGCGATGATGCGCCAGGCCTCGCCCCAGGCGGTGGCGGCGGCCCAGCGAGGCATGGCCCTGCGGGCAGACAGCAAGGACATCCTCGCGCGCTACGCGGGCCCCGCGCTCGTCGTCGTGGGCGAGCACGACGCGGTGACGCCCCTGGAGAAGGCCCGGCAGATGGCGGACCTCGTCTCCGGGGCGAAGCTGGAGATCGTCCCCGGTGCGGGGCACCTGCCGAACCAGGAACAGCCCGAGCGCTTCAACGCGGTGCTCGATGGCTTCCTGGCCTCCCTGGCCACTTCCTGATCAGGGAGCGGACGCCGTGCTGTCGCGATCCTTGATGACCAGGGAGGTGAAGTGCCTCCGTCCATCCGGGCGTGTCACCTTGACCAGGTAGAGGCCTGGCTCCCAGTCCTCGGCGATCTCGAAGGCGAAGGTCTGCCGAGGCGGACACGCGGCGGGCGCGCTCACCGTGGCCCGCGAGCACATCTGCCGAGGGGACACCGCATAGGTGCCGCCATTCCAGACGCGGTGCGCTCCGGCTCCGCCATAGAAGCCCAGGCGGAAGACCTCGGCCTTCACCCGGGTGTTGTCGCGGGAGGAGACCTCCACCGCGATCTGCTCACCGGCGCGCGCGGCCTGCGCGGACGTCGTCACCTCCAGCTCCGCCGCGCTGGCGGGCTTGCCCTGGCGCCAGGAGGGATCGCCGCTCGGGGCGCGCTCCCCCTCGGGCTTCTCCACGGCCGTGGCTCTGCGCGCGGAGGCACGCGCCACCCGTCGCCCCTCGGTCCGAGGCCCAGCGTTCGCTTCCTGACACCCCACCCACAGCATCAACACGGCCCCCAGGGCCCCTGCACGCCACCCGGCCATCCCCACCCCCCACACACCCTAGGGGAAGGTAGGCACAGCCCGTCCGCCCGCCAACCCGGGGGCAGCCTGCGGGGCCGAGGCCGATCAGCGCCCGGCAGTTACTTCTGGCAGACAATCTGGGTGCCGCTCTCGGAGCAGGACACACACGTCTGTGTCTCCACGAGGACACCCATGCGGCACTCCAGCACCGCCTTGCCATCGGTGCGGCACAGGCCGCGGCCCTCGGCGCTGAGCGCGCAGTTGTCTCCGGCCACGTTGGCCGAGGTGTCACACTTGATGGAGCCGTTGGCCTCCTGGCAGCCCAGCGCGCCGCGGCAGGGCAGAGCGCGCCACTTGCTCTGGCGGCACTCCAGCGCCTGCTGCTCGCTGCTGCAGATGTAGCCACTGCCCTCGCAGCTGTCGCCGGCGTCGGCGCCACCGCAGCCGGGAAGGAGAAGGAGACCAACGAGCGGAAAGAGCGCGAGGAAGCGATTCATGCGGGCGGTGACTATCCCGAGCCCGGACAGGCGGGTCAACCGCCGCCGAGCGTCTCCTGGAAGAAGCGTCGGAAGTTGCCTCCCAGAATCCGCTCCACGAAGGCCTCCGGGTGGCGGCGCAGCAGGGCCTCCGTCAGCTTGGGCAGATCCGTCACATCGCGCATGCCCTTGGGCAGCGCCACCATGCCGTCATAGTCCGAGCCGATGCCAACGCCCTGCTCCCCCATGATCTTCACGGCGTGCTCGATGTGCCGGACGACGTCATCGAAGGTATCGCCCCCCAGGTAGACAGGGGCCAGGATGATGCCCACCACCCCACCCCGCTCGGCGATACGCCTCAGCGCCTCATCCGAGAGGTTGCGCCACCCACCGCCGGCCTCGCGTACCCCGGTGTGAGAGCAGAAGAAGCGCACGGAGGGCACGGCGAACAGCTCCTCCAGGGTGCGCTCGGAGGCATGGGCCACGTCTATGCTCAGGCCCACGCGCGCCATCTCCTCCACCACCTGATGCCCCAGGGGCGTCAGCCCGCGGTTGCCCATCATCGGAAAGGAGGAGCCGCCCAGATCATTGTTGGACAGGTGGGTCAGCCCCATGAAGCGCACCCCGCGCCGGTGCAGCTCCGCCAGACGCTCCACCCGCCCCTCGATGGCATGCCCACCCTCGACGCCAAGAATGGCGGACAGCCGGCCGTGAGCGAGGTTGTCCTCCAGCATGGCGGCGGTGGTGGTGATGCGGGCCTGGCCCTCGGAGCGGCGGCAGAACTCGGCGAGCCGATCGATCTGCCACACCGCGCGGCTCCACTCGCTGGCGCGAGCCTGGCGTGGCCAGCCCCGCCAGGTGGCGAACGCCGGGAAGCCCCCGATGAAGGGAAAGCCGCGCGTGACGAGGGTGAAGCACTGAAGCTTCACCCCGGCCTCGCGCAGCCGGGGGAAGTCCACATGGCCTTCGTCGGAGCGGACACACAGATCGCGGTTCCACATGAGCGAGTCCGCGTGGCTGTCCGCGATACACCACCGCCGATGAAGCTCCGTCACGTCGCTCATGGCGGGAAGTTTCGAACCTCCGCCGCTGGAGAACAAGCGTGGACTGGTGTCCGTCAGGGGCGGGGTCTGCGGGGAGCCGTCACGGGTGCGGTGGACAATTCGTCCTCCTCGGGAAGCTCGGCGCCGCCGTTGCGCACCACGGCATCACCGCGCACCTGAGCCATCTCGTTCTCCGCGTCCCGAGGGCCGTAGCAGCGGCCGGTGCCTCCCAGGAAGTCCCAGAGCTCATTGCGCAGCTCCAGTGCGGACTGAAAGCGCTCGGCCGGGTCGCGCCGGAGCGCCCGGGTGACAATGGCGCGCAAGGGTGCGGACAGGTTCCGGGTGGCGCGCTCCACGTGCTCGGGGCGGAAGCGCTCCATGCGCTGGGCCATCTCAGGGGCATCGAGCCAGCTCTGCCCCTCGCTGATCAGCCCCGCCTGGGCCTCGTTGGGCGGGCCCGCGGTGCGCATGGCCTGCTCCACCTCCTCCAGATCGAGCAGGTGCTTGCCCGTTGCCATTTCCAGCAGCACCACCCCCAGGGAGAACAGGTCGGACCGGGCATCCAGCGGCTGAAGCATGAGGTACTCCGGGGAGGAGTAGGCAATATCCCCCTTGAGCAGAGGGCCCACGGTCGCCATGCGCCCTCCCACCTTCGAGAGGGCCACGCCAAAGTCCGTGACCTTCACGCGCCCGCGATGGGTGAGCCGGATGTTGCGGGGGCTGACGTCGCGGTGGACGATCCCCAACGGCCGGCCCTGCGAATCACACAGCGTGTGGGCATGATGCAGAGCGTCCGCCACCTCGCCCGCGACATAGGCGGCGAACGCTTCGGACACCGGCTCGGCGCGCATGGCGGCCAGGTTGAGCAACTCTTCCAGCGAGCTGCCTTCCACGTTCTCCATGACGACATGGGGCGCCCCATCATGCATGCGCACCAGGAACAGCTGGGCGATGCAGGGGTGGTTGAGCTGGATGACGAGCTTGACCTCATCCAGAAGCCGGGCACGTGTGACGGGGTTGGCGGGCTCATGCAGGCGCTTGATGAGCACCGAGGCTCCCTCGGTGTCCGCGAACCTGCGGCGCGCCAAGAGGACCTCGCCGTTGCTGGAAACCCCGAGGTAGCGAAGCAGCTCGTAGGTGGTGGCACCTGCCGAGAAGAGAATGACGGGCTTGGACGTGGGATGCTCTGGGCTTGAAGACATCTCGTGCACTCCTTGGGTAGGCAGGCGGAAGGCCGCGCGTGAACGGCGGGGAGAGCAGGCCAACCTTACAGGTATGGCGTGCGGCATCCTACCACAAATCGCAGCGTCCCGCTGTTAGACGCGCTGCCAGGTAGGAAGAGCGGTAAGAACCTCATGGGTCACCACCCTACCAAAACGGGCAGACATCCCGCGTCCTCCCTGCCCCATCGGCTGCCGAACCCCGCGCCCCATAAAGAAAAACGGCCCCCGCCGAAGCAGGAGCCGTCACTGGGGGCGCCTCACGAAGCGGCGGACTCAGGGGCCGCCGTCAGTGCCGCCATCCGTGGGGGCACCCCCATCACACAGGGGGGCTCCGCCCTCGGCCCACCGGCCCAGCAGCGCGCGCTCGGCGGCGGTGGGCTGGGGGCTGCCTGGCGGAGGCATGTCCTGGAAGTCCAGGGCGCGGACCTTGATGCGGGGAGCCATGACCCTGGCGCCCTTGGGCTGGCCCACGCCGGGCTCGTAGTAATCCAGCCGGAAGTCGGCGCGCCCGCTCAACCTGTTATCCGCTCCGTGACAGCTCGACACGCAGTTGGCCATGAGGATGGGCTCGATGTCCTGGCAGAAGGTGGGCACCGGCCCGCCCCCGCCTCCCCCATCCGCCACCTGTGGCAGGGCGAGCGCCTCACAGGTGCGGCCCGCTCCGGAGCGCGCCGCGACACACACGTACGGCTCCGGGCAGTCCGCGGCCACCTCGCAGCTCTTGCCCGCGAAGTCGCTCACCGAGACGACACAGCCCACCACCGCCATGGCGGCGCAGACACACACACTGACGACAGCTCTGTTCATGGTTGGCTCAGTTGCCTCCCGCGTCGGGGACTCCCCCGTCCGTGCAGAAGGGCGCTCCCGCCGTCGCCCACCGCGCCAGCAACGCGCGCTGCGCGTCCGAGGGCTGAGGGCTGCCCAACGGCGGCATGGTGCGCCGATCGAAGGCGAGGAGCTTGATAAGGGCGGCCATGTCCTTGGCGCCCTTGGGCTGTCCCACGCCGGGCTCGTAGTAGTCCAGCCGGAAGTCGGCGCGCCCGCTGCCCGAGGTGTCCGCCCCATGGCAGCCCGACACGCAGGTGGCCGCGAGCACCGGCCGCACATCGGCGCAGTAGGTGGGCACCACGCCCGCGTCGGGCGTTCCCGCATCCAGGGTGCTGCTGGGGCGCGGCGGGTAGATGACCTCGCAGAAGCGCAGGTTCTCGGGCCCCGAGCAGGTGTAGTCCTCGGGGCAGTCCGCGTCGAACGCGCACGCACGCGCCGCGGACTCGTCCTGGGAGATGATGCAGCCGCCCGCCGTCAGCACGGCCGCGAGCGCCAGTAAGCTACAGGTCTGCCTTGCGTCCACGCGTCCTCTTCAGAAGTGGTAGGTGAGGCTCGCCGCATCCGCGGCGGGCTCGGGGAGCAGCTCCAACAGCAGCCCATAGGCGAGCGTCAGTCCCGCCACCCCGTACATCACATTCGCCGTGGCGGCGGCGGTGCGAGCCCGCTCCAGCGCCGTCCGAGACTCCCGGGCCGACTCGAGGCTCTGCGCCCGCTTCGCCTCTCCGCGCGAGAAGTAACCGAACCCCACGCCCGCCAGCAAGATGCCTCCCCCCGCGATGTAGGCGTACCGGTGCCCGCGAATGAAGGACTCGGGCTCCCGGGCGGGCGCGTCCAGCGCCGGTGCCGTCACCGAGGCCTGGGCGGGGGCAGCGCCTGGCTCGGAGTCCGGCGTCAGCTTGGAAGCCGGGGTGGCGGCCGGGGCGGGGGCTGGAGCCTGCGGTTCAGCAGCCGCCGGCAGGGCAAGCGTCATCGCCAGGACGAAGACGGGCAGCCGGCTGGTAGCAATGAGCATGGGGGCGAGTATAGCGGGCCCTCGCGCGGGCGCAGCAGTCCGTGTGCGTTGACAGGCAGGGGGCGCGCCTGTAGTGCGTCGGCGTTCAGCAAGCAGCGGGGTGCATCGTGCAGGTCTGGGTCAACGGAGAACAGCGTGAGGTGCCCGAGGGCACGACCCTGGCGGCCCTGCTCGAGTCGCTGAAGGTGGGCGGACCGGGTGTGGCGGTGGAGGTGAACGCGGAAGTCGTCCGCCGGGCCCGCCACGCCGAGCACCGCTTGTCACCTCGAGATCGCGTGGAGATCGTCACCTTCGTGGGCGGCGGTTAGGAGAGCACATGAGCACCCAGGACACCCCCTTCACCCTCGCGGGCGTCACCTTTCAATCGCGGCTCATCGTCGGCACGGGCAAGTACCCCAGCCACGAGGTGATGAAGCGCTGCCACGAGGCCTCCGGCGCGCAGATGGTCACCGTGGCCGTGCGCCGCCTGGACCTGTCCGCCAAGGGCGAGGCGTCGCTGATGAACTGGATCGACACCCAGCGGATGCGGCTGCTGCCCAACACCGCGCTCTGCTACACCGCCGAGGACGCGGTGCGCACCTGCCGGCTCGCCGAGGAGCTGGGCATGAGCAAGTGGGTGAAGCTCGAGGTGCTCGGCGACGAGAAGACCCTGTACCCGGACGTCGAGGAGACGCTCAAGGCGGCCCGCATCCTGGTGAAAGAGGGCTTCACCGTGCTGCCCTACACCACCGATGATCCCATCACCGCGCGCAAGCTGGAGGACATCGGCTGCGCGGCGGTCATGCCGCTGGCGGCGCCCATCGGCTCGGGGCTCGGCATCCGCAACCCGCACAACATCCGCCTCATCCGCGAGATGGTGAAGGTGCCCGTCATCGTGGACGCGGGCGTGGGCACCGCCTCGGACGCGGCCATCGCCATGGAGCTGGGCGTTGACGCCCTGCTGATGAACACCGCCATCGCCGGCGCCAAGGACCCGGTGCGGATGGCCGGGGCCATGCGCAAGGCGGTGGAGGCGGGCCGCGATGCCTTCCTCGCCGGCCGCATCCCTCGCAAGGCGTACGCCTCCGCCTCCAGCCCCCTGCAGGGGCTCGTCGAGTAGTGCCCTCGCCGCCCCGGCTGATCGTCATCACCGACTGGCGGCTCCCGCGGCAACGGCTGCTCGCGGCCGTGGCGCGCGCGCTCGAAGCGGGCCCGGACGTGGCGGTGCAGCACCGCCACCCGGAGGCTCCCGTACGTACCTTCCTGGAAGAGGCACGGGCGCTCGCGGCGCTGTGCCAGGCTCGGGGAAACCCGCTCTTCGTCAATGGCCGGCTGGACGTGGCGCTCCTGGTGGGCGCGCACCTGCACCTGCCCGCCCACGGCCCCACCGCGGCGGATGTTCGCCCGCTGCTTGCCTCCGGCCGCATGGTGAGTGTCGCCGTCCATGACACGGCCGAGGCCCGGCTCGCCCAGGGCGCGGACCTGGCGCTGGTCAGCCCGGTGTTCGCTCCAGGCTCGAAGCCGGGAGACACCCGCCCCCAGCTCGGCCCCGAGGGGTTCCAGTCGCTGAGCGCGGCCCTGCCCTGCCCCGCCCTGGCCCTGGGCGGCATCACCCCGGAGCGCGCCGCCCTGCTGCCCTCGGCCCAGGGGTTCGCCGTCATCTCCGCGGTCCTCGAAGCCGAGGATCCCGCCGGGGTGGCACGCGCCCTGGTGCACGCGGCGGCCGCGCGCAAGTAAGTCGGGGTATGCTCACGCCCCTCGTGAACGCCACTGGCCTCAAGGAACTGCGCCCGCTCGCCCTCGGTGAGCTCATCGATCGCTCCGCCAGCTTCTGGCGCGCGCACATCAAGCCGCTCTTCCTGCTGTGCTTCGGCTTCGAGCTGGTCAACGCCATCCTCAGCAAGGGCGTGCAGCTGCTGCTCGAGCGCACCAGCCCGATCCTCAAGATGGCCCAGCCGGAGCTCCAGTCCCGCATGGAGAGCGATATGACGGGCGTGCTCTTCGAGTTCGGCACGGTGATGCTGTCCTTCGGCGTCCTCACGGTGGTGCTCATCTGGAGCTACTGGCTCTCGGCCATCGCCGTGGCCCGGTACGTCGTCCCCCTGCAGCTGGGCGACAGCGCCCGTCCCTCGGATGGGCTCCGCCGGGGCCTGCGCCGCCTGGGCTCTTTTACCGGTGCCTATCTGCTGACCCAGCTCTGGGCAATTGGGGCCACGCTGCTGGCGGTGCTGCCCGGAGGCCTCATGTTCGGCCTGGGCCTGGTGCTCGCCTCGGCGGGAGCCAACTCGCGCGCCGCCACCGTGGCGAGCGTGGTGCTGCTCGGCCTGGGCTTCATCGTCGCGGGGCTGGGCTGGCTGGCCGCGCTCCTCTGGTACTTCCTGCGCTTTGCCCTGCTCTCCCCCGTGTTCGCCATGGAGGATCTGTCCGCCCTCGGCTCGTTCCGCCGCTCGGGCCAGCTCATCTCCGGCCGGGTGGAGCGCGGCTTTCTGGGCCATGTGAAGGTACGGGCGATGATCCTCTTCACCATCGTGGCCGGCATCCTGCTCGCCGTCAGCCTCGTCTCCGGCCTCCCGGTGTGGATCGTCCGCCTGGCCTACGGCAACCCCTTCGATCCCGTCGCCGCCGCCGCCGTCCCCCAGAGCCTGCTCGTCCCCGCGGAGCTGCTGCAGGTGGTGGGGCAGTCCGTCTTCACCCCGCTGGCGCTCGTCTTCTCCGCGATGTTCTACCTGGACATGCGCATGCGCCGCGAAGGGCTGGACCTCGAGCGCCGGCTGGACGTTCTCCAACCCTGACGAGCCGCGCGTGCTGACCCTCGCCCTGCCCCTGCTGCTTGCCTCGGTGCCCTGCACGGACCTGGAGACGGACGTGCGGCTCCTCGAGGAGACCGTGCAGGCCCGCCCCGCCGAGCTGCCCACCATCGTCGAGGGCCTCGAGGCCCGCTCGGGGGGCATCCCGCTGCGCCCGTTGAACAAGGACGTGCCCGTCGAGCAGCTCGCCCGGGACGTCGTGGTCCGCCTGCGCGAGGCCTGTGAGCTCCAGCAGGCCGCCGCGCTGCACCAGGCCCCTGCGAGCGATCCGGCCCGCCTTCGCTCTATCCTCGACCGGCCCGAGTTCGCTCAGGCCCGCAGGCGCAATACCGATCTGCTGCAGCGCCTGATGCGCCAGCTCGATGCCTGGCTCGACGGCTTCTTCCAGTCCCAGGGCGCCCAGAGCTTCGCCGTGGCCACGCGCGCGATCGTGCTGGGCCTGGCCCTGGCGGTGGCGCTCTGGGCGGTGCTGAGGCTGCGGCGCTGGCGCCGGGCCGCTCCGGCCTCCAGCCCCGGGGGTTCAGAGGACTCCGCCGCGCTGGCGCTCGAGTCTCCCGCCGAGCACCTGCGCCGTGCCCGGGAGCACCTGGCCTCGGACTCGCGGGAGGCCATCCGCCAGGGGCTGCTGGCCCTGCTGTCCAGCCTGGAAGAGCGGCAACTGGCCCGGCCCGACCGCGTGAAGACGAACCGCGAGCTCGCCGCCGAGCTCCCCAGCCGCGGTGCCCCCGCGCCGCTCGTGCAGGAGGTGGAGCGGCTGGTGCGGTGGTACGACCGTACTTTTTACTCGCTCTCTCCGGTGCCGGCTGAAGAGGCTTCACGCTTCGTGGAGGACGTGGAGCGGCTGCACGCCTCGGCCGCGACGGGGGCGGCGTGAAGAACCTGCGCACCTTCCTCGTCTTTGGAGTGCTCATCGCCGTGGCGGCGGCCCTGGGGCTGGCCACGCGGCAGGCGGCGCCCGAGTCCACCGTCCCCTCGGTGGAGAACCCCGGCGCCCTGGGCCTGCGTGCGCTCTACCTCTACCTGCGTGAAGGAGGAGCCCGGGTGGAGGCCCACCGGGACTCGCTCGAGGCCCTGCCCCCTGGAGTCCGCACCGTCGTCCTCGCCGCGCCCCAGGCCCGGCCCATCTCGTCCGCGGAGGTGCGGGCGCTGGAGGGCTTCGTTCAGGCCGGTGGAACGCTCGTCTTCCTCACCTCGCGGGAGAAGAGCGGGACCCAGCCCGCCCTGGAGCAATGGCTGGAGCTGAAGCCCACCTCCATGCTGCCCGCGAGCGCGCGCGGCCTCCCCCAGGGAGAGCAGGACCTGGGGGGAACCACTGTCGACGTCTGGGTTCCCGGTGGCGCCGTCCGAGGCCTGAGCGGCTTCCGGGTGTCGCGTGATCGCGGCATCCACGTGGGCATGGCGGAGGCCGTTCCCCTCGCGGGCCTGGAGGGCATTGCCATGCTCTGGCGGCTGGGCCTTGGCCAGGGCGAGGTGTACGTGGCCGCGGGCCCGGACCTGGCCGAGAACCGCCGGCTGGAGCTGCTGGACGCCCTGCGCTTCTGGGACGCGCTCGCGGCCCGGGGCCCCCTGCTCTTCGACGAGTTCCACCACGCGGCGGAGCCCCCGCCGCCTCTGTCCCGGGGCATCTGGGTGTTCGCGCTCCAGTGCCTGGCCGTGGGGCTGTTGTACGTGGTGGCCCGAGGCACCCGCTTCGGAGCACCCCGGCCGCGGCTGCCCGAGCGCCACCGCTCGACGCTCGAGTACGTGCGGTCGCTGGGCTGGCTCGCGCGCCGCGCCAAGGTGGAGCGCGAGCTGCTGCCCGAGCTGGCCGGCCACCTGCGCCAGCTGATGCAGGAGCGGCTGGGAATCCCCCTCGCGCTCTCCGAGGAGGAGGCCGCCCGGATGTTGGAGCTGCGCTGCGGCATCCCCGCCCGGCACTACCTGGAGGCTCGCGCCGAGCTGGCCCGGGTGCTGGATCAGCGCACCCTGGCGCCCAGGGACTACGCGCGGGTGGCGACCCGGTACGCGCGGCTCGAGGCCATCATCACCGGCCGCGCGTCGCTCGAAGCCGCCTGAGCCCGTACCGCCAGGGCCGGGCTACAGCCCCCGGCCCGCCTTGAGCATGGCCTCGCCCACGTGGCCGCGGATCTCCTCCACGCGCGCGTCCCAGCTCTCGTGGAAGATGCGCTCGGCGCGCTCACGGTTCGGGCCCGGGCCCTCGGCGAGGCACTCGTCCACCTTGCGCACGAAGTCCTCGGTGCTCGTGGCCATCTTGCACAGCCCCACCTTGCGCACCTCGGGGATGTCCGTGGACACCACCGGGAGCCCCGCGGCCAGGTACTCGCGCACCTTCAGCGGGTTGGCGTTGAGCGTCAGCTCGTTCACCGTGAAGGGCATCAGCGCCACGTCGAACGCCTTGCAGTAGCCCGGCAGGCTCGCGTAGCTCTTGCGCCCCAGCAGGTGGATGTTCGGCACCGCCTTGAGCGCGGTGGCGTCGCAGTCGGGTGCCACCTTGCCGATGATGACGACCGAGCCCTCCGGGTGCGCCTTCGCCGTGGCGATGATCGCCTCCTGGTCCACCCAGTCCGCCACCAGCCCGAAGAAGCCGATGATGGGCTTGGGCAGGTTCGCGATGTCCTCGGGAATCTCCGTGGACGCGTCACACGCCTTCACGAAGTGCCGGTAGTCCGTGCCGTGGCGCACCAGCACCGTGTTCGGGTTCACCTTCGCCTTGTTCTCGCGCAGCCGCTCCGCCGAGGTGATGACCAGGTCCGCCTTGCGCAGCAGCCGCTCCTCCAGCTCCGCGATGTGGCGCCCGTTGGTGTCGCTGAACGCGGAGAACTCATCCACGCAGTGGTAGACGACGAACTCCTCGCCCAGCGTGCCGGACACCGGCGCCGACGCAGGCAGGAAGGACCACGAGATGGGCCGCTGGAAGCGCAGCTGCTTCATGGCGCGCTTGACCTGCACGCGCAGCAGCTCGCGGTTGGCCATGCGCACCGCCTCCGAGCCGTAGAACGGGATGGCCAGCGGCGCCAGCACGAAGAGGTTGGGCTCCACCTCGCGGATGCCCTCGGTGAACGAGGACAGCTTGCGCCAGATGCGCTGCAGGTCGTGCGCGTTGGCCTTGGGCGCCCGGTTGCCGATGCTGTTGACCCACAGCACCCGGTTCTCCTTCGAGAGAATCCGCATGATGTGGACCTTCGACAGCGGATCTCCGTCCCAGTCGTTGGAGAAGACCACCAGATCCCTGCCCCGGAGCGCTCGGCGCGCCAGGTCCATGTCTTCACTGCGCCGCATGTCTCATCTCCTGTGTGGAAGTCCACGTGCCGCCGAGCTTCGGCGAGGCCAACTCCGCGTACAGCGCCAGCAGCAACGGTCCCGCGTCCGGTGAGGCCACCCGCGGCGCGCCCTCGACGAGCGCCTGGCGCACGCGAGTGGCCAGATCCGCCGCATGGCCGGCCCGGAACAGATAGGTGCCCTCGGGCCGGTTGCACACATCGCTGGCCACGCAGGGAATGCTCAGCGTCAGCGCCTCGCGCACGGAGATGGAGTCCCCGTCATGCGTCGTGGGGCGGATGAAGGCATCGCACCGGGACAGCAGCCCGAGCGCCTCGTCATGATCCAGCTCGCCCAGATCCTCCAGGAAAGGCGCCACGCGAGCCTCACGGGCATCGCGCGCGAACTCGGGCGAGCGCGTCCCCGGGCCGAACACCGCGAGCCCCACGCCGGGCAGCTCGTCCGCCAGCAGCCGCAGCGCGCGGAACATCACCATCCGCCCGTAGACGGGCGAGGGGTGGTGCGCCATCGCCAGCAGCGGCTTGCGCCGCGCACGGGCCTGCTCCACCGCGGCCGTCACCGGCCCAGGCTGCACCTGAGAGGCACAGAAGGCCGGGTGCACCAGGATCTTCTCCTGCGGCACACCGCAGCCCACGAGCGCCTCCTTGATCGCCTCGGACACCGCCACCACCCGCGAGTAGCCCGCCAGGGCCACCCGGGCGAAGGCGCGCCGCGCGGCGCTGGCCGCCAGAAAGCCCGGCAGCAGCCCCGAGTGCAGGGTGATGACCCGAGGAGCCCGGGGCGCCGGCACACCCGCCGCGGCGGCCAGCATCCAGGACTTCGGGTTGTTGCCACTGGTGTGGACGTGCACCGTCCACCCGGTGCTCAAGAATCCCGCGAGCGAGAGCCCGAACCGCGCGAAGGAGCGGACAGGGATTACGTCCGGATCCGGCCGGCCGCCTTTCCCGATGTCCAGCACCTTCGCCTCGACGCCACGCCCGCGAAGAAATCGATGAAGTTGTTGTACGTGAATCGAAACACCGCCATGGGGAGGCGGATAGTCACCAACGAGGAGCACGCGCATGACGACCCTGGCCCTCCCCTACTGAACCGTGACATCGGGAGGACGAGGTGCCTCCCTGCGGGGCAGCAGCCCCATCTCGCGCTGATACGTGGTGAGCGGATCCGGATCCCGGCGCAGCTCCCGGGCCGGCACTCCGGCGACCACCGAGGCCGGCGGCACGTCCTTGATCACCACCGAGTTGGCGCCAATCACCGCGAAGTCGCCGATGCGGATGTTGCCCAGGATCTTCGCCCCCGCGCCAATGCGCACGTAATCCCCGATCACCGGAGCGCCCTCGAGCCCCGAGCGCCCACCGATCGTCACCTGCTGGGAGATGAGGCAGTGGCGGCCCAGCTTCGCCGCCTTGTGGATGACGACGCCGATGCCGCCGTAGCCCACCTGCGTGCCCTCGCCGATCTCCGCCTCGTAGGGGATGTACGAGCTGTGCAGGTAATAGATGGCCTTGCGCAGCAGCTGCGGCAGCACAGGCACCCCACTCAGGTGCAGCTTGCGAGCAGCCCGATACAACGTCATCGCGTCCACGCCCATGACACTCTCCCCATCCCCTTCTCGAAGTGGCCCGGAAGCTAGGTACCCACCCGTGAGGAGGGAAGTCCTCCCCACGTGTCCGGTTTCAACCGTTCACCCTGCCCTGCGGGGCCGCAAGCTCGCCAGCACGCGCAGCGGGCGGATGCCCGTGGCGTACAGCACGCCCACGTATCCACAGGTGAACAGCAGTCCGGCGATCATCAGCGGCAGCGCGCGCCACACGAAGCCCTCGGGCAGCTCCACCCAGGTGCTCACCATGCCCGCTCTCAGGGCGAAGACGCCCGCCGCCGCCGCGGCCGCGGCCAGTGCCGCCTGTCCCAGCTCGCGCCAGGGAATCACGTCCCGGACGCTCAGGGGCCGCTCGGGGGTGGACAGCGCCGCGGGGACACGCGCCAGCAGCGTCGCCTTGCCCACCAGCTCCGCCACGGCCCACGAGGCAATGCCGCCCATCATCCCGAAGTGCCGCACGCCCAGCCACACCAGCGGCACCGTCACCACCGCCTTCACCAGGTACGAGCCGAAGATCGCCCGCGTATAGCCCCGGGCCCGCAGCACCCCATCCATCGGAAGGATGGACAGCACCACGCCGAGCACGCTCACCCGGAAGATGGGCACCGCGGGCAGGAACTTGGCGCCAAACAGCGCGCCGATGAACTCGGGGGCCGCGGCGAACAGGAACGCGGCGAACGGCAGGAACACGAACGCGAGCTTGCCCGCCGCCTCGCGAAAGGCGCCCACCGCCTCCTCCAGCCGGCCCGCCTTCTCCAGCTCGCCCAGGCGCACCATCAGCACCTCGCTGGTGGGCGTGTAGAGCAGATCCACCACCGGCAGCTGGAAGCAGCCCACCCGGTACAGCGCGTACACCGCGGGCGCCACCACCCCGCCCACCACGTAAAAATGCGCGTACTGCTGCGGAATGGACAGCGCCATGGCCGCGCCGAAAGGCGCCGCGTACACCAGCTGCTCACGCAGCATCGCCCCGCTCAGCAGCGGCCCGGTGGAGCCGCGCAGCGCGACGATCCACGTGGCCACGTAGCGCAGGCCCGCGAACACCGCCACCGCCACCATCATCCCCTGCAGCGAGGCCCCCAGCAGGCACGGCACCACCATGGCCAGCGCGCGCACGCTGTCGGACACCAGGTACACCACCGCAGACTGCTTGGTGCGGCCCTGGCTGGTGAGCGACACCTCCAGCGGGAACGAGCCCAGCAGCAGCGCGGTGTAGATGGCCAACGGCAGCCGGTACTCCAGCAGCGCCGGGTTCGAGAACAGCCCCGCCACCGGCTTAAGCAGCAGCGCCACCAGCACCGCCGCCACCAGCCCCGCCCCGGACATGAACAGCAGCGTCTGCCCCAGGTACGGCCGCTTCTGCTCCGCGCGCGGCAGGAAGTAGTACAGGCTCTGCACCACGCCCATGGGCAGGACGTAGTAGAGCGTCATCGCGATCAGGAAGAGCTGGTAGTACGTCCCATACTCCTCCAGGCTCAGCACCCGCGCGAGGACGAGCGGAATGGACAGCGTGAGCCCGGCGGTGAACAGCCGGGCCAGCACCAGGGGACCAGCCTTGCCCAGGAACGACCCGGACGCGGCCGGAGCCGGGGATGAACTCACGTCATCTCTCCTCGGATGATCTCCGGCTCCACGCGCAGTTGGTTAGTCCCACTCAGTGGAGCCGCCAGTGGAGCCGCCAGGGGAGCCGCCAGGGGAGCCGCCAGGGGAGCCTCCAGGGGAGCCTCCAGGGGAGCCTCCAGGGGGCCCGCTAAGTGCGTCCTCCGGCCAGGCACCGGATTGCTCATGCCAAGCACGCCGAAGCAATCGTCGAGCTGGCACCCGGTAAGCGTTGACGAATAGTCCCCCAGCATCCCGATGCTGAAGTTCTCCCACAGCACCTTGCGCTTGAGCGTGAACGGGTCGCCACCAATGCGGTTGGGCAGATCCTCGGTCGTCACCCCCGAACGGAACCCGTTGGCCTCCAGCACGCTGATGATCTCGTCCGAGTACCAGCCGTTGCAGTAGGCGAAGTCCTTCACCTGGATGGGCACCTCGCGCTCGATGGCGCGCTTGGACTCGAGGATCTCCCGCTCCACCACCTCGCGGGGCTCCAGCGTCAGCACCGTGTGCCCCAGCGTGTGCGCGCCGAAGTCGAACCCGTCGCGCGCCATGGTGCGCACTTCGTCCCAGTTCATGATGTCGCCCTGCTCGGGCAACAGGTCCGCGCCTCCGCCCAGCTCGCGCTCGAGCGCCTCGATGATCTCCACCAATTCGCGCGCCGAGTGCTCGCCGATGAAGTCATCCAGCGCCGCCGACAGCGTCTTGTGCCCGGAGAGCACCGGCCCCAGCAGCCGCAGCGCCGCCGCGGGCAGCGAGCAGAAGTACGGGTTGAGCCGCCGCTCGTACGCCTTGCGCACCAGGTGGAAGAGCCGGTCGTGGTTGAAGCGCCGGTTGGTGCCGATGAACTCCGTGGGCAGGTAGGTGATGGCCGGCACGCCCATGCGCTTCATCACGGGGTACGCGTACCGGTACACGTCCCGGTAGCCGTCATCAAAGGTGACGACGCACAGGTCCTTCCTGGCCACCTTGCGCCCGGCCATCACGTCCACCGCGTCGCCAATGGTGCCGAACTCGTAGCCCGCCGCCGCCGCCTCTTCCAGGTGCCGGCGGAACGTCTCCTGAGAGATCAACAGCCCCGGAATCGAGCGCTGCAGCTCTCCCGTGAAGTCGCTCACCACCCGGTGGTAGCTGACGATCAGGATCCGCCGGCCACCCGACTGGCCCCGGCGGTATGCCGCCATCGCCTTACGCAGTCCGCTGTAGTGCAACACCCCAGCGGCCGCCACCTTCACTGCCCTTCGCACTATCCTGCCCGCGCCCATGAACTCTCCCTGAGCAGCTAACCCTTGCGCCGTGTCACTTGCACGGTGGATGCCAAGCCCAACTCCCCCGGTTCTCCCTTGGCTCTCCAGGTTTTCTGAGAAGTTGCCTGTGCTTCTCCGGAAGAATCTGCGCCTGGGGTTGAAAAACTTTCCAGATCCCATGTCGCCCAACCGTGAAGCGTTGGAAGTTCTGGATCAGCGATTGACCACTGCGCTTCATCCTCCCTGCCGTGGGGGGTAGGCACCCGAGCGCCAAGGGGGAACCGGCTTTCTCTGGAGAAAGCGGCCGTTTCCAGTTACGAACACTGCCCCCTGATGGAAGCCCCCTCCGCCGCAGCGCCTCCCGCGCTCGCCCTGCACGACGTGAGCAAGCGCTATGGGCGTCATTGGGCCCTGGCGCGCCTCACCTACTCCCTGCCCGCGGGCCGCTCGCTGCTGCTCACCGGCCATAACGGCTCGGGAAAAACCACCCTGCTCCGGCTGGTGGCCACCGCCCTGTCCCCCACCGCCGGCCGCGTCGAGGTGCTCGGCCGCGATGCGGTGGGTGAGCGTGACGCGGTGCGGCGCGAGGTGGCGCTGCTCTCCCACGCCAGCTTCATCTACGAGGACCTGACGGCGCACCAGAACCTGGTGGTGCTGGGCCGGCTGCTGGGCATGGCTTCGCCGAAGGACGCGGCCAGCGCGCTGCTGACGAAGGTGGGCCTCACGCGGCGCACGGACAGCCCGGTGCGCCAGTTCAGCGCCGGGATGCGCAAGCGCCTGGCCATCGCGCGGCTGCTGCTGAAGGCCCCCACGCTGGCGCTGCTGGACGAGCCATTTGGAGAGCTGGATCCGTCCGGCATCCAGGACATGGAGGGCATCATCGGCGAGCTGAAGGCCTCGGGCGTCACCGTGGTGCTGGCCACGCACCTGATCGATCAGGGCCTGGCGCTGTGCGAGGAGCGGCTGCACCTGCAGGAAGGCCGGGCGGTGCCCGCATGAAGCGCCCCCAGCCCATTGGCCTGCTGCGGGCCACCGCGGTGCTGATCGCCAAGGATCTGCTGATCGAATGGCGCACCCGCGCGCGCCTCAACGCGCTGGTGTTCTTCGCGCTGTCCACCCTGCTGCTGTTCTCCTTCGCCCTGGGCCCGGACACCAAGCTGCTCGAGCGCAACGCGGGCGGCTACCTGTGGCTGGCCATCCTCTTCGCCAGCACCCTGTCCTTAGGGGAATCCTTCCGGATTGAGCAGGAGAACGCCTGTCTGGACGGTGTGCGGCTAGCCCCGGCCGATGCCCGCGCCGTGTTCCTGTCCAAGGCGGTGGGCAACACCCTGCTGCTCGTGGTGCTGGGGGGCATCCTCATCCCCGTCATGGTCGCCATCTACGGCGTCAAAGTGGTGCTGGGAATCGGCCCGCTCGCGGGAACGTTGGTGCTGGGATGTATGGCGCTTGCCGCCCCGGGGACCGTGTATGCAGCCATCGCCAGCAACGCCCGTGCAAGGGACGTGCTCCTACCTCTGCTATTGTTCCCGCTCATTGTCCCGGCCCTGTTGGCCTCGGCCAAAGCGATGACGCTGGTGCTCCAGGGTGACCCGATGAATCAGCTCAACTCATGGTTCGGCCTCCTGGGCGGGTTCAACCTCATCTATTGGGGGCTAGGGTTCCTCTTGTTTCCGCGGGTGATCGAGGACTGACACGTATGGGCAAGTTCTTCCGAATGGCGCTGCCAGCCGTGGCGCTGGGGCTGTTGGCCTGGGGCCACTACATCGGCCTGGCGGTGGCACCTCCCGATCGCGAGATGGGCGAGGTGCAGCGCATCATGTACGTGCACGTGCCCGCGGTGTGGGTGGCCATGGTGGCGCTGACGCTCAACTTCATCGCGTCGGTGACGTACCTGCTCAAGCCGGGCTGGAAGACGGACGCGGTGGCCGAGGCGACCGCCGAGGTGGGGCTGATGTTCGGCGCGGTGGGCGTGCTGCTGGGCGCCATCTGGGGCCGGCCCACCTGGGGCGTGTACTGGACGTGGGATCCGCGGCTGACGACGGCGGCCATCATGCTGGTGGCCTACATGGGCTACATGGCGCTGCGCCGCTTCGTGGAGGACCCGGAGAAGCGCGCGGTGTGGAGCGCCGTGGTGGGCATCATCGCCGCGGTGGACCTGCCCATCATCTGGTTCTCGGTGAAGTGGTGGCGCAGCCTCCACCAGGTGCAGTCCTCGCCCAGCACGGTGGACCCGTCCATGGTGACGCCGCTGCGCATCAGCGCCTTTGCCTTCCTGGCCTTCATGATCCTCTTCATCATTCACCGCTACCGCATCGCCATGGCCGAGCGTCAGGCGGAGGTGGCGCTGCCCGAGTCGCTGCCCACCGACGCGCCCGAGGCGCGCCGCACCCCGGGGGTGGCGTGATGGGCTCGCTGGGAGCGCTGTCCGAGCTCGCCCTGGTGGCCCAGGCGGCCGCGGGCGAAGTCGGAAGTGGTCGCATTCAGGGCGGCTGGGGTTATGTCTGGGCCAGCTACGGTATTGCCTGGGGCTCCATCGCCCTTTATTCGCTGTCTCTCTGGCTGCGGCGGCCCAAGGCCTCGCGCGCCGTGAAGGAGTAAGTCATGACGCCTGTCGCTCGTAACCGCTTGTTGGCCCTGGGGGCCCTGCTGGTCGCCGGTTCTGGCCTGGCCTTCGTGGCCATGGGGGACATTGGCGAGAACCTCGTCTACTACTGGAGCCCCCAGGAGATGCTGGCCCAGGGCGAGAAGGCCTACGGCCCCACCATCCGCCTGGGCGGCGTGGTGAAGCCCGGCTCCATTCAGTGGAACGAGGCGCACACCAACCTGGAGTTCCGTGTCACCACGGACCACAAGCCCGAGTCGGTGAGCGTGCTGGTACGCTCCACCGAGGTGCCGCCGCAGATGTTCCGCGAGGGCATTGGCGTGGTGGTGGAGGGCACCTTCGACAAGTCGCAGGTGTTCGCCTCCAACCGGCTGATGGTCAACCACTCCAACGAGTACCGCGCCCCGAAGGAAGGGGAAGAGCCGCGCAAGTGGCAGGACACGATGTCCGACGAGAGCGCTACCTCCGCGGCGACGACGACGAGGACGCAGTGAACGCAACGATAGGTTATGGGCTGGTGCTGGGTGGCGTGGTGTGCGCCACCTTCGGCGCCCTGGTGGGCCTGGTGAGCGGCATGCGCCGCAGCGAAGCGGGCTTTCCCTGGGTGATGCGGGCGGTGTACGGCTTCTTTGGCTGTATGGCCGGCGCGAACCTGGTGATGGTGTACGCGCTGCTCACCAACGACTTCAGCATCAAGTACGTGGCGCAGGTGGGCAGCCGCGCCACGCCCACGCTGTTCAAGGTCGTCTCGCTGTGGAGCGCGCTCGAGGGCTCCATTCTCTTCTGGGGCCTCATCCTGGGCTCGTTCCTGCTGGCGTTCGCGCTGGCGCACCGCAACGAGCACAAGCGCTACATGTCGCTGGCGCTGGGCACCATGCTGGCGGTGGGCGTCTTCTTCGCCTTCCTCATCGCCGGGCCGGCCAACCCCTGGGGCACCCTGTCCCCCGTGCCGCTGGACGGGCCGGGCCCCAACCCGCTGCTGCAGAACCACATCCTGATGGTCATCCACCCGCCCATGCTCTACCTGGGCTACGTGGGCATGACGGTGCCCTTCGGGCTGGCGGTGGCGGCGCTCTTGCGCGGTGAGATTGGCGATGCGTGGATGGCGCCCATGCGGCGCTGGACGCTGCTGGCGTGGCTGTTCCTGTCCATTGGCATCATCCTGGGCTCGTGGTGGGCGTACGCGGTGCTGGGCTGGGGCGGCTACTGGGCGTGGGATCCGGTGGAGAACGCCTCGTTCCTGCCGTGGCTGACGGCCACCGCCTTCATGCACTCCACCATGGTGCAGGAGCGCAAGCGCGTCCTGAAGCTGTGGACGATGAGCCTGGCGATGGCCAGCTTCATCCTCACCATCCTGGGCACGTTTATGACGCGCTCGGGCATCTTTAACTCGGTGCACTCCTTCACCCAGTCGGATATTGGCCCCACCTTCCTGGCGTTCATCGCCGTGCTGCTGGTGGTCTCCATCGGGCTGATGGCCACCCGCGGGCACCTGCTGACGCCCGAGGGCCGCATCAACGCGCTGGTGTCGCGCGAGACGACCATCCTGGTGAACAACCTGGTGTTCGTGGGCATCACCTTCACGGTGCTGCTGGGCACGCTCTACCCGCTGGTGTCCGAGGCGGTGCGCGGCGTGCGCGTGAGCGTGGGCGAGCCGTACTTCAACAAGATGGCGGTGCCCGGTGGCATCGCGGTGCTGTTCCTGATGGGCGTGGGCCCCATGCTGCCCTGGGGCACCCCTGACAAGGAGGCCGTGCGGCGGCAGTTCATGATCCCCGCCGCGGTGGGCCTGGTGGTGGCGGTTATCTGCTACGCGGTGGGCATGCGCGGCGTGTACCCGCTGCTCACCTTCGGGCTGGCCGGCTTCGTCACCGTCATCACCCTGCGCGAGCTGGTGGCGCCGGTGCGCGTGCGCATGAGCGAGCGCAAGGAGGGGCTGGTCACCGCGGTGGTGCAGAGCGCCTCCAAGGCACGGCGCCGCTTCGGCGGCTACGTGGTGCACCTGGGCATCGTCGTCATCATCGTCTCGGTGGCCGCCTCGTCCGCGTACGTGAAGCACACCTCGGGCACCCTGCGCATCGGGCAGACGATGACGCTGGACGGCTATCAGATGAAGTTTCTGGGCATGACGGAGGGCAAGGAGCCCCACCGCGCCTGGATCGGCGCGCGCGTGGAGGTGACGACGCCGGGTGGCAAGGTGGCCGAGTACCTGCCGCGGATGAACTACTACGAGGGCAGCACCGATCCGATCGGCACGCCCGCGGTGCGCGAGACGGCGAAGGAGGATCTCTACCTGTCGCTGATGGCGTTCTCGCAAGAGGGCGGCACGGCGAGCCTCAACGTGTGGGTTTTCCCGCTGGTGGGGTGGATCTGGTACAGCATCCCCATTCTGGTGCTGGGCTCGCTCATCGCGCTGTGGCCGTCGCGGCGGCGGGTGGCGGTGGCGGCGAGCGCTCCCGAGGCGGGGGCGGCGGCGCCTCCGGTGGCCGGCAGTGACATGAACCGGGGTGCGGCATGAAGTGGGGCATCACCGTGAGCGCGGTGGTCATCTGCGGAGCGCTGCTGGCCGTGCTGCTGCAGGGCTTCGGGCGTAACCCGCATGAGGTGCCCTTCATGCTGTCGGGCAAGCCCGCGCCGTCGTTCACCCTGCGCGCGCTGGACAGCGGCAAGCCCGTCAGGCTCGAGGACTTCCGGGGCCGCCCGGTGGTCATCAACTTCTGGGCCTCGTGGTGCGGGCCGTGCCGCCAGGAGCACCCGGTGCTCGAGTGGGGCCAGGGCCAGTTCGGCAGCGAGGCGGTGTTCCTGGGCGTCGTCTTCGAGGACACCGAGGAGAACGCGATCCAGTTCCTCCGGGAGATGGGCGCCAGCTTCCCGCAGCTGGTGGACCCGCGCGGCCGCGTGGCGGTGGACTACGGCGTGGCCGGCGTGCCAGAGACGTACTTCATCGATCCCCAGGGCATCATCACGGGCAAGCACGTGGGCCCGATCGATCCCCAGTCGCTCACCCACCGTATCCGCGCGCTGACGGCGGGGAGCGCCTCCCCCCCGACAGCCGGCAATCCGTAGAGAAGGAGCCAGGCCCTTGCCCTCGAAGCCCGCTCCCCGCCCCAAGGCCCCTGCCCTTCCGAATTGCCCGGAGTGCGGCACCATGGCCGCCGAGCCCCGCCTGCGCTACTGCGAGAACTGCGGGGCGCGCATGCCCGAGTACAAGTCCCCCACCATGATGATGATGGCGGCGGGCGCCGAGGGCGCGGAGGGCGCCGAGGACGAGTTGGAGGAAGCCCCGAAGAAGCCCAGGTACACCGGGCCCAAGTGGCTGGAGCACGTGCCGGGGCACTCACCCAGCGTGCTGGGCGTGGCGCTGCACTGGGTGGCGCTGGGCCTGTCGATCATCCCCGCGCTGGCCGGCGTGGGGCCCTTCTGGTCCTTCATGATGGTGATGGGCAGCGTGCTCGTGGTGACGCGCGAGCTGCGCCTGGCGGGCGAGCACGGCCCACTGATGAGCTGGCTGCCCGAGTCGCTGCAGTCGCCCATGGTGCCGGCCATGTACACGGCGCTGGCCGTGGCGCTGAGCCTGCCCATGATCGAGTTCAGCGTGCAGCCGCTGCTGTGGCTGGGCGGCACCGCGCTGCTGGTGAAGGATCAGTGGCCCAAGGTGTTCTCCGGGCCGCGGGGCTACCTGCGTCTGTTCGATCCGCGCTCGCTGCTGCGCGGCCATCGCATCATGGCGCTGGTGGGCGTGAGCCTGTGCGTGCTGGCGCTGTTGCTGCCCTGGATCGAGATCAAGGTGAGCAACGTGAGCGGCTCGGTGTCCTCGGTGGCCGGGCAGGCCGCGCCCCGCATGTTCGACTCGGAGTACAACGGCATGGAGGACATCCGCACCTCGGGCATCGACCGGCCGGTGGCTCCCACCGTGCTGGTGGGGCTGCTGGCGCTGCTGGTGCTGACGATGCTGCGGCCCGAGGTGGACCGGCCCGAGTGGCTGCGCTTCGTGCCCATGGGCGTCAGCGTGATCGCCGTGGCCTGGGTGCTGATGAACATGAAGTTCAAGTTCGGGCCCATGCTGTTCCTCGGCGGGCTGGCGCCCGTGGGGCTCGTGTCGGCGATGATGGCCCTGGGGCGTGACGAGCTGATGCCCCCCGACAATGGCTCTGGGCCGGGCGACGAGGAGCTGCCGCCCGATGAGGACTTTCACACCGAGGACGCCGGAGCCATGGCTGACTCCAGGAATGACGACCGGCGGGGCTGAGTAGGCCGCGCCTGGATACCCCCGTAATGACCGCTGCCCTTCTGTCTCTCGCTCTCGCCGCCAGCCTCGTGACTGGCCAGTTCGCTCCCCAGCAGGCCGGGAGCGATCCCCTCGAACCCGCCCTGGAGGTGCGCGTCCAGAAGCTCGGCAAGGAGCTGCGCTGCGCCGTGTGCCAGGGCCTCTCCATCGCCGACAGCCCGTCGTCCATGGCGCGCGCCCAGCTGGACATGGTCCGCGAGCTCGTCTCCCAGGGGAAGACCGACGAGCAGGTCGTCGCCTACTTCGTGGAGCGCTACGGCGAGTGGGTGCTGCTGGAGCCCAAGCGCGAGGGCTTCAACTGGTTCGTCTGGCTGGGCCCCGTCGTCCTCGTGCTGGGAGGCCTGTTCGTCATCTTGCGGCAGGTCAAACAGGATCCGCAGCCCGCCGCCGCCGCGGCCGCCGGCTCCACGGGCAAGCCCACCCCCGCTGACAAGACCGCCACCACCGAGGCCGAGGATCCCTATCTGCAGGCCGTGCGCCGGGAGCTGGATCGATGACGCAGCAGACCAACTGGATTCCCGGGCTGATCGCGCTGGCGATCTCGCTGATCTGCGGAGTGGCGTATCTGTTGATCCAGCGAAGCAAGGGCGGCGCCCCCGCCTCGCCCGAGCCGCAGCGTGACGGCGTGAGGGACGACCTGGAGCGGCGCGCGCAGTCGCTCATCGAGCAGCTCAAGGAGCTGGTGGCCGACAAGCACAACCTGGCCCCGGAGCAGTTCGAGGCGGAGAAGTCCCGCCTGGAGCGCGAGGCCGCCGCGGCCCTGCGCGCCCGTGACGAGTACATTCAGCAGCGCAAGGTGCCCGCCCCGGTTGCCGCCGCGGGTGCTCCGGTGCACGTCCAGCCCCCCGTGCCCACGGGCTTTGGCGCCAAGAACCCGCAGCTGGTGGGCGCGCTGTGGGGCGCCGGCATCGTCCTGTTCTTCGGCGTGCTGGGCTACTTGGTCGTCTCGGAGCAGCGCCCGCGCGAGGAGAACATGGAGGCCACTGGCCGGCTGCCTCCCAACGCGGCCCCCTCGCCGCAGCAGGCGCAGCCGTCTCAGGAGGACCAGGAGCTCGCCGCGGCGCGGGAGCGCCTGCAGGCCAACCCGAATGATCTCGAGGCCTCGGCGCTGGTGGCCCACGAGATGATCCGCAAGCAGAACCCCGAGGAGGCCGAGCGCCTCACGGTCCGCTCGCTGGCGATCGATCCGTTCCACATCGAGTCCCGGGTGCACCGCGGCGTGCTGCGCGCCATTCGCGGCGATGTGCCCGGCGCGGAGCAGGAGCTGGTGACGCTGGCGGACACCTACCCCGGCGCGCAGGAGGCCCTGCTGTTCCTGGGCTTCATCCACATCCAGTCTGGCAACCGGGCCAAGGCGCTCGAGTACTTCGAGCGCTTCTCGGTCGAGGTGCCGCGCGACATGCAGCCTCCGCAGCTCGAGGCGGCCATCGCGCAGCTTCGCCAGGAAGTGGGCCCCCGGCCCTGAGCCTTACACGGCGGCCCTGCGCCGCCGCAGCCGGCGGATGCGCTCCACCGCATCCTGGGGCAGCACCCGCTTGAGCACCTCGCGGGCGCCCCGGGCCGCCTCCTCGTGGCGGGTGTACCAGTGCCCCGGGCCCGTCGAGGCATGGACGCGCACCGCCACCGTGCGCCGCTGCTTCGTCGTCCAGTCGGACTTGTACGTCTCGGTGCCGCGCAGGAAGTCGTACTCGGTGAGGCCCGCCTCGATGGCGTCCTTGAAGGTCTCTCCCACCAGCACCAGGCCCACGCTCTTGTTGCGCCAGGCGGGATCGTACCCGGACTGGAAGTAGATGAACGTGTCGCGGTGGATGATGCCGTACACCGAGGCCACGGCCCGATCGCCCACCTTCATCGTGTAGAGCCGGAGCCGGCCACGCTCGGCCAGCAGCTGCGTGGCGTCGCGGTGGAAGGACTCCACGCCCTTGCCCTTGATGCCCTGCGAGCCACCGTCCGCGGCCCAGCGCTGGGCGTGCAGCCGGAAGAACTCCGTCATGGGCGCCGCCAGGGCTCCGGGAGCCTCGGTGCGCTCGATGCGGTAGCCCTCCTGCTTCTCCAGCCACTTGCGGCGGCGCAGGTAGTTGTCCCGGCGGCCCGTGCGCTTGAGGAACGCCTCGAATGGCTCTGCCGGGGTGAACGTCTCGTACGGGCACACGTAGCGGTCCGTGACGCGCACCTCCAGGTCCGGGAACGTCTCGCGCAGCACCCGCACGGTGAGCGAGTCCTCGCGCAGGTCCGTGAGATCCAACACGTCCCAGCTGCCATGCGTGTCGCGCAGGGCGCCGGCGAAGGCCCGCGTCACCTCCTCCTCGTGGCCGCGGCGGGCGATGACGTCCAGGTAGTCGCTGCCCACGTGCGTCTCGCCCAGGAAGGCAAGGCGCCCCACGAGGCGGCCCAGGACGCGGCGCATCTCGAAGCCCAGGGGCATCAGGCCCACCAGCGTTCCGTTACGGTCCCTCGCCGTGAAGATGAGGGGACGGCGGGACGGAGCGATGCGGCGGCACCACGGGTAGAGCCACTCCCAGGCGTTGAACGGCCCGGCGGAGCTGGAGTCGAGCAGCTCGTCCCACTCGGCCCGCATCTTGGCGAGCACCGCGAGATCATGGACGACATCCACCCGCAGCCACTGAGAGGGCCGTGGCGCGGGCGTCACTTCGGATTCACGAATCATTTGGCAGTTTCCAGAGCAGAAGTGGGGACACGATCACCCGGTACGCTTGCGCGAGCTGCGGTCGGTCTTCACCGCCTCGCGCACCGCCGCGGCCACCTGAGCCATCACCTCGGGAGACAGGTCCTGATGGCACGGCACCTCCACGATGGAGCGGCGCAGCTGCGCCACCTCGGGGAAGGCCGTGGCGTCGCACGCCGGGTGGAACCGCCGCCAGAAGTCGATCGCGTCGATGCCCTGCGCATGCAGCCGCCCCATCACCTCCGCCTTGTCCTGCACCACCAGCGGGTAGAACAGGGGGCTGACGCCCGGCGGCAGCTGGTTGAACAGCGGCGTGGAGATGTCCCTCAGCCGGCCCAGCAGGAAGAAGTAGTTGCGCCGCCGCTTCTCGACGATGCCCTCCAGGTCCTGCGACAGGGCGATGCGCTTGGTGAGCGGGCTCATGCCCAGGTCCACGTGGTCCCGGTTGAAGTGCTGGGTGCCCGTGGCCACGCGCTGAATGCTGGCGGCCTTCACCGTGCCGTGGCCCACCGTGCGGATGAGCTGGCGCAGCCCGCGGCCCACCGCCCCACCCCGCAGCTCCAGGTTCTGCAGCAGCGCGGACACGGTGTGGCTGAACGTCGAAGTCACCGGCGGCAGCGGCGGCTCCGGCAGGCTGTACTGGCGCTGCCCGTTGATCGTCAGCGCGCCGCCATTGGGCACCGGCAGCGTCTTGTAGAGGCAGAAGATGCCCACATCGCCCGTGGTCCCCAGCGGCACCGTGCCATCCGCGGACAGCAGCGACAGCGCGCAGTCCTCGATCAGCGGCAGCCCGTGGCGATCGGCGATCGCGCGCATCTCGGCGGCCGGGCCCGGGAAGCCCGCGTAGTGGATGAGGTAGAGCGCCTTCGTCTTGGGGCCGATCTTCCTCTCCACGTCCTCCAGGTCCACGTCCCACCGGCTGCCCACCCGGTAGAAGACGGGCGTGGCGCCCGCGTCCACCACGGCCTCCACCTCGACGCCATGGTGGTAGGCGGGCATCAGCACCTCGCCGCGGTCCAGGTTCATCATCTTCACCGTGAGCCACACGGCGTTGCGCGCGAAGTAGAAGTAGCGCACGTTGGACGAGGCGAACGGCTGGAAGGCGCTGGTCTCCCCGCGGCCCAGCAGCATGCTGGGCCAGAGCGTGGGCAGCGAGGGCACGAACAGCTTCTGAGACAGCGTCACTTCTTCCATCGCGTCACCACCTCTTTCGCAGCGGGGACCCAGCGGAACTTCGCCGCGCACAGCGCACGGCCAAAAGCCGAGTCATTGAAGATGGACAGCCACGTGTGGTGCCGGACCTTC
Source organism: Myxococcaceae bacterium (assembly GCA_035296065.1). Classification (GTDB taxonomy): domain Bacteria; phylum Myxococcota; class Myxococcia; order Myxococcales; family Myxococcaceae; genus DATHBR01. The sequence continues at coordinate 50,367 of DATHBR010000052.1, read as the reverse complement.
TCCGTCCAGTCGCGCTTCCACACCATGTCCGGTCCCAGGAAGTCGAACTCGCGCACTCCGCGCGAGATGCAGTCCGCCAGCACCTCGTCCATCAGCAGCTGGCCGGGGCTGCACTCCTTCAAGCTCTCGTCGTAACCGGGCTTGAGCAGGAAGTAGCGCCCGCCGTACGTCAGCCCGTACTGGAAGGCCACCGGCTGGCCATTGAGGCGCAGGAAGTACAGCGACAGCCGCCCGGCGTACGCCGCGTCCCGCGCCAGCTCCGTGTAGAAGCCGCGGGTGCGCGCGTCCTGCGCCATCGCCGTGCCGCGCTGCCCCTTCCAGCCGCTCTGCTCCAGGGCGAAGCCCTCCTCGAGCTTGCCCTCCAGGTCCAGGCCGCCCTCGATGCGCTCCACCTCGACGGTGCCCCGCTCCTCCAGCTTCTTGCGGCGGCGCCGGCAGTTGGCCTTGAACTTCGCCTGCAGCGTGGCCTGGAAGGCCTCTTTCGTGGCCGGCAGGGGCACGTACGGAGACTGCAGCGACTCCCACGTGCCCGTGGACAGCCCCGCGCTCCTGGCCTCCTCCAGCAGGTACCAGCCCGAGCCACCCTCGGGCACGTCCGTCAGCCGCAGCACGTCCCAGTTGCGGTCGGTGCTCAGCCAGGCCAGGAACATGGCCGCCGCGGCCTCCGGCTCGCGGGCAATCAAGTCGAAGCGGCACGAGTGCGGGTTGGCCGTACCCGACAGCTGGCGCACGGGAATGCCGTACATCGTCGTCCGCTCGGCCACCAGCGGCAGCGCCGCTGTCAGTGCGCCATCGCCATCACGCAGCGTGAGCACGCGCAGCTGCGCGGTGGGCGCGAAGTTGTCGATCCAGATGCGCAGGAACTCGTGCCGGTAGAAGAGCTCGTTGGCCGTGGCCTCGACGAGCGCGTTCCACTCGGGCTCCAGCGCCATGAAACCCGCTCGGTCCGTCACCTCCTGGACACTGGGTGCGGGTGAGAGCTGTCTGGCTTCCATAGGTATAGAACTCCAAAGCGCGGGGCTCCCTGGGCGGGGCCCCGCGCGCGTGCAAGGTGCGAACTCCGAGGGCTGGCTACAAGCCGCTGCGGGCCATCTTGAGCAGGCAGCGAGCGATCTTCCGGCCGTCGTGTCGGATCTTGGACCCCTCCTTGAGCAGGTCCGCCTCCACGGGAATGACACCGGCGGAGATCAGCTCGCGGCGGTCCACCGGGACGACGTAGGCGCCCTTGCGGGCATAGCGCTGAATGGACTCGCTGGGCGGAAGCGCCGCGTTGACGAGCACCGCGTCCAGCACCGGGCCGGCGTGATCGATGACGGCGCGCACGTGGTCCACACACGTCATCCCGTCAGTCTCGCCGGGCTGCGTCATGAGGTTGGCCACCATGACCTTGAGCGCCCGCGTCTGGTGCAGCGCCTGGGCCACCCCGTCCACCAGCAGGTTGGGAATGACGCTGGAGTACAGCGAGCCGGGGCCAATCACGATGAGGTCCGCGCTGTGAATGGCCTCGATCAGCCCCTCGGAGGGAGGCGGCGAGCGGGGGCTGAGCGACACGCGCTCCACCCGGCCCTGCGCCCGGACGATGTTGCTCTCGCCCACCACCTCGGTGGAGTCCTTCATCTTCGCCACCAGCTGCACCGGCGCCAGCGTGCACGGCAGCACCTGGCCGCGCACCCCGAGCATCTCCGCCGAGGCACGCACGGCCTCGAGGAAGTCGCCCTTGAGCTCCGCCAGGGCGGCGATGAGCAGGTTGCCCACCGCGTGGCCGGCCAGGCCCTTGGCCCCACCGAAGCGGTACTGGAACACCTGCGCCAGCGGGCTGTCGTCGCCCGCCATGGCCACCAGGCAGTTGCGGATGTCGCCCGGCGGCAGCACCCCGTGTGAACGGCGCAGCCGGCCCGAGCTGCCCCCGTCATCACTCATGGTGACAACGGCGGTCAGCTCCACGCCCGGATCGCCCCGCCGGGGCTCGGCCTTGCGCGCCAGGCCCTTGAGCACCACCGGCAGCCCGGTGCCACCACCCATCGCCACGATGCGCGTGGGCCGCTGCAGCGCGGGACGCAACAGCTGATTGCGCTCCCGATGATACAGCTCGGCCTTCGCCTCGTCCGACCACGTCTCGATAGATGAATCCAGGTCCACCAGCGACATGCTGCCCCCTTCCCCGTCCCGTTCCACGATGTACCCCACTGCCTACCGAGCACCACGCCCGAGCAGCACATGCCGCACGGTGTGGAAGATGATTCCAATGTCCAGGAACAGAGATCCGTTCTTCACGTAGTACAGATCGAACTCGAGCTTGTTGCGCGCATCCTCCACCGAGGCGCCGTACGGGTAGCAGATCTGCGCCCACCCGGTGATGCCGGGCTTCACCGCCTCGCGCAGGCCGTAGAACGGGATCTGCTCCTTGAGCTGCTCGACGAACACCGGACGCTCGGGCCGGGGACCCACGAAGCTCATGTCCCCCACCAGCACGTTGAACACCTGGGGAATCTCGTCCACGCGCGTCTTGCGGATGAACTTGCCCACCCGGGTGACGCGGTCATCATTGGCGCGCGCCCACACCGCGCCGTTCTTCTCCGCGTCGGTGCGCATGCTGCGGAACTTCCACAGCCAGTAGGACTTGCCATCCACGCCCACGCGCTCCTGGCGGTAGAAGATGGGGCCCTGCGAGTCCAGCTTGATGGCCGCGGCCACCAGCACCAGGAAGGGCGCCGCCAGCGCCAGCAGCAGCGAGGCGACGAACACGTCGAACACCCGCTTCAGCCCGCGGCGCAGCGGAGACATGGTCAGCTCGTCCGCGAAGGCGAAGTCACTGGCGCGCAGGAACTGCACCGGGATGCGGCGCAGCACGCGCTCGCAGAAGCCGCCCGCGTCATACACGCGCATGCCCATCAGCCGGCAGCGCAGCAGCGCGTTGACCCAGTTGGCCCCGCGCATGTCGTCGGCGGCCTGCACCACGTACTCGGCCTTCAGGCGCGAGGCCATCTCCTCCAGCGGCCCCACGCCCTCGCGGCGCGGATCCACCATGGCCACCACGCGGAAGCTGCCCTCGCCCCCCTCTTCGATGGCCTTGGTCACCGCGCGCGCCTTGAGGCCGTCGCCAATGATGAGCACCGGCGAGGGATCACCCACCACGGCGCGCAGCGACACGCGCACCGCCATGGTGCCGGCCAGCGCCCCCATCGCGCCGCCCAGCAGCGTGCCGGGAGGCAGCTGCACCGGGAGCACCAGCGGCAACACCATCATGCCCAGGCCCACCACCAGGGTGGTGACGCCGGCGGCCTTCAGGAACCGGGAGCCGCGCTGGCGATCCTCGGCGGCCACTCGCAAATCGTACAGATCCAACAGGTACAGCGTGAACTGGAAGGCGAGCACGAACGCCACGCTCAGCCCCACCAGCACCGGCCCCATGGTGCTCAGCTCCGGGCGCATCCCCACGGGGGCGAACATCCACGCGCACCCGGCGGCCCCCAGCACGCACGCCAGCGCGATCGCAGAGCTCTCCGCGAGGAAAAACGTGAGCTTCTTGGCAGAAAAATAGTGATGAAAAACCCGAAGCACGTGCGCCCTCCCAACCCAACTCACCCCAACTCGCTTCAACTCGTTGCAACCTGCGCCAAGGACTCGACGCCCAGCACCGCTCCCCCACGAAGGGCGGGGAGCGGTGGGGCGTCACCGGCCCTACTTCTTGATGTAGTTCTTCAGGTACGGGGTGGTCGTCACCTCCGCACCGTTCAGCACGCAGCCCAGGATCGGAACGCCGCCCAGGTGCTCCACCGCCTGGTTGACGACCTTGGTGGGCGTCACATTCGCACGCACCACCAGCAGCACACCATCGACCTGGTGGGCGAGGATTCCGGCGTCCGCGAACGGCAGCGTCGGAGGCATGTCGATATAGACTTCATCGAAGTTCTCGCGCACCGCCTTGAGGAACTGCTTCATCTGCCCACTGGCCAGCACCTGGGTGGCCTCCTCGGGCGTGCCGCCCGCGGGGATGACCGCCAGGCGCGTGGCGTGGAAGCGACGCACCACATCGCGCACCTCGCACTCCCCGGCCAGCAGCTCCGTCAGGCCCAGCTTGCTGCGGATGCCCAGCACCTGCGCCACCTGACTGCGCCGCAGGTCCGCGTCCACCAGCAGGATGCGCCGATCAGGATTCGCCCGCGCCGCCGCCAGCGCCAGGTTCACCGCCGACATCGTCTTGCCCTCGCCCGGCATGGCCGAGGTGAAGGCGACGACCTTCACCGGCTTCACCTCACGCAGCCGCTCCAGCCGGTAGTACAGCGTCCGGTACTGCTCGGCGGCCATCGAGGCCGGCGCCGTCAGCGTCACCACACGGCGATCCACCGCATTCGGGTTTCCGGCTGACTCGTCCACCCGAGGAAGGAAGTTGCCCGCCCGCTCAATTGTCTGATCCATTCCCGTCTCCTCAGTCCTTTTTTCAGCCTCAGTTCAGCGTGGTCGGGGAAGAAATCCCGTTCCGCGTACCGGACGAAGGCATCAACACCCTCTTCTCAGTCTTGCCTTGCATTTCCGGGACCACCGCCAGCACCGGCAGCGTCAGCCGCTCGCGCAGCTCGTGGCCATCGCGGAAGCTGTCGTCACGCATCTCGAGCACCACCGCGGTGAGCACACCCAGGCCCAGGGCCAGCAGCGCCACGATCAGCATCCCACCGAAGCGGTCCGGCTTGGCCGCGGCCACCGGCACGCCCGCCGGAGAGATGACGTTGAAGAGGCTCTTGGAGCTCTTGGCCTCCAGCTCCTCGGCGATCTCGGCCTCGACCTTGCGCGACACCACGCTCTGGTACTTGGTGCGGGAGATCTCGTAGTCGCGGTTCATCACCGCCAGCTCGTGAGCCCACTTCGGGGTGTTGTCCAGGCGCTTCTGGTACATCTCCGCCTGCTTCTGCAGATCCCTCATCTCGCCCTGAATGGCCTCGATCAGGCTGGCCACGCGGGTGCGCTCCAGGCGCTCGGCGGTGAGGCGGCCTTCGGCCTCCTTCCGCTTGCCGCTCATCGTGTCGAGCTCGTTGGACAGGCGCTTGACCTCGGGGTGATCCTCGGTCCACGAGGTGCGCGCGGCGACCAGCGAGCGGGTGAGCCCGTTCTCGGCGGCCTCGAGGCGGCCGGCCTCGCTGTCCGCGGCGTTGCGGGCCCGGGCCAGATCCGAGCGGCGGGCCTCGGCCACGCGCAGCTCCTCGGACTTGGTCTGCATCAGGTGACTGACGCGCTCCAGTCCGCGCATGTTCATCTCGAGCTGCTCGGGCAGCTCACCGGTGTGGTCCACCTTGAACTGGGCGATGCGCCGCTCCCACACGGACACGCTCTTGGCCAGCTGCTCCATCTCGCCCGTGAAGAGCTCGGTGGCGCGCGAGGCCTGGGCCTGGCGCAGCTTGAGCGTCTCCTCCGCGAAGAGGGCCGGCAGGCGGTTGGCCACCTGCGCCGCCATCTGCGGATCCCGGTTGAGGTACGTCAGCTCGAAGGCGTTCTCACCCTCCACGCGGATGGTGAGATCCTTGCGCATCTGCGCCACCGCCGCCTCCATGCCCTTCTTGGAGACGATGTCCGGGTAGAGGTTCATCTCCTCGATGGCCTTCTGGAGCACCGGCCGCGCCGTCAGCTCCTGGCGAACGGTGAGCAGGCGCTGTTCGACCAGCTCGCTCACGGTGCGCTGCACCATCTCCTCGCCGGGCCGCTGTGGCTCCACGCGGACCACCGAAGACGCCTCGTACATGTTCGGCCGGGTCATCACGACGGCCGCTCCCACCGCGAGTACTGTTGCTGCGATGGCCCCCACCAGTGCCTTGCGGCGCCACAGGGCCACAAGCACCTGGTCCGCCGTCATCCCACGCTCCATGTTCCACTCCTCCCCTTCACAGGTGCACTACCAAGCCGAGATCACCAACCGGACCGCCAAGACGTTGCGTGCCAGGTCCACCCCGGCCGCTTCCGCGTCTCCCGCGCCCACCTGGGCGATGCGATCCACGGCTCCTTGCAGCGTCAGGTACCGGTTCATCCGGAACTCGACGCCGCCTCCCACTGCATAACCCTGAGACACGTACGCCGTGTCCTTCAGGCTGAAAGCCCCATCATTCGGAGCACGGCCGTTGCGGAAGAAGCTGCCCGCGCCGTACACCGACCAGCGGTGGTTGATACGCCGCGAGAACATCAGCGACGCGTAGTCAGCCCACAGGGCATTGGTGAAGCCACTTGCGCCCACCAGGTCATGCCCCACCACCACACCGATATCGAAGAGCTCACCCTCGCGCGCCAGATCCACCGCGAAGCGCGGCAGCACCTCCTGGTCGCCCTCGGGAGAGCGGTACAGCACCGGGCCACCGCGCACGGTGAGCGTCGTGGGCCGGGTGAGCCGGTAGCGCAGGCCCGCGAAGGCGCCGTGCCCGTCCGTGTACCCATTGCCGAAGACGAAACCCTGATACCGGTACTCGAGCCCCAGCGTGAGCCGCCGGGTGCTGCGGTACCAGGCCTCCACCGAGGGCGTATGGACGAAGCCCGGCTCGCGGCCAGCCTCGAACACCTTGGCGCCCTCGAAGGCGTAGCGGGCGCTCATGTCCAGCCGCTGGGTGACACGCCCCGTGGCGGACAGGCGTGCCTGCCCATAGACGATGGGAGCCAGCGAGCGCGCCAGCCCCTCGCGCGGCAGAGACGTCGGGTCCGTCACCCGGAACAGCCGTCCGGTGAAGTCCAGCCGCAGCCGCCGCGACAGCGTGTGGCGCATCTGCACGCCAGCCCGGTGATCCAGCGTCGTCTTCCCCGAGCCGTGCCGCATCAGCAGATCCGTGGCGTAGAAGGCCTCGCCCGTGGTGCGCGGGTCCTTCAGCTCCAGGCCCAGGCGCGGCGTCAGCTTGGTCATCAGCTGGCCGCCCGTGCTGTCCTCGGACAGGCGGAAGTCGTCGTCGTAGCGCTCCTCGGCGGTGAGCCGCAGCGAGGAGTCCAGCACGGTCGCCGCCATCGCCCCTGGCGCCATGCTGAGCACACCTGCCACCAGTAGCTGTCGCAATCCCCGCTTCATCGCCGTTCTCCTTGCCCGCCTTCCACGCCCCACGCCGCCCATGGCCCCGTCCCAACCCCTCACGGCACGACGATGGTGTCGCCCGGGCGCAGGATGACGTCCTGGTTGCCGTCCTTGTTGGAGATCAGATCGCTGTAGCGCACCGGGATCTTCCCGCCCTTGTCATCGGTGCGGATCACCGTGATGCGGTCCGAGTTGGCGAAGTCCGTGAAGCCGCCCGCCAGGGCGATGGCCTGTACCAGCGACACCCGCCCACGCAGCGGATAGGCGCCCGGGTTGGCCACCTCGCCGGTGACGAAGACCCGGCTGCTGTTCACCTCGCGGATGATGACCGTCACGCGCGGCTCCTGAACGTACGGCTTGAGCCGCTCCTTGATCTCGTCGGCCAGCTCGGTGGGCGTCTTGCCCGCGGCCAGCACGTCACCCGTCATGGGCATGGAGATGTAACCGTCCGGCCGCACCGGCAGGGTGCGCGACAGGTCCGCATCACGCCACACGGCCACGTCCAGCACGTCCTCGCGGCCAATGCGGTACGGCTGATCCGAGTTGTCCACCTTCATCGCCGGCTTGTGGGCGCACCCCGCCAGAAGCAGCACGCCCACCACCGCCCAGAATCCAGCCCGCGTCTTGCTCATCGTCTGCCTCTCCTCACCTAGAAGTGTCCGGAACTCGCCTCCCTGCCCTTCAAGCGCACGGAAGCGACATGCCCTCGGACGGGTTGCCTTAGCACTGGCCGTGCCACACGCCTCGGCAGAGGAAACCTGATGGATCGTCAAGGGTTGCGCGTTGCCCTGTGGGGGTTCTCTCAGGGATTCAGGAAAATTTTCCGGAACTCCGGGAGTGATCCTTCTGGTGTTCTTTCCTGATCGTCTCCCAGGTTGGGCAAAGTTTTTCCCTGGCGCGGATGTGTGCTTGCCCACGTTTCACGGCGGCGGCGCGGCACGCGGATTGAAGAGGAGAGAGTCCGCACTGATGAGCGGGCGAGATGCCCGCGGGCGAGGAGTCGACGGTCTATGAGGAAAGTAGCCGTGGCGATGGTGGCGGCGTTTATGACGGGCGGCGGGGCGATGGCGGTGCTGGGCACGGTGCTGGGCCCTCTGGCGGAGGCGGCGGTGCTGGGCCTCGTGGGAGTGAGCCTCTACGCGGGCAGTTCCATGATGCAGGGCAAGCTGGCGGCGCCGCCGACCGGCATTGCCAAGGAGGCCTGAGAGGGGGCCCGAGAGGGGGCCCGTTACAGGGCCTCACCCTCGAGGGCTGGCAGCAAATACAAGTCTTACTTGTTTTGTACGGGAATTGTTACGGGCCCGTGAGAGGCATTGAGCACGGGCCCGCCGGAGGAAACTAATTTCTCCGTTGCTGAGAATCTAGTGCCCAGAGTGCGCAGCGCGGTCCTCGAGGCGCTGCGCATGAAGCCCCACGTCACCTGACTCCGTGGGCCCCTGGTACACCTGAGCCTCGCCTCTGCCTACCGCACAGGTAGAGTGCGCCCTCATGGCGAAGAGTCAGTACTGGCTGATCAAGAGCGAGCCCACCGTCTACCCGTACACGCAGCTCGAGAAGGACGGGAAGACGGACTGGACCGGGATACGCAACTACGAGGCGCGCAACAACCTGCGGGCGATGAAGCCCGGGGACTTGTGCCTCTACTACCACTCGAACGAGGGCAAGGCGGTGGTGGGCGTGGCCCGGGTGCTCACCGCGGCGGGCGAGGATCCCACCGCGCCCGGTGAGGACTGGGCCTCGGTGGAGGTGGGGCCCGTGGTGCCCCTGGCCGAGCCGGTGGAGCTGGCCACCTTCAAGAAGACGGCGGCCTTCAAGGATTGCCAGCTGCTCACGCGCAGCCGGATCAGCGTGGTGCCCGTCACCGCCGAGCACTTCAAGCTGGTGCTCAAGCTGGGGAAGACGAAGCCGCCGAAGTAGCCCATCGGCTAAACTCTCACGGTTCTCGCGGATGTGAAGGAGCAGCGGATGAAGCAGGCGGCCCGCAGTGACAGGAAGCAGATCCTCGGAGGCCTGGACCTCGGCGGGACGAAGATCCAGGCGGTGCTGCTGGACGCTCACGGCGCCGTGCTGAGCCAGGCCCGGCGCCCTACTCCGCAAGAGGGCGGGCCCCCCGCCATCATCGAAGCCCTCAACGCCACCCTCGAGGAGGTGGCCCGCGCGGCGGAGCTGGATCCCGCGCAGCTCGCGGGCGTGGGCGTGGGCGCGCCGGGAGCGGTGGATCCCGGCGCGGGCACCCTGCTGCAGGCGGGAAACCTGCCCGGCTGGAGCGGGCCCTACCCGCTGGCCAAGGAGCTGTCGAAGCGGGCGAAGGTGCCGGTGTTCCTCGGCAACGACGTGCAGGTGGCGGTGGCGGCCGAGGCACGGCTGGGCGCCGGCAAGGATTTCCGGTCGATGCTGGGCGTGTGGTGGGGCACGGGCGTGGGTGGAGGCATCATCATCAACGGCCAACGGTGGACGGGGCGCGGCGCGGCCGGAGAGATCGGCCACATCGTCGTGCGGCGCGGTGGAGCGCGGTGCTCCTGTGGCCGGCGCGGCTGCATGGAGGCGTACGCGGGGCGCGGCGCCATGGAGCGCCTGGCGCGCAAGGCCGTCAAGCACGGGTACAGGACGCGCCTGTTCGATCTGATGGAGGCCAAGGGCAAGGATCGGCTCACCAGCGGCATCTGGTTCCGCGCGCTCGAGAAGGGAGACGCGCTGGCCGAGAAGCTCATCCACCGGGCCGTGCGGATGCTCGGCGCGGGCATCGCCTCGGCGGTGAACCTGCTGGACGTGGAGGCCGTCATCATCGGCGGAGGGCTGGGCACGCGGCTGGGCCAGCCGTACGTCGATCGCCTCCGCGTCGCGATGCAGCCCCACCTGTTCGTTCCGCAGCGGCCTCCGGAGCTGCGCCTGTCCGGGCTGGGCGAGCTGTCCGGAGCCATCGGAGCGGCGCTGCTCGCCGAGCCCGCGGCGCACAAGGACTGAGACGCTCACTGATCGACATGTACGGCTTCGATGGCGGTGCGGGCCGCTTCGATCGCTATATTTGCCTCCTCTATGGCGGACCTTCCGGACCTCGACACGCTTCGCACGAAGATCGAGCGCATCGACGATGAGATCCTCGACGCCCTCCGGCGGCGGATGGACCTGGCGGACACCATTGCCCTGACCAAGCTGGCCGCGGCCTCTCCCCTGCGCGATCCCCGCCGTGAGGATCTGGTGCTGCGCAAGGTCCGCGAGGCCGCCGCTTCCCACGGCCTGGACCCCCACGAGATCGAGCGCATCTATCGCCTCATCGTGGACATGTCCGTCTCCCGGCAGCAGGCGCTCATCCACCGGCTGGACACCACTCCGCTGCGCGTGGGCTACCCCGGCATCGAGGGCTCTTACAGCCACCTCGCCGCGAGCCAGCGCTACGCGGGCCGCCCCGGGGGAGTGCTCCTCTCTGGCTACGAGAGCGGCCGCGAGGTGCTGGAGGCGCTGCGCAGGGGTGAGCTGGACCTGGCGCTGCTCCCCATCGAGAACACCTCGGCGGGCAGCATGAACGAGACCTATGATCTGCTCGCCGAGGGGCTGGGCGTCATCACCGGCGAGTGCGTCAATCAGGTCGCGCACCGGCTGCTCGGCCTGCCGGGCGCCCGGCTCGAGGACCTGCGCACCGTGCTGTCTCACCCGCAGGCGCTCGCGCAGTGTGATGCCTTCCTCCGCAAGGTGCCGTGGATCCGCCCGCTGCCCGAGCTCGACACCAGCGGCGCGGCGCTCAAGGTCCGCGAGCGCAATGATCCCACCGTGGCCGCGATCGCTAGCGAGTCCGCCGCCCAGCGCTTCGGCCTGGTGGTGCTGGCACGGGACATTCAGACCGCCTCCGGCGACTACACCCGCTTCGTGGAGGTGGCGCGCGAGGCCGCGCCCGTGCCTCCGAACGTGCCGTGCAAGACGTCTCTCATGGTGGTGCTGGAGCACAAGCCCGGCTCGCTCGGACAGGTGCTGATGCAGCTGGCGCAGCGTGGGGTGAACCTGGCCAAGCTCGAGTCCCGTCCCATCCCCGGCGAGCCGTGGCGCTACCGCTTCTACCTGGACGTGGAGGGCCATGCCGCCTCGGCGGCGCTCGTCGCGGCCCTGAAGGATCTCGAGCCGCTCACCAGCTCCATGCGGGTGCTCGGCACCTATCCGCGCGCGGAGCCCACCCGTGAGTGAGCTCCGGATCGGCTTCCAGGGCGCGCGTGGCGCCTATAGCGAGGAGGCCACCTTCAGCTTCTTCGGCCCCGGTGTGCGGGCCGTGCCCCTGCCCTCCTTCCGCGCCGTCTTCGAGGCGGTGACCCAGGGCCAGGTCGATGGGGGCGTGGTGCCCGTGGAGAACTCCCTGGCGGGCTCCGTCATCGAGAACGTGGACCTGCTCATCGAGTTCCCCGTCACCATCACCGGCGAGCTGGCGCTGCACATTCAGCACTGCCTGCTGGCCCCCGCGGGCACCGCGCTGGCGGACGTGGAGCGCGCCCTCTCCCACCCGCAGGCCCTGGCGCAGTGCACCGCCTTCCTGCGGCAGCACGGCATCACCCCCGTGCCCGAGTCCGACACCGCTGGCGCCGCCATGCGGCTCTCGGAGCAGCGCACTCCGCGCTCGGCCGCCATCGCCAGCCGCAACGCGGCGACGCTGTACGGGCTGACGGTGCTCCAGGAGGCCATCCAGGACACTCCGGGCAATTACACCCGGTTCGTCTCGTTCGGGGCCCCGCCCGTGCGCCAGGGCTCGAAGAGCAAGACGGCGGTGGTGCTCACGGTGGAGAACGTGCCCGGGGCCCTGCACCGGGTGCTGGGAGCGTTCGCCAACCGGGGCCTGGATCTCATCCGGCTGGAGACCCGCCCGCTGCGCCGCCGGGGCGAGTACTTCTTCTGCCTGGACATCCACGGCGCGAAGGAAGAGCCCACGCTGGCCGCCGCGCTCGAAGAGGCACAGCGCTCGTGCAGCACGTTCCGGGTGCTGGGCAGCTACCGCGTCGCCGACTGAGCCCGCGCGCTCAGTTCGCGGGACGCAGCCGGACCGCCAGGTGCGTGTAATGGCTGCTGCGCTCGGTGTCTCCCAGGTGAGACCACACATCCGCCAGCGCCCGGGCCGCCTCGATGTAGCCAGGGTGGTACTCCAGGGCCAGCTCGAAGGCATGGCGCGCGTGGCGGTAGCGCGCCTTGTCCGGCCTGCGGGGGCCTCGTGACAGCAGCGTCTGGCCCAGGCCGAAGATCTCCACCGCCGCGGCCTCGCGGTACGAGTTCTCCGTGTTGAGCTGGAAGGCGCGCTCCAGCAGCATGGAGGCCGCCTCGGGCTCGTCCAGCTCCAGCTGGCAGAGCGCGGCGTTGCGGTAGTTGTCCGCCAGCGAGGGCTCCAGCTCGATGGCGCGCTCGAAGCACAGCAGCGCCTCGGACGGGCGGCCCAGCCGGATCAGCGAGAAGCCCTTGGCGCTCAGCGCGGGCCCATGCCGGGGATCCTCCCCCAACACCTTGTCGAAGGACTGGATGGCGGAAGGGTGATCCCCAGACATCGAGCGGTTCACGCCTTCATTGAACGCCGCGAGCAGCTTGTGTGACATGCCTGGCCTCTCATTGCGCCGAGCCACGGGGGATTCCCGAGCCTGACAGGCCCCACACGCGCTGAAAAGCCGGGGGCCCCCAGGAAGCGCAGGCGGCCCAACAGTCCCGCTTATGTGATCACCTCAGTGCGCGGATGGGGTAATCCCCTCGGCCTCGAGCACCGCCGCGAAGCCCACAGTGTAGTCAGGGTAGCGAAGGCTCCAGCCCAGCGCCTTGAGCCGCGTGTTGCGCACGAAGCGATCCCCCCGGAGCGTCTCGTGCAGGCTGGCCAGCGGCACGGTGGGAGGCAGGGGCAGCCCCAGGCGCGCGCAGAGCCAGGCCGCCGTCTCTGCCTGCGTCGCGGCCCGATCATCCGCCACGCAGTACACGCCGCCGGGCTCGCCCCGCTCCAGCGCCACGCGGATGGCCTCCACCAGATCCTCCACGTGCACGCGGGAGATGCGCCCCCCGCCGCCCTCGGGCAGCCGGTGCGTGCCGGCCAGCAGCCGCGCGTGCATGCCGCGCCCCGGGCCGTAGATGCCCGCGATGCGCAGCGCCACCGCGCCCAGCGGACGAAAGAGCGCCTCGGCCTCCAGGCGGCCCCGGCCCGCGGGGCTCGACGGCTCCACGGGCGTGTCCTCGTCCACCTCGCCGCGCGTGGCGCCGTACACCCCGGTGGAGGACAGGTAGACGAGCCGCGCGGGCCGGCGCTGGCTCAGCTCCGCGGCGAGCCGCGCATCCAGCCCCGCATCCGGCGGAACGGAGTGGACCACGTGAGCGCCCTCCACCTGCGCGAGGGCTTCGTCCAGAAGACAGACGCGGGCGCCCGCGCGCTCCAGTTCGGAGCGGCGCTGAGCATCCCGCGTTACGGCGATGACGGGCCGGGCCTCACGCGCACGCGCCAGTGCCAGCCGCGTGAGCGTGTACCCGGACCCCAGGAGCACCAGGGGCGGACTCATGCCCCCGGGCCATATCAGAACTCCGCGCTGGCGCGCGGGTCCACGATGCCGCACTCCTTGATCTTGTAGAGCAGCGCCTTGTAGCTGATGCGCAGCTTGCCCGCGGCCTTGCGCTTGTTCCACGCGGTGCGCTGGAGCATGGCCAGTATCGCCTCACGCTCAGCCAGCATCGCCGCCCGCTTGCCGATGTCCTTCAGCGACATCTCTCCCAGCGGCATGCTGGGCGGAGGCGGAGGCGGCTGCGGAATGTCGAACGGGTTGGCGTAGCGCGGCGACATGAAGTTCGCCGGCACGTCCACCGTGGGCACCACGGGCGCCCCACCCCGCGAAGGCATCTCCAGCACCTGCACCGAGGCCCCAGCCGCGGCCGCCGGCGCAGCCACCGCCGGCATGCGCACGGGCTCGGGCTCCGGAGCGCGCGGCGCCGGGGCGCTCTCGTCTCCACCCGCGTACGAGGTGGGCAGCGAGGGCGCGCTCGCGGGCGTGCGGCCCGAGCGCAGCTCATCCAGCACCAGCGTCGGATCCTTCAGCACGCACAGCCGGCGCACCATGTTCTCCAGCTCGCGCACGTTGCCCGGCCAGTCGTACTCGGTGAAGGCCTTGAGCACCTCGGTGGGCAGCTCCGACACGCCCTGGATGTACTGCTTGCCGTACTTCTTGAGGAAGTGGTCCGTCAGCGGCACCACGTCCTCCATGCGCTCGCGCAGCGACGGCAGCCGGATGGCCACCACGTTGAGGCGGTAGTAGAGGTCCTCGCGGAAGTTGCCCAGCGCGATCTCCTTCTCGAGATCGCGGTTGGTGGCCACCACCACGCGGCTGTCCACGCGCACGCTCTTCTTGCCGCCGACGCGGAAGAACTCCTCGTCCTGCAGCACCTGGAGCAGCTTGGCCTGCAGCCGGATGGCCATCTCGCCAATCTCGTCCAGGAAGATGGTGCCCTGGTCCGCCAGCTCGAACTTGCCCGGCTTCTCCGCCGTGGCGCCCGTGAAGGCGCCGCGCTCGTGGCCGAACAGCTCGCTCTCCAGCAGCTCACCCGGCAGCGCCGCGCAGTTCACCTTGATGAACGGCTTGTTGCGCCGCTGGCTGCGCGCGTGGATCTCCCGGGCAATCACCTCCTTGCCCGTACCGGACTCGCCCAGCAGCAGCACCGGCACACCCTCGTCGGCGATGCGCTCCACCAGCGCGCGCGCCTTCTTCATGGCCGGCGAGGTGGAGATGAGCACCCGCTGCTCGTTGGAGCTCTCGGCCGCCACGGCCGCCACCCGGGTGGGCCCAGGCGCGACGGCCTGCCGGGCCGGAACCCGCGTGCCCAGCGCTCGCGCCAGCACGTCCTCCAGCTCGTCATTGCCGAACGGCTTGGACAGGTAGTCACTGGCTCCCATCTTCAGGGCCCGCACCGCGTCGTCCGCGCCCGCCAGGGCCGACAGGACGATGACAGGTGCCGTGCCTCCACTGGCCCGGTACTGCCGCAGCACGTCCAGGCCGCTCATCTCCGGCATCACCACGTCCAGCAGCACCGCGTCGAACGAGCCCCCCTCCAGCATCTCCAGGGCCTGCGCGCCACTGCCCGCGCACCGCACCTGGTATCCCGCGCTCCCCAGCAGCTCGGCCAGGAACGTGCGCACCGACTCCTCGTCGTCCACCACCAGCACCGCGATCCGATCCATCCCCTGTCTCCCTCGCCCTGTTGAAGAAGGTGTTACCGCCAACCGCCCGGTGCCACCCTCCTCACACCGACATCCGGTTCACGCCCATTTCCGGTCGCCGCAGCTCGCGCGACCGGCGCATCTCTTGAAGCGCGGTGTTCAACAGCACCGCGGGAGCTCCCACCATGTCCGGGAAGCACACCGAGCCCAACGTCAGCGAGGTGCGCAGCTCCTTGCCCTCTACCTGGAAGCGGGCCAGCTCGAAGCGCGCGGAAATGCGCTCCATCATCGGCTGCATCGCCTCCAGCGTCATGCTTGGCATCAACATGACGAACTCATCGTCCGACACGCGGGCCACCACATCCGACTCGCGCACCGTCTGTCCCAGCACCACCGCGGTGTAGACCAACAGCCGGTCCGCCATGGCCTTGCCGTTGTGCTTGCGGAAGCTCTTCATCCCCAGCGGCGAGCACGCCACCAGCGCGAAGCCTCCGCCGTAGCGCTCCGCGCGCCGCATCTCCAGCCCCATGTGGGCCAGCAGGAAGGGCTTGTTGTACAGCCCCGTGAGCGGATCATGCAGCACCAGCGCCGTGCCCACCTCGGCCCCTTCGGCCGAGCGCAGCACCGCGGTGCGCAGCCGCAGCTGGGCGTGCAGCTTCAGCCCCAGCTCCGCCGCCGAGCTCGAGCGCGGCACCATGTCCACGCACTGCCCCTTCTCCAGGCAGAAGCGCCACGCCTCGGGATCATTCGAGTCCACCAGGTACAGCAGTGGCACCGTGCCCCGGTCCACCTGCCGCAGCCGGCGCACCGCCATCACCGCCCCGTAATCCGGCGGCTGAGCGGCCAGCACCACCGCGTCCGGCCGGATCACTTCGAACAACGGCACCACCGCGTCAAAGCGCGTGAGCGGCACCACCCGGAACCCGGCCTCTTGCAGCAGAGTCCGCGTCCGTTCCAGGCCCTCTGCCCGAGGATCTACCAGGAGCACGGTCGGCTGAAGACCCGTGGTTCCCAGGTGCTTTCGCTTCACCGCCGCCACTGCGCCGTCCTCCTCCCCCGCTTCAGAACTTTCTTCCCCACCCGATCCCCCGCCCACACACCCAGAATTACAGCCCTTGTTTCCCTACCGCCCTGCCGATCCCCTTGAAGTTCCTGGGGAAGGGCACTCTGCTACCCATCCTGGCCCGGAGTAGGAGCAACCCGTGTGCCATCCTTTACCCTGAGCAGCCAGGCTTCCAGGGCCGGCTCCTCCACCCGGTGTTTGAAGGCCAGCTCGCCGTCGATGAGCACCACCGGGATGTCGTAGCGCCACGCCGCCATACCCGCCGGGTCTTCGAGAATGCTGATGATCCTCAGCTCGAAGGGGATGCGAGCGTGCACCCGCTCCACCACTTCAATCGCCTCATCACACAGGGGGCAGGCGGGTTTCGAGTAGATATCGACTCTCATGCGTTGCAGGATGCTCAGCGATGCGCGGCTTGTCAGGAGACTTCTTGACGATGTCCCTCCAGGACGTCGTCAGCCACCTCGGTAACCGCCGGGTGTCGGGTGTGCTCCGGGTGCACCGCGGCGGAGTGTTCAAGGAGCTGATGATCCAGGACGGATCGGTGATCAGCGCCAGCTCGAACCAGCCGCGCGAGTACCTGGGCCAGTTCCTCATCAACATGGGGCACCTGACGGAGGACCAGCTGGGGCGGGCCTTCGAGAGCCAGCGCGAGACGGACATCCGGCTGGGCAAGGTGCTGGTCGTCAACGGCATGGTGGCCGAGGCCACGGTGCAGAGCACGCTGAGCCTGAAGTTCCGCGAGATGCTGCTGGATGCGTTCCAGTGGCCGGATGGCGAGTTCCAGTTCGAGGCGATGGAGGCGAAGACGCCCCCCACCGAGGGGCTGGACGTGCGGGTGGACCTGATGGACATCCAGCGCGAGGGCGAGTTCCGGGAGACGGCGTGGCAGGCGATCCGGGCGGTGTTCCCCTCGGGCAAGGCGCGGCTGACGGTGGACGAGCGCAAGCTGCCCGAGCCTCGGCAGCCCGGCAGCCTGGACGAGCGGATTGCATTCCTGGTCAAGGAGGGGATGACGATCGACGACCTGGCGCTGGCGCTGCACGCCTCGGACTTCCACCTGTACCAGCGGCTGTATGCGCTGTACCGGCGCGAGGCCGTGAAGGTGCGCGACGAGGCGGCCACGCCCGAGCCGGCGAAGGACAAGCCGCTGCCGAGCCCGCAGATCATCGGCTCGGAGTCTCCGGTGGACGAGATCCTCAACGCGGCGCGCATGTTCCTGGACAAGTGCAACTTCCGGGACGCCGAGGTGCTGGCGCGCAGGGCGTACGAGATGGTGCCCTCGCCGGAGAACGCGGAGCTGCTCAAGCACGCGGAGACGGGGCTGCAGGAGTCGCTGCGGATGGTGCTGATGGAGCCGCCGCAGGTGCCCGCGCTGCTGGTGCCGCAGGCGAAGCTCAAGACGATGCCGCTCACCGCGCCGGAGCGCTACCTGCTGTCTCGCATCGACGGCAAGCGGGACGTGGCGGCCATCATCCACGTGTCTCCGCTGCACGAGCTGGAAGCGCTGAAGTACTTCCAGGGCTTCCTGGACAGCGGCTTCGTGAAGCTCACGCCCCGCCAGCCGTAGGCCCCCCGCAAGGGCGGCTCGAGCGCGGGCTCAGGGAGGCGAAGCGGCCCCTGTAGCCGTCGGCAGCTTCGTTGCCGGAGCCTCCTCCAGCGCCTCGTCGTCTTCCGAGTCCTCGTCGTCCGGGCCTTCGGGGGCCTGTCCCGCAGGTGCGGTCAGAAGGGGCGCCGAGCCCGGAGTCTCAGCCACGGCGGGCCCGCCGGGCGCCAGAGCCGGATCCGGGATGGGTACCCGCTCCAGGCCCAGCCGCATCGCCTCGCGCCCCAGCCACGTGGCGCGGATGCGCCAGTAGGGATCGTTGACGACCACCGCCGCCACCGCCACGCGCGGGTTGTCCTTCGGCGCGTAACCCACGAACCACGAGTAATCCCGGAACGGGCTCTTGTCCGCCAGCGTCCCCGTCTTGCCCACCGCGTTGTCCACCCGGAACCCACGCTCCCGGAAGATGCGGCGCGCGGTGCCCGACGTGACGGTCTTCTCCAGCATCTGCGCCATCGCCTTCTTCATCTCGGGCGAGAGCAGCGGCTCACCCGGAGCAGCAGCCTCCCCTGGCGCCGGCTCGAAGAGGACCGGATCGCGCCACTCCCCCGTCGCCGAGGCCGCCGCCAGCGCCGCGCCGTGCAGCGGCGACAAGTACACGTCTCCAAAGCCCGCCCCCGTATTCGCCAGCTCGAAGCCCTCCTCGGGAATCGACGCCAGCGAGACGTCCGTGGGGATGGGGAAATTGATCGGCCGGTTGAAGCGCATCCGCGCCGCCATGCGCCGCAGCGCCTCCGCCGACAGGTACTTCTGCGTCATCTTCGCGAACACGACGTTGGCGCTCTTGCCCATCGCGAGCGACAGCGAGTAGCACGCCCCGTCGCGCTCGCTGTCCTCCAGCAGCCGCTCGCTCAGCCGCCGCTTGCCGCCGTGGAAGCACTCCTCCTCGTCCGGAGACACCCCCGCCTCCAGCAGCGCTCCACCGGTGACGATCTTGAAGATGCTCGCCGCCGGGAACACCGCCCGCGTCGTCAGCCCCCGGACTCCCGGCTGCGCCTGCGAGTGCTCCGCCAGCGCCAGCACGCGCCCCGTGGCCGGCTCGATCACCACCGCCGCCCCGTAGGGCACCTGGTAGTCCTGCATGATGCGCGTGAGCTGGGCCTGCAGCACCGGATCCACCGTGAGTGTCTGCCCGCCCTCCTTCGCCGGCAGCACCAGCTTGCCCTGCTTGGTCAGCTGCGCCCGGGCCAGCAGATCCTCCTTGCGAGACAGTGTCCGCAGCCGGGTGATCGGTGGAGCCTCCGCCCGCGAGGGCACCGGCGCGGGTGGCACCAGCCCCAACAGCGCCGTGCCCGCGTCCGCCACGCCCGCGTCCGCCGCGCCCACGGCCACCACGCCCGCGTCCACCATCCCCGCATCCGGCGCACCCACGGCCTCTGGCGCATCCGTGGAAGTACCCATCGCCCCCAGCACCAGGGCAATCGGGAGCAGCAGCGCGGCGAGCAGAGGACGGGAGTTCGGCATCACGTGGGGCCGAATCCTAGATCCCTGGCGCGGGCTGTCCATGTCCCGCTTCCTCGGCTGCTCTCTGAGTATCAGCCGAGACTGGCTCCACGCCCCGGGATCTGACTAGGGTGCCCGCCACTTTGGACGGACTGAAAGAAATATCGGTGATCTGGGGCTCCGAGACACGCCGAGCCGTGCGCAGCGGCCGCGTGGTGGTGCTGCTCGGGCTCTACAGCATGTTCTCCATCCTGGTGCTGCTCATCGTGGGCGCCATCGCCAACGCCATCCGCGATCAGGTGACGGCGCGTCTGGCCGAGACAGGCAATGGCGAGGCCGCCGCCACCGCCATCTCCGCCGAGATGAAGAAGAGCTTCATCGGCGCCCTGGCCGGCAACGACGCGGCGATGATGGAGGCCCTCTCGCAGGTGCCCCTCGTCGTCCTCGTCGTCTTCAAGGTCACCCTCTTCTTCCTGCCCGCCTACATCGCCCTGATGGGCTTCGATCAGATCAGCGGCGAGGTGGGCCCGCGCTCCATCCGCTACCTCACCGTGCGCGCGCGCCGCTCCTCGCTCTTGATGGGCAAGTTCCTGGTGCAGGCCACCCTGCTGGTGGGCCTGGTGCTCCTCATCGACCTGGGCATCTTCATCTACGCGGCCTTCACCAACCCGGACTTCACCCTGGCCGCCCTGGCGGTGAACCTGGTGAAGTTCTGGCTGGCCGCCATCGTGTTCTCGCTGGCCTACGTGGCGCTCACCACCCTGTGCTCCAGCCTGTTCCGCCTGCCCGCCGTGAGCCTGATCTTCAACTTCATCATGCTCTTCGTCTTCTGGCTCATGGACGTGGTGGGCGGCGCCACCGCGGACCGGGGCGGCGCCTTCCTGCGCTACCTGTCTCCCTCGTTCTACTCGAGCAACCTGCTGCACCCCCAGCTGGCCGAGTTCGGCCTCAGCGGCGCCGCCTATGCCGCCTTCGCCATGGCCTTCCTCGGCCTGTCCTACGCCGTGCTGCGAATGAGGGACTTGTGAGCGAGCCCGCCATCGAGCTGTTCCAGGTCTCCAAGCGCTTCGGTGAGAAGGTCGCCGTCAAGGCCGTCACCCTCTCCATCCCCCAGGGCCAGGTGTTCGGCCTCATCGGGCCCAATGGCGCTGGCAAGACGACCACCTTCTCCATGATGTGCGGCTACCTCTACCCCTCCGAGGGCAACCTCAAGGTGATGGGCGTGGACCCCACCACCCCCGGGGCGCTCAAGGGCAAGCTGGGCGCGCTGCCGCAGGACGCCATTCTGCCGCCCGGCTGGGAGGTGGGACGGCTGCTGACCTACTGGGCGAAGCTGTCGCACCTGCCCGAGCCCGAGCGCGAGGCACGCGCGGCCCTGGACAAGGTGGGCCTGGCCGAGGCGTGGGCCGTGCAGACGCAGGCGCTCTCTCACGGCATGGCCAAGCGCACCGCCATGGCGCAGGCCCTCATGGGCCAGCCCCCCCTGGTGCTGCTCGACGAGCCCACCGCCGGCCTGGACCCCCGCATCGCCGCCCAGGTGCGCCAGGTCATCCGCGACATGAAGGGCAAACAGACGGTGGTCGTCTCCAGCCACAACCTCCAGGAGCTGGAGGAGCTGTGCGATGGGGCCGCCATCCTGGACCGCGGCGCGCTGGCCCAGGCCGGCGGCATGTCCGAGCTGACCGGCCAGGGCGCCGAGTTCCGCGTGCAGATTGCCAGCGGCCAGGTGCTGCCCCCCGAGCTCACTCAGCTGCCAGGCGTCACCGACGCCAGGATGGAGGCCCCCGGCGTGCTCCTGGTGCGCTTCAGCGGCGAGCAGAAGCCCGAGGAGGTCATCAGCCGCACCGTCGGCCACCTGCTCCAGACGGGGGTGCTCATCCTCGGCGTCACCCGGGGCCAGAAGCTCGAGGATCGGGTGCTGCAGATTCTTTGAAACCGGGGCGCGGCTCGTGTCACTAAGCCCCGTGCCCCTCGCCTGCCTTGCGCACCCAGCCCACGTACGTCCCCTCTCTGCGCTCCATGCGGACGAGGGTGTGGCCGGTGGCCTCACACCAGGCAGGCAGGTCCGCTTCCAGGCCGCGATCCGTGGAGATCAATTCCACCAGCGTTCCTGGAGCCAGCCGCCGCATCGCCTTGGCGATCTCGATGATTGGCATGGGGCAGGCGGCCCCCGAGGTGTCCACGCGCACGGCGGCTTCCATGCTCGCAAGTCTGGCATGCGCTGGACGTGTGGTGTAAGGAAGGAATTTTCCGGAAAAGTGTCCTGTTTCCGGGCATCTGCAGATGGTGGGTAGTCTCACACAGTAGAAGGAGCAGAACGGACTTATGAAAGCCAATGTCATCGTGGCCCTGGTCGTGGGCCTTGTGCTTGGGTTCTTTGGGGGCAAGGCCACCAGCGGATCCAAGAGCGCCGAGGGGGGTAGCCCCACCGCCGCCGTGGGTAACCCCTCCCAGGCCGCCCAGGCCGCCGCTCCGACGCCCGCGCGTCCGGGCCGCCAGGCAGACCCCACCGTCTTCAAGGTCCCGATCGAGGACTCGCCCGTCAAGGGCAGCGCCGACGCGCTCATCACCATCGTCGAGTTCTCTGACTACCAGTGCCCGTTCTGCTCGCGCGCCCACACCACCGTGCAGAAGCTGCAGGAGGAGTACGGCAACAAGGTGCGCGTGGTGATGAAGCAGAACCCGCTGTCCTTCCACCCGCGCGCCAAGCCCGCGGCCGTCGCCGCCATGGCGGCCGGTGAGCAGGGCAAGTACTGGGAGTACCACGACAAGCTGTTCGCCAACGCCAAGGCGCTCGAGGACGCTGACCTCGAGAAGTACGCCAAGGAGATTGGCCTGGACATGAACCGCTGGAAGAAGGACCTGGGTAACACCAAGTACCAGCAGATCATCGACCGCGATCAGGCCCTGGCCGGCCAGCTGGGCGCCAACGGCACCCCCGCCTTCTTCATCAACGGCCGCCTGCTGTCGGGCGCGCAGCCGATCGACAACTTCCGCACCCTGATCAACGAGGAGCTGCCCAAGGCCGAGGCCCTGGTCAAGAGCGGCATCAAGCCCAACCAGGTGTACGCCTCGATCATCGAGAAGGGCGCCACCACCAAGCCCGCCGCGCCCCAGCAGCCGCAGCAGCAGCAGGCCGCCGCGGTGCGCAAGGTGGACGCGCCGGACACCTCGCCCTCCTTCGGCCCCAAGCACGCCAAGGTGACGATCGTCGAGTGGTCTGACTTCGAGTGCCCGTTCTGCGGCCGCGTGGTGCCCACGCTGGCGAAGATCAAGGAGACGTACGGCAAGGACGTGCGCGTGGTGTTCCGTCACCAGCCGCTGCCCTTCCACCCGAACGCCAAGCCCGCCGCCGAGGCCGCCATGGCCGCTCACGAGCAGGGCAAGTTCTGGGAGATGCACGACAAGCTGTTCTCCAACCAGAAGAGCCTGGACCGCGCCACCTTCGAGAAGTACGCCCAGGAGCTCAAGCTGGACATGAACAAGTTCAAGGCCGCGATGGACAGCGGCAAGTACCGCGCGCTGATCGACGCGGACTCCGCGGCCGGTAGCGCCGTGGGCGCCAACGGCACCCCCACCTTCTTCGTCAACGGCCGCACCCTGGTGGGCGCGCAGCCCTTCGAGGCCTTCAAGGCCGCCATCGACGAGGAGCTGGCCAAGGCGGACAAGCTGCTGGCCAGCGGCGTGAAGATCGAGAACCTGTACGCGAAGATCATGGAGACCGCGGGCAGCGCCCCGGCGGCCCCCACCGAGGCCCCGGCCCCCGCCGAGCCGCCGGTGCAGCAGATCGCCCTGGGCAAGGCCCCGGTGAAGGGCCCGGCCAACGCGCCCGTCACCATCGTGGCGTGGTCTGACTTCGAGTGCCCCTTCTGCAGCCGCGTGGTGCCCACGCTCAAGGCGCTGGAGGAGGAGTACAAGGGCAAGATCAAGATCGCCTTCAAGCACCAGCCGCTGCCCTTCCACCCGAACGCCAAGCCGGCCGCCGCCGCCGCCATGGCCGCCCACGAGCAGGGCAAGTTCTGGGAGTACCACGACAAGCTGTTCGAGAATCAGCGCGCGCTGGACCGCGCCTCGCTCGAGAAGTACGCCCAGGATCTGAAGCTGGACATGGCCAAGTTCAAGGCCGCGATGGACAGCGGCAAGTACAACGAGCTGATCGAGGCGGACTCCGCCGAGGGCTCCCGCGTGGGCGCCAACGGCACGCCGACCTTCTTCATCAACGGCCGCACCCTGGTGGGCGCGCAGCCCATCGAGGCCTTCAAGCGCGTCATCGACGAGGAGCTGAAGAAGGGCCCGGGCGCGGTGGCCAAGGAGCAGAAGTAGTCCTCTGGCCGCATCCGCTGAAGCACACGAGGCCGTCGGACCGTCAGGGTCCGGCGGCCTTTGTGTTTTCAGGTGAGCGTTCGGGGCCGTTTCCTCCGGTGCACAGCCGGTGAAGATGGCGGTTCCCGGCCTGGGGACAGCCTGTTAAGGCACAGGGCTGGACTCGTTTTCCCCGGTGCTCATGACGGCTCCGCCTCGCGAGGTGCTGCTGTTCACTCTGGAGGGCCAGCGCTATGCGCTGCCCTCTGTGGACGTACGCGAGTTGGTGCGCGCCGCGCGGCTGACGGCCCTGCCTCACGCGCCCGCTGTCGTGGAGGGCCTGCTCAACCTGCGCGGCGAGCTGCTGCCCGTGTTGGATCTGCGCCGCCGCTTCCGGCTGCCCTCGCGCCCACTGTCACCGGTGGATCACTTCATCGTCGCCCGGGCGGGCGCGCGCACCATCGTGCTGCGAGTGGACAGGGCCGAGGGGCTGCTGAGCCTCGAGCCGGGCAGCTGGGATGAGGCACCGGGCGAGCTGCCCGGCGTGGGCTACGTGGCCGGCGCCGTGAAGCTGCCGGAGGGGTTGGTGCTGGTGCACGACCTGAGGAGCTTCCTGTCCGAGGCCGAGGCGCTGGCGCTGGACACGGCGCTGGCGGCCGCTCCGGGAGGCTCATGAGCCAGCCGCCTGGCACCTGGAGCCATCCCGGCTATGGGCTGGTGTACGAGCAGGTGCAGCGGCGCGCGGGCCTGCTGTCGCCCTCGTGTGTTCCCGCCGCCGAGGAGGGGATCGACCGGGCCCTGCAGCGCGCGGGGTGCGAGGGGCTTACCGCCTACGCGGAGCGGCTCGCCACGGACCCGAGCGCCTTCGATGACCTGCTCACCGAGCTGACCATCGGCGAGACGTACTTCTTCCGCACGCACGAGCACTTCGACTTCGTGCGCCAGCACGCGCTGCCGGAGCTGCTGCGGCTGCGCGGTCCCGGGCACGTGGTGCGGGCGTGGAGCGCGGGCTGCTCCTCGGGCGAGGAGCCCTACTCGCTGGCGGTGCTGCTGCGGCAGCAGGGCTATGGCGACCGGATGGAGGTGCTGGCCACGGACATCTCCCGCGCCGCGCTCGCCCGGGCCGAGGAGGCCCGCTACAGCACCTGGTCCCTGCGCACCGAGCCCGCCCAGCAGATGAGGCCCTTTCTGCGCCTGGAGGACAAGCGCTACGTGCTGGCTCCCGAGGTGCGCCAGCGCGTGCGCTTCAGCTACCTCAACCTCGCGCTGGACGTGTGGCCCTCGGCCGAGAGCGGCATCCACCAGTTGGACATCATCTTCTGCCGCAACGTCCTCATCTACTTCACCCGCCCCACCATCGAGGCGGTGGCCCGCCGCCTCTACGAGAGTCTCGCCGAGGGCGGCTTCCTCATCACCGGCCCCTCGGATCCCAGCTTCAGCGGCCTGGCGCCCTTCGAGCCCGTGCTCCAGCCGTGGGGCGTGGCCTGGCGCCGCCCCTCCGCGGAAGCCTCCCGCGTCCTCCTCCCTCCGGCGCCAGCCTTCGTGCCGCCGCCCCCACCGCCGGCGCTTCCCTCTCCGCCTCCGCTGCCCCTGGCTCCCCTTCCCGCCCCCCCCGTACCCGTGCCGGCGCCGCCCGAGCGGGGGGACACCTCCGAGCAGGGCCCCGAGGCAGCGGTGGCGGCGGTGCGTGCCCTGGCGAACGTGGACCCGCGGCAGGCCGTGAGCACCTGCGCCGACGCGGCCGCCCGCCATCCGCTCCATGCCGGGCTGCGCTACCTGGAGGCCGTGCTGCTGCTGGGTCAGAGCCGGCTCGGGGAGGCCGAGCGCGCCGTGCGCCAGGTGCTCTACCTGGACGGCTCGCTGGCCGCGGCGCACTTCACCCTGGGCATCGTGCTGCGGCGGCTCGGGGACACCGCGGGGGCATTGCGCGCCTTTCGCACCGCGGAGCGCCTGTGCGCCGCGATGCCTCCGGACGCGCTCGTCCCCCTGGCGGAGGGCGAGAGTGCGGCAGTGCTGGCGCAAGGAGCGCGCGCGCAGCGGGAGCGGCTGGAAGCGGCTGAGGAGAGGGAGGATCGCTGATGGCGGAGAACAAGCCAGGAGGCGGGCTGGACTGGGCGGCGGCCTACGCGCGGCTGGAGCGGCTGGCGAAGTCCACCCAGGAGACGGCCTCTTCCCCGGAGCAGGGGCTCGAAGCGCTCGAGGCGCGGGCCCGGGAGCTGGCACGCCCGGTGGCGCCTCCCCGGGCCGAGGGCTCCCTGCTGGAGGTGGCACGCTTCCGCTCGGGCGAGCAGGCCTATGCGCTGGAGACGCGCTTCGTCCACGAGGTGCTGCGCGGCGTGGAGCTCACTCCGCTGCCCGGGGCTCCCGGGGTGCTGCGCGGCCTCACCCTGCTGCGTGGCGAGGTGCTCGCCGCGGTGGATTTGGCCCCGCTGTTTGGCCGCCCCGCCTCGGGCAAGCTGGGCATGCTCCTGGTGGTGGGCGCCGCCAGGCCGGAGCTGGGGCTGTGCGTGGAGGAAGTCGAAGAGGTCCTCCACCTGGCACGAGAGGAGCTGTTGCCCCCACCCCCCGCGCTCGAGGCCGAGACGCAGGGGCTGGTGTCCGGCATCCATCGCGAGGGGCTCATCCTGCTGGAGGGTGAGGCGCTCTTGAAAGACAGTCGGCTGTTCTTCGACATCGCAGACGAAGGAACCTCATGAGCATTGGGAAGAAGATCGGTCTGGGCTACGGCCTGTCCCTGCTGGTCGTGCTGATCATCGGGATCGCCGCCTACCTGATCGCGGATCGGCTGGTGACGACCACCGAGGAGCTATTCGAGGTGCGCCAGCGGATGCGGCTGCTGCGGGACTTACGCTCCCTGCTGGCGGACGCGGAGACGAGTCAGCGCGGGTACATCATCACCGGCGAGGAAGAGTACCTGGAGTCCTACAACGCGGCGCGGGCCAGCTTGAGACAGGCCCTGCCGACCCTGAGCGACGCCATGGATATGCCGGGCCTGCGCGAGCGGATGGATCAGCTCACGCCCATGGTCGATACCCGGCTGAGGCAGATGGAGGAGGCCCTGCGCGCGCGCCGGGAGAGCGGAGAGAAGGCCGCCATCGAGGTGGTGCGCGCCAACCGCAGCTTCGAGTCGATGCAGCGCATCCGCACCCTGGTGGACTCGATGCTCGAGCTGGGCGAGCGCAAATGGTCGGAGCAACAGGGTAAATCCCGCATCGGCGCTCAGCGCAGCCTGATCTTCCTGGAGGTGGCCGCGGTGCTGGCCGTGCTCGCGGTGGCCGCCGCCAGCCTCTTCATCATCCGCGGCATCACCGGCCCGCTCGATCGGCTGATGCAGGGCGTCGAGCAGCTGAGCCGGGGCAACCTCGCCCACCGCATCGACGTGGACAACCAGGACGAGACGGGGCGGCTGGCCCGCTCCTTCAACGCCATGGCCGAGCGCCGGCAGGAGGTGGAGTCCCAGCTGGCCAAGCAGTCCGAGCAGCGCGAGCAGACGCTGCGCACCGTGGCGGACTTCGTCAACCAGCTGGCCGCCGCCAGCTCGGAGATCCTCTCCAGCACCAGCCAGCAGGTGGCCAGCGCCCAGGAGCAGGGCAGCGCCGTCTCCGAGACGGTGAGCACCGTGGAGCAGATCGCTCAAACCTCCGAGGAGGCCGCCGGGCGCGCGCGCGCGGTGAGCGAGTCGGCCCGCCACTCCGAGGAGCTGGGCAAGAGCGGCCGCCGCTCGGTGGACGAGGCGGTGGGCGCCATGACGGCCGTGCGCGAGCAGGTGGAGTCCATCGCCTCGCGCATCCTCGCGCTGGCCGAGCAGGCCCAGTCCATCGGGGACATCATCAACACCGTCAACGAGATCTCCGAGCAGACGCACATGCTGGCGCTCAACGCCTCCATCGAGGCCAGCCGGGCGGGTGAGCACGGCCGGGGCTTCGCGGTGGTGGCCTCCGAGGTGAAGGCGCTGGCCGATCAGTCCAAGAAGGCCACCGCCCAGGTGCGGCAGATCCTCGGGCAGATCCAGAAGGCCACGCAGTCGGCGGTGATGACGACCGAAGAGGGCACCAAGAGCGTGGGAGCGGCCACCCGGGTGGTGAGCCAGGCGGGCGTCACCATCCAGTCGCTGGGAGAGCTGCTGGTGCAGGCCTCGCTCACCGCGGCGCAGATCGCCGCCTCGGCCAACCAGCAGGCCACGGGCATCGGGCAGATCCGCCAGGCCATGCGTGACGTGAACCAGTCGGCTCAGCAGGCGCTGAGCTCCACCCGGCAGACGGAGCGCGCGGTGCAGGATCTCAACACCATGGGCCAGAAGCTCAAGGGCCTGCTGAGCGACTACGGACGCTGATGGACCGGGACCGGCTGGCACAGGCGCTGATGGGCACGTTCCTCGAGGAGCTCGAGGGACACGTGGCCGCGCTCAACCGCGATCTGCTCGCGTGGGAGAAGGCGACGAGCACCAGACGCACCCAGGAACTCATGGCCTCGCTGCTGCGCACGGTGCACAGCGTGAAGGGCGCCTCGCGCGCGGTGAGCCTCACGCTGGTGGAGACGGTGTGCCACCGGTGGGAGGAGGTGCTGGCCACGGTGCAGCAGGGCCGGCCCTCCACGCCCGAGCTGTACGAGCTGGGCTTCGCCGTGGCGGATGCGCTGGATGACGCGCGGCAGCGGCTGCTGCGCAAGCAGAGCCTGGGGGGCTCGCCGCTGGAGGCGATCGTGCCCCGGCTGGTGGCGGCGCACGGGCCCACCGTGTCCCCCACCCCTGCTCCGGGGGCCGCGCCTGTCCCGGCGAGTCCCGTCCCCGTTGCCGCCCCGGCGCCAGCCGCCGGGCCCGCGGTGGAGGCGACGGGGGCGGAGGCCCTGCCCGTGCGGGTGTCCGCGCAGAAGCTGGACGTGCTGCTGTCGCGCTCGGGGGAGCTGCGGGTGGCGAGCCTGCGCCTCGAAGGGCGCATGGAGACGCTGGAGGCGCTGCGTGAGGAGCTGTCCGCCCTGCGCTCCCGGCTGCGGGGCCCCGAGGAGGCCACCGTGCGCCGGCTGGAGACGCGCATGGCCCAGCTCACCCGGGAGCTGCTCTCGGATCGGCTGACGCTGACGCAGGCGGTGGGCGGGCTGGATGAGGAGGTCCGGCGCGCGCGCACCCTGCCCTTCGCCGAGGCCTGCGAGGGGCTGGAGCGCGCCGTGCGGGACGTGGCGCGCGGCACCGGCAAGCAGGCCCGGCTGGTGCTGGAGGGCGGAGCGCTGGAGCTGGATCGCTCGCTGCTGCAGGGGCTCAGAGAGCCGCTGCTGCACCTGGTGCGCAACGCCGTGGCGCATGGGCTCGAGAAGCCCGAGGAGCGCCGCCGCGCCGGCAAGCCCGAGGAGGGCCGCGTCACCCTGGCCGCGCGCCTGTCCGGCGGCCGCGTGCAGGTGTCCGTGGAGGATGACGGCCGGGGGTTGGAGCTGGACTCCATCCGCGCCCGGGCCCGGGCCAAGGGCTGGGAGGTGCCCGAGGACGCGGCCGCCGTGGCCCGGCTCATCTTCCAGCCGGGCCTGTCCACCGCCTCGAAGGTGACGGCGGTCGCCGGGCGCGGCGTAGGGCTGGACGTGGTGCGCTCTCACGTGGAGGCGCTGCGGGGCCACGTGGACGTGGGCTTCCGGCCGGGCGCGGGCACGCGCTTCGTGATGGACGTGCCACTGACGCTGAGCACCCTCCGGGTGCTGCGGGTGAGCGCGGGAGGCCAGCACTTCGCCCTGCCCGTGCAGAGCGTGGAGCGGCTGCTGCGGCTGGCTCCCAGCGAGGTGCGCCAGGTGGAGGGCCGCCAGCTGTGGGCGGACGAGAAGGAGCTGGTGCCCCTCACCTCCCTGGCCGCGGTGCTCGGCCTGCCCACCCAGCCTCCCGGGCAGCGGCTGGCCACGGTGGTGCTCACCACCGGGCACCTGCGCGCGGCGCTGGCCATGGACGAGGTGGTGGCCGAGCAGGAGGTGCTGGTGCGCGGCCTGGGGCCCCGGGTGCGCCGGGCCCGCCATGTCTCCGGCGTCGCGGTGCTGCCGGACGGACGCATGGAGCTGCTGCTCCAGCCCGCCTCCCTGGTGCGCGCCGCCGAGGGCCGCCCCACCTCCACGCCCCTGTTCCCCGTCACAGCCGCCCAGCGCAAGCGCCCGCGCATTTTGCTGGCCGAGGACTCGCCCACCACGCGCGCCCTGGAGCAGAGCCTGCTGGAGGCCGCTGGCTTCGAGGTGCTTGCCTGCGCTGACGGCGCCGAGGCCTGGGAGCGGCTGCAGAGCACGGGCGCGGACGCTGTCGTCTCCGACGTGGAGATGCCGCGCATGGACGGCTTCGCCCTCACCGAGGCGGTGCGCGCCTCGCCGCGCTTCTCGCGGCTGCCCGTGGTGCTGGTCACCGCGCGCGACAGGCCCGAGGACAAGGCTCGAGGGCTCGAGGTGGGCGCCAGCGCCTACGTGGTAAAGAGCGCCTTCGATCATACGAACCTGCTGGAGACGCTGAGGCACCTGCTATGAACAGTCCCCTTTCCGGTCCCTTGCGCGTCCTGGTGGCGGAGGACTCGCCCACCGCCCGCCGGCTGCTGGTGGAGATCATCCGCGCCGATCCCTCCATGCAGGTGGTGGGCGAGGCCAAAGACGGCGTGGAAGCAGTCGAGCTCACCCACCGCCTGCGTCCGCACATGGTCACCATGGACATCCAGATGCCGAACATGGACGGCCTGGAGGCCACCAAGCGCATCATGACGGAGGTGCCCACCCCGGTGGTGGTGGTGTCCACGCTCGTCGAGCGCGACATCCAGACGTCCATGTCCGCGCTGCGGGCCGGCGCGCTCGCCGTGCTGCAGAAGCTGGTGGGGCCCGAGTCCCCCGACTTCGACCGCGAGAGCCGCCACCTGCGCGACACCCTCAAGGCCATGGCCGGAGTGAAGGTGGTACGACACTGGCCGGCGCGCACCAGCGCCACGCCCTCTCGCCGTATGCCCACGGTGGGCACGCGCCCCCGGCCCGCGGTGGTGGCCATCGCCGCCTCCACCGGAGGCCCCGCCGCGCTGCACCGCATCTTCTCGGAGCTGAGCGCGGACTTCCCGCTGCCCATCCTGGTGGTGCAGCACATCGCCCTGGGCTTCGCCAGCGGCATGGCCTCCTGGCTGTCCAGCGTCACCCCGCTGCAGGTGAAGGTGGCCGAGGACGGCGAAGCCCTGCGGCCAGGCACCGTCTACCTGGCTCCGGATGACCAGCACCTGGGCGTCACCCTGAAGTTCCGGGCCCAGCTCTCCAACGCCTCGCCCGTGGGGGGCTTCCGGCCCTCGGGCACGTACCTGTTCCGCTCGGTGGGGAGCGTCTATGGCGCCAGCTGCGTCGCGCTCATCCTCACGGGCATGGGCCAGGACGGACTGGATGGGCTGCGCGAGGTGCGCCAGGTGGGCGGGCGGGTGTTGGCCCAGGATGAGGCCAGCTCCATCGTCTTCGGCATGCCCGGCGTGGTGGTGGCCGCGGGGCTGGCGGACGCGGTGTTGCCGCTGGACGGCATCGCCACACACCTCAAGGAACTGGTTCAGGTCGCGGGTTAGAGTGAGTCAATGACCGAGCACCTGGACAGGTGGGCACGCATCTTCGCCGCGTTGCCCGATCCGGCCTTCCTCCTCGACGAGGAGGGGCGCGTCCAGGCATGCAGCGCGGCCGGAGCCCGCTCGTTGCACTCGGAGCCCTCGGCCCTGCTGGGCCGGCGCCTGGGCGAGTCCCAGGTCGAGCTGCGGGTGCTCGCCCGCCTGGAGACCGAGCGGCTCCAGGCCATGAGCGTCGGCAGCCTCTTCACCGTGGAGCTGTCCTGGCCCACGCCCGAGGGCGCCCGGCCCCACGCCTTTCAGCTCACGCCGGTGCCAGGCATGGCGGAGCAGCCGTGGGTGCTCGTCACCGCCCGTCCCCTCTCGGAGGCGGAGACGGTGTACGCGCGCGCCCTGGAGCTGGAGCAGGCCGCCCGCGCCGAGGTGGAGGCCGCCGAGCGCCGCCGCTCCTTCCTCTACCAGGCGATGACGACGCTGTTCGCTCACCCGCCGGATCCGCAGGGCATGTACACGCTGCTGGCCCACCTGGCGGTGCCGGACATGGCGGACTGGTGCCTGGTGGATGCGCTGGAGCAGGAGGCCTGGGTGCACCGCGTGGCCGCCTCGTGCCTGGATCCCACCCAGGAGCAGCAGGCGCGCGCGCTGCCCCAGCGGCAGCAGCTGCGCACCGATGCGCCCATTGGCCTGCTGCGCGTGCTGCACACCGGTGAGCCGGAGCTGGTGCCCGCGGTGACGGACTCGCTGCTGCGCGCCGCCGCCACCGAGCCCCACCACCCCACCCTGCTCACGCTGCTGCAGGCGCGCTCGTACATGATCGTCCCCCTACGGGCGCGGGGAAACACCCTGGGCGCCGTCACCTTCGTGGCCTCACACTCCGGGCGGCGCTACGGGCCCGAGGATCTCGCCCTGGCGGAGGACCTGTGCCAGCGCGCCAGCCTGGCCATCGACAACGCGCGCCTCTTCGGCGAGTCCCGCCGCGCCACCCGGGCCCGGGAGGATCTGCTCGCCGTCGTCTCCCATGACTTGCGCAACCCGCTGAGCGTGGTGCAGCTGGGCGCGGCGCTGCTCTTGCGCGATCGGCCCGGCGTGGCCCGGGACGCGCACGTGGTGAAGCACGCCACGCGCATGCGGGACGCGGCGGACCGGGCGCTGCGGCTCATCTCGGACCTGCTGGACTGGGGGCGCCTGGAGGCCGGAGGCCGGCTGCCGCTGGAGCTGGGCGTGGAGCCGGCCGCGGCGCTGGTAACCGACGCGGTGGAGGGCGTGCGCGCCCTGGCGGAGGCCAACCGGCTGCACCTCACGCTGGAGCTGCCCGAGGAGCTTCCCCTGGTGCGGTGTGATCGGACGCGGGTGCTCCAGGTGCTGGGCAACCTGCTGGGCAACGCGGTGAAGTTCACCCAGGAAGGCGGGCGCGTCACCGCGGGCGCGCGGGTGCAGGGCTCCGAGGTGCGCATCCACGTGAAGGACACGGGCAAGGGCATTCCCCCCGAGCAGCTGCCCTACATCTTCGATCGCTACTGGCAGGCGAAGGACACGGCGAGCCGGGGCGCGGGGCTCGGCCTGGCGATCGCCAAGGGGCTGGTGGAGGCCCATGGCGGCCGCATCTGGGCCGAGAGCGCTCCGGGCCAGGGCAGCACCTTCCACTTCAGCCTGCCCACGGCCAGGCCCGGAGACACCGCCCCCCTGCACTCCTGAGCCCTGAAGGGGCCTCAGGACACCGCGATCGCGTCAATCTCGACCTTGGCGCCGCGAGGCAGCGCGGCCACCTGCACGGTGGCGCGCGACGGAGGCGCGCCGGTGAAGTAGCGGCCATACACCTCGTTCACCTTGGCGAAGTCACCCAGGTCCGTGAGGAAGATGGTGCAGCGCACCACGTGAGAGAAGTCCAGCCCGGAGGCGGTGAGCACCGCGCGCAGGTTCTTCATCACCTGCTCGGCCTGGGTGGCCGCGTCACCCTGCACCATCTCCATCGTCTTGGGGTCCAGGGGGATCTGCCCGGACAGGAACGTCATCTTCCCGGCTTCGACCTGGATGGCCTGCGAGTAGGGGCCAATGGCCTTGGGAGCGTCGTCGGAGTGGATGGGCTTGCGCGCCATGAAGAGCACCTCGGGGTGAGGCGGCCACCAGCGGGCCGCGGTCCTTCGGCTGCCTCTAGCACGAATTGCGCCCGCGGCGCTCAGATGCGCTCGACGGAGTGCACACCATTGAGCCGCTCGATGGCGCGCATCAGATCGGTGAGCTGCTTCAAGTCGGAGATCGTCACCTCGAAGGTGTTCACGGCGCGGTCATCTCCGGTGGCGCGGCAGTTGGCCTGGGAGATGTTGACGCCCTTCTTCGAGAAGGTGTTGGAGATGTCCGCCAGCAGGCCGGGCCGGTCCGCGGTGAGCACGCGCAGGGTGACGGGGCGCTTGAAGTCGCCGCGCACGTCCCAGGTGACGGCCACGCGCCGCTCGGGGTCCGTGGCCAGCGCCTTCTCGCACGCGTCGGTGTGCACGGTGACGCCATGGCCGCGGGTGATGAAGCCGGCGATCGGATCGCCCGGCACCGGGTTGCAGCAGCGGCCGAAGCGCACCAGCACGTCGTCCACGCCGCCAATCTGCACCCCGCTCTTGCTCTGGCGCCCCACCAGCCGCTTGGCCAGGTCCGTCACCTTGGACAGGCCGGGCAGCATGGACCCGGTGCCATTGTCGCCGTTGCCGGTACCGCCGGCCTGCGGCGGCCGCTCCTCGGCGACCAGCTTGTCCTGCGGCACCAGGCGCTGAATGAGCTGCTGCGGCACCACCTTGCCGTAGCCAATGGCCACCAGCAGATCGTCCTCGATGCGGTAGCCCAGCTCCTCGGCCAGCTTCTTCAGCTCGCCGCTCTTCGTCAACCGGTTGAGGTTGATCTGGAAGCGGCGCAGCTCGCGCTCGGCCAGCTCGCGGCCCAGCTGCAGGCTCTTGTCGCGCTGCTGCTGCTTGATGAAGTTGCGGATGCGCTGCTGCGCGCGGCTCGTCTTGACGAAGGTGAGCCAGTCCTTGGACGGGTGCGCCTGCGGGCTGGTGAGCACCTCCACCATGTCGCCGTTCTTCAGCTTGTAGCGCAGCGGGACGATCTTCCCGTTCACCTTGGCGCCCACGCACCGCCCGCCCACATCCGAGTGGATGGCGTAGGCGAAGTCCACCGGCGTGGCCCCGCGCGGCAGGCTCTTCACATCGCCCTTGGGCGTGAACACGAAGACTTCGTCGGTGAAGAGGTCCACCTTCACCGTCTCGAGGAACTCCTTGGGATCCTTCAGGTCCTGCTGCCACTCCATCAGCTGGCGCAGCCAGGCGAACTTCTCGTCATCCTTGGAGATGAGCGCCTTGCCCTCTTTGTACGCCCAGTGCGCCGCGATGCCCTCCTCGGCGATCTTGTGCATCTCCGGGGTGCGGATCTGCACCTCCACGCGCTCGCTCAGCGGCCCAATCACCGTGGTGTGCAGCGACTGGTACATGTTCGGCTTGGGGATCGCGATGAAGTCCTTGAAGCGCCCCGGCACCGGCTTCCACAGCTGGTGCACCAGCCCCAGCGCCTCGTAGCACGCGGGCAGCGTGGGCATCAGCAGCCGGAAGGCGATGATGTCGTGGATCTGATCGAGATCGATCCCCTGCGACTTCATCTTCTTGTAGATGCTGTAGGAGTGCTTGAAGCGGCCGCTGACGTCGCCCTTGAGCCCCCGCTCCTCCATCTTGGAGCGCAGCAGGGTGTTGGTGTCCTCGATGTACTTCTCGCGCTCGCGCTTGCGCTTGTTCAGCTTGTCCTGCAGCGCGAAGAACTCCTGCGGCTTCACGTAGCGGAAGGACAAGTCCTCCAGCTCCGTCTTGATCCAGCTGATGCCCAGGCGGTTGGCCAGCGGCGCGTAGATGTCCAGCGTCTCCTGGGCAATGCGCGCCTGCTTCTCCTCGGACATGTGATCCAACGTCCGCATGTTGTGCGTGCGGTCCGCCAGCTTCACCAGGATGACGCGGATGTCCTGCGCCATCGCGATGATCATCTTCCGGAAGTTCTCCGCCTGCTTCTCCTCCTGAGACAGGGTGGCGGAAGCAGAGAACTTGGAAAGCTTGGTAACTCCATCGACCAGCTGAGCCACCTCGGAGCCGAACAGCTCGGTGAGCTCATCGGCGGTGGCCAGGGTGTCCTCGATGGTGTCGTGGAGCAGGCCGGTGACGATGGAGGCCTCGTCCAGCTTCAGCTCGGCGAGAATCCCGGCCACCTCGAGGGGGTGGATGAGGTAAGGCTCTCCCGATTTACGAAGCTGGCCCTGATGGACCTTGGCCGAGTAAACGTACGCCTTCTTGATGATGTCCAGGTCGGGATCGGGGTGGTACGAGGAAACCCGCTGGAGGATGTCGTTCAGGCGAATCATGAAGAGGCAGACGCAATCGTAACTGTCGTATCGAAGAGGGGCAACGCTATGCGTTGTCTCTGTTGAAACGACGTCTCAGCCGCCCCTAAAGTCACTCCCCGCCCATGTCACAGCTCCTGCTGTCCGCCCTCGCCGTCGTCTGCCCGAACTGTGACGGCTACAATGCGCCTCGCACGGGGGCCTGTGGGCAATGTGGGACGGGGCTGTTCGAGGCGGCGCCCGCCAAGCCGCCTGCTCCCCGAGCCAACACCGGCAGCCGCCCCGCCGCGGCCCCCGCCACCGGGACACGCCCCGCTCTGGCCGCCACTGCCAGGACAGCCGAGCCAGGGGCCGCGACTCCCCGTGCGTCAGAGCCCGTACCGCCCGGAATGCGGCCCTCGGCCCGGACGCCCTCCCCTTCGTCTCCGGGGGGAATCCCCACCGTGGAGCCCGCCAACCGCCCCGGCCCTCCGGTGCCGTCGGTGCCCTCGGTGCCTCCGGTAGCGGCGGCGCGCCCTCCCGGACAGGCCGCTCCGCAGGCCATGCCCCGGGCAGCTCCCGCGTCCCGGCCGCCTCCGCCGCCTCCTGTCACAGGAGAGCGCCCGGCCCCGCCCGTCGCGGAGGCTCCGGTTGCCCGCACGGCCCCTCCCGTGCCGGACGTGGCCCGGCCCGCTCCTCCGGTGCCCGAGGGGCCCCGGCCCGCGCCTCCGGTTCCCGACGGGCCCCGCCCCGCCGCTCCGGCCGCCACGCCCGGTACCGCGCGCCCGGCCCCCGCCGCCTCCCGCTTCGGGCTGACGGTGCTCGCCGGGACGACGAAGGGCCAGCGCTACAAGCTGCCCCTCACGGGCTGTGTGGTGGGCCGCAGCCGGGGCGCCATCCTTCTACAGGATGATGTTTTCGTCTCCGCGCTCCACGCCACCTTCCTGGTGAAGGACGGGGCGCTCTTCGTCCGCGACGAGTCCAGCGTCTCGGGCGTCTACGTCACCGTGCCCGGCACCGAGGCCATCACGGCGCGCACCCTGTTCAGCGCCGGCTCACGGCTGTTCCGC
This sequence comes from Myxococcaceae bacterium, assembly GCA_035296065.1. Classification (GTDB taxonomy): domain Bacteria; phylum Myxococcota; class Myxococcia; order Myxococcales; family Myxococcaceae; genus DATHBR01. The sequence goes on along the minus strand of DATHBR010000052.1, from coordinate 13,824 downwards.
TTCAGCGGCCGCATCGAGATCCCCATCACCCAGCCCGGCCAGCCCGTCATCTACGGTGCGCCCGTGCCGCTGGGCCAGGCCATCTACGTGGTGGAAGAGGTGCTGATGGGCGGGCGCGCGGGCCGCGCGGTGATGTCGGCCGCGGCGCTGCTCACCATCGGCCAGTCTCACTGTGACTTGAGCTACCCGCAGGACGAGGGGCTCGCCAGCCGCCACTGCGAGCTGAGCCCCACCACCGCGGGCGCCATGCTGAGAGACTTGTCCGGCGGGCTGGGCACCTACGTGCGCATCGCCCCGGGCACCGAGCGGCCGCTGCGCGCGGGAGATCGCGTGCGCATCGGCCAGCACATCTTCCAGATCGAAAGCCTGGGCTAGGCGGCCCGCCCACTCACGGGGTGGGCAGCGCGAGCTGGCTCTGCAGGTTCTGCTGGATGTACGCGCGCGCCTTCGAGCCCGGCGAGTCCTTCAGGTGCCGCTCCCACCAGGAGCGGGCCTCGTCCAGCTGCGGGCGGTGCGCGTCCACGTGGAAGCGCTGCCAGTACACCTCGCCCAGCTTCAGCGCCAGGTCCGGCTTGGGGTTGAGCCGGAAGGCCCGCTTGTACTCGCTGGCGGCGTGGCTCAGCGAGCCGTTCTGGAACATCCGGTCCCCATCCGTCTCGGCGCGGCGCGACTGGTCCACATCGCGGCTCTTCGGGTCGATGTCCAGCTCGTACAGCGGGGTGTTGATGTCCGGAGCGGAGCCCGTCTTCCCAGGCACCGGCGCGTTGATGGGCCGGGTGTAGGGCTCGTCGCCCTGGGGCCCCCGCGCCATGGTGTAGTAGTAGTACGCGGCGATGGCCACCGCGGCCAGGAACAGGGTGATCGTCATCGCCTTGAAGAAGCCGAACCCGCCCTCCGCCTCCGGCACGGTGGGCACCACCGCCTCCGTCCTGTCACTGGAGGGCATGGGGTTGGGCGTCGTCTTCATCAGCTCCGGCACAGCGCGCACCGTGGCCTCGGCGCTGCCCCAGCCGGGATCCGTGCCCGGCTGAGTGGACATGTGATCGCCGCCGGTGGCCTTGCGCGGCAGCGGCGCGAGCACGGGCGAGGCCGGCGCCGACACATGCGCGTTGGAGCCCACTCCCGGCAGCGAGCCACGGCGGGCGGTGGCCTCGCTGCGGCGCCGCTCCCGGTCCACCGCGAGCAGCTCGGCCTTGAAGGCCTCGGCGTTGGCGGGCCGGTCATCCGGGTTCTTGGACAGGGTGCGCAGAATCAGCCGCTCCAGCCCCGGAGAGATGCGCGCCTCGGGCCGGCGGCGCGACGGCGGCGGCGGCTCCTCGGTGAGGTGCTTGGTGGCAAATCCCACCGCCGAGTCCGACTCGAAGGGCAACAGCCCCGTGGTGAGCTGGTAGAGGATGACGCCCACCGCGTACAGGTCCGAGCGGTGATCCAGCTGCGCGCCCCGCGCCTGCTCGGGGGACATGTACTCGGGGGTGCCGCACACGAAGCCCGCGCGGGTGAGCGCCGGCCCGTCCTCTCCCGTGGAGTCGGTGATCTTCGCGATGCCGAAGTCCAGCACCTTGACGAAGTCCGCTTCATTGCGGCGCTGCTCCACCATGATGTTCTCGGGCTTCAGGTCCCGGTGGATGACGCCCGCGCCGTGCGCGTCCGACAGCGCCGAGAGCACCTGGCTGACGATGCGCACCACGCGCCCCTCGGGCAGCGGCCAGTCGCGGCTGAGGATCTGATGCAGATCCTGGCCGGGCACGAACTCCATGGCGATGAACAGCGAGCCGTCCTCGGCCTGGCCGAAGTCCAGAATGCTGATGGAGTTGGGGTGGTTGAGGCGGCTGGCGGCCTTGGCCTCGCGCTGGAAGCGGGCCACGGTGCGCTCGTCGGACAGCAGCGACTGGCGCAGCACCTTGAGCACCACCGGCTTGTCCAGCGCCAGCTGCCGCGAGCGGTACACCTTGCCCATGCCGCCTTCGCCAATGAGCGCCTCGACGCGGTACTTCTTCGCCAGCGTCTTGCCCACGTACTCGTCCACCTCGGAGGCGTTCGAGCGCACGAGCGTGGAGCCGCAAGCGGGGCAGTACTTCGAGGCTTCTCCGGCGTCAGCGCCGCAACTGGAGCAGAGCAAGGGGGGTGTACCGTCTTCAGGGTTCTACGGGTGAGAGGCACGACTTCAGCACGTTGCTTGGGTGTCCTTCAAGCCATGCTCGCAAGGCAAGCAACCTGACCGTATGCTTGATATGACGCGCCCTGCCTTCCCATGACCTTCTGCCCTCGCTGCGACGCCGAGAACTCCGACGACGCCACCCTCTGCCAGGCGTGTAACTCACCCATGCGGTCGGGCACCCTGGTGATGGCGGTGTCTCAGCTTGCCCCCCGCCCCCAGGTGTCCCTGCGCGTGGTGCGCGCCGACGGAGGCCCCGAGTCCGTGGTGCGCATGCAGCGCGACACGCTCACCTGCGGCTACCAGGGGGTGGACCTGGCGCTGCCGGACGATCCGTTCATCATGCCGGTACAGGCGCGCTTCTTCTTCTCGGGCATCCGCCTGGCGGTGGAGGACGTGGGGGGCGCCAACGGCGTCTTCGTGCGCCTGCGCCAGGAGCGGGAGCTGCCCACTGGCGGCGAGCTGCGCCTGGGCCGGCAGCGGCTGGTGCTCGAGCCCATCCCCTCTGCCTCGGTGGGGCCGGGCGGGGCCCACATCTGGGGCTCTCAGGACCCGGGCTACAAGCTGCGGCTGGTGCAGCTGCTCGAGGGCGGCATGCGCGGGGCCGCTTTCCCTCTGAAAGAGGGCGACAACATGCTGGGCCGCGAGGTGGGTGACATCACCTTCCCCACCGACGGCTTCGTGTCCGGGCGCCACGCGCTGCTCACCGTGCGCAAGGACCAGCTGGTGGTGCGCGACGTGGGCTCGTCCAACGGCACCTTCATGCGCCTGGCGGGCCCCACCTTCGTGGACAACGGCGACCAGTTCCTCATGGGCCGCCAGCTGCTCCGGGTGGAGATTCAGGCGCTGGCCTGAGGGCCCCGGGCCGCGCGCGGGGTGAGCGCCGCGGCCCAGCACCCTGAGCACTCAGCCGTACGAGCGCTCCTTCTTCTCCTGCTCTTCCTTGCAGCGGATGCACAGCGTGGTGACGGGGCGCGCCTCGAGGCGCTTGGGAGAGATGTCCTCCTCGCACCGCTCGCAGATGCCGAAGCTGCCATCCTCGATGCGCTGCAGCGCCTTCTCGATCTTCTGCAGGAGGAACTTCTCCCGGTCGCGCAGCCGGAACACCATCGACTGGGCATATTCGGAGGAGGCCTGATCAATCTCATCCGGCAGATCGTCCGTGTCGAAGCTCGACTCCTCCACGAGCGTCTTCTTCGCGCTCTCGAGCAGGGCGATCTTGCTGTCCTCGAGCATCTTCTTGTACCGCTTGAGATCTTTCTGGTTCACGGCCTTCGCTCCGATGGGCAGTGGGACGACCCTGGCCCCCTAAAAAAAAGGCCCGGAAGCTTTATTCACATGGTTTGTGGTGTCAAGGTGCGCACGGCCTACGAAACGCGGGAGAGAGGAGCAACGCAATGAGCGAGGGTACGAAGTTCGACCGGGAATTCCTGCGCTCGACCCTCTCCCTGGCCGCCAGGGGTGAAGTCGACCACTTCCTTTATATCAACGATACCCCCATCGCCCCCGAGGACCTCAGGGGTCGTCCTGCCCGCAAGAAGATCATCTACGCGGTGACGATGGAGAAGATCGCTCAGGAGTACATTGCGCGGAAGCTGCGCGCGCTGGTGATTCCCGCCTACGACTACTCTCGGACAGAACGCGTGAAGGTGGCCCTCGTCTCGGCGCTCTCCCAGGGGGCGATCAAGGAGGGCGACCTGGTGCTGTGCATGACGGGCAAGGTGGGCCGGGCGCCGGACACGCTGATGCACATGCGCATCGGCGGCTCGCTGGATGACCGGGTGGCCATCGAGGGCGTGAAGCTGGGCGACGAGTTCAACTCGCAGGTGGTGGACGCGCTCATCCAGCTGGCGCTGCAGATTGGCCAGGAGGGCTTCGAGGGGCACCCCATCGGGACGATCATCACCATTGGGGACCACACCAACGTGCTGGAGAAGAGCCGGCAGATGACGATCAACCCGTTCCAGGGCATCTCCGAGGCGGAGCGGAACGTGTTGGATCCGAAGATCCGCGAGGCCATCAAGAACTTCTCGGTGCTGGACGGGGCGTTCGTCATCCGCGAGGACGGAGTGGTGCTGGCCGCGGGGCGCTACCTGTCCTCCTCGGACGAGATGGTGAAGATCCCGCTGGGCCTGGGCGCGCGGCACGCGGCGGCGGCGGGAATCACCTCCTCGACCCACTGCATCGCGCTGGTGGTGAGTCAGACTTCGGGCGCGGTGCGGCTGTTCAAGGGCGGCAACATCGTGCTGGAGCTGCACCAGACGGCGCGGCGCACGTAGCGCGGCGGCTCACTTCGCGTCGCGCTCCTCGCGGTAGATGTCCGCCAGCGCATGAGCCCGCTCGATCTCATCGCGGGCGGCATCCAGGGCGAGCACCCGCTGGATGCGATCGGCCCGCTCGCGCATCACGCCGGTGACGAGCCCACCAGCCACCAGCCGGGCCGAGGCGCTCTGGCGCTCGGTGCGCAGCTCGAGCACCCGGGCGCCCACGTCGTTGGCCGCCTCCAGCAGCAGCCGCGAGTCCCCCTCGGCGCGCTCCAGGGCCTCACGGGTGGACTTCAGCAGCGTCTCGGTCTGCTCCTTGTCCTTCATCAGCACCGAGGCGCTCCTGGCATCACCCCGGGAGTCCGCCACCGTGCGGCGCTCGTCGAGCTCCAGCAGCCGGCGCGAGTAGCGCTCCACCGAGCGGGACAGCTCTCCCTTGAGGGCCAGCAGCGTGGCGGCGGACTTGCGTACCTCGGCCGCCTGACGCTCCAGGTCCTCGATGAGCTGATCGAAGGCCGCGAGGGGATCCTCGGGCTTCTTCTTCTTGTCCTTCCTGCGGAACCAGCCGAACAGCATGTCTTGAGCAGCCTACCCGAATGGGCGGCACAGCAGGCGCACCCTGGCGAGGCTTTCCTGCACGGGCGGTCCTCCCACCGCCAGGGCGGCCAGGTAGCGCGCGGGCGTCAACTGGTAGACACCCAGCAGGTGCTGGAGCAGCACCACGCTCTCGGTGGCGCGCCGGTCCGCCGGAGCCAGCGAGGCCGCCTCGGCCAGCGCGTCCAGAATGTCCTTCACCCGCGAGGCCACATCCGCCCCCGGCGCGTCACGCGGAGGTGTCGCCGGTGGCTGCTCCGGGAAGAAGGCGTCGAAGGAGGCCTCCACCGCCACCTTCGGGGCCGGAGCGCCGCGCTGGGCGACCATGGCCTCCAGCGCCTCCAGGTGCGGGAAGAGCGCGTCCAGCGCGTCCGGCGTCTCCGGCACATCCGGCGGCAGCAGCGTGCGCCAGGGCGCGTCGAACTCGGTGCGGGCCCACTGAATCTCCTCGTCGGAGAGGTGGTGGTAGAAGGCGCGGCCGCCCTGGGAGCGCTGCTCCTGCACCAGGGCCTTGAGGTCCAGGTTCTCCTCGCCCAGGGAGATGAAGCTCAGCGCGATGGTGAGCGAGTCCACCGGAGCGCGGGTGCGCCGGATGAGCTCCAGGTCCACCCGGTCCTCGCCGTCGGTGATGAGCACCACGGTGGCGCGCGCCAGGTACGGATCCCTGCCCTGCGCGGCGCGGATCGAATCGAACGCGGCCATCAGCGCCAGGGTGATGTCCGTCTGGCCCTCGGCGGGCGAGTGCCGGAACAACTTCTCGATCTGCCGGGTGGCCTCCACGGCGGTGTCCACCCGGGACAGCTCCGTGGGCGAGTCGTTGAAGAACGAGAAGTACAGCGGATCGAAGGGCTGCTTCCTGCGGGCCTTGGCGCGCAGGTTGTTGAGCTCGGCGATGACGATGGCGTCGCGGAACCGCGCCCGCGCGCCGTGCATGGAGCCCGAGGCATCACACACGTACACGCGCACCGCCGTGCGCTTCATCTTCTTGGGCTTCGGAGGCGGCTCCTCCTCCATATAGGCGCGCACCATCTGCCGGTTGGCCGCCAAGTCGTAGAGGACCATCCGCGGATCGGTAAGGACGAAGTCATGCACCTCGTGCAGGCTGCCCGTCGTCTCGAAGAGCATGCGCTGGGTGGGGTACGGCACGCGCTTGGGCACCGGGCGCAGCGCGGCGGCGTTGGTCTCGACGATCTCCTCGGCGAGCGTCTCCTCCACGTCGAAGTAGCGGGCGCACCCCGCCGCCAGCTCGAAGGCCTCCTGCTGCTCGGGATCCAGCGAGAAGGCCAGGTCCGCGAGCAGCTCGTCCCCGCGGCCCTTCTCACGCTGCTCCTCCTCCTCCTCGAGGCCCTCTTCGGCCCGGCCCGCCTGGCCGCGCTGGGACTCGCCGGACCAGCGCGACAGCGCGTCGTTCTCGGCCCGCTCCACCATCGAGCGCATCTTGTTGCCCGAGGGCAGCATCGGCTCCAGGGCGGCGCGGGCCGTGGAGGCCAGCTGCTCGTTGCCCGCCTCCACCGCCCGCTCGTAGAGGCCCTTGAGCGAGCGGTACGCCTCGCCGGGCGAACGCCTGGCGGAGTCGCGCACCTGCTTCACCAGCTCGTCCAGCGAGCGCACAGGCGCCATGTCCCGGGTGCGCTCGCGCGCCTCGGCCACCTCGCGACGCAGCACCACGCCGCGATCGCGATCGTGCTCCGAGCCCAGCCGCAGCAGCATCTCGTGGGCCAGGTCCAGATCGCGCCGCTTCTGCAGCACGTCATCCACGTTCTCCCGGGCGCGCTCGGCCAGGAACTCCGCCACGGCCATGCGCGCGCTGGAGGGCGAGCGGCCCTGCCAGGCGTGCGAGGTGCGTGGGAGGATCTCGAACGGCGGCGGCGGAGCGCCCGGCGCGGAGGCGAACACGTCGGCCACCTTCACCACGCGCGCCAGCTGCACGAAGGCCCGCTCCAGCGTCGTCTTCGCTCCGGGCGGCATCTCGCCCGCGCGGTGGGCCCGCTCCACCCGGCGCACGCGCTCCTCGAACTCCTGCAGCGCCTCGTCGGCGCGCTCACCCAGCGCCTCGGCCAGCTTGCCCGCCCTGCCCTTGCGCACGCCCAGGTTGCGCAGCAGGTGCGCGTCCGCCAGCGTGTGCACGCCCACCCGATCCAGCTCGCGATCCAGCGTCTCGATCGTCGGGAACGAGAGATCCACCTCGCCGGGAGCCATGAGCCCCAGCGCCCAGCCCACCACGCCCGAGGGGCGGGCGGCCGTCTGCTGGAGCGAGTCCAGCCGCAGGCGCAGCTCCGAGAGCCGGGGGGCCAGCATGCTCAAGGCCTCCCGGAGGCCGCCTCACGCGGCGCGCAAACGTGGCGGGCGTAAGGGCTCACAGCGACGTCCGTAGCTCCAGCACGCGCTTGCTGAAGCGCCCGAAGTCCTCGTCGATGCCGCGCAGCTGTTGCGAGAGCTTCTTCGCGTGCTCGCCCAGGTCTCCCTGCAGCGAGCCCAGCGTGCCCAGGGCTCCGCGCAGCCGCACCAGCTCACCCTCCTTCAGCGCCAGCAGCGGGAAGCGGCTGCGCACCAGCCGCTCGAAGGTGCGCTCCGCCTCGCCCCGGGCCTTGCTGGCCTCCAGCTCCGGCAGCAGCGCGGTGAGCAGCTGCGTCAGCCAGCTGCGCAGGTACTTGATGCGCGTGTGCACGAAGGCCAGCTCCGCCTGGGCCACCGCGTGCCGCACCCCGTCCGAGAGGAACGAGGCCGCCGTCTGCGGCCGGGCGAAGGCCAGCTGCGTGTCCAGCCCCATCAGCGCGGCCAGCTCCCCGTCCGGGGCCCGGATGGAGAAGGTGTTGCGGTAGAACTGGTACGCATCGCCGTTGACGACCGCCGAGGGCGCGGGCGGAGGGCTGGCCACGTCACGCGCCAGCGTGCGGGCGTGCTCCACCAGCCGGGCCTCCATCGCCTCGCGGCACTCGTTGAGGATGGCCTCGGGCGCCAGGCCCTCCTGCCGCAGGTTCTCCGCCACCGTCTGAATGGCCCGGGCGTACTGCTCAATCCGCTCGAAGGGCGTGGTGGACAGCACCTGCTTGGCGTACGCCAGCGCCAGCGGCAGGAGCAGCTCCTGCTTGAGCCCGGGCTGGGTGGGATCCAGCGTCTGCAGCGACTTCTCCAGCTGCGTGAGCCGCCGCGAGTCCGTGGACAGCGTCTCGAACGGATCGCGCTTGCTGGCACTCCGCGGGCCCTGGAAGGCCGAGGTGGCCCGGCGGCGCAGCGAGGCCACCACCCGGCGGCGCACCGCCATGTCCGCCACCCGCAGCCGCTCCATGGCCGCCGGAGCGCCCTCGGACAGCAGCCCCGACAGCGTGGCCACCTGGGAGATCTCCTCCTCCAGGTTGTCCGCCAGCGCCACCAGGCCTTCGATCTTCAGCCCGTCCTCGAACTCCACGCCCTCGGCGGACAGGGCGATCATCTCCAGCATCTGCTCCAGCAGCCGGGCGGAGGACTCGCACAGGCTGGGCAGCTGGGTCTTCAGCTCGGGCACGGAGCGGCACAGCTCCAGCGAGTCCTTGAAGGCCGTGAGCAGCTGCAGCCCGCCGCGCTCCTGCGCGCTGGCCCCGGCCGCTCCGCTGGGCGCCTCGCCCTGCTGGCCGGTGAGCCCGCGCGCCAGCCGCTGCTCCATGGCCGTCATCAGCCCGCGCGCGGCCGTCAGCAGCGGCGCCCGGTTCTCCAGGTGCCGCGGGCCGGGCACCAGCTTCACCAGCAGCCGCTGCGCGGTGATGGAGGCCAGCCCCGCCTGGAAGTTACGCGCCAGCGCCTCGGAGGCCGTCACGTCCTCGGCCGCCGCCATGGCGCCCGCCTCGCGCTCCACGCCGGAGACGAGCTCGTTGCGCACCTTCGCCAGCGTCTCGTCGAACGTCTTCTGCTCCAGCCGGACGATCTCCAGCTGCGCCCGCTCGCGCGGATCCACCGCGACCTTGAGCAGCGCCTCGGCCTCGGCGGCGGGCGGGCCTCCGAGCAGGAAGAACCAGCGCAGCGCGTCCAGATCCTCGATGGTCGCCTCAAGCGGGCGGTCCGGGCGCCGGTAGATCTGATCGCGCACCACCGCGGCCTTCAGCGCCCACATGGCCTTCACCACCGAGCGCTGAGAGAAGTACTTGGTGGGCACGTAGTCCGGCAGCTTGGCCACCTGCGCCGACAGCGAGCGCTCCAGCCCGTCCGCCAGCAGCTCCACGCCCTCGAGGATCTGGCTGGAGATCTTCACCTTGGTGACGGACTCCTGGAGCACATCCAGCTGCTGCAGGGTGAGGCCGGCGCGCAAGTCCGGCCGGGAGCCGTGCATGAAGCGGTGGAGCATGGCGGCCCGGCTGGCGCGCCGGGCGAACGACTTGGGCACGAAGCTGATGAAGCTCAGCCGGTCCGCGAAGGCCAGCAGCAGCTCCGGCGAGCGGGCCAGCACCTCGGAGAGGTACCGGTTGCTCGTCATGATGGCGCATTCGATCCGCCCGCTCGTCACCCGGCGGCCGTGCTTGAGCTCGCGCTCGTGCAGCACGTTGAGGATGGAGCGCAGCAGCATGTCTCGCCCGTCGAACACCTCGTCGAGGAAGGCGTGCACGGCGCCCAGCATGCCGTCGTCGGTGATGTACTCGGTGCGGCCCGTCTCGGTGAGCACCTTGAAGTCCACCGGACCGATCAGGTCCGTCTGCACCGTGGACTCGGCGATCTGCTTGGCGAAGAGCGACGGGGCGCCCGTCTTCTCGTCGAGGATGCGCCCCAGCACCGCGCTGGCGATGGCGCTCTTGGCGGTGCCCGGAGGCCCCACCACCAGCACGTGCTCCTTGCAGAGCAGCGCCAGCTCGAGCTGGGTGAAGAGCGTCTCGCGCTCGAGGTACGTGTCGCGCAGCTCTCCGAAGAAGCGACGGAAGGCCTGCGCGGCCTGCGGATAGGACGTGGGCTGGGTCAAGGGCGATCAGGCGAAAGCGGGAAGGTGGGCATGTTAGCCCTGCCCCGGCCTCCATTTGAAGCGGCTGTGTCCCTTACCTGCCCGGCAGCCGTGCGAGCTTCGCCTCAGCGGCGGGCGCCCACCTTCGGCAGCAGCCGGGCGGCGCGGGTGCGGACATTGGCGTACGCATCCGCACGTGAGGCCTCCTCCAGGTACGTGGCGGAGGGGGCTCCCACCTGCTGCACGAGGAACTCCCCGCACTTCGCATGGAAGCGATCACTCACCAGGCAGCGGATGACGTCGCGGATGAGCGTGGGGTCCGAGCGGTAGGCGGGGTTGTTGCGGATGGCGGCTCCATAAGAGGCCAGGCCGTCCACCCACCGCAGGTTGTCGAAGTTGACCCGGCCCTCGAGGTACGGGGCGTAGGCGCTGGTGGGGTGTTGCTTGCGCAGCTTGGCCAGCGCACTCAGGGACTGATCCCTCCGCCCCTCCCTCACCCAGCGCTCGATCTGCTCGATGCCGGGCAGCGCCTCGGGCGGCACAGGGGGTAGCTCGGCAGCAGCCTCCTGCTTCGGCTGGGTGTCCGGGGGCTTTGGCGCCACGGGCTCGGAGCGCTTCGCCACGGGGGGCGGAGCACTCACGGCCGGGGCTTCATCCCAGGCCCCGGGCCAGAGCCACACCGCGCCGGCCCCGAGCAGGAGCAGCCCTGCGGCCCCCGCGCCGATCAGCGCTCCCCTGCTGGGACGGGCCCGGGCCCCGGCGCCAGCAGCGGGCAGAGGAGCCAGGGCGGCGGCCCGCTGGGGCGGAGGCGTGGTGAGCGCCAACACCGGAGACGACGCGGGCGTGGCGGCCGCCTCGGGCAGCGCCTCCAGGGCGGAGGCGAAGTCCGCGGCGGACTGAAAACGGTCCTCCGGCTTCTTGGCCAGCGCCCGGGAGACGAGCCGCTCCAGCTCCGGAGAGAACGCGGCGCCAGGCCGCATGCTGCTCAGGGACGGAGGCGGAGACTCCTGGTGCATGAGCATCACCGCCGCGGACCGCTCGCTGTTGAACGGCTTCTGCCCGGTGAGCAGCTCGAAGAGCATGACTCCGGCCGAGTAGAGGTCCGTGCGCGCATCGACCTCCTCGCCGCGGATCTGCTCGGGCGCCATGTAGTTAGGTGTGCCCACGGGCATGCCCTGCGTCAGGCCGGGCCCTGTATCCCGCAGCCGCGCCAGCCCGAAGTCGAGGATGCGCACCTGCTCGCCCAGCCCCACCGCCTCGGTGAGGATGATGTTGTCCGGCTTGATGTCCCGATGAACGATGCCGCGCTCGTGCGCGTGGGCCAGCCCCGCCAGCACCTGACGCAGGATGCTCAGCGCCTGCTTCACCGGCAGTGCTCCTCCCTCATGCACCCGTGAGCGCAGGGTCCTCCCGGTGACGAAGTCCATCACCATGAAGGGCGCGCCGCCCTCCACGCCAAAGTCGATGATCGACACGCAGCACGGGTGAGACAGCTGGCTCATCGCCTGCGCCTCGATGCGGAAGCGCTTCTGCGTATTGGGATCCTCCGCCACCCAGCCATGGAGAAACTTGACGGCCACGGCGCGGCCCAGCTCGGTGCGCTCGCCCCGGTAAACGACACCCATCCCGCCCGCGCCCATCCGCTCGAGGATCCGGTAGCGCCCCTGCACCAGGGTGCCAATGCGCGGATCCGAGGTGACTGTGTCTTCCATGCCGGGGCGCAGGTTATCAGCCCGGTGGCCGCGTGATAGGTGCCCGGGTTCGTAGGCGAGAGGAGCTTTCATGACACCTCGAGCGGAGTGAACGAGGTGGCCCCTGAAAGGAAAAGGCCGGTGCCCCAGGTGGGAGCACCGGCCCTTCTCACGGCGTCGGCCTCAGGCCGTGCCGGTTACGACTGGCGGAACTCGGCGTCCACCACGTCGTCCTTCTTCGGCGTGGCCTGGCTGCCAGGCGCCGCGGACGGCCCCGCGCCCGGAGGCGGAGGCGCACCCGCCTGGCCCGCGGCCTTGTACATCTCCTCGGCGATCTTGTAGCTGGCCGCCTGCAGCTTATCGAGCGCGGCCTTGAGCGCGTCCTTGTCCTGGCCCTCGCGCACCTTGTTGACGTCGGCCAGGGCCTCCTCGAGCGCCTTGACGTTGTCCGGGGAGAGCTTGTCCTTGTTCTCCTTGAGCATCTTGTCCGCGGCGTACGACTGGCTCTCGGCCTGGTTCTTCAGCTCCACCAGCTCGCGGCGCGCCTTGTCGGCCGCCTCGTTCTCGCGGGCCTGGTTGACCATCTTCTCCACCTCGTCCTTCGCAAGGCCCGACGAGTGGGTGATGGTGACCTTCTGCTCCTTGCCCGTGGCCTTGTCCTTGGCGCTGACGTTGAGGATGCCGTTGGCGTCGATGTCGAACGTCACCTCGATCTGCGGCACGCCGCGCGGCGCCGGCGGCATGCCCGTCAGGTGGAAGCGGCCCAGGCTGCGGTTGTCGCCCGCCATGTCGCGCTCACCCTGCAGCACGTGGATCTCCACCTGCGTCTGCCCGTCCGCCGCCGTGGAGAACGTCTCCGACTTGCGGGTGGGGATGGTGGTGTTGCGCTCGATGAGCTTGGTCATCACGCCGCCCAGCGTCTCCACGCCCAAGGACAGCGGGGTGACGTCCAGCAGCAGGATGTCCTTCACCTCGCCCGAGAGCACGCCGGCCTGCACCGCCGCGCCCACCGCCACCACCTCGTCCGGGTTCACGCTCTCGTTGGGCTTCTTGCCGAACAGCCGCTGCACCGCCTCCTTCACCTTCGGGATGCGCGTGCTGCCGCCCACCAGCACCACCTCGTTGAGATCCTTGAGGTCCACGCCCGAGTCCTTCAGGCACTTGCGGCACGGCTCCAGCGAGCGCTCGATCAAGTCGTCGATCATCGCCTCGAACTTGGCGCGCGACAGCTTCACGTTCAGGTGCTTGGGCCCCGACGCGTCCGCGGTGAGGAACGGCAGGTTGATCTCCGTCTCCATCGCGCTGGACAGCTCGATCTTCGCCTTCTCGGCGGCCTCCTTCAGCCGCTGCAGCACCATCTTGTCGCGGCTGATGTCCAGGCCCGTGTCCTTCTTGAACTCGGTGATCAGCCAGTCCATGATCCGCTGGTCGATGTTGTCGCCGCCCAGGTGCGTGTCGCCGTTGGTCGCCAGCACGTCCACCACGTTCTCGCCCACCTCGAGGATGGAGATGTCGAACGTGCCGCCGCCGAAGTCATAGACGGCGATCTTCTCGTCCTTCTTCTTGTCCAGGCCGTATGCCAGCGCGGCCGCGGTGGGCTCGTTGACGATGCGGCGCACGGTGAGGCCGGCGATCTCACCGGCGTCCTTGGTGGCCTGGCGCTGAGCGTCGTTGAAGTACGCCGGCACGGTGATGACCGCCTCGGTCACCTTCTCGCCCAGGTAGTTCTCCGCGGCGCGCTTGAGCTTGAGCAGCACCTGCGCGGAGATCTCCGGCGCGCTGTACTGCTTGCCATCCAGCTCCACGCGCGCGTCGCCGCTGGAGCCACGCACCACCTTGTAGGGCACGAGCTTGGCCTCGTCGGAGACCTCCTCGTAGCGGCGGCCCATGAAGCGCTTGATGGAGTAGATGGTCCGCTCCGGGTTGGTGATGGCCTGGCGCTTGGCCACCTGCCCCACCAGACGCTCTCCATCCTTCGCGAACGCGACGACCGAGGGCGTGGTGCGGGCGCCTTCCTCGTTGGTGAGGACCTTGGGCTCGCGACCCTCCATGATCGCCACCACGCTGTTGGTGGTGCCCAGGTCGATGCCGATGATCTTGCCCACGGTATGTAACCTCCGGAAATGACTACGAAAACTCTTCGGAACGCGGCTCGTTCTTCCGACGTGTGCCCAACGTAACCACCCACCCTGGGGTGTCAAACCGCGTCAAACGCTC
>DATHBR010000051.1:0-334077 GCA_035296065.1 Myxococcaceae bacterium | reverse complement strand
CTGGTACTCGACGTGCGCGGTGGAGATGGTGATGCCGCGCTCGCGCTCCTCGGGAGCCTTGTCGATCTGGTCATAGGCCAGGAACGTCGCGCCTCCCGTCTTGGCCAGCACCTTGGTGATGGCGGCGGTCAGCGACGTCTTGCCGTGGTCCACGTGTCCAATCGTACCGATGTTCACGTGGGGCTTGTTTCTCTCGAACTTCTCCTTGGCCATGATGCTCCTCTAAAGAGAGAAATGGAGCCCTGAACCAGGATTGAACTGGTGACCTCATCCTTACCAAGGATGCGCTCTACCAACTGAGCTATCAGGGCTTGGGACTGCACAACAACGGGTTGGAGCGGGAAATGGGACTCGAACCCACGACATTCAGCTTGGAAGGCTGACGCTCTACCAACTGAGCTATTCCCGCGTTGACCGATGGAGGGAGATGGATTCGAACCATCGAAGGCGTAGAGCCGGCAGATTTACAGTCTGCTCCCTTTGGCCGCTTGGGTATCCCTCCGTAAGCTATTTTTCTGTCGTACCGCAACTGCCTACTTCTACTGCCCCGCTACTTCTTTTCTTCCGTCCGGGCCCTCATCCGCGGCCCCGTTGCTTTGGCCGGCGGCGGGACTTGAACCCGCGACCTACTGATTACAAATCAGTTGCTCTACCGACTGAGCTACACCGGCATTACTCCGGCTGCTACCCGCCCTACCCCGTCACCCCCTGCGGTCCCCGTCAGCTGCCCGGTTTCCGGTGTCGAAAGGCGGGCCCTTTTAGGGACCCTGGCCGCCCAAAGTCAAGGAGATTGATCCCTTGGAGGGGCTGGGGCCGCCACACCCCCACCCCGCTGACGGGCGACTTCATATAGCAGAACGGCCGCCGAGACGGACGCGTTGAGAGAACCGACCTGACCGGTCATGGGAATCCGTAGGCGGAAGTCGCAGTGCTTGAGGACTCCCTCTCGCACACCTGCTCCCTCGGCACCCACCACGATTGCCAGGGGGCCATCCAGGCGGGCTTTCCACAGCGGCTCGGTCGCCTCGGGGTCCGCCGCAGCTACCCACACCCCCGCCTCCTTGAGCTCCTCGAGGGCCCGGGAGATGTTGACCACCCGGACGATGGCGCAGTGCTCCACGGCGCCCGCCGAGGCCTTGGCCACCAGCCCGGTCACTGGCGAGGCGCGATCCTTGGCGATGACGACTCCGTGGGCCCCCAGCGCGTGGGCCGAGCGGATGATCGCTCCCAGGTTGTGCGGGTCCTGAATGCCGTCCAGGACGACGATCAGGGCGGGCCGGCCACTCTGCCCAGCGGCCTCCAGCACGTCTGGAAGCTCGGCGTACTGGAAGCCTCGCAGCTCGGCGACGACGCCCTGGTGGACGCCACCTTCCGCCAGCGCTCCGAGGCGCTCGCGCGTCACCCGCTCCACCCGAATGCCCGCGTCCCTGGCGCGGCTGAGCAGCTCCGCCGCCGCGCTCGAGCCCAGTTGCCCCTCGGTGATGAAGAGGTGCTCTACCTCGTCCGCCCGCACCCGGAGCGCCTCGAGGACGGGGTTCACTCCATAGACGTAGCGCTCGTTGCGCCCGCGCTGATCGGGGCTCTCGCGCCGCTCGGAGCTCTCGCGCTGCTGGGGACGGTCGCGACGCTCGGTGCGTTTGGGGGGACGATCGCGCATAGGGCCTACTGAACCTCGACCGGGACCGAGAAGGTCTTCTGCTGACGGGCGCAGATCTTCTCCGTGCAGATGAAGAAGGTCAGCTTGGCGTCCACCGTGCCCTTGCCCGCCGCGGCGGCCGTGAACGGAACCTCGAAGCGCGGGTCCACCCACTTCTGGCCCTCGGCCTTCTTGGCCACCGAGTCCGCCAGCACCAGTTCCTCCTTCGCCGGAGTGAGCTGGGCGCCCTTCACCTGCAGCTTCAGCGGAGCCTCGTCCGAGACGTGCGCGCCCGCCTTGCTCTTGATCGACAGCACGAAGACGCCCTTGTCTCCCGCCTTCACCTTCGTCGAGGTCCCCTCGGTGCTGACCTCATAGAGGGTGCTGGGGTCCACCTCGTCGGCGCTGGCCTGGGTGCAGGCAATGGCCACCACCAGGGCAGCAATGGGAGCAAGATGACGCAGTCGCAGCATGAGACGTTCTCCTCGTTGAGCAGTCACCGTATAGCCACCCTCGAGACGGGCGAGGGGGCTTTTCTCTTCATCTGCCCGCGGCTGACACCTTCCGCGCGGTCCGCGCGGCCGCTTTGCGCCGGGGCCGGACCGGCAAGCTCTCGTCCCCCGCCGGCTGCTCGCGCTCCACGAGCGGCCGAGCATCCAGCGGAGGCTCGCCCGCTACCAACGCCTCGGCGCGCTCGATGATGGGGGTGGCCAGATCCATGCCCGTGGCGGCCTCCATGTCCGGCAGCGCCGGAGAGCTGTTCACCTCGAAGACCTTGGGCCGCCCCTTCACGTCCAGCAGGTCCACCGCGGCCACCTCGAGCCCCACCAGCCGCGCCGTCCGCTCCGCTACCTCGCGCCAGGCCTCGGTCAGCTCGGTGCCCTCCAGCCGGGCGCCCTTGATCAGCGTGTGAGACAGCCGCCCTACCCTGGGCCGGCGCCGCACCGCCGCCACCGCCTTGCCTCCCACCACCAGCACGCGCACGTCCTGGCCCGTGTGCTTCACGTACTGCTGCACCACCAGGTTGTGTCCCAGGCCCAGCACGGCCTCCAGCGCGGCCTCGAGCGACTGGAGGCTCTCGCACACCATCACCCCGTGCTTCTCCTGGCCCTGAAGCAGCTTCACCAGCACCGGCACCCCGCCCACCAGCCCGACCATCGCCTTGAGGTCCGCCGCGTCCCGCGCCATCACCGTGGCCGGAATGCCAATGCCGTTGGCGGACAGCAGCTGCAGCGAGCGCATCTTGTTGCGCGACTGGGCGATGGCCTGCGCCGTGTTCATCAGCGGCACCCCACGGATGCCGAACTGGTTCACCACCGCCAGCCCATAGCTGTTGATCGACAGCGCGATGCGCGGGATCACCACGTCACACGGCGGCAGCTTCTTGCGCTTGTAGTAGAGGTTGCCGCTGCGCCCATCCAGGAACATCTCCACGCGGCCCGGATTGAGCACACGGACCTGGTGGCCTCGCGCGCGCCCGGCCTCGACCAGGCGCCGGGTGGACGGAATCGAAGCGGAGCGCGAGAGGATCGTGATCTTCATGGGCGGGCGACGGCGAGACTCCTCTTAACCGCCGCCCTGCCCCGGGTAAAGCCACTCAGACACTACTTGCGCTGAACCGCACGAACCTCTCTCTTCACCGGGTTCGCCACCGTCGAGGACTGAATCCGCGCACACGCGGCGCCCAGGAACTGAACGCCTCGGGCGTTGAGCTCCCAGTTTGGCTCGCCCGTCGAGGAGACCTTGGGCAGCGGAGGCAGCGTCGCATCGCTCTCGTTGCCCAGGTACACGACGATCAGGTTGTCGTCCGAAGGACGCTGGGTCGGATCCAGCTCGAGCAGGCACACGTCCTTGTTGCCCACCAGGTTGGCGATCTCGTCGAGCGCCGCGCGCAGCTCGGCCTGGTTCGAGGCCAGGTAGAAGCGCCGGTTGCACACCCGGGCCGTGGTGTCGCAGGTGTCATTGGCGCCACAGTCGGTGTTGGTCGTGCACGCCCTGGTGCGCGGGAAGTTACCCGCGACGGCCATCGCGTTGAGCGTCTCGGCGCCCGCCTGGGTCTCCGGAGCGGGGTTGGTGAAGTCCGCGCCGAAGCCGATCACGATGGTGCGGATGGCCCGCTGCGTCTGCAGGTTGGTGACCGCCGCCACCGAGGCGTCCTTGTCCAGGCACAGCAGCGACGGGTAGCTGGTCGGGCA
Organism: Myxococcaceae bacterium; assembly: GCA_035296065.1. GTDB lineage: Bacteria > Myxococcota > Myxococcia > Myxococcales > Myxococcaceae > DATHBR01. The sequence goes on along the minus strand of DATHBR010000051.1, from coordinate 330,246 downwards.
CGGGTTCTGGGTGCACCGGCACGAGGTGGCGTTGCCGCCATTGGGGTTGCTCGGGTTGCAGTTGGGCAGACCGTCCGTCAGCAGCAGGACGAAGTCGTCGCGATCCTGCGCCTGCAGCTCAGGCTGATTGCCCACGAACTGCAGGCTCAGGCTGGTGGGCGTACCGCCCGTGGGGCCACCCTGACCATTGAGCGCGATCTGGTTGAGGATCACGTTGGAGATCGAACTTGCCGTGCTCTGCAGCCCCGCGGTGTCCGCGTCATCGATCTGCGGAATGGGAATACGCACCTGAGAGGAAGCGCCACACTGGCCGCCAGCGGCGGTGTCCGGATAGGTCGTCAGCCCCAGCCGCGCCACGCTGCCGCTGGTGGAGAGGAAGGTGTTCATGGCCGTGCGCAGCTCGCTCCAGCGCGTGGGGCACGAGTTCACGTCACACGGCGGATTGCCCGCATCGCCGCACAGCGGGCGCGCGGGGTTGGGAGGGTTGGCCACCCGGCAGGCCGACAGCGACGCGTCCGCCGGCAACGTCATGGAGCCCGAGGTGTCCAGCAGCACCATCATGTTGGGCTTCAGCGAGCGGGCGCGGATGATGTCGCCCTTGGTGGTCTGCGCGATCGCCAGGGGATCAACGGGCTCGAAGTCATACGTCTGGCAGCCAGACGCGAGCGAGCCTCCGAAGATGCCCAGGGCGAAGGCGCTCAAAAGAATCAGCTTGGCGCGCATAGGTGCGGTCTTCCTCGCGCGGGGACCGGCCCCCGCGCAGTTCAGGTTCGAGAAAATCAAACGGGCCGGGCCAGATTAACGTGGCCCTCGCCGCCGAGGCTACAACGACAGCGCCCACCCATAGGGCATATCGCCGGGACTGTGAAGTTCCAATCCAGGTGACAACACTCACAGAGCAAGCGTGCGTGCGCCCTCTGTCAACCGCCAGAGCGAGGCCAGCCCCATCACCTCGTCCAGCGTGCCCTCCAGCTCCTGTGGGACGAAGCCGCAGATGCGCACCGTGGTGTCGCAGGCGATGAGCCTGGCGCCCAGCGAGCGGGCCTCCTCGAGCATCCGTCCGGGAGTGGGCACCCCGAGCCCTTCGGCCCGGGCGCTCTCGGCGCGCTCCTTCTCGCTGTGGGGCAGGCCGAAGGTGCCACGCACCAGCTGCCGCAGCGCATCGAAGGCGAAGACGAAGTACACCTCGTCGCCCATGGCCGCGGCCGTAATCCCCATGGAGGCCGCTTGAAACGCGGGCTCGTACGTGGCGTGTTGCAGGAAGAAGAAGACGCGTCCGGCCATGGCGCTCGTGACGATAGCGGCTAGGGGGTTCAGTTCAACTATCCACTTTCAACGAAAGTTCTCGGGCCCATCGAGCCTGGCCGCCTGACGGCGTATAAGGTAGGCCCCGAACCGGAGGAGCCTCGCATGCCCATGCCGACCGCCCCGCTGGGTGTTGCCCACCCGGGCCTCACCGCCGTGAAGCGTGGGGCCCTGGCATTCGCCGCGTTGCTGCTGCTGAGCCCCGCGCCGCTCGTTTCCGCCTCGCCCTCGCGCGGGTTGCGCTCGGAGGTGGCCTCGCTGCTCGAGCGCCCCGAGGCGTTTCCTCCGTACGAAACTGACTGGAAGCCCCTGGGGCCCGCCGCCCTGGGTGTGCTCGAGGAGCTGGCCGCCGATCCCCGGGCGCCCGCGCCTCAACGGGCCCGGGCTGTCACTTCCATGGCCGCGGTGGATCATCCGCAGGCCTCCGAGCGGCTGCGTGCGCTCGTTCAGGACACCGCGGCTCAGTCCACCCTGCGCGCCAGTGCCGTCACCGCGCTGGGGCTGCGCGTGGGCACCGAGGCCGTCTCCACCCTGCTGCCGCTGCTCGAGGATCGGAACGAGGACGTACGCGCCGCCGCGGCCCGAACGCTCGGGCGGCTGGGTGGCACTCAGGTCCAGCAGGCCCTGGAGGAGCGCCTGCCCATCGAGGAGGCTCAATCGGTACGAGAGGCCCTTCAGCAGGGGCTCACCTTCGTCGAGCCCTGAGCCGTACCCGCCGGGCGCCTGGCCCCCGCGCTGCCTTGGGGCTCGCTTCAGCCAGGCGCATTCGTTAGATGGGAAGCCATGCGTCCCACCGTTCTGCTCTTCGACATCGATGGCACCCTCGTCACCACCGGGGGCGCGGGCCGTCGAGCCATGTCGCGCGCCTTCGAGAAGCTCCATGGCCGCCGTGACGCGTGTGATTCCTTCAGCCTGTCCGGGATGACCGATCGCGCCATCGTCCGCAAGGCGCTGAGCATCATCGGCGCGGAGGACAATCCCCAGGCCATCGACGCGCTCATCCAGTGCTACCTCTCGTTCCTCAATGAGGAGGTGGACCGCACGGACGCTCGCGACTACTTCGTCCATGCCGGCATGCGCGAGGCCGTGGCCGAGTCCCGCGCCCGCCAGGGCATCGCCGTGGGCCTGGGCACCGGCAACGTGCGCGAGGGCGCCCGGGTGAAGCTGGAGCGCGTGGGCATCTACGATCAGTTCTCCTTCGGCGGCTTCGGGTGTGATCACGAGGACCGCGTGGAGCTCATCCGTCACGGCGCCCGCTGCGGCGCGCAGCTGCTGGCCGCGCCCCTGGAGAAGTGCCGGGTGGTGGTCATCGGAGACACGCCCAAGGATGTCGCCGCCGCCAAGGGCATTGGCGCGCTCTGCATCGGCGTGGGCACGGGCAACTTCACCGCCGCTCAGCTGCGCGAGTCCGGCGCCGACTTCGCCTTCACGGACTTCACCGAGCGTGGAGCCCTGGACGCCCTGCTGCTGGACCGATAGCCCCTGCCTCCGGGTGTGGTATCTCCCCCGCCCGCCCGAGGAGTCCCACCGCATGTCGCTGTCCACGCTGGAAGCCTACGATCTCATCCGTTTCGCCGAGGCGTTCGAGGCCCGGCTCGCCACCGCGAGTGACGTGATCGCCGAGCGCGAAGGGCTCGAGACCGAGAAGGAGTGGATGGCCACCGCCCTGCGGCTGGTGCGCGAGGCGCTGAAGCCCGCTCCGGCCCTGATCGAGCGCGCCAAGGACCTGCCCGAGCTGGAAGAGGCCCGGGAGGAGTTCTCCTTCCAGCAGCAGAACCTGTGGGTGGATTCGCTGGAGAAGCTCCACGCGGGTATCACCTTCGCCGCCAGCAGCCGCGCCCCCGTCATCGAGGCGCTGTTCCCTCACCTCAAGTTCCCTCAGCTGCGCCGCGCGCCCCAGGAGGCCGTCAACGAGTTCGCCGCCGCGTACGAGCGCCGCCTGAAGTCCAGCTACGTCACCCGCATCTTCACGCAAGACGACTTCGGCATCGTCCGCCCCGTCGTGGAGCAGGTCGCCAGGACTCATGCCTCGTGGCAGGCCAGCCTCACCCCCGCCACCCTCTCGGACGCGCAGGCCCTGCCCCTGCGCATGGAGCTGGTCGCCATCGGTGAGCGCCTGGACATCTCCGTGCGCCAAGCCCGGCTGCTCGCCGAGGCCGCCCTCGTCCCCGTGCCGGGAGCCTTCGATTCCACGGGGCTTGCCGCCAAGCCCAAGCGCCGCGCCGGCCGTGGCCTGCCCTTCGGCCTCGAGGAGCCGGGCGTCGAAGGCAGTCCCGATTCCGTGGGCGAAGAGCCGTCCCTGGACGCCTCGGAGCCCGCCGCCGAGCCGCCCGCGGAGCCTGAGCCTGAGCCGGTGGCGGCTCCGCCCGCGCCCGAGCCGCTGGCCGCGGCGCCTGCTCCCGAGGCTGCTGCCCCCGAGCCCAGCGCCGAGGAGCCCAAACCCGCCCGCCGTGGGCGCAAGAAGGCCGAGCCCAAGCCTTCCTCCGACGAGACGCCCTGAGACGGCCATGCCCGAAGTCGCCCTCCCCATCGATCCACTGCTGCCGGAGATCGTCTCCACGCTGCGAGCCTCACGCTCGCTCGTGCTGGAGGCTCCCCCGGGCGCGGGCAAGACGACGCGGGTGCCGCGCGCGCTGCTGGAGGCGGGGCTCGGGCAGAAGAAGGAGATCGTCGTCCTTCAGCCCCGGCGGCTGCCCACCCGGCTCGCCGCTCAGCGCGTGTCCGAGGATCTGGGCGAGCGCGTGGGAGAGACCGTCGGCTATCAGGTCCGCTTCGAGGACGTGCGAGGGCCCAAGACGCGCATGTCCTTCGTCACCGAGGGCGTGCTCGGACGGCGGCTGCTGACCGATCCCGGCCTGCGGGACGTGGGCATCGTGGTCCTCGATGAGTTCCACGAGCGCCACCTGTCCGCCGATGTCTCGCTCGCGATGCTCCGGCGGCTGCAGGAGGGCCCACGCCCAGACCTCAAGATCGTCGTCATGTCCGCGACGCTCGAAGCCGAGCCCATCCGCGCCTACCTGGGTGGCTGTCCCGGCCTGCGCTCCGAGGGCCGCCGCTTCGATGTGAGCCTGGAGTATCTGCCCACCGCTGATGAGCGGCACCTGGATGTGCAGGTGCTCTCGGCCATCAAGCGCGTCTTCACCGCGGGCATCGATGGGGACATCCTCGTCTTCCTGCCAGGCGCCGGAGAGATCCGCCGCTCCCGGGACGCCTGCGCCGAGTTCGCCGAGCGCCACGGCGTGGACGTGCTGCCCCTGCACGGAGACCTGCCTCCCGCCGAGCAGGATCGGGCCGTGCGCCGCAGCCCGCGCCGGAAGATCATCCTGTCCACCAACGTGGCGGAGACCTCCGTCACCATCGACGGCGTCGCCGTCGTCATCGACACGGGGCTGGCCCGCGTGGCCTCGCACTCGCCCTGGTCCGGCCTGCCCACGCTCAAGCTGTCCAAGGTGAGCCGCGCCTCGGCCACTCAGCGCGCGGGCCGCGCCGGCCGCACCCGCGCCGGACACTGCCTGCGCCTGTACACCCAGCACGACTTCGATGGGCGCCCCGAGCAGGATGCTCCGGAGATCCGCCGCGTCGATCTGGCGGAGACCGTGCTCGCCCTGCGCGCCTCGGGCGTGAAGGAGCTGGCCTCCTTCCCCTTCTTCGAGCCGCCTCCCGCCGCGGCCCTGGAGGCCGCCGAGACGCTGCTGCGCCGCCTGAGCGCGGTGGATGCCCAGGGCGGCGTCACCGACATTGGCCACCGGCTGCTGCGCTTCCCCGTTCACCCGCGTCAGGCCCGCATCATCGTGGAGGGTGAGCGCCGGGGCGTGGGCGCCGATGCGGCCCTGCTCGCCGCGCTCATGGGCGAGCGGGACATCCGCCGCGAGGCCCGGGCGAACCTCGGAGGCCCGGGGCGCTCGTCCTCCGTCGTCAGCGGGCCCTCGGATCTGCTGGAGCTGCTGGAGCGCTTCCGTGAGGCCGCCCGCGCGGACTTCGCCTCGGGGCGCCTGCACTCGCTCGCGCTGGAGCCCGGCGCCGTCCAGGCGGTGGACCGGGTGCAGAAGCAGCTGCGGCGCGCCACGCGAGACGCTGGCAAGCGGCCCGACCGCCCCGAGGCCGTGGAAGAGGCGCTGATGTTGAGCGTGCTCGCCGGCTACCCGGATCGCGTCGCCAGGCGGCGCCGGCCCCGCGCTCCCGAGCTGCTGCTCTTCGGAGGCGGCACCGCCACGCTGTCCGAACAGAGCGTGGTGCAGGACGCCGAGCTGATGGTCGCCGTGGATGCCGAGGAGCGCCCTGGCCGTGGCGCCATGGTGCGCCTGGCCAGCTCCGTCGAGCCCGAGTGGCTGCTGGATCTCTACCCGGACGCGCTGGAGGAGCTGGACGCCCTGCAGTGGAACGCCGAGGCCCGCCGCGTCGAGCGCATGACGCGCCTGGCCTACGGCAACCTCGTGCTGGAGGAGACGCGCACCCCCGCGCCGCCCTCGGAAGCGGCCGCCCGGGTGCTGGTGGAGGCCGCGCTGGCCGCGGGCCCCGAGCGCTTTGCCGATCCCGAGGCCCTCACGCAGTGGCGCACCCGCGTGGCCCTGCTGGCCCAGGCCTTCCCCGAGGCGGGCTTCCCCACCGTGGACAACACCTTCCTGCGCGACTCGCTGGCGTCGCTGTGCTCCGGAGCGCGCAGCTTCGCGGACCTGGAGGGCGTGTCCCTGATCGACGCGCTTCAGGCGCGCCTCACCTCCGAGCAGGCGCGCCTGCTGTCCAACCACACCCCCGAGCGCGTCACCCTGCCCGGAGGCCGCGGCGTGAAGGTGCACTACGAGCCGGGCAAGCCGCCCTGGGTGGAGTCACGCCTGCAGGACTTCTTCGGCATGGCCCAGGGCCCCAGCGTGTGCGCGGGCCGGGTGCCGCTGGTGCTGCACCTGCTGGCGCCCAACATGCGCGCGGTGCAGGTGACGACGGATCTGGCGGGCTTCTGGGAGCGGCACTACCCGGCCATCCGCAAGGAGCTGTGCCGCAAGTACCCCCGGCACAGCTGGCCCGAGGATCCGCGCCATGCGCAGCCGCCGGCGCCCCGGCCTCCGCGGCGCTGAGGCTAGAGCTTCTTCTGCATCGCCAGGTGCTCGATGCCGCCTTCCATGAAGACGCTGCCCACCGCCTCGTAGCCGTGCTTCTTGTAGAACTCGAGCGCGAACAGCTGCGCGTGCAGCAGGATGCCGGTGACGTTGCGCCGCCGCGCCTCCTCCTCCAGCGCCAGCAGCAGCTTGGAGCCCACCTTGGCCTTGCGGTGCGCCTGCAGCACCGCCATGCGGCCAATCTGCGCCCACGTGCCGCTCTGCCCCCCGGGAGCCTGCGGCAACATCACCAGCCGGCCGGTCCCCACGGCATGGCCGCCCTGGAAGGCGAGCAGGTGGTAGGCCTTCGCGTCCTCCGCGTCGCGCTCGATGCCCTCGGGGACGTGCTGCTCCTCGATGAACACCACCTCGCGGATGGCCAGCGACTGGAAGAGTTCCGCCTCGTCCTTGATGGGCACGAGGGTGACGGCCTGAATGTTCTCCGAGTCGGACATGTCGTCGGCAAGGTACACAAAAGCCCGAGCATCAAACAGCCGGAAAAGCGGGAGGCCGTGATAAGGCCCCTCTCCCAGAGATGAATCCTCCCCAGGTGGCCGGGCGGCTACCCCTCGTCGGTTTCTACTTCCTCTACTTTGGCGCCATTGGCGTCACGCTGCCCTTTCTGCCTGCCTACCTGCGCTCCCTGGAGCTGTCGACGACGCAGGTGGGCTTCCTGCTCTCGCTGGGGCCCCTCGCCTCCCTGCTCACCCCGCCGCTGTGGGGACACCTGGCGGACCGGACAGGGCGGCTCAGCCATGTGCTCACCCTGCTCACGGTGGGCTCGGCGCTCTGCTTCGCGCCGCTGCTGGGGGTGACGGCGTTCCCGGCGCTGGCGCTCACGCTGGCCGCGTACGCCTGCTTCGCCTCGTCCATCACCCCCGTGGTGGACAGTCTGACCCTCAACCGGGTGAACCTGCTGGGTGGCAGCTACTCTCACGTGCGCCTGTTCGGCTCGCTGGGCTTCATCCTCTTCTCCACCACGTTCGGGCTGGTGTCGAAGGAGATGAGCCGGCTCGCGGTGGCGGTGCCGCTGGCGCTGCTGGTGCTGCTGGCGCTGTGGAGCCTGAGCCTGCGCTCCGGTGCCTCGCCGGGCACCTCTCACCATCCGCTGGCGGGCCTGCGGCTGCTGCGGGACAACACGGATCTGCGGTGGCTGCTAGCGGCCACCTGCCTGCACTGGATGGCCTGCGCGCCCTACAACGGGATGCTGGCCATCCACATCCTGGGCCAGGGCATGCCTCCGTGGGTGGTGGGCCTGGCGGCGGGGGTCGGCGTGGCGGCGGAGGTGCCGGCGATGATCCTCTACCCGCGCTTCGCCCACCGCATCGCGCCCCGGCACCTGCTGGGGGTTGCCTTCGGGCTGAGCGCGCTCAGGTGGGTGGGCATGTCCCTGGTCAGCTCCCCCACCCTGTTGGTGGGGCTGTCGGTGCTGCACAGCATGACCTTCGGGGTCTTCTACGTCGCCAGCGTGGCCTTCATGGCGCGCCGGGTGCCCCCTCACCTGCGCGCCTCGGGCCAGGGCCTGTTCGCCGCGATGACCTTCGGCGTCGGAGGGCTGCTGGGGAACATGCTGTCCGGAGCGGGCTTTCACCTGTTGGGTGGGCACGCCCTCTTCGCGGTGGCCGGGCTGCTGGAGGTGGTGGCCGTCCTCCTCGTGCTCCAGTCCTCTCCCGCGCCCCTGCCCCCGTCCAACGAGCCCGTTCACGTCCCGGCGCCGTGATAATCTGGGGCCAATGAGACCCGCCTTCCTCGCTCTCGTTCTGGGGCTGCTGCCGCTGCCCGCTGTCGCGCAACTCTTCAACCCTGGGGCCCCTCCGGTCTTCAAGGAGGAGGAGATGGACCGGCGCTTCAAGAGATCCAAGGTGCACCAGGTGCTCATGCAGGGCACCCGGGATCCCAACTGCGAGCAGCTCGTGGGAGGCCTGCTGACGCTGCTGGGCGAGACGAGCGTCTACCTGCACAAGCGCGACGAGAACTTCTACCTGGATCCCATGCTCGTGCAGGCGCTCAACGGGCAGATGTCCAACCAGCGCTTCCCCGGCAGCGCCTACTTCATCTCCATGGTGCGCCGGGTGCTCATCGACCGGAAGCTGTCCCAGGACTGGCTGGACACCGCGGTGGTGATGTCCCAGGCCTCCGCGCCGCAGATCGACGTGAGCAAGCTGCGCTTCCTGGCCGACGGCATCAAGCCGGTGGACAGCTTCCTGCTCACCCTGCCCATGCTGCGCGAGCGCTATGAAGTCGAGGTGCTGCGCGCCAACGCCACCGCCGCCAGCACCGCCGAGGCCGTCTTCCGCGACACCTATATCGACCGGGATGTCGTCTTCGGCGGGCTCGAGTTCATCGACGCGGCGATGGAGAAGAAGAAGAAGCCGAAGCGTGGGGCTCCCGTGGACAACGAGCCGCCCGCCCTCATCGCCCGGCTCGTCTGGTACCCGCCCGACCCGAACGCGGGCGCGCTGCAGATCTTTGGCGGCGCGCAGCAGAAGCCCAAGGGCATCACGCTGAGCGCGCGGCTGAGCGACAAGCAGTACATCAACCTGGATCAGGTACCCAAGGGCGCCCGGTTGCTCGTGCGGGGCCGCTTCTGGGAGTACAAGAAGGACAAGAAGGGCCTCATCGACGTGGAGCTGCGCGACGCGCTGCTCTTCGTGGACCGGGACTGGTCCCAGGGCGCGCTCATCGTCGATCCGAACGCCACCGCGGCCTGCCCGGTGGCCTACAACGAGCTGTCCGGCACCGCGCCCACTCAGCCTGGCGGCTTCGGCAAGCGCCGCTGAGCCCCGTCCCGCTTTCCGGACGGACCCGTCCGCCGCTGGAGACGGCCCACGCTGGGCCGCTCTGAGCCGGAGCCTGGCACGGTCCGTGCTTTCCCCCTCGCCGCACCACAGCCGCGAGGGGTTGATGAAAGTCCACGCTCACGAGCAGACCGCACCGGTGAAGGCCTCACCGGCTCAGGGACAATTTCTCCGGACGCTCCAGCAGATAGGAGCCTCTCTTGCCGGCGTTCCCCGAACGCCAGCGCCTCCTCCGGGCTCGGCCGCGCCTCCCGCTGGCAAGCCCTTGCCCCAGCTTCCCGCCCCGACTGGGCGCCCTACGTCCCCGCTGCCCGGCGGCTCCCGGCCACCCGGTACCGTCATGGCCCCAGGGCCCGTGCTCGCCACGTCCCGTACGGCCCTGGCCCACCCGGAGAACCTCGGGCAGGTGCGCCAGGTGATGAACACCGAGGCCCAGCGGCTGCGCACCACCCGCACCGAGGCGCAGGGGGTGTCCCAGGAACGGACGGAGCACCGCGTCTCCGAGCTCATCTCCCGCGAGCTGGGGCGCGAGTTCCTCTGCGAGCCGGCGCCGCCTTCCACCGCTCGCGCCGCGGCCCCCCTCGCCGAGCCCTTCCGCCAGCCAGCGCCCTCCGAGGGGCCTGTCGTCACGGGCGAGGCCCGGCTCACCATCAGCGCGGCGGGCGCGGCGGCCCCGCAGGCCCCGAGCGCCCAGGTCCAGGCTCAGGCGGCGATGGCGCTCATCGAGAAGATCGAGCTGTTCGTGCGCTCTCAGCGGCCCGCGCTGCGGCTGAGCCTCGGGGGCCCGCTGGCGGCCACGGTGGAGCTCGAGCGCACCGGCCCCCGTGAGGTGTCGCTGCGCATTCAGGGCCGCGGAGGCCCACTGGCCCAGGAGGAGCTCACCCGCATCCGCGACGGGCTGGAGGCCCGGGGATTGCGGCTGCGCTCACTGCGCGCGGAGTGAGCTCAGACGCACAAAGGGCCCTCGCGCCCGGAGGCGGAGAGCCCTGTGCACAGCGGCACGGCCCGTGAGGCTAGCGCTTGCCGCCGGGGGCGATATCAAGCAGCTGGCGCTTGCCCTTCTTGTCCTTGAACTCCTCGGCCTCGGGCAGCGCCTCGCGCTTCTCGGCGATGTTGGGCCACCGGGTGGACAGGTCCGCGTTCAGCGCCTTGTACTCGGCCCACTCGGCGGGAAGGTCCGTCTCGGGGAAGATGGCCTTGGTGGGGCACACGGGCTCGCAGGCGCCGCAGTCGATGCACTCATCCGGGTGGATGACGAGGAAGTTGGCCCCCTCGTAGAAGCAGTTGACCGGGCAGACCTCGACACAGTCGGTGTACTTGCACTTGATGCACGGCTCGGCGACGACGTAAGCCATTGAAACATTCTCCTCAGCGCCAGCTATCAGCGGGCGCGCACAGTAAACGGTTTCTAGCGGCGATGGCCACCTGAATTCAGGCAGCCTGCCCCTCAGCCCAGCAGCCCCTGGGCCCGCATCAGCTCGGCCACCAGGATGGCGCCCTTGGCCGCGCCCATCTTCGTGTTGTGGGACACAAGCAGATACTTGAAGCCATTCTCCAGCACTCCGTCCTCGCGCACCCGGCCCACCGTGGTGGCCATGCCTCCATGGGTGTCGCGGTCCAGGCGGGGCTGAGGCCGGAACGGATCCTCCAGCACCTCGATCCACTGGGGAGGAGCCGACGGCAGGTTGCGCGAGACTTCGGCGCCCTTCCACTCGCGCATGGCGGCCGTCACTTCGGCCACGGTGGCCTTCTTGCCCAGGGACACGAACACCGACTCGGTGTGGCCCTCGAGCACCGCCACGCGGGTGCAGGTGCAGGACACCTTCACGTCATGGCCGGCGATGGAAGCGCCGTCCGCCTGGAGCGAGCCGAGGATCTTCTTCGTCTCGACTTCGACCTTGTGCTCCTCCTTGGGGATGAAGGGGATGACGTTGTCGAGGATATCCAGGCCGATGACGCCCGGCGAGCGGCCGGCGCCGGACATGGCCTGCATGCTCGTCATCAGCACCGCCTTCACGCCAAAGCGCTCGGCCAGGGGCGCCAGGGTAATGGCCAGGCCCGTGGTGGTGCAGTTGGGGATGGGGACGATGAAGCCCTTGAAGCCGCGGCGGCGCTGCTGCTCGCGGATGAGCGGGGCGTGGGCGGCGTTGACGGGAGGAATCAGCAGCGGCACGTCCGCCTCGTAGCGGAAGGCGCTCGCGGCGGAGAACACCGGGATGTCCTTGGCCAGCCGGGGCTCGAGCTCGCGCGCCACGTCCGCCTCCACGGCGGAGAAGGCGATGTCGTAGTCCTTGCCCTTCACGTCATCGCCGCTCACCACCGTCATCTTCGCCAGCTGCGCCGACAGCGGCTCGGGCACGAACCAGGCCGTCATGCCGTTGGCGGTGCGCAGCGCCTCGGCGTAGGGCTTGCCCGCCGAGCGCGGAGAGGCCGCCAGTCCGGTGAGCTCGATGAAGGGGTGGTTCTGCAGCGCGGCGATGAACTGCTGGCCCGCAAGGCCAGTAGCTCCAATCAGGACGGCGCGGAGCTTCGACATGGTGCGTTATCTCCCGTGGGACGGGCGCTCCTTACCACCCTTCGGCTCCGGCTTCACGCGGAGCGTTCACGGGAACATGCGGCCGGCTCCGGTGCCGCTCGGTGGGAAAGCCCTCGGTCACCCAGGTATGGATGCCGCCCGGGATGAAGACGGCGTTGCGGCCGCGCAGCAGCAGCAGCTGGCAGAGCCTTAGCACCGCTTCCGCATCCGACTCACAACCACATAGGACGATCAGCTCATCATCCGGGAGCACGCCCTGGTCCCGGACGACTTCTTCCGGGGTCATCCGCAGGGCACCAGGAATGTGGAACTCCAGCTGCTCCCAGTCCCGGGAAGAGCGGCAGTCCAGCACCAGGACATCGTCTTCCCCAAGCCTGAGGTACAGCTCGGCACAGGGGATGCGAAGCTCCATGAAGAACCTCCACTGCGGGCATCCATCAGTGGGAACCCGAAGCGCTGGAGGCCTGTTCCGCCGTGCCTGGCTGTCTGCCCCTCCCCGTGGGGCGCCGCGTCACAGTCCCAACTGTTTGGCGATGATCTCGTTCATCACCTCACTGGTGCCACCGCCGATGGGGCCCAGGCGCGCATCGCGCCAATGACGCTGAATGTCATACTCCATCATGTAGCCGGCACCCCCGTGCAGCTGGAGGCAGGCATCGGCCACGCGGCAGGCCGTCTCGGTGGCGACTTTCTTGGCCATGGAAGTCTGGGCCACGGCGTACTGCCCGCCCACGTGCAGGCGCAGCGCGTGGTAGGTGAGCTGACGCGCGCACTCCAGCTCGGTGAACAGGTCCGCCAGCTTGTGGCGCACCACCTGGAAGCCGCTGAGCTGCTGGCCAAAGGCGCGGCGCTGCTTCACGTGCGCCATCACCTGCTCGAGCATGTCCTCCATGGCCCCCAGCGCGCCCAGCGCCAGCGAGAGGCGCTCCCACTGGAAGTTGCCCATGATCTGATAGAAGCCCTGCCCCTCCTGGCCCAGCAGGTTCTCGGCGGGCACGCGGCAGTCCTCGAAGAACAGCTCCGCGGTGTCCGAGGCGCGCCAGCCCAGCTTCTGCAGCTTGCGCCCCACGGTGAAGCCCGGAGTGCCCTTCTCGAGGATCAGCATGGACAGGCCCTTGTGGCCCGCCTGGGGATCCGTCTTCACCGCCAGTACCACGAAGTCCGCGCGCACCCCGTTGGTGATGTACGTCTTCGAGCCGTTGACGAGGTAATGGTCCCCGTCCCGTACGGCGGTGGTGCGCAGGCCGGCCACATCGGAGCCAGCGTCGGGCTCGGTGATGCCCAGGGCGCCAATCTTCTCCCCGCGGATGGCGGGGGCGAGGAAGCGGCGCTTCTGCGCCTGCGTGCCGAACAGGTGCAGGGGGCCGGTGGCGATGGTGAACTGACCGGCCAGGCCCGCGGAGACACCTCCGGAGCCACACCGGCCCAGTTCCTCCAGGAGCACTGCCTCGTACAGCTCCCCAGCGGCCGAGCCGCCGTACTCCCCGGGGTATTTCAGGCCCAGGAAGCCCAGCTCGCCAAAGCGAAGGAACAGCTCCCGGGGGAACTCCTCCCGGGCCTCCCAGTCCTGGACGAAGGGTAGAATTTCCTTGTCCACTACGGCCCGCACCGTGCGTCTGAAGGCCTCGTGCTCCTCCTGGTACAGCCCGTAGCCGTGCAGCATCCGCGAACCTCTCCTGGTGAGCAGGGTTGCCCGGGGGCGATGCTAGCGGAGGAGCCACGCAAGGGGCGTTGATGCTTCCTTGACCGGGCGGTAGCGGTCTTCGTATAAGACCGCTCCCTGGCTGTGGCGCCATAGCCAAGTGGTAAGGCAAGGGTCTGCAAAACCCTCATTCCCCGGTTCGAATCCGGGTGGCGCCTCACAAAAACAAAGGCCCGATGTGACTTCGCGTCGCATCGGGCCTTCGTTTTTTTCCAGCAGCGACTTCTAGCAGCCGACTTCGACGGCGCCGATGTCAGGGCCGCTGCCACAGAACGGCAGGCCCACGTTGGTGCCGGTGTCCACGGCGGGGCCCTCGGGCTTGAGCTCCGGAGAGAGCCGCGGGTCCGCGGCCACCGAAGTCACATCCCCCGTGGTCTCCTTGAAGGCGTCCACGCCCACCACCTGGTTGCCCGTGTCGAACTGGGCGCTGACCGGGAAGAGGTTGAAGCCCATCTTCATGCCCGGGCTCTGAGGCCCCAGGCTCACCGCCACCTTGGCGTCGATGATGTTGTTCTCCACCCGGACGTTCTGCGTGGGGCCGCCGGTACCGTGGCCCAGCACGAGCGCCGCGGAGGCCACGCGCGTAATCGTGTTGTTGACCACCACCGTGCCCACGGAGTTCTCCAGGCGGATGCCGGAGCCCTCGCCGCCACCCTGGTTGGTGATGTCGTGCACGCGGTTGCGCCGGATGACGATGCCCGTGGGCATGGGGCCGGAGCGGTTACCGCCCACCGAGATGCCCTTGCCCGAGTCGTACACCTCGTTGTTCTCGATGAGCACGTTGCGCGCCGAGTAGTGCACCACCAGCGCGTCACCCTTGGCCGTCGCCGACGGCTTGAAGCGGTGCATCCGGTTGCTGCGGATCACCACGTCGTGGCACGTCTTGATGTCGATGGCGTTCTCACGGTTGTTGTAGAAGTGGTTGTTCTCCACCACCAGCCCCTTGGCCGGCGGCAGGGTGCTGAAGCCCTCGGGCCCCAGGCACTGCACCGAGTCACCCGAGTTGTCGTGAATGTCGTTGTTGCGCACGGTGATGTCGCGCGACGTCGGCTGCACCACCACGCCGTGCGAGTCCTGGTCGCCCGTCTTCTTCACGAAGCTGTGGATGTGGTTGTTCTCGATGATGGCGCCCGTGGCATTGCCATAGGTCGTAATCGCGCCACCGGACGTGCCGTGGTGCAGCTCCGAGTTGGCCAGCACCGAGCCCTTCACGTCTCCCTCGAAGGTGACGGCGAACTGCGGCGCGCGCTGCAGATCGATCTCGAAGCCGTCGATGATCCAGTTGGGCCGGCGCACCTGGATGAGCGCGCCCGCGTCGCCGCTGGGGAGCAGGCGCGGCTTGCCCTCACCCTGCAGGGTGATCTTCGCCTCGGGAGTGCCCGCCTTCACGTTGGCCCCCAGGACGAGGCGCTCGCGATACTCGCCGGCCAGCACCCGGATGAGATCGCCCGGCCCCGCCACGCTCAAGGCCTTGGAGATGGTCTGGAAGGGGTGAGCGGCGTTGCCCTCGGCCGTGTCGCTGCCCGTGGGACGCACCACCCACTCATGCGCGAACTTGGCCGCGGGGGCCTCGGGGGCGGTGGGCTGGGTGCCTGGCTGGGTGGCGATGGGCCCATGGCCCTCGTGCGCCGGCAGGTTCGCCACCGGGGTGTTCGGCACGGGCTGCGCACCCACGGGGACCGCCTGGATGGAACCCTCCTGAGCCGCGGGGGACGCGGGGGACGCGGGGCTCTGGGGATTGGCGGACGCAGGCGCCGGAGCGGCGTTGGGGGCGGCGCTACGGGGCTCGCCCATGGACGGAGGATTGGCTGACTCCTCGGTCGAAGTGCCCGTATCTCCGGGCTGGCAGGCCCACAGGCCCAGTGAGAGCAGGCAAGCGGCCATAAAGGCCGCAGGGGACTTCCGCATCAGATTGCCTCCTAGAAGTTGGATGAGCAGACCCAACGCGTGGCCCTGGCTGCACTATTCGTCTCGGAGCCCACTGGGCAGGCGACTTGGCGAGCCCTCGAAGTGGCGGCCGTTGCCCAGCGCGGCTACGGTCATCTCCTCCGTGCTCAAGGCCGTCCCCACCGTCCTCGCCCTGCTGCTCGCAGCCTGCGCCACCCCGCCGCAGCCCTCCACGCCTGCGCCTGGGCAAGCCACGCCCAGCCAGAGCCCCGGGCGCGGCTCCAAGCCGGCCCAGGCCCCCGCTGCTCCGCCCATGCCCGACGAGGATCCGCTGTCTCAGGGGCTGGCGGCCCCCATGGACGTGAAGCGGCTAGACTTCCGGGGCGGCGAGCCGCAGGTGCCCATCCGGCTGATGGAGGCCCGCCCCGAGGTGACGTTCTCTCCCCGGGGACGGATGCGGCTGCGCTTCGGCGGCCCCGGAGACAAGGTGCTCGAGGCCCCCCAGGGCACGGTGTGGAAGGTGCGGGTACGGCAGGGAGAGCCCGCGCAGCTCGCCGCCCGCATTCAGCTGGCCGAGTTCCGGTTCTCGGACAAGGCGCACCTGGCCGAGGCGCAGGAGGAGTGGCAGGCCCGGGGCCTGTCCGTGCGCTCACACGTGCTGGGCGCGCTGTACGGCATCGCGGGCAAGGTCATCGACAACCGGCGCTACCTGCTGCTGGTGGACGAGGAGCTGACGCCTCAGCAGGCCACCGCGCGCCAGGCGGAGCTGCTGCGCCAGTTCGGCGCGCAGACGACGCTGTTCGAGGAAGTGCGCACCCCCGCGCGCGGCATCCTCGAGGTGCTGGACGCCAAGGGCAACGTGGCCGGGCTGGCGCAGGACTCGCTCATCGCCGAGACGCTGAATGGCGCGGGCTTCGACGTGCGGCAGGTGGAGCACAACGTGGGCTATGACGCCCACGGCTTCGAGGATCGCGGCTTCCGGGGCACGCTGCAGCTCACGGTGGATCGCTTCGGCACGCTGGCGGTGGTGAACGTGGTGAAGCTGGAGGAGCTGCTCAAGGGGCTGGTGCCCTCGGAGATCTACGCCCGCGCTCATATGGAGGCGCTCAAGGCCCAGGCGGTGACGGCCCGGGGCGAGGTGCTGGCCAAGGTGGGCGTCAAGCACCTGGCGGATCCGTACCTGCTGTGCTCGGAGCAGCACTGCGCCGTGTACCGGGGCCGCACGGGTGAGGCCGCCAGCACCAGCGCGGCGGTGGAGGCCACTCGCGGCGAGGCGCTCTTCTCCAAGGAGGGCCGGCTGGTGGACTCGGTCTACAGCGCCATGTGCGGCGGCCACACGGAGAACAATGACGTCGTCTGGAACGATCCGCCGGATCCCAGCCTGCGCGGGCGGCCGGATGTGCTGGAGCCCTCCGCGACAAGCCCCACGCCCAGCAACCTGCAGCAGTTCCTGGGGGCCACGGATCTGCCCGCCGCGTGCCGGCTGTCCAGCTTCGCGCAGCCGAGCAAGTTCCGCTGGCAGAAGCGCTTCACGCCCGCGCAGGTGAACGCCTTCACCGAGAAGCTGGGCATAGGCCCCGTGCAGGCCATGACACTCGCGGAGCGGGGCGTGTCCGGCCGGGCCCGGGTGCTGCTCATCTCCGGAGAGCGCGGCGCCACGCAGATCCGTGGGGAGCTGAACATCCGGCGGCTCTTCGGGATGCTCAACAGCAGCATGGCGGAGATCGACGCCCAGCGGGACGCCGAGGGCCGTCTCACCGGCTGGCTCTTCCGGGGCGGCGGCTGGGGCCACGGCGTGGGCATGTGCCAGACGGGAGCCATCGGCCGGGCCGAGGCGGGCCAGCGCTACAAGGACATCCTGCGCCACTATTACAATGGCGCGGAGGTGGCCCCCATCTACTGAGCCCCTACCTGGGAATGAAGCCGGACGGCCGGGGGGTTACCCCCTCCCCTGCTTTCCTCTGGGCATGAGCTGGGGAGAATTTCAGCGGTCCCCTGTTCTCTTGGCGACGGCTCGGGAGTAGCAAGGCGCTTCGAGGGTTATCATTCCGCACGTGGGCACGCATTCAACCGGTCCAGACTGGCGCAAGCGTAGGCGGGAGGGCCCTGGACGGCTCCTCGTGGCCTTGCTGCTGGCCCTGCTGGGGCACGGCGTGCTGGTGGGCCTCGTGCTGCTGCTCTCTTACATCCAGGTGAACGTGCCGGGTGGAGACAAGCAGCAGCTCACGCGCAAGCCCAGCGCCGTCACCATGCGGCCGCTCTCGGCCGAGGAGTGGTCGAAGAACCGGGGAGAGGCCAAGTCCTCGAAGTCGCAGGTGACCGAGCGGCCCCGCGCCAAGGAGAAGAAAGAAGAGAAGAAGGAGGAGCGGCCCCAGGGCCAGGTCGTCGCCGTCGAGCAGGGCAACAACCAGAAGGCTCCGGACGCGAAGTACCTGGCCGAGAACGACAACAAGGTCGACAAGGAGACGCGGGCGCGGGAGACGACCCCCCTGTACCGCAACGCCAAGCCGCAGCGGACCGCGCCCCAGGCCCAGCCCATTCCGGGGCAGGACTCCGTGGAGCAGCCGCAGCTGGCGGGCAACGGCGGCCAGGGCAACGACAACGCGCCCATGACGCCGGGCGAGAGCAAGTCCGCCTTCGAGCTGCCCGACGTGAAGCGCAAGCAGGAGATCGCGCTGAAGACGGACCCGAGCTCGCGCGGGCCCGGGATGAGCGTGCCCAACCGCACCGGCAGCGACGAGGTGGAGGGCAACTCCAAGCGGCTGCGCATCGAGCAGGGCACCGGGCTGAGCGAGACCGAGGGCTCCGCGGGGCGGCTGGGCCTGCCTGGCGTGGCGTCGCTGATGCCCTCGCAGGCGGTGATGGACAAGCTGGTGGGCGGCGCCCCGAATGATCACCTCAGCGACCTGCAGGAGGGAGACCAGACGCTGCTGAGCACGCGCGAGTGGAAGCACGCCCCCTTCTTCAACCGGGTGAAGCAGAGCGTGGGCATGCACTGGAACCCCAACGTCCACCTGCGCCGCAGGGATCCCACCGGCCGCATCTACAGCGGCAAGGACCGGGTCACCATGGTCAGCGTGACGCTGGACGAGAAGGGCGCGCTGGAGGACATCCGGGTCGAGAAGAGCAGCGGCCTGGATTTCCTGGACCTGGAGGCCGTCGCCTCGTTCCAGCGCGCGCAGCCCTTCCCCAACCCGCCATCCGGGCTGCTCGAGCCCGACTCGAAGGTGCGCTTCTCCTTCGGCTTCTATCTGGACATGGGCGGAGGCCCGCGGATGCGTCTGTTCCGGGAAGCCAACTGACGTTAGGTTGCGGCCCCCGTGGAAGCCTCCATTCCAGCCCCTCAGCTCGCCCATGCGGAGCGCAACCGGAAGGTGCGCAAGGTGCTCGCGGCCATCCTGGCCGCCAACTGGGCGGTGGCCATCGCCAAGCTCGTCTTCGGCCTGCTGCACCACTCCGCCTCGGTGACGGCGGACGGCCTGCACTCGTTCATCGACGGCAGCTCCAACATCATCGGGCTGGTGGCGATGACGGCGGCGGCGCGCCCCGCGGACGAAGACCACCCCTATGGCCACGGCAAGTTCGAGGCGATTGCCTCGCTGGGCATCGGGGCGATGATCGGCATCGGCATGCTGGAGCTGGGCCGCATGGCGCTCGACTCGCTGATGCATGACCGGCACCCTCAGGCGACGCCGATGATGGCCGCGGTGATGGGCGTCACCCTGGTGGTGAACCTGGCCGTCACCCGCGTGGAGCGCTCGTACGGCAAGAAGCTCAAGAGCACCCTGCTGCTGGCGGATGCCAACCACACCCTCTCGGACGTGTTCGTCACCCTGGCGGTGCTGCTGTCTCTGGGGCTGGTGTGGCTGGGCTACCCGCGCGCCGACGGCGTCATCGCGCTGCTGGTGATGATCTTCGTGGCGTGGGTGGCCTACGGCATCGTCCGGCAGGCGGTGGGCATCCTCTCGGACTCGGCCCGGCTGGACGTGGAGAAAGTCTCCCAGCTCACCCGGAGCGTGCCCGGCGTGCGCTCGTGCCGTGACGTGCGCAGCCGCGGCATGGAGGACAGCGTCTACGTGGATCTGAAGATCGAGGTGGACCCGAACCTCAGCACCGCTCAGGCCCACGAGGTGGCGGACCAGGTGGAGCAGCAGCTGCACACCGCCTTCCCCCAGGTGGTGGACGTGGTCGTCCACGTGGAGCCCGAGCGGGCCTCACCCTGAGCTCACCAGTAGCGCGGTGAGGGGCTGGGCAGCGTGGGCAGCCGGCGCGGCAGGCTGCGCTTCAGCTGGTTGGCGAAGTCGAACGCGGCGGAGTTGAGCGAGGTGACGGCCCGCTGGCTCACGTTCTCCTCGTAGGCCAGGGACGTGGCATAGGCGGGCCCGGCCAGCAGCAGCATCACCGCCGGCGCGATGCACAGCGCGATGGGAGGCAGCGCCGCGAACACCAGCCCCAGCGAGCGCCGCACCGGAGAGTCCACCCCCCGCGGCTGTCTGGCGAGGCCCCGCGCGAACAGGAGGCCACCCACCACGCCCAACACGCAGGCCAGCAGCCAGCTCAGCCCACCCACCGGCGTGCCCAGCACGGGCCGCAGCATCAGGGGCTGCATCAGCCCGATGAGCACCGCGAGCACCACTGGGCTGGCCGAGACGATGGCCACCAATCCCCACTGCCTTCCATTGAGCCCCGCCACCCGTCCACCTCCACGCAAGGACGTTGGGCAGCGCCCCCCCGAGCGCCAAGGGGGCAGCCAGCACACACCCCCCGGCAGCGTTGAGGGGCCATCACTCCGAGTGCCAGGTAGGTGGCACCTCGGCGCGCCGGAGGGGTGCCCACAGTGGTAGACGGGGAGCCCACAGGAGGAAGCCGCAGATGACCGTGAAAGCCATGTTCGCAGTGGATGGGATGACGCTTCGGGACTGGTTCGCAGGCCAGGCGCTCGCCGCGCGCCTGGTGCAGGCCGATCCGCCTTCGGTGGGGGCCATCACCCCGGAAGCGCTGGCCAAGTGGGCCTATGCGGTGGCCCAGGCCATGCTGAACCAGCGAGAGCAGCTCTTCGCCGACGAGGAGCACGCCATGTGGGGCCCGCAGTTCGGACACCCGCCCCCGGGAAGCCCCGGAAGCAGCGGCGGCGGCGAGCCCAGGTAGCTCTGGCGCACCAACACGAAGGCCGCCTCTCCCGCAGGAGAGACGGCCTCGGTGCTTCACCTGCTCGCGGTGGTAACGCCGGCTACGCCGCCTTCGGCGGCACCGGCGTCATGTACTCCTCGGTCGGAGGGCACGAGCACACCAGCTTGCGGTCTCCCAGCACGTTGTTCAGCCGTCCCACCGACGGCCAGAACTTGTGGTCCACCACGTACTTCACCGGGAAGGCCGCCTTCTCGCGCGAGTAGGGCCGGTTCCACTCCGGCGCGGTAATCACCCGGGCCGTGTGCGGCGCGTTCTTCAGGACGTTGTTGTCCTTGGGCGCCTTGCCGTCCTCGATCTCGCGGATCTCCTCGCGGATGGAGATCATCGCGTCGCAGAAGCGATCCAGCTCCATCTTGGACTCGCTCTCCGTGGGCTCGATCATCAGCGTGCCCGCCACCGGGAAGGACACCGTGGGCGCGTGGAAGCCGTAGTCCATCAGCCGCTTGGCCACGTCCTCCACCTCGATACCCGCCGTCTTCTTCAGGTGCCGCAGGTCCACGATGCACTCGTGCGCCACCCCACCCGACTTGCCGCGGTAGAGCACCGGGTAGTGCGGATCCAACCGCTTGGCGATGTAGTTGGCGTTGAGGATCGCCATCTTCGTCGCCCGCGTCAGGCCCTCGCCGCCCATCATCGCGATGTACATCCACGAGATGAGCAGGATGCTGGCGCTGCCCCACGGCGCCGCGGAGACGGCGCCAATGCCCTCGCCGCCGCCCGTGGCGATCACCGCGTGCCCCGGCAGGAACTTCACCAGGTGCGGCGCCACGCAGATGGGGCCCATGCCCGGGCCGCCACCGCCGTGCGGGATGCAGAACGTCTTGTGCAGGTTGATGTGGCACACGTCCGCGCCGAGCTGCCCCGGCTTCATCAACCCCACCTGCGCGTTGAGGTTCGCGCCGTCCATGTACACCTGGCCGCCGCGCTCGTGGATGATCGAGCAGATCTCCTTGATGCCCTCCTCGAACACGCCGTGCGTGGACGGGTAGGTCACCATCAGCGCCGCCAGCCGGTCCTTGTACTCGTCCGCCTTGGCGCGCAGGTCCGCGATGTCGATGTTGCCCTGCTCATCGCACTTGGTGACCACCACGTGGTAGCCCGCCATCACGGCCGTGGCTGGGTTGGTGCCGTGCGCCGACGACGGGATGAGGCACACGTCGCGCTGCCCCTGGCCCCGGCTCTGGTGGTAGGCGCGAATCACGAGCAGGCCCGCGTACTCGCCCTGGCTGCCCGCGTTGGGCTGCAGCGAGCACCCGGCGAACCCCGTCACCTCGGTGAGCATCTGCTCCAGCTGCTCGAAGATGACCTTGTAGCCGGACGCCTGCGACGGGGGCGCGAACGGGTGCAGCTTGCTGAAGGTGGGCCACGTCACCGGGATCATCTCCGCGGTGGCGTTGAGGTTCATCGTGCACGAGCCCAGCGAGATCATCGACTGGGTGAGCGACAGATCGCGCGACTCCAGCTTGCGGATGTAGCGCAGCATCTCCGTCTCGGAGTGGTAGCTGTTGAAGACCGGGTGCGTGAGGTACTCGCTCTTGCGCCGCAGTCCGTCCGCCACCGGGCTGGACAGGCTGGCGCCCAGCTCGTCCAGCGAGGTGCCCAGCGCCTTGCCCGCGCCGAACACCGAGAGGATCGCCTCCACGTCCGAGGCGCGCGTCGTCTCGTCCAGCGACATGCCAATGGTGCGCTCGTCGATGCGCCGGAAGTTCATCCCCTTCGCCTCGGCGCCAGACAGCACCGTGCGCACCTGCCCCGTGCTCAGCTCCACCCGCAGCGTGTCGAAGTACTGCTCGTGCTTGAGCTTGAAGCCCAGCTTCGTCAGCCCGGTGGCCAGCAGCACGGTGAGCCCGTGCACCCGCTCGGCGATGGCCTTGAGCCCCCGGGGCCCGTGGTACACCGCGTACATGCTGGCGATGACGGCCAGCAGCACCTGCGCGGTGCAGATGTTGCTGGTGGCCTTCTCGCGGCGGATGTGCTGCTCGCGCGTCTGCAGCGCCATGCGCAGCGCCCGGCGGCCCTGCGCGTCCTCGGACACGCCGATGATGCGGCCCGGCATCAGCCGCGTGTACGCGTTCTTCGTGGCGAAGAAGGCCGCGTGCGGACCGCCGTAGCCAATCGGCACGCCGAAGCGCTGCGCGCTGCCCACCGCCACGTCCGCGCCCAGCTCGCCCGGAGGCGTCAGCAGCGTGAGCGCCAGCAGATCCGTGGCCATGATCATCAGCGCCCCGGCCGCGTGGACCTTATCCGTGAAGGCCCGGTAGTCATGCACCACGCCGTCGGTGGCCGGGTACTGCACCAGCGCGCCGAAGAACTTCTTGCCGCCCAGGTCCACCGAGCGGTGATCGCCCACCACCACCTCGACGCCCAGCGGCAGCGCGCGCGTGCGCACCACGTCGATGGTCTGCGGGTGGCACGCGTCCGACACGAAGAAGGCGCCGCCGCGCCCCTCGCCCTTGATGTTGAGCGCCAGGGCCATGGCCTCGGCCGCCGCCGTGCCCTCGTCGAGCAGCGAGGCGTTGGCCACCTCCAGGCCCGTCAGGTCCATCACCATCGTCTGGTAGTTGAGCAGCGCCTCCAGCCGGCCCTGGGCGATCTCCGCCTGGTACGGCGTGTACTGCGTGTACCAGCCCGGGTTCTGGAAGATGTTGCGCAGGATGACATTCGGAGTGTGGGTGTCCGAGTAGCCCATCCCGATGAAGCTCTTGAAGAGCTGGTTCTTCGCCGCGATGCCCTCGAGCAGGGCCAGCACCTCGTGCTCACCCTGCCCCGCCGCCATGCGCAGCGGCTCCTTGGAGCGGATGGCCTGGGGCACCGTCCGGTCAATGAACTCATCCAGCGAGCCGGCGCCCAACACGGCCAGCATCGCCTTGAGCTCGTTCTCATCCGGCCCGATGTGGCGGGCGGTAAAGGGCTCCTGATACTTCCAGTTAAGAGACATGATGTTCGAGCGCTCGCGTGCGAAAAGGAATCAGAGGCCGTGACTAACAACCGGCGCGCCCAGATTCAGCCGGGCTCATTCTTCAGGCGTTCTTCAGCAGCTCCGTGTAGGCCGTGGCATCCATCAGTCCGGTCAGCTGCTGGGCATCCGAGGGCTCGAGCTCGAGGATCCACCCGGCGCCGTAGGGGTCGGCGTTCACCGTCTGCGGGTTGTCGGAGAGCGCGTCGTTCACCTTCACCACCTTGCCGCTGAGCGGGGCGTACAGCTCGGACACCGCCTTGGTGGACTCGATGACGCCAAACTGCTTGCCGGCGGTGATGGTGGCGCCCACCTTGGGCAGCTCCACGTACACCACGTCCCCCAGCGCCTCCTGGGCGTGGGCGGTGACGCCGACGACGATGGTGTTGCCCTGTACGCGGGCCCACTCGTGGTCCTTCGTGTACTTCAGGTCCTTGGGAATGTCGGACATAACGTTGGCTCCTCGTAAGGGGTGCTACGGCTTCTTCCAGAAAGGCGTCTTGACCACTTTGGCGGCCACGGGCCGGCCACGGATCTCCACCTCGAAGGTGGAGCCTTCGGCGGCAAGCTCGGTGGGCACGTAGCCCATGCCAATGGGCTTCTTGACGGAGGGGCCCATGGTGCCGCTCGTCACCTCGCCCACCCGCTGGCCGTCCTTGAGGATGGGGTAGCCGTGGCGCGGGATGCCGCTGCCCGTCAGCTCGAAGCCCACCAGCTTGCGCTTCAGGCCCGCGGCCTTCTGCTGCTCCAGAGCCTGCTTGCCAATGAAGCCGCCGGGCTTGTCCAGCTTGACGATCCAGCCCAGGCCCGCCTCCAGCGCGGTGTGCGTGTCGTCGATGTCGTTGCCGTAGAGCGCGAACTTCATCTCGGTGCGCAGGCTGTCACGGGCCCCCAGGCCCGCGGGCTTCACGCCGTCGGCCTGGCCCTCCTGCATCAGGGCGCTCCATAGCTTCTCGCCATGGTTGGCGGCGCAGTACAGCTCGAAGCCGTCCTCGCCGGTGTAGCCGGTGCGGGAGATGATACTCTTGACGCCCGCCACCTCGCCCTCGGTGAAGCGGTAGGTGCCCACCTTGGACAGGTCCGCCTTCGTCAGGCGCTGCACCAGGCCGGCCGCCTTGGGGCCCTGCACGGCGATCTGGGCGAACTCGTCGCTGCGGTCCACCGGCTTCACGCCCTGGGCGTGCTGGCTCATCCAGGCGAAGTCCTTCTCGCGGTTGGAGGAGTTGACGCAGATGAAGATGCGCTCGGGCGAGAAGCGGTAGGCCACCACGTCATCGACGAAGGCCCCCTGCTCGTTGAGCAGCCCCGCGTAGACGGCCTGCCCGTCCGCGCACCGGGCCAGATCGTTGGAGATGAGCCGGTTGGCCGCCTCGAGGGCGCCCGGGCCGGAAAACTCGATCTCACCCATGTGCGAGACGTCGAAGAGTCCAACAGCGTTGCGAACCGCCTCGTGCTCGGCGATGACAGAGGTGTACTGCACGGGCATGTCCCAACCCACGAAGTCGACCATGCGAGCACCCAACTTTCTGTGGGCGTCATTCAGAGGCGTTCGCCGGGTCATCGTTCTCTCCTGGGGGGTAGGGCTGAAAAGCGGGCGGACTATAGCCGCGCACCTCTTCCAATCAAGGCTGTCGGGGACCGTCTACACTGAGTCAGACATGAAGATTCGTAATCGATTGAATCCGTCCAACCCGTGCTTCTCCTTCGAGTTCTTCCCGCCGAAGACCGATGAGGGCACGGCCAATCTGTTGAAGACGCTGGAGGACCTGGCTCCGCTGGAGCCCGGGTTCGTGTCCGTCACCTACGGGGCCGGGGGCAGCACGCGGGACCGGACGGTGGAGCTGGTGACGCGCATCAAGCAGAGCACGGGCATCGAGGCCATGGCGCACCTGACGTGCGTGGGCCACACCCGGGAGGAGCTGCGCGACATCCTCCAGCGGCTGGCGGAGGCCAGGCTGGACAACGTGCTGGCGCTGCGCGGCGACCCGCCGACGGGCCAGAAGGAGTTCACCGTCACCCCGGGCGGCTTCCGCAACGCCACGGAGCTGGTGCGCTTCATCCGCGAGGAGGACTTCAACTTCTGCCTGGGCGGGGCGTGTTACCCCGAGGGCCACGTGGAGACGCACTCCCGGGACGAGGACATGAAGCACCTCAAGGCCAAGGTGGACGCGGGGCTGGACTTCGTGATTACCCAGCTGTTCTTCGATAACGCCTTCTACTTCGACTTCGTGGAGCGGGCCCGCCGCGCGGGCATCAACGTTCCCATCGTGCCGGGGATCATGCCCATCACCAACTTCGATCAGGTGCACCGCTTCACGCGCATGTGTGGCACCACGGTGCCCATGCGCCTGGGGCTTCAGCTGGAGCGCGTGAAGGATCAGCCGGACGCCGTGGTGCAGCTGGGCGTGGCGCACGCCACCGTGCAGTGCATGGAGCTGCTCTCGCGCGGCGTGCCGGGCATCCACTTCTATACGCTCAACAAGTCTCCGGCGACGCGGATGATCGTGAGCGCGCTGAGGGCCCGGTCATGAGCGGCCCGGGACTGGATGTACCGGCGACGGACCCACGCGCCTATGCGTTGAAGCTGGTGCGCCCGCCCGCCTTCTTCCTGCTGTGCGTGGGCGTGCTGGCCATTCTGTTCAACCTCGCGGGGCTGGTGCTGGCGCTGCTGGGAGTGCCCTCGCCCTTCCCTCCGCCTCCGGGCCAGCCGCCCGCGGTGCTCGAGGTCACCGCCGCCCTGGCGCTCACCATCGTGGCCGGCGTCATCTGTGGCGTGCTGGCCGTGTGGGGGGCGATGAGCGCCATGAAGCTCAAGGGCTACGGCCTGGTGTACGTGGGGGCCATTGCCGCCTCGTTCTGCATGTCCCCCACGGCCTGCATCGGCATCCCCGTCACCTGCTGGCTGATCTTCACGCTCAGCCGGCCCGAGGTCCGCAAGCACTTCGCGCCCTGAGCGCCTACTTCCTCGCGAGGAGCTTCTGTAGCATCGGCTCGACGAGCTCCTGTCCCCGGAGCGCCTTGCGCCAGCGCTCCGGGATGGCCTGGAGGCCGTCGCGGATTCCAGCGATGCCTCCGGCCACCGCGGCGGTGGTGTCCGTGTCGTGGCCCAGCGCCACCGAGGCCTTCACCACTCCTTCATAGGTGGCCTCCGCCCGCACGCAGTCGCGCGCCGAGATCAGGCAGTCCACCACGTAGCCCGAGCCGCGCCCACAATCTGAGGTCTGCGGCCGGACGTGGAGCTCCAGCTCCGTGCGGGCCGGGTGCCCCTCGGGGTACAGCCGGTGGAAGGTGGCCACGGCGTAGGCCCACGGGTCCGCCGCGCCTTCCAGCGTACGCCGGGCCCACAGGCAGTACAGCGCGCAGCACACCTGCGAGCGCAGGTGGCCGTGTGTCACCAGGGACTGCGTCATCGCGGCGGACGTGAGCTCCGCGTCGCTGCCGGTGTGCCACAGCGCCAGCGGGAGCACCCGCATCAGCGAGCCGTTCCCGTTCTCCCGCTCACCCTTGGGACCGGACTCGAGCGCGGAGACTCCCAGGCGGAAGGTCTCCAGCGCGGCCCGGGTCTGGTTGCCCACGTCGAAGACCCGGTTGTCGACGGCCAGGTAACCCGCCTCGTACCAGTTCAAGAGCTGGCGCCCGAGATCCTCCAGGTCCAGTCCGTCCTGGTGGAGCAATGACGCGAGCAGGCACAGCGCGTGCGCGCCGTCATCGGACCAGGTTCCCGGGGGCACGCTCCCGTGTGCCCGGTGGAAGCCCGCGGGCGGCTCGAACTCGATCTGCTCCCGGGGAGGAACCTGCTGCGGCGGGTGGAACTCGTACGGCACGCCGAGTGCGTCACCGATGAGCAGCCCGTACAGCCCGCCTGCGATGCGTTCCTCGCGTGTCGGCATGGTTCCCCTTCTTTCAACACTCGCGGAGCACGAGTGCACAGCGATAGTACGCCAGAGCCCGGGAGGCGCTAACCTCGCCGCGGCCATGAAACAGCTCCTGGGTAACTACCGTCGGCTCTATCCCGAAGATGCGGATCAGGGAGATCCCTTTCCGCTCGTCGTCCCTGAAAGCGCCAAGACCGAGTACCGCTATTACGTGTACGTCACGACCGATGTGACTTCACCGAAGGCCTTCCCGGTCTATGCGTCCAACGATCTGATCACCTGGAAGCGGCTCGGCCCCACCCTGGTGAGCGACACCGTGCCCCGGGCGTACTGGGCGCCGTGCGTGCACTATGTGCCCGGCCTGGCACGCCCGTTCGTTATGCTCTACTCCCGCGCCGTGGGCGTCGGAGAGCAGGCCCACGTGGGCCACAAGATCCGGCGCGCCGACAGCGAGCGCCCGGAAGGCCCCTTCATCGACTCAGGACACGAGCTCACGACGGAGGTGGACTTCGCCATCGACCCGGACATCTACCGTGCGCCAGATGGGTCGCTGCGCATGGCCTACGCCATGGACTTCATCGCCGATGCGCCGCTGGGCACGGGCCTTGTCGAGGTGGGCATCAGCGAGGATCTGACCCGCGTGCTCACGCCCCCCACTGTCCTCGCGCGAGCCACCGAGGACTGGCACCTCTTCGACGGCAAGCGGACCCTGCCGTGGATGAAGATCCAGGGCGTGGACTGGAGCACGGACACCGTGAAGTGGAACACGCTGGAGGGGCCCGTGGGTGGGCTCGTCAACCCGAAGGGCCAGCGCGTGTACCTGTACAGCGGCGGCTGCTTCTTCGGGTTCTACGCCGTGGGCGCCCTCATCGAGGAGGCCCCGGGCAAGCTGGTCAACGTGTCACGCGGCGGGCACAACTTCGTCCTCGGCCCCCAGCCAGAACGCGGCCTCCATGGGCCAGGCCACTGTTCCTGGCTCAAGGGGCCGGATGGGCAGGACTACATCATGGTCCACGGGCGCTTCGGCTCGGAGACCGCGCCGCGCAACGCGATGCTCGTCGAGCTGCTGTGGAACGAAGACGGGCTGCCGTACTGCCCGCCTTTCCCGGGCACGGGGACGTAAGGGCTACACGCCGCCCGTGGCGGCGATCACCGTGTTGCGCATCAACATGGCGATCGTCATCGGCCCCACTCCCCCGGGCACGGGGGTGATGGCCGACGCTCGCTCCGAGGCTGACTGGAACTCCACGTCTCCCACCAGCTTGCCGTCCGCCTTGCGGTTCATGCCCACGTCGATGACCACCGCGCCCGGCTTGATCCACGCGCCCTTCACCAGCTCCGCCACGCCCACCGCCACCACGAGGATGTCCGCCATGCCCACCTCGCGCGGCAGGTCGCTCTTGCGGTGGCAGATCGTCACCGTGGCGTCCGCCTGCAGCAGTATCAGCGCCATGGGCTTGCCCACGATGTTGCTGCGCCCCACCACCACCGCGCGCTTGCCCGCCGGATCGCAGCCCGCCTCCTTCAGCAGCCGCATCACCCCGAACGGCGTGCACGGCCTCAGCCCGGGCTTGCCCAGCGACAGGTTGCCCGCGCTGAACGGGTGAAACCCATCCACGTCCTTCTCGGGCTTCACCGCGGTGATGATCGCCTCCGCGTCGATGTGCTTGGGCAGCGGCAGCTGCACGAGGATGCCGTGCACCGCCGGATCCTCGTTGAGCTTGCGCACCACCTCCAGCAGCTCCGCCTGGGTGATGCTCGCGTCCTGGTGGTGCTCCCACGAGTTGAAGCCGACCTCCTCGGCCGCCTTCTTCTTGCCCGTGACGTAAATTTTCGAGGCGGGATCCTCTCCCACCCGGACCACGGCGAGCCCGGGAGTCAGCCCCCGGCTGGCCTTGAGCCGCTCCACATCGGCCTTCACTTCCGCCCGCACCCGCGCCGCGATTGCCTTACCATCGATCAACTGAGCCATAGGCCGGCGGACATTATGCGAAACTGCTTCCTGGCAAGGGAGTGATGCGGTCGTGGCTCCAGGAAAAGTTCTCGGCGCGATTGTTGGACTGATGCTGGGCCTGTGGATTGGCCACCCCCTGGCCGTCATCCTGTTCACCTTCGCCGGTGGCCTGGCGGGCCACTTCTACGACAACGCCAACGCCCCGCCCCCCGAGGACCCGCTGGAGGCCTCCTCCGTCCCCCCCACCTACCCGGAGGAGGACGGCCCGGCCCCCCCCGCCCCCGAGCCCCTCAGCGAGCAGGCCCAGGAGGACTTCGCCCGCCACCTGTGCGCGCTCTTCATCGAGGTGGCCCGGGCGGACGGAGACGTGGCCCGCGCCGAGGTGCGGGTGGTGCGCGAGTACTTCCAGGACCAGCTGAAGTACGGCCCCGAGGCCCTGGACAGCATCCGGCTCCACCTCAAGGAGTTCATCCAGAAGCCCGCCAATCTAGAGGCCTCGCTCCAGGCGTGCCGGGACGAGCTGCCCTCCAGCGACCGCCTGTTGCTCGTGGACGCGCTGTACGACTTGGCCCTGGTGGACGGCGCCCTCAAGCGCTCGGAGCAGGAGATCCTCCGCCAGGTGGCCACCGGCCTGGGCCTCACCGAGGAGGACCGGCGCTCGGTGGCCGCGCGCTACCTGGGCACCGCGGACGCCCAGTATGCCCGGCTGGGGCTCACCCCCGAGGCCTCGGACGCCGAGGTGAAACGGGCCTACCGTCAGCTGGCCGCCACGCACCACCCGGACCGCGTCTCCCACCTGGGACGCGGAGCAGTCGAGCAAGCCACCCGTAGCTTCCAGGAGATTCAGGATGCATATGAAGACATCCGGCGCCTGCGAGGCCTGTAATCTGTCCCTATGAGCTCCAAGAACGGTCCCCCCAAGAAGAAGGAAGAGGCCTTTCACAACAGCCCGTTCAAGGACGCGCTCAAGGCCATCCAGAAGAAGCCGCCCGAGCCCACCAAGGGCAAGGCCGCCCCACCTCCGCCGCCTCAGCCCAAGAAGAAGTCCGCCCGGGAAGAGGACGATGCCTCCCTCTTCTTCGAGGCCATGGACGGGGTGCAGCAGATCACCAACCGCGGCGAGGCGCCCAAGCCCAACCCGCGCCTGCCGCAGATCATCGACGAGAACGCCGAGGCGCTGGCGCAGCTGTCCGAGATGATCGACGCCAGTGGTGATTTCGACATTGTCGGCTCCGAGGAGTTCATCGAGGGGGCCGCGCCCGGCACGGACCGCAACCTCATGCGGGCGCTGCGCCGGGGCGAGTTCCCCATTCAGGGCCAGCTGGACCTGCACGGGCTGACGCAGGCCGCGGCGAAGACGGCGGTGGACCGCTTCCTGAGCGAGAGCCGCCGGGCCAAGCGGCGGTGTGTGCTCATCGTCCACGGCAAAGGCCTGAACTCACAGGATCAGCTCCCCGTGCTCAAGGAGGCGGTGAGGACCTGGCTGAGCCAGAAGCACGTGGGGAAGATGGTGCTGGCGTTCTCTACCGCCCGTCCCCAAGACGGGGGAGCAGGCGCCGTGTACGTGTTGCTGCGCAGGTAGCTGGACGCCCGGGCGGCTCTGTGCATACATGCCGCCATGGCTCGCGACCTCATTGATCTGCATATCCACGTCGGTGGCGCGGTAGCTCCCCACATCCTCTGGTCCATCGCGCACCAGCAGGGCTTCAAGCTCCCGGTCAAAAACTACTTCGACTTCGTGGAGCTCATCACCTCTCGTCCCGGCAAGGTCGGCAGCCTGGACGACTACCTGAAGATCCTCCACACCTGGACGGAGAAGATCCAATCGTCTCCCAGCGCCATCGAGCGCTCGGTGTACGAGGTGATTGGCAAGGAGTACCGCGGCAGCCGGGTGACGCAGATCGAGCTGCGCTTCAACCCGATGAAGCGCAACCTGAGCTCCGAGCTGGACCTGGACCACATCATCCACGCGGCGCTGCGCGGCATGGACCGGGCGGTGCTGGAGTACGGGGTGAAGGCGGGGCTCATCTTCTGCCTGGCGCGCGAGTTCGAGCACCCGCTCAACTCCATCCTGGTGGAGAAGGCCATCAAGTACCGCACGCGCGGGGTGTACGGCATCGATCTGGCCGGCACCGAGAAGAACGCCATGGAGCTGAAGCCCGAGGTGGTGGCTCAGTACGAGGATCTGTTCGAGCGGGCGCGGCGCGCGGGGCTC
Source organism: Myxococcaceae bacterium (assembly GCA_035296065.1). Classification (GTDB taxonomy): domain Bacteria; phylum Myxococcota; class Myxococcia; order Myxococcales; family Myxococcaceae; genus DATHBR01. The sequence goes on along the minus strand of DATHBR010000051.1, from coordinate 298,735 downwards.
AAGTGCACCGTGCACACCGGCGAGACGAAGGGCACCGGCGCCGAGGGCGTCATGTCGGTCGTCGAGCGGCTCAAGCCCCACCGCATCGGCCACGGCATCCGCGCCGCCTATGACGAAGAGGCGATGAAGCTGCTCAAGGAGCGCGATGTGGTGCTGGAGCTGTGCCCCACGTCCAACCTGCACACCAAGGCGGTGGAGGGGCTGGACGAGATGCGCCACATCATCAAGACGTTCTGGGACAGGCGGGTGAAGTTCACCATCAACACCGACGGCCCCTACCTGCTCGAGACGGACATGCGCCGGGAGATCGAGCTGGTGGAGCGCAACTCCATCCTCACCCCCGAGCAGGTGGACCAGACGCTGGCCTGGGCCCGGCAGTACTCGTTCATCCCGAGCTGAGCCCGAAGGCCCCATGTACCGACTGCTCCGTGCGCTGCTCTTCCTGTTCTCGGCGGAGCGGGCCCACAACCTGGGAATCCTCGCGCTGCGGCTGCTGGGCGCCTTCCCCAGCCTGTGCCAGGGCTTGAGGCGCCGTGCCCTGCGCGGCGCGCAGGTGGAGCTGGCGGTGGAGCTGGCGGGCCTGCGCTTCGAGCACCCGGTGGCGCTCGCCGCGGGCCTGGACAAGAACGCCGAGGCCGTGGACGGCCTGTTCGCCTGTGGCTTCTCCGCCGTGGAGATCGGCACCGTCACTCCGCGGCCCCAGCCTGGCAACCCTCGGCCCCGGCTGTTCCGCCTGCCCGAGCACCGGGCGCTGATCAACCGGATGGGCTTCAACAACCACGGCACCACCGGGGCCTCGCAGCGGCTGCGGCAGCGCACGTGGCACCCCGGCCCCGTGGGCGTGAACCTGGGCAAGAACAAGGACACGCCCCTGGAGCGCGCGGTGGACGACTACCTGGCCTGCGTGGACGCGCTGGCGCCCCTGGGCGACTACGTCGTCATCAACGCCAGCTCTCCCAACACTCCGGGCCTGCGTCAGCTGCAGGAGCCGCACATCCTCACCTCGCTGCTCACCGCCGTGAAGCAGCGGCTGGCCACGGTGGCGCCGGGTAAGCCCCTGTTCCTGAAGATCGCCCCGGACCTGTCCCCCGAGGCCGTGGATGAGGTGGTGGACGTGGCGCTCCAGTGCGGAATCTCGGGGCTGATCGCCACCAACACCACGGTGGCCCGCCCCTTCGAGCATGCGCTGGCGAAGGAGGCCGGTGGCCTGTCCGGCGCCCCGGTGCGTGAGCCGGCCAATGCCGTCATCCGGCGGGCCTGGCAGCGCAGCGGTGGCGCCCTGCCCATCATCGGCGTGGGCGGCGTGTTCACCGCGCAGGACGTGTACGAGAAGCTGCGGGCCGGGGCCTCGGTGGTTCAGGTCTACACCGGCTTCGTCTACGAGGGCCCCGGCATGGTGCGCCGCCTTCTGCGCGAGCTGGGCCCCCTGCTCGCCCGGGACGGCTTTCGCTCCGTGCGTGAGGCCGTGGGCGCGGACCACCGTGGGTCCACGCCCCGGACTCCCGCCGGGGCCAGCGCTCCGGCCCCCGTTTAGAACTCGAGGCTGTCCGAGCGCAGCACCCGCCGGTACAGCTCGTCATGCCGCTGCACCATGCGCTCCAGCGACAGCTCGCGGCGCACGAAGCCCCGCGCCGCCGCGCCCATGTCCCGCGCCTTCTCGGGGTTGGCCAGCAGCCGGCGGAACGCCTGCACCAGCTCGGCCGGGCGCTTCGGCTGCACCACCAGCCCACGCTCGCCGTCCACGATCAGATCCGTGTTGCCGCCCACCGCCGTCACCACCATGGGCAGCCCCGCGGCCATGCCCTCCATGACCGCGTTGGACATGCCCTCGGCCGTCGAGCACAGCACGCCCATCGTCGCCCGCGAGTACAGCGCCGGCACGTCCGTGCGGTGCCCCAGGAAGTGGGCGATGTCCCCCACCCCCAGCTCTGCCGCGTAGCGCTCCAGCTCCTCGCGCCGCGGCCCGTCTCCCACCAGGTAGGCGTGCAGGTTGACGCCCTCGTGGCGCAGCGTGGCCAGCGCCAGCAGCAGATCCTCCTGCCGCTTCACAGGGTGGTTCATGTTCGCCACGTGCAGCACCACCGGCGCGCCGCCCGTGTCCGGGATCGCCGCCTTCAGGCCCTCGCGCATCCGCGCGTCGAAGCGCGGCAGCTCCAGCCCGTTGTGGATGACGCTCACCTTCGACGGAGGCACGTACTCCTCCTGAATGAGCATCCGGCGGATGGCATCCGCGTTGGCCACCACGTGGTCCGCCATGCGCGAGAACTGCGCGTGCACCGCGCGCTTGGCCGGGCCGTGCCAGTGCGCCAGATCCAGCCGCCCGACGATCACCTTGGTCCCCGCCAGCTTCGCCGCGGGCACCACCAGCATCGTCGAGTAGAAGTCGTGCACGTGCACCAGCTCCACCCGGTGGCGCTTGAGCCAGCGCGCCAGCCGGAAGATCTGCTGCGCCGTGTTGAGCCGCATCAGCGAGCCGTTGAGCGGAAACTCCTCGGGCGTGTAGCCCAGCTGCCGCAGCGTGCCCGACAGGGGCCCAGCGTCCTGCAGCACCGACACCTGCAGCTGGTACTGCGCTGGCAGGCCCCGTAACAGCTCCAGCACCTGCACCTCGGTGCCGCCAATGTGGAACGACCGGGTGAACTGCACCAGGCGAATGGGCGCCTCTTCACCCTGGCCCATCACCTCCGCTTCACGCCGCATGCCCTGACCCCTCCCAGGCCGCCGTAGAGCGCTTGCTCGCCGCCGGCATCCGTTGCACTGCCATCGCTGTCTCAGCCCGTGCCCGGGCAATCCGATGTGCGCTCGCCGCCAGGCCGAACAGCACGTACAGGTGCGCGGACAGGATGTAACCCGAGAAAAGATCGCACACGAGATAGCCCGACATCGATGCCGCCAGGGCCCGTGCCAGCCAGCCCATCTCCGAGTCCCTCGAGGCCTCGAAGGCGCCGCCCGTGGCGCCTCCGGCGAACACCAGGAACAGGATCAGGCCCAGAAAGCCCATCTCGCCAATCACGTCCAGGAAGATGTTGTGCGCCACGTAGGCCCGCGTGGCCTCGGGCGGCGCGTACTGCTCCCAGGCGAAGCGGAAGCTGCCCGCGCCTACGCCCAGCAGCGGCTTGTCCAGGCTCATGCGCGAGGCCACCTGCCACGCGTACACACGGCCCATCGCCGACGCGTCCTCCTGGAAGGAGGCCACCGTCTCGTTGCGCTTCCAGAAGCTCTCCGGCGCGAACATCACCAGGCCCATGGCCAGCACCGCGCCCAGCACGATGGCCTGCAGCTTGCGCTTCTCGCGGAAGGCCCACACCGCCATCGCCACCGTCAGCCCGATGAAGCCACCGCGCGAGTGGCTCAGCACGATGGCCACCACCGCCAGCGCCGCCGCCGCGCCGCACGCCACCCGCAGCATCCAGCCCGACTCCTTGCGCGCCAGGAACGCGATGGCCAGCGGCACCACCAGCCCCATGTTCATCGCCATGTGGTTGGGGTCCGCGTACACGCCCACCCACCGCGAGCGGAAGCCCTCCACCAGGTCCACGCCCGTGCGGTACCAGTCGATGACGCCAATCGAAGTCACAATCGAGGCCAGCACCATGGCGATGCACATCACCGCCAGCCGCCGGCTCGTGGTGATGACGTTGATGATCGTCAGGTAGATGGCAGTCAGCTTCAGCAGCTCCATGCCCGTGGTGCGAGTGACTTCCGGCTCCACCGACCAGGCGATGGACGCGAAGGCCAGGGCCGAGAACACCAGCAGCGCGATGCCGCGAGCCCCGTCGAAGTACAGCGGCTCGGCGCGCCCCAACCGCCGCAGCGCCATCAGCCCCGCGGCGATTCCCGAGGTGAGCAGCGCCAGCCGCAGCGGCTCCAGCGGCTCGATCCACTCACCTGGGACCGCGTACATCACCGCCGCGAACGCCGTCAGCGCGTAGAACGCGAGAATGTCGCGCTGATGCCCCTGTTCGCCCACACCCATACCGTCCTCCCAGCTACTTCCGCGTCAGTACGGACGCGTGCGCCAGTTGGCGTTAGCAGGTGACATGCCAGGCTCCCCGCTGGGCAAAAGGTCCGTGGATCCGGTGCCTTGCAGGGGCCACCCCACCTGAGGGAGGGCCGGAAGCTGAAAAACTTACGTAGTGGGAACTCCCTCCATCGGCAGGACAACGGACAGGGCGGGATCAAACCGCCCCTCCTGGAGATACGGGGTGCCGAGCTCGCTGAGCAGCCGCTCCAGCGTGGTGTTCACCAGGCGACGCACCTCGGGGCGGGCCTCGGCGGGCACGGTGGGCTCCAGCACGGACAGCGCGCGCTCGGCGGCGCTGGGGCGCAGGCGCGGGGCCTGGGCGGTGCCCTCGAAGAGCCGCTCTCCCAGCTCCACCGTGCGGCCCTGGGGCACCGGGCGCGGGTCCACCCGGCCGTCCAGCACCGCCATGGCCACCGCGGCGGAGAACAGCCGCTCCAGGCCCAGCATGGGCAGCGCCAGCCCGAAGCGGGCCAGCACCTGGCGCGCGGGCTCCTCGGAGCCGCCCAGCAGCCCCCGGAACAGCTCCAGCTGGGCCTCCGCCCGGGCCAGCAGCGCCTCGCTGGAGGCCAGCTCCCTCAAGGAGCGGAACGGCACCGGCTCGGCGCCAGAGACGCGCAGGGCCCGGCGGGGGCGCTTGAGGCGCAGCGCCTCGACGGCCGCCGCCTCCTCCGAGAGCAGCAGCGGCGTGTCCTCCACGCGCGCCAGCGGCGCCTTCATCAGCCGGTCGGCGCGGAACTTCAGCGCCAGCGTCAGCGAGAAGCCCACCTGGAAGACGCGCGTCAGCGGCGTGTCGCGCACCACCTCGGAGGCCCGCGCGGGATCTCCTCCGCAGAGGTGCTCCAGCCCCAGCGACAGGTAGTCGCGCACCATCTCTCCCACGCGGCGCACGGCGTCCAGGTCCCCGGGGTCCGCCAGCTCCGCCACCAGGGCATGGTTGGCCACCCCGCGCAGCTCGTCCTCGGCGTGCTCGCGCTCCGCGGTGTCCAGCCCGCGCAAGGCGGCGTCCAGGTAGTCCACGTGGCCCGAGGTGGGCGCCAGCGCCGTCTGCGCGCTCCGGGCCGGCGCGGGGCCGGTGTCCACCCGGCTGAACAGGCTCACCGCGTCCTGCAGCGCCGGGAAGCCCAGGTCCATCAGCCGCGCGGTGCGGAACTGGTAGGCCGCCTCCTCCATCTCACTGGGGATCTCCCAGCGGATGGCCTCCAGCAGGCGCACCACCTCGAAGGGGTTCTCCGCGATCATATCGTTGAGGATCGCCCGCAGCGCGGCCTGCTCCACGCCCTCTACCTTGAACTCGATGAGGTAGCGCCCCTCGGGCGTCTCCATCGTCACGCCCTCGGGGTTGACGTCCGGGTTCTCCTCCAGATCGTGGACCTGCGTGAACTCGCGCAGCATGTACTCGATCATCTCGAGGTCCACGCCGTGCAGCTTGCGCAGGAACTCCTCGGACTCGTCTCCCCGGGCGGCGCGCAGCCAGGTGAGCACCGCGTGCGGTTCGATCCGGTCGCGCTTCCAGGCGCCCAGGTCCACGAAGGTGCGGAACTGCTCGGGCGAGGCCAGCTGCACCAGCTCCGTGGAGTCGGCCAGGCCTATCTCCTGGATCGTCGTGTAGAGCAGCTCCGCGGGCAGCGAGCGCGTGACGGCGCGCGCATCGGGCGAGTCGATGATGGCATCCAGCCGCTTGCGGGGCGAAAGCTGAACGAGCCTCTGGCGCAGCTCCTTGCGGGCGAGCTGCGCCTCCTGACCACTTGCCTTGCTCTTGTCGGACACGGCGCGTGCCTACCACACCCCCTCCCGCGCAGGGAGGGGAACGCACCGGCCCTGAATGGCTACTGAATGACGGCTAGTGAATGACGGCTACTGAATGATGAGCTCGCACTCGTAGTTCACGTCGAACGACTTGAGCTTGGGCGAGACCTGGTTCTGACGGTCGTCCGACTTGAGGACGAACTCCACGCGCAGGTAGCGGCCCTTGGCCACACCGGCGGTGCGCAGGTCCGCCGGAGAGGTGGTGAACGGGCCCTTGCGCAGGGCCGGGTTGTTCAGATCGTTGAGATCGTTGGCGGAGGTGACGAAGAGCTGAATGGACGTCTTGGGCGGCACGGTGGCGTCCCACGAGACGAAGCGCCAGATGGTGTCGATGCCGCAGTCCTCCGAGCTGAAGGTCTGCCGGTAGGTGCCCTGCGGCGCGGTGAAGTTGCGCAGCTGGTAGCCCGTGAAGTCCGAGTAGGTATAGAGGCCCGCGCCCTGCTGGCCCGTGCGCAGAATCTCACCGGTGTCGCGGTGGATGCGCACCGCGTTGCCAGAGCGGTTGTTCATGAGCACGTGGCCGTCGGTGTCGAGCCCCACGCCAATGGCCTCGAACGTCTCGTTGGGCTGAACGGGGTTGGTGCGCGGAATCGTCGCGTCGATGAAGGCCACGCCGCCGTCCGCCACGCCGCCATCCGAGCCGCTGCCCGGGTAGGCAAAGCCCTTCACGCCGCCATCGTCGCCGCTGAAGGCGATGATCTGCGAGGCGCTGCCGTTGGCGCTGTTGACGTCCGAGCTCATCCAGACGAAGCCCTGGTCGTCGGCGGCGATGCCGCGCGGGCGCTTGAGCTTGGTGTTGATCTGGCTCACGGCGTTGGTGAAGTCGAACTCCTGCCACGTGCCCAGCGTCGTGCCCATGCCCTGCGGGTGCGTGTAGCGGAAGGCCTTCGGGCCCGAGGTCCACCCGGCCACCCACACGCGGTCCTTGCCGTCCACCGCGATGCCGTAGGCGCCCGAGGTGCCCGGCGGAGAGATGTTGTCGAGCACCACCGTGCCGGTGAAGGTGTTGATGAGCGCCAGGCGCGCCCGGCCCAGGCTCGAGGACACCACCCACAGCCGCTGCTGGCTGTCGATGGCCGCGCCGTACGGGCCGAACGGCAGCGGGATCTTCAGCTGCCCGGCGGTGTTCACCGGCACCTGCTGGCCCGTCACCGGATCCAGCTTGATGATCGACGCGTCGTTGTGGACGCCCACCCACACGTCGCCGGCGCTGCCCTCGATGCCCTCGGAGATGGCCATGGCGCGCGCCTTGATGGTGCCCGTGCCCGGCGGGCCCACCGGGGTGCTGAACAGAATGCACTCATCGTAGGTGGTGGGGTCCGTCCACGCCGTGGACTGCGTGTCCGTGGACGGGATGATCATCTCGCCATCCGCGGGGTTGGTGCTGATGATGCCGTCGTTGTTCTTGTCCTCGCTCGTCTGGATGCCGGGAATGCCGTTGCGCTCCTGGCAGAAGTTCTTGTTGTTGGCGATCTTCGTCACCGAGCCCTGGATGTTCGAGGCGCGGTTGGCCACCCACACGTCACCGAAGAGATCCACCGCGGTGCGGCTGGGGTTGTGGCCCTCGTTGCCGCGCAGGCCGTTGGGGTAGCCGATGCCTCCGTCGGACTTGGCGCGCCCGTCAATCGGAATGGCCGCGTGGTAGCGCCCCACCTCGCGCAGGATGACGCCGCCATCCGAGAGCGTGAACGGCCGCGTGTCGTACTTGGACACGGTGTTGCGGTCGTTGTTGGCGATCCACGCGAAGGACAATTCCGTGCGCCCGCCGCCCAGGATGATGTTGCCATCCGGATCGGTCTGCACGTTCTCGCCGCCGGTGCCCGGCAGCCCGCCGCCATCGAGCTTGAAGTTGCCCGGGGGCACACCCACCGTCGTGCCCGCGTCCGGATCGAACGGCGTCCCGCCGCCACCATCCCCGCCGCCACCACCACCGCCACCGCCGTCCGTGCCGCCACCGTCCATGCCGCCCGGGTTGTTGGTCCACGGCGGCTTCACGCCGTCAGGGTCCGAGCACTGGCAGCCCCCGTAGACCAGCGAGGCCAAGGCCAACAACAGAAGTGAGCGACGCATACTTGTGCCTCCAGCGCCCGGAGAGCTCAAGGCGCGCGGTCCAGCGCGGAACGAGGAAATAGCGAAACCCCGGACGGGTCAACTCAAAGCCGGGTGCTGGCGCCGAATGTCTTCAGCAGCGCGTCCCACACTTCCTCCACACCGATTTTATCGGTTGATGAGAAAGGGAGAACCGCCTCGGTCGGCAGCGTCAATTGCTGCGCGAGCGCCAACATGCGCGGCTTGCGCTTGGCCTTCGTCAGCCGGTCGATCTTGGTGGCGACGACGAGCACGCGGCGCCCCTTGGACTGCAGGTAATCGAGCGTGAGGAGATCCTCCTCGGTAGGTCCCACCTCCGCGTCGATGATGCTCACCACGGCCTCGAGCCGGTGCCGCTTCTCCAGGTAGGTGGTGATCATCTTCTCCCACTGGGCGCGCTCGGACTTGCTGGCCTTGGCGAAGCCGTAACCTGGCAAGTCACACAGCCGCACCCGGTGGCGCGTGCCGTCGCGCTCCAGCTCGATGTCGAAGAAGTTGAGCGTGCGGGTGCGCCCCGGGGTGTTGGACACGCGCACCAGCTTCTTGCGCCCCGTGAGGGCGTTGATCATCGACGACTTGCCTACATTGGAGCGGCCCACGAAGGCCACCTCGGCGTTGTGCCCCGAGGGGTAGCCCTTGGGCTCCACGGCGGTGATGACGAACTGAGCGTCGATGAGCTTGATCACGCGGTTACTTCTTCGCCTTCTCGGGCGCGGCAGGAGGAGCGTCCGCCCGCGCGCCCTTCTTGGTGCGCTCGGCGGACCAGTGGTCAATCGCCTTGAGCGACTCCACGAAGTTGAAGGGCCGCAGCGACGGCGACGAGGCGTCGTGACAGTTCCGGCACATCTTCTCGGACGGATCCACCAGCCCCACCAGCCGGGACAGCTCCGGGTCCTTCATGACATAGGCGGGGGAGTAGTACTGGCCGCCGCCGTGGCACGTCTCGCACGTGACATGGGCCACCTGCTGGGCCTGGTCCGGCGAGTGGCAGGACAGACACCGTGCGTCCTTCTTCTGCGCCTCGGAGAGCGAGTCATTGGCCCGGGCGTGCTTGGACTGCTGCCAGGCGGCATAGGCGGCGGGGTGGCAGCCCTTGCAGCTCTCGGGACCGACGAAGTCAGCGGCCCCGGCCACGCCGGAGACGACCAGGAGGGGCAGGAGCCAGAAGCCAGAGGCGCGCATCAGGGCGGAAGTAGCAGACGCTCCCAGATGGAGCAAGGCATCTTGAATGCCAGGGGCGAGCCATCGTCCTATATGAGGAACCTTGAGCCTGGCCCGCTGAATCCGTTAGTGAGTCAGGCAACGACAGGTAGGAGGCCCCCATCGTGCTGCGCACCCTCTCCATCTCCGCTGTGCTGCTCTTCGCCATCCCCGCCGCTGCCAAGCCCTGGCAGGGCATCGAGCCAGGAGCCTCCAAGCGGGAGGAAATCATCCAGAAGTTCGGCGAGCCCTCGCGCGTCGTCACCAACGACAACAAGGAGGTGATCGCCTACTTCGGCAAGGAGGCCATCAAGGGCACCACCCAGGCCCAGTTCAAGGTGGACACCACCTCCAAGGTCGTCGAGCGCATCGACGTGTTCCCCGGGCCCGTCATCGACAAGGAGACCATCGAGAACAGCTATGGCGCCGCCTGCCCCTCGGGCCCCGCGCCGGCCAACCCCTGCTATGTGAAGAAGATGACGGACGAGTTCCGCACCTACTACCTGTACCAGAAGCTGGGCCTGGCCATCTTCTTCAACGAGGACGGCAAGACGGTGCACTCGTTCATCTTCACCACGCTGAAGGCGGCGAAGTAGCCCCGCCTTGAAACTGTACGGGCTGACGGGCGGCATCGCGTCCGGCAAGAGCACCGTGAGCCGGATGCTGCGCGAGCTGGGCGCTCACGTGCTGGACGCGGACGTCATCGCCCGCGAGGTGGTGGAGCCTGGCACTCCGGGGCTGGCCGAGGTGGCCACGCGCTTTCCCGGCGTGCTGGGCCCCGATGGGCGGCTGGACCGGGCCAGGCTGGGCGCTCGCGTGTTCGCCGATCCCGCCGAGCGCGCCGCCCTCAACGCCCTGCTCCACCCGCGCATTGGCGCCGCCTTCCTCGAGAAGACCCAGGCGCTGGCCGCCCAGGGCGTGGAGCGCCTCATCTATGACGCGCCGCTGCTCATCGAGAATGGGCTGCACGCCGGAATGGACGGCGTGGTGGTGGTGTGGGCGACGCGCGAGCTGCAGAAGCAACGGCTGATGGCCCGCGATGGGCTGGAGTCCCAGGCAGCGGAAGCCCGGCTGGCTGCTCAGCTGCCCCTGGAAGAGAAGCGTCGGCACGCCACCTGGATCGTGGACAACACGGGAGAGCTGATCTCCACGCGGGCCCAGGTGGAGGAAGTCTGGCGCGCCATGCTCGCGCGCGGCTGAGTGCCGGGTATGCTCCGCCGCCAATGAGCGAGAAGCGCAAGAAGGCGGAGGGCGGCAGCCCCGGGACGTACTTCCTCACCGGGTACCCGGGGTTCATCGGCAAGCGGCTGGTGGAGCACATCGCCCGCGAGGATCCCAAGGGCCACATCTATGTCCTGGTGCAGCCGAAGATGCTCAAGGAGGCGCAGCACCAGGCCGAGCGGGTGAAGGGCGCCAAGCTGGAGCTGCTCACCGGCGACGTGGTGGACATGCACCTGGGCCTGTCGGGTGAGGAGTACCAGCACCTGTGCGAGCGGGTGACGGACATCTTCCACCTGGCGGCCATCTCTCACCTGGGCGCGCCCAAGGAGACGGCGTGGCGGGTGAACGTGGACGGCACGCGCAACATGCTGGAGCTGGCGCGAGACTGCGACAAGCTGCGGCGCTTCAACTACTTCTCCTCCTGCTACGTGTCGGGCGATCGGGTGGGCGTCATCGCCGAGGACGAGCTGGACCGGGGCCAGAGCTTCCGCAACCCCTACGAGGAGACGAAGTTCCAGGCGGAGAAGATCGTCCAGCGCGCCTCCGCCTCGATGCCCGTCACCATCTTCCGGCCCTGCTCGGTGGTGGGCGACTCGCGCACCGGTGAGATCGACCGCTTCGAGGGCCCCTACTACCTGGGCATCCTGCTGGTGACCTCTCCGCTGGTGGTGCCGCTGCCGCTGCCAGGCAATGGCGTGGCGCCGCTCAACGTGGTGCCGGTGGACTACGTGGTGTCCGCCGTGTGGCACCTGTCGCGCGATGCTCGCGGAGAGAGCCGCACCTTCCACCTGGTGGACCCCAACCCCATGAGCGCCCGCCGCGTGTACGAGCTCATCGCGGAGAAGGCCAACCGGAAGCTGCCGCGCTTCAACCTGTCGGCCCGCGCCGCGGACGTGATGCTGCGCCTGCCGGTGCTGGAGAAGCTTGCCCGCCCCCAGCGCGCCGCCATCAGCTACGTCAACCACCTGGCCATCTACAACTGCCACAACACCCTGGAGCTGCTGGACGGCACCGGCATCCGCTGCCCTCCCCTGGCCAGTTACCTGGACCAGCTCGTCACCTACGTGCGCGAGCAGTACCGCAAGCGCCGCGAGAACGCCGAGGTGGACGATCCGCTCGATCATGCCGCCGTCGGCGGTGAAGAACTTCCCTCCACCCCCCGTCCCTCCCGTCAGCCATGAATCGCTTTCTCCTGTCCCTGCTTACCCTCGTGTCGGCGCTCTCTGGCGCCGGGTGCGTCGTTGGTGAAGGCAACCCCAACGCCGCGTGTGAACCCAACCCGTGCCGAGATGCCAACCGCACCACCTGCGTGGTGGAGGTGAAGCAGGCCCGCTGCCTGTGCGATGCCGGCTTCATCGCCCGGCCCAGCGGCGCCTGCGAGCCCGTGAGCGCCAGCAACTGCGCCGAGCACGGGGGCGACACGTTCGAGCCGGATGACTGCCTGGCCCGCGCCCAGCCCCTGACGAGCAACAGCGGCACCCGCCAGCAGACGATCGATCCCGCGGGCGACTACGACTTCTTCCAGTTCACCACCACGGCCCGCCACGTGTACTCCGTCAACGTGAAGGCCAGCGGCGCGCTGCTGCCCCGGGTGGACGTGTTCGATCAGGGCGGGGCGTGGTTCTCCGCTTCCGAGGCCCCCGGGCAAACCCAGGTCTACTTCAAGGCCCGGGTGAGCTCGCCGCACTTCGTGCGCGTCAGCCACTCGCCGTTGGACCCTTCGGTGGGCACCGGCGGCTACTCGCTGAGCTTCAACTCCCTGGGCGAGGAGGACCATGGCGACTTCGCCGAGGACGCCACCCGCCTGACTCCCGAGTTCTTCGAGACCGCGAGCCCCGCCAGCCACTACGGCCGCTTCGAGTACCCGCGCGACGAGGACTGGTTCACCTTCTCCGCGTCCTCGAGCCGCGAGTACCGCCTGTCCTTCGAAGCGGGCACTCGCATCGTTCCCGCCGTGGCTGTCTACTCGGGCAGCAACCTCAATCAGCCGCTGTTCACCGACCAGAACGCCACCGTGTATTTCTCGGTGCCAGCGGGCGGAACCGCCTTCCTCGTTCTTTATTCCCCGCAGAACTCCGAAGGCAGCTACGCCTTCAACTTCCTCTACCGGGACAAGTAGTTAGCGGATCGCTTACCCCGCGTTAGCGGGGTTTACACAGAAAGCAAATCTGGCCCTCCTTAAGGGCTTGACGGGGCCTCTCCAAGATGATTGGGGGGGCCCTTTTCATTGCTTCCGTCTCCTGGTTACCATGCGCGCGCATTCGAGTTCCCGGCAGTCAACATGACTGCCTGGGACTCTGTCTCCTGGAGCGCAGCGCTTGCCGGAACCGATTGACACCTGGGCCGCAAGACTCCTGCCGCGCAGCGCCGCCGCCCCACTCCCGCGCGAGTGTGGCTCAGCGCTCCAGACGCAGTCGCCGTGCCGCTGTTCCCGCTGAAATGCAGTCCCCTGTAAGTCCCCAATAAGGAAGACGCATGCGCTTGAAGGAAAAGCTGTTGACCAGTCTGCTGCTGGTGCCCCTGGCCGGCACTACGGCCGTAGCCAAGGAGCGCGGCAATTTTGACGCGTTCCTCAGCCGCCAGGACTCCCGGAGCCTCGCGGCTTCGGAGGCGGCCATCCAGTCGCGTGGCCTGCGCGTCGAGCACTTTGAAGAGCGGCTCGGTGTCCCCACGGTCCTCTGGAATGCCCGCGGTGAAGGACAGCGCACGGGCGCGCTGGCCGGCCAGGCTCCCGAGCAGGCCGCTCGCGCTCACCTGCAGCAGGTGGCGGATCTCTACCGGCTGTCGAGCGCGGACGTGTCCAGCGCGGTGCTGGAGAACCTGCACAAGCAGGCCACCGGCCCCGTGGTGGCGCGCTTCAGCCAGAAGGTCAACGGCGTCGAGGTGTTCCGCGGCGACATCAACGTGGTGATGACGCGCGAGAACGATCTGGTCGCCATCACCGGCAACCTGGCTCCGCGCGAGGCCGTCTCGGCCGCCCGGGCCTCCTTCCAGCTGGCCCCCGCGGACGCCATCGCCCGCGCGTTCAGCGATCTGACGGACACCGTCATCAGCGGCCGCTCGCTGGTGGCCGCCGGCACCAAGGGCGACTACACGCACTTCGGCTTCGAGCCGGGCGTGGGCACCGTGCTGCCGCACGCCATGGCCACTCCGGCGCGCGCCAAGAAGATCTACTTCACGCTGCCTGACCGCCTGGAGCCCGCGTACTACCTGGAGCTGAACGTCGGCACCAAGGGCAGCAACGACGCGGACTACTACTCGTTCGTCATCTCCGCCACGGACGGCTCGCTGCTGTTCCGCAACAACCTGACGGTGGAGGACTCGTTCACCTACAACGTGTGGGCGGACCCCGTCTCGCTCATCCCCTTCGACGGCCCGCACGGCACCGAGGCCACCCCGCACCCCACGGGCACGCCCAACCGGTACCAGGCGCCCTTCATCCCCCCCAACGTCATCACCCTGCAGAACTTCCCGTTCAGCAAGGATGACCCCTGGCTGCCCAACGGCGCCACGCAGACCACGGGCAACAACGTGGACGCGTACGCGGACCTGGCCGCGCCGGACGGCTTCCAGGCCGGCGGGGCGGACATCCGCCCGAGCACCACGTCGCCCGGCGTGTTCGACTACACGTACGATGTGACGAAGGCCCCGGGCACCACGCCCAACCAGATCAAGGCGGCCACGGTCAGCCTGTTCTACCTGAACAACTTCCTGCACGACTGGTTCTACGACGCCGGCTTCGACGAGGCCTCGGGCAACGCGCAGGTGTCCAACTACGGCCGCGGCGGCCTCGAGGGTGACAGCATCCGCGCCGAGGCGCAGGACTACAGCGGCCGCAACAACGCCAACATGTCCACGCCGGCCGACGGCCAGCGTCCGCGCATGCAGATGTACGTCTTCAACGGCGTGCCCGAGATGAAGGCGCTGGCTCCGGCCAACCTCGCCGCCAACCTCGAGTCGGGCAGCGCCTCGTTCGGCGCGCAGGTGTTCGAGCTCACCGGTGACGTGCTGATCCCCAACCCCGCGGGCCCCACGATTGCCTGCACCCCGTTCGCGGCCGGCACGAACTTCAACGGCAAGATCGTGCTGCTGGATCGCGGCAGCTGCGACTTCAACCTCAAGTCCAAGCACGCCCAGGACATGGGCGCCATCGGCACCATCATCGCCAACAACGCGCTGAACCAGCCGGCTCCCGGCCTGGGCGGCACCAACCCGGCGGTGACCATCCCCACGCTGAGCATCAGCAAGGAGACGGCCGACGCGTGGCGGGCCGCGGTGGCCGCCGACGCCAGCCTCGTCATCAACGTCAGGATGAAGCGCACCCCGGACCTGGACCGCGACGGCACGATCGACAACGCGATCGTGGCGCACGAGTGGGGTCACTACATCAGCAACCGCCTCGTCGCCAACTCCGCGGGCCTGACGAACAACCAGGGCCGCGCGATGGGCGAGGGCTGGGCGGACTTCACCGCGATGCTGATGGCGGTCAAGGAGTCGGACCGCAACATCGCCGGCAACAGCCAGTTCCAGGGCGTCTACGCCATGGCGGGCTACACGCAGAGCGGTGGTGCCAACAACGGCCACTACTACGGCATCCGCCGCGTGCCGCTGTCCACGGACATGAACAAGAACGCGCTGACGTTCCGGCACTTCGCCAACGGCAGCCCGCTGCCCACCAACCACCCGATGAGCACCAACGCCCTCAACGGCGCGGGTAACTCGCAGGTGCACAACGGCGGCGAGGTGTGGTCCACCATGCTGTGGGAGTGCTACGCGTCGCTGCTCAACGCCTACCCCTTCCAGGAGGCGCAGGACCGGATGAAGTCGTACCTGGTGGCCGGCTACAAGGCCACCCCGCCCGCCCCCACCCTGCTGGAGGCGCGTGACGCGCTGCTGGCCGCCGCCGCCGCCGCGGACCCGGCCGACTACCAGCGCTTCCTGAACGCCTTCGCCAAGCGCGGCGCGGGCCTGGGCGCCAAGGCCGCCGACCGCGACTCGGTGGACCACATCGGCGTGGTCGAGAGCTTCGTGGCTGGCAACAACCTCGAGGTCGTCGCCATGCGCCTGGATGACAGCACCACCGGCTGCGACCGTGACGGCGTGCTGGACAAGGGCGAGACGGGCATGTTCCACGTGACGGTGCGCAACACCGGCGTGGCCGCCCTGCAGCCCTTCACCGCCACCGTGGCCGCCAGCGGCGCCACCGCCACCCTGGCCTTCCCCAACGGCAACACGCTGAACTTCGGCACCCTGCAGCCTGGCGCCACCGCCACCCGTACGGTGCTGGCGCAGCTGACGGACGTGTCGGGCACCGCGCCCACCGCGGGGCTGACCGTGACGTTCAACGAGGCCTCGCTGCCGGCCAGCGCCCGCACGGCGACGTATAACCGCCGCGTCCACTACGACGAGGGCATCAGCGTCTCCGCCACCGAGAGCTTCGAGACGGAGTCCACCTCGTGGGTCTCCTCTCCCGTGAACCGCTGGGTGCCCGCCACCGCGAACAGCACCTCGCGCTACATCCACGTCAACAACCTGGCGGTCGTCTCCGACATGGTCCTCGTCTCGCCCTGGATCAAGGTGGGCGCGACGGGTGACTTCGTCGTCAGCTACAAGTACCGCCACTCGCTCGAGGGCACCGCGGGCGGCTCGGGCCTGGCCGCGCCCTTCTATGACGGCGTCGTCCTGGAGGTCTCCACCGACGGCTCCACCTGGGAGGACGTGTTCCCCAAGTACGCCGCCAACCCCACGCCCGTGGGCTACGTGGCCTTCCTGGCCGATGCCGCCGCTGGCAACGACAACCCGCTGGCGGGCCGCGCTGCCTACACCGGCATGAGCGCGGGCTTCCCGGCCTGGGCCACCGCCACCGCCAACTTCACCAACAAGCTGGCCGGCCGTGACATCCGTCTGCGCTTCCGCATCGCCAGCGACTCGGGTGCCAGCGCGTACGGCTTCGACCTGGATGACGTGAGCCTCACCAACGCGAGCTCCATGCCGTTCGCTGGCCAGCAGCCCGAGATGAGCGATGGCACCACGTGCAACCGCCGCCCGGTGGCCGACGTTGGCCTGTCGCGCCAGGTGGACGAGCGCACCGAGGTCATCCTCAACGGCAGCGCCAGCTTCGATCCGGATGGCAGCCAGCTGACCTACACCTGGACGCAGATCAGCGGCCCGGCCGTGACGCTGACCGACGCCAACACCGCGATGGCCAAGTTCACCACCGAGGTGTCGCGCAACACGATGCTCGGCTTCCAGCTGGTGGTGTCCGACGGCACGGAGAGCAGCATGCCGAAGGTGACCGAGATCCTCGTCACCAACATCAACCGCAAGCCGGTGGCCATGGCCAAGGTGGCCTCGGCGACCGCCCCCGAGCGCGGCGACGCCGTCACCCTCAGCGGGGCGGACTCGACGGACGCGGACAACGAGACGCTCACCTACAAGTGGGTTCAGCGCTCCGGCCCGGCCGTGACGCTGAGCAGCGACACCGTGGCCTCGCCCACGTTCGCGGTGCCCGAGGTGACTGCCGACACGCAGCTGAGCTTCGAGCTCGTCGTCAACGACGGCATCGAGAACAGCGCCGCTTCGACGGTGGCCGTCACCGTCACCAACGTGGACCGCGCCCCCACCGCCAACGCCGGTGTGGACGCCCAGGTGGACGCTCGCTCCACCGTGACGCTGCAGGGCTCTGGCAGCGACGCGGACGGTGACTCGCTCACCTACGCGTGGACCGTGGCTCAGGCGCCCCAGGACACCACCATCACCCTGAACGACGCCAACACCGCCACCCCGTCGTTCACCGCGCCGGACGTGCGCACCTCGACGCCGGCCACGGTGGTGCTGCAGCTCGTCACCACCGCCAACGGCGTGAGCAGCACGCCGGACACCGTCACCATCACCGTGAAGAAGGCCAACCGCCGCCCCGTGGGTCAGGGCCCGGCCAACTTCACCGAGAACGAGGGCACCGCCATCACCCTGGATGCCACGCCCAGCACGGATCCGGACGGTGACACGCTGAGCTACAGCTGGACGCAGACCGGCGGCCCGCTGGTGACGCTCAACGGCCAGACGACGGCCCGGCTCCAGTTCACCACGCCCGAGGTCCTCGCCAACACGCTGATGACGTTCGTGCTGGTGGTCAAGGACGCGGACGGCGCCGAGGCCGACGCGGTCCCGGTGTCCGTCACGGTGCGCCAGGTCAACAAGGCCCCGATGGTCAGCCCGCGCAAGCAGACCGCCGCCAACCTGAGTGACAAGACCGTCACCCTGGTGGCCGGTGCCGCTGATCCGGACGGTGACGCGCTCACCTACAAGTGGGAGCAGAGCAAGGGCGCCAACGTGACGCTCTCTTCCTCCACGACGGACACGGTGACCTTCCAGCTGCCCACGGTGGAGACCACCACGCAGCTGGTCTTCAAGGTCACCGCCACCGACGCGGCGGGCCTTGCCACCACGGGAGAGGTGGAGGTGCTGGCTATCGGCACGCCGAAGCCCACCGAGAACGACGGGGGCGGCTGCTCCAGCACGGGCAACGCCTCGGGTGGCCTGATGCTGCTGGCCGCTCTGGCCGGTGTGCTGCTGTCGCGCCGCCGTGGCGTGATCGGCTAATCACCGCCGAAGTCTGAAGCTCAAGGGGGGCGGCCTTCACGGGCCGCCCCTCTTCTTTTTGGGCCCGGCCGGAGCCCGGCCAGGGTCAGGCCCCGGCCAGGGGCCGGCCAGGGCTCAGAAGGGCCAGCGGGACTTGCGCAGCAGGGCGTTGGCTTCCGCGTTCTTCGGATCCAGCTTGAGCGCCTCCTGCAGGTAGCGCTTGGCGAGGTTGCCGGCCTTGTTCTCCATCAGCACCTGGGCCAGCAGCACGCGCTGGGGCACTCCGGTGGGCGTCAGGTCCACGGCGCGCTGCGCGTGGATGCGCACCTCGTTCCAGTCCATGCCCAGGGCGCGGCCGACGCGAGCGGCCCGGTAGGCGGCGTCCGCGTTGTGCGGATCCATCGACGAGGCCTTGCGGTAGGACTCCAGCGCCTTCTGCAGATCGTGCTGCTTCTCCAGATCGATGCCGCGCTGCAGCTCGACCTTGGCGCGCTGCTCGTCATGCTTCTTGCGCACATCGGCCAGCAGCGAGGAGGCCTCGCGGTTCTTCGGGTCCAGGCTCACCACCTGGTTCAGGTCCGCGTAGGCCTGCTCGAAGTCCCCACGGGCGATGGCGGCCTTGCCGCGCATCAGCAGATCAGTGAGCTTGTGGGTGCGGGCCAGGTAGGGGTGGCGGGACAGGCGCGCCTGGCGCTCGGGCCGGCGCTCCTCGTCCCCGCGCAGCGGCTCCTCGTCGAACATGGGCGCGGCCCCCGGGGCCGGAGGCGGCGGCGCGGAGGGCCGCGGCGGGGGGTTGGCCTTGAGGTAGGCCTCGCGGCGCTCGGGGTTGGAGAGCACCGAGTAGGCCTCTGAGACGCGCCGGTAGATGCGCTCGATGCGGGCCCGGAAGCTGCCCAGGTTGATGCCCCCGAAGCGGTCCGGGTGGTAGCGCTTGGAGAACTCCAGGAACGCCTGCTTCACCACTTCGGGGGAGGCACCGCGCTCCACCCCCAGCAGGGTGAAGTGGTCCTGGCCCTCCTGAACCCGTTCCAGCTCGATGATCTCTTTCTGGCGCTCGGGATCGAGGTCGACCAACTCAGGCATGGCTTCCCCCCTTATACCTTCGGATTCTACGAGCGGCGCGGACTTAGGCGGGGGTGAGCACGCGCTCCAGGATGCGCAGCCCCTCGTCCAGCTCCTCGCGGGTGACGACGTAGGCAGGCGCGAAGCGCACGGTCTTCTCGCCCGCGGAGTTCACCAGCAGGCCCTGCTCGCGGCAGCGGGCCACCACGGCGGCGGCGTCCTGATGCAGCTCGATGCCCATCAGCAGGCCCCGGCCGCGCACGTCCTTGATGATCGTCGGCAGGCGCGCCTGAAGCTCCCGGCCGCGGGCGATGAAGTACTCGCCCTTCTGGTGGATCTCCTCGAGCAGCTTGGGCTCGCGGATGTGGCGCACCACGACGTTGGCGGCGGTGGCGGCCACCAGGTTGCCACCGAAGGTGGAGCCGTGGGTGCCCGAGGGCAGGCTCTTGCCGGCCGCCTCGGTGCAGAGCATGGCGCCAATGGGCAGGCCGTTGCCCAGCGACTTGGCCAGGCTGATGCCGTCGGGCATCACGCCCTCGTGCTGGAAGGCGAAGGGCTTGCCGGTGCGGCCCATGCCCGTCTGCACCTCGTCCACCAGCAGCAGCATGCCGCGCTCGTCGCACAGCTCTCGCAGGGCCTTGATGAAGCCCACAGGCGCCATGCGCACCCCACCCTCGCCCTGAATGGGCTCCACCAGGATGGCGGCGGCGCTGGGGCCCGCGGCCTTGCGCACGGCCTCCAGGTCCCCGTACGGCACGTGGACGAAGCCGGCGGGCAGGGGCTCGAAGCCCTTGTGGTACTTCGGCTGGCCGGTGGCGGTGACGGTGGCCAGGGTGCGGCCGTGGAACGAGTTCTCGAAGGAGATGATCTCGAACTTCTCGGGAGTGCCGCGATCCTTCATCACCTTGCGGGCCAGCTTGATGAGGGCCTCGTTGGCCTCGGCGCCAGAGTTACAGAAGAAGGCGCGCGGCAGGCCGGAGAGCGCGGTGAGCTGCGCGGCCAGCTCGATCTGCGGCTCCGAGTAGAAGACGTTGGACACGTGCCAGAGCGTGTCCAGCTGGGCCTTGGCGGCGGCGACCACCTCGGGGTGGCAGTGGCCCAGGGCGCAGGTGGCGATGCCGCCCAGCAGATCCAGGTACTCGCGCCCGTCGGCGTCCCACACGCGGCTGCCCTTGCCGCGCACCAGCACGATGGGCTGCTGCTTGTAGTTCTGCAGCAGGTGAGCCCTGGCCTTCTCCATCCACACCTCGTTCTGGGTGCGGGGGGTGGCGGCGGCCTCGGGCTTGGTGGGGCTGGTGGGCGTAGTAGGCGTCTGCAAGGGGGCGTCCTCTCTGCGATGGAGGCTACAGGATATAGCGGGACAGATCCTCGTCCTGAACGATGGAGGCCAGGCGCTCGCGCACGTAGGCGGCGTCGATGTTCAGTGCCTTGGGCCCCATCTCACTGGCGGTGAAGGACACCTCATCCAACAGCCGCTCGAGCACGGTGTGCAGCCGGCGGGCGCCGATGTTCTGCGTGCGCTCGTTGGCCACCTGGGCGATGCGGGCGATCTCCACCACCGAGTCCTCGGTGAAGTTCAGCTCCACGCCCTCGGTCTGCAGCAGCGCGGTGTACTGGCGGATGAGCGAGTTCTTCGGCTCGCGCAGGATTCGAACCAGATCGTCTCCGCTCAGCGGCTCGAGCTCCACGCGGATGGGGAAGCGGCCCTGCAGCTCGGGGATGAGATCGCTGGGCTTGGAGACATGGAAGGCGCCCGCGGCGATGAAGAGCATGTGGTCGGTCTTCACCTGGCCGTACTTGGTGGTGATGGTGGAGCCCTCGACGATGGGCAGGATGTCGCGCTGCACGCCCTCGCGGGACACGTCCGGGCCCTGGCCCTTGCCGCCCTCGCGGCTGGCGATCTTGTCGATCTCGTCGATGAAGATGATGCCGCTGGACTCGGCGCGGGCCAGCGCCTCGCGCGTCACCCGATCATTGTCCACCAGCTTGCTGGCCTCCTCCTGCTGCAGCAGCTGCAGCGCCTCGGGGACGCGGACCCTGCGGCGCTTGGTGCGGCTCATGCCCGGCAGGTTCTTGAACAGGTCCTGCAGGTTGACGCCCACCTCCTCCATGCCGTGGCCGGTGAAGTTGCGCATGAAGGTCGGGTTGCTGTCGGACGTCTCGACCTCGACGTACTGGTCATCGAGCGTGCCGGCGCGCAGCTGGGCGCGCAGCTTCTCGCGCTCATGGTCTCCCAGTCGGGACGGCGCCGGAGGAGGAGGCGGCGCGAAGCCGAACGGCGGCGACGAGGGCGCCTTGGGCGCATTGCCGGACAAAAGCTCCATGAGCCGGTCCTCGGCCTGCTCGAGGGCGCGGGGTTTGACCTTCTCGGTCTCCTCCTCGCGCACCAGGGCGATGGCGGCCTCGACGAGATCGCGCACCATGGACTCGACGTCGCGGCCCACGTAGCCGACCTCGGTGAACTTGGAGGCTTCGACCTTGACGAAGGGCGCCTGGGCCAGCTTCGCCAGGCGGCGGGCGATCTCGGTCTTCCCCACCCCGGTGGGGCCGATCATGATGATGTTCTTGGGGTGGATCTCCTCGCGCAGCTCGTCGGAGACGCGCTGGCGGCGCCAGCGGTTGCGCAGGGCGATGGCCACGGCGCGCTTGGCGGCGTTCTGCCCGACGATGTAGCGGTCCAGCTCGCTGACCACTTCGCGGGGCGTGAAGGCGGGCATCTTTCGGTTCTCGGCCACGGAACGGGGCTCCTAGAGCTCTTCGAAGGTGATGTTCGAGTTGGTGTAGACGCAGATGTCCGCGGCGATGGCCATGGCGTGCGTGGCGATCTCGCGGGCGGACAGCTGCGTGTGGGCCTGGAGAGCGCGGGCGGCGGAGAGCGCGTAGTGGCCTCCGCTGCCCACGGCGGCGATGCCGTGATCGGGCTCGATGACGTCACCCGAGCCCGAGAGGATGAAGGTCTTGTCGCGGTCGGCGACGATGAGCAGGGCCTCCAGGCGGCGCAGGAAGCGATCGGTGCGCCAGTCCTTGCCCAGCTCGACACAGGCGCGGGCGAGGTTCTTCTGGTGCTCCTTGAGCTTGGCCTCGAAGCGCTCGAAGAGGGTGAAGGCGTCGGCGGTGCTGCCGGCGAACCCGGCAATGACATTGCCTTCGCCGATGCGGCGCACCTTCTTCGCGGTGTTCTTCATGATCGTCTTGTCGAGGCTGACCTGCCCGTCGCCAGCAATGACGACTTTTCCCTCGCGACGCACACAGAGGATGGTGGTGCCGTGGAACATGGTCCTGGGGGTTTAACAAGGCGGCGAGCAGGATTCCAAGGGAGAGCGACGGGTTGTCCGCCCGCTCACCTTCAGGGGTTCCCGGGGGTTACACCCAGTGGGCGACTTCCACCTCGAAGCGCTTGGCCTTCAGCTCCAGCAACAGGCGGTACAACCGGGGCGAGATGAGCAGTTGCCGGTTGGGCCTCAACACTCCTTGCCTCGCCCCGATGTACTGACGCGTGAGCAGCCAGTCGCTGGCATGATTCCGCACACGCTTCACCCACAGTTCCGAGAGGCGATTGAGCCCTACCACGTGCTTGAGGGGGCAGCGATAACGCCCCTCCCTGTCCAGGTCGAATGGGTGTGAGCCCACCTGCGTAAGCGGTGCGATGTCTACCGCAGGAGCGGTGACCACAAGCTGGCGCCACTCATCGGTGATGGCGCCTGTCTGGTGCCTCACCGGTCGGTATTCCGCGCCCGTAATGCCGCGCTCAAGGAGCGCCTTCACCAACCGGGCTGAAACCACGATCTCTCCTGCAATGGTGACTGCCAAGTCCTTCTTCTTGGGAACTCGCCGCACATCCAAATGCAGTTCCGTTAGTTGAGGTGCCCCCGCTCCACACTTCGGGCAGGCTGCGGGTTCGTCGTACTCAGTCCCGCACATCTCTCCTGGAGGCTCGAAGGTCGGGCGAATCACGAGTTGGAGCAACTCCGCGGCCTTGAGTTCCACGCCTGTGTAGTGGCGATAGATGTGCCAATACGTGAAGAACGCTCTGCCTTTCTTGCTGAACTCGCGATCCAGATCACCGATGAACCTCACGCGAGGATCATCCATGGGAAGCACTACCTTACGAACAGAGTCTCCCAACATCGTCCCTAGCCCTGGTTCCAGGAACTTCGCTGCGCGCTCCTCGGAGATCCGGAGTTCGATCGTCTCACGCATGGTCGTCACGGAGTGATGCCAATCAACTGGGGGATAGGGTACCTGGAGTAGACGTCCAAAAGGATCTGTCGCAGCTGGTCGCCGTTGGGTTTGGTGCTTCCATAACTCCATTGCCTACGAAACTCCTGGGTGATGGCCTGGTGGTACGCGGACTGAAGCCGGTACGTCACTCCATCCCTGGCTCCTCCCAGGTAGATGGGGACCAGGTGGTGGTTCTGATACCCCTGATGCTCGGGGTAGCGGGCCTGAGCCTCTTTCAGTGCTTCGAAGTACCGCGTCCGCGCCTGGTGGACCGCGATCACGTCTTCGGATCGCCGGCGCATCGACTCGCGCTGCTCGCGTGTGGGGCGCGGGTTGAGCAGCGGTGGAGCCGGACGGCCCGAGGGGCTGCCACGATCTCTTCGCGGCGGGCGACGCGCCATCACTGATTCCACCTCGCTCGCCGCGCCTGACGCTACGAAGTAGATGTCCCAACCCGCCTCTTCCAACCCTTCAGCGCTCCAGCCCTCCCAGTCCTGGAGTTCCGTGGGCAGGAACACTTCCCTCTCAGGCCGCGCATCGTCTCGAACCGCCAGGTGCTCAGCGGCGCACCCTGCCAGCAGCAGCCAGCTGGCCAACAGCCAGAATCGCATTGGCATTGAGCCCCCTTACACATCCAGATTACTGGGCCAGGGACCGCGCGCGGATGCCCAGGTGATTGCCCCGGGCCGTGGCCTGCCTGTCGAGCAGGGCGCCCAGCACCGACAGCCCCCTGTTCGTTTGCGCTGAATTCCAGGCCGCGCACGGGAATGATGGCTCCATGCCAGCCTCTTTCTACCGCCCTTTCGCCCTCGTCTGCCTCACCGCCAGCCTCCTGGCCTGCAGCGCCGGAGCCCAGCAGAAGCGCTCCGAGCCCTCCTCCTCCCCCCAGGCCACGAAGCCCGCCGGCTCGCCCCCGCCCAACGCCTTCGCCCGGGACATGCTCGAGGCCCACAACCAGGCGCGCGCTACCGCCCGCCCCGCGCCCAAGCCCGCCCTGCCCCCGCTCCAGTGGTCCGCCGAGGCCACCAAGCTGGCCGAGTCCTACGCGGCAAAGTGCACCTTCGAGCACAACCCCAAGCGCGGGGACTTCGGCGAGAACCTCGCCGCCGCCACCCCGGGCTCCTGGAAAACAGCCGACGTGGTGAAGGACTGGAACTCCGAGGCCGCGCACTACAACCTGGGCAAGAACACCTGCGCGCCCGGCAAGGTGTGCGGCCACTACACGCAGCTGGTGTGGCGCAACACCACCCACGTGGGCTGCGCCGTGCGCACCTGCACGAAGAACTCACCGTTCGGCAAGAACTTCCCCACCTGGGAGTTCTGGGTCTGCAACTACGCGCCTCCGGGCAACTTCGTGGGCCAGCGGCCCTACTGAGCCCCTCAGTCCTCCCGGGGAGCCACCGCCGACTCCTCCTTCGCCGCCAGGACGGGCTCCATGCTCACCCGTGAGAGCCCCACCGAGGCCGTGGAGTCCCCGCCAGTCACCACCTCCGCCCGGCGGTGCACCACCTCGAGCACCCCCAGCGTTCCGCCCACGCCGGGCAGCTGGCGCGTGCCGCACTTGAGGAACTCGAAGCCCGACTCCAGCCGGTCGCCCAGCGCCTCGCGGATGAGGATCTGATCCCTGCCCGCCAGCGACGCCAGCCCCGCCGCCGTGTTCACCACGTCTCCCAGCACCGTGTAGTCCAGCCGGCCCACGGCCCGGGCCCCGATGCTCCCCGAGAGCACCTCGCCCGAGTCCAGCCCGATGCTCACCCCGTGCGCGTACGCGGACTGCTCGCCCGAGCGGAACGCCAGCGTGCGCAGCTGCTGCCGCGCCGACAGGCACGCCTCGAGCGCGCGCGCCAGGTGCCCCTGGCCCCGGAACACCGCCATCACCGCGTCTCCCACGAACTTGTCCACCACGCCTCCGCGGTGCGTCAGCTCGGGGACGATCACCTCGAAGTTGGCGTTCAGCCGATCGATGGAGGCCTCGGGCTGCTCACCGCGCGTCACCCGGGTGAAGTCCTTCACGTCGACAAAGACGACCGTGGCCTCGACGCGCTCTCCCGCCACGCCCAGCGGCGTGCGCACCGCGGACAGCACCCGGTCCACCACCGCACCGTTGACGAACATGCGCAGCACGTCGTTCTCTTCGGTCGAGCGCAGCATGCGGCGCAGCTGCCCCACGTGCTTGAGCGTCTTGTCCAGCGTGCTCTGCAGGTCCGCGAAGCTGAACGGCTTGACCAGGAAGTCGAACGCCCCCCGGTTCATCGCCGTGCGGATGTTGCTCATGTCGCTGTAGGCCGAGACGATGATCACCTTGATGAGCGGGTGCAGCTCGCCCACGCGCGACAGCAGCGTGAGCCCGTCCATGTTCGGCATGCGCAAGTCCGACACCACCACGTCCGTGTCCGGGTGCTGGCGCAGCTTCTCCAGCGCCTCCACTCCATCACTGGCGAAGATGAGCTCGTAGACCGAGTCCTGGATCTGCTTGCGGAAGCGCTGCTGCATCACCAGCGTCATGTCCGGCTCGTCGTCCACCACCAGGATCTTCGCGGGCCGCGTGGGCCTGCCCGCCAGCACCAGGGTGGAGAACGCCGCGGCCATCTCGTGCACCGAGCCGAAGCGATCGCAGGGGTCCGCCGCCAACGCGCGCGAGAAGAAGGCGTCGGCCTCCGCGCCCAGCTCCGGCACGATGCTCGAGGCCTGGGTGGCGGTGACCGACAGACTGCCCCCGCGCAGCGCCATCAGCGCGTCGCCCGAGAAGGGGTAGTGCCCCGTGAGCAGCCGGTAGAGCACCACCCCCAGCGAGAACAGATCGCTGCGCGCATCCAGGCTGGTGCCGCGCATCTGCTCGGGGCTCATGTAGCGCGGGGTGCCCACCAGGGCCCGCGACGGCTCGCCGTCGCCTCCGTCTCCCGCCAGCTGCGCCAGCCCGAAGTCCAGCACCTTCAACACCTCTTCACCCGCCACCCGGGCCAGGAAGAGGTTGGCCGGCTTCAAATCCCGGTGGATGATCCCCGCCAGGTGGGCCGCCGTCAGCGCCCGCGCCACCTGGTTGAGCAGCGGCACCACCGCGGCCGGCGTCAACCGCCCGCGCCGCGCCAGCAGCGCCTCGAGATCCTCGCCCGCCAGAAGCTCCATCACGATGAAGGGCACCGCCCCGTCGATGCCGTAGTCGTGGATCTGCACCACGTTCGGGTGGTGCAGCCGGGCCACCGCCTTGGCCTCCTGCGCGAAGCGCTGCCGGGCCTCGGACGACGAGACGTGATGAGAGGCCATCAGCTTGAGCGCCACATGCCGCTGCAGCTGCGCATCGAGCGCCACCCAGATGGCCCCCATGCCGCCGCCCGCGATGCGCCGCTCCAGGACGTACCTGCTACCGATCGGACGTTCGGACATGCCTCTCTATCCACAGGAGGGCCGAAGTGTCCCCGGCCATAAGGGATGATAATTCCGTCTAGGGCGTTCCATTTTGGTGACGTGCCAATCTAACATGTCCGCTGAAAAACACTTTCACCCTGGGACTCGCGCGGATTGTCCCAGCACGGCCGCACTTTGCGTTGCGGGGGGCATTTTTTAGCCATGGCCTATACCACTCCACCGCCCTTGTCCCCAGAGCGGCTCCGCCTGGAGGAGCGCCTGGAGGCGAGCCGCCGGCTGATGGACGCGCTCACCCAGGTGCACATGGAGCTCGTCACCAAGGGCGATCACCGCGCGCTGTTCGGGCAGCTGCTGGCGCTCATGCTCGAGGAGACGCGCAGCGAGTACGGCTTCATTGGAGAGATCCTGCGCACGGCCGAGGGGACGCCGTACCTGCGCACCTATGCGATCACCAACATCGCGTGGACGGACGAGCTGCGAAGGCAATACGAGCTGAACGTGGTGCGGGGCATGGAGTTCCGTAACCTGAGCTCGCTGTTCGGCAAGGTGATGACGTCCGGAGAGCCGGTGCTCACCAACACCCCGGCCACCCACCCCAGCGCCATGGGGGTACCGGCGGGGCACCCGCAGCTGCGCGCCTTCCTCGGAGTGCCCTTCAAGGTGCACGGCGAGGTGGTGGGCATGGTGGGCATGGCCAACCGGCCCGGGGGCTACCGGCAAGAGGACATCGACTTCCTGCAGCCGCTGCTCACCACCTGCGGCATCCTCTGCTACTCGTGGCGCACCGAGCAGAACGAGAAGGAGCGCACCCAGGAGCTTCAGCAGAAGAACGAGGCGCTGGGCCAGGCCGTCAAGCAGCTGCGAGACACCCAGCAGCAGCTCGTGGTGCAGGAGAAGCTGGCCTCGCTCGGAGCGCTCACGGCGGGCATCGCCCACGAGCTGAAGAACCCGCTGACGTTCATCAACAGCTTCGCGGAGACGTCCGAGGAGTTCACCGAGGAGCTCACCCGGCTGCTGGGGGAAAAGGCCCGGCTGGAGCCCGCGCTGTCGGACAGCGTGGGCACGGTGCTCTCGGAGCTGCGGCGCAACATGGGGAAGATCCGGGAGCACGGCCACCGCGCGGCGCAGATCATCAACGGCATGTTGATGCACTCGTGGGAGTCGTCCGGGGCGCGGGTGCCCGCCAACCTCAACAACCTGGTGGAGGAGGGCCTGCTGCTGGGCTACCGCGGCTTCCGCGCCAAGGTGCCGGAGTTCGAGCTGAGCCTGCAGACGCGCCTGGACCCGTCGGTGGGAGAGCCCGACGTGATGGTGCTGGAGCTGAGCCGTGTCTTCATCAACCTGGTGGACAACGCGTGCTACGCGCTGCACCAGAAGCAGAAGGCGCTGAAGAACGGGTTTGTCCCCCGGCTGGAGGTGAGCACCCGCAGCCTGGGCGAGCGGGTGGAGGTCCGGCTCCGGGACAACGGCACCGGCATCTCCAGCGTCCACCTGAACCGGGTGTTCAGCCCCTTCTACACGACGAAGCCCGCGGGCGAGGGAGCGGGCCTGGGGCTGTCGCTCAGCCGCGACATCGTCGTGGGACGCCACCAGGGCGACATCCGCGTGGAGTCGGTGGAGGGGGAGTTCACCGAGCTGATCATCGAGTTCCCCCGGAAGGCCCCCGCCCGGCCGCAGGCCCTCAACGTGGGATGAAGCGCTCGAGCAACCAGGAGTCAGAGAGAACCATGTCAGACACCAGCGCTCCGGAGCGCGTGCTCATCGTGGACGATGACGACATCAACCGGCGCGTCCTGCGAGCCATTCTGCGAAAGGACCACTACGAAGTCCTCGAGGCTCGCAACGGCCAGGAAGCGATCACTCAAGCCTGGGCCACTCCGCCGCAGCTCGTCCTGCTCGACGTGGTGATGCCCGGGCAGGACGGCTACACCGTCTTCTCTCAGCTCAAGCAGCTTCCCGCGCTGGCGGACGTGCCCGTCATCTTCCTGTCTTCGCGAGACGAGCCGGCCGACAAGGTGCGGGCGCTGGACCTGGGCGCGAGCGACTATGTGACGAAGCCCTTCGACACGGGCGAGGTGCGCGCGCGCGTGCGCACCCAGCTGCGCCTGCTGCAGCTCACCCGGTCGCTGCAGTCGCTCAACACCGAGCTGCGCGCGCGCCAGGAGCTTCTGGAAGAGGATCTGCGCGCCGCCGCGGACATCCAGCGCGCCCTGATTCCCCGCACCCGCAGCGTGCTACCCGGCTTCCATACCGCGTGGCTGTTCGAGCCCTGTAACGCGGTAGGCGGAGATCTGCTCAACATCCACCCGCTGGGCCTCTCTCACGTGGGCGTGTACGTGCTGGATGTGAGTGGGCACGGGGTGCCCTCGGCCATGGTGACCGCGTCAGTGGCGCGCTCGCTGTCGCCCGACGGCGGCATCGTGCTGCGGGACAAGCCCCAGCAGCCCGTCACCGTGCTCCAGGAGTTGGAGCGTGAGTACCCCTTCGAGCGCTTCGCGCGCTTCTTCACCCTCTGCTACATGCTGGTGGACACGCGCCAGGGCCTGCTGCGCTACAGCAGCGCGGGCCATCCGCCTCCCATCCTGCTGCCTCGCGAAGGCCCACCCCGCCCCCTGCCCGAGGGGGGCCCTCCGGTGGGCCTGGGCCTGGGCGCGCAGCACGCCGAGGGCGAGCTGCGGCTCACCCCGGGGGATCGCCTCTTCCTGTATACGGATGGCGTGGTGGATGCGAGTGGCCCGGACGATCAGCCGCTGGGCCTCGAGCGCTTCCATGCGATCCTCGAGGCTCACCGGACACAGCCGCTCACGGCCACGTGCGACGCGGTGCTTCAAGCCATCCGCGCTCACCAGCACCAGGGCCCCAGCACCGATGACATCACCCTGCTGGCCCTGGAGTATCAGGGCCTGGAACCGCGAGGCTAGCCATGGCTGCCCCCCGCCAATTGCGCCTGAGCTTCGACAGCCGCCTTGAGAACGTGGCGCTGGCCGGCAGGGCGCTGCACGGCATCGCCCACGAGGTGGGCCTGAGCGTGGCGGCGTGTGATGGGCTGGAGCTGTGCGTGGTGGAGGCGGTGACCAACTCCATCGTTCACGCGTACGGCGGCGCGCCCGAGCATGAGGTGCGCCTGCACGTCACCGTGTCGGACGAGGTGCTGGAAGTTCAGGTGATCGACCGGGGCACGCCCATGGCGCCAGGGCGGCTGGAGCGGGCCGAGCCTGCGGTGCTCCAGAAGCCAGCGCTGCTGGCCGAGTCAGGGCGAGGCCTGTTGCTGATGCGCCAACTGATGGATGGGCTGGAGTACACCACCGATGCGAGCGGCAACACGCTCAAGATGACCCTGCGCCTGGGGCCGAAGCTCACAGCGCCCGCTTGATTCCCACGGCGCCCTCACCCTCGGACGGCGGCTGCGACACTGTCAAAGACGGGGAACACCTTCTCGAGATGAGTGATGTTGAGCAGCGATCGCACCGCGCTGCTGGCCTGCGCCAGGCGTACCTGCCCGCCAGGCGGCACGCGCTTGAGCACCGAGATGAGCGCCGCCAGCCCGGAGCTGTCCACGAAGAGCACGTCCGCCAGCGCCACCACGACGACGTTGGCCTTCGCGGCCCGCTCACCCACCAGCGTGCGGAAGTCCGCGGCCACCAGCGCATCCAGCCGCTTGACGGCGGGGGTCACCACCAGCGCGCCCCCGGTCTCCTCGAATTTCACATCTAGCACCGAGAATCTCCTTCCAGCGCACTTGGCTCCGCGCCCCAACAGGCAGAGAGTGAGGGCCGCCGCATCTGAAGGCCCTCTTCGTTCCAGACTCAAGGACAGTAGCGAATGATTAATGCTCCACCCGTGGTCGATCTGCCAACACTAGAGAGACTTCGGGAGCTCGAGATCGAGGGTGAGCCTTCACTCGTCGCCGAGCTTGTCGGCGAGTTCCTCACCCGGGTTCCACAGCGGCTGGCGCGCATCCGCGCGGCGCTCGAGGCCCAGGACGCGGCGGTGTTGGAGCTCGAGGCGCACAGCCTGGTGGGCAGCTGCGGCGCGCTGGGCGTGATGCGCATGAGGGCCAGCTGCCAGGGGCTGGAGGCGCTGGCGCACCAGGGCAACCTGGGCGCTTCGTCGACCGCCGCCGTGGCGCAGGTGGCCCGGGACTTCGAGGAGGCCCGCCCCGCGCTCACCCAGGCCGCGCAGCCCCGCTGAGGCTCACGCGCGCGGATGCGCCTTGTCGTAGACCTGTTGCAGCTGTTCCACGGTGACGTGAGTATAGCGCTGCGTGGTGGACAGGCTGGCGTGGCCCAGCAGCTCCTGAATGCTGCGCACATCCGCGCCGCCGCCCAGCAGGTGCGTGGCGAACGAGTGGCGCAGCGCGTGAGGGCTCACCTTGCGCGTGAGCGCGCACTGCACCACGTACGCATCCAGGTGCCGGGCGATGCTGCGCGGCGTCAGCCGCCCGCCCTTGTAGTTGAGGAACAGCGCGTCCGGCGCCTGCCCGGCCCGGGGCGTGGCCAGCAGCTCACCGCGCCGCTGCAGGTAGGCCTCCAGCGCCCGGATGGACTGCGCATTCACCGGGCACAGCCGCTCCTTGCTGCCCTTGCCCATCACCCGGACGATTCGCCCGCTGCGGTCCACGTCCAGCAGGTTCAGCCCGCACAGCTCGCTGATGCGCAGGCCTCCGCCGTAGAGGATCTCCAGAATGGCCCTGTCCCTCAGCCCCAGCACCGACTCCACCGAGGGCATGTCCAGAATGGCGAACACCTCGTCCACCGGCAGCACCTTGGGCAGGCTCTTGGGCAGCTTGGGGCTCTTCACCAGCTTGGCGGGGCTGGCCGACAGCAGCTTCTGGCGCACCAGGTACTTGTAGAAGGACTTGATGCTGGCCAGCCGCCGGCCCCGGCTGGACGGGGCGTGATCCACCGCCAGCGTGCCCAGGTAGCCGCGGATCGCCGCGTGCGAGCCCGCCAGCAGCGTCAGCTTCATCGTGCCGACCAGGTAGCGCTCGAAGTCCACCAGATCGATCAGGTAGTTGCGCACCGTGTGCGGCGACGCACCCTTCTCGTGCTCGAGGTGGGCCCGGAACTTCTGCAGCAGCGGTGACAGTTCCTCCATGGCCCCAGCGTAGACGGACCTGGGCCCGCCGCAAGCTTCCGGGAGACGCCCCGGGAAACTACAGCGTCGGCCGCAGCCGCTGCGTCTCGGGCAGCACCACGTACCACTTCCCGTCGCGGTACTTCAGCGAGTACGTGTCCGAGCAGCCCGCCTTCTTCTCCTGCTGGCCGCGCTGGCGGAACCACACGGTGCACTTGAACTGCACCACCGCCTCGTCATCCTCCCGGATGATGCGCGAGTCGAGGATCTCCAGATCCAGATCGCTGGTGAACGCGTACGTCTCTTCGTAGTACGCCGCGATCCGCTCGATGGAGCCCAGCTTCTGCTGGCTCGACACATCCAACATCTCCGCCATGGCCTCGAAGTCGTGCGACTCGGCCGCGGAGAAGAACGATTTGATCGTCCCCTCGGGGCTCCCCTTGGGCCCATGGCAGGCGGACAGGACAACGGCTCCCAGAGCGGCAACAAGTAGAACGGCGCGTGACATGCGCTCGTTCCTTAACACTCCACCCGGCAGCCGACTAGGTAGGGAAAGGCCGCACGCTGCCCGCACGGATCAGGCGCGGTGACGCTCGCCCCCGGGCGGGATAAACTCGGGCTCCCCCGCCCCCCTCTGCCGTCGCGCTGGGCCCCAGGAGCACTCACCGTGCCTCATGATGATCGCCGAAGACATCGGCGCTACCCGCTGCGCCTGGCAATCAAAGTCCACCGTGGCAGCGAGCAGCTGAGCGCCAGCATCGTCAACGCCTCCATCAGCGGCTGTCTGCTGCTGATGAACATCGAGCTGCAGCCCGGCGAGCTGCTCGACGTGAGCATCCCCGAGATGATGCTTCCCCGGGCCCGCCTCAAGGTGGTGCGCAGCGACGCCAGCCCCGGCGGCTTCATGGTCGCCACCGCTTTCGAAGCGTTGCTGGCAGACGAACCCTCCATCAGTCAGCTTGCCGAGACCCAGGGGGGCGAGCCTAAATAGGACCGCACCCACCTCACCCCGGTGGGTCATTTCCCTGCCCCAGCTCTTTCTGAACCCCCGCTTTTCACCCCAGACGTAATCCGAACCGGCGCTGCGTTTTCCATCCGCTTGAAACCACTGTCCGCCGCATTTTTCTCAATCCTCAGCGTTTGACCATAAAAGAAAAATGCGCTACTCATTCAATCCGTGGCGGGTCATCCTGGAATCGGGAGCATCCTGAAATGACCCATGGCCTGGGGGGTAGCGAACGACAGCATGGCATTGCTGCTGGAATGACGAGTACGCACGAGGGAGCGAGCAAGATGACGCGAGTCATGGAGCACCTGAAGGAGCAACAAGAGGCCTTCACCATTTCGCCCTTCGTGACGTTTCTTCGCGACTCGAGCCTGTCGCCGCAGACGCGCCTGCGCTTCCTGCCGTGTGTGGCGCCCCTGGTGATGGGCGCCACGGAGCTGGGCCGCAGCCTCCGGGGTGAGGAAGCCCCCGAGCAGAGCGACACCTCCGAGGAGAGCGTGCACTGGGGCCCGTTCCTCAAGGATCTGCAGGCGATGGATCTGCACTCCGTCGCCAACCTGGGCTCGATGCTGGAGCTGCTGTGGGGCGAGGACTGCAGCCCCGTACGCGAGGCGTTCTACGACATCGTCTCGCTGGCCACCGACCCCAACCCGCTGACCCGGCAGGTGCTGCAGCTGGCCCTGGAGTCCGTGGGCGGAGTGAGCATCGAGGCCCTGGAGCAGGTGGCCCGCGAGTTTCACGCCAGCACCGGCAAGCGCCTGGCCTGCATCCACTCGCTGAACACCCATATCGCCTCCAAGCAGCGCGGCGCTGACGCGGTGGAACTGGACCTGCGGCCGGACGTGGAAGAGGACGTGCTGGCCATCATCGACGAGGTGTTCTCCCTGGCCAACAAGGCGGCCGACCACCTGCTCGACTACGTCATGCGCTGCTTCGAGGGCCAGGAGAAGCCCTCCCGGCCCCACTCGCTCACCGAGTGGATCGCCACGCAGACCTTCAAGGAGTTTGGCAACTCGCGCATCGAGGCGCTGTGCACCTCGGCCGGCTTCAGCGCCGCGGACACGCAGAAGGTGCAGCAGTACTTCACCTTCATGACCAGCTCCTGGAACATGCGCCGCGTCGGTGACGCCTCGCCCTGGAAGTCGGACATCTCGGACGATCACACCCCGTTCGAGCTGTCGCTGGCGCTGGAGGCGGACCGGCCCGAGGTGCGCTTCCTCATCGAGGCGCAGAACAACCCCACCACGCTGCAGTCCAGCTGGGACGACGGCCTGGCGCTCAACCAGCGGCTGAACCAGACGTTCGGCGTGCCGCTCGAGGGCTTCAACAAGGTCAAGGATCTGTTCGAGCCGCGCAACCCCGACGCGCGCTTCTCGCTCTGGCATGCCTTCTGCCTCAAGCCGGACGGCCGCGCCGAGATCAAGGTCTACCTCAACCCGCTGTCGCGCGGCCCCGAGAACGCCAACGCCGTGGTGCAGGAGGCCCTGGCCCGCCTGGGCTTCGCCAACGCCTGGCGCTTTCTGTCCCAGGTGGTGATGCGCCGCGGGGCGCTGGACCAGGCGATCTACTTCTCGCTGGATCTGTCCGGCCAGGCCGTCTCTCGGGTGAAGATCTACGTGGCCCACCGCAACGCGGCCCCCGCGGACATCGAGACGGCCATGAGCCTGGCCAAGGAGTACGAGCCGGGCGAGGCGCGCGCCTTCTGCGCCTCCATTCAGGGCGAGGAGGACTTCTCCGGGGAGCGCTCCACCCTCACCTGCTGGGCCTTCACCTCGGACGCCGATGACCGGCCCTACAGCGTGACGCTGCACTGCCCCATCCGCTGCTACGCCGCCAATGATCGCGACGCGCTGCGCCGCATCCGCACGGTGTTGGATCCGCGCAGCCACGCGGTGCTGGACCGCGCCGTGTGGGCGCTGGCCAACCGCAGGCTGGACGCGGGCGTGGGGCTCATTCAGTGGGCCTCCATGCGCCGCGAGGGCGGCAAGATGCGGGCGACCTTCTACCTGGCCGCCGAGGCCTACGGCTATGTCCCCTCGCGTGAGTCGACGATCTCCTACGGCTACGTGCCCGAGGTGCCGCACGCCGAGGTGTTCCAGCCCAGCTTTCAGCAGGTCCTGGGCGTCTGAACCAAACCCACAGAGTCATGCAAAACCATGACAACCCGCAAAGCGGGTTGACGCTGCACCCCATTCGCGGGACTGTAGCGGGGCATGGAAACAGCTACGACTCTCACCCTGGTGGCCTGCGGCGGCTTCTTCTTGACGGGCCTGCTGACGGGTATCTGGAAGCACAGCGCGATGATGACCAACGCCTCGCGCCAGGCGCCTGTCTACGTCGACATCGCCCACCGCGCCTCGCTGCTCTACGCCTTTGCCTCACTGGTGCTACTGAAGTTCATTGAGCTGAGCCCCTTCCCCTCGTGGGTCAACACGCTTGCCGCAGCCGCGCCCCTGCTCTTCTTCACGGTGGCCATTGGCAGGTATCTCTCGCTGGGGCTGAGCAACCAGACAGACAACCAATACAAACTGCCCCTGGAGGCGACGCGGGTGATGATGCCGGTGTTGATCGTCGCCGAGGTAGGGGGCTTCGGAGTCTTGTTCGCCGGCTTCCTGCTCCGGCGCTTCGCTGGCTGGTAGAGCCAGCCCGGGCTGGCGCGGCCTGGTCATCAGCCGCGCCGACGGGTCTCGAGCGCCTACTTCCAGGAGACGTGATAGAGGCAAACCTTGCTCCCGCGGCTTCGGCACCCCGCCCTGTCATGGGCCAGGGCCGCGGTAGGCTTGAAGCGCTGGGCGAGCGCGGTCACCACGCCCTCTTCGAACGGGCAAGGGTAGACCGTCGAGGACTCCACCGTAATCTTATTCGCGGTGCCGACGTTGGGCTTGTAGTGCCCAATGCCCTCTGTCATCTGTCCGGTCTTCGGGTTGAACAGCGGCTGCTCGTTGTAGGCGTGGTTCATGTAATACCCCACGTCCATGGCGGTGAACGCGCTCATCAGATCGACGATCTGGGGCGGCAACACCGCGTTCTTGTGCACCTGCAAGCCCACCTGGCGCAGGGTGTAGTTGCCGAACTCGGCGTGGATGCGATCAAACACGCGGAGGAAGCGATCCAGCGGGTACCACTTCTCCGCGTCGAAGTGCGCCATCATCGTGTCATCCGGCGTTCCAATTCCCTCCTCCAGCAAGAACTTGCTGGCGATCAGGGTAAAGGAGCCAAATCCCCCAATGATGTTTTGCAGGTTCGCGCCAAGTACATGGAACTGCTTGAGTTCATCCCGGTTGGTCGTCATGTTTTTCTCCACTGCGACAATCAGGCCGCAGGCTCGCCGTACATGCTCCCCTTGAATACTCCACTATGCAAGGTAGGTGATATCAAGGTTATCACGCCCGTTGGCGAGCCTCGCTGGACGGACACTCGCTGGGTATGGCGCTGAGAGGACGTCACCCAGAAGATGAAACCCGTCCTCGGGGCGACTAGACTTCAAGGCCAGCATGCCCACCGAGCGTCAGATGAAGATCCGAGTCCTGGAGCACTTGGAGCAGAAGCGACAGCAGCTGGCCACGCACCCCTTTCTGGCCTGGGTGCAGGATCAGAGCATCGAACCCGTGAAGCGGCTCGGCTTCGCGCCATGTCTGGCGCCGATGACCATGGGGTTCTCGGATCTCATGGTGCTGGGGCTGCGCGACTCGTCCTCGACGGATGAAGTGCAGCGGATTCTCAATCAGCACACGTACGTGGATGATCAGCACTGGCAGTACCTGCTGCACGATCTGAAGGCCCTGGAGATGACCTGGCCGATGGATCTGCCCAGTGCCCTGAAGTTGCTCTGGGGCCCGCACTGCGCGGGGACGCGTCACCTCACCTATACCTTCATGGGCCTGGTGCGTGGTGCCAGCCCCATCATGCGGCTGGTCATTCTGGAGGCCATCGAGGTGGCTGCGGACGTGGGCTTCCGGCTGCTGCGCCTCGTGGGCCGCGAGTACACCCAACAGACGGGCAAGCAGCTCATCTACTTCGGCCAGCCCCACCAGGATCAGGAAGATGGGCACGAGGCGATGGGTGCCACCAGCATCCGCTCGATGATCGCCGCACACACGTGGACCGCGGACCAGGAGCAGCAGGCCATCGCGTACGTGGATGAGCTCTTCACCCGCTTCCGGGGCATGGTGGACGAGCTGCACGCCTATGCGCTGAAGGCACGCGAGGGCGGCCCATTCTGGCCGCTCACCGCCACCGCTCCAACGCCGGGCTGAGCACACCGCCAGCCAGGGGAGGCCGGCGACGTGCTCGCCGTCACCGGCACCCCAGACGTCATGCGGCGATGTTGTACTCCACCTTGTACTCGGAAACGCGCGGGTGACGAGGCTCCAGCCCGCGCCACTGGCGGAACTCCTCCCGGGCCACACCCATGACGCCACTGGCGACGGCCCGCATCCACGAGCGGCCCGTCGTCTTCTCGATGAACTGGTGCATCCGGCGCCGATCATAGAGCAGCGGCGTGAGGAGCGCCGGATCATTGGCGTTCTCGATGAAGGCATTGGCCAGCAGCTGCTGGCCGCTGGTGTTGTCGAAGCGCCCATCACTGCCGTACTGCGAGAAGAGGAAGTCACGCCCCGCCGCGGTGGGCGCCTCCAGTAGGCTGTTGTTGAAGGTGTAGGTGGCGTGGCCGTGCCGGACGTAGAAGCGCTCGAAGGTCTCCGTCATCCACTGGGCGTCGAAGGGCCTGTCCTCGTGGGCAATCACGCACTCGACGAGGTTGCGCGCCATCTTGTTGCCGTTGTTGGCGCCCTGGCCGCCGATCGGATCCAGCGCCATGGCCGTGTCGCCCACGCACGTCACCAGTCGTCCCGAGGGAAGCTTGCCCACGGGCTTGCGCACCGTGGGGGCAAAGCGTCCCACCAGCCAGCCCAGGGGATCCGACAGCTCGGCGTTGCGAATCCAGTTGTAGTCCCAGGGGAAGATCTCGCGGCAGATCTGCTTGGTGATCTCCAGCGCCTGGTCTCCGCTGGTGACGTTCTGGAAGCGGTCCATGATGCCGCCCGGCTTGGCCTCCAGCACCAGGCACCAGCTGGCCCCCACGTCCTTGTGGTAGTACGGCGAGAAGAACAGCTCGCCCGCCGTGGCGACGGCGTTGTGCTTGACGGGCAGATAGGGGATGCCATCGAAGCCAAACGGCGTGTTCTTCATGCACACCATGGCCAGGTTGCGCTGCGGCTTGTCATACACACTGCGCTCTGCGTCCCGCTCGAACAGCCGGCACAGATCCGCGCGCCCGGTGGCCACGATGGTCAAATCATTCTCGGCGGCGATCTGATCCAGGCGCTCAACGGTGACGGGCTCGATCTCGATGCGGCCCCCGCGCTTGACCAGCTCCAGCATCCACGCGTGGCTCTGCAGCCGCAGATCAATGGCGAGGAAAGGCCGACGCAGGCGCCCGGCCAGGGTGAGCATGCGGTTGCCGGGCACCGGGCACATCGTCATGTGCGCCCCATCACCCCAAGGTGCGTCGTTCTCCCAGGAGTTGAGGCCCAACTCGTACTCGAACTGCAGCGACATGTCGAAGCGGGTCGCCGTGCCGGTCGGCCTGCTCTCATGCAGCCACTGCTCCGGCGTCTTGTCCGAATAGAGCGTCACCTGGTAGCCAGCCTTCAGCAACGCGTGCGCAGTCAGAAGCCCTGCCTGTCCAGAACCGATAATGGCAATGCTGCGCATGGTGCCCTCCTGGGGGGGGTGTTGAATCGCAGATGAAGATGGAGAGATGCGGCTCACGCGCGGGCCGGCGCGCTCGAATACCCCGTATTGCAATGGTTATGCCCTCTCTCAATCCCCTTTGCACGGCCCCTGAAGTCTTCCAGCGTGCCGTCAGCGCTGAAACTTGACAATACAGCTAGATTGAAACAGGGAAAAAAACTTCATGGATTCGCCCACTTCTAAGAACGCGTAATACCGAATTCCACAGACAAATTGGTAATTCCGGTTCGAACGGATTTCAATGGAGGGCAAACAGGCGACTTCTGCAGAGGCGCACCCACCCCGCTCCGGGGGGGGCAATACGGACCCTCTGGGTGGCCTTTTACCTGGCTGCTAAGGGCTTGAAAATCCAGTCTGAGAAGAGGGAGTGCCACTCACTGCCCGCGTCAGCCTGGGTTCAGAATAACCCGGGACCTCATGGGGAGTGAGGGCTGCTGCCCTCAAGCGGCGATGATGCGGCGGAACCGCGGCTCAACGTACCGGGCCCGGGCCCGCATCACCGGAGCCGAGGGCGCGGCCGAAGCCGAGGCAGGCGCCAGGTTCACCGAGGCAAACAGCCGCTCCGCCGTATGGCGGCTGAGCTGGAGGCGCTCGGCGCGCTGCGTGTACGTGAAGGTGTGTGCCATCCCGTCTCGCAGGACGTAGAACTGGATCTGCGCCAGTTTCACGCCCCGCGCCAAGTGGGTGTACTCGCGCACAAAGCCACTGATGTTTCCGAAGGTCGCCGCGCGCTCGGCGAGCAGCTCGAACTGCTCCGTCGCCTTGCTGAGCACTCCAAGGATGCGGGCCGCATACTCGGCCACCGTCTCACGGGGGCGCGCCGCTTCCGCCGACACCGCCAGGCTGCTGCGAAACCCCTGCTCCGAAGGCCCCGTCGCGACGACCTGCGTGGCGTCCGACCACCCCTCCGGCAGCGATATCCGCAGGTTCCCGTACTGCATCACTCGCCCGCTCATGCGCACCTCCTGCTCACATTATCGCACCATGTATTCCAATGTTGCTTATCCCCCTTCATTTTCATCCTGAACGGACGTTGATGTCGGGAGTGTGGCCACGGGGCGAGCTGCCTCGGGGGTAGCTTGGCTCTCTGAGAGAACCTGATTTACAGTGTCTCTATCGTGACCACCACCTCTCCTGCTCCGAGCCCTACCCGTCCCCTGAAGTCCCTTCCTGGCCCCCGTTCGCTGCCCGTGCTGGGCAACGCGCTGGACCTGAAGCCCAAGATCCTGCACCTCAAGTTGGAGGAGTGGGCTCGAATCTACGGAGAGGCCTACCTCTGCTATCTGGGCCCCCAGCCCGTGCTCGTTGTCACCAACCCCGAAGTGGCGCGCAAGATCATCGTGGTGGATCGGCCCACCGTGTTCCGGCGCATGAGCAAGCTGGCCAAGGCGCTGGAAGGCCTGCAGATGATGGGCGTGTTCGCCGCCGAGGGCGAAACGTGGAAGCGCCAGCGCAAGTTGCTCAACCCGGGCTTCAACGCCACGCACCTGGAGACCTTCTTCCCGCGCCTGGTCTCCATCACCCAGCGACTCCACATGCTGATGGATCGCGACGCCCAACACGGCAACGCGGTGGACGTGCTGCCGCTGCTCACGCGCTACACGATGGACGTGATCACCGTGGTCAGCTTCGGCGTGGACACGAACACCCTGGAGAACGGCCCGGACGCGATCCACCGGCACATCGAGCACATCTTCCCCGCCATTCAGCAGCGCCTGGCGGCGCCCTTCCCCTACTGGAAGATCACCAGCGCGCCGAAGATGAACCGCGTGCTGGCCGAGGTGCGCAAGGTGGTTCAGAGCTTCATCGATAATGGCCGCCGCGACCTGGAGCGAGAGCCGGACCGCCTCACCCGGCCGCGCACCCTGATGGATGCCATGCTGTCGGCCAGGGACGAAGAGAACGGTGGCTCGAAGCTGACGGATGATGAGATTTTCGCCAACACGTTGACGCTGCTGTTGGGAGGCGAGGACACCACCGCCAACACGATGGGGTGGATCCTCGCGTACCTGGCGATGCTGCCGCAGGTGCAGGAGCGAGCCCGCCAGGAGGTGGACGCGACGATGGGCACCGAGGCCATCCCCACGCTGGCGCATATCAAGAACATGCCCTACGTAGCCGGCCTGGCCCTGGAGGCGCTACGGCTGCGCTCGCCCACTCCGCTGCTGTACCTGGAGACCAACGAGGACACCGTGGTGGGGGATGTGGAGGTGCCAGCGGGGACCATGGTGATCCCTCTGACCCGGATGATGTGCCTGAACAAGACCCTCTTCGGGGATCCGGAGAACTTCCGCCCCGAGCGATGGCTGCCCGAGCCTCCCGCGGAGACCCTGCCGCATGCGGGCCGCTACATGATGGCGTTCGGGGCCGGCGGCCGTCAGTGCCCGGGCCGCAGCCTGGCGCTGCTGGAGTGCTCGCTCGTCGCCGGCATGGTGCTACGCCACTTCGAGCTGGAAATGGCGGACCCAAGCACTCCGGTCACCGAGCTCAACGTCTTCAGCGTTCAGCCCTATGGCGCGCGCCTGCGCATCAAGCGCCGAGGCTCGGCGGCAGCCTCACCCACGGCCTCGGTGGCCTGAAGTCTCCCCTGCTGACGCGGTGAGCAGGCCAGGGGCGCCCGGGACCGAGCCCAGGGCGCCCCGCCAGCCCCGAGCCTAGGGCTTGATCGCCACCCACATGCCCACGGAGAAGACGCCGGCCTCGCGGGCCGCGTCGAGGGCCTGCTTGCCCAGTCGGAACGTGGTCGCGTCAGGCCCCTGGTAGTTGAGCCAGTCGTCGCGCTGCTCGGCGGGGGTGCTGCCCCAGCACTTGGTGCCGGCGAACAAGTCCCGGGCGATGATGACCTGGAGCCCAGCCTCCTCCATCAGCTGCTTGTACTGCTCGACGGTGCCATGCCACGGAATGGCGATGTGCTCGTTGACGGGCCCCATGTACTTCAGGATCTGTTCTTCGGTCTGGTGAGGCCCGTACGGCCGCTGGATCCAGTCGGTTCCCGCCAGCCGCCCCCCGGACTTGAGCACCCGCGCCAACTGACGGAAGAGCGCCTGCTTATCGGGCACGTGGCACACCGACTCGAAGAACGTGGCGGCGTCGAAGTCGCCGTCCGGGAAGGGCAGGTTCTTGTAGCCGGTGTCCTCCAGGGTCCGGAAGGAGACCCGCTCTCCGAGCCCCCCCTCAAGGGCCTTCTTGCGGGCAATCTCGTTCAGGCGATCGTTGTTCGTCACGCCCACGAAGGAGGCGCCCGTCACCTTGGCCATGTGGCACGTGGGGCCGCCAATTCCGGAACCGAAGTCGATGGCCTTGCCACCGGCCTGAAGCCCGCTCAGGCCCACGACGCGCTCCTCGAGCAGCTGACAGGCGCGCAGTGGCGACAGGCCCACGGCCTCCGCGTCGGGATCACCCGTGTGCCAGCGATCCCCCATGAAGTGCTGATAACAGTGAAGCGCGTTGTCGTAGAACTCCTGGACCTTGTGCTCGTAGTTCACTCTCACTCCTGAGTGTCGTGGGGGGCCAAACTGAGAGAGGCTAGTGCGGCCGGGGGAGCGCGTGTCAAGCCACGGGAGCCGAGCCCTGATCAGAGAGTGGCGGGAGCAATGTAGACGCCAGGCGTACTGCTCTGCGTCACCAGGTAGACGATGTGCGAGTCCCCCGGGCCCGCGAAGTAGGCGGGGATCTGCACCCGCTGGTCGAGCGTCTTCCGAGCCTTGCTCTTCAAGTCGTAGACGCCCACGTCATAGGTGTCCGAGTCCATGCGGGCGTAGCTGACGAGGAAGCGCTGGCCATCGCTGGAGAGCTTGTAGCTGAAGAGGCCCTGAATCCAGGTGGCGGGCTCGGGCTGGTTCCTGGGCAGCGGCAGGGCCTTGAAGTCGCAGGCGCGGCCCTCGCGGATGCAGTTGGTGCGGAAGATGACCTCCGCGTTGCCGGGGGTGAAGCCGTAGCCGAACACGCCCGTGTGCACCTTCTCGGCTTTCTCGGCGCCCAGGGTGTAGAGCATCAGGTCCACCGAGTAGATGGGCTTGAGCACGCGGGAGAGGAACGCCACATACCGCCCGTCCGAGCCCCAGGTGTAGTTGGGCACCCGGTCTCCCACGCGCCGGGGCTCGCCGTCGGGCAGCTTCACCACGCCCATCAGCCCCGCGCGGGCCGAAGGATCGTACTTCTCCAGGTAGCCCAGCGCCTGCGAGTCCGGCGCGAAGGAGAACTCCTCCACCCGCTCCCCCACCCTGCGCCCCGGGCTGCCATCCGCGGGGCCCACGAACAGGTCCCCCAGCGTCTCGGGCTTGTTGTTCTCCGTGCGCGCCAGCCACTTGCTGTCGGCCGAGAAGGCGAAGCCCTTGGTGCCCACGGCCACCTGGCGGGGCTTGAGGTCCTTCACGTCGGCGAGGAACAAGTCGTACATGCCGCGCTCGGCCTCGCTGCGCTGCTGCCACGCCACGCGCTGGCCGTCGGGGGACACCGCGTAGTCCCCCACGTAGTCGCCCAGCTTGCGCGGGGCGTCCGGCTTGTCCACCGCCACCACCGCCAGCCCGCCCGCGGCCACCAGCCGCCGCTTGAAGAGCAGCTGCTGGCTGTCCGGGGTGAACTGCGCCGTGGACACCTCGCCACCCACGTCCCGGAACGGGCCGCTGGGCAGCGCGCCCAGCTTCAGCACCCCGTTGTCCACGAAGGCCAAGAGCTTCCCGTCCGGGCTGGACAGCATGTACGAGACGGCGTCCCCCAGCTTCACCGGCTCGGCGGTGGGCTCGGCGAGCGCGTGCACGTACAGCGCGCCGGCCTGGCTGGCCGGGTTGTACCCGTTGAGGAACAGCACGTAGCGCGAGTCCTTGCTGAACAGCTGCCCGCCCGGCACGTTGGTGACGCCATCGCCCACCTTGCGCGGCGCGCCGCCCGACACCGGGACGAAGAACAGCTCGCCCAGCAGCATCTGCGGCGGAATGCCATCCAGCCGCGGCTTCTTCGCCTCGCGCAGGAAGGTGACGAACTGGCCGTCCGGCGTCACCCGGAGGTCCGAGGCCAGGCCTGGAGCCAGCAGCGTGCCCATGCCGCCCACGCCCGCCTTGGCGCTGGCCGACTTGCCGCCGCCGCCAGCACCCGCGCCGGACTCCTCGCGCTTGCACCCCACCAGACAGAGCGCCGCGAGCGCCCCCATCACCACGAGTCGCCGAAGCTGCATCATGCGCTCCTCTGCTGCAGGGATTGCGGAACCGCCACCGCGGGCAGCCACGTGGCCAGATCCTCCTGGGCCCTGGCCGCGTACCGCGCCCGCTTCTCAGCCTTCTTCACCC
Organism: Myxococcaceae bacterium; assembly: GCA_035296065.1. Classification (GTDB taxonomy): domain Bacteria; phylum Myxococcota; class Myxococcia; order Myxococcales; family Myxococcaceae; genus DATHBR01. The sequence goes on along the minus strand of DATHBR010000051.1, from coordinate 255,045 downwards.
GCCCGGGCAGCGGCGGGAACAGCCCAAAGATGACGTTCGAGGGCTGGTGCGGGTGATCCGGCGGATGCGCCTCACCCGTCACGTGCCGGTACAGCGAGCCCAGGGCCGTCGTGGCGGGCGGAGGCACGAACTCGCCGCCCGTCAGCCGCGCGTACACCGCCAGCGCCGTCAGGTAGCCGCACGCCGCGGACTCCACGTACCCCTCCACCCCGGTGATCTGCCCGGCGAAGAACAGCCGCCGCTCGGCCTTGAGCGACAAGTCCCTCTCCAGCAGCCGCGGCGAGTCGATGAACGTGTTGCGGTGGATCTGCCCCATGCGCAAGAACTCCGCGTTCGCCAGGCCGGGGATGCAGGTGGTGAAGATGCGCTTCTGCTCGCCCCACGTCAGCCGTGTCTGGAAGCCCACCATGTTCCACGAGGTGCCCGCGCGGTCCTCCATGCGCAGCTGCACCACCGCGTGCGGAGACTGCCCCGTCCGCGGATCCATCAGCCCCACCGGCTTCATCGGCCCGAAGGCCAGGGTGTCGTCTCCGCGCTCGGCCATCACCTCGATCGGCAGACAGCCTTCGAAGTATTTCGGTTCCTCGAAAGAGTGCGGCGTCAGCTTCTGGCCCGCCTTCACCTCGGCGATGAAGCGGTAGTACTCCTCCCGCGTCATCGGCAGGTTGATGTAGTCGTCCCCGTCCCCCTTGCCGTAGCGGCTCTGGCGGAAGGCGATCTCCATGTCGATCGAGTCCCCCGAGAGAATCGGGGCGATCGAGTCGTAGAAGTAGAGCTTGGCGCCCACGTAGCGCTCGAGCTCGCGGGTGAGGGCATCCGAGGTGAGCGGGCCCGTGGCGATGACGACCGGGCCGTCGGGCAGCTGCTCCACCTCGCCGTGCACCACCTCCACCAGCGGGTGCTCGCGCACCGACTGCGTCACCGAGCCGGAGAACTTCTCCCGGTCCACCGCCAGCGCGTCCCCGGCGGGCACCCGGTGCGTGTCCGCGCTGCCCAGGATGAGCGAGCCCACCGCGCGCAGCTCCGCGTGCAAGAGCCCGATGGCGCTCTCCGGGTTGTCCGAGCGCAGGGAGTTGGAGCACACCAGCTCGGCGAACTGGTCCGACTTGTGAGCCGGAGAACGCTTCACCGGCTTCATCTCCCGCAGCGTCACCGCCACGCCCCGGCGAGCCAGCTGCCAGGCACACTCGCTGCCCGCCAGCCCCCCGCCAATCACCGTCACCCGTGGCTTCACGTCCGGCATTCCACACTCCCTGGCCCCTTGCGCGGGGCACCTTCCGAAAACTGTTAGCAGGACTGCCCTGCCCTTTCCCAGCAAGGAAAGAAGAACGGCGAGGCAACCCGTTGGCTGCTGGAAGGCGCCTGGCTGCCTGCCCTCCAGCCCAGCTCAGACGTCACGGAAGGGCTCCGGTTTCCCTACCTGGAGGGCACCCCTACGTTTCACCCGTCATTCGCCAGGGATGAAGAGCCAGGCGAGCGCAGTCCCACCTAGTGATGGAGCACGTCAGGCCATGAACCGCGCCACCGATTACCTGAAGATCCGCGACCTTCTCCAGCGCCGCCGCCGGGACATCATCCACGCAACCCTGGGCGCGCACCGCGAGCTCACCTCCCTCAAGGACTCGGAGCGGGATCCCGAGTACGAGGAGAACGCCCAGACCGAGCTGGCCGACTACACCCTGTCCAGCCTGATGGAGGCCCAGCGCCGGGAGATCATGCTGATTGACGCCGCGCTGCGCCGCATGGACACGGGCGTGTTCGGCGAGTGCGTGGACTGCGGCGCCGACATCCCCATGGACCGCCTGGAGGCGCTGCCCTTCGCCATCCGCTGCGAGGAAGACGCCACCCGCCACGAGCTGGAGACGCGCGGCGGCCACTACGCCATGCCCACGCTGTAGCCCGGCGGCAGGCTCGAGGGGGGGCAGCCTGGGACGCCAGTACTCCTGGCGTTCCGGCTAGTCCCCGCCCTCTTTCTTGAGGACCACGAAGCGGTAGTTCTCCAGCTCGTTCTGGCCGGCGGTGTAGAGCACGGTGAGCAGCAAGTCGTAAGGGACCTTCTTGTCCCCGATGACGGACAGCTCCTTGCTGAAGGGGGCCGCCGGGTTGCGCTCGGCGATGTACTTCAGCTTCTCCACTTCCTTCTTCAGCTGCGCGTCCAGCCCCACCACCAGCCGGCCCTGGAGCTGATCGGCCGGCACCACGCCGTTGGCCAGGCGCACCACTTCCTTGTCACCCACCAGGATGTTCTTGGGGGTGATGGTGACGGCCACCGTGTCCTTGGGCGAGGCGCGGGTGGAGGACACCGGCGGGCGCACGTCCTCGGAGGCGGTAATCGCCGCCGACGACGAGGCGAAGGACTTGAGCAAAAACACCAGGAGGATGGTCATCATGTCCATCATCGCGGTGATGTTCAGGTCCTTGATCTCGCCGGCGGACTCGCGCTCCTTGCGCTTCTTGCGCGCCAGGGCCTTGCGGAAACGCATCCGCTGCAGCGTCTCCTCGTCCGGCTGAGGAATGTCGTTGGGGCTGATGGCCTCGGACATGGTCAGAGCGCTCCGAGGGTGACGTCGGGGAACAGCAGGCGCCGCTCGCCCACTTGCGTCTCGCGGCAGGCGTCCATCGTCTGAATCAGCGCCTCGTACTGCACCTCCGAGTCCGCGGCGATGATGACCTTGGTCTCGGTGGGGAACGCGCCCTTGATCTTCATCATCGTCTCGTTGAGCGCGGCGAAGTCGTAGCTGCCGTCGGCCTTCACGGGGATGGTGGGCGCGCTGCCCTCGCCCAGAATGGCGTTCTCGCTGTTGACGAAGTGGCCCTTCTTGGAAATGAGCACGCTGAGCGTGAGCTTGGGCTTGTCGGCCTCTTCCTGCTGCGCCCCGGCAGTGGGCCCGCCGTAGTTGGGCGCGCTCACGTTCAGGATGCCGAACGAGGCCAGGCCCGTAATCGACAGCAGCATGAAGATGATGAGGTTCATGAGGATGTCGAGGTACGGGACGATGTTCAGCTCGCCCATCTCCTCTTCCTCACGAGGCTTCAGCTTCCGCCGCGAGAAATAGAACGCCATTGGTGGGGCTCCGCTTTAAGCGGCGCGGGACTCGGCATCCACCTGCGTGTCACCGGCGTTGCGGCGCGCCAGCAGGTTCTCCAGCTTCAGGGCGTTGAGCTCCACGCTCTCGACCATCGCCTTGGCGTACGAGGTGAGGATCAGGTGGAACACGATGCAGATCACCGCGATGGAGAGCGCGAACGCGGTGTTGTTCATCGCCTTGGAGATACCGTCCGACAGCAGCGTCTGCTTCTGCTCGGCGGGCACGTTACCCAGCGCCTGGAAGGTGCCGATGAGGCCGAAGATGGTGCCCACCAGGCCCACCAGGGTGGCGATGTTGGCCAGCGACCACAGCCAGGGGATGCGGGCGCTCACGTGCGGGGTGTGCTCGACGATGGCCTCTTCGACCGCCTTGGCCACTTCGATCTCACCGCGGTTGGCGCGGGTAAGGCCGGCGCGAATCACCTTGGCCAGCGGCGCGTGGGGCGCGGCGTTGCACAGCTTGGCGGCGCGGTCCACGTTGCCCGTCATCACCAGCTTGGAGATCTGCTCCATGAAGGGCGGGGCGTTGAGGTTGTAGCGGAACATCAGCGTGAAGAGCCGTTCGAAGGCCACCGCCAGCGAGGCGGCGAACCAGAACAGGTTCACGAACATGAAGGGTCCGCCGTCCTTGAAGAACTTCACGGCGGAGTCCAGCAGACCCAGCTTTTCGGGAGTGGCGGCCAGCAGCACCCCGTCCAGCAGTTCGCTCACCATGGGCATCATTGCGCTGCGAATCCTTTCGACACCCTCGAGGCCTGCACACCCGTGAGAGGCACGGGCGGGGCTCTCCCCTTGCAGGGAGCGGGCGGACAATTCTTAGAGGGGGCCCGCCAGGGGTGTCAAGGCGCGGACGGGCTACCCTCTTGGAATCGTTGGGACTTTCAGGCAGCCGAGGGGGCGGCTGCTTCGCCTGGCTGCTGCATCTCCCGGCGGTAGTCGCACTCCTTGTTGGGGCAGGCGACGAAGGCGCCGTCCCGCTTGGAGAACTTCTGCAGCAGGTACGGCGACTGGCAGCTGGGGCACGTCTCCGCCAGCGGCCTATCCCACGCGGCGAACTTGCAGTCCGGGTAGCGGTTGCAGCCGAAGAAGATCTTCCCACGGCCGCTGCGGCGCTCGGTGAGGTAGCCCTGCTTGCAGTCCGGGCAATTCACCCCGATGGAGATGGGCTTGCTCGTCTTGCACTCGGGGTAGCCCGAGCAGGCCATGAAGCGCCCGAAGCGGCCGCGCTTGATGACCATGGGCTTGGCGCAGTTCGCGCACTTCTCGTCCGTGGTCTCCTCCTCCACGATGACGATCTTGCCTTCGGCGTCGCGCTTGAAGTCCTTGGTGTTCTTGCACTCGGGGTAGTTGGAGCAGGCCAGGAAGTGGCCCATCTTCCCGAACTTGATCACCATGACATTGCCGCACTTCTCGCAGGCGATGTCGGTCTTGATCTCCTCGCGCTTGACGTCGCGCATCTCCGCTTCGGCCTTCTCGAGCGTCTCCTTGAAGGGCCCGTAGAAGTCGTGCAGCACGGCCTTCCAGTTGGCGCCGCCCTCGGAGATCTGATCCAGCTTCTCCTCCAGGTTGGCGGTGAAGGCGACGTCCATCTCCTTGGGGAAGTGCTTGACCAGCATCTCGTTGGTCATGCCGCCCAGGTCCGTGGGGCGGAAGCGCCCCTCGAGCTTCTCCACGTACTTCTTGTCCTGAATGGTGGACAGAATGGCCGCGTAGGTGGAGGGCCGGCCGATGCCCTGCTCTTCCAGCTCCTTCACCAGCGTGGCCTCCGAGAAGCGCGGAGGCGGCTGGGTGAAGTGCTGCTCGGGCAACAGCTTCTGCAGGCGCAGCTTGTCCCCGTCGTTGAGCACGGGCAGCTCGCCGGTGGCGTCGTCCCCGTCCTCGCCGGCGGCCTTGGCCTTCTCCTTCTCGGCCTCCTCCTCGGGGGTGAGGCCGGCGCCGTATACCTTGAGGTAGCCGGGGAACTTCAGCGTGGAGCCCGAGGCCCGGAACGTGGCCCGGCCCGCGGTGATGTCCGCGCTGGTCTGGTCATACACGGCGGGCTTCATCTGGCACGCCACGAAGCGGTTCCAGATGAGCTCGTAGAGCCGGTACATGTCCTGCTCGCCCATCTGCTCGAAGAAGGGCAGCACGCGCTCGGGCGGGTACTCCAGCGACACGGGGCGGATGGCCTCGTGCGCGTCCTGCGCGCTCTTCTTGCTCTTGTAGACCAGGGGCTCTTCCGGCAGGTACTCGGTGCCCCACTGGGTGCCGATGAACTCGCGCACCTGCTTCACCGCGTCGTCGGACAGACGGGTGGAGTCGGTACGCATGTACGTGATGAGCGCCGTCTGGCCCTCTTCACCCAGGGGCACGCCCTCGTAGAGGCGCTGAGCCAGCGTCATCGTCTTCTTGGCGGTGAAGCCCAGCCGGTTGGCCGACTCCTGCTGCAGCTTGGAGGTGATGAACGGCGCGGGCGCGTTGCGGCGGCGCTCGCGGCGGTCCACCTTGGACACCGTGTACTCGGCGCCCTGCAGCTCGGCCACCAGCGCCTCGGAGGTGGCGCGCTCGCGCAGGTCCGCCTTCTTGCCGTCCACCTTGGACAGCTTGGACTTGAAGGGCGGCGGGCCGGTGGGGCCCTCGAACAGCGCGTCAACCGTCCAGTACTCCTGCGGCACGAAGGCCTTGATCTGCTCCTCGCGCTCGCAGATCAGCCGCACCGCCACGGACTGAACGCGGCCGGCGGACAGGCCCCGGCGCACCTTCTTCCACAGCAGCGGAGAGATCTGATAGCCCACCAGCCGGTCCAGGATGCGGCGCGTCTGCTGCGAGTCGTAGTTGTCCTGGTTGAGCTTGCGCGGCTGGGCGATGGCCTCCTGAATGGCCTTCTTGGTGATCTCGTTGAAGAGCACCCGCTCGGCGTTGTGGTGGCCCAGCTCCTCGAAGATGTGCCAGGCAATGGCCTCGCCCTCGCGATCCGGGTCGGTGGCCAGGAACACCTTGTCCACGTTCTTGGCGACCTTCTTCAGCTCGTTGAGCACCTTCTCCTTGCCCTTGATGACGGAGTACTCGGGCTGGAAGTCGTGCTCCACGTCCACGCCGATCTTGCTCTTGGGCAGATCCTTGATGTGGCCCACCGAGGCCTTCACCGTGTAGCCCGAGCCCAGGTACTTCTTGATCGTCTTGGCCTTGGCGGGCGACTCGACGACGACCAGGTAGTGCGGACCCTTGCCGCGCGGGGTGGCCTCCTCCTCCTCCTCGTCAGCCGAGGCCTCCACGGTGGCCAGGGCCTTGCCCTTGCCCTTCTTCGCCGTCTTGGCGGCGGCCTTCTTCTTCGCGGCCGCTTTCTTCGCCGCCGGGCGCTTCGCCGCCGCCTTCTTCGCGGCCTTGGGCGCCTGGGGAGCCTCCGCCGTCTCCTCGGCGGTCTCCGTCTCGACGACTTCCTTCTTCTTCCGCGTGGCCATGAACTCTCCTGCTCAAATTCTCTCGTACAGCTTGCCCGGGTGCTGAATCACCAGCCCCGACAGTTCCAACTCCACCAGCGCTCCCGTGAGCGCGGCGGGCGAGAGCTGGCTGCCGGCCAGCACCTCATCAAAAGTACGGGGGACCCGATCCAACACCTGGTAGGTCCCCTTCGCTTCCACGGAGAGGGCTTCCCAGGGCTCTCCGGCCCCCGGAGGCACCGCCAACACCGGGCGGGCCCCCACGTGATTCCAGATCTCCTCGACTGAAAGGCAGGCACGCGCCCGGCCGTCACGGATCCACTCGTTGCAGCCGGCCGCGGCCTCGTTGCGCACATCGCCGGGCAGCGCGAGCACCGGGCGCCCCACTGCCTGGCCGGCCTCCGCGGTGTACAGCGCGCCGGATCCACGGCCGGCCCGAAGCACCAGCACCACGTCGGATGCGCCAGCGATGAGACGGTTGCGCCGGGGGAAGGTGGCGCGGCTGGCGCGCACCCCGGGGGGCAGCTCCGTGAAGAACACCCCGCCCCGCTCCAGCACGTGCGGCAGCAGGCGGGCCTGGGGCTCATCCAGCTCATCCAGCGCGGAGCCCACGAAGGCCCACGTCTCTGTGCCCGCGTCCATGGCGCCCCAGTGGCACGCCCGGTCCACCCCCATGGCCGCGCCGGACACCACGCCCACCCCACCCTCGGCCACCTGCCGCGCGAAGTCCCGGGCAAAGGGCAGAAAGCCCTGCTCCGGGTGACGGCTGCCCACCATGGCCACCCGGCGACGCGGCGGCCCCACGTGGCCCTTGTAGAAGAGCAGCGGGGGCGCATCCGCCACGGTGGCCAGAAGCTCCGGGAACGCGCGCTCCCCGGCGAAGGCCACCTCCATGCCCGAGGCCTCGCACCGCTCCAGCACCCGCTCGGCCACGTAAGACAGCTGCTCCACGGTGCCCAGCCGCCGCCGCACCTGCGCGGACATGGGCGCCTGGCTCAGCCACTCGCCCACCGGGCTCAACAGCGGCTCCAGCCGGCCTCCCGCGAACGCGCGCAACGCGCTCAGCGTCTTGGGCCCCAGGCCAGGCACCGCCCACAGCGCCAGCGTGGCGCGCTGTTCAGCCGTCAGAGTGTGTGCCGCTGTGTCCGCCATACCCACCGTCCCCTCCGTCCCAGTGCCCACCTATATAGATGATGGGCCCGACGGCGAGGGGCGCGACACATAAACACCGGACTGGCAGCGGTCAAGCAGCCAGTCCCTTCACCTCTCGGCGGATTCAGTGATTCGAGCGGCTTAGCGCTGCGCGGTAGGCTTATTGCCTACACGCATCTCGGCGCGATCGCCGGGGGCAATCTCGCGCAGCGAGTTGGTGAGGAGGCAGTTGCTGGTGCGCTCCTTCACCTCGGTGACGAGGCAGGTGCCCACGGGCTCATCGGGCAGGTCCGCGCTCTTGGCGGTCTTCTGCTCGAGCAGCTTCTTACCGACGGAGTCCTCGCGGTGGAGGATGGTGAAGGTGTTGCCCACCTCCACGCCGTCGGAGCTGCCCTTGTCCACCACCAACATGTGGTGCTCACCGGTGAGGGTGAGGTACGGCACCATGGGGATGACGATGATGGCCTTGAGCGCCTTGGCGTTGGGCTTGACGGCGACGCGGTCCATCACGCGCTCACCGTAGGGGCCCACCAGATCGCCACGCATGATGGGATCCCACGTCTCGTTGATCTGCGCGGTGACGTACTTGTCGCCCACGGTGAGCACGCGCACGGTGCCGGCCAGCTCCGTGAGGAAGCCCACCCGCTTGTCCTCCTGCAGCGGGTGCTTCACCTCCTGCACGGTGCGGTAGATGATGTAGCGGTCGCCCACCTTCGCGTCGATCTTCCGCTTGAAGCGCACGTAGACGGTCTCCGGGAAGGAGAGCATCTCCGCCTCGGAGAACGAGCTGTCGATCTTGCCCGCCTCCTCCACTTCCTTGGTGGTGACGAAGCCGTTGGTCATCACCAGCGTGCTGGCCTGCGGCTTGTAGGTGAGCTGGCCGGACACCTCGACCAGGCTCTCGCCGCTGACGGGCCCCATCTCCGTGGCGGCCTGGATCTCTCCCTCGTCCACCACCATGGAGCCGTCAGGCGCGGTGCCCGCCTCCACGCGCGAGGGCACCTCCTCGCCCGCGGGGAAGAAGCGCACCTTGTTGCCCGGGTAGATCCAGTGCGGGTTGGCGATCTCGGGGTTGTAGGACCAGACCTTGGGCCAGTACCACGGGCTGCCCAGGTAGGACTGGGACAAGTCCCACAGCGTGTCGCCCTTGGCGACGGTGTGCACCTGGCCCGGCGCCGTCTCGCGAGCGTTCGCGTTGGGGCCTCGGCCGGGGCGGCCCGGCTCTTCCTCGTCGGCGACCTCGGCGCCTTCGGTCTCACCACCCTCGTCGGCAGGCTCGTTGTTCTCGGCCTCGTCCCCTCCCTGGATGTCAATCGCCTGGGCGCGGGCCGTCCACGCCGGTGCGACGGCGAGGGCCACGATGAACGAGGTCAGGATCCGGGAGCGCATCGGGAGACTTCCTTTCGGGCTGCTACGGCGAGAGGGACGCGAGCCGCTGTTCCGCCTGTGTCGCGGCGGCTGTCCCTGGGAACTGGGTAATGACACGGGTGTAGAGCGCGCGGGCGTCGTCCTTCTGGTTCAGCTTCACCCGGCACTCGGCCAGCCGGAGCATGCCGTCCAACACGGCATCCCCAGCGGGGTAGGTCTCAATCAGCCGCTCGAAGAGCGTGGCGGCGGTGGCGAAGTCCTTCAGGCCCATGCGGCCCAGGCCGCTGAAGTACAGCGCGTTGTCCGCCTTGGGGTGGCGCGGGTACTGCTCGGCGAAGGCCTGCAGCTTCGTCACCCCGAGCTCCACGTTGCCGGTGCGCAGCGCCGACATGGACTTCTCGAACTCGGCGTCCAGCGCCTCGATGTTCATCGCCTCGGCGGCCGGCTCGGAGGACTCGGGCGAGGCGCTGACGAACATCTCCGCCTGCTCGTCGTCCGGCTCCACCACCGGCACGCGGGTGGGCAGCGAGGGGGCCGGATCGTTCTTCGGCTTGAGCTTCACCACCGTGAGGTCCGGCACCTCCACGGCGGACTCCCGCGGCCTGGCGCCCGGCTTGGCCCCGGCCGGGGTGGCGGGGGCCTGCGACGAGGGCTTGGCGGTGGAGGCCGGCGGCTGCACGTTCCTGGCGCGGCTGACGCTGGTGCTGCGCTCGAGCCGCTCGAGCCTGTCTCCCATGCGCGTCTGCTGCTCACGCATCGAGCGCAGCTCCGCGCGCAGCGCCGCCATCTCCGCCTGAGTCGCGGAGTCAGTGGCGCACGCGGCCAGCGCGCACAGGGGAAGGACGGACAGGAGCCGCCGGAGGATGTGAGGACGCTCGAACACGGGTAACCGGTACCGAGGATACGGAGCGCCTTCAGAGACGGTCAAGAAATCGGCCCGGGCTCAGAACCGATGGATGACGAAGTTGATGTGACGGCCAGTGCGACCCGAGTCCCGCCGGTGCGAGAAGAAGCGCGCCGAGTCACAGGAGGTACAGTCCTGTAGGACATCCATGTTGGACACCTTCACCCCGGTGCGCCGCAGCGTCAGCACCACCGCGCGGGACAGGTCCAGGCGGAACTCGTCTCCCCGGGCCACCACCACCTCCGGCCCGAAGCGCGAGGCGAAGTGCTTGGCCAGCTCCTCGGACACCACGTAGCAGCACTGCTGAATGGCCGGGCCCACGGCCGCCAGCAAGCGCTCCGCCTTGGCGCCCTGGGCCACCAGCGCCTCCACCGCCCGGGCGCAGATGTCCGCGTCCGTGCCGCGCCAGCCCGAGTGCACCGCCGCCACGCGCTTGCCGTCCGGATCCACCAGCACAATGGGCACGCAGTCCGCGGTGGACACGCCCACCCAGTCTCCGGCCTGCTCCGTCCACAGCGCGTCGGCATCGCCCAGCTGGGGGCGCAGCGTCTGCGTGGGCTCGCCTCCCGAGGCCTTGAGCACCCGGTCCCCATGCACCTGCTTCACCGTGTGCAGCGCGCCCAGCGGCGCGTTCACGGCGGCGGCCAGGCGGCGGTAGTTCTCCTCCACGCGCTCGCGCACGTCTCCCACGGAGAAGCCCAGGTTGAGCGAAGCGTGGCGGCCCTCGGACACGCCCCCCGTGCGGAGGCAGAAGCCATGAGGCACCGGCAGCAGTGCGGACGTGATGAACAGCGGGTTCATGTCAGCCCTAGGCTAGCCCACCCTTCCCGGAAGGGCACGGTTCTCCAGGAAAATCCCGCCTGAAAAAGAATATTCCTCCAGGACCGTTTGACAGTGCCAAGTGGTCCACCGGACAATTCCAACCCTGCAGGTTCGACGAAGTCATCTCCGGCGAGCCCACCCCTTACTTCACCCTGAGAACATGGCCCTGGCTCCTCATACGGTCGGCAGGAAGCTGCTCTGGAGCATTGCCCTGCCGGCGCTGATCATCGCATTGCTGGGCGCGGGCTACTTCTGGCGGGAGACACGACGGGCGGTTCAAGACGCGGCGCATCGCGAGGCGCTGGCGCTGGCCGAGTTCATCGCGTCCACCTTCACCCTGCCCCAGGCCGATCGCGCCCACCCGCACAGCGCGGTGGCGGAGGTGCTGGCGTCGGATACACGGCTGTTGCGCTCGGTAGCGGACCTGCGGGTGATGACGCCCCAGGGCACCATCCGCTGGTCGCGCAAGCGCGGCGAGGAGGGCTCGGCTCACCCGGAGAGCGCGCGGATGACGGCGCCCACGCCCGAGACGGCCCGCTCGGCGCGCGAGGGCACCGAGGTGGTGCGCCCCCTGGGCGGCGCGGAGTGCACCGGGTGCCACACCGGCGACTCGGCGCAGCGGCTGGGCGTGCTGCAGGTGCGCCTGTCCGAGCCGCTGCTCAGCCGTCAGCTCACCGGCGTGTTCCAGCTGGCCATGGGCAGCACGCTGATGTTCGGCAGCCTGCTGGTGCTGGCCACGGCGCTGTCGCTGCACTTCTTCCTCACCCGGCCCCTGCGAAGGCTCACCGGCATCATGCGCCGCGCCGAGGAGGGAGATCTGCTGGTGCGCGCCGAGGCCCGCGGCACCGATGAGATCTCCCGGCTGGGCTCGGCCTTCAACCAGATGCTGGCGCGCCTCACGCACATGAAGGTGGAGGAGATCGACACCCACCGCGATCTGGTCATCACCAAGGAGAAGCTGGCGCTGAAGGAGAAGCTCGAGGAGCGCATCTCCGAGCTGGCGCTGCTCTTCGACATCGCCCACTCGCTCAACTCGACGCTGGAGCTCACCGAGCTGCTCGAGCGCATCACCCGGCTGATGGTGGAGCGGATGAGGGTCCCCCACTTCTCCATCATGCTGCTCAACCCCGAAGGGCTGCTGGAGGTGAAGAGCGCCTGGCCGCAGCACCGCGGCAGCGAGGGCCTCACCTTCGCCATGGGCGAGGGCGCCTGCGGCCGCGCCGCGCAGACGCTGCGGGCGGTGTACCTGCCGGACGTGTCGGATCGCTCGAGCATCTTCGCCCGCCGCAACCTGGTGGGCGGCACGGATCACGGCGCGCTGCTGGCGGTGCCCATGGTGCACATGGACACGCTGCTGGGCGTGATGAACTTCCACCGCCCCGAGGTGGCCAGCTTCTCTCCCGAGGAGCTGGAGCTGCTCACCGCGGTGGCGGATCAGGCGGCCACGGCGGTGAAGAACGCCCGGCTGCACGCCGAGACGGTGAAGCTGTCCATGACGGATCCGCTCACCGGGGCGCCCAACCGCCGCCACCTCTTCAGCCGGATGGAGCTGGAGCTGGCGCGCGCCGAGCGCTACAACACCCCGCTGTCCATCCTCATGGTGGACGTGGACCACTTCAAGAAGCTCAACGACGCCGAGGGCCACCGCACCGGCGACGAGGTGCTGCGCAAGGTGTGTGACGTGCTGCGCGCGCGCGTGCGCAAGGTGGACACCCTGGCGCGCTACGGCGGCGAGGAGTTCATGGCCCTGCTGCCTCAGACGTCCAAGGCGGACGCGATCGAGGTGGGCGAGAAGCTGCGGCGCGCGGTGCTGGACGCCGCGGCCCTGGCCTCCCCCAGCCAGCCCACCGGGCACATCACCATCTCCATCGGCGTGGCCTGCTACCCGGTGGACGCCATGGATCAGGACACCCTGGTGGACTGCGCGGACTCGGCGCTCTACGGCAGCAAGCGCGGCGGCCGCAACAAGGTGACGCCCTACGAGCCCGGCATGGAGATGCACCCGGGCCGAGAGCGGGGCCCGCACGCGCCTCGCACGGCGGCGGAGGCTCCGCGCGCCCTGCCCCCCACGGGTGTGGCCAAGGCGTGAGGCGGGCGCCCGCGCTCAGCGCGCGCCCACCACCGAGTGCACCGTGGGCAGCATCAGGTCCGCCCACTGCTCGTACCCGGCGTCCGAGGGGTGAAAGCCGTCGAAGGAGAAGAACTCGGGCCGCTCGGGGATGAACTCGCGGCTGGCGGAGTATAGATCCACCACGTGCATGCCGTGCGCGCGGGCCACCCAGGAGATGGCCTCGTTGAACGGCTCGATGCGGCCTTCGTAGAGGTGGCTGGGCACCAGGCGCGCCACCGGCGCCAGCGCCATGTCCGGGATGTTCACCACCACCAGCGAAGCGCCCGTGGGCTTCAGCCTCCGGGCGATCCGGTCCAGATCGTCCCGGAAGTCCTCCAGCGCGGTGCCCCGCCAGAGATCGTTCACGCCAATGCCCACCGTCACCAGCGTGGGCTGGGTGGCCACGGCGCGCTTGAGCTGCGAGGTGACGACGTCCCTCACCACCGCGCCGCTCATGCCCAGGTTGGTGAGCCCCACCGGGCGCCCACCCTGGCGAAGGCGGGAGGCGAGCCGCTCGGGGTAGCCCCCTCCCCGGCTCGCGCCCACGCCCACCGCCGAGCTATCGCCCAGTGCCACGTAGTTGATGCTCAATAAGGCCTCCGCCTCACGGTACCCGGAGCGCGCGCAGCAGCCGGCTGCCGCTGCCACCGGGCGCCATCACACGCAGCAGCAGCGTGCCGCCCGAGGGCGTGGAACGGATGAGCGCCGCCAGCTCCTGCGCGGTGCGCACCGGCTTGCGGTTGGCCTCCACCACGAGCATGCCGGGCGCCAGCTGCGCGCGATCGGCGGGCGAGCCGGGCACCACGTCGGTGATGAGCGCGCCATCCGCCTGGCTGAAGCCCGCCTGCTTCGCGGTGCTGCCATCCAGATCGCTCAGCGACACGCCCACGCGCGCCTTGGAGCTCTCCTCCTCCTCGCGCGGCGCGTTCTTGCCAATGCCCTCCAGGTCGGGCCGCGTCCCCAGCGTCACCTTCATGTCCTGCTGCTTGCCGTTGCGGTAGACGCTCATCGTCGACGTGCTGCCGGGGCGCTTGAGGGCCACCGTGCGCGTCAGCGCGCTGCCAGAGCGGATCTTCTGCCCATCCAGCGCGACGATGATGTCGTCCACCTTCAGGCCAGCCTTCGCGCCGGGGCCGCCCGCGCGCACCTCGTTCACGATGGCGCCCTCGTTGATGTTCAGCTTGAGCGCGCTGGCGATGTCCGCCGTCAGATCCTGGATGCCGATGCCCAGGTAGCCACGGGTGACGACACCCTCCTTCTCCAGTTGGGGCAGCAGCGCCTTGACCAGGTTGCTGGGCACCGCGAACCCGATGCCCGAGCCACCGCCCACGATGGCCGTGTTGATGCCCACCACCTCGCCCTTCATGTTGAAGAGCGGGCCGCCCGAGTTACCCGGGTTGATGGCCGCGTCCGTCTGCAGGAAGTCGTCATACGGGCCCGCCTGAATGTCGCGCGCCTTGGCCGAGAGGATTCCCAGGCTGACGCTGGAGGCCAGACCGAACGGGTTGCCGATGGCCACCAGCCAATCCCCCACGCGCGTCTCGTCCGAGTTGCCCAGCCCCACCGAGGGCAGGTTCTCCACCTTGCCCTTGAGCTTGAGCAGCGCCACGTCCGTCAGCGGATCGCGCCCCACCACATCGGCGGAGAACGTGCGCCCATCATCCAGCTTCACCAGGATGGAGGTGGCGCCCTCGATGACGTGGTTGTTGGTGAGCACCAGGCCCTTGGGGTCCACGATGAAGCCCGAGCCCGCGCCCTGGCGCAGCTGCTCGCGGCCACCCTGGCCGCCTCCGAAGAAGCGATCCAACGGGTTCTGCCCCAGGCCGCCGCCCCGCATGCCCGCGCCAGCGCGGGCCGTCACGTCCACGTTGACGACCGCGGACTTCACCGACTCCACCAGGGGAGCAAGCGAGGGCAGTGCCTGCGCCTCGCGGGTGACGGGCTGAAGGTTACCCGCCGTGGGGGCCTGAGCGGGGGCCGCCGGCTGCTGCTGAGCCAGGGCTACGGAGGAGAGCACCGTGACGGCCGCGGCCAGCACGGTGTTCCGGAAAGCGACGTTTGGAAGTCTCATATCCACCCCAAGCTAAAGCGGTATCGGGGCTCGGCAAGCGAAAGTGCTTACCCGGCCTCTGAGGGAGAACAGTGCGCTGCCCTTCCTCTTCCCGAGCATCCGCTGGCAGGCCCGCATGCTCCTGTCCTCTGGAGGACAGGGCGAGGCCTGGCCGGAGCCGCTTACACCGGGCGGTACACCCGGTAGTCGATCTCCGGGAAGATGTTGTTCTTCGCCTCGAGCTCCGACAGCCAGGGCTCGTTGATATTCCCGGCGCGAAGCTGCTCGTGCAGGCGCAGGAAGCGCAGAACGTGCTCCCGGGAGCGCCGGATGGCGTACTCCACCATGGTGCCCGTCTTCATGATGAAGGCCCAGTCCGAGGACTGGGCGAGCAGCAGCTCGCGCGCGGCCTGGTTGAGCGCCCGCCGCTGCAGCGCCGACGCGTCGGGAAAGTCCCGCGCCAGCCCCACCATGTGCCGGGCGCAGTTGTGCAGGTGCCGGTAGATCCAGTCGTTGGAGCCGTCCAGCCACATGTGGGCGTAGCCCCCCGAGCCCCAGGAGGACAGCGGCGGCGTGGACAGCTGGTTCTCCGTCTGCTCGCGCAGATCATCCGAGGGAGAGATGAGCCGGAACGTCTTCTGCTCGCGGGCCACCTTGCGGATGAGCGCGTCCAGGAACAGCGGGCCTTCGAACCACCAGTGTCCGTACAGCTCCGCGTCGTACGGGGCCACCACCACGGGCTTGCGGCCGCCCATCTGCGAGGCCAGGTACTCGATCTGCTTCTGGCGGTTGAACATGAAGTTGCCGGCGTGCTCCTCGGCCCGCTGACGCGCGGCCTCGGGATCGTACGGCAGCTTCTGCTCCGTCTTTCCGGTGATGCGGAAGTACTTGTAGCCGGTGTTCTTCCGGTCTCCGGTGGGCTGGATGTAGGGCCGGATGTAGTCCAGCTCCAGGTCCCACCCGATGTCCCGGTAGAACTCACGGTAGAGCGGATCGCCGGGGTAGCCACTCTCGGAGCTCCACACCTGCTGAGAGCTCTCCGGATCGCGCGCGAACGCGGCCACTCCGGCCTCGGTGAAGATGGGGGCGAAGGGGCCGTAGAGCGGGCGCGGCGTGGCGTCCGTCACCCCGTGCGTGTCCACGAAGAAGTAGCGGATGCGCTCGGCGGCCAGCATGCGCTCCAGCCCCGGGTAGTAGCCACACTCGGCCAGCCAGATGCCCGGCGCGTCCCGGCCGAACGTGAGCCGGTAGTGGTTGGCCGCCACGCTGATCTGCGCGCGCACCGCCTCGGGCGTGTCCTGCATCAGCGGCAGGAAGCCGTGGGTGGCGCAGCAGGTGATGATCTCCAGGTGGCCCGCGTCCTGGAGCCGGCGGAACGCGCTCACCAGATCGCCCCGGTAGCGATCATGCCAGGCGGTGCGCAGGCCCTCGAAGTGCGCGCGGTAGAAGCGCGCCAGGGGACCGAAGGTGGCGTCATTGCGGGTGCGGTGCACCTCGAGCTCGCCCAGCTCGCACAGCCGGTCCAGCTTGCGCGCGTAGCGCTTCATCAGCAGCTCGTCGCGCAGCATGGTGACGAGCGTGGGGGTGAGCGACATCGTCACCCGGAAGGGCACCCCCTCCTCCGCCAGCCTGTCGAACACGCCCAGCAGCGGCAGGTACGTCTCGGAGATGGCCTCGTAGAGCCAGTCCTCCTCCAGGAAGTCTTCATGCTCCGGATGGCGCACGAACGGAAGGTGCGCGTGGAGCACCAAGGCCAGCGAACCCTGACTCATAGGTGACGTGCCCTATCGCCCCCGCCCCGAAGGAGGCGGAGTCCAGTGGATCTGCTCGGAGGAACCACCCCTGCTACGGCTCGCCGTCTCGGACAGATCCGTGATGACGCCCGGCCGCAGGCCCCTGGCCGCGACAAGCTCCGAGGACCCGAGCGGACCGGAGGTGATCTCCAGGTGCGCGAGCCGGGTGGGCCTGGGGGCCGCGGGGACCAGATCCGAGGACCCGAGCGGACCGGAGGTGACCTCCAGGTGCGCGGGCAAGGTGGGCCTGATGGCTCCGGGGACCAGATCCGAGGACCCGAGCGGACCGGAGGTGACCTCCAGGTGCGCGGGCCAGGCGGGAGCCGCGGGCTGCTGACGCTGGGTGCGCTCGCGCCGACTCTCGATCACCTCGGCGACGTCCATGCTGCTGGGCAGCGGGACGCGGTTCCAGGTGATGAACTCGCTCTCGTCGACGATGGCCTCTTGCACGGGCTCGGGCGGAGCGACCAGCGGCTGCTGCGCCACGACTCGCACGGTGGGCGGCGGCGGCGCAGGCATGCGCATGAAGCGCACGCTGGTGTCCTGGGACAGGCCGGCCTGCGGCAGCGTGACCGGATGGGTCGACGGACCGATGCGACGCGAGCGGCCATCGCTGCCGACGAAGTGCGCCTCGACCCGGTAGCTGCGGCCTGGCGGCAGCCCGTGGATGTAGAAGCTGCGCGCCTCGAGCACGAACTCCTCGACCCGGACGAGCTTGTCTCCTTCATATACGCGGAGGATGGGCCGCGGTGAGTCGAGCCCCTCCATGGCGCGGGCGCGCGTGGCGGCGGTGAAGTCCCAGGAGACGAACAGCGTGTGCGGATCACGCGCGAGCGCCATGGCCACATCGCGCTCGTAATCCACGGGCAGCTCTCCGAGGTTCTCCTCGTAGCCGGTGGCGTTGCTCGTCACGGCGCGCGGAGCCGAGTCCTCGGTGAGGTGGTGGCGCCGCAGCCCGCGCTCGCCCACGATGCGGGCGACGAAGAACCCCTCCAGCAGGGGCTCGGCGGGAGGATGCGCGGCAGCCTCCGCCCGCTCGGCGGATGTGTCGGCCGTGTCTGCGTTCCACGAGTCCTCAGCGGAGCGATAGGAGCGCGGACGGGGCGGGAAGGTAACGACCTGAGCGGGCCGGAACGCCTGCGCGGGTTCCTCGGCCTTCTCTGACGCCGGGCGCCCAGAGGCGGGCTTCCGGTCCTTCGGGGCAGCGGCCTTCTGCTCGGGCTGAGCGGCGGTCTTCTGCTCGGGCGCAGGGGCCGCAGCCTTCGGCTCAGGCGCAGAGGCAGCAGCCTTCGGCTCGGGAGATGCCTTCTTGGGCTCGGGGGCCGCGGCCTTCGGCTCGGGCGCAGGGGCCGCAGCCTTTGGCTCGGGCGCAGGGGCAGCCGCCTTCGGCTCGGGCGCAGAGGCAGCAGCCTTCGGCTCAGGAGAGGTTTTCTTGGGCTCGGGCGCAGCAGCCTTCTTCTGCTCGGGAGCAGCAACCTTCGGCTCAGGAGGCGAGGTCGTCTTCTGCGCCGGAGGCGGAGCGGCCTTCGCCTCGGGAGGCGGAGTAGCCTTCTGCGCCGGAGGCGGAGCGGCCTTCGGCTCAGCTTGCGCAGCAGCCTTCGGCTCAGGCTGCGCAGCGGTCATTGTCTTGGAGGAAGCAGCCTTCTTAGGCTCGGACACAGCAACCTTCGGCTCAGGCGCAGTGGCCTTTGGTTCCGAGGGAGCCGCCTTCTTCGGCTCTTCGAGAGCGGCAGCCTTCTTCGGTTCTGGGGCAGTGGCCTTCTTCGGCTCCTGCGCGGCGGCCTTCGGCTCAGGGGCCTGTGTCGCCTTCTTAGGCTCCGGCGCAGCCGCCTTCTTGGCCCCTTGCTTCGGCTCCGGCGCAGCGGCCTTCTTCGGCTCGGGCGCAGCGGCCTTCTTCGGCTCCGCAGCCTTCTTCGGCTCCGGCGCGGCAGCCTTCTTCGGCTCCGGCGCAGCGGCCTTCTTCGGCTCCGCGGCCTTCTTCGCCTCGGCCCCCTTCTTCTGCGCGCCCTTCTTCCCCTCGGGATTCTTCTTCTCGGCCACCTTCGTCCCCTCGGGTTCTTTCTTCCGCTCGGGCTCCCGCTTCTTCTCGGGGACCTTCTGCTCGGATTGCTGCTTGCGCTCGGGTTTCTTCTGCGCACCCCGAGCCTCGCGCGACGGCTTCACAGGGGCCTGGGCGTTGCGCGCCGGGAGCGCGGCACGGCCGGGCACGGCAATACCCGCCAACTCCGCCACCTTCTTCAAGGCCGGGACGAAATTCGCCAGCGCGGCGAGGAGCTCCGTCTTGCTGAGCTTGCTGTGCCCCGGGCCCAGATGTTTCCGAGCCAGGTCCCGCAAATAGCTCACGGTGACGCTCTTGAGATCGTCCATTGGCGGCTCGCCTTTAGGCTGCCCGCCCCCGGGGGTCAACGAGGCTGTGTTTTTTTCTGTTCGTCGCACGACCTGCTTCCCCCTTTCACGACCCATGACACCGTGGAAATGGAACGAGTATCCTGCCTGCGCTTGAGTGACCTGCCCAGACTCCTGCTGTGCAGCTTCGACGTCATCCCCAGCCCGTCGGGCTCGTCACGTCGTTTGACCGAATACCTGAAGGCCCTGCCCGATCGCTTCAATGTGGTGGTGCTCTCGGCGAAGACGCCGGACCACTCCCACATCGAGAAATATCAGGGCGCGCGCCTGCTGCGTGTGCCCGTGGGCTCGGGGGACCTGGTCTCGCGCATTCAGACTTTCGAGCGGGCCGTGCGGCGCCAGCTCGAGAGCGAGGAATACGCCCTGGCCCACTTCACCGATCCCTTCGGAGGCTACGCCCTGTGCGAGCTGAAGGGGGACTTCGGCTACCGCCTCATCTATGAGGCGCAGACGTTCCCGTCGCAAGAGCTGCGCTACACCCACCCTCAGACAGAGGGAGACAAGCGCTTCCTGGCCAGGATCCGGCGTCAGGAGCTGTTCTGCCTGATGAACGCGGACCGGGTCGTCACCGGCTCGCTGACTACTCAGGCGTACATTCAGTCCCTGGGCGCCAGCACGGAGCAAATCCGGCTGATCCGCGCGCCGGTGGATCTGACGCCGTACACCCCAGACGTACTCGGAGTGCCAGACGGTGAGCCCCTGCGGCTCATCTACCTGGGCAGCCAGGCTGGCTGGCAGGGTCTGCCCACGCTGCTGCGCGGCTTCAGCCTGGCCCTGGAGAAGGGCATCACGGCGCGGCTCACGTTGGTGGGCGCCAAGCACCCGGACTGGCAGCCGCACCTGGAGGATCTGGTCAAGGAGCTGGGCATCCAGGAGCACGTGGAGTTCCAGCCGCCGGTGCTGCACGACGATCTAGTGAAGGTGCTGGCGCTGGCGGACGTGGGCGTCATTGCCATGGATGACCTGGACCGGAACCGGCTCCAGGGCGGGCCACTGGCCAAGGTGTCCGAGTACCTGGCCGCGGGCCGGCCGGTGATCGCCGCGGACCTGCCGGTGACGCGGGAGCTGATCCCCGAGTCGACCGCGCTCTTCTACCCGCCGGGAGACACGCACGCCCTGGCCCAGTGCATCGCGGACCTGGCGGGCGACGTGGCCCGGCGCGTGGCGCTGGGGCGCGAGGCCCGCGCCTTCGCCGAGCACGAGCTCGACGCGGGGCTCATCCGCGGCAAGCTGCTGGACCTCTATGACGAGCTGCTCGAAGGGCGGTCCGTCGCCCTGAGCTCCGCCAACGAGCTGCCCGCGCCCACGATGACGGGCACGCCCACCAACCGGCTCACCTCGCTGGTTCCGCCCGAGAGCAAGCGCTCCTCGCGCAAGTCGGCGGCCCCGCCGGCCTCCGAGTCCTCCAAGCCCTCGGCGCCCGCGTCCACGTCTCGCAAGGAGCCTGCGCGCGACGAGCTGCCGCTGGTGATGGGCCAGGTGCTCAGTGACGGCGTCGATCCGCGCCTCATCAAGACCGAGCCGGACGTACGGCCCCACGAGCCGCCCGTGGTGATGGGGCTGCCCCTGCGCGAGCAGAAGGCCTCGACTCCCGCCTCGGAAGAGGAGCCCCCGGCCCCTACGCCCATCGTCCGGCCGCAGCCCCCGCTGAAGCGTGACGTTCCGGCCGAGCCCCCCACGACGCTCGTGTCCCCGCCCGTGGGCTCCAAGCGCGACCTCAGCGGTCCGCAGACGCCCACCCCCATCGTCCGCTCGCCGCTGGAGCCCGAGGAGCCTCCCGCGCCCACTCCGATTGTCCAGATGAAGACCGTTGGACAGGGGCGAGCCTCCGAGTCCCCGCAGGCCTTCGAGCCGCCCGCGCGCCGGCCTTCGGCCACGATGCCAGCGGCGCCTCCCGCCCCGGCCCCCGAGCCGCCCGCGCGCCGGCCTTCGGCCACGATGCCGGCGGCCCCTTCCACTGCCCTTCCTACGAGCCCTCCCGCCGTGGCCGCCCCGCCCGCTCCAGCCTCTCCCACGCTCCCCTCGGAGCCACCGGCCAGCCGGCCCCCCACCTCTCCTCCACTCCCCGCGAGCCCTCCCGCCGTGGCCGCCCCGCCCGCCCCCGCGCTGAGCGCCCGCCCGAAGCCGAGCACCGAGCCCACTCGCACCCCTCCGCCCATTCCGCTCAGCCGCACGCCCGCGCTCGGCACTCAGACGCCTCCGCCGCTGCTGAAGCAGGAGCCCCCGCGCCCCGCCCCCGCCCCTCCCGTCGTCGCCGAGGAGGACGAGCCCGAGGAACTCTCAGAGGAAGAGGCGCAGGAGATCTCCGACGAGGAGGCCGCCAAGCTCGCCTCCTCTCCTACCCCTGCTCACTCAGGCACACGCCTGGATGAGGCGGAGGAGATCAGCGAGGACGAAGTCCAGGAGGCCGGCGACGCGGACGAGGTGGAGTCCGTGGATGATCAGGTCGAGCCCGCCGACGACGAAGACGACGCGGATCAGCTTGATCCGGACGAGGCCGCCTCGCTCGACGAGGACGATGCCGAGCCGATCAGCGACGACGAGCCCACCCCCATCGAAGTGCCCCGCGCGGCCGCCCCGCCAGCCGAGCCGGCGGACGCTCCGGTGCTGGAGCCGCCCGACTCAGCGCTTGATCCGTGGTTTGCCCAGCTTGCGCATGGCTACTGCCCCCCAGAAGGAGCGCAGTTTGCCCGGCACGCCCCCCCCACCACTTTCCCAGGGCGTGATGAGGATCTGACAGATCCCACGCATGCTCCCCAGGCGCCCCCTCTGGCCCACGGCTCCTCTCGGCCCAAGTCCTCGTGAACCAGCCAACCGAGCGCGCGGGGGAAACTTCCCTGCCCTTGGTGCTCTGGATAGGATGCGGCGGATTTCATTGCACTTTTTGCACTTTTCGCGAGCCATCGCGAATCGAAGGACTTCATGGAGCGTCGGGTCCTCATCGTCGAAAGCCAGAACGATTTCGCCCTCAGCATGGCCACTGTCCTCCGCACCGCGGGGTATCAGACGGCCATGGCTACCACTGCCGCGGAAGCACAGCGGGAGCTGGAAAAACGCCGGCCGGACTTAGTCGTGCTCCGCGCCGAGCTTCCTGACCAATCCGGCTTCACTCTGTGTGGCCAGATCAAGAAGGGAAAGTGGGGCCAGAACCTCAAGGTGCTGCTGCTGTCCTCGGACACCGGCGAGGAGGCTCTCAAGAAGCATGGAGAGACCCCCGCCGCCGCGGACGGCTACCTTGTCATCCCCTTCGAGATGGGTGAGTTGGCGGGGCTCAGCTCCACCATCATGCCCCCGGGTACTCAGGAGGACTCGGAGACGGACGCGTCACTCGACTCGGCGCTGGCGGGCAACCCCCGCGAGGCGCCGCCGCCGATGCCGCCGCCGCTGAAGGCCGCTCCCGCCGGAGGGCCGCCCAAGCTGCCCAAGCGCGAGCGCCGCAGCGCCATCACCGACGAGGACCGCACGTTCCTCGATCGCGCCTTCCAGTCCATCGCGGACCGCAAGGCGGAGCTTCTGGCCGAGTCGCGCAACGTCAAGCGCAGCCCGCCCAAGCGCGAGCTGATGGGCACGCCCGAGGGCAAGATCCAGGTGCTGCGCGACGAGCTGAAGGTGCGCGAGTCGCAGGTGGCGCGCATCTCGGAAATCTGGAGCGTTCGCGAGCGCGAGCTGCTGTCCGTCGAGGACCGGCTCCACGAGAAGGACGTGGAGCTGCAGGGCCTGAAGATGCAGGTGGACGATCTGCTGCGGCGCTTCAGCGAGGCCCAGCAGGCCATGCTCCAGAAGGAGCGTGAGCACGGCGCCACCGTGGATGACCTGCTCCTGCAGAAGTTCTCCTCCGAGAAGGACCTCATCGAGGTCGTCGCGGCCAAGGAGAAGGACATCAATGTCCTCAAGAAGGAGGTCAAGCACCGCGACGAGGATCTGCTGCGCCGCGCCTCGGAGCTGGAGAACCAGCGCAACGAGTACGAGAAGCTCGAGAAGCAGTACAACGTCACCACGCTGGAGTTCGAAGTCAAAGAGCAGAAGCTCAATGACACGATCCGCGGGCACGAGACGGAGATCCACAACCTGCGCCGCACTGGCGAGGAGCTGGACTCCACCCTCAAGCAGACGATCAGCGAGCGCGACGTCCGCTACGCGGAGCTGAGCGGCGACATCGAGGCGCTGCAGGAGCGGCTGCGGCAGACCGAGCAGGAGCGCGACACCACCGTGCGCGCCCTGGAGCAGCGCGCCACCACCGCCGAGGAGCACGGCGCCCAGTCCGACGCGGAGATCGAGCGGCTCAAGGCCGAGCGGCAGGCGCTCGAGGCGCGCCTCAACGGGCAGATCTCGGAGCTCGAAGCGGACCTGGCCCGCACCATCACCGAGCGCGACCAGGTCCAGTCGGACAAGGACGCGCTGGAGCAGGATCTCACCCAGCGCATCACCGACTTCGAGGCGAAGGTCGCCACGCTCGAGCGCGAGCAGGCCGAGACGATCGCCCGCAACGAGCAGCACGAGGCGGAGCTCAACTCCACCATCCAGACGCACCTGGAGCGCATTGGTGAGCTGGAGGGTGAAGTCGAAGCGCTCAAGGCTCACCTGGCCGACCGTGAGAACGAGCTGACCGGCGAGCTGGAGGCCCTCACCCAGGCCAAGGCCGCCAGCGAGGCGGACCTCACCAGCCGGCTCGAGGCGCTGCAGAACGCCAAGGACACGCTGGAGCAGGACCTCACCGGCAGGCTCGAGGCGCTCACCACCGCCAAGAACACCCTGGAGGCCGAGCTCAAGGGCGAGATCCAGGCGCTCACCGAGGCCAAGAACTCGCTGGAGGCCGACCTCACCGGCCAGCTCGAGGCGTCGCAGAAGCACGGCGAGCAGCTGCAGGCGCGCGTCGTGTCCCTGGAGGACACCGTCGCTCAGCGCGACGAGACCATCGAGGGGCTGCGCACCGACGTGGCCGACCGCGACACGCGGATCTCCAACCTCACCGGCGAGCTGGAGGCCACCTCCCAGACGCTGGCGGAGACGCAGGGCAAGCTGACGCAGACCGAGGAGTCGCTCTCCACCACGCGCGGCGAGCTGGAGGCCACCTCTCAGACGCTCTCCGAGACGCAGAACACGCTGTCGCGTACCGAGGAGTCGCTCTCCACCACGCGCGGCGAGCTGGAGGCCACCTCCCAGACGCTCTCCGAGACGCAGAACACGCTGCAGCAGACCCAGACGCAGCTGGCCTCCACCACGGCCATCCGCGACGAGCTGGACGGCGAGCTGACCGACACCAAGGCCACGCTCGAGCACACCCAGGGCGAGCTGTCGCGCACCCTGGAGGTGCTGTCCACCCGTGAGGGCGAGCTCAAGACGGCCAACGGCGAGCTCGAACGGCTCACCGGCGAGCTGCGCTACACCGAGCAGGCCAAGGCCGAGCAGGAGGCCCAGCTCTCTGGTCAGATCAGCCAGCTGCGCACCGAGCTGGCCGAGACGCAGGGCAGCTACGAGGCCGAGCGCGCCGCTCACCAGAAGCTGGCCGAAGAGACCACCGCGCAGATCCAGGCCCTCAGCGGCGAGCGCGACGGGCTGCGCACCGAGCTGGACAGCACCATCGAGGAGCTGACCTCCACGCAGGGCCAGCTGGCGCAGACGCGCGAGGCGCTCTCGCGCGAGCAGGCCGCGCACCAGGCCACCCAGCAGCACGCCGCTCAGACGCAGTCGGACCTGGAGTCCCAGCTCACCGACGCGAAGGACCATGGCCAGGACCTGGCCGAGCAGCTGGCCGCCACCAAGCAGGAGCTGGGCGAGCACGTCGCCAAGGAGACGCAGCTCACCTCTCAGCTGGCCGACGCGGAGAACACGCGGCACTCGCTCGCGGAGCGGCTGCACACGCTCACCGAGGAGTCCCAGCGCCGCGAGGAGCTGCTCCAGAACGATCTGACGAACAAGAGCAAGGAGCTGTCCGACACGCTCCGCAAGCTCACCACCGTCACTCAGGAGAAGCAGCGCCAGACCGAGCAGCTCACCCGCGACGCCAACGCCAAGGCCGAGCAGATCAAGGCGCTCGAGGCGAAGATGCAGCAGGCGGCCGCCGACGCCAAGAAGCAGGCGGACGCGCTGCAGCAGCAGGTGTCAGGCCTCACCGGCGACCTGGACGGGGCTCGCAAGGAGATCGCCAACCGCGACGACCAGCTGCGCCAGGCGGGCAACGCCCAGGCCAAGCTCATGGCCGACAAGGACGCGGTGGCCGGTCAGCTCCAGCAGTCCGAGGGCCGGCTGCAGCAGCTCACTCAGGCGCAGGCCGCCGAGCGTGCCGAGGCCAAGCGCGCCACCGACGAGCTGGCCAAGAAGCTCGCCGCCACCGAGGCCCGCGTCGCCCAGCTCACCCAGGAGGCTCAAGCGCGCGCCGCCGAAGCCGACGGCAAGCTCAAGGAGGCTCAGGGCCAGCTCACCACCCGCGCCCGGAAGATCCAGGAGCTGGAGCTGGCGCTGGAGAACGCCGTCAGCGCCAAGGGCCGCGCCGAGAAGGACATGAACGCCAAGGTGGCCGCCGCCGAGGCCAAGGCCAACGAGGCCGCCACCAAGCTCGCCGCCGCTCAGCGTGAGCGCAAGGAGCTCGAGGCCAAGCAGCTCAAGGAGATCGACGAGCTCAACGCCAAGCAGAAGGCGGAGCTCGAGCGCCGCGACACCATCAAGGCCCAGGAGGTGGCTCGCCTGCAGCAGTCCGTGCAGGAGAAGAGCAAGGCGCTCAAGGTCGCCGAGCTCGAGCTGGCTCGCTACAAGAGCAAGGCTCCAGGTGGCGCGGCCGCCGCCAAGCCCGCCGCCGCCAAGCCCACCGCGCTGGGCGACGACGACGACGAGAACGCCGTGAAGACGCAGACCAACACGGTGGCGGCTCAGGCCCCTGCCCCGGCTCCCGCGGCACGCCCCGCGGCGAAGTCCGCTCCGGCCGCCGTGGCCCGTCCCGCGGCCACGTCCGCGGTCAAGAAGGCTCCGCCTCCGGTTCAGGCGGCCCCGGCCCCCGTGCTCTCCGATGAGCTCGAGGACTCGGGCGACCGCACCGTCATGGTGCCGATCTCCCAGATCAAGCCCAAGGAGGACGATCCCTGGTCCGCCCTGGTTGACGAGCTGGACAAGTAGTCAAGCGCTGGGAAAAAAAAGGAGCGCGGTCCCTCGCCGGACCGCGCTCCTCGCTTTTGGGGGCCGGGACCGCCGGCCACCCCGCCGCTCCTAGAAAGCCGAGCGGGCTTCTCTCACCAGATCCCGGAAGTGCAGCGAGGCGAGCACGTCTCGCAGCGGCACCTCACGGCCATAGGCCCGCGCCTGAGCCTGAGCTTGCCGCCACCGCGCCAGCAGGGTCCGCCCGGCCACGTAGGCCAGCGCCAGCGGGAACCCTCCCGGCAGCAGCACCACCCCCATCGCCAGCACCATCCTCAACCACACCCACATAACCACGCACCTCAGCGAAAGCTTGAATACGAAGGTTCTGATGCACGTGGCGTGCCCAGGTTGCGAAAATTATTTCCACCTGTGGTTACGCGCGGTTGCTCTGCGGGCAGCGTGTCTACACACCCTCAGCAAGTCGGGAACCCTGGCATTTTTGCCCCGGTTGGGACGGATCTCATCGGTTAAGTTGGTAGCGTGAGCCCCCCTGCCCCGAACCCTCCGAGTCGTCCTTTCGCCAGCGTACAGGACGCGGCCAACCGCCTGGAGCAGGTGGGCTACCTGTCCTCGGAGGAGATCGCCACCGCGTGTTTCCTGGCGGACCGGATGGACAAGCCCATCCTGGTGGAAGGCCCCGCGGGCGTGGGCAAGACGGAGCTGTCCAAGGCGCTGGCGGTGGCGCTGGACCGCGAGTTCATCCGGCTGCAGTGCTACGAGGGGCTGGACGAGGCCAAGGCGCTCTACGAGTGGGAGTACGCCAAGCAGCTGCTCTACACCCAGCTGCTCAAGGACAAGATCGGCGAGATGGTGGGCGATGCGCGCTCGCTGACCGAAGCGGCGGACCGCCTGGCCTCGGGAGACGCGGTGTTCTTCTCCGAGCGCTTCCTGCTGCCGCGGCCCATCCTCAAGGCGCAGCTGTCCGACCGGCCCGCGGTGCTGCTGGTGGATGAGATCGACAAGGCCGACCCCGAGTTCGAGGCGTTCCTGCTCGAGGTGCTGGCCGACAACGCCGTCACCATCCCCGAGCTGGGCACCTTCAAGGCCAAGCACATCCCACGGGTGATCCTCACCTCGAACAACGCACGCGAGCTGTCCGACGCGCTCAAGCGCCGCTGCCTGCACCTGCACATCGACTTCCCGGACCGCGAGCGCGAGCTGCGCATCGTCCGCACGCGGCTGCCTCAGGTCGCGCAGACGCTGGCCGAGCAGGTGGTGGAGGCCGTGGCCGCCATCCGCAAGCTGGACCTGAAGAAGGCGCCCTCCATCAGCGAGACGCTGGACTGGGCGCAGAGCCTGGCGCTGCTCAACGCCGAGTCGCTCACCGCGGACATGGTCGCCTCCACGCTCAACCTGGTGCTCAAGTACGAAGGAGACATCGAGAAGGCCAAGGCCAACATCTCCCAGATTGCACAGGCTTGATTCCCGCTTTGACGGGCCCGGTGGCATGTGAAACAAGGCCCGCCAGACCCACACTCTTCGTGACAAGGAACTTTCCATGAGCTCCACCTCGTCCACCGTGCTGCGCGCTGAAGAGATCTGGATGGATGGCAAGTTCGTGAAGTGGGACGAAGGCCATATCCCCGTGATGACGCACGCGCTGCATTACGGCCTGGGCGTCTTCGAGGGCATCCGCGCCTACCCCACCCATGACGGCCGGCTGGCCATCTTCCGCCTGCGCGAGCACATCCAGCGGCTGGTGGACTCGGCGCACATCTGCCTGATGAAGCTGCCGTACACCACCGATCAGATCATGGAGGCGTGCCTGGATCTGCTGCGCCACCAGAAGCACCTGTTCACCAAGGGCGCCTACCTGCGCCCCATCGCCTTCATGGGTGACGGCGCCATGGGCCTGGGCGCGGTGAACCCCACCCGCGTGGCCATCACCGCCTGGGACTGGGGCGCCTACCTGGGCGAGAAGGGCATCCGCGAGGGCATCCGCGCCAAGGTCAGCTCCTTTACCCGCCTGCACGTGAACGTGAACATGGTGCGCGGGAAGATCTCCGGCCAGTACGTCAACTCCATCCTCGCCAAGCGCGAGGCGGTGCTCGCCGGCTATGACGAGGCCATCCTGCTGGACATCAGCGGCTTCGTGGCCGAGGCCTCCGGCGAGAACATCTTCATGGTGAACAAGAAGGGCGTCATCAAGACGCCTCCCCTGTCCTCGCCCATCCTGGACGGCATTACGCGCGACTCGGTGCTGAGGATCCTGCGCGACAGCGGCCGCTACATCGAGGAAGTCACGTTCACCCGTGACGCGCTCTACATCTGCAACGAGGTGTTCTTCAGCGGCACCGCGGCGGAGATCACCCCGGTGCGCGAGGTGGACAACCGCCAGGTGGGCGACGGCAAGCCGGGCCCGGTGACGCAGTTCGTTCAGGAGACCTACTTCCGGGCCGTGCGTGGCCAGGAGCCCCGGTACACGGACTGGTTGACGTACGTCTGAGCCCGCGGCCATGCCCCAGCCCGGCTACAAGGACGACAACCCGTTCAACCTCGAGAACCCGTCCATCCTCGACATCGCTCCGCCGGAGCCCAAGTCGCTGGAGGAGACGGGCCTCAAGATGGGCCTGCTGTCGGACATCGCCCTGAAGTACCTGTACTACGCGGGCACCGGCACGGGCATGTCCATCGCGGACGAGCTGCGTCTGCCCTGGCCGGGCGTCATCGAGCGGGTGGTGGACTTCATCGCCACCGAGAAGCTGGTGGACCTGCGCGGCGGCAAGGGCTTTGGCCGCGCCTCGGTGGAGTTCGTGCTCACCGAGAAGGGCCGCGAGTACGCGCGCGACGCGCTCACCCGCACCACCTACGTGGGCCCCGCCCCGGTGCCGCTCGAGCAGTACAACGCGCTCATCACCACCCAGATCGAAGAGAACCCCGTCGTCGGCCGCGACGATCTGATGATGGGCCTGTCGCACCTCACCGTCACCGAGGATCTGCTCGACAAGCTGGGCCCCGCCGTCAACTCCGGGCGCTCGCTGTTCCTGCACGGGCCGCCGGGCAACGGCAAGACGAGCCTGGCCGAGGCCATCTCGCGCATGTTCGGCGGCGAGGCCTATATCCCCTACGCCCTGGAGATCGACAACCAGATCATCAAGGTCTTCGACAACCTGAACCACACCCCTGTCCCGCTGGAGATCGGACGCGATGACTCGGGCCGCCGGCAGACCTTCGAGATGGACCAGCGCTGGCAGCTGTGCCGCCGGCCGGCCGTCATCGTGGGCGGCGAGCTGACGCTCGAGACGCTGGATCTCATCTACTCGGAGAGCGCCCGCTTCTACGAGGCCCCGTTCCAGGTGAAGGCCAACGGCGGCATGCTCCTCATCGACGACTTCGGCCGCCAGAAGGTCCACCCCACGGACCTGCTCAACCGCTGGATCGTCCCCCTGGAGAAGCGCATCGACTTTCTCACCCTCCACACGGGCAAGAAGTTCGAGATCCCCTTCGAGCAGCTGCTGGTGTTCTCCACCAACCTGGATCCCAAGGAACTCGTGGATGAGGCCTTCCTGCGGCGCATCAAGTACAAGATCGAGGTAGGCAACCCCACCGAGCGCACCTTCCGGGAGATCTTCCAGCGGGTGTGCGAGGCGGCGGGGATTCCCTATGTGGACCAGGCGGTTACGTATCTGATCGAGGGCTACTACAAGCCGCGCAACATGCAGCTGCGCGCCTGCCACCCCAGGGACCTGGTAGCCCTCATCAAGGACGCCGCGCGCTACAAGCAGATTCCCCCTGCACTTTCCAAGGACCTGCTCGATAAGGCGTGTCAGGTGTTCTTAGTGAACTTGTAGCGTGGGCTTTTGGTTGTCCTAAGCGGGCGGAATTTCTACAATCAGCGCTGGGTTTCATTCGCCGGCCGACCGCCCGGTCCCACCTGGCGTAACGGAAGCGGGTACGAAGGAGCCGCAGGTCCGTGAAGGAACGCTACCAAGAGATCGACGAGAAGAACGAGCAGCTGCGCGACTACCTTGGCATCTTCAAGGACAAGTCACGCGACTTCCTCGACCGGTTCGAGATGTCGTGGCTCTACCACGACGCGGCGCTCGAGGGCGTCGTGTACACCCAGCAGGAGCTGACCGCGGCGCTATTCCCGGGCCGGGTGGCCGCCGAGGCATCGATGATGCCGGTGGTGCTGGAGATCCGGAACCACCAGTCCGTCTGCGAGTACATCCGCGAGGAAGCGGCGGTCAGCAAGAAGACCGCGCAGATCACGCTCACGCAGATGAAGCGGATGCATGATCTGTTCATCGGCAATACGCCCGAGGCCCAGGCGGCGCGCGCGGCCACCGAGCGGCGTGAGCGCACCGAGAAGGAGCTGAGCAAGGAGCGTGACCGGGCGGGCTTCCGCAAGGACATGCCGCTGCACCGCACCTACTTCCACGACATTGCCCAGCCGGCGAAGATCCAGCCCGCGCTGGAGAAGCTGGTGGACTACACCGCGAGCGCCGAGTTCCGCGAGTTCCACCCGATCAAGCAGGCCGCCACCGTGCAGCACATGTTCCTGCAGATCTTCCCCTTCACCGAGCACAGCGGGAAGGTGGGCCGGATGTGCACCAACCTCATCCTGCTGCGCAACAACTACATGCCGGCCGTCATCCACTCGATTGACCGGCAGAAGTACTACGAGTCCTTCCGGGGACCGGCGGCGGGCTTCCGCACGCTGCTGATGGACGCGATCGAGAACTCGCTCGACAACGGCATCAAGTACTTCAAGGATCTCAACCGGCGGTACAAGGCCATCAACTAGCGCCGCCGTGTTGATCGGAGCTCATGAGTCCATCGCCGGAGGCGTGAGCCAGGCTTTCTCCCGCGCCGAGGAGCACGGCGCTCGCAGCCTGCAGGTGTTCACCAAGAACGCGCGCGGTTGGAGCGCTCCGGCGCTCACCGAGCAGGAGCGCCGCGCCTTCCGCGCCGAGGCCCGCCGCACGGGCCTGCCCTCCATTGCCCACGGCAGCTACCTGGTGAACCTGGCCACCGAGGACGCCGCCCACCGCGAGAAGTCCATCGCCTGCGTCACCGAGGAGCTCACCCGGTGCGAGCGGCTGGGCATCTCGTGCCTCGTCATCCACCCGGGGGCCCACGCGGACGAGCGGCGCGGCCTGGCGTTGATCGCCGCGGCGCTCGACGAGGTGCACCAGCGCACCCCGCGCTTTCGCGCCAAGCTGTGCCTGGAGATCACCGCGGGCCAGGGCAACTGCCTGGGTTGGCGCTTCTGGCACCTGGCGGAGATCCTCTCTGGGGTGAAGCGCGAGGACCGGCTGGGCCTATGTCTGGATACCTGCCACCTGTTCGCCGCCGGGTACGATCTGTCCACCGAAAAAGGCTACGAGGCGGTGATGGCCGAATGCGACGCCACCCTGGGCCTGGAGCGGGTACGCTGCTTCCACCTCAACGACTGTAAGAAGCCGCTTGGCTGCCGGGTAGACCGGCATGAGGAGGTGGGCAAGGGATCAATCGGGCGAACGGCCTTCCGCTGCCTCGTGAATGATCCCCGCTTCGACAGCACCATTGGAGTACTGGAGACACCGTTTCCCGAACGTTATGGGGAGACCATCCGGCTGCTCGAATCCCTCCGCCGGCCGCAGTAAAGAAGAGAACCCATGCCAGGCACACCGTCCGCCCACAGCCGCAGAGCCTCACCTGGAGAGGCCGCGGACCCCGCGCTCCCCCGGCTCGCCAAGCTCCCAGCCAAGTACAAGCTGGAGCGGCTGCTGCAGGTGGCCAAAGGCAAGAAACGGGCGCTCATCCTCACTCACGACAACCCGGACCCCGACTCGCTGGCCGCCGCTGTGACGCTCGCTCACATTCTGGAGCGGCGTGCGGGCCTGCAAGCGCAGGTGGGCTACGGCGGCATCATCGGCCGCGCGGAGAACATCGCCTTCGTGAAGGTGCTGCGCCTGCCGGTGATGCACGTGTCGCAGCTGGACTTCGACGAGTACGACTTGTTCGGGCTGGTGGACACGCAGCCCCGGGTGGGCAACCACTCGCTGCCCGCGCGGCTGACGGCGCATGTGGTGGTGGATCACCACCCCCTGCGGGACGAGAGCCTGCTGTCTCCGTTCGCGGACGTGGGCGGCGACTACGGCGCCACCTCGACGATGCTGGTGGAGTACCTGCGCGCCGCGCGGCTGGAGCCGTCGGTGGAGGTGGCCACCGGGCTGTTCTACGGCATCAAGGCGGACACGCGGGATTTAGGCCGCGAGACGACGCAGACGGACATCGACAGCTACCTGTGGCTGTTCCCGCGCTGTGACAAGCAGCTGCTGGGGCAGATTGAGCACCCGGAGCTGCCGGTGCGCTACTTCCAGCTGTACCACACGGCGATCGAGCGGGCGAAGGTGTGGGGCACGGCGATCATCACGGATCTGGAGGAGGCGTACTCTCCGGACATGGTGGCCGAGGTGGCCGAGCGGCTGATGTTCCTCGAGGGCATGAAGTGGTCGCTGGCGTACGCGACGTACCGCAACCAGCTCTTCATGTCGCTGCGGGTGAAGGATCGCCGGATGAACGCGGGCCGGCTGATCCGGGAGATCTGCGAGGACTTCGGCGGCTCGTCCGGAGGCCACGGCAGCATGGCGGGCGCGCGGCTGCCGCTGTCCGGACGCGCCAATCAGCGCAAGGCGATCAAGCGCCAGCTGGTGGCCCGGTTCGTCGAGGCCTTTGGCGTGGCGGATGAGCGGCCCGTGTCGCTGCTGACCGCCAACGACGCGTGATCTACTGGGACCACAACGCGGCCGCGCCGATGCGGCCCGAGGTGGCCCAGGCGCTCGCCCGCGCGCTCACCGAAGGCGGCTGGGGCAATCCCTCCAGTGTGCACCGCGCGGGCCGTGAGGCCCGGGGCCGGCTGGATGCGGCGCGGGCCCGGGTGGCGCGGGTGCTGGGCTGCGAGCCCAAAGAAGTGTGCTTCACGGGCTCCGGCTCCGAGGCGAACGCGCTGGCGCTCAAGGGCGCCTTCCACGCGCGCCGTGAGCCCGGGCGCCGCCGCATCGTCACCTCGGCCATCGAGCACCCCTCGGTGCTGGCGGCGGTGGCGCAGCTGGAGAAGCAGGGCGTGGAGGTGGTGCGGGTGAAGCCTGGCGCGGACGGGCGGGTGCGGCCGGAGGCGGTGCTGGACGCGCTCACCGCGGCCACGGCGCTGTGCTCGCTCATCTGGGCCAACAACGAGACGGGCGTGGTGCAGCCGGTGGCGGAGGTGGCGCGGGCCTGCCGCCAGCGCGGCATCCTGTTCCACACCGACGCGGTGCAGGTGGCGGGCAAGCTGCCGCTGAGCCTGCGCGAGGTGGACGCGGATCTGCTGGCGCTCTCGGCGTACAAGTTCGGCGGGCCGGTGGGCGCGGGCGCGCTGGTGGTGCGCAAGGGCGTGGACGTGGAGGCGCTCACTCCGGGCCACCAGGAGGCCGGGCGCCGCGGCGGGACACAGAACGTGGCTTACGCGGAGGCGCTGGCCCTGGCGCTGGAGCGGGCCAGCGCGGACCAGGAGGCCTCCTGCGCCCGCGTGGGAGCGCTGCGGGACGCATTCGAGCGCGAGGTGCTGGCGCGCATTGCCGACGTCACCGTCAACGGCGGCGGCGTGTCGCGGGTGCCCAACACCAGCAACCTGCACTTCCACGGCGCGGACGGCGAGGCGCTGCTCATCGCGCTGGACCTGGAGGGCATCTGCGTCTCCTCGGGCTCCGCGTGCGCCTCGGGCACCCTCACGCCCTCTCACGTGCTCACGGCCATGGGGCTCACGCCCGCGCAGGCGCACGGCTCGCTGCGCTTCTCGCTCGGCGCGAGCACCACCGCGGCCGAAGTCGAGCGCGTGGTGCAGGCGCTGTGCACCCACGTGCCGCGCTCACGCGAGCTCGCCGCGAGGGAGCTCGCCTGAGCCGCGCCGGGGCCCTGCCCCGAGCCGCTACCAGTCCTGCTCGGGCAACGGCTTGCGCGTCTCCTCGGGAGGCTGGCCGTACCCGGGCATCCCCTCCTTGGCCTGATCCGCGTTGTCCGCCTTCTTCTCGGGCTCCGCGCCGGCCTCGCGGGGCTGCGGCGTCTGCTCCTGCGGGTTCTTCTTGGGCTGGGTCGCCATCGCTTCCTCCGTTCGCGTCAGTCAGCCAGAGGCAAAGCTCGACACCCTTGGCGCGGCAGGCTCGAAGCCCTTCCACGCTGGGCCGCACGGCGTTGCTCCGAGCGGGGGCCACGCAGGCAGCTCGCCGGGCAGGCGGACAGGCTGACCGCTTTACTCGCTGGTGCCGAACAGCCCGCGCACCACGGCGGCGATCGCCAGCGGCGTGCCCACCAGCTCGTCATAGTGCGGCGTGAGCGCCTGGGCGTAGGACTCGGCCGTGGGGTAGCGATCCTCGATGCGGGCGGCGAAGCCCCGGCCGACGAGCTCCTCGAGCAGCTCGGGGATCTCCGCGCGCAGCGCGTGCATGGGCCGGTAGCGCCGGTGGCGGATGTTGAAGAACACCTCCTCGGGCGTGTTGCCCGTGAAGGGCCGCTCCAGCGTCAGCAGCTCGTACAGCACCACCGTGGCGGCCCACAGGTCCGCCTCCGGCGTGACGATGCCCCGCAGGGACTCGGGCGACAGGTAGTAGGGCTTGCCCAGCACCTCGCGCTGATCGCGCGAGCCGTCGAAGAACACCCGCGCCACGCCGAAGTCCCCCAGCTTCACCTCGCCCATGCGCGAGATGAAGATGTTGGACGGAGAGACATCGCAGTGGACGATGCCCAGCGCCTCGCCCTGGGGCCCGGTGGCCGTGTGCGCGTACGCCAGCGCCTCGAGCAGCACCTTGCCCAGGTACACCGCGAAGTCCAGGGGCAGCGGAATGCCCCGCTGCTTGCAGCGCCGGAGGATCTGCGCCAGATCCTTGCCGTCCACCAGCTCCATCACGATGTAGTAGGTGCCCTCGGCGATGCCCACGTCCAACACCTTGACGATGTTGGGGTGATCCAGCTGCGTGGACAGGTCCGCCTCGCGGATGAAGCACTCGACCGAGGACGGATCTCCCGTGAGCGAGGGCAACAGCCGCTTCACCGCCACGTCCCAGCCCTGGTACTTGCCCGACAGCACCCGGGCGCGGAACACCTCGGCCATGCCTCCCCTGCCCAGCGGTGCCAGCAGTTCGTAGTTGCCGAAGACCCGGGTGGGGCGCGGCGTCAGAGGAGTACTCACGGGCTCAGGGGGTTCCGGGGGGAGTTCCGCGAGTCTGCGCCGGCTGCTTCTTCTCTTTGGACTTCTTCACCAGCTCGACGAACTCAGGCTCGCTGCCCAGGTGCTGCTTGAGCTCCTGATCGTTGTCCGCCGACTCGTGCAACGGGTAGCCCGCCCTGACCGCCTGGCGCAGGTACTCCATCGCCCTCCTCTTCTCGCCCTTCTGAGCGTAGGCACACCCCAGCATGTAGAGGATGCGCGGCTCTCGGAAGCCCGGCGGCGACAGCCGGTTGTTGGCCTGGCGCGAGCGCTCCAGATCCTCGATGGCGTCTTCCACCAGGCCCAGCTTCAGCCGGCTCGAGCCGCGCCCCATGTACGCCATCCAGTTCTTGTCTCCGGAGTCGTGGCTGAGGCTGATCTCGAAGGACTGGGCCGCCTGGCGGAACTTGTTCTCCACGAACTGCTGCTTGCCCTCTTCGTTGGCCTTCTTGGCGGCCTCCGCGTCACGCGGGGTGCGCTTGCTGGCCAGTGACGAGGCCGACGACGATGCGCCCGTGCCCGCCGCGGGCGCGGCCTCGGACTCCTTGGCCACCGGCAGCAGCACCAGCCGCCCGTCCTTCAGCGCCGCCGACTGGCAGCCCGCGCGCAGCCGCACGTGCGCCACCAGCGTGCGGTCCGCCTCGTTATAGAAAGCCAGGATGGGGTAGTGCTGCTCCTGGGGGCACATGGTGCCCGTCAGGCAGACCCACAGCTTGCCCACCAGCACGCCACCCTCGAAGTCACCTTCCAGGACTTGACGCCCTGCGTCAAACTTACAGGTGCCGCCATCCACGACGGCGCCGGTGACACGCTCACCCTCGGTGGAGAGCGCCAGGGTGCCATAGGAGTCCGCTCGGAAGTTGCCCGAGAGCACGGGCCCAGCGTCCGCCAGCATCGGCGTGAGCATAAAGGCCACCGCGAGGACGGTTATGAATGATGCGGGAGCCATCGGGAGGTAGGGCCGGCGCATCATAGGTGGCAGCCCCCCGCGTTGTAAACGCGCGCGGGACACCTTGACCCGGCGAGGGGCCGTTCTTATCATTTCACCCGGATATCCTACGGTTTCTCCAAGAACTCCGAGGGCTTAGAGACAATTTTCAGTTTGTTCAAGGGCTGTCCCCTGCGGGGCGCGTGATGCCCAGCAGAAATTCGAACCGATACGTCCATCACGGGGTCCGTTTCGGGTTCCATGAGCAAGCCCTCCCCCTCACGGGGCAGAGGGAAGCCTACGGAGCCATGACTTTGGTCCCCACCTGGCTTTTAAGGGTTCAATGGACGCTAGGCACACGGCCATGCGGCGGGGGACTTTTTCTGGGAGCGGGACGCGGTGAGCGAGACGGTGGCGACAGACGAGGCGGCGAAAAAGCAGTCGCTGCGCGAGGAGTTGACGGCGCGGCGCAAGGCGATGACGCCTGACCTCATCGACGGGCGTGGGTTGAAGGTGCAGTCTCGGTTTCTGGCCTCACCGTACTACCATAAGGCCAGAACGGTGGCGCTGTACGCGCCTATCCGCGGAGAGGTGCCTACACGGGATATACTGATAGCGGCGCTGCAAGACGAGAAGATCGTCTGCTACCCGCTGTCGCACGTGCATGGGCGCATTCTCTCGTTCCGGGCGATCAAATCGGAGAGCGAGCTGGAGCCGGGGCGGTTGGGGGTGCGCGAGCCCTCCAATTCGTCGGATCTGATTCCGGTGGACCAGATCGATCTCTTCGTGGTGCCGGGGCTGGGCTTTACCCGGGACGGCAAGCGGCTGGGACGCGGAGGTGGCTACTACGACGCCACCTTGAGAGCGGCCTCGGCGCGCAGCCGGCGGGTGGGCCTGGCCTTCACGGACCAGATCGTCCCCTGGCTGCCCACGAACGGCGATGACGTGGACATGGACCTGGTGGTGACCGAGGCCGAGTCCCTGCGCGGCATGTTCCGCGACTGGGACTTCCTGGACACCTAGCCGTAGCGTCCTGGGTGCGTGGCGCGAGAAGGGCACCTTACCCGGCGGGTTTCGGGTATGGTGCCCCGCGTCATGACCCAGGATTCGTTGCGCAAGGCGACCCCCGAGGAGCAGTTCGAGGAAGTGACTCGCGGCACCGTGGATCTCCAGGTGGCCGAGGAGCTGAAGAAGAAGCTTCAGCGCTCGTACCGGGAGGGCAAGCCGCTGGTCATCAAGGCGGGGTTTGATCCCACGCGGCCGGACCTGCACCTGGGGCACTCGCTGCTGCTCACGCGCATGCGGCGCTTTCAGGACTTCGGACACACGGTGGTGTTCCTGCTGGGCGACTTCACGGCGCTGATCGGCGATCCGTCGGGGAAGAACAGCACGCGGCCGCCGCTGTCTCGCGAAGAGGTGAAGGCCAACGCGGAGACGTACAAGCAGCAGGTGTTCAAGGTGCTGGACTCGGAGCGCACGGTGGTGCGCTTCAACTCCGAGTGGCTGGATGCGCTGGGCACCGAGGGGATGATCCGCCTGGCGGCGCGCTACTCGGTGCAGCGCATGCTCGAGCGCGATGACTTCAAGAAGCGCTTCCGCGACAACCGCTCCATCGCGATCCACGAGTTCCTGTACCCGCTGCTGCAGGGGTACGACTCGGTGGCGCTGAAGGCGGACGTGGAGCTGGGCGCCACCGATCAGCTCTTCAACCTGCTGGTGGGCCGGCAGCTGATGAAGGAGCAGGAGATGGAGCCCCAGGTCATCATGACGGGGCCGATTCTCGAGGGCCTGGACGCCAAGCTGGAGGACGGGAAGATCGTCGGCGACAAGATGTCCAAGAGCCTGGACAACTACGTGGGCATCAACGAGCCGGCGGAGCAGATCTTCGGCAAGCTGATGAGCATCACGGACGATCTGATGTGGCGCTACTACGAGCTGCTGTCCTCCAGGCCGCTGAAGGAGCTTCAGGAGCTGAAGGCGGCGGTGCAGTCGGGCCAGACGCACCCGAAGGCGGCGAAGGTGGCGTTCGCGCAGGAGATCGCCGCGCGGTTCCAGGGCGAGGAGGCCGGCCGCAAGGCGGCGGAGGCCTTCGAGGCGCGGTTCGCCAACAAGCAGCTGGACACGGAGAGCCTGCCGCTGGTGGAGGTGGCGATGGCGGGCGCGGCCAAGCTGCCGGTGACGAAGGTGCTGCCGGAGACGAAGCTGGTGGCGTCAGCCACCGAGGCGCGCAAGCTGATGGCGCAGGGCGGCGTGCGGGTCAACGGCGAGAAGGTGACGGACCCCAAGGCCGAGCTGGGCCCGGGCGAGTACCTGGTGCAGGTAGGCAAGCTGAAGGCGGCGAAGCTGAAGCTGTCGTAGCCCGTCGCACTGTGGGGGCTTGAATAAGCCGGCCCGCTGGAGGTCCAAGCATCCAAGCATCAGGACCTTGGATCTCCCGGGTATGCTCTCAAGCGCCATGTTGCGACTTCTGTTCCTCCTGCTGACCCTGTCCCTGCCCCTGTCCGCGATGGCGGGCTCCGGCGCCTTCGTCTCCTCCGTGCGCGTGGAGGCGGTGGACCAGCCCGAGTCGAAGAAGGTCCTCTTCGCCGTCGAGCCGGACAAGTCCTACCCGCTGCTCAAGAAGGGCGGCCCCGGGCGCAAGTGGTGCAAGCTGCAAGGCCCCACCGCGGAGGGCTGGGTGCTGTGCGATGGGGCCGAGGAGACGGCGGTGTCCGCTCCCCCGAGCGCGACGCAGCTCGTGGCGGCCGACAAGCCGGTGCAGGCCGTGGCCGTGCCCGCTGTCGCCCGGGGCGCTACCGGGTGCGCGACGACTTGCGGCAGCCCTCCCCTCTTCTCGAAGCCTCCCACCCTCACCGCGGTGGACCGGGAGCTGCTCGCGCTGTGCCCGGCCCGCCCGGACGTGTCCGTGAGCGCCGGGGATGTGCAGCGGTTCTTCTCCAACCACTATGACGATGCGCGGGTGCAGCGCGCGCTCGCGGCGGCGGGGCGCACGCGGCAGGGCTCGGGCGCGAAGCAGGCCAACGTCGAGTGGCTCACCAGCCTGTGGGTGAGCACCGGGCCCCGCAACGCCTTCACCCACGTGTTCTGCGGGGATGACTGGCTCAAGGGCCCCATCGGCGGGCTGCACTTCCTGCCCCGCTACGCGCAGCTCGAGGCCGAGGGGAAGCTCTGCTACGACGGCCCGGCGCGCGGCGGCAATGCGCTCAAGGGCGACGACTACCTCATCCGGTTCCGCGGCGTGGCCCCGTGGTCCTGCGGAGAGAAGAAGATCGGCGGGTTCTCCCGCTCCCAGGACGCGGTGAGCATCGCGGCGATTGGAACGCGGGCCTTCGTGCGCTGCTGCGCGCGGGACGGCGCCAAGAAGGAGGGCGGCGTGTACTCGGCGCCGGACCTGGGTGGCACCTCGTGGAAGATCTTCTGCGGCACCCGCAACGGCACCTACGGCATCGCCACGCTCTACCCCACGGACGAGCGCCCCACCTGCTCCGAGTGAGCAGGCGGAGCTGACGCCTACGGGCGCGCGCCGCCCACCGTGAGCACCGCGCCAGTGGAGTACGCCGTGAACTCCGGCGCGTACATGGACTGCACCGTCGCGGGGCCCACCCGGAAGGTGCCCGCCATGTTCGCCCGCAGCCGGTACTTGAACGTGTACTCGCCCACCGGCAGCCACTCGAAGAAGAAGTTGGCGCCCGAGTCCCGCGTCTCCTCGTACCAGACGATCCCCAGATCCCACTTGTGCCGCGACACCGCGCCCTCTGGCTCCAGGCCCGCGGCGCGCGGATCCCTCAGGTGCACGTACTCCGCCGCGTGCTGGGTGCGCAGCGACAGCTGCACCTCGACTTCATCGCCCGGAGCCAGCTTCGTCCCCTCGGCCAGCGGACGCAGCACCGCCTCCTTCCCCTCGCGCACGCGCAGGAAGTAGCGCCTGGACACCTGGAAGAAGTCTCCGCGCTCCTGCGTGGGCAGCTTCTCCGTCGAGAAGTGCCACGTGGCCGACGCGAACGCGAAGCCCTTGGAGCTCTTCTCCACCACCACCGTGCTGCTCTTCACCGGGTCCACCTCGGGCCCGGGGATGACCACCTGGTTCTTCTTGCCCGTGTACTGATCCGGCTCGAAGACGAACTCCACCGTCCTGGGGCCCACCGTCACCTTCGCGTCCTCGCGGATGCCCAGCGCGCCCTCCTGCTCCAGGTACTTCACCAGCGCGTAGCTCGCCTCGGCCGTGGCGCGCGTGGACTTCCAGTGGTTGAGCTTCTTGTCCAGCAGCAGCCACTGGACGAGCCCATCCCGGCGCGGATCCTTCGGAGACAGCTCCGTGAGCGTGCGCAGCGCGAAGGCGTGCGTCTCCGTGGTGTCGTTGTACCAGAGCCAGCTGCGGTCCTCGGCCGCCCAGTACGTGCCCAGCTCCGGGCTCGTCTTCGCCGAGTCCATCACGCTGTCCCACACCCGCTGCGCGTCCTTGGTGCGCCCCGCCCGCTTGAGCGTCAGCGCCAGGTAGCCCTTGAGGTACGGCGAGTGCTTCTTCCAGTGCTTGAAGGAGAAATCCAGGATGCGCGCCCGCTCCTCCTTGGTGAGCGCGTCGCCCGTGTAGCCCGCGTCCGGGTAGGCCGTGGCCACGTAGTTGAGGAAGGTGAGGAACTCCCAGCCGGTGTCCTCCTTCATCAGCTTGTTGGCGTACTCCTCGCGGAAGTGCCGCGCCAGGTAGCTCCAGGCCCGCTGAGTCATCTCGCGGGGGAACTCCACCTTGTACTCCGCCGCCCGCGCCAGCCCGTGCGAGATGTAGAGCGTCATATAAGGAGACGGCGGGCCGCCCGGCCACCACGGGAAGCCGCCGCTGGAGGTCTGCGCCTTGCGCAGCTTCGCCAGCGAGGCCTCGCGGTTGGCCTTCGACACCTCCGGGTCCAACACCTTCAGCAGCCGCGCCTCCGCCTCGGGGCCTCCCTTGGCCTCCTGCAGCCAGGGAGACTCCTCCAGCGTCATCTTCCGGTTCGGATCCGTCGCGTCCCACGTCTCGAAGCGGGTGGGGCGCGCGCTCATCGTCCTGGCCATCTTCGCCACCGCCGGGTACTGCCCGTACAGGCTGGAGACGATGCCCGTGGAGACGAACCGGTTAAGCGTGTGCTCGGTGCACTCGTAGGGGTAGTCCATCAGGTACGGCATCGCCTGGAGCACCGAGTAGAACAGCTGCGCGTCCACCGTCACCACGAGCTGCTCGTTGATGCGGCTCGGATCGTCATTGCGCCGCAGATCCTCGAACTTCAGCTCCTTGCGATCCTTGCCGCGCAGCGTGACGAAGCGCGACTGCGCCAGGTGCATGCGCGATGGCAGGATGGGCAGCGGGCGCAGCTCCCCGTCTCCCAGGTTGCCGGCGCGCGCGGTGACGCGGAAGGCCACCGGCCCCACCCTGGGCGGCGCCGAGAGCGCAAAGCGCAGCGAGGTGCCCTTGCCGGGCTCCACCGTGAAGGACTGGCTGGCGGCGGTGACGCCGAAGCTGGGCAGCACGCTCTTCTCCGTCTCGGTGTCCAGGATGTCGAGCGTGAGGGTGCCCTGCTGCTTCTGCTCGCTGGCGTTGTTCACCACCACCTCGAGCACCGCCTTGTCCCCCTCACGCAGGAAGCGCGGGAGGTAGGGCCGCACCATCAGCTCCTTCACGCTGCGGGTGGTGCGCTGCACCGAGCCGCCCTTCAAGTCCCGCGTCACCGCGTGCACCCAGGCGCTCCAGGCCGTCACCGAGTCCGGCACGGTGAACTCCAGCGTCGCTGAGCCGTCCTTGTCCGTGAGCAGCTGCGGAATCCAGAAGGCCGTCTCCGCGAAGTTCGAGCGCGGAGGCTCCTGCGCGGCCGCCCCGGGAGCCGCGTTCTTGGCGGCATTGCCTGCCGGAGCACTCGCCTGGAGTATCACCAACTGCTCCCTGCGCGCCGGCTCGGCTTTGTCCTGTGCCAGAGCCTCCCCTGGCGCCGGAGGAGGCGGCGGCGGTGCGCCCTCCGCCGCGGCGACACTGCTGGGCATGCTCTGCAGGACGCCGCGACGCAGGTCGCGCCCACCGGGACCACCGATGCCGTAGCCGTTGATGAAGTGGAGGGAGTCCTCGGCAGGCGCGCTCCAGCTCTGAACGTCGCCAAAGCTGTTTCCGTACACCCAGCGGGAGACGCCCTGGCCCACCGACGAGCGCAGATCCACTCCCGTGCTCCGCTGCGGGTAGATCCAGCTCAACGAGGGCGGCGTGTGCGGAGCGAAGAGCTCCAGTGACTGGTCATACATGTACGCGAGCAGCTCGGCGGCTCCGGCTTCCACCTTCGAGCCCTTGGGCCCCTTCACCGTCACCCGCCACGTCTCCTTGGCTCCAGGCCGCAGCTTGTCCCGGAACGTGGAGAACTCGAGGCTCAGCTCCTTGTCATCGAAGGGAACGGTGACCTGCTGCACGAAGCGCAGGAGCTGGTAGTCGCGCACGCCCGCCAGCGCCAGGGTGAAGCCGCCACGCATCTGCTCGGTCACCGGCACCTCGAGCACCGCCGGATCCTTGCCACGCGTGAGCACGCGCCGCTCCAGGCGCTCCGTGCCCCGGTAGAAGTCCAGATAGAGCTTCTGTCCCTCGAAGCCGGAGAACGCGAGCAGCCGCAGCGTCTCCCCCACCCTCACCGTATTGTTCTCGACCTTGAACACCGCGGGCAGCGCGATGGGCGCCGTCTCTCCGGCCACGAGGAACTCGCGCGTGGTGGTGAACTTCTCGCCGAAGGCATCCACCGTCTCGTAGCGCAGACGGTACGCGCCGGGACGCAGCCCTGGCAGCGTCACCCGCGCCAGGCCCTGGGCATCGTGCTCCACCACGCCCTTGGCCTGGGTTGCGCCCTCCGCCCAGTTGCGCAGCACGTCCTCGGGAGTGAAC
Organism: Myxococcaceae bacterium; assembly: GCA_035296065.1. Lineage (GTDB taxonomy): Bacteria > Myxococcota > Myxococcia > Myxococcales > Myxococcaceae > DATHBR01. The sequence goes on along the minus strand of DATHBR010000051.1, from coordinate 211,819 downwards.
TCCGAGGTCCACCGGGGGCGCAGCTTGTCTCCCGGCGTGGTGATGCGCTCCTTGTCGTCCCGCTCCGCGGGCGCGCCGGGCGGCGGGGCTATCGGCTCGTCCGCGGGGAGCAGTGGCTGCGCGGGCTGCCGCAGCGCCACGAGCTGCCAGTTGCCCTTGCCCGGCTGGGGCACCCCGTCCAGGTTGGAGCGCACCAGGCGCACCTCGGTGGGCGTTGCCTGGCGGAAGAAGCCCACGTCCGTGTCCACCCGCCCCTCCACCGCCACGAAGCCAAGCCGGAAGGCCCGGGTCGCCGAGCGCGTCTCTCCGCCCTCGTCCGTCGCGTCCGCCTCCACGCGGTAGCGCCAGGTGACATCTCTCACCTTCGCGGCCCGCTCATCCGTCTCGGGGGTGAAGGAGACCTGGAACGAGCCATCCTCCGTCAGCGGCGCCGTGCCGGTGGCCACCACCTGCCGCCCCACTCCCCCGCCGCCGAAGCGCTGCGAATGGAAGCCCTCCGAAGACCACCACCACCAGGGCATCACCGGCTCGCGGAACACGCGCCAGCGCACCGAGCCGTTCACCACCGGCAGCCCGAAGTAGTAGCGGGCCTCGCCCCGGAACGTCGCCGGCCGGTTGAGCCGCAACGGGCCCTCGGGATCCTTCAGCGTCACCTCGAAGGTGGGCCGCTTGTACTCCTCCACCCGCACCACGGCGGCGCCCGAAGGCTCGGTGGAGACGCGCCACGGGCCCAGCACCCGCCCGGTGGGGATGGTGAACTCGCCAGCGGCCGTGCCGTACGTGTTGGTGCGCACCTCGCGCTGCTCGACGACCTGGTTGTTCGGATCGTGCAGCGCCACCTTGACCGTGGCGTTGGCCCGCGTGGTGTAGCGTGCCTGCTCGCGGTTGCCCTCGAAGGCCACCACCTTCCAGAGGATCTTCTGGAGCGGCCGGTAGATGCTCCGGTCGGTGAAGATCAGCGTCTGTGACACGGGCGACGGCCTGGGACGCTCGTAGAAAGTCATCTGGCTGGGCAGCAGCAGCGCGCCGCGCCCCCGGCCAATCACGATGAGGAAGCTCTGGTAGTTGTCGCCCTGCTTGGGCGAGAAGGCCACCTCGCCCTGCGCATCCGACTTCGCGCTCTGCACCTGCTTGTGGCCCTTCTGGTAGTCGGTGAGGAACAGGCGGACCTCCACGCCGGGAACCGGCTGGCCCGTGGTGCCGTCCACCACGCGGACCTCGAGGCGGCGGCCCTCGTCATTGCGCGCGATCGCCGCGAAGGGCGTCACCGACAGGAAGACGCCGCGCACCTGGTTGCCGGCTTCCGCGAAGTCCTCACGCGCCGACACGGCGATGAAGTACAGCCCCGGCTCCGACAGCGGCGGAGTGACGAAGGAGCGGTGATCCCTCAGGTCCGTCGTCGCGGGCAGCGCCTCGCGCCACGAGGCCACCGGCTGGCCCTGCCGCAGCAGCCGCGTCAGCGCCGCCCCGTTGGGCATCAGATCGTAGTCGTCCGCCTTGGCGATCTGCTTCTCCAGATCGTACGCGTAGGCCCGGAAGTAGAGCGCGGGCACGTTGCGGTGAGTCACCTCGATCGAGCGCCGGCGCGGGCCATCCGAGTGCATGGCCTGAGCCGAGAAGGCGGGCGCTTCCAGGGAGCTCACCAGCGCGGTGCAACGCTGGGCGCCCAGGCTCTTCGGGTACGCCGCGATGCAGCCCTTGGCCAGCCCGTGCGCGCGGACCAGGTTGCCAGCCTCCTGCTCCAGCTCCGCCAGCAGCCCCTGCCCCATCGCCCACCAGGCCACATCGCGGAAGCGCTCCAGGTGCGCCGCCAGGTGCTGGCGGATGCGCGCGCGGTCCTCTTCCTCGGAGAACGCGTCGTGCAGGCCCCGGTAGCGCGCCAGCCGCGCCTGCAGCTCCGCCTCCCGGCGTCCGCCCGTGCGGTGCCAGGACTCCAGGTCTCCCAGGATCGCCGCCACCTTCATCAACGGGTGCACGGCCGGAGCCGTCAGGTCCACCGAGGGCGTGCCCTCCAGCAGCCCACCCAGGTCCAGCCGGTACAGCTCCTGCTGCTGCTCGGGCCGCCACGAGGAGCTGTCCACCAGCAGCCCCACCCACAGGTACGAGACGGCGTCACGCAGCGTGCCGCGGATGCCCGCCGGGTACGTGTTGGTCACCAGGTACTCGGAGACCGACTTGATGGGCGTGGCGCCCAGCTGCTCGCGCTCCTTCCACGTCTCGGCGAAGGCGCGGTGCGCCTCGGAGATGAGCTGCTCGTACGTCCACGACTTGAGGTCCACCGGCCCCGCGGACTCCACGCGCTCGCGCTGGCGCACCTCGTAGCCGTAGGCCTGCGTGTACGTCATCAGCGACTGCGCATAGAACAGCCGCAGGATGGTGCGCGGCACGGCGCCCTTCGGCCACGGCTGCTCCCGTAGGAACCGCACCGAGGTTTCATACCCATGGAGCGCCGTGCGCAGTTGCACCGTGCGCACCAGCGCCCGCGTCCACTCGTCCTCGTCGCCCTTCGCGCGCGCCGCGGTGAGCCGGGCCTCGGCGCCCTTCGCGGCCGCCTCGAGCTTCTGTTCACTGACTAACTGATCAATGTCCTTCCACGAGGGCGGCGCGGAGGCCTGAGCCAGCACGGGCCCCGAGGCCGTGAACGAGACGAGCAGCAGCAGCGGTACGAGCCAGAGCATCCACCGGTGGAGCAGGACCATGGGCGGCACTCTATGCCGCAGGTTCGCTCCGGAGGACACGACGGCGACTCCGGATAAACGTGATTTTCTGCTTCAACAGGGAAACAAAATTTCCCTATAGATGGACGGCATGAACCTTCCATTCCGCGCAGCACCTTCGAAGCGTCGCTCCCTGAGTCAGTCCCTCGCGGTGGGCGCCGTGGCCCTGGGAGCGCTGAGCGCTCAGGCTTCCGCGCCTGTCATCTCGCCCGAGTTCTCGGCGGGAATGAGTCCGCCTCCGTACGTGCGACAGATCATGCCCACCGTCGCGGCCGGCAATGGCATGTACCTGGTGGTCTGGACCGAGGTGAATAACTACGACTCGGGCAACCCGGACATCTATGCCGTGCGCGTGAGGGCCTCGGACGGCGTGGTGCTGGACGCCAACCGCATCCCCGTGGCCACCAGCCCGAACATCGAGTACCAGCCGGCCGCCGCGTTCGATGGCACCAACTTCCTGGTGGTGTGGAACCAGATTGGCAGCCACGCCCCGCTCGTCTACGGCACGCGCGTGAGGGCCTCGGATGGCGCGGTGCTCGACACCCCGTCCATCATCAGCCGCGTCACCGCGCCCACCACGGGCCAGCCGCCGCAGTACAACCCCGCGGTGGCCTTCGACGGGACGAACTACCTGGTCGTCTGGGAGGGCCACTATGTGGTGAACGGCGTCAGCCAGTTCTACGGCGTGCACGGCAGCTGGGTGCGGCCCTCGGACGGCCAGGTCATCAATGGCCAGAGCTTCACCCTGAGCCGGACGGGCGGCCCGCCGCAGCTGGCGTACACGGATGGCCGCTACCTGGCCGCGTGGCCCATCTCGAGCAACTCGCAGACCGACATTCAGGGCGTGCGCGTGGATGCCACCTCGGGCTCGGTGCTCGACGCCACGGCGCTGCCCATCGCCACCTCGCAGGAGAACGAGAACCATCCCGCCATCGCCGGCCACGGCGGCCAGTTCCTGGTGACCTGGAGCGGCTCGGGAGGCCGCATCCTTGCCAACCGGGTGCGCGGCTCGGACGGCGCGCGGCTGAACGGAACGGGCTTCATCGTGACGGGCTCGGGGCTCACGCCGCCCTCCATCGCCTTCGACGGGCGGGACTACCGGGTGCTGTGGCAGGACACGCGCGCCGGGGACCGGAAGCTCCTGAGCACGCGCCTCACCGCGCAGGGCCAGGTGGCCGGGGGAGCCGAGTTCATCCTGTCCTCCGTGCTCCCGGGGACCGAGGGCTACAAGACGCTGGCGGCGGCGGCGCCCGGCCACTTCCTCACGGCGTACGCGCCCAGCTACGCGCTGAAGCTGCGCCGCGTGGAGGACGTGCAGCAGGACGAGGTGCCCTGCGGCGAGAGTGAGCCGACGATGGTGATCAACAGCGGCGCGGAGCTGACGCTGGAGTGCCGGATGGGCGGCACGTACAGCGATGCGGGCGCCCAGGCGTTCGACGGCTGCGGCAACCCGCTCACGGTGCACGCGTACAACACGGGCGCGGACTCCTCCGGGCCGGGGCCGCTGATGAGCTACGAGGGCAGCTACTCGGTCTCCTACTCCGCGTGGGACGTGGCCGGGCGCGCCGTCAACGCCGTGCGCACCGTGCACGTGGATGACCGGACCGCCCCCACGCTGAGCCTCAAGGGCGCCGCGCGGATGACGCACACCTGCGGCAGCCAGTGGCAGGAGCCGGGCTACGAGGCCGTGGACGCGTGCTACGGCGACCTGACGCACACCGTGCAGCGCACGGGCGAGGTGAACGGCTGGGCCGTGGGCACCTACACGGTGACGTACTCGCTGACGGACAGCGGCGGCAACAGCGCCCTGCCCGTGACGCGCACCGTGGACGTCGTCAATTGCCCCTGGTAGCGCCCGGGTAGCCCTTCAGGGCAGCCAGCGACTCAAGCGCCTGGGCTCCCGGAAGCGGGCCCGGGCGCGGGGGGCTTCAGCCGCAGGCCCACCAGGTAGACCTCCATGCTCGCCCCGCGGGTGGCCTCGGGGCGAACCACCTTCACCTCTTCATAGTGCTGGCGCAATTGGCCGCGGAACTCCTCGAAGTCTCCGCCCATGAAGAGCTTGGCCACGAAGTTGGAGCCGGGCCGGCCCCGCGTCACCGCCACCTCCAGCGCCTTGCCTGCCAGGCGCTGGCTGCGCGCCTCGTCCGTGGCCTTGATGCCGCTCGTCTTGGGCGCCATGTCCGAGATGACCGCGTCGAAGTGGCCCTCGTACAGCGCCTTGAGCTTCGCGTCGAAGTCGTCCGCCAGCACGTCCAGCACCGCCGTCGTCACGTGCTTCTGGGTGAAGGGCCGGATGGCGACGATGTCCACGCCAATCACCCGCCCCGAGGTGCCCACCGAGTCAGCGAGGATCTGCAGGAAGCCCCCCGGCGCGGCGCCCAGGTCCAGCACCGCCGCGCCCTTCTTCACCACCGGGAAGCGCTTGAGGATCTCGTCCACCTTGAAGGCCGAGCGGGCCCTCAACCCCTCTTGCTTGGCTTTCTGGAAATAATGGTCTTTCGGACGGTAGGGCTTGCCCATATCGGACGAGGTGCCTACCATTCTAAACTGTCTCCGGGAAAGGCTTGGGCGTGCGCGGGTGTCCGTTACCCGCGATTGGGCGCATTGGAGGGTTCATGGGTGGCCGTAGCGTGGTGGCGGCGATTGGTATCTCCCTCCTGTCGGTGGGCGGTGCTGGCTACTGCTACACGCGCTCGCAAGCCCTGCACTCCGAGGCCCGGTGGCTGCTCGAGCGCGGCAACGCGCAGGCCGTGGAGTACGCCCAGCGGCTGGACAACTCGGTGGCGGACGCGCAGCTGAAAACCTTCGCCGCGCGCCGGGCGGTGATGGAGCGCGCGCACCTGTGGCAGCGTGGGCAGATGCTGGGTGTCATGGCCGCGGCCCTGTCGGCCCTGGTCGCTTACATGCTCTACCTGCTGCGCCGGCTGGACTCGCAGTTGGATGACGCGGTGGCCGAGGCTCCTCCCGGGGTCGTCTCGCCGCACAGCTCCAGCTCCAGCGACGCGCCGAAGAGCACTTCGGGGCTGGTACCCACGCCCCACCGCTGAGCGCTCGCCGCACCCGGGCAGGGCTGGCAAGATGGTGCCCTCTCCCGGAGGAGCCATGCCCGGCTGCGCGCACTGCGGACACAAGCTCGATGTCGTTGGTAACCAGGTAGGGCGGCGCGACGAGTGCCCGAAGTGCGGCGAGGAGCTGCGCTCGTGCCGCAACTGCCGTCACTACGATCCGGCCGTGAACAAGGAGTGCAAGGAGCCCTTCGCCGAGGTGCCCTCGGACAAGGACTCGGCGAACTTCTGCGAGCTGTACCAGATTGGCGAAGGGGGACTCACCGCCAAGGACAGCCGTGACCAGCTGCTCTCCGCCGCCGAGTCCCTGTTCCGCAAGAAGTAGCCGGCGCTAGAAGCCGTGCAGCTTCGAGATGATCTCCTTCATGATCTCGGAGGTGCCGCCGCCAATGGTGATGAGGCGCACGTCGCGCCAGGCGCGGGCAATGGGCGTCTCCTCGATGTAGCCCATGCCGCCGAAGAACTGCTGACAGTCGTAGGCCACCTTCTGGGCGAGATCTCCGGCGAACAGCTTCGCCATGGAGATCTCCTTCACCGGGTTCTCCCCGGCGTCGAACAGCGCCACCGCGTGGTAGGTGAGCCGCTTGGCCGCCTCGATCGCCGTCAGGTGCTCGACGAACTTGTGGCGCCACACCTGGAACTTCATCAGCGGCTTGCCGAACGCCTCGCGCTCGTTGCCGTAGCGGATGGCGTCCTCGAGCATCCGCTCCATGCCCGACACCGTGGAGACGGCGGCCACCAGGCGCTCCCCCTGGAAGTTGGTCATGATGTTGTAGAAGCCCCCGTTCTCCTCGCCCAGCACGTAGCGCCGGGGGATGCGGCAGTCCTCGAAGTAGAGGATCGCCGTGTCCGAGGCGAGGTTGCCCACCTTGTCCAGCTTCTTGGACACCGTGAAGCCCTTCACGTCCGTGGGGAACGTCACCAGCGAGATGCCGCCGTAGCCCGCCTCGCCCGTGCGCACCCCCAGGGTGATGAAGTCGGCCCGCGTGCCGTTGGTGATCCACATCTTCGAGCCGTTGATGACGTAGTCATCCCCGTCTCGGCGCGCCGTCGTCTTGATGTTGGCCACGTCCGAGCCGGCCCCGGGCTCGCTCACCCCCAGCGCGGCGATCTTCTCACCCTTGAGCGCCGGCGCGAGGAACTCGCGCTTCTGCTCGTCGGTGCCGAGCTCGTTGATGATGGGCGTGGCCATCTGGCTCTGCACCATCAGCGCCATGTTCACGCCCGCGTTCTGGCTGCGCGCCAGCTCCTCGCAGAACGCGGTGACGAACCAGTAGTCCAGCCCGCTGCCGCCGTACTTCGGATCGTGGTTGATGCCCAGGAAGCCGAGCTCGCCCGCCTTCTTGAAGATCTCCCGGGGGAAGATGCCCGCCCGGTCCCACTCCAGCGCGTGAGGCGTCAGTTCCTTCTCGACCCAGGTCCGCACGCTCTTACGGAAGGCCTCGTGCTCCTCGGTGAAGGGGTTGATCATGGTCGCTCCTGGAAGATGATTGACTCTTCAGTCAATAGCAGGCGACCCCGGTGCGAACAAGCACCCTGCCCTGCTCTGGATGGAGCCTTCATGCGCGCTGTCTCCCTGGCACTGCTGAGCCTCGTGGCGGCCACGCCCGCGGCCTCTGGCTCCACCGCCGAGCAGCTTCGCGCCGTGTGCCGCGCGCGGGCCGCCGACCCCCGCAATGCCTGGGCGCTGGCGCATGGCATCACCCTGGAGGGCAAGGGCTTCAAGGCCCGGGACGGGCGGCTGGCCGCCGACGTCATCATCTCGGACTTCCTGCGCAGGGATGCGGCGCCCTCGGGCAAGGGGCTGTACTTCGAGCCCTTCGCCGCCAGCGGCACGCCGGTGGAGCCTCACCCGGCATTGCAGGTGAAGACGCTGTTGCTGGCCGGGGTTCTACCGAGCCGCGGGTTCCAGGCGGCGTGGGGGCCGGTGACGCTGAAGGCGCTGGTGGAGGACCTTCAGCGAGACTTCCGCGCGGACCTGGCCACCTCGGCGCAGGGCGCGTGGGCCCTGGATGCGCTGAGCCAGGTGCTGAAGCCCGGAGCCACCTTCCGCAACGGCGCGGGAGAGACGGTGCGGTTCGACGCGGTGATGGATGAGGCGCTGGCCACCCTGGAGCGGGCGCACGCGGACCTCGCCGCCGGCATGAAGGCGGGGCTGCCGCTGGTGCCCAAGCGCAAGCAGGGCGTCTATGCGCACCCGTGCGGCGGGCTCCACTTCTTCCAGGCCGTGGCGGGTTGGGCCCGCCACCCCGCCGTGCGCAAGGCCTGGGGCGGGAGGATGGATGCGCAGGTGGAGGTGCTCATCTACCGGCTGAGCTCGGAGGCTCGTCAGTACGAGGCCGCGCTGGTGGAGGCCCCTGAGCACCGGTTGGCGCTGCTGTCCCAGTCGCTCAAGTTCTACGGCCACTTCCTGGAGACGCTGGGGCGCTACCAGCGGGAGACCGGGTGGGTGCCAACCCCGTCTCAGCGGCAGGCGGTGACGCGGGCGCACCAGCTGCTCGAGGCCACGGTGCGCCGGCTCGGTGAGGCGGGCGCCTTTCAGAACCTGGAGGAGCTGGCGCGGCGGCAGCCCCAGCTCTACCTGGATCTCGTGGGAGACGCGTGCCACGCCGCCCATGGCCTCACGGACTGGACGGGCGCCCACAAGCCGTAGCCGCGTCGGCCGACATGTCGGCCGACATGTCGGCCGGAGAATCCAACGTGTCGGCGAGCCCCCACCGGGGTGTCGGCGCTCGTGCGTGCCTGTGTCGCCGCGGCGGCACGTTCGTTGCTCTAGCAGGGTGCTGAAAAACACAGAGAGCTCCCCACATGCACGACTTCCCCCCCAGGGCACGCCTGTTCGCGCTTCTGCTGACGCTCTTCACGTTGAGTTGCTACGGGCTTGATGCGGAGCAGTTCGAGTCGGCTCCCGGCGAGCAGGCCAGCGCGCAGTCCGAAGCCAAGGCCCTCTCCGAGGCCCCGATCCTCGAATCACCCGCGGGTGCCCAGCCCCTGCCAGGCACCGATGTCCTGGTCCTCGAGAGCGAGCCCAACTCCTCGATGGAGACCGCCAACCAGATGAACCTGGGGGATGACTACGTCAGCGACTACTCCTCCGTGGACGACGAGGACTACGTCCGCTTCACGCTGGCCCAGCAGACGCAGATCCGCATCCGCGCGTTGTTCCAGACGCAGCACTCCAGCGTGGTCCTCTACTCCAGCAGCGGAGCGATGCTCGCCTCCGATTACTCCAGCAACGGGGACCGGCCGCCCCTGATCGACATCACCCTGGAGGCGGGGACGTACTTCATCCGGGTGGGAGACTTCGAGAGCTTCGCCGGCAGGCAGACCCTCGAGCTTCGCCAGCTGGGCACCCCACGGCTCCACCGCATGGCCGTGGCCGCCCTGCCCTGAAACGACTCAGGGTACGAGTCGCCGGAAGCCACACTGGGAGGGGGGCAAGAGAGCAAGCCCTTTACCCACAGTGAGGCTTCTTGCGTCAGGAGCCTGCTCTTCGGGTATGACAGGGGGTAAGGACGCGCGCACGCCTGTGTCCGGATCCCCCTGGCGGCGCACCCCTTCGGAGCGGCTCTGAGACACGAAGATCTCGAGGCGGAACTGCGCTTGGCGGTGGCCGAGGGCTACACCTCCGAGGAGGAGGTGGAGCCCTTGCGCAAGGAGGCGCTCCAGCAGGGGCGCAGCCCGCTCGAGGTGCTCAAGCAGCGGGGCATCATCTCCGAACAGACGCTGCTCGCCAGGCGTCTGCCCTTCTCGGAGGCCACGTTCACCGTGAACCCGGCCCTGCCCGCGCAGGGGCCCGCCACGGACAAGCCGGACGAGCCCGCCTTCCCCGTGCCCGGGTGGGAGCGCTACGAGTGCAAGGGCTTCCTGGGCCGGGGCGGCATGGGGCAGGTGTTCCTCGCCTCGGACCTGCGCCTGCACCGCAACGTGGCCCTGAAGTTCGTCCGGGGCGATGACACCGAGCTGGTGCGCCGGCTGCTGTCCGAGGCCCGGTCCCAGGCCCGCGTCGAGCATGAGCGCGTCTGCCAGGTGTACGAGGTGGGCGAGGTCCGGGGCCGGCCCTACATCGCCATGCAGTTCGTCTCGGGCGCGTCGCTGGGCCAGCTGGTCCACACGCTCACCGTGGAGCAGAAGGCGCTGGTGCTGCGAGACGCCGCCGAGGGCGTGCACGCCGCCCACCGCGCCGGGCTCATTCACCGCGATCTCAAGCCCTCCAACATCCTGGTGGAGCGCACCGAGGATGGGCGGCTCAAGCCCTACGTGATGGACTTCGGCCTGGCGCGCGACTGGCGCGAGTCGAGCACCACCGCCACGGGCTCGATCCTGGGCACCCCCCACTACATGGCGCCCGAGCAGGCCCGGGGCGAGGTGGCCCAGCTGGACCGGCGCGCCGATGTGTACAGCCTGGGCGCCACCCTCTACGCGCTGCTCACGGGCGAGCCGCCCATCTCCGGCGAGAACGGGCTGGAGGTGCTCAGCCGCATCCCCACCGTGGAGCCCCGCCCGCCGCGCGCCATCAACCCCGACATCCCCCGGGATCTGGAGGCCATCGTCCTCAAGTGCCTGGAGAAGGATCGCTCGGCCCGGTACGACTCGGCGCGCGCCCTGATCGAGGATCTGGACCGCTTCCTCTCGGGAGAGACGATCCAGGCCCGCGCCTGGAGCCTGGGGTACCGGCTGCGCAAGAAGGCCCGCAAGCACCGCGGGGTGGTGACCATCGCCACCGGGGCGATCCTCGCCGTCACCCTGGCGCTGGGCTGGGCCGCCTATACCGGCTCGCAGTCCGAGCGGCTCGTCAAGCTCGCCAGCCGCTTCACCCAGAAGGTCGAGCACCTGGAGGCCCTGGCCCGCTACTCGGGCCTGTCGGATCTGCATGACACGCGCGCGGACCGGCAGCAGATCCGCGCGCACATGGCCGAGATGGAGGCGGAGCTGCGCGAGGAGGGCGCGCTGGCGGTAGGGCCCGGCAACTACGCGCTGGGACGCGGCTACCTGGCGCTCGGCGACGAGCCCATGGCGCGCAAGCACCTGGAGACAGCCTGGAAGAGCGGCTTCCACGAGCCTCGCGTCGCCTGGGCGCTGGCGCTGGTGTTGGGCCGGCTGTACCAGGAGCAGCTGCTCGAGGCGGAGCGGCTGAGCGTCCCCGCCCAGCGCGAGGCGCGCAAGCAGTGGCTCCGTGGTGAGTACCGCGATCCGGCCCTGGCGTACCTGCGCCTGAGTCAGGGCCCCGAGGTGCCCTCCGCCGCGTACGTGGCCGCCCTCATCGCCCTGCACGAGGATCGCTTCGATGAGGCGCTGGCCCTGCTGGACAACCAGGGCCCGCACCAGCCCTGGTTCTACGAGGCGCCGCTGCTGCGCGGAGACATCCTTCGCACCCGGGCCGCCAGCCGCTGGAACCAGGGAGATCGCGAGGGGGCCCGGGCCGACTTCGAGGCGGGCCGCCGCGCTTACCAGGCCGCGGCCTCGACGGGCGAGAGCGTGCCCGAGGTGTACCAGGCCCTGGGAGAGCTCGAGCACACCGCGCTGGTCATGGAGCTGTACGGCAAGGGGGATGTCCAGCCTCCTTATGAGCAGGGGTTGAAGGCCGTCGCCCTGGCGCTTCAGGTCTCTCCCGAGAGCTTCGAGGCCCGGCTGCTGGAGGCCCGCCTGCACCGCCGCTTCGCCGAGGCCCGCTGGAACCACGGCGCCAGCGCGGAGCAGCCCCTGCAGAAGGCCATCGAGGCCGCGCAGGCCGCCCTGGCCCTGGCGCCCAACGAGCCCGCGATTCCGCTGGAGCTGGGACGCAGCTTCTACTTCCTGGCCCGGGGCAGGCTGCAGCGCAACCTGGATCCGAGCGAGCAGATCCGCATGGCCTTCGAGTACCTCGAGCGCTCGCCTCCGGAGCACCGCAACGCCGAGCTCCTGGTGCTGATGGGCATCTTCTTCGAGCTGCGGTCCGCCTATGCCCACCAGTCCGGCGGAGATCCACGCCCCGACAGGGAGAACGCGCAGGGGGCCTACCTGGAGGCGCTCCAGCTGGATGAGCGGCAGCTGCCGGCCTGGCTCAGCCTGGGCAACATCTACGTGGCGCGAGCCCTGGACGCGTCCGCGAAGGATCCGGACGGAGACCTGGCCCGGGCCATTGCCGCGCTCGACAAGGCGCGAGCCCTCAACCCGGGGCACATCGCCCCCTACTTCTACGCGGCCGAGGCGCAGCTGCAGCTGGCGCATCGGCACCGGGCCCGCGGCGTCGATGTCCGGCCGGATCTGGCCAGCGCGCGCAAGCTGTACGAGCAGGGGCTGGCCATCAACCCCAAGCTGCCTCAGTTCCACAATGGCGTGGGCACCACCCTGCTCGAGCAGGCCCGCGAGGCCTGGACACGCGGTGGCGATGCGTTCCCCCTGCTCCAGCAGGCCCAGGGGGCCTTCGAGCAGGCCATGGCGCTGGCGCCCCAGCAGGGCTACGCCTACCACAACGCCAGCGAGGTGCTGCTCCAGCGCGCCGTCTACGAGCGCGCGCGGGGCTCCTCACCGGAGGCGAGCCTGCGCGAGGCGATGAAGGTGGCCCGCCAGGCCATTCAGTGGATGGATCAAGCGCCCCCCTGGCGCAACCTGGGCAGGGCGCACGTGCTGCTGGCGGCCTTCGAGCGGGAGCAGGGGCGCGATGCGGGCCACAACCTCGCCCAGGCCTTCGAGGCGCTGGGCACGGCGCTCGCGCGCGAGCCCGGCCATGCCGAGGCCCTGCAGCACCGGGGCGAGGCGCTCGCGCTCGAGGCACGCTGGGAGGAGGCGGAGCGGGACTTCCAGAAAGCCATCTCCCTGGCGCCGGTGTCCCACTACCACCGGCTCGCCTTTGGCCGCTTCTGTCAGCAGTGGGCCGCCTGGCTGACGAAGCAGGGCAAGGACGCGGAGCCTCCGCTCCGGCAGGGCCTCGAGCAGGCCGAGGCCGTGCTGAGCACCCGGCCCGACTGGCCCGAGGCACGCGCCCTGCGCGCCTCGCTGCTCGTGCTGCGCACGGAGCAACCCCCCCACCCCCAGGCGCCGCAGTCCCCCCCGCTGCGGCAAGCCCTGGAGGATCTCTCCCTGGCGCTGGAGGCCAACCCCCACCTTCAGCACGAGTGGGGAGGCCTGCTCTCGCGGGTGCAGCAGCGCGCCGCCGCACCCCGCCAGAACCTGGCGGACCTCAGGGAATGACGAGGATCGTTCCGTTGACCGTGCCCGACTGCTCCTCCGCGATCGCGGGCTCCTCGAAGAAGGCGCTGAGGCTCATCGAGATCCGGTAGGTGGTGTGGCCGCAGGTGCTGCGGATGGCCACCTGCTTGCCGCTGGGGCCGACCTCGAAGAGGTTCTCGCCGTCGAAGAGCTCTCCCGCCACGTTCACCTGGGCTGGGTCCTCCCGGTCGGCCAGCTGGAACTGGATCGTGTCACCGCGCTTGACGCTGATGCTGCGCGGCTCGAACTCACCCTTCTTGATCTTCATCTGATGCACGGTCATGGCTGTTTCTCCCCTGTGAGTAAGACAGCCGGGCAGCACTACAACAGGCGTGCCAAGGGCTCCACCCTCATGCGCCCCAGAGGCAGCGCCCGGAGAGGCGGCCCGTCCAACCCCGGCCGACATGTCGGCCGACATGTCGGCCGACACGGTTCGACTCAGTCGCTCTCGTCCGGCGGGAGCAGGCCCAGCTCCTTGATGCGGCGCGCCAGCGCCCAGCGGGACATCTTCAGGCGCTGGGACATGACACCCAGGTCTCCCTGGCACTCACTGAGGTGTTGAGCCAGCTCCTCCCGGCTCAGGCGGTTGGCCCGTGTCACATGAGGGCTGCGCTGAATCCAGTCATAGAGCGTGGTCCGGGCGACGCCCAGCTGATCCGTGGCCTTCTTGATTTCCCAGTGGTTCGCCTCGAGCGCGGCGACAATCTGCTCCTCGGTGAAGTCCGTGATCTTCCGGCGCTCCGAGGTGCCCTTCTCTTTTGCTTTCGCGCTTTCCTGGGGTTCGGGCGGCCTGGAGACAGGAGCGCTCACGGGCTCGGGCGTGGGCGGGGAAGCGGACAGCTCCTCCTCCAGCCGCGGATCGAGCCGCAGCGTGGACCTGCCCCGGCTGCCGATGATGATCTGGCGCGTGAGGTTGTAGAGCTGCCGGATGTTGCCTGGCCAGGAGTAGCGCACCAGCCGCGAGGCCAGGGAGGTGGGCAGCCAGGGATCGACCTTCGTCCCTTCTGGCTTCAGCCGGTGCTCCTCCTGGGTCTCCTTGAGCGCCTGCCGAGCGAAGTGATGGAACAGCAGCCCGATGTCCTCACGCCGCTCCCGGAGTGGGGGCACGCGGATTTCATAGCCCGCCAGCCGGTGCAGCAGCGGCTCGCGGAAGCGCCCCTCCTGGATCTGCTTCTCCAGCTGCGCGTCCGTCGCGGACACCAGCCGCACGTCCACGCGCACGGGGGTGTGCTCTCCCACGGGGAAGAACTCCCCCGTCTCCAGCACGCGCAGCAGCATCACCTGCACTTCGGTGGAAGCCTCGCCCACCTCGTCCAGGAACAGCACGCCGCCATCGGCGGCCTGGAAGAGCCCCTGCTTCTTCACCGCGCCGGTGTAGGCGCCCTTGCCCGCCCCGAACAGCTCGACGGCCGCCAGCTCCTTGGTGATGGCCCCCAGATTCACGCTGAGGAAGGGCTTGTTGCGCCTGGAGCCGTGCTGGTGAAGCGCCCGCGCAATCAGCTCCTTGCCCGAGCCCGTCTCACCGCGAATGAGCACGGGCACCTTCAGCTGCGCCACCTGCTCGATGTGGCGGCGCACCGCCTGGATTCCCTGGCTGATGCCCACCATGCCCAGCGCATCCGCGGGCTCGTTCACCGTGGGGTCCACCAGGTGCAGCAGCAGCACCACCCGCTCGGCCAATTCGATCGGCACACCGGCGGCCAGCTGCTCGGGTGACAGCTCCCAGGGGCCACGCGGTGCCTCGCCTGGAATGACCACCTGACCGCCTTCGCCGGCATCCAACCGCACCGTGCCTGGCTTGGAGCCTGGAGCCAGGATCCAGGGTTTTCGGCTCAAGCCCGGATCCGACAGCGGCAGCCCCAGGACTTCTCCCGGGCGGGAGAAATCCGGCGCATTGCGCGAAATGGGAACTTCCCGCCCCGCGGCCAGCCCGGCCAGGAGGAACCGATCGCCCACGCGGTCAGGGATGGGGTGCGAGACCACGGTCAGCGCCGCAATGGGCGCTGAGACCGCGGGACCACCACCCTGCTTGCCCAGATTGAACGTAGACACGTCCAAGAGGGTTTTTGTTTGCATTGCACGCCTCTGGCTTACCCCTACCCTGAATCTGCAATATGAACAAACCCCATGGACGCAAAGCTCGGGCTCGCCGCCCAGCTCCGGTACACCTTGGGAGACATGAGCGCCGTGGAGGCTCAGCTGCGCGGGCCGGGAGCGCGCGCCCTGCTCGAGCGTGCCGCCCGGGCACGGGCCGTGGTAATCCCTCCCACAAGAGCAGCCATGGCGGCCCGCGGGGCCAGCGCAGGCCCCTCCGCCGAGGAGCAGCTGGTGCTGACTGGCCAAAAGGGTATGCGCAAGCTTCAGCACCCGGGTGGTGAGGGCGCCTTGAGTGAAGAGGAATTGCAGGGGCTGGAGGCGCTCGTGCTGCTCATTGCCCGGCCCGCGCTCTTCGTCCTCAACGGGGACTTCGCCTCTCCCCCCGAGCCCTGGGGTTCGCGGCTGGACCAGGAGCGAGACAGCATCCGCCGCGTCTTCCAGAGCGTGGGCCGCATCGAGGTGTCCGCGGGCGGCGGGCCCGCTTCCATGAGCGGCACCGGCTTCCTGGTGGCCCCCGACGTGGTGATGACCAACCGGCATGTGGTGCGCGCTTTCAGCGCCCGCGAGCAGGACACCTGGCTCTTCACGCCAGGCCTGGAGCCCACCATCGACTTCCGCGCCGAGCGCGAGAGCACCACTCGCGCGGCCTTCCGGCTGGAGGGGGTAATCGGTGTGCATGACTCACAAGACATCGATCTGGCGTTGCTCCGGGTGTCATGGCAAGCGCCGCGGGGCGCCACGGCTCCCGAGCCGCTGCTGCTCGCCTCCGAGCCTCCCGAGTCCCCCGAGGGCCGCGACGTCTACGTCGTCGGCTACCCCGCCGCGGACACGCGGGGGCTGACGCCACCGCAGGTGCTCCAGGACATTTTTGGCGGCACGTACGAGGTGAAGCGGCTTCAGCCCGGCACGGTGATGCAGGTGGACACCGCGCGGAAGGTCTTCACCCATGACTGCTCGACGCTGGGCGGCAACTCCGGCTCCTGCGTCGTGGACCTGAGGACGGGGCTCGTCATCGGCCTGCACTTCGGCGGGGGCTACCGCAGAGCCAACTTCGCCGTGGCCCTGTGGGCGCTCGCGGACGATCCGCTCCTGAAGAGGGCCGGGGTGGGGTTCGCCTGACCAGCTCCATGAGTCACTTCGCCATCATCATCGGCGTGGATCATTATGACGATCCGGCCTGGAGACTGTCCGCGGCGGTGGATGACGCGCTGGCCTTCCGCGAGTGGGCGCTGGGCCCGGGCGGCGTGCCCCCCGAGAACGTGCATCTGCTGCTGAGCCCTGTTCCCGGCCGCCGGCTCGAGGTTCCATACGAGCCCGCGGACAGTGAGCACATCATCGACGTCATCCAGCAGTTTCAGCAGGGCCGGGGCACCGGCGGCGCACGGCTCTATTTCTATTACGCGGGGCACGGCGCGGCGGCCCCTGACTCGCGCGATGAAGTCGTCATCGTGCCCTCCGATGTCCGCTCCTGGCGCAGGGATGCGCGGCGGCTCATTGGCTTCTCCGAGCTGGTGGTGCCCCTGCGGGACTGCGGCCCGGAGGCCCAGTTCTTCTTCGTCGACGCGTGCAGGGATCTGCTGCTGGAGGACTTCGCGCGAGGAGTAGGCCCCGTGGTGGGGCGCTGGCGGGGGCCTGCGTCGGGCGAAGCGCCCTGGCGCCGGGCGCAATACCTGCTCTATGCCACCTCGCCCGGAGGCCGCGCGCTCGAGACAGGCCAGGGCGTATTTGGGCGGCTGCTGCTCCAGGGGCTCAAAGGGGCGCCAGGCGCGCTGGTGTGGTGCGCGCGGGACAGCGGCTATGAGCTGCGGTTCTCCCATTTGGCCGAGTACGTGCGCACCGAGGTGGAAGCGCAGGTCAAACGCCTGGGCGGCCCCTGGCGCCAGTTCCTCCAGGTTCCAGAGCAGGACATCCCCCCCGGCGCCATGGGCCCGAAGGACTTCATCCTGGCGCGGTTCTCTCCCCAGGAGGTGGGCAGGCTGTCGCTGCGCGTGCGCGTCCAGCCAGGCCCCGAGCGCAAGCTGTGCCACCTCCGGGTGCTGTACTACGCGCCAGGCGGCCTGGAGTTCCCCGTCGAGAGCGTCGCCCCACCCATTCCCCTGCCGGTGGAGCTGCAGCTTCCCCCGGGCGATTACACGATTCAGGCCACCAGCGCGCAGGGCACGGCCCGCCAGCCGTGCGCGCTGTACCGGCCCCAGGCCGTCGATCTGACGCTGCAGCCCTCACCCAACCACCGGGGAGCGCCTCGGGTCCCGCCGATGCTCCAGGGCCCGCGGCAGCTTCAGAAAACGCGGCTGCCCTCCTTCACCGTCCACTCGAAGGATCCCCTCCTCCCGCTGGTGATCTCGGATCCCATGCGTCGCGAGTACAAGGGCTTCGGGCGCGTGTCCCTGAGCGATGTGCCCGCGGGCATCTACCGCGCCAGGCCCGTGCTCCCCGAGGGCCCGCTGCCCGAGCAGTGGATCGAACTCCACCCGGGTGGGCCCAACAACGTCCTGCTTCAGGCGCCTGCACCGCGGCTGGGCGCGCCAGAGCAGCACCTGTTGCAGAGGCTGGCCCTCGAGGTGGACGCCGCCGGGTACCTGTCGCCCGCGGACAGGCTCGGGCCCGTGGCCGCGCTTCGGTTGGTGTCCCTGTTGGGCTTCGCGGCCTTCGATGCCAGCTCTCGCCCCCCACACTCCCGCGCGTGGAGGATGGAGCGGCTGGGCATCCAACCTCCCAGTTCCCTGTGCCAGGGGGGCTCCGGGCTCCAGGTGCTGCTGGGTGCCAGCGGGAATCAGCCCGTGCCAGGCTCGAGCGCCCAGAAGTTCCTGTCCGACAGTTGGCTGGTGCTGCGCAAGGCCAGCACGGGCCGCGTTGCTGGCAAGGGAACCTTCAAGGCGCTGCCGGGTCTCGCGGCCGCTGGGCAGTGGGGCCAACCGGTCGAGCCCGACTCGTGGATCCTCGAGCTCTTCGTGCCGAACCTGGCGCCGACCCGCTATGCGCTGGTCTCGCTGCGCAATCACATCAGCATCCTGGTCATCGTGGTCGGGGACTCGGGTGAGGTGGAGGTCCAGCAGTACCTGTCCCCCCTGCCGGACTCCCCTCCTCTGGACTGGCCTGCCCCTGTGGGCCTGAAGGATCTGCGGCACGTCGAGCTGGCACAGCGCTACCTCGCCGCGGGCCTGGAGATCCCCGCGCTCCACCTCGAGCAGCTGTTGCTGGGCGAGCACTTCGATCCGCTCCTGGCCTGCATCGCGGGCTACGCGCTGGCGCGCCAGGGCCCACAGGAGCGCTTCAGCGCCGCGCTGGACACCCTGCTCCACCGCTTCGACGGGCTCGCGGACACCCACGTCCTCGCGGGCCTTCATGAGCCGTCGTGCCAGAAGCAGCACCTCGACCGGGCCCTGGAGCGGGGGCTGCCCCTGTTCTCCGAAGGGCTGCGCGTGCTCCAGTCCCACGTAGGCGCGCCGAAGCACCGCCGGCTCGCCGAGGCGCGTCGCGGGCTGCTGCCCACCTCGCCCTGGACGGCCTGGCTCAGCCCTTCAGTCGGGCGATCTCCTCGGCGGTAAAGCCCGCCTCCTGGAGAATCTCTCCCGAGTGCTGCCCCAGCGCTGGCGGCGGCCTGAGCGGTGTCTGTCCCATCCGCAGCGGCGTGAGCAGGTGCGTCACCTTGCGCCCGCGCTGCGCATCCTCCGCCTCCACGAACAGCCCCCGCGCCCGGTGCTGCGCATCCGCCAGCACCTCGTCCCCCTCCAGCACCGGCTCGATGCACAGGTCCGTGCCCGCGAACACCGTCTGCCAATGCGCCAGCGGGTGCTCGGCGAAGATGCGCGACAATTCCGCCTTCACCCGCTCGGCCCCGCCGCCCGCCGTGTCGTAGCCATTCTCGAACAGGTCCATCCGCCCCAGCCGCTCGCACAGCCCCGAGAAGAACTTCGGTTCCAGCGAGCCCACCGCCAGCCACCGGTCATCCTTCGTCCGGTACAGCCCGTAGCACGCGTAGCCGCCGTTGAGCGCCTCGCGCCCGCGCCGCAGCGGCTGCCCCTGCTCGCCCATCACCAGCCGCGCCGCCAGGTGCATGTGCAAAAACGCCATCGAGCCTTCCGTCATCGAGATGTCCACCAGCCGCCCCCGCCCCGTGCGCTCCCGCTCGTGCAGCGCCGCCAGGATGCCCACCAGCGCGAACAGGCTCCCGCCGCCAATGTCCCCCACCTGCACGCCCGGAAACGCCGGCGCCCCACCCGCCGCGCCCCCGTAGCCCAGCACTCCCGCCCGGGCCACGTAGTTGATGTCATGCCCCGCCTTCAGCCGGTCCGGCCCCGTCTGCCCGTACCCGGAGATCGCGCAGTAGATGAGCCGCGGGTTCTCCGCCCGCAGCGCCGCCTCGCCCACTCCCAGCTTGTCCATCACCCCGGGCCGGAAGCTCTCCACCAGCACGTCATACCCGCGCACCAGCCGCTTGAGCGCCTCGCGCCCCTGGGGCGTCTTGAGGTTCAGCGTCACCGAGCGCTTGTTGCGGTTGAGCCCGTAGAACAGCGCGCTCTCGTCCTCGCGCATGGGCGGCATCTGCCGGATGTAGTCCCCGCCCTCGGGCTCCTCCACCTTGTCCACCGTGGCGCCCAGGTCCGCCAGCACCAGCGTGGCGTACGGGCCCGGCAGCAGCCGGGAGAGATCCAATACCTTGAGTCCTGCCAGTGGCAGCGTGTTCATGGGCACCCAGGCCTTGAAGACGACAACGGCGCGGCCTCCGGTGGGAAGCCGCGCCGCGGTGAGAGGCCCGTACTCACGGGCCCCGGTAGAGCCCTTCGCTTACGACAGGATCTTGGCCAGCTTCATCGCCAGGCCCATGTCCATGGGCTTGAACTTGAGCTTGCCCTGCATCGCCGCCATCTGCGGGTTGAGCTGCTTCTGACGGATCTTCACGAAGTCGTCGTTGCTCACCGTGATCGTCATCTTCGGCGTGCCCTCGGCACCCGAGGTGACCCAGTCCGAGGCCTTCGTCAGATCCAACGTCCACTTGCCGCCGTTGTCCCCGGTGATGTCGAAGTGGATGACCGAGTTGATGTCCTTGGCCAGCTCCGGCTTCTGCTTCAGCACGCCGGGAATCTCCGTCTCGAGGATGTCCTTCGCCGTCATGGCTCGCTCCTGGTTCTGATTGATTGGTGAATCAACGTCGGGCAGGACCGTAACGGTCACCACCCTGTGGGTCAAGGATGAGTCTGCGTCACCGGGGCGGCTTGTCGCCCTCGGGGCCCTTGAGGGCCTTGCGCACCATCTCCAGCAAGTCGTTGAGCTCGAAGGGCTTGGCCAGGTGCCCCACCGCGCCAATGTCCGTGGCCTTGTTGCCCACGTTGCGGTCGGCGCTCAGCACGATGATGGGAATGCGCGGCAGGTGGGTCTTCGTGCGCAGCCGCTGGGCGAACTCCCACCCGTCCATCACCGGCATCATCAGGTCCAACAGAATCAGCTTGGGCGGATCCGGCTCCAGCCGATCCAGAGCCTCTTTGCCATTGCGCGCGCGCCGGATCTCGAACCCCTCGGCCTCCAGAATCTCGGAGAGTGCTTCCAGGATGTCCGGATCGTCGTCCACCACGAGGATCACGGTTGAACCACTGGGTTGCGTATCGGTCGGAGCCAGAAATTTCTCCTGAGGGTACCTGGCAAGGATTTTCCACGAATCCTGTCAGTCGGGGCGTAAGAAAATAAGGCGGGTGCACGCCCTTGGGGAGCCCGTTGCAAAACGGACAGTCGATTCCCACCCTTGCACAGGATTCGTCTCACAGAAGGCAGGGGGCGCATGGGACAGGGGGAGCCAGTGTCAGGCGGTGCCATGGACGCTCCCGGGTTGGCTCTCCTGCCACGGCAGGGTGCTCCCCGGCTGCTGAGCCGGGTGCTGCTCGAGCACCTGGGGCTGGACGAGCTGCCCACGTTCATCGGGTCGGCCCGGGAGCTGCTCTTCGCGGCGGGCTTCAAGCCCCGCTCTCAGGCCCGGGACGTGTGGGAGCGGGATGGCCAGGTGATCAGCGCCGGCGAGAGTGTGCTGGAGGATGGAGCCCGGCTCATCTGGACGTGGCCCCTGCCGGACTCGGGCGAGCAGAAGCGGGAGCGGGTGCGCTACCTGGGGCTGGCCTCGCATGACTTGCGGGGAGCGCTGGCCAACGTGCGCTCGTATGCCGCGCTGCTCCTGAACGGCCGTATCCCCCTGGAGCCCAAGGCCCATCGCGGCCTGGAGACGATTCTGCGCAACGCTGATCGAGCGCTGGCCTTCTCACAGGACTTCTTCGACTCGAGCCGCGCGGAGCTGGGCTCCCTGGCCTTCGAGCGTGAGCGGCAGTCGCTCGATCCCCTGCTTGCCACGGCGGTGGAGCGCCAGCAGGCGGCGGCAAGGACCGCGGGGGTGGCGTTGATGTTCGATGGGCACCCGCCCCTGCCGGACGTGAACGTGGACGGGGGCCGCGTCCAGCACGCCGTGGAGGCCTTCGTGCAGCACCTGCTGCTGCGCTCCCAGTCCGGCGAAGTCATCCACGTGCGCGCCATGCCAGGCCCGGCAGGCGTCCGGGTCGAGGTGCGGCGGGAGGGCTCTGCGCTGAGCGAGGAGGAGGCGGCCCTGGTCTTCTCTCACCAGGAGCGCGCCTTCCGGGAGAAGAAGCTGGAGGATCCGCTGCGCCTGCACCTGGCCCGCCAGGAGATCGAAGTGCACGGCGGCCGTGTAGGCGTGGAGACCGATGGGGAAGGCACCACCCTGTTCTTCACGCTCCCAGTAGAGCTTTCCTCGGAGCTTGGCCCCCCGGCGCCCTTGCAGTCGTAAGAGGGGTACGGTGTCACTGGTAACCCGCGCCCCTGGCCGGTATGCTCGGCGCGCTGATTTCCAGGAGCCGTGTGATGGGTCTGAAGCCATTTGAAATTCTGCTGATTCTGGCGGTCCTCCTTCTGCTGTTCGGGGCCACGCGGCTGCCGCAGCTGGGCTCGTCGCTGGGCAGCGCCATCCGTAACTTCAAGCGCGGCTTCAGCGGGGACAACGAGCAGGAGTCCGACGAGAAGAAGCCCCAGCAGGGCACGCTCTCCAGCACCTCCACGGTGGAGCAGAACGCGTCGGCGAAGACCAGCCACCACGGCTGAGCCGCCTCGCGCTACCCCTGAAACACCAACGCCCGACCTGCCTCCCAAGAGGCGGGCCGGGCGTCGTCGTTTGGGCGCCGGGGATCAGTCGGCGCTCTTGCCCTCGTACAGCTTGGTGATGATGGGCGCGTACTTCTGGCTGCAGAACTTGCGCTTCACCTTGAGGGTGGGCGTCAGCTCGCCGTTCTCCTGGGTAAAGTCCGAGTCCATGATTTCGAACTTCTTGAGCGTGCTGTAGGGCGGCTGCTCGGCGTTCACCTTGTTGATGACGTCCTGCACCGCAGCGCGGATCTCCGGCCGCTTGCCCAGCTCCGCGTAGGAGCTGACCTGCACGCCCTTCTCCGCCAGCAGCTTCTTGGCGGCATCCTCCGTCACGGTGACGAGCACCACCAGGAACGGCCGCTGATCGCCGTACACCATCGACTGGCTGATGATGGGGTAGGTCTTCAGCGTGTTCTCGATGTTCTGCGGCGCCACGTTCTTACCGCCCGCGGTGACGATGATGTCCTTCTTGCGGTCGGTGATGCGCAGGAAGCCCTCGGAGTCGATCTCGCCGATGTCTCCGGTGTGGAACCAGCCGTCCGGCTCCAGGGCCTCGGCGGTGGCGGTGGGGTTCTTGTAGTACCCCTTCATCACGCACGGGCCGCGCACGAGGATCTCTCCGTCGGCGGCGATCTTCACCTCGGTGCCAGGCAGCGCCGGGCCCACGGTGCCGATCTTGATCTTGTCGGGCAGGTTGGCGTTGCACGGCGCGGACGTCTCGGTGAGGCCGTAGCCCTCGAGCACCTTGAAGCCCAGCAGATCGAAGAAGTAGGCGATCTTGCGAGACAGCGGCGCGCCGCCCGAGATGAACAGGCGCATGTTGCCGCCCAGCTTCTCGTCCAGCGTGGCGCGCACCTTCTTGAACACCAGCGCCTTGGCCAGCGAGAAGCCGATGTTGCTGTACTCGCGGCCCTGCATCCGGGCCTCGGTGTACTCGTCGAACAGCTTGAAGGCCCAGCGGAACAGCTTGCCCTTCATGCCCGGGGCCGCCGAGCCGTTGGCCACCACGTTGTTGTAGACCTTCTCGAACACGCGGGGCACCGCCGGCAGCACCGACGGCCGCGTCTCCACCAGGTTGGGCAGCAGCTTGTCCACCGACTCGGCGAAGATGAGCTGGAAGCCCATGCCCAGCCACGCCGCCTTCACCACCTGCGCGAACGAGTGCGCCAGCGGCAGGAACAGCATCACCGAGTCCGAGGGGTCCATCAGGCCCGTCTTGCGAGCGCACTCGGCCTGGTAGGCCCAGTTGCCGTGGGTGAGGATCACGCCCTTCGGGTCACCCGTGGTGCCCGAGGTGTAGATGAAGCCCCAGACGTCCTCGGACTTCACCGCGCGCGCGCGCTCCTCGAAGGCCTGCGGCTGAGCGCTCTCCTGGGCCACGCCCTGCGCGACCAGGTCATTGAGCGTCATCTCCTTGTCGCCGGAGACAGGGCCCTCGAAGACGACGATCTTCTTCACCGTGGGACAGTCGCCAATCTTCTGGCGGATGCGCGACAGGCGCCCGGCCTGCTTGCCATCCACCGCGTCGCTGTCGACGAACAGCAGCGTCGTCTCGGAGTGGTTGAGGATGTAGCGGCACTCCTCGGGCGTGTTGGAGGAGTAGATGGGCACCGTGAGGGCGTGCGCGGCCGAGATGGCCAGATCGCAGACCACCCACTGCATGGTGGTGTTGGCGAAGATGGCGACGCGATCGCCGGGCTTCACGCCCTGCGCCACCAGGGCCGCCGACAGCACCTTCACCTCCTGGAGCACCTCGGCCCAGCTGGCCTTCACCCACTGCCCGTTCTTCTTGTGGGTGATGGCGGAGGCCGACGCATTGCGAGCCCGCTCCAGCAACAGCTCCACCAGGTTCTTCGCACCCGCCACGGCAGCAGGCGCCGCTGCCGCCAGTTGATTCTCTGCCCTCATTTGAGCTCCTCCTCGATGTCTGCTTCGACCTTCTTGGCCCACTCCTGAACCCGCCGGCCGTCCGCCGGGTCATACGCCACGCTGCCCTGCTTCACCTTCAAAATGGCCTCCCGCGCCTTCTGGGCCTTGTCGTCCGCCAGCAGCGTCTCCGCCAGGTAGTAGTGGGCGCGCAGGTTCTCCGGGAACTTGCCGATGACCTGCTCGTAGAGCTTGGCGCTCTGCTTCAGGTCGCGCTTGGGCCAGGGCAGCTCGTAGTGGTAGCGCCCCTTGGCCAGCAGCGGGCCGCCCCGCTCATAGAACCCGTCAATCTTGATGGCCACGTCCAGCCGCTCGTTGAACTTGCCTTCCAGGCCGTCCTTCAGGGCCTTCATGATGCCCACGCCCTGGGAATACGTGCCGATGCCACCCGCGGCGAAGTAGTGGCACTCGACGCGCTGGGGGGCGAGCTTCACGCCGCGCTCGCACACGTCCCAGCCCTGCTTGCCCAACACCTTCTTCATGCGCCCATCCGTGGCGCCATCCGCCTGCCACACCAGCAGCCGCGACTGGCGCCAGATGAGCTCGTAGTCCTCGGGCGTGGCCGCCAGCTGCTTCTTGAGCCCCTCTTCCAGCTCCTTCACGGCGGCGGGCTCGGCGCGGCGGTTGAACAGCGCGTCCAACGACGCCAGCACCTCGGGCGTCGCGGCCGAGGCGGGTAAAGCCACCGCCAACGAAAGGGCGAACAAAATCAGGCGCATGGCGGGGGGTGTTAACACGTGCGCTTGCCTGCCAGCAACCCAACCAGCCTCATCAGGTAGGCCTCGCGGGCGAAAAACCCCAGGCAACCCCTGAAAAACGAGAAGGGCGGCGCGAGGAGCCCAGGCTCATCGCACCGCCCTTTTCACTGCATACGCTCGGAGGAGGTACTGCCCGGGCCTCAGGCCGCGTCCGCGGTGAGGCTGTCGGGGCCTTCGAGGTTCTCCTCGTCCTGGTTGAACGCGGAGAGGTAGCGCTCGAGGAAGCTCTTCGTCTTGAGCTCCACCTGGCGCACGCGCTCACGCGACACGCCCCAGCGCTGCCCCAGCTCCTCGAGCGTCAGCGGCTTGTCCTGCGTCAGCCGCTCCGTGAGGATGTCCCAGCCCAGGTCGCCAATGCGCTTGCGGACCTTGGCCAGCGCCTCCTGTACCTCCTGGTCCTGCTCGCGCGCCAGGAACACGGCCTGAGGAGACGGGCCTCCGTCCTCCAACCGGTCCAGGAACGTCGTCTCTCCCTCCTCGTCGATCGAGGCGTCCAGGGAGAAGTCCACCATGCTGCCTCGCTCGGACTCACCTCCGCGCACCTGGCTGCGGTTGTCCTTGAGGTAGCGGGTGATGTAGGCGCGAATCCACCACACGGCGTAGGTGGCGAACCGCACGTTCTTCTTGGGATCGAAGTGCTCGATCGCCTTCATGAGGCCCACGTTGCCCTCCTGGATGAGGTCATCCAGGCGAGCGCCGCGGTTGGCGAACTTCTTGGCCACCGCGACCACGAAGGCCAGGTTGCAAGTTGCCAGCGTCTGTCGCGCGGACTCGTCGCCCTTGCGAGCGCGCTTCGCCAGCTCATATTCCTGCTCACGCGTCAGCTGCTGGTGTCCACCCAGGTGACGCAGGTACTGCGACAAGCCCTCTGCCGCATACTTAGTCGTGTTGGCCATTTTCCCGACCTCCGTTCCGAGATGATCCCGACGCGCTCATTTGCAGCCACCGCGTCGACTCGTTACTAGGACGCGCAACGAGCCAAACGGTTTCTCATTCCGATGCAGGGAATTTTTCCTGCCTTCGGATGTGACAGGCCGGTGACAACCGAAGGGTTTCCCTGGGTTCGAGAAAGCTTTGGTCGCATCGGGCCCGAGCGCGCCGCCCATTCAATTGGCTGTGTCTTTAGAAACGCTTGGGATCGGGAAACATTTTCTCGGGGTTGAGCAGCCCTGCTGGGTCGAAGAAGGTCTTCAGGCGCCGCTGTAGCTCGAGCACCGCGGGAGGTTGTTCCAGCGCCATGTAGTCACG
The DNA here is from genome assembly GCA_035296065.1 of Myxococcaceae bacterium. Taxonomy (GTDB): domain Bacteria; phylum Myxococcota; class Myxococcia; order Myxococcales; family Myxococcaceae; genus DATHBR01. The sequence continues at coordinate 185,677 of DATHBR010000051.1, read as the reverse complement.
CTTGGCGTGTCCCACCCCGTGCTCGCCGGTGATCGTGCCACCCATCTGCACCGTCATTTCCAGCATGCGTCGGATGGCGGTCTCCACGAGCGCACGTTGGTGGGGCCCCTCGTAGAGGATGTTGGCGTGCAGGTTGCCGTCGCCTGCGTGGCCGTAGGTGGCGACGACCAGGCCCAGCTCCTGGCCCATGGCCTTGAGCTTCTCGATGATCTCGGGAATACGCGAGCGGGGTACGGCGATATCCTCGGAGATCTTGTGGGGCTTGAGCGCCCGCAGGGCGGTAGAGACGACGCGCCGGGCGGCCCAGAGCTTCTCGCGCTGCTCCTCGTTCTGGGCCACGAGCGTTTGAGTGGCTCCCAGGCGCTCGCAGATCTCCCCGGCCTGGCCCAGCTCGGCCAGCAGGCCCTCTTCCACGTTGCCGTCCACCTCGAGGATGACGGCCGAGCCGGCGCCGGGCGGGAAGTGGAAGCCCCGGCCGTCCACGGCCTTGAGGGCCACGTCGTCGATGAGCTCCAGGGTGCGCGGCAGCACGCCCGAGGCGAGCACGGCGGACACCGCGCGCGCGGCGGTGAGCACCGAGTCGAAGATGACCAGCGCCGTCATCACGTGCTTGGGTTTGGGAATGAGCTGGAGCGTGATCTCCGTGGCCACGCCCAGCGTGCCTTCGGAGCCCACGAAGAGGCCGACGAGATCGTAGCCCGCCACACCTTTAATGGTGCGCCGGCCCACCTGGAGGATTTCTCCGGTGGGCAGCACCCACTCCAGGCCAATGACGTAGTCACGGGTGACGCCGTACTTGAGCGCCCGGGGGCCTCCGGCGTTCTCGGCGACGTTGCCGCCCATGGTGCAGAACTGCCAGGAGTTGGGGTCCGGCGGGTAGAACAGGCCCACCTCCTCCACGGCCTTCATCAGATCCCCGGTGATGACGCCGGGCTCCACCACGGCGGTCAGGTCCTCCACGGAGATGGAGCGGATGCGGTTCATCCGCTCCAGGCTCACCGCCACGCCGCCCAGCAGGGGCAGCGAGCCGCCGCTCTTGCCGCTGCGCGCACCGCACGGGGTGAAGGGCACGCCCAGGGACTGGCACGTCTTGAAGACGGCGGACACCTGCTGGGCGTTCTCGGGGAAGACGATGAGGTCAGGCGGGTACTCGCCGGTGTCGGACTCATCGCGGGAATATTGCGCGCGGGTGTCCTCGTCGCGGCGCACCTGCGCGGGAGAGAGCACCTCGGTGAGCGCGGTGAAGGCCCGCTCGAGCAGCTCGGGCGCCACGCGGGGGAAGGTCTTCTCGAAAGGCAAAGGCATCGTCATCGGCGCGTCCCCAGCCGCGCCCATAGCTCGCGGCGCAAGGCCCCGTCCCGCCGCAAGCGCCCCTCGTAGGCCTCCGCGTGCGTGACGGCGTCCCGCTGCTTGTCCCCTCTTAGACGCAGACAGGCCTGTTTCGCTTCGATGATGCAGGCGGTGGCAGGACTGCCCAGCACACGGGCGAGCGAGCCCGCCACCTCGCGGGCCAGGTCCTCCTGGAGGATGAGCCGGTGGGCGAAGCAGTCCACCAGGGTGGAGAGGCGGCCAAAGCCCACCACCTGCTTGCTGGGGATGTAGGCCACGTGCGCAACGCCCTCGTACGGCAGCAGGTGGTGCGGGCACATGGAGCTGAAGCGCAGGTCCGTCACCACCACCATCTCTCCCTCGGAGTCGGGGGGAGCGGGAAAGGCCTCGCCCAGCGCCTGCTCGGGGGTGAGGGCATAGCCATCGAGGAACTCGTTCACCCAGGCCTCGGCGACGCGCTGCGGAGTGTCCTGGAGGTTCGGATCCGAGAGCGGCAGGCCCGCGGCGCGCAGGAAGTCCTTCACCGCGGCGGCCATGGCGACCGGGTCCGGGGCGGTACTGCGGGCGCCTCGGGTTGGACGGCGGGGGGCTCGGGGATTTGCCACGGGTGAGGCTCCTTCGGGCTGGCCAACATCAGGACGCCGAGACGCTAGCCGAGAACGGCGCCACCTGAATCTCCTCGCCAACGACGCGGACGGCATAAGTACGAATCCGGGCGCCGCGAATGAGAGGGCACAGCCCCGTGCGCACGTCGAAAGGCCAGGCGTGCAGCGGGCAGTGCAGCAGAAACCCCTCCACGTCTCCCTCGGAGAGCGGGCCTCCCTGGTGAGGGCAGGTGTCCTGAAAGGCGTACAGCTGACCCGCGACCCGGACGAGGGCCACCGGGGTGCCCTCCACGTCCACCACGGCGCGGCCCCGGGCATCCAGGTCCGACAGCCGGGCCACGGCAATGAAGGTCTGAGGAGGGGGGCTGTCCACGGGGCCTCGGTGCTCGACTGCTCACTGCGCGAGAAGACGGCTGGAAATCCGTTAGAATGCTTTGGTCGGTCCCCCCGTCGGCTGCCTTGACACCATAGGAGCACGTCAGTAGAGCAACCCAGGTACCTCGACCCGATGCACTCCCCCGCCGCCACCCTCCGACGCTATACCGCGATGCTGCTCGTCGCGCTGTGGGTCATGCCGTGGGCGATGGCGCTGGTGCACTCTCAGGAGCACGCCCACCGCTACTGCCTGGAACACCAGGCCTTCGAGGATGCGGCGTGGGGCACCGGAGAGTCGGTTACTCAGGCCGTGGGGGACCGGGCCCAGATCACCTCCGTGCCCGCCCCGGCGGGGGCTCCGCACCTGGCGCATGAGTCCTGCCCGCTGCCGTCCGCGGGGATTCGGGACGAGGCGCCCAACCCCCAGCCCCTGGCCCTCATCACCGCCTGTCTGGCGGTGAGCCGGCCGGCCACCGCGCCGCCCCGGGCCCTGTCGTCTCTTCCCATCCTCGCGACCGCTCCCAAGTCCTCGCCTCCCGCGCGCGCCTAGCGCCCGAAGCGATTGGCTGTGAGGCGACGTCCGTGTCACGGGCGTCCGGTCCCGAGGTTCTCCGAGTGATCCCCTGTCTGCGCCGGTCCGCCGGCTTCCCTGTTGTCCTTGCCAGCATTCTCTCGCTGTCCGCCCTGCCCGCGTGGGGTCAGGAGCCCCCTGCCCCCCCGCCTGCCCCCGCGCCCGCTTCCGAGGCGCAGCCCCTGGCCCCCGAAGAGGAGGTGGACGCGGAGCTGAGCCCCGAGGAGCTGGCGGAGATTGAAGCCGCCGTGGGCAAGGACGCGGCCACCGCCCAGGAGCAGGGGGGCACCGCCTCCGGCACCAGCGCGCCGCTGCCCGTGCCGCAGGGGCTGACGCCCTCGTGGCTGGACTTGAGCCTGGTGCTCGACGTGGCGCTCGCGGCCTTCACCTCCGAGGAGCCGCTGCAGGGCGGAGGGCACGATCCTTCCGAGAACGGGTTCAACTTCCAGCAGCTCGAGCTGGCCATCGCCAGCGTGGTGGACCCGTACCTGCGCTTCAACGGCAACATCGTCTTCAGCCAGTTCGGGGTGGAGATCGAAGAGGCCTACGTCACCACGCTGGATCTGCCCGCCAACCTGCAGGTGCGCGCCGGCCAGTTCCTCACGCGCTTTGGCCGCATCAACAACACCCACCCGCACTCGTGGGACTTCTCGGACCAGCCCTTCGTGCTCAGCCGCGTGTTTGGCGGCGAGGGCAACCGCGGCCTGGGCCTGGAAGTTTCATGGCTGTCTCCGCTGCCCTGGTACCTGGAGGTGATGGGCTCGGCCACGGATGCCCGGGGCGAGTCCACCGCGCGCAGCTTCTTCGGCCCCGACAACAGCCGCGTCGTCACCCCGCTGGACTTCCAGTTCACCGGCGCGGTGAAGCAGTTTTTCCCCTTCTCCGACGATGTGTCGCTGCTGTGGGGCCTGTCCGCCGCGACGGGGCCCAACGCCTCGGGCTACCGCAACCACACGGATGTCTTCGGCACGGACCTCTACCTGAAGTACCGGCCCACCTCGGTGGCCGACTCCACCGTGATCAGCCTGCAGGCGGAATTGCTCTACCGCCGCCGGCAGGTGCCCCAGGATCTGCTCACCGACTTCGGAGGCTATGCCCAGGCGCACTGGCGCTTCGCGAAGCGGTGGGCCACCAACCTGCGCTACGAGTTCGGCACCGCCGCCCACGACGAGAACGGCCGGCTCGCCGAGGACCCGCTCGATCCCGAGTGGAGCGCCACGCGCCAGCGCATCTCCGCCAACCTCGCCTTCTGGCCCACCGAGTTCTCCCGGCTTCGCCTCCAGGCGGCCACCGACCGCGCCGGCTGGCGCGATGGGCCGGACTACTCGGTCTTCCTCACTCTCGAAGCGGTGATGGGCGCCCACGGCTCCCACGCCTTCTGACCCTCTTTCTCCGGAGAACTCCGATGAGAACCTCACGACTCGCGGCCCTGAGCGCCGCCCTCCTCTGCTTCCTGTCCCTGCCGGCGTGGGCCCAGCTGAACGTCGTCACCACCGTGCCGGACCTGGCCGCGCTGGCCAAGGCCGTGGGCGGTGACAAGGCCACTGTCACCTCGCTGTCCAAGCCCACACAGGATCCGCACTTCGTGGACGCCAAGCCCAGCGAGGCCCTGCTGCTCAATCGCGCGGACCTGCTCATCGCCGTGGGCCTGGAGCTGGAGCTCGGGTGGCTGCCCACGCTCCAGCTCGGCGCGCGCAACTCCCGTATCCACTCAGGCAACCCCGGCTTCCTGGATGCCTCGACGTTGGTCAAGGTGCTGGATGTGCCCACCGGCCCGGTGGACCGGAGCCAGGGCGATGTGCACCCGCGAGGCAACCCGCACTACCTCTATGATCCGCGCGCGGCCCTGGCCGTGGCTCGCGGCATCGCGGCGCGCATGGAGCAGCTCGATCCCAAGAATGCCGCCACCTACCGCGCCAACGTGGAGAAGTTCTCCGCCGAGCTCGAGAAGGCCCGCGTGGGATGGGAGCAGCGCCTGGCGGGGCTCAAGGGCGCACCCGTCGTCTCGTTCCACAAGACGACGATCTACCTGGCCGATTGGCTGGGCTTCTCCGCCTTCGCATTCCTCGAGCCGAAGGCGGGCGTTCCGCCCAGCCCTCCGCACGTGGCCAAGGTGATCGCGCAGGCGCGGGTGAAGAAGGCGCGGTTCATCCTCCGTGAGGAATATTACCCTGACCAACTGTCCGGGCTCGTGGCGACGAAGATCCCCGCGCCGCTGGTGCTCATCCCGGGTGGGGCGGACTTCCGGAACGGCGAGACGTACCTGCAGAACATGGAGCAGCTGGTGCAGCGTCTCGAGCAGGGCCTGACGGGAAAGGGGAGCTGACCCATGCGCGCTCATCTGTTCTGGCCTCTGCTGCTGCTGGCGGGCTGTGCCTGGGATGCGGGCGAGGGCTTCGCGGTGATCGAGCCCACCGTGCGCGCCTCGTACGAGCCCGAGGAGGATCGCGAGGTGTTCCCGGGCTTCCAGCAACTGGCCTCCAATTACCAGGTGCGCCCGAGCGCCGCGATGATCACGCTGCAGGGCATCGAGCTGATTCCCCGCCGCGTCTCCGCGGGCGGCGGTGGGCGGTTCGATCCGTCCAACCCGCCCCCGGGCTACTCGCTGTGCCACGGCGGCCACTGCCACCGGGACGACGGCGCGCTCATTCCCTATGAAGAGATCGAGGCGGAGCTGGGCGGAGGCGGCGAGGTGACGCGGCCCCTGATCACCCTGCCCGTGGGCGACGTGAACCTGTTCAACCGCGATCCGATCTCCGTGCCCTGCCAGCCGGGCTGCGAGCTGCCACAGACGGAGCTGTCCACCGGGCGGTGGGCCATCACCATGCTGCGGTTGCAGGGGGTGGTGCGTGATGGGCTCGCCACGCCGCGCATCGCGGGCGAGCAGCGCTTCACGCTGGAGCTGGCCTCCCCTCCCGGAGGCACGCCCGTCGCGGTGCTCGAGGGGGATCTGGACGTGCCCTCGGACCGCGAGAATGAGCCGCGCGTGAAGCTGGTGCTCAAGCTGGAGGTTCCTTCCCGCATCTTCGACGCGGTGGACTGGGCCGCCGCGCGGCCCGGAGCCGATGGCACCCTGGACCTGAGCACCGCGGCCAATGCGGATGCCCGGGCGGACATCCTCGCGGGCCTGGAGGCCGTGCGCCCCACGGCGGAGGTCCAGCGTGAACAGCGGTGAGGCCCTCTCCACCGTGAGCCCGGCCTCGCCAGGGCCTTCGACGGCGGAGCTGCTGCTGTCCTGTGAGCAGCTGGTCATCGGCTTTGGCGGCAAGCCCCTGCTGCCTCCCATCGGGCTGCAGGTGCGGCGCGGGGACTTCGTGGCCGTCATCGGCCGCAACGGCTCGGGCAAGAGCACCTGGTTCAGGACGCTGCTGGGGCTGCAGCCGCCCGTGTCCGGCCGGATCATCAAGGGCTCGCCCGGCATGAAGAGCGCGTACGTGCCGCAGACCGCGGGCATCGACTCCATTCTGCCGGTGCGCCCGCGCGAGATGGTGCTCTGGGGGCGGCTGTCGGGCTGGAACTTCCTGCGGCCTTTCCCCAGGCGCGAGGATCGCCAGGTGGCCGAGGCGGCGCTGGACACGGCGGGCGCGCGCGAGTTCGCGCAGCGCCCCTACCGCGAGCTGTCCGAGGGCCAGAAGCAGCGCACGCTGCTGGCCCGGGTGATCGCCAGCCAGGCGGACCTGGTGCTGCTGGACGAGCCCACCGCCGCCATGGACGCGGTGGCCGAGCGCGAGACGATGCGGCGCCTGGCCGCGCTGGCGCGCGAGCGGCGCATCGCCGTGGTGGTGGTGAGCCATGACCTCACGATGGCCGCCGAGTACGCAAACACCCTGCTCTTCCTGGACCGGGAGAGCCCCGCCGTCGTGATGGGTGACGCACGGACCGTCTTCTGCCACCCTGCCTTCCGTCACCAGTACGGTGACGAGTACGCAGCTCGCGTCTCGCCAGGACCCTGACTTGGACCCAACCCTCGCAGAGCCCTCCAAGTGGGAGCAGTTCCAGGCCAGCTTCGACCTGTTCCGGGATCCCGTCCTGTGCGCGCTGATCGCCGGGGGCGTGCTGGGCTTTCTGAGCGTCTACGTGGTGCTGCGGCGCATGGTGTTCGTCAGCGCCGCCGTGACGCATTCGGCCGGCCTGGGCGTGGCGCTGGCCTTCTTCGCGGAGATCCACCTGGGCATGCACGTGGACCCGATGGTGGGCGCGGTGGGGCTGTCGCTGCTGGCCACGCTGCTGTTGATGGTGGACCCGGCCCGGCTGAGGATCTCCCGCGAGAGCATGCTGGGCCTGGCCTTCGCGTTCGCCGGAGGCGCGTCCGTGCTGGTGGGAGACCGCATCGCGCAGGAGGCCCATGACATTCAGGGCATCCTGTTCGGCACCGCGGTGCTGGTGACCGAGGAGCAGCTGTCCGCCGTGAGCTTCGTGGGCGCCGTCGTGCTGCTCATTCACCTGTGGTGGTTCCGCGGCCTGACCTTCGCCAGCTTCGACCGGGTGGGCGCCCTGGTGCAGGGGCTGCCGGTGCGCCTGCTGGACGCGGTGCTGATGATCTCCATCGGCGTCATGGTGGGCGTGTCGGCCCGGGCGCTGGGGGCGTTGCCCGTCTTCGCCTTCTCCACCCTGTCAGCCATCGCCGCGCTGGTGCTGGATCTGCGGCTGGGCTGGACGTTCCTGCTCGCCACGCTGGCCGGCTGCATCTCGGGCGTGGGCGGCTACCTCTTCGCCTTCTTCTATGACTTCCCCATCGGCGGCTCGCAGACGGTGCTGGCCAGCGCCCTGGTGGCGCTGGCCCTGTTCACCCGGGCGCTGGCCGGGGCTATCGCACCGCGGCCGAGACGATCTTGAACTCCGGGGTGCCCGCGCGCCCCATCATGTCGAAGAGCGCGGACTCCACCGTCGTCACGCGCGCGCCGGCCTCCTTGCACAGCTCGAGCCCCACGCGCCGATCCTCCACCGAGCGGGACAGGACGGCGTCCGCGCACAGCCAGACCTCGAACCCCCGCTCCACCAGGTCGCGCGCCGTCTGAAAGACGCAGATGTGCGTCTCCATTCCGACCACGAGCACCTGCCTGCGCCCCTCGAGCGCGGCGATGACGTCGGGGACGGCGGCGCTGAACTGCATCTTCTCGAAGGGCTTGCGCCCGCCGAGCCGCTCACGCACCTGCGCGTGCGTGGGCCCCAGGCCCTTGGGGTACTGCTCGGTGACGAAGATGGGGAACTGGAGCGCCTTGGCACCCTCGATGGCGGCGCCCGTGCGGTTGAGCACCCGCTCCAGCGCCTGGGGCTCCATGGCCGTGCAGAGGCGCTCCTGAATGTCCACGACGAGCAGCGCGGCGTGAGCCGCGATGAGACGAGATTGGGGCATGGATTTCTCCATTCCTGAACCCACCCCAGAGGTCAAGGGGCCTGCGCCTGGAGCGTTTGCTCGCTGGCTCCGACGACGCGCAGGTAGCGCCCGCGGCCCGTCATGAAGGCCCGCGCCCGCTTCAGCTCCGGCAGGTGGGAATCCGCCTGGCTCCAGCACTCGAGGAAGGCGGCGAAGTCCAGCACCGCCTCGGCCAGCGCGCCGGAGGCCACACGGGCCTCCGCCACCAGGTAGCGGACGTGGCCACTGCCCGGGCGCGCGGTCGCGAGCTCCCGGGCCAGCTCCAGCGCCTTCTCTTCGCGGCCCAGGCGCAGCCGGGCCCGGGCCAGGCTCTCACGCGCCGAGCGCGAGTACGGCACGGGCCCCGCCGGGCGCAGGCGGCGCTCCATGCGCACGGCCCGGATGAGCGTGGCCTCCGCCCGCGCCGAGTCTCCCCGGCGTGCCTCCAGCATTCCGCGCAGCTCCTGGCCGGCCACCTCCGCCACCCGGCCCACGTCCCTCGCGCAGAGGACGCGGCCCTCGGAGCGGCGCTCCTCGGCCAGCGCCGTGTGCAGCGCCTCGAGCGACTCACACACGCGCTCGGCCTCCACCAGCCGCCCGGCCTCCAGCGCGCTCACCCCACGGGTGTAGAGGCGCAGGCCCTCGAGCAGGCCCCGCTCGGCGGCGGTGGCCTTGTCACTCAGCTCCACGTGCACGTCCGCCGCGGCCTTCCAGAAGCCGAAGCGCAGGTGCAGGCTGGAGAGCGTGCAGGCCGCGAGCACCGCCGCCTGCCCATCCCGCGTCTCCTCGACACGGTAGCGAAGGCGGCGCGCCCATGTCTGGCCCACGCGGTACTGCCCCGCGTCCGCACAGACGGCCACCAGCCGCTGAATCGCCAGCTCCGCGCACGGCGCCGCGTTCGCCGGCAGCGCCTCGCGCGCCAGGTAGGCGTCATCCGCCTCCACGGCCATCTGAAGCGCCGCCTGGGACTGCTCGAGCAGCCCCAGCCGCTGCAGCAGGCGCCCGGCGCTCAGCAGGTACGGGCTGGCGTGGGCGCTGAGCGACAGCAGCCGCAGCGCGCTGTCCTTCGCCGCCCAGGGGCGCCCGCTCTCCTCCATGGAGCAGATCCAGGCATGGTGGACACCCTCGTGGTGCGGGTGGGTCCGCAGCAACTCCCGGAGCAGCGCCTGCGCATAGGGCTGGCCGGTGCCGGGGCGCCCGTCCGTCTCATACCCGTCCAGCAGAAAGCCCGCCAGCAGCAGCCGGGCCTCCGCGTCCTCCGGGTACAGCTCGATGAGGTACTCCATCTCGCGCACGAAGGCGTGGCGGCCGTTGGCGGGCCCTTTGTCGGCCAGCTGGCTGGCGGCGACGATGTAGCGCTGCTCCCGGTCCGAGGCCTTCTCGCACAGCGCGAGCGCGGTGTGGATCGCCCCGGCGCGCTCCGGTGCGAAGCGGGCTCCGGCGCCACGCGAGAGCGCCAGTCCCCACCACGCCATCGCCAGGCCCGGGTCCAGCCGGGCCGCCTCCGCGAAGGCGCGCCGCGCCTCGGTGCCCCAGCCCATGTGCAGCAGCCGCAGCCCCTGATCGAAGTACGCCTGGGCCAGCGGGACGTGCGTGCTCACCGAAAAGTGAGCCATCCCCAGCCCGTCATACAGCGGGGGCGTGGGCAGCTCGGCATCCGGGACGTCGTCCCACGGCCCCCGGGAGAAGAAGGAGGGTTCCTCGGCTCGAAGCAGTCGCGCCAGCATGGTGTCCTCTCAGGCCCCGACAGCCGGGGCGATGTGTTCGTTCACTACAAGCTCCAGGGCACGGGTGCGCATGGCCAGCCGCCACCACGCGTCCGCCAGCTCCTCCGCGCGAACCGGCGGCGCCTTGCGGCGCTCCGTCAGGCACGTGTGCCGCCACTGCTTGCCCACCTGGTCGGCCACCCACTCCTCGTGCCGGGCGAGCCACTCCGCCACCGTCACCACCGCGTGCCGGGTGGCCCGCCGCTCCTCGAACGTGAGCGGCTCGCGCGTGGCGCCAAGCCCTTCGGCCTGGAACACGGGCCACTTCACGCTCGCGGGCTCCACCAGCCTGGGCGTGAAGCCCGCCCGGGCGAAGAAGAGGGCCCCGTCACCGTCATCACACAGCAGGCCAAAGCCCCACAGCTTGAGCACCCCGCCTCGCGGCAGCGAGGCCGTATACACGCTGTTGCCCTGCTGGCCTTCGGGCGGACGCTCACGGGTCAGCCCCCGCCGCAGCAGCAGGTTGCCCTCCTGGCACAGCACGTCGCGCCCCAGGCACCACAGGGAAAGATCGAACAAGCGCTCCGCGTCACGCCGGAGATCCATGGGGAGCGCGGCAGGCAGGGCGATGGCCATGGGAGGTTCCTCAGCTCGCCTTGGGTTTGGCGCCAGCGCGGGGTTTGACGTCTCCGAAGAGCGCCCCGGAGGCCACCGGCTCCGCGCCCTTCTTGGCCAGCAGCGCGTTGACCGCGCGGGTGATCTTCGCGCGCACCCGGGGCGGCAGCGGCTGGTCCGCGAGCGCCGCCTGGAGCTGCTGCGCGCTGACGCCGCGCCCGCTCTTCGGCTTGCCGATGTTGAGCTCGGCGTAGGCCTTGGCCTGGTTGTCCTTGTCGCGCCGCTTGGCCCAGCGCTTCTGGCTCAGGGCCTGGTCCGCGTCGGTGTGGGCCTCGAGCTGAGCCGAGAGCCGGGCCAGCGCGGTGGTGTCGAGCTGCTTCTGCGTCAGGAACTGCTGAAAGGCACCCATCGTCATCTCCCTGGGACTTCGAGAAAGCGGGGCCAGCCGGAGCCGGCCCCGGAAAACGGGCGGGAGGCACGTGAGCCACCCCCCGCCCGGGACTTCGGAGCGGGCCTAGTGGCCGCTCAGCATCTTCTGGTGGTCCTCGCGCATCTGCTCGTGCTCGGCGACCATGGCCTTGTGCTCGGAGCGCATGCGCTCGTGCTCGGACTGCATGCGCTCATGCTCGGAAGAGGCGCCCGAGGCATCCGTGCCGTGCGCGGACTCGAGCTGCCCGTGCTGGTCCACGAGCGTCTTGTGACCCTCCACCACCGCTGCGTGGCGCGAGAGCAGCTCCTGGTGCTTGGCCTCCAGCGCGTCGTGCTGCGCGTCCGCCGCGCCGCCCTTGGCCTTGTCATGCGCCGCCACCCACTCGCGGTGCTCGGCCTCCATCTTCTCGTGGGCCTGCTCCATCTCGCGGTGCTCGGCCTCCATCTTCTCGTGGGCCGAGACCAGCTCCGGGTGAGTCGCCGACGGGGCCTTGGCGCACGCGGCCAGCCCCAGCACCGCCATCATCATGAGGAACTTGTTCATGGGCTCAGTCCTCGTGCTCGTCGCCGTGGGCCTCGGGCTCGATGACGATCGAGACGGAGGTCTGCGTGGTGGGGCCAAAGGTGAGGGTGTGCGTGCCCACCTTCATGGGGACCGTGTGGCGGCCCTTGATCTCGGTGCACTCGGTCGAGCTCTTCACGCTCGCCTCGATGGCGACCGCCTGGCCGTTGGCGTCGGTGATGGCCACCGGCACATCCGCGCCGGAGAAGATGACGTAGTCGCCCTCCTCGGTGGCGGCGAAGGAGACGGAGCCCCCCTTGCCTCCCGTCACGTCCACGAGCGCGATGTCATAGCGGCGGTGATCACTCTTCACCGCCGGCGCACCGGTGGCGGCGGCCGTCGCGGTGACGGAGGAGGCCGGCCCCTCCTGGAGGTGCTCGCACCCCTCGACATCGACACTCTCCTCATCGCCACCGCAACCGAAGACCAGGCCAGCGGACAGCAGTACAGCGGCAAACAGCTTCCTTTTCATGTGTGACTCCACGGGTGAGTACTGCGGGACAGCAGCGGAACGTCCCCACTCCGCGCTCACGAAACGGTGAGCACGGCGCGTGACGCCCGACAGGGGACGAAAGGGATTGGGCTCGCGTGAGGCCCCAGAGGCCCACGCGCGGCGGAGCTCACGTCAGCGCGGCGCTAACCCACGCGCCCAGCGGCTCACGTGAAGAGGCCGCGGGTACACGTGTGACAGAGCACCGCAACCGGCCCGTACGGCGCAACGCAGGCGCCGCGCGCAGCACGCGCGCTCCGAGAGCTTCAGGACAGCGGAGGAGAAGACTTCGGCGCCAGCCGGAGCCGGGCCACGGGCTCCGGGTGGAGCTGATCCACCAGCGGAGCGGGGCCGGCGATGGCCAGCGCCTGCACGGGGAGCAGCAGCTGCGCCGGGGGCGCCAGGCCCTCGCGGCGCAAGACGGTATGAGCGCAGTGGGCCTCGGAGCCGTGAGACGCCGTGGCCTCCGCGCTCGCCTGGGTGACGCGCACGCCGCTCCGGGCGGAGGGCTGCTCCACCGCCTGCGGCTGGGCATGCGCCTCGCCCTCGCCGACGTGGATGACCTCGCCGTGCTCCAGGCACGTGGCGTGCTGGACCAGGGCGAAGTGCGCCACGTTGCCCGCGTACGCCAGCGCGCAGAGCACCACGAACGGCAGCGCCAGCAGGCGCGGCCGGTGGAGCTTCCCAGGCAGATGGCGTTCGGAGCGGGTCACGTCAACGAGGTTCCAGGTGAACAGCAGTTGCGTTTGTAAAGCAGACCTCGTCTTCGCGCAAGCCAAGTCAAACGCGAATCACACGGCATACCCCATCGCACCCGCCTTGGTCGGCGCGTCCGGATCGAGCATGACGTTCACGCACGCCACCTTGCCGCTGGCCGCCGCGCGCTCCAGCGCCGGGCGGATCTGTGACGGCTCGGTGACGTGCTCACCGTACCCACCCAGCGCCTCCACCACCTTGTCGTAGCGCGTGGGGGCCAGCAGCGTCGCCGGGGACTTGTCCTCGCCGAACATGCCCACCTGCGGCAGGCGGATCTGCCCCCACGCGGCGTCATTGCCCACCACGCACACCATGGGCAGCTTGAAGCGCACCGCCGTCTCGAAGTCCATGCCGTTGAGGCCGAACGAGCCGTCGCCCTGAATCACCCAGTGCGTACGCTCGGGGTGCAGCACCTTCGAGGCGATCGCGAACGGCGCGCCCACGCCCAGGCAGCCCAGCGGCCCCGGATCCAGCCAGCGCCCCGGCTTGCGCAGCTCGATGACCTTGGCGGCCATGGCCACCCAGTTGCCACCGTCGGCGATGAACACCGGGTCCTGCCCCGCCGAGTTCGCCACGTCGGACATCTCCTTGGCGAGCCGGTAGTGGTGAATGGGCACGCCGTCGTCCTTGGTCCACGCGTCCAGATCCTTGAGCTTCTTCTCCTCGCGGGTGCGCAGGCCGGAGAGGAAGCTCTCGCGCTTGCCGCGCCTGGCCGCGTCCGCGAACGCGGTGAGCGCGCTGAAGCTGTCGGCGATGATGCCCACCTCCACCCGGCGGTTGCGGCCGATCTCCGTGGGATCGATGTCCACCTGGACGACCTTCGACTCGGCGCTGAAGGTAGGCTCGGCGCCGTAGTTGAGGCGGAAGTCGAACGGGGTGCCGATGACGAACACCACGTCCGCGCCGCTCAGGGCCTCCTTGCGCGTGTGCTGGAAGAACAGCGGGTGTCCCGCCGGCAGGCAGCCGCGCCCGGCGCCGTTGAGGTACACGGGCACCTGCGCCGTCTCGCAGAAGCGGCGCAGCGCGTCCCACGCCCCGTCCCAGTACACCGAGGAGCCGGCGATGATGGCGGGGCGCTCGGCGGACTCCAGCAGCGCCATGGCCTCGTCCACCTTGCGCGGATCCGGCGGCTGGCGCGCGTCGGTGCGGTAGCGCTCCGGCATCTGGAGATTGGCCTCATCCGCGCCATTGCAGAGCACGTCCCACGCCAGCTCCAGGAACACGGGGCCGGGGCGCCCCGAGAGCGCCACGCGGAACGCCTTGGCCAGGTACGCGGGCACCAGCTCCGGCGTGGGGATGCGGTCCGACCACTTGGCGATGCGGTGGAACAGGTCCACCTGCTCCATCTCCTGCAGCGAGCCGCGGCTCTGGTTGAAGATGGGCGCCGCGCCGCCCAGCAGGATCATCGGCGAGCTGGCCGCGTTCGCGTTGGCCACGCCGGTGAGCGCGTCCGTCACGCCGGGGCCCGCCGTCACCACCGCCACGCCCACCCCGCGCGTCACCCGCGCGTAGGCATCCGCCGCGTGCGCGGCCGCCTGCTCGTGGCGGGTGTCGATGACCTGAATGCCCTCCTCCACGCAGCCCGCGTAGATGGGAGCCACGTGCAACCCCGAGAGCGTGAAGATGTGCTTCACACCCTCCTTCTTGAGCATCCGCCCGACGAGCTGCCCGCCAGTCACCATAGCCATGCCGTGTCTCCTGCCGTGAGTCGTTGAACCGCCGCGCTTGCGCTCAGGCCTCTCGCAGCGCCTGCTCCACGAACATCAACCGATCGTTGCCGAAGAACATGTTGTCCCCCACGAAGAACGTGGGCGCTCCGAACGCCCCGCGCGCCACCGCCTCTTCGGTGTTGCGGCGCAGCGCGTCCTTGATCTCCTGGTTCTCGATGTGCGCCAGCGCCTTGTCCGGCTCCAGCCCCACCTGGCGCGCCAGCTCCGCCAGCACCTTCGGATCGTTCAGATCCTTTCCCTCGGCGAAGGCGGCCCGGTACGCGGCGTGGGAGAAGGCGGCCACCTTCCCGTGCTCGGCGGCCACCAGGGCCATGCGGTTGGCCTTCAGCGAGTTGGCCGGGAAGCTCTCGGGCAGCACCAGCGCGGGCAGCTTCAGGTAGCGCAGCCAGTCCTGGATATCCTTGGCGATGTAGACGCCCTTCTGAGGAATCTGCAGGGGCGTGTGGTTCCCCGTTGCCTTGAAGACGGCACCCAGTAGAAAGGGGCGCCAGCGAAGTTCCGCGCCAGTACGCTGCGCGACGGCTTCCACCTGGTTGCATGCAAGGTAGGAATAAGTGCTGGCGTAATCGAAGAAGAACTCGAGCGTCTTGGCCATGAGGAAGAGGGTTTATCCCCGTGAACGAACTTTTAGAAGTGCTGCGGTTCCAGGCTCCCAAGTTCGGAGCGGAGCTGGCTCAGACGGCGTACAAGCGCGGCCTGGCGGTGACGGCGCCGGATGGCACCACGCGCCCCATTCCCATCACCGCCACCCCCGTCATCCTGGACGCCGCGGAGATCCGACGCCGCGCGGAGCTGGCCGCCCGGCTGTCCTCGGCCACCCAGAAGATGTCCGACGCGGTGCTCAACGGCGGCACCCGTGAGGTGCTGCTCGGCGCGCTCTCTCCGCTGGAGCGCTCCATCGCCGAGCGCACCTATGCCCAGGTGTCCCGCCTGGCCACCACGCGCGTGGACTTCTTCGTGGGCGCCGGCGGCCCCCGGGCCCTGGAGATCAACACCACCATTCCCGCGATGCAGGGCTACTCGGACATCGCGGCCCACTCGTTCCTCGAGGTGGTGGCCCGGCACTTCAACTACCCGGAGCGGGCCATTCACGCGCTGCTGACGCTCAATGGCAGCAACGCCATGGCGCTCTACCGCGCGCTGCTGGACGGCTACGCCGCCGAGCGCAAGGGCCAGCTGCCGGAGAGCATCGCGCTGCTGTGCCGCCGCAACGACGCGCAGCTCACCGAGCAGCGCTACCTGGCCGAGCGCTTCCGCGAGTTCGGCGCCGACGCGGACGTGGTGCACCCGGACGAGGTGTCCGGAGACGACGCCTTCATCGCCAACGGCAAGCGGTATGATCTCGTCTACCGCCACCTCTTCATCCGGCGGCTGGAGCAGACGCCCTCGCCCTGGCTGGAGGACTTCTTCGGCACGGTGCCGGGCAAGAAGGCGGTGTTCCTCAACCCGCCCACCACGCAGATGGAGGTGAAGACCACCTTCGCCCTGCTCTCCCAGGCCGCGTCCGATGCGAACCTGGCCGAGGCCGTGGGCTTGAACTCCGCCGAGGTGGAGGCCATCCGCGCCTCGGTGCCCTGGACGCGGCGCTTCCGGCGGGCCGCCGACACGGGCCCTGGCGGCGAGCAGCTGGAGGACCTGGTGGCCACCGTGGCCGCCGAGCCCCACCGCTTCGTCCTCAAGCGGGCGTGGGACTACGGCGGCAAGGCCGTCTTCATTGGCCGCTCCGTGGGCACGCTGCCCTACAACGAGCGCGCGCAGGCCCTCTACGGCGCGCCGCTGCCCTGGGCCGAGCTGTGCGAGCGCGCCTCCACGGACACCACCGGCGGCGGCTACGTGGTGCAGGAGCTGGTGGAGATCACCCCCGAGGACCACTTCGTCTGCACGGAGACGGGCGCCCTGCCCACCTCCTTCTACGTGGACTACTCCTCCTACGCCTCGGTGGGGCTGGCCAAGCAGCCAGCCTGGGGCGGCGTATGCCGCGGCTCCATGGGAGAGATCGTCAACATCGTCGGCGGGGGCGGCGTGCTGCCCCTCATCACCAGCGAAGTGGCTCACAAGCTGCTCATGGCCTGGAAGGCCATCTGACCGCTCCGTGCAAGCACGGGCCCCCGGCTCGGGCTATATAGGTAGAGCGAACGCCGGGTTCTCCCGGCAATTCAGCTGTGACTGTCCGTCTAGTAGTCGCGGACGGTTGGACTCCAGATATCGGAGGCCTGACGCTCACCCCGGACGCAGCGGCTTGCCGTCCACGTCGCGCGGCGACTCGCTGGTGAGCATGATGATGCCGTCGATCAACGGCCACAGCCCGCCCAGGCCGCAGGTGAAGAGCGTCACCGCGATCTGCGCGATCCCGATGCCGATGTGGCCCGTGTAGAAGCGGCCCACCCCGAAGCCTCCCAGGAAGATCTGCAGCAGCCCCGCCACCAGCTTGCTCCGGTGCGAATAGGGCAGCCCTGTCTTGGGATCGACGCCATAGCCCCCCGCCGCACCCCCTCGCATCATCGTCGACGGCATGGACGACGGCATGGACGACTGCAGGGGCGGCCGGCGCAGCTGCGTGTCCGAGATGGAGCTCGGTGTGGAGAACGACGGAGACGAAGGCGCGTTGATTCGGGCTCCGCACGCCGAGCAGAAGCTCGAGCCGGCCGCCACGTCACTGGCGCACTGAGGACACACCACGGGAGATCACCTCGGAGTCAGCAAGAGAGTACCCGCTATTCCGCCGCGGGCTTGGCTTCCTTCTTCTTCGCCTGCAGCGTCTGCAACAGCAGCCGCTCGACCGGCTTGCCACCCACGAGGTGCTCCTCGACGATGGCCGGCACGTCCTCCACCTTCACCCCGCCGTACCAGACGCCCTCGGGGTAGACGACCACCGAGGTGCCGAAGGCGCACGTGTCCAGGCACCCCGCCGCGTTGGCTCGCATCTGCCCCTTGATGCCGCGCTTCTCCAGCTCACTCTTGAAGGCGGCCCGCACCTCCTCGGAGCCCTTGCTGGCGCAGCAGCCCTTGGGGTGCCCATCGGGCCGGCGGTTGGTGCACACGAAGATGTGGCGCTGGAACGGGGGTGCCATGGTGTCCTGTTCCTAACCCACCCCGTGTTTGAAAGCGACCACCGCCCACATGCCCCCCGGCCCTACCCGGGAGGGGGGCTGGGCAGTCCTCGGATCCGTACGTAGGTTCCAACTATCCACCAGTGATCAGACTTTTAGCCGCAGAATGACCATACATGCAACGCCACATGACGGCTTTCAACGCAAGGCATCGCGTCATGTGCCCTACTGGGTTCTAGAAACCCGGGCCTGATTTCAGGCACTTAGCGCAGCTCGACTTTTTCTATCCACTTTAGGTGAACCCGCGGGAGGGCCAGTCCATGGACAAGGAGCTGAGTGCGAAGCAGGCACTGAACGGAAAGAAGGCAGGCAAGAAGGCGAAGGGCCCCGCCTCTGGGCTGACGGTGAAGCGGTTCTTCACCACCCCGGGAGTGGATCCGGCGGACGAGCTGGCGTGGGAGCTGCGCACCGCGGGCATCAGCGGAGAGGACGGGCGCAGCGTCTTCGAGCAGAAGAACATCGAGGTGCCCAAGTCCTGGTCGATGCTGGCCACCAACGTGGTGGCGTCGAAGTACTTCCGGGGCACGCCGGGCACGCCCGAGCGCGAGAGCAGCGTGCGCCAGCTGGTGGCGCGCGTGGTGGACACGCTGACGCGCTGGGGCCAGGAGGGCGGCTACTTCGCCACCGAGGTGGACCGGGACACGTTCCACGCGGAGCTGACGCACCTGCTCTTGCGCCAGAAGGCGGCGTTCAACTCACCCGTCTGGTTCAACGTGGGCGTGGAGGAGCACCCGCAGTGCTCGGCGTGCTTCATCAACTCGGTGGAGGACTCCATGGAGTCCATCCTCACGCTGGCCAAGACGGAGGCCATGCTCTTCAAGTACGGCTCGGGCACCGGCAGCAACCTGTCCTCCCTGCGCGCCAGCAAGGAGCTGCTCGCGGGCGGCGGCACGGCCTCGGGCCCGGTGTCCTTCATGAAGGGGTTCGACGCGTTCGCCGGCGTCATCAAGAGCGGCGGGAAGACGCGGCGCGCGGCGAAGATGGTCATCCTGAACGCCGAGCACCCGGACGTGCTCGAGTTCATCCGCTGCAAGGTGGCCGAGGAGAAGAAGGCCTGGGCGCTGATCGAGTCGGGCTATGACGCGTCCTTCAACGGGGCGGCGTACTCGTCGGTGTTCTTCCAGAACTCGAACAACTCGGTGCGCGTCACCGACGAGTTCATGAAGGCGGTGGTGAACGACGGGGCGTGGACGACGCGCGCGGTGCGCGACGGCAAGCCCATGGACACGTACCGGGCGCGCGAGGTGTTCCGGGAGATCGCCGAGGCGGCGCACCTGTGCGGCGATCCGGGCATGCAGTTCGACACCACGGTGAACGCCTGGCACACCTGCTCGGCCACCGCGCGCATCAACGCGTCCAACCCGTGCTCCGAGTACATGTTCCTGGATGACTCGGCCTGCAACCTGGCGTCGCTGAACCTGATGCACTTCCGCGCCATCGACGGCGAGTTCGACGTCGCCTCGTTCAAGCACGCGGTGGACGTGGTGCTGCTGGCCATGGAGATCATCGTCGGCTTCTCGAAGTACCCCACCGAGCGCATTACCCAGAACAGCCACGAGTACCGGCCCCTGGGCCTGGGCTACGCCAACCTGGGCGCGCTGCTGATGGCCACCGGGCTGCCGTATGACTCGGAGCAGGGCCGCAACTACGCGGCGGCCATCACCTCGCTGATGTGCGGCCAGGCGTACGCCACCAGCGCGCGCATCGCCGAGCGGATGGGCACCTTCGGCGGCTATGCGAAGAACGCCGAGCCCATGCTGGGCGTCATCCGCAAGCACCGCAAGGTGGCCTACAACATCCAGGCCGAGGGCGTGGCGGCGGAGCTGTACGAGGCGCAGAAGGCCGCCTGGGACGAGGCGCTGGCGCAGGGCACCGAGCACGGCTACCGCAACAGCCAGGTGACGGTGCTGGCGCCCACGGGCACCATCGGCTTCATGATGGACTGCGACACCACGGGCATCGAGCCGGACATCGCGCTCATCAAGTACAAGAAGCTGGTGGGCGGCGGCATGTTGAAGATCGTCAACCAGACGGTGCCGCTGGCGCTCGAGAAGCTGGGCTACCCGCAGACCCAGGCGCAGGACATCATCAGCTACCTGGACAAGAACGACACCATCGAGGGCTCGCCGCACCTGAAGCCCGAGCACCTGCCGGTGTTCGACTGCGCCTTCAAGCCCGCCAAGGGCGAGCGCAGCATCGGCTGGATGGGGCACATTCAGATGATGGAGGCGTGCCAGCCGTTCCTCTCGGGCGCCATCTCGAAGACGGTGAACATGCCCGCCAACGCCACCGTGGAGGACATCGAGAAGGCGTACCTGGAGGCGTGGAAGCGCGGGCTCAAGGCCATCGCCGTGTACCGCGACGGGTGCAAGCGCACGCAGCCGCTGAACACCTCCAAGGACCCGGTGAAGGACACGAAGGCGGCGGCTCCCGCGCCCGAGCCGATGGTGAAGCCCGAGCCGAAGGCGGTGCGGCGGCGGCTGCCGGACGAGCGGCAGTCGATCACTCACAAGTTCTCCATCGGCGGGCACGAGGGCTACCTCACCGTGGGCATGTACGAGGACGGCACCCCGGGCGAGCTCTTCATCGTCATGGCCAAGGAGGGCTCGGTGGTGAGCGGGTTGATGGACAGCTTCGCCACCTCGGTGTCCCTGGCGCTGCAGTACGGAGTGCCGCTGCAGGTGCTGGCCGACAAGTTCTGCCACACCCGCTTCGAGCCGAGCGGCTTCACCGGCAACCCGGCCATCCCGATCGCCAAGTCCATCACCGACTACATCTTCCGGTGGCTGTCGCTGAAGTTCCTGCCCAGCGAGCAGCCCTGCGAGGGCGAGGTGACGTCCGTGGAGGTGAAGGCCGCTGCGCAGGCCAGGCCCGCGCAGTCGACGGTGACGGCGATTCAGCTGCCCGCGTCGCCTCAGCGCGACACCTGGCTCAACCAGGCGGACGCCCCACCCTGCCACACGTGCGGTGCGATCATGGTGCGCAGCGGGGCCTGCTACAAGTGCTCCAACTGCGGCGCCACGAGCGGGTGCAGCTGAGCACCGCTCGAAGGGTGAGCGGATGAAACGAGGGCTCCGGGGCTTTGGCTCCGGAGCCCTTTGTTTCAGGAGCCCTCGCCGCCCTTGGGCGGCACCTTCTCGTCACGCTTTCGCTCCGCTTCCGCCGCGAACTCCGTGAAGGGATCCGCCTCCGGCGCGGGAGCCTTGGGCTCATCCGCCGGGAACATCTGATCCCAGCTGGCCTCGGCCTTCGCGGCGGCCGTGCTCGAACGCTCGGGCAGCTCGGCGGCCGTGTCATCGAACGGAGTCCGGCCCGCGGGCTCACCCGTGCCGATGCCGAACTTGGCCGTGGCCACCGGATTCACCGGCGCGTCCGTGCTCTGCGCGGGCCCGACGCCGAACTTGGCCGTGGTCACCGGATTCACCGGCGCGTCCGTGCTCACCACGGGCGCCGCCACGGCGCGCTCCGGCACGGGGGCCACGGGCGCGGGCGTGGGCGGCGCGGCGCTCGGCTCGGGCGTTCCGGCGGGAGCCCCGGGCTGCCACTGCGGCACGAAGTCCCAGGTAGAGGCCAGCGCTACCTCGTCATGAGGGCTGCCCACGCTCTCGGTGCCCGCGGCGCTGTGGGACTCCAGCTCCATGCCTCGATCCTCCGAGGCGGTAGCGGGAGCGTGTCCCTGAGCCTCGGCCATGCCCATGAACTCCCAGGTGGCCGCCAGCTGCATCGGCTCCTCGGGCGCGGGCGGCAGCTCGCCCAGATCGATGGGCTGCCTCGGCTTGACCTCGGCGACGGGCTCGGGCGGCGCGGCGGGTAGCTCGGCCTCGCGCGCCTTGGGCTGAGAACCATCCAGGGCCCAGACGCCCGACTCGGTCGTCTCGTCCCGAGGCGGCGCCTTCGCGGGCTCGGACGCGCGCGGGTGCTGGGCAGGAGCCGGCTCGGGCGTGAGCGGCTCCGGCTCGGGCTCGGCGGTGAGCTCGGGCAGCTCCTGGGCCTTCACCGGCTCGGGCTCGGGTTCGGCGGTGAGCTCGGGCAGCTCCTGGGCCTTCACCGGCTCGGGCTCCGGCTCGGGGCTCAGCTCGAGAAGCTCCTGTGCCTCGGCCTTCACCGGCTCGGGCTCCGGCTCGGGACTCAGCTCGAGAAGCTCCTGTGCCTCGGCCTTCACCGGCTCGGGCTCGGGTTCGGCGGTGAGCTCGGGCAGCTCCTGCGCTTCGGCCTTCGCGGGCTCGGGCGTGAGCGGCTCGGGCTCGGCGGTGAGTTCGGGCAGCTCCTGCGCTTCGGCCTTCGCGGGCTCGGGCGTGAGCGGCTCGGGCTCGGCGGTGAGCTCGGGCAGCTCCTGGGCCTGGGCCTTCGCCGGCTCCGGCTCGGGCTCGGCGATGAGCTCGGGCAGCTCCTGGGCCTGAGCCTGCATCGGCTCGGGCTCCGGCTCGGGGCTGAGCTCCATCAGCTCCTGGACAGGCTCCGGCACGGGCTCGGGCCTGGCCAGCTCCAGCGTGGGCGTCTTCGCGGGCTTGGGCTCGGGCTCGGGCGTGAGCAGCACGGGCGGGGGCGCTGCCTCGGGCTCGGGCTCGGGCTCGAGCACCGCGTCCTCGACGGTCTCCCCCTCCAGCACGGCCTCGGCTTCGAACACGCCGTCGACATCGACGCCTTCGACGTCATCGAAAGGCGTCCGAGCCAGCGGCGGAGGCGCGGCGCTCTTCGCGGGCCCACGGGGCGCGGGCTCCGCGGCGGCGGCGGCCACGGGAGCCGGGGGCGGCACCTCGTCGTCGGCAAGGGCGGCGTCGATACGCGACGCCATGCCCCTGCGCGGCGGCGCCTCGGTGGGCATCGCCCCGGGAGCCAATGGAGGGATTGCCGCCGCCCCAGCAGCGGTGGGCAGTGGCACGGGAGGAACCATCGCCGCCGCGGGCGCGGCCACTCCTGGCGAGTCAAACAGCTCGTCGGGCACCGGCGGCCCGGGACGCTGTGCCGCGGCTGCAGTGGGAGTCATCCCCGGAGGCACCGCGGGCATGGGCTGCCCGGGGATGGGAGCCATCGTCGGGCGCTGCGCGGGAGCAGACACGGCGGCCGGAGCTTGCGGCGCGCCCACCGCGGGCATCCCGGAGCTGCTCGGCGGGTCCCGGCGCGCGGCGGGCTGCGTAGGAGCCAGGACAGGCGGCGCGCCCACCGCGGGCATCCCGGAGCTGCTCGGCGGATCCCGGCGTGCAGCCGGCTGCGTAGGAGCCAGGACAGGCGGCGCGCCCACCGCGGGCATCCCGGAGCTGCTCGGCGGATCCCGACGCGGAGCGAGCCCCGGGGGCGGAGCGTCTGGCGGACGCACTGCCATCTGAGGATTCGCGGGCGCGGCTACACCCGGGGACATTCCAGGCACTGGTGGCGGAGCACTCGAGGGCCCGGCGACACCCGGAGACATGCCAGGCACGGGCGGGCGGATCATCCCAGGCTGCAACTGACCCGGGGGAGCACCCGCCGCGGCGTGAGGCACCGGCGCCGCGGGCATTCCCGCTGGCTGTACGGCGGGCATGCTCGAGGATGTCTGCCGAGTGGGAGGTACAGGGCCCGCCGCGGCGGCCGCTGGCGCGGGAGGAACCTGAATGGCCGGCATCGCCGTGGAGCTCGGTCGCGCCGGAGCAACCTGCGCGCCCCCGGGCTGAGCCACTGGCGGCATGGGCGGAGCGGTAGGCCTCGCCATGCCCGGAGGCTGTGGCGCGCCAGGAGCCTGTGGCGGCCCCGGAGGCCGCGGCGCCATTCCAGGAATCGGAGCCTGAGTGGGCGGCCCAGCCTGCGGCGGCCCCGCCGGATGCGGCCCCGCCGGATGCGGATGAGGAGCGCCAGCAGGTGCCCCCGCGGGCATCGGCGGACGGGTGGCTCCCGGAGGAACCTGCGGACCCGCCGCGCCAGCGGGATGCCCTGGCTGAGCACCGGGAGCGGCGTGATGACCCGGGTGCGCTCCCGGCACGGCGGGATGCCCTGGCTGAGCACTGGGATGGCCCGCGGCGGGATGTCCAGGCTGAGCACCGGGATGGCCTGCAGCGGGATGGCCTGGCTGAGCACCCGGTGCAGCGGGATGCCCTGGCTGAGCGCCCGGCATCGCCGGATGCCCCGGGTGCGCACCCGGCGCGGCGGGATGACCCGGCTGAGCACCGGGATGCCCCGCGTGCGCACCCGGCGCGGCGGGATGGCCCGGCTGGGCGCCCGGAGCCGTCGGGTGGGCACCAGGCGGCATCCCCGGCTGCATCGGCGCGCCAGGCACTCCTGGCATGGCCGGCCGAGCCACCTGCTGGCCCGGAGCAACAGGAACCTGCGTCGGCGGACGAGCCCCGGGAGGAACCTGCGCGGCGGCCGGTGGCTGCCCTTGTTGTGCAATCGGAGCCGGAGTCGCGTGCTTCGGAGCACCCGGCGGAGGCTGCGGAGGCATCCCCGCCGCTGGAGGGCGCTGAGGCGCCTGCTGCCCAGGCGCTACTCCCGCCATCGTCGCCGGCCCCGGACGCGGAGCCTGGGGCGCGGCTCCAGCGGGACCCGGTACCGGAGGCCCACCGTGCTGCGCCGCATGTGGCGCGCCAGCCGGGTGTCCCGGAGCCGCCACACCTGGAGGTACGGGCCCAGAGGCCGGAGCCAGCTGAGGCGGCGGCCCCGGGCGTGCGGCCGGCGCCGTGGCAGCCTGCGCTCGCGGATCCACTGGAGCCCCGGCAGGCGCCAGTTGCGGCGGCCCATGTGCCGGAGCCGGAGCCCCCGCTGCCGCCTGCGGTGGCGCGCCAGCCGCGGCAGCCCAGGCCGACGGCGGCAGCGCGGGAGCCCCAGGCCGCGTCCCCCCCGGCTGCGCAGCGCCATGCGCGCCTGCCGGAGGCGCCCCCGGGGGCCTGCCCTGCATCGGCGCCTGCGGCGCGGGCGCGCTGACCGGCCTGGCCGCCGCGGGCGCAGGCGCCTGGGCCGCATCGTCCTCATCCCCGCTCAGGAACTCGCCGAACGAGACTCCGCCGAACGCCTCGCGCTCGGCGCCCAGCGGCGACTCCTTCTGCGGAGCCGCCTTCTGTCCGCCCGCCTCTGCCCCGCCCTCCGCATCATCGTTGCTCAGGAACTGCCCGGCCTGGAGCCCGCCGAACATGCTCTGCTTCTCGGGCGAGGTGGGTGTGGCGGGGCGTGGCGCCGGGGGGCCTCCCGGGGAGCCCGCGGCCTGCGCCACCGGCGCGCCTCCGGGTGCCCGCGCGCCCGCTCCCGTGCGCGTCGCCTCGGGATCCAGCTTGATGTAGCGCTCCGGCCGGACGATGCCGTAGCGCTTCTCCAGGTGAAAGTAGAGCCGCAGCTCCGGGATGATGCACGGCACCACGCGCAGCCCGGTGATGAAGGAGATCTCGTCCACCGCCGCGAAGTCGAACGGGCTGGCCATCGCCACGCGCAGGCGCTTGCCCTCCACCGCCAGCGGGAACACGAAGTGCTTCTCCGCCAGCGCCGTGGGAATCGTCGCCAGCGTCGCGGACGAGACGTGCTCGAACTCCGACTCCGCCGCCAGCGGGTAGCGCGTCTGCTCCGACAGCACCGCCCCGAGCGTCTCGATCGACAGGTACTCCAGCTCGACCAGGTTCGTCCCCAGTCGGCCGCCATAGATCATCTGCGCCTTGAGGGCCTCGTCGAGCTGCCCTTGGTTGATGAGGCCCTTGCGGACCAGGATCGCACCGAGCTTTTCCGCCATGAGGCCCTCGATTCTAGTCGGCTTCAGTGACGAGGAGAGGCAACTCCTTTGAGTTACTCTCAATCTCCAGCCGCACCCTAAACTTCTAGAATCACTGGGTTTTCACGGGTGGTCAGTGTGGACCCCCCTTGGCGGTGCTGGGGCTCAGTACGCGTTCTTGGACAGGAAGCCGCCCAGAGCGGTGCGCACCAGGATTTTGACGTCCATGAGCAGCGACCAGTTCTCGATGTAGTACAGATCGTACTCGATGCGCTTCTGAATGGACGTCTGCCCCCGCAGGCCGTTGATCTGCGCCCAGCCGGTGATGCCGGCCTTCACCTTGTGGCGCAGGTGGTAGCGGGGGATTTGCCGCTTGAACTCCTCGATGAAGACGGGGCGCTCGGGGCGCGGGCCCACCAGGCTCATGTCGCCCACCAGCACGTTGAAGAACTGGGGCAGCTCGTCGATGGAGAACTTGCGCAGGAAGGTGCCAATGGGCGTGCGCCGCGGGTCCTCGGCGCTGGCCATCTGCGCGCCCTTCACCTCCGCGTCGATGCGCATGGTGCGGAACTTGAGGATGTGGAAGGTGTGCCCGTCCATCCCCATGCGCTCCTGCTTGTAGAGGATGGGGCCCCTGCTGGTGAGCTTCACCATGAGCGCCGTGACCAGCATGGCCGGCGCGGAGAGCACGATGGCCACCAGCGCGAAGACGATGTCGAAGGCGCGCTTGGCCACCCGGCTCCAGCCGTCCATGGGGTCGCCCTGGAGGCTGATGATGGGCAGGCCGCCGAACTCCTCCAGGCCGCCGTACAGGGTGATGTACTGGTACAGGTCCGGCACCACCTTCACGTCCACGGTGCGCAGGGCCAGCAGTTCCATGAGCTGCTTGACGACGGGCTGCTGCTCGAGCGGCAGGGCGATGACGACCTGATCCACGGGCTGCTCGTTGAGCACGCGCTCCACGTCCTGCACGGTGCCCAGCACCGGAGCGCCGCGCACGCGCCGGCCCACCCGCTGCGGATCCAACGCCAGCACGCCCACCACGCGGAAGCCCAGCTCGCGGTGATCCCTCACCGTCTGCACCACGCGCAGGCCCAGCTCACCCTCGCCGATGACGAGGATCGTCTTCAGGTTGTAGCCACGGCGGCGCACCTCGGCCAGCGCCAGCCGCAGCGCCAGGCGGGTGAAGCACACGAGCACGAACGCGTAGCCAAGGAACAACGCCAGCGTGAGGCGCGAGTACCGCTCGCGGGTGAAGTACGTGAGCGCCACCAGGATGAGCGTCGCGGTGATCGAGGCCTTGAAGACCGCGAACATCTCACCGATGTGCGTGCGCGAGCGGTTGGTGGTGTAGAGGTTGGACTGATGGAAGGTGGCCGGGAAGATGACCAGCGCCATCGCCAGCGAGACGAGCGTCTCGTCCAGCGGGGGGATGCCGTCGGTGACGGGCAAGAGGCCGGTGAAGCGCGTGGCGTACGCCAGGCCGAACGCCACGGCGAGCATGAGCACGTCGGTGGCGACCTTGATGGACGTGTAGAAACTCTGAAGACGACTGAACACGCCAAGGCTCCTGTGGCCCGCCAGACAACCCGCCCCGCAGATGCAATTCTCGCACCCCCTTAACCGGGGCTGTTCTGTGCGAGACACATGAGGCGCGGGCGCGTCCTACCACGGAAAGCCTCGTGAAACCAACGGGTTGCCGCGCGCACCCCTGGGCACATGCGGCACCCGGCGGGCGAAGGCTGTCCAGAAAGCGGAGGGCGCTCTGGCACCGGTGTCAGAGGTTGCGGGGAGCAGCCGAGCCGAGGAGCGCCTCCACCTCGGCCATCACCCCGCGCTGGAAGGCTTCGCGGGAGAAGCGCTGAGCCTGGGCGCGGGCCTCGGCGGGGACGAAGTGGGGCTCCCAGGCCTCGAACTGGCGCACGGCGGCGACCAGGGCAGCGGGCGTCTGCTCGGCGAAGAAGAGGCCGGTGCGCGAGGTGACCGTCTCCAGCACGCCGCCCTTGGCGTAGGCAATGACGGGACGGCCAGTGGCCTGGGACTCCAAGGGGGTGATGCCGAAGTCCTCCTCCCCGGTGAAGAGCAGCGCGCGGGCGTTGCGGTAGAGGCCGGGCAGCTCCGCATCCGGCACGTTCCCCAGGAAGCGGATGTGCGGCGGCAGCGGTCTGGAGGTGAGCTTGGAGGCATCCTGGCCCGTGCCGACGACCCAGAGCGGCGTATTCAGGTTGCGGAAGGCTTCCAGGGCGATGTCGAGCCGCTTGTAGGGAGCGAAGGCGCCCAGCCACAGGAAGTAACCACCCTGCCCCGTGCCCTCGGTGGGCGCGGCGCAGAAGCGCTCCAGGTCCACGGGCGGGTGAACGACGCCGGCCTCGCGATCCCAGAAGCGGCGGATCTTCCCGGCGATGTTGCGGCTGTTGGCGACGAAGCGGTCCACGCCCGCGGCGGTGCGCCGATCCCAGCGCTGGAGCCAGGGCCTCGCCGCCAGCGCGGCCAGGCGCACCGGGCGCGAGGTGCGCCCCGGCCCGAAGTAGTCATCGAAGAGATCCCACATGTACCGCATGGGCGCGTGCACGTAGCCCAGGTGCTTCGCGCCGGCCGGCTTGCGGATGCCCTTGGCCACGCAGTGGCTGGAGGAGATGACCAGCTCGTAGCCCTCGAGCTGGAAGGACTCGATGGCGCGCGGGAACAACGGCAGGAAGTGCCGGTAGCGGGTGTGGATGCCGGGGATCCGCTGAAGGAAGGACGTGTAGATGCGCCGGTTCTCGATGAGGGGCGGCATCGTCCCGGGCTTGTGGATGAGGGTGTAGACGTCCGCGTCGGGAAACAGCTCGCACAGAGCTTCGAGCACGCGCTCTCCGCCGCGCAGGGTGACGAGCCAGTCGTGGACGAGGGCGACCTTCACGGGGCGCCCTTCTAGCACCGGGAGCCGATTCGCTGCTCGACGATCCGCAGCCGCGGAGACAGGGTGTGCGCCGGAGGCGTCGCCGGAGCCTGGCCACTCAGTGCCCGCCAGGCGCAGCCGGCCAGGCTTCCCAGCGCGAACAGGTCCGCCCACCGCCCCGAGCGCTGGTGTATCCGCGTGAGCACCTGAGCCTGAGCGTGAGGGCTCTGGGCGAACACGAGCGCCAACACGTCCAGCCACACCTGCTCGCGCCAGCTGCGCACCACGCTCATGGCCATGGCGCCCGTCACCGGCATCAGCTTCCCGGTGAAGCGCTCCGTCACGGCGCAGCTGTAGCGCTCGCGCAGGCACGTCATCACCTCGGGCAGCGCGGCGGCCAGCAGCGTGTTCACCGCGTCATGGTCGTGCTTGTAGCGCGCCATCTTCTGCTCGCTCAGATCGCCGAAGTCCTCGATGGTTTTCCACATCCCGAGCGCCAGATCGTAGTTGACGTGCGCGCTGATGCCGAAGGCCGCGTCCTGCAGCGGGAAGGTGAGCCCCTGGCTCTCGAGGCCGTAGGACAGGCCCCAGGCGCGGCAGTCCTGCTGAGTGCCGCGCTGCGACCAGGACAGCGTCTCCAGGTAGCGCTCGCAGAAGCGGCCCGCCAGGCGGGAGATCCACTCCGGCTCCAGGAAGAAGCCCGTGTTGGCCTCGATCTCGCGGGCCACGGTGCGGGTGATGATGCCGTAGACGTCGGGGAACACGGCCCGCGGGTCCGCCTTGGCGCGCAGCCGCTCGGTGACGAGCTCCAGGCTCTTCAGCGCCTCGCCTGCGTTTCTCGGATGAAGCTGAACTCCCGACAGCAGCGACATGACAATCTCCCCTCGTGTGAGAACGATTCACACCCCGGGCTCCCCCGGTGTCGCTCATGGAACGGAGGGCCCGGCGGATCTTCCCGAAGGGGTATTTCCCTGGGTTTTTCGCGGGTCGGAACGCCACCGGGCCGCCGCGTGTGCTACGCCGTGGGCGTGGCACGCATCCTCATCGACTTGCGCATGGTCCGAGGCCGGCTGCATGGCATCGCGCGCTATGCGCTGGAGCTGGCGCGACGGCTTCCCGTGCTCGCGCCGGACCTGAGCTTCATGGGCCTCACCGCGCCCGAGGGCCTGCCCTCGGGCCTGGGCAACCTGACGCCCACGATTCCGCTGCACCGGGCGCGGGCCGGCTTCCTGGACGCCTTGAAGGAACAGGCCACGCTGTTGGTGGACCTGCTGGAGCTCAAGCCGGACCTCTTCCACGCCACCTCGTTCTCGGTGCCGGCACTGTGGACCGGGCGGCTGGTGGCCACGTTGCATGACGCGAACCACCTGGCGCTGCCGGAGAACTACAGCCCGGTGCACACCGTGTATTACCGGCTCATCGTGGGCCCCCGGGCGCGGCGGGCCTCGGCGCTGTTGACGGTGTCCGAGTTCTCCCGCGAGGAGCTGGCGCGCCACCTGGACCTGACGCCGTACCGGTTCCAGGTCATCGCTCCGGGAGTGGACGAGCGCTACCGGCCGCCGACGCCCTCGGAGGCCCGGGCCTTCATTCAGCGCCGCCACCTGCCCGCGCGCTACCTGGCGGCGGTGGGCAACACCAAGGCGCACAAGAACCTGGGGCTGCTGGCGAAGCTGGCGCCGGAGCTGCCCGTCCCCATCGTGCTGCTGGCGGGGAAGGGAGCGGCGAAGGAGCTCGGCTTTCCCGAGACGACCGTGGAGCTGACGGAGCTGCCCGAGGAGGAGATGCCCCTGTTCTACGGCGCGGCGGCGGGGCTGCTGCTGCCCTCGCGCTACGAGGGCTTCGGGCTGCCCGCGCTGGAGGCCATGGCGTCAGGCTGCCCGGTGCTGGCCTCGAACGTCACCTCGCTGCCCGAGGTGACGGGGAAGGCGGCGGTGCTGCTGCCACCGGAGGAGCTCGGCGCCTGGAAAGAGGCCGCGCTTCGCCTGCTGCGGGACGACGCCCAGCAACGCGCTCTCGCGGAGCTGGGGCGGGAGCGGGCGCTGCGCTACACCTGGGATGACTGTGCCCGGCACACGCTCGCCGTCTACCGGCGGGTGCTGGAGAAGCCGGCGCAGGGCCTCAAGCGTTAGCCTGCTCGGACTCGAGCGGACACAGCCCCAGGCCCCAGACGAACGCGAAGGACAGGTGCACGCTGGTGTGAAACGGCAGGTAGTGCACCAGCGACAGGATGTGGAAGCCCACGAAGGAGAGCAGCGCTCCGGTCGCCGCGATGGAGCCCGCGCGGTGCCTGCGCACCAGCGCCCGCGCCAGCAACCCGTGGACCGCCGCCAGCAGCACCAGGCCCACCAGCCCCGTCTCCGCCCAGACCGTCAGCCACAGGTTGTGGGAGTCCGTGGCCAACAGCTCCGAGATGCCCGTCTGCTCCTGTGTAACCAGCGCCGCGGGCCGGTGGTTGCCGAAGCCCACGCCCAGCACCGGGTGCTGCTTCACGAGCCCCCAGCCCACGGACATGGCCAGGCTCCGCTCGCCGCCGTAGAGGTTCTCCACCGCCTTGCCCAGGCGCTCGTGCCAGGCGGGTGTCACCGCCACCAGCAGGACCAGGGCCGCGGCCACCGCGAGCCCCACCTTCCGGGGAGCGCCCCGGCTCAACAGCAGCAGCGCCACCACGCAGACACCGAAGCCCGTGAGCAGCGCGGCGCGGGCGAACGCCGCATACGGTGCGATGAGCAGCGCGCAGACCACCGCGGCCGCCAGGAGCCGGCGCCCTGCTCCACTGCCGCGCGCGAGGAAGGCGAGCGCGGGCCCCAGGACCGCGATGGCGCTGTGCGAGAAGCGCAGCCGGTGAAAGAGGAAGCCTCCCGCCGCATAGCGGGGCCGCTCCTCCGTGCCGAAGTTCTCGTGGAGCCGCGACATGTTCATCTTGAGCAGGGCGGGCGGCTCCCAGGTCCAGAGCACGAAGTGCTGAAACAACCCCAGCGCCGAGGACACCAGCCAGCCTCCCGCGATCAGCCCGCCCACCAGCAGCCACGGCACGCCCACGGTGCCGATCGACGCCACCGCGGCTCCCGCCACCGTGTCCAGCACCTGCCCATAACGGGAGCTGCGGGGCCAGCGCTCCGCCACCCCCGTCAGCAGGGCGATCGCCGGGGAGACCAGCTGCCACGCCGCGAGCGCCATCGTGGCCTTCACATAGGCCCGTACATCTGGATCCAGGCGCAGTTGCTTGCGGAAGGCCAGCACCACCGCCAGCAGCACCGCCGCCCAGGCGGCAAGCTGCTGCACCCCCTCCGCGAGGACGAGCCCGACGGCCCACACGGCGAGGATGATGGTGACGGCACGACGCACGGCGGCTCCCTGAGTTGCGCCAGACGTTACCAGCACGGCCGTGATCGTCTACCGTGGCGAATCCTATGGAGAGCCCTCGTCCCAGGTCGCTGATGATCCTCGTGGCCGGCCCTTACCGCTCCGGCACGAATGATGACCCCGCGAAGATGGCGGCCAACGTCACGGCGATGACGGAGGTTTCCCTGCGCCTGTACCGCGCCGGGCACCTGCCCGTGGTGGGCGAGTGGTTCGCCCTGCCGCTCGTCGAAGCCGCGGGCTCCCAGAAGGTGGGAGACGCGGTCTTCAACGAGATCTTCCACCCCATCGCGCACCGGCTCCTCGAGCGCTGTGACGCCTGCCTGCGGATGGGCGGCGCCTCGCAGGGCGCGGACGAGATGGTCCGCACGGCGCAGGCCCAGGGCAAGCAGGTGTTCTTCCGGCTGGAGGACGTGCCGGGCTGTGGAGCCCCATGAAGATCTGGGTCGACGCGGATGCCTGCCCAGGCCCCGTGCGGGACATTCTCCTGCGCGCCGCGCAGCGCCTGCGGATTGCCACTGTCTTCGTGGCCAACAAGCGGCTCACCCTGCCCCGCTCGGAGCTGGTCTCCACCGTGCAGGTGGGCGCGGGGCTCGACGTGGCGGACAGCTACATCGCCTCCTCGGCGCAGGCCGGAGACCTGGCCGTCACCCAGGACATCCCGCTCGCCGCGCTGCTGGTGCCCAAGGGCGTGGTGGTGCTGGATCCGCGCGGAGAGCTGTTCACCGAGGAGAACATCGCCGAGCGGCTCTCAGTGCGTAACTTCATGCAGGAGCTGCGTGACAGCGGGGTGATGACCGGCGGCCCCAGCGGCTTCTCGGCTCAGGATCGCCAGGAGTTCGCCGCCACCCTGGATCGCGAGCTCACCCGGCTGCTCAAGCCGCGCTGACGTCCTCTCCCAGAGGACTCCCGCATCCCAGCTGGCTCGGACATGCCTTCCCGTCCTGGCTGACACAAGCACGAAGCCCACTCCCCGTCATAGGGCCCGCCGGGGAAGCGTTGAAGGATGGATAGCTCACCGTCCCGGCAGGCGCAGCAGGCCCTCGCGCCGCAGCCACAGCGCCGCGGCCACGGTGATGAGCACCATCGAGGGCAGCCACGCCGCCACCGCGGGCGCCATCCGCTCGGTCATCACCAGCGTGCGGGACACCACCATCAGGCCCCACATCGCCACGGAGATGAGCAGCCCCTCCACGATCGCCGCCGTGAGGTGGCCTCGCCGGTTCTGCCGCAGCGCCAGCCCCACCGCCAGCAGCGCCGCCGGCACACCCGCCATCGGATAGGCGAACCGGTTATGCAGCGCCAGCGCGTACTGCCGCGACGCCAGGCCCACCTCGGTGCGCGCGGCGATCTGCTCCGTCAGCGCGGAGACCTGGAGCTGCTCGGGGCGCCCCGGCTGGATGCGGAACGAGCGCGCGGGCACGCCCAGCTCGTACTCGGCCTCCTCCAGCGTGCGCACCGCGGTGCGTCCATCCGGGCGGAAGGTGCGCTCCACCACGCCGGTGAGCCGCCAGCGCGTGCCGCCCTCCAGCGGGTACATGGCCTCGGCGTCCAGGCGCCGCTCCAGCTTGAACTGCGGCGTCAGCGTCAGCACCGCCACGTCCCGGAAGCCCTCCTCCGCGCTGCCTGAGCGAAGGAAGAACACGTGCTCGCCGCGCCGGAACCACTGCTTCGGCGTGTAGTACAGCCGCCAGTCTCCCCACCGGTTGAAGCGCTGGGTGCTGATCTCGTCCACGCGTCGGCTGGCCGTCACCACCACCTTCTCATCGAAGGCGATCAGCCCCAGGCACGCCAGCAGCGCGCACAGTCCGATGGGCAGATAGAGCAGCGCGGGCCCGAACGTCAGCGCCCGCAGGGCCGTCACCTCGCCCCGCTTGCGCAGCGAGGACACCGTGGCCCCCGCCGCCAGCAGCAGCGCCGCCGGGCCCAGCTGCTGCGTGGCCACCAGCGCCTTGTTCCCGTACAGCCGCAGCACGTCCCACACCCAGCCCTCGCCCGTGTACGCGCGCGCCCGGTCGATGAAGTCCACCACCAGGAACACCGTCAGCACCGCGGCGAAGATGCCCACCGCGAAGCGCACGTACGTGCGCATCACATAGAGGAAGAGCGTGGCTCTCACCGCACCGTCCCCGCGCGGCTCACCCGCCACATGGCCACCACGCCCAGCGCCATGAAGATGACGTTGGCCAGCTGCCCCGCCACCAGCACCGGCAGCTTGCCCTGCGCGCCCATGTGCTCGAACGCCCGGTGCAGAATGTAGAAGAGCACATACCCGCCCAGCGTCAGCAGGTAGCCCCAGGCGCGCCCCGACTGCCTGCGCCCAATCGCCAGCGGCGTGCCCAGCAACGCGAACGACAGCGGCGCCAGCGCGTTGCCCAGCCGGTTGTGCAGTGACATGAGGAACGGCCGCGGGTTGCCACCGCTCTTCTCCGCCTCCTCGGCCGCCGCCAGCAGCTCACCGGGCGTCATCTCCTCCTTGGGCGAGCGGAACCGGTTCTTGCGATTCAACGAGCCGCCCAGGCCCACGGAGATCTCCCCTTCCTCGAAGCGCAGCAGGCTGTAGTCCGTGGTGGAGCGGTTGGCGCGGTGCACCTCGCCCTCCTGCAGCACCAGGCGCAGCGCCTCGCCGCTGCCGCTGGCATTCACCCGCCCACGCTGCGCCAGCACCAGCAGCGGAGAGGACGGCTCCCGGTCATCGTGCAGCAGCACGTGCGTCCAGGTGCCTCCCTCTTGAGAGACGCGCTCCGCGTAGAGCGTCAAATCACTCAGGTCCTCGTAGAAGACGCCGGACTTCACATCCCCCGCCACGTTCTTCTTGATGACCTCGTTGACCAGCTCGCGCACGCCCGTGAGGCCCCACGGCTCGCCCGTGAAGGACAGCAGCAGCATCAGCCCGCCCAGCAGCGCGCCGATGACGACGGGGCCCGCCAAAAGCTGCGTGGGGCTGATCCCCAGCGCCTGCAGCGCCGTCAGCTCGCGATCCTCGCTCAGCCGCCCCAGCCCGAGCAGGATGGCCAGCAGGAACGCGATGGGCAGCGCCATCACCAGGAAGTGCGGCGCCAGGTAGAGGATGAGCCGGCCAATGTCCCCCAGCGTCACCGCCGAGCCGAGCAGCACCTCCGTGCCGCGCAAAAACTGCATGACGAACAGCAGCAGGAACAGGAACGCGACCCACACCACCAGCGGGACGAGCAGCTCCTTCAGCAGGTAGCGCGCCAGGAGCATCACGGCGTGGCGCGCAGCCCTCGGGCGCCGATGTCCCGCCGGAAGTGCATGCCCTCGAAGCGCAGGCCCGCCGCCGTGGCGTAGGCCTTCGTCCGCGCCTCCGCCAGATCCGCGCCCCGCGCGCACACCGTCAGCACGCGGCCACCGGCGGTGACGAGCGCGCCCTCACGGGCCTCCACGCCCGCCAGGAACACGGTGCCGTCCTGCGCGGACAGGTCCACCCCGTCGATCCGCTGGCCGCGCCGAGGCGTTTCCGGATAGCCCTCCGCCGCCAGCACCACGCCCACCGAGGCGCCCGGCTCCAGCACCAGCGGCCGGGACTCCAGCCGGCCCCGCGCGCAGGCCTCCAGCAGCGGCAGCAGATCCTCGCGCAGCTGCAGCATCAGCACCTGCGTCTCCGGATCGCCGAAGCGCGCGTTGAACTCGAGCACCCTGGGGCCGTTGCGCGTCAGCATCAGCCCCGCGTAGAGCGCGCCCTTGAACGGCGTGCCCCGCCGGCGCAGCGTGGCCAGCATGGGGCCGATGACGCGCTCGCCCACCTGCGCCAGCGCCTCGGCGGACAGGAACGGCACCGGGCAGTACGCGCCCATGCCGCCGGTGTTGGGGCCCGTGTCGCCCTCGCCCACCCGCTTGTGGTCCTGCGCGGGCGGCAGCAGCACGTACCGCTCGCCGTCGCACAGCGCGATGACGGAGACCTCCTCGCCCTCGAGCAGCTCCTCCAGCACCAGCCGCTCGCCCGCCGTGCCCATGGCGCCCACCGCGCGCACCGCCGCCCGGGCCGCCTGCGCGTCCGGCGCGACGATGACGCCCTTGCCCGCCGCCAGCCCGTCCGCCTTGACGACGATCCGGCCCTGAGCCACCGCGTAGGCCTCGGCCGCCGCCACGTCCGTGAACACCCGGAAGTCCGCCGTGGGCACCCCGGCCTCGGCCATGACTTCCTTGGCGAAGGCCTTCGAGCCCTCCAGCCGGGCCGCGGCCGCCACCGGGCCGAAGCAGGCAATGCCCTCGGCCGCGAGCGCATCCGCCACGCCAGCCACCAGCGGCGCCTCGGGCCCCACCACCACCAGGTCCACCTTCTCCCGGCGGGCCAGCGCGGCCACCTCGGCGGGTGAATCGGCCTTCACCGCGACGTTGGTGCCCAGCCGGGCGGTGCCCGGGTTACCCGGGCCACACAGCAGCGCCGAGAGCTTCGGGCTGCGCGACAGCTTCCACGCGAGCGCGTGCTCGCGGCCCCCCGCTCCGAGGAGAAGGACCCTCACATCACCCCCGCTTGTCCGTCATGAACAGCAGTCGCTTGGCGGGCAGGTACGCCGGATCCAGGCCCGCCACCTTCACCAGCCGCCCGCGCGCCGAGTCCGGGCTCGAGCTCATCTCCAGCTCCGCCATCTTCACCTCGGCCGACAGCATCGTCGGCGCCAGCGACAGCGCGTCCCGCAGGGCCCGCTTGGCCGGCTCCACCTGCTTGGCCGCGGCCAGCGCCAGCCCATTGGCCAGGTGCGCGATGGGCTGCTGCCTGCCGCCCGCCACCGCCCGGGCGCTCAGGCTCCGGGCCTTGGCCACGTCGCCCCGCTGCATGGCCACCAGCGACATATAAGCCGCCGCGCCCACGTTGTTCGGATCCAGCTCCAGCACGTCGCTCCACAGCCGCTCGGCCCCGGCCTTGTCTCCCAGGTGGAACAGCAGCAGCCCCTCGTACAGCGGAGCCGCCACATCCACGCTCCCGCTGGCCAGCGCGAGCACAGAGCCCTGCATGCCCGCCAGCGTCTCGCCGGGGCGCAGGAAGTGCAGCGTCGTCACCGGATGCGGCGCCGGCCGCATGGGGTCGGCCTGCAGCGCCTGGAAGAAGAGCTTGAAGGCCTCGTCCCGGCGGCCCGCTGCCGCCGCGGAGATGCCCGCCAGCAGCAGCGCATCCTCACGCCGGTTGTCCAGCCGCACGGCCTCCTGGAAGAACTCCAGCGCCTCCGCGGGCTTCTTCTCGGCCATCCGCAGCCGCCCCGCCAGCACCTTCTCCAGCGGCAGGTCCTGGAGCTTGCCCGCGAAAGCCTCCAGGTGCGGGGCCGCCCTGGCCACGTCCCCGCGCGCGAGCGCCACCAGGAACAGCTGCAGGTGCGCGGCGGGCAGATCCTTCACGGCCTTGAGCGCTTCCTCGGCCGCCTTCACGCCCGCCTCGGTGTTGCCAGCCATGCGCTCGGCGGCCGCGAGGTGAACGAACATCTCCGCCACGTCCCGATCGCCGACCTTGGTGCGCGTCTTGATGAGCGAGCGCAGCTCCCTCACGGCCGCCACCGGGTTGGCCTCCACCTGGTAGCGCATCACCGCCAGCGCCAGCAGCGCGCGCACGTCACTGCCGGGCCCCTTGCTGCGCGACTCGTACAGCTTGCGCGCCTGATCCACCTCCCCCACCTCCAGGTAGATGCGGGCCATGGTCGCCAGGCTGTCCCAGTGCTCCGGATCCTTCTCCAGGCGCCCCTTGAGCGCCGCGATGGCCAGCGAGTACGCCCCAGCCGACTCGTGAGCCAGCGCGCGGTGGTAGTGCACGCGCGCCAGGTTGGGGTTGAGCTCCAGCGCCGAGTCGAAGTGCTGGTTGGCCAGCCCCATGGACGTCTGCAGGAAGGCCCGGCCGAGCACCAGGTGCGCCTCGGCCTTCTCGAGCTCCGTGCCCGTCTTGAGCGTCTGCTCCGCCAGCTCGCGCGCCTGCTCGACGGCGGAGGCCTGAGCGGGGCGGCTCATCAGCAGGTTGGCGTGCGCCAGCATCAGCAGGGGCGTGCGGCCCGCGCGCTCCTCGGCGGCCTCGATGAGCGCCAGCGCCTCGTCGAAGGTGGCCTTGTCCAGGTTCGAGCCACGGCCGAGCGCCAGCGCCTGCACGTAGCCGGCGATGGCGGCGTCGCTGCGCGGATCGAGCAGCAGCGCCTGCTGGAAGTCCTCCTCCGCGTCCTCGTAGGCGGTGCGCTGATCCTTGGCCAGGTGCTTCACCCCGGACTCCAGCCGCTCCACGCTGCTGCCGCTGAGATCCAGGTACCGCAGCTCCCAGCGAGGCAGCACCGCCTGCACCGCCGCGGGAATGGGCGGCGGCCCCACGGGCGCCACCGGCACGGCGGGATCCGGCACCTGGGGCTTCATCACCAGGAAGTAGTACGCCGCGGCGCCGCCACCGCCCAGCAGCAGCAGCACCAGGAAGAAGCCGGCCAGCGCCCCGCCCCCGCCGGACTTTTTCGCCGGCCTGGAGGAGGACTGCTGCGCCTGGGGCACGAAGGGCTTGGGAGGCGAGGAGCGCACCCCGCTGCGCGGCTCCAGCGACAGCGCGGGGGCATTGGCGGCGGCGCGCACGCCGCTGCGCGGCTCGGGGCTGAGCGCCGGCACGTTCGCCACATCGGACATGTCAATGGACTCGAGCGGCGGCAGCTCGATCTCGCGCGAGCTGGGCGAAGAGCTCCCAGCGGTGCTCATCACCGCGGTCTCCACCTGAGCCTGGGGCGGGCGATCCAGCTTCTGCCGGCAGTTCTCGCAGGTGCCAATCGCCTGATCGAAAGGATCCGTGAGCGGCTTCTTGCACTCGCGGCAGCCCACATGGGCCTGGGGCTGAGCGGCGGCGGCCTGGGGCCTCACGGCCGGCATCCCGGGGTTGGACCGGCGAGGAGGCTCCATGCCCGGAGGCGGCCCGGGCTCTGGCCCCAGGAAGTCGAGCAGCGGATCCGCAGCCGCCCCCTGGCGCGGCGCCGCGGGCGCGGGCCGGGCGGCAGGCGCCGCGGGTGCGGCCCGCTGCGGAGCCGGCGCCGACATGTCGATCCCATCGAACAGCGGATCCGAACCTGGCGGCTGCTCAGGCAAGGGGCTGAAGTCGTTGAGCAGATCCATGCCCGCCGCCGAGCTGGAGCCAGGAGGCGCCAGCCGGGGTGAAGACGTGGACATGGGACGAGCGGGCCCCGCGGGCGGCGCGGCCGGGGGGGCGGGCGTGGAGACATCAGGCGCCGAGGCGTCTCGCTTGACGAGTTGAAGGTGCCGGCACCGGGGGCATTGCGCACGGACCCCCTTCGGCGAGATCAACCGGTCATCGATCGCGTAGGCAGCCGCGCATTTCTGGCAGACGATCCGCATGGTTCAGTGCCGGAAGTGTCGCACTCCAGTAAGGACCATCGCTAGGCCATGTTCATCGGCCGCGGCGATAAGTTCCGCGTCCCGGACCGAGCCACCGGGCTGGATGACGCAGGAGGCCCCCGCCCGGGCCGCCTCATCCAGCCCATCCCTGAAGGGGAAAAAGGCATCCGAGGCCACGGCTGCCCCCTTGAGGGCCGCCCCACCACGCGCCGCGGCAATCTTCACTGAATCCACACGGCTTGTCTGCCCTCCGCCCGCCGCAAGCAGACGGTCCGTGTGAGCGAAGACGATGGCGTTGCTCTTGACGTGCTTGCACACCCGCCAGGCGAACCGCAGGGCCTTCTCCTCCTCGGGGGTGGGCTGACGCTGGGTGACGACCTTCCACTCGAGCGGGGGCTCGGCCGCATCCTTGTCCTGCAGGAGCAGGCCTCCGGACACGCTCCGGGCCTCCAGCTGAACGCGGGGCCGGGCCTGGGGCGAGGCCAGCGCGGGGCCGGCCTCCAGCAGCCGCAGGTTCTTCTTGGCGCTCAGCACCTGCATCGCCTCGGCCGAGTACGAGGGGGCGATGACCGCCTCCAGGAACGTCTCCGCCAGCGCCTGGGCACACGTCGCGTCCACCTCGCGGTTGAGGGCGACGATGCCTCCGAAGGCGGACACCTCGTCCGCTGCTCGCGCCGTGCGGTAGGCGCGCTCCAGCGACGCATCCAGCGCCACCCCGCACGGGGTGTTGTGCTTGATGATGACGGCGCAGGGCTGCTCGGGGAACTCGAGCACCAGGCCCAGGGCCGCATCCAGGTCCAGCAGGTTGTTGTAGGACAGCTCCTTGCCCTGCAGCACCTTGGAGAAGGCCACCGTGGGCTCGGCCGGAGCGGCGTACTCGCGGTAGAAGGCGCCCCGCTGGTGGGGGTTCTCGCCGTAGCGCAGGCCCTGCACCTTCTGGAAGGGCAGCGACAGCTCGGCGGGGAACGGCTCCTGGGCCTGCCCCGACAGCCACCCGGCGATGGCCGCGTCATAGGCCGCCGTGTGCGCGAACGCCTTACGCATCATCCGGCGCCGCGTCTCCTCGCCCACCTGGCCGGACTTCTCCAGCTCCTCCAGCACGGCTGGGTAGTCGTCCGGGTCCACCACCACGGTGACATGGCGCGAGTTCTTCGCCGCCGCGCGCACCATGGCCGGGCCACCGATATCAATCTGCTCGATGGTGTCGGCCTCGCTGGCCCCCGAGGCCACCGTCTGCCGGAAGGGGTACAGGTTCACCGCGACGATGGAGATGGGGGTGATGCCATGGGTGGCCAGCTCCGCCCGGTCGCTCTCTACATCCAGCCGCCCGAGCAGGCCGCCGTGGATGCGGGGGTGCAGGGTTTTGACCCGGCCGCCGAGAATCTCCGGGCTCTGCGTGTGCTCGGAGACCTTGGTCGCGGCAACACCCGCGGCCTGCAGCGCCGCCAGGGTGCCGCCGGTGGACAACAGCCGGTAGCCGCGCTGGACCAGGCCCTGCGCGAAAGGGACCAGCCCGCGTTTATCGGAAACGCTCAGGAGAGCCAGCACGTGTGAGTGCGCCTCGCGGTCAAAGGGACGCGGCGGTGTTACCAACCGCCCCCCAAGGTGTCAACGCGCCGCGCAAGCCGTGGCTTCCCACGGCGACTTCAGGCTCAGGGCTTGCGGGCCGACACGGGCGGCTCGGCCTCGGTGGCCTCGCGCAGCTTCATCAGCCCGCGCGTCTCCACCTGGCGGATGCGCTCGCGGGTGAGGTTCATGATCTCCCCCACCTCCTCGAGCGTAATGCCGCCCTTCTCGGCCACGTCCAGAGCACAGGTGTGCTCCAGCTCGGTGATCTCCTTGTCCGGGAAGTTGAGCTTGATGGAGCCCGTCTCTGGGTTCACGTCCAGATACAGGTTGTGCTTGCACGAGACGAACAGGCACGGCCGAGGGCCATTCACGCAGTCGGCGCGCGTGCGCGGCCGCTGGGCTTCAATCTGCGTGAGGAGCTCGGACTCCTCGGGATCCACCTGCCCGGCCAGCCGGCGCCGACGCAGATCGCGCGCCATCTCCTTGCGCGACATCGTCTTCGAGCGGCGGCGCTCCTCTGGCTGCCCATCCTCGGCCGCGCCACCCTCCTCGCCCTGAAGCTGCTTCACTTCCGACATGTCCCCTCCAGATGTAGCCAATCTATCCGGTTGCCCAGGCCTGTAGCATCCTATTGCGAACGGGGCGTTTCGTCTCCATGCGCCGTCACCGCACTGCCCAGACGTGCCACGTCCCGGACGAGATCCTGCGCGCGACGCCGCAGGTTTGCCAACTGCTCCTCGAGCGCCTGGCGGTATTCGCCCCCGAATGGCCGCCCGCCCAGCTCGCTCTGAAACCCGTTGAGCACCTGGGACAAGTCCCGCTCGAGCTGGTCAATGTGGTTCCTGTGGAAGAGGAACGAGCGCTTGATGTCCTCCAGCGTGTGCCCCTCGGCCATCATCTTCTTGATGGCGTTGATGCGCCGCACGGCCTCCACCGGGTAGAGCCCCAGGCTGCCCTGGTGCTTGCCCTTGCGGCCCACGCGGCGGCTGCGCGGCAGCAGGCCCGCCTGCACGTACTTGCGGAAGGTGGCCTCCGAGAGCTGCACGCCCCGAGGACGGAAAATCTCCAGGATCGCGCTCGCCGGTAGACCTCCGGCGTTCTCGCGCTCGATCCGTTCGATCTCCTCTGGGCCCAGCAGTTCCATGCCTTCCATTCAATATAGAGCACTTAATGGAGAATACTGAAGATATTGCTTTGAGTGCCAGATTTCGGCGGCACCTGTCAAGCCGGAAGGCAAGAAAATTGACTGTTCAGAAATGAACAGAACTATGGGCGTGAGGTCTCAGCCCGGCGTCGGGGCCAGGTCAGGAGCGGCTCGGAAGTGGGCTGAGGGGGGGGGGCGCCGCGCGGGGCTCAGCGGACGCGCAGCTCGCGGCGCAACGTGCTGTTGGGCTCGATGGTGATGCTCTCGGTCTTCTTGCCCTTGGGGTGCTCAAGGGTGAGCGTGTACGTGCCAGGGGGCAGCTTGATGGTGCGGACCCCCTGCACCTCACCGTACGACTTGCCGTTCACCAGAATGGTGGCGTACGGCGTGGCGAGGACCCTCAAGCTGCCCAGGGCCGGCGCGGCATGGACGGGGGCCGGCTCAGGCCGAGCCTCGGGCCGAGCCTCGGGCTGAGCGGCCTCGGGAGCGGGAATGGCGGCCATCGCCCCCGTCCCCTCGGGCGTCCCGGCATCGGGAACGGCCTGGGGAGCGGGCTCGGGAGTCGCCGGTGGCACGGCGGCGGCCGTGGTGGGCGGCGGGGACTTCGAGCTCACCAGCGCCCCGACGCCCGCCAGGGCGAGCACGGTCCCCAGGCCCAACCCCACCCACAGGCCCATGCGGCGGGACCCGGCCGGGGCTTCACCGGCGGCCTGAGCAACGGCCTCGGGGGCGGGCCTGGACAGAGACACGGTCCGCGCGTAGTCCGGGAGCTTGTCCGTGTCCTCCTGGCCGGGCACGCCCTTGCCAGTCTTCCCGGTTCCGCTGCCCTCCCCCGCGCTGGACAGCGATTTGCCCCGCCCCCGAGAAGTCACGTCGGTGGTCCCCGAGGGGGCCACCTCTGGATTCGTCTCGACTTGCTCGGGGAGCGGCCTGGCACCTCGGGACGGGCGCGTATGCTGCTCCTGGCCGACCGCCATCACGGAGGGGGCTTCGCTGGTGTAGACGCGGCGCAGGAAGGCGGCCAGGTCCGTGTCATCCGCGGACTGGGCATGGTTGAGCACGCACTGCACCAGGGCCCGCTCCAGCTCGCCCGCCGTCTGGAAGCGGGCCTCCATGTCCCGCTCCAGCGCCTTCATCACCACGGCGGACAGATCCTCCGGGATGTTCGCGTGGCGGCTCGGAGGCGGAATGTCGCCCTGCTGCACCGCGCGCAGCACGGCGACATCCGAGTCCGCGTTGAACAGCCGGCCCCCGGTGAGCATCTCCCACAGGACGATGCCCAGGGCGAACACGTCGGTGCGCGCGTCCACCGCCTCGCCGCGAGACTGCTCGGGAGACATGTACGCGAACTTGCCCTTGAGCGCGCCCGGCGAGGTGAGCTTGTTGCCCGCCTTGGCGATGCCGAAGTCGGTGAGCTTCACCGCCCCGTCGAACGACAGCAGCACGTTGTGCGGAGTGACATCCCGGTGAACGAGCAAGAGCGGCTCGCCGTTCACCTTGAGCCGGTGGGCGTAGTGCAGGCCCCGGGCGACCTCCGCGCCGATGTGAGCCACCAGCACCGGCGGCATCCGCTCGTCCAGCTTCTTGCACTTCTTGCTCAGGTCCGCCAGCGAGCAGCCGAGCACGTACTCCATGGCCAGGTAGTACGTGTCCTCGTGCTTGGCGAAGTCGAAGATCTGCACCACGTTGGCGTGGTTGAGCTGCGAGGCCAGCCGCGCCTCGGCGATGAACATGTCCACGAAGCCGGGATCCGTCGCCAGGAACGAGCGCACCCGCTTGATGACGACTTCCTTCTCGAAGCCCTCGGCGCCCTGCGAAGTGGCCAGGTAGATCTCCGCCATGCCACCCTCGGCGAGCTTGCCGCGCACCACGTACTTCCCAATCCGGTCCCCAGCCTCGAGCGTCACGGAAGCATCCCGAGCATGGCTAGAACTTCACCACGACTTTGTTCAGCCCGGTGGCCTTCACCTCGACGCGCTGGGTGAGGGTGCGGCCCAGATCGGGGTTGTGGAAGCGGCACTGGTACACGCCCACCGGCAGCGCCACGGCCTCGAAGGGCGTGGTGCCCAGGTTGCGCCCGCCGCAGGACACCTCGGCCCACGGGGTGACCGCGAAGCGCACCATCGCCTTGGGGGCCTCGGGAGCGGGCTTGGGCGGCTCCACGCGCGGTTGCCTCACGGGAACAGCGACGACGGGGGCCGGCTTGGGCAGCGGCTCGAGCGCGAAGCGCTCCACCTGCGTGGGGCCCGGGCCCACCTTGAGCTTGCGCGTGAGCGGCCGGTGCTGCGGGGCGCTCACGGTGATCTCCAGTTCCTGCTCGGCCTTCACCGGCACCACCAGCGGGCCTTGGCCACGCTCCTGCCCATCCACGCGGATCGTCGCCTGCGAGGGCTCGGTCTCCAGGGTGAGCTGGACCTCCGCGGGCGCCGGGGCCGGCACCCCCGGCTTCGGTGGATCCTTCACCGCCACCGGAGGCTCCGGCGGCGGCGCGGGCACCTGCTCGAGCCGCAGCGGCTCCGGCGTCACCGCGCCCGAGGCGGGGATCTCCACCGTGGAGCGCAGCTGCTGATACCCCTCGCGGGTGAGCGTCACCGGGTAGCTGCCCGCGGCCACCGGTGGCAGCACCAGGGGCGTCACCCCCGGCAGCACCTTGCCCTCGAACAACACCTTCGCTCCCGGGGGCACCGTCTCCAGCCGCACCGTGGCCAGCACTGGCGGCGGCGCCGGTGGCGGCTGCGGCTTCAGGTACAGCCACAGGCCCAGGGCCACCACTACCGCGGACACGGTTCCGGCGATGGCGGCGGTGAGGGCCCTCCGGCGTCGCTTTCTCACCACGCGCGCCGGCAACACCGTCATCTCCGTCTGGGCGCCTGCATCCGGGTTCGAGTTCCCCGATGTCTCGAAGAGCGTGGGCTGATCGTCGTTGGTCGCCTCGTCGTTCGTCCGCTCCAGGTCGGCCATCATCACCGGCCGGGTCTCCATCTCCTGGAAGCGGGGATCAATGGGCGGGCGCAGGCCCGTGGGCCGCCGCTCCGGGCGTATCCGGTCCGGCGGCTCTTCCTTGCGCGCCTCGACGGCCTTGAGCGGGCGCGAGGGGCGGTGCGTGCGATCCGTCACCTCCACGGACTCGATGGGCACGGCCGGCACCAGCTCGCCGCGATCCG
This sequence comes from Myxococcaceae bacterium, assembly GCA_035296065.1. GTDB lineage: Bacteria > Myxococcota > Myxococcia > Myxococcales > Myxococcaceae > DATHBR01. Next base: position 140,939 of record DATHBR010000051.1, on the reverse strand, counting down.
GCCGCGTCACCTCCCTGGCCGCCGCGGGGGCTGGCTCTCCCCGCTCCGCGCGCGTCACCTCTTTCGAGGCGGGGGTGCTGGGCGTGAGGCTCGGGCGGCGCTGGCCCTCCACCGCGGTGCGCTGGCCGGTGAGCGGGGGATCCTCGTCCACCTCCACCGTGCCCCCGCGCGCCTCGCGGGCCAGCCGGTCCGCGTACACCTGGCGCATGAAGGCGGCCAGATCCGCCGAGCTCGCCGCGTACTCGTGGTCCGCCAGGTACTGCTCGAGCGCCGCCTGCAGCTGCAGCGCCTCGGCGTAGCGCGTGTTCGGATCCCGGGCCAGCGCCTTCATGATGATGGCGTCCAGCTCGGGCGGCACGCGCGGGGCGATCTGCGAGGGCGGCGTCACATGGCACTCGGCCACCGCGGTCAGCGTCTGCATGTCCGTGGAGCGCTTGAACAGCCGCGTGTTCGTCACCATCTCGTACAGCACCACGCCCAGCGCGAACACGTCGCTGCGGCAGTCCACGCGCTGGCCAGCGGCCTGCTCCGGCGACATGTACGAGTACTTGCCCTTGAGCACCCCCGAGCGCGTCACCGTGGCCTGGTCCGCCGCCTTGGCGATGCCGAAGTCCACCACCTTCACCGCGCCGCTGAACGACACGAGGATGTTCTGCGGTGACACGTCCCGGTGGACGATGTCCAGCGGCTTGCCCGAGGGGTCCGTCTTCTTGTGCGCGTAGTCCAGCCCCGCGCACGCATCGCTGATGATGCGGCACGCCAGCGGCACCGGCAGCGGAGTGCCCTGGATATTGGCCCGCTTGCACATGCGCCGCAGGTCCTCGCCGTGGATGTACTCCATGGCCAGGAAGAAGCTGTCGTCCTGGGCGCCCAGATCGTGGATCTGCACGATGTTGGGGTGCGCCAGCCGCGCGGCGATCCGGGCCTCGTCCAGGAACATCCGGACGAACTCCAGGTTCTCGGCCAGGTGCGGCAGAATGCGCTTGACGACCACCAGCTCGCCGGAGGCGTCAGTCCCCTTGCGGCGCGCAAGGTAGATCTGCGCCATCCCGCCCATGGCGAGCTTCTTCACGAGCTGGTAGTTGCCGTAGTTCTCGACCGACACGATGCGAGGGGGGCCCGACCTCCAAAGACCGGAGCGTAAGCGCCACCGCCAGGGGGGTCAAACCCCGGATTCGCTTTCGCAAATTCGCAACGCCCCCCAGGAGGGAGCAAGCGAGCGATCAACCCCCCCGGCGGGCCGGACGCTTCTCGCGAGTCTCGCGCATCAGCGTCTCCAGCTCGTCCAGGTGGCGGCGCAGCACCGGCATCAGGATGGGGTTGTCGTCCACCCGGTCGAAGAGATCCAGCACCCGGTCGACCCGGCGCTCGATCTCCTCGGCCCGCTGAGGAGAAATCCGGCGCAGCAGCATGTCCGCTCCGGCCTCCATCAGCACGCGGGCCACGGCATCCCGGGAGGTGAGAGGCTCGTCGGGCCGGCGCTGGCCTTCGCCCTGGATGACGCGCAGGCCCCCGGCCGAGCGGGCGGGACGCGGCTCGGACGACTTCGATTGCTTGGGCTGCTGGGAGCTCACCGGGCGCCTCCTCGGCTGTGGCGGGAACGGGCTCAGGGTACTCAGCACGTGAGGTCCTCCAACTTTCTGGTCATCCACACAGGTAGATGCAGCCCTGTAGCACCTGGGGCCGACATGCCTGTGCGGAGCCGGAAAATCGGCCCCGCCCCGCTCCCGGCGCCTACTTACAGGCGCGCCGGTAGGCGACTTCCACCCGAGCGCCTGGCGCCGGGCTTACCGAGAAGACGACCGTGTTGGTGGGGCCGTCGTAGCGCCAGCCGCTGGACACCGGCGAGCCGTTCACCCGCACCGCCACCGAGCCCGGAGCAGGCAGCTCGCTCAGTGGGAAGCGATCCTGCGGAGAGAACGCCCTGGTGGCCACGTTGCGCAGCAGCGGCGCGTAGTCCGAAGCGCACACCGAGAGCACCTCGCCACCCGTGCGCGCCGTGGCCTCCGCGTACCGCGTGCCCGAGCCGCCCGCCGTGCCGCACGCCGCGCCCGTGGGCGCGATGGCGTAGATCGTCGTGCGCTGGGGCTGGAACTGGCCCTTGCGTGTCTGGAAGAAGCGCACGTAGGTGTCCACGCTGTCCGGCGAGTGATCATCCTCGTCGCCCACGAAGACGACCACCAGCGCGGCCTCGTCGCGCAGGAAGCCCGCGTTGCCGTCATTGGGCTGCGGCGTGCGCGGATCATCCGCCCCGCCCACCAGCGGCTCGGAGAGCGCCCGGCGCACGGCCTCGAAGCCCTGCTCCACCGAGGCGCACTGCCCCACCTGGGCATTGGCCTGCAGCCGCGCGGCCAGGTTGGGCGTGCTCTGGCTGAAGATGCGCTCGCGGCTGCCATCCACCGGGAAGAAGCGGCCCGCCTCGCCGCCCGCGGCGCCACCCGGGCACTGGTTGGACTCGGCGTGAATGCCGGTGGTGGTCACCGCCACGCGCAGGTCCACCCGCTTGTCCAGCGCGGTGCTCACGAAGGCCGGCAGCGCGTTGATGAAGCGCGGCTGCTCCTCGACCATGGAGGCGGTGTTGTCCACCACGAAGAGCACGTCCACCTTGGTGCCGTCCTGCTGAACGAAGGTGTCCGTCTTGTCCACGCGCTTGGAGGACTCGCCGACGAGCGGCACCAGCAACGGCTGGGGCAGATCGCTCGAGTCCACGTAGAGCGGCGACACGTTCATTCCGGCCACCTGGGCGAAGTACTGCACCTCCGCCGAGAAGGCGTCACCCGGCTGCAGGGTGAGCGGCAGGGGCGTTGGCGCCGAGCGCAGCGAGAACTCCACGTCCGTGGTGCCGGGCCCCAGGCGCACTCCGGAGACGGTGATCGGCTGCCGGCACGCGTTGATGTAGTTGACCTGGCGCGGCTGCGGCGGGCAGTCCCGGCGCCCCACGCCGAAGTCCACGAAGCGCGGGGTGGCCATCAGGCAGGCCCCCTGCGAGTGCACCTGCATGGGCACCAGCACCAGGGGGTTGGCCGGATCGGCCTGTTCGATCTGCAGCGTGCCCTGGAACGAGCCTCCCGTGTCCGGGGCGTTGACGGCCACCTGCAGGGCGAACCAGTCGTTGGGCAGCATCACCACGCCGTCCAGCTCGCCGCCCGGCAGCCGGAACACCCCTCCCCCGTCATCCCGGAGCCGGATGTTCTTCACCGGGCACAGATCGCCCCCGCGGTTCTCCAGCTTCACGCCCAGCACCGCGCCCTTGCCCGGGGGCACGGTGCCAAAGTTCAGCGCCGCCGGAGTGATGGCGAGCTGGCAGGGCGCGTGGCGCTGCGCCGTGCCCCGGAAGTCAAACCGCACCGAGCCCGCGTTGAACGCATTCGTCGACAGCATCAGCGCGGTGGTGGTGGCACCCTCTCGCGTGGGCTCATAGAAGACCTTGACGTTGATCTCCTCGCCCGGCGCCAGCGTGTGCGGCAGCGTCAGCGGCGAGTGGTTGAACTGCACCGGGCCCGAGGCATCCGGCTCGAACCGCAGGCCGGTGAGCCTCAGCGGACCGCCGTTCTCCGAGCCGCAGTGCTTGATGTTGACGGTGAGCGCCGTCTTCGAGCCCAGCGGCTTCTGGCCGAAGTCATGGGCCACCGGAGAGACGCACAGCTCCGCCGCGCCGCCATGGCCCAGCAGCGGCACGGCGATGAGGGGGTTGCGCTTGCTCTCCACGAAGTAGCGAGCGGTGTCCTCCGCGGGGCCCATGTGGCCGGGGCTGTAGCGCACCTCCCACTCGCGCACCTCGCCCGGCTGCAGCACCAGCGGGAAGTCCGTGGCCGCATGGCTGAACGACACGTCCGTGCCGGCCAGCTCCAGGCGCGACACCGTCATCGGCTCGGTGCTGATGTTGCGGATGCGGGACACCAGCCGCTTGTCCTTGTCGATGGGCACTCCGCCGAAGTCCAGCTCCGTGGGCTCGGCCAACACCGCGCGATCCAGGGACTCGGCGACCACGTGCACCGGCACGTCCGCGCAGCCGGCGCACGGCATCACCGCCAGCGCCACGCTCTTGCGCCCCACCTTCACCGGGCTGAACGTCAGCGGCAGCGCGCGCGTCTCGTTCGGCCCCAGCGTCACCGGAGCGATGGAGAACTCCTCCTTGTCCGCACCCACCAGCTTGGGCACCACCTCCACCGGCATGTCCGTGGGGTTCTCCACCATGACGTTCAGCGTCTTGGAGGAGTCCGCCTCGATGCGGCCAAAGTCCAGCCGGCGCGGCGACACGCGCGCCCAGGCATCCACGCCCGCGCCCTGCAGCGGCAGGCGCAGCACGGGCTCCAGCTTCGCATCGGAGCGCACCACCAGCGTGGCCGGCAGCGCCCCTGGCTCCAGCGGAGCAAACCGCACCTTGAGCTTGCACTCGCTGCCGGGCAACAGGCTGTGCGGCCCCTCGTGGGTGAAGGAGGCCCGGTACGCGCCATCGGGGCCTTCGACCCAGACCTCTTGTACGGTGATGCGCGCGCGGCCCACGTTGCGCAGCGTGACTTCCGTCTCGCGCCCGTCGAACACCGCCACACGCTGGAAGTCGATTCCGCCGGGCGTGGCCGTCAGCCGGCCGTCCGCCATCGACGAGCGCTCGCGATCCGCGCACCCGGCAATCAGCCCCACCACGAGAGCCCAGAGACCCCAGCGCCCACTCCTGGCACCCATCCCCACCCCCACACCGTCACCCGGCCCTGCCACCCGGCCTGCCACCCACCCTGCTACTCCCCCCACCCACGCTGGGAGCCCACAGGGATCAAGTGGGGAAACTAGGCACCCGGTATGGAGCGAGCAAGGACACCCCCATGGCAAACGGCGGGCCAGGACGCGGGCGTCGAGGGCACGGCAGTTCCATGGGCGCTGCTGTCCACCAGGTAACGGGGCTGCTACGAGGACTCGGGCCCGGCCCCAAGGGCCGCCAGGCGACGCTCCGCAGCTTCTGCTCGCCGCTGCACTTCCTCGAGCTTCTTGCGCATCTGCTCCAGCAACTCCGCCGACTCGAGCAGGCGCTCGTGACCGGCCCACAACTGCAGGCTGTCCTCCACCACTTCCAGCTGTAGCCCCAGCACCTGTGACTCGTACCGGCCCTGCCGCGGCTGCTGCCGCTCATACCTGCGGGCCTCGGGGCTGGGCAGCCGGTACGCCAGCAGTTCCTCCCGTGAGCGGTCGTAAATGAAGTACTCGGGGATACCGAGCCGGGCGTAGCGCTCCACGTTGAACTCGGCGTCCTTCTTCCGGTCGCCGCCCACGTGCACTTCCATCACCCAGTCCAGCCCCTTGCCCTCGTAGCTCACCATCCACTTGTCGCGCTCGTGGTTCTCCGCCTCCAGCACCACCAACAGGTCCGGCGCAAAGCGGCGCTCGGCCGGGTAGTACACGGGCAACTCCATGCCCACGTACACCTTGCGCCGCTGGTGGCGGAAGTAACCCTCCAACGCGTCCCTCACGCGAAGCTTGGCGCGCGAATGCCGGTCTCCCTCCGGCATGGCCATCTCTTCGTACGACACCTCACCAGGCAGCGCGGCCACCACCTGGGCCTGCTCCTCCGGCCCCATCCGCTCCCACTCTTCCTGCGTGGGGGCCTGGGGAAAGGCACCGCCACGTATGTCCGCGCGCTGTCCCATACCCTCAAGGGTGCGGGGGACCGTCGCGCCCGTCAATCGTCCCCGGCGCTCCGCTGAGCAAGGAGCGAGCCGAGCGACAGAAGCCGGGCATTTCGAGCGCGGCAGGCGAGGAAACCTCGGATTTCCTCCGTGGCCATCCCGGGCCGTGGACGCTCCTGTCCACGGGCGCGGACGGAAAGCTCAGATCTTCGGGATGCGCAGCGTCTTGGAGATCATCGCGCTGCCGCTGACCAGGTACATCAACACCAGCGGGTGCAGCGACAGCGAGCCCACCTGCCAGACTCCGCCCAGCAGCTGCTCACCGGGCCCGATGCGGCCCTGCCACGTCGCCACCGCCAGCACCGCCACCAGCGCCAGGCTCGTGGGAATGGGCGTGCCCTCGAAGTACTTCACCTTGCCCGTGCCGTCGCTCAGCTCGGCCGACGTCACGTTGAAGCGCGCCAGGCGGCTGATGCCACAGGCCACGAAGTACAGCAGCACCACGATGTCCAGCGCGCCGCGCATGCCCACCGCGAAGCCCAGCGCCGCGGGCGCCATGCCGAAGGAGATGACATCCGCCAGCGAGTCCAGGTCCGCGCCCAGCGGCGAGGACTTGAAGCGCCAGCGCGCGATGCGGCCATCCAGGAAGTCCAGCACCAGCGCCAGCGGCATCAGACCGAACGACAGCCACAGCCAGCGCTGATCACCCGAGGCCAGGAACTGCATTGCCGACAGGATGGTCCCCGCGCCCGCGAAGCCGTTGCCCAGCGTCACGAAGTCCGCGAGCACGAAGGTCCGGATCATCGAGAAGTGGCGGCGAGGCGGTTTCTCGTGAGACTCGATCGTCATTCGGACTCTCCTACCCTCCCAGGGGCCAGGGTCACCTCGGACAAACCATCCCCGGTATCGCGCGGCGGCACCACGCTTTTTCGCTGAGCGTCGGGTGGCTGACGTCTCGGCCGGGGTGGCCCACCGCGCGGACCTGGTGGGTCTGGCCTGCCCATCGGGTAGAGTCGCCGCCGACTTCGCCATGACCACCGAACAGGATCCGCCCATCGATGGCCGCCTCGCCCGCAGCCACCGCGCTCGCGCCGCCATCATCAACGCCATGATGGAGCTGCTCGAGGCGGGCAACCTGGCGCCCTCCGCCCAGGCCGTCGCCGAGCGCGCGGGCGTGTCCCTGCGCCTGGTGTTCCACCACTTCAAGGACATGGAGTCGCTCTTCACCGAGATGTTCGCGGCCATGTTCCAGACGCGCATCCTGCCCCATCTGCCCTTCCCCTCTGGCGAGGGGCCCTTCGACGAGCGCCTCGAGCTCTTCGTCCAGAAGCGCGCGGCCCTGTTCGAGTCCGTCGGCCCGCTGCGCCGCTCCGGCAAGCTCAAGGAGCACGAATCCCCCAGCATCGCCGCGGCGCTCAACCAGGGCCGCGTCGCCAATGCCATCCAGGTCATCACCACCTTCACCCCCGAGCTGGACGCCCAGCCCGAGCACGTGCGTGCCACCATCACCAACTCCATCGTGATGGCCACGTCCTTCCCCGCCTGGGACACGATGCGCCGCCACCAGGGCCTCTCCGTGGACGAGGGGAAATTGGTCCTCGCCGAGAGCCTCCGCCGGCTGCTGCGCTTGCCGTAAGCGCCTCTAACTCCCTGCAACCTCTGAGCTTTCTCGCGCGCCGAGGAGGAAATGCGTCCGCCCACGCAACTTCTTGCACCCTCCGAGCAATAATAAATTTGCATACGGCGTGCAGCTTCCTCCCCCAACCTTCGGAGATACGGCGATGACGACCTCTTTCGGACGCGTGAACGGCAGTGCTTCCCCTGTGACGACCCACCGTGGCCCCCCGGCGGTGCGCAACGAGCCGGTGATTCCCTCCCGGTCCGAGGGCCCCTCCCGCAAGCCGCTCTTCCGGCCCGGAGATGGCTTCGAGACTCAGCCCACCCCGCGCCGGCCGCCCGTGAGCCTCCAGGTGCCGCAGGCCCAGGCGCAGGTCCCGGTCCAGGGCTCGGGGCGCACCTTCAGCGTGGCGGAGTTCCAGCGGACCGGCGGCGCCGTTCCCACCGAGAGCAGCACCCCGGCGGCGGCCAGCGCCGCGCAGCCTTCGGTCAGCGACAAGCAGGCCTACCTCAATGACATGTACCAGCAGTTGCTGGGCCGCGAGGTGGATGGCACCGGGCTGGAGACGTTCTCGGGCGAGATCGACCGGATGAGCGCCGAGGGCAAGCCGCTGGAGCAGATCACCGCCTTCATCGAGGAGTGGATCAAGGGCTCCTCCGAGTACCAGGCGCGCAACGGCGGCGCCGCCTCCGCTTCGTCCCCTTCATCCTCCACGGCCCCCACGAGCGGCACCCCGAGCTCCAGCGGCGTTGCCTATGACGGCTCCACCGCGGCGGCGGGCACCACCAACGTGAATGCCTGGGAGCCCGTGACGGCCCCCGAGCAGGGCAGCCCGAGCGCTCGCAACGCGGCCACCTACGACAACGTCATCAACCAGTTCGCCGTGGGCAGCAACCCGCGCTACCAGCCGCGCGAGGGCAACACCTACTGCAACATCTTCGCGTGGGACGTGACGAAGGCCATGGGTGCGGAGCTGCCGCACTGGGTGGATGCCAACGGCAACGCCACCGCGCAGGGCCAGGGCCGCGAGCTGGACGCCAACGCCACCAACGCCTGGCTCAACCAGCACGGCGCCAAGAATGGCTGGCGCAAGGTGAGCGCCGAGGAGGCGCAGGCGATGGCCAACCAGGGCCACCCCACCGTGGCCAGCTGGGACAACCAGGGCGGCATTGGCCACATCGCGGTGGTGCGCCCCGGTGAGGTGACGGGCAACGGGCCCGCCATCGCCCAGGCCGGCAGCGAGTGCTTCAACGACGGCCACGTCTACGACAGCTTCCCGCGCGGCGCCGAGGTTGAATACTGGGTGAATGATCAGGGCCAGGTGGGCACCGCTCCGGCCACGGGTTCCACCTCGGGCACCCAGGGCACCACGGGCGTGAGCGGGCTGTCCGCGGAGGACGCCGCGCTGGCTCAGCGCGTGAACGCCGAGCTGGAGGACACGGGGCTGGCGGGCCAGGGAGAGACGATCGTGGCCGCCTGCCGCAAGGAGAACGTGCCCGTGGACTTCGTGATGGCGCAGCTGCAGAAGGAGTCCAGCTTCCTGTCGCCGGAGAACAACCTGTCCATCGCCAACAACAACCCCGGCAACCTGCGCTGGGCCGACTGGGAGGCGCAGTTCGGTGGCACGCCGGACGGTGAGGGCAACTTCACCCACTTCCCCAGCGTGGACAAGGGCATCCAGGCGCAGGTGCACCTGCTGGGCACCGTCTACCGCGAGGAGGTGGACAACCGCGACTGGCACGCCCTGGTGAGCCGCTACGCTCCCGCCAGCGATGGCAACGACGTGGAGCTGTACGCCCAGCAGATGGAGGAGTGGTCCGCCAACTGGCGCAAGAAGCTGGGCCTGTAAGAGGCGCAGCGGTGGCACGGAGGGCTGAGCGCGGCACGCTCCTTATAGGTGCCGCGCGACACACTCGGCCCAGAGGGCTCCGGGCTCGGAGAACACCTTCTGGGCGCTGCCCTCCTCCAGCAACCAGCCGCCCTGCTCCAGCTCGCGCTCAAGCTGTCCCGGCAGCCACGCGGCGATGCCAGTGAAGGTGAGCGCGGAGAGGGCAGGAGAGGCCTCCGGCGCGGAGCCCTGCCGCCAGGCAAGCCCTGGGAGCAGGGGCTGGGCGTCCGCGGGAGGCGTTGCCGTCCGGAGCAGCGTCGTGCGGAGCTCCGGCCGCACCGGCCCACCCCAGCGGGAGACGTCCCCAGGCAGGGCCTCATCCCGCGGAGCGCGCAGCCGGTTGAGCACCAGCCCCCAGGTCCGCTCCGGGCTCACCTCCACCAGCAGCACCACCGTCTTGTCGAAGTTGCCATCCACGCTGCCGGGGCGCGCCACCAGCAGCAGGCCTGGCGCGGGGGCTCTCTGGACACCGCCCTGCTCGCGCAGCCAGTCGAAGAGCCGGGGTAGCACGCCGAGCAGCAGCAGGCCCGTGACGAGCAGCGCGGCGAGCAGGAGCCTTGGCGAGAGCGGCTTCACCCCTGGCAAGGTAGCACTCCGGGCGCCCGGGCCTCACTCCACCAGCGCTGGCGCGCCGCACCCGTGACACGGCTATGGTGCTCCACCTGAAGCACAGGAGGAGCGCATGGGCAGGCGATGGATGCGGTGGGGGCTGAGCACACTGGCCGCCACCGTGCTGATGATCGCGGCGGGAATCACGTGGTGGCTCCGCCCTCTGTCCGCGCCTGCCGCGTGCGAGCCGGGCTCGGTGGACCCCAAGCGCCTGGAGACCCACGTCCGAGCCCTCTCCGAGACGTTCCACCCTCGCGACTTCAGCCACCCGGAGAACCTGGAGCGCGTGGCGGACTATGTCGCCGAGCAGCTGGCCAAAGCCGGAGGCCAGGTGGAGTCCCAGCCGTACCGCGTGGAGGAGCGGAGCTACCGCAACGTCATCGCCCGCTTCGGCCCGGAGACGGGCGAGCGCATCGTCATTGGCGCCCACTACGACGCGGCGGGGCCTCAGCCCGGCGCGGATGACAACGCCAGCGGCGTGGCGGGCCTGTTGGAGCTGGCGGTGCTGCTGGGCCAGAAGCCGCCGCCCATGCGGGTGGACCTGGTGGGCTACACCCTGGAGGAGCCGCCCTACTTCCGCTCCGAGCACATGGGCAGCCGCGTGCACGCGAAGTCCCTGCGCGAGGCGGGGGTGAAGGTTCGCGCCATGCTCTCGCTGGAGATGATTGGCACCTTCACCGACGCGCCCGACAGCCAGCGCTACCCGGTGCCACAGCTGCGCTGGCACTACCCTTCCACCGGAAACTTCATCGCCGTCGTGGGAGGCCTGGACGATGGCGGGCTGGTGCGCCAGGTGGCCACCGCGATGCGGGGCGGTGGCCCGCTGCCCGTCGAGTTCCTCAACGCGCCTCCAAGCCTTAAGGGCATCGACTTCTCGGATCACGGCAGCTACTGGGCCGAGGGCTACCGCGCCGCGATGATCACCGACACCGCCTTCTTCCGGAACCCGCGCTACCACGAGCCCACCGATACCTGGGACACGCTCGACTACGGGCGCATGGCCCAGGTCGTCCAGGGCGTGCACTGCGCGGCACGCGAGCTGGCGCGGCCCTGACGCCAGCTCTTCACCAGGCGCGAGTTGACGGGGGCGGCACCTGACGGTAGGCCAGTGCTGTCGCGACTCACGAAAGGCTTCCGCTCCCCATGCGTCTTGCCGCCGTCCTGCTTCTGCTCGCCGCCAGTTCCTCCTTCGCTCAGGGTGCACCTCCCGCCGAGGCCAAGCCCGCCGAGGCCAAACCCGCGGGGAGCTCCACCATGACCGTGCGCTGCATCGAGGACTGCACCGTGCGCCTGGATGGAAAGTACGGCCTGCGCAAGGACACGAGCACCTGGGAGTTCAAGGACGTGCCCGCGGGCCAGCGCCGGGTGGAAGTCACCGGCGGCATCTTCAACCGGCCCCTGTTCAACGGCTACGCCGACGTGCCCGCCGGCATGAAGGTGACGGCGATGATCAGCAGCACCAAGAAGCTGACCATCACCGAGAGCACCCCGCTCTCCAAAGAGAAGGACACCAAGGCCACTGGCACCGCGCCCTCCACGCTGTCGGTGCGCTGCCCCAAGGCGTGCACCGTGTCCATCGATGGGACGCGCAAGGGCGCGGGCCAGTCCCAGCTCGTCGTCATCCATGACGTGGCGCCGGGCGATCACAACGTCGAGGTGAAGTTCGTCCTGGGCACCCGGGCCGTGCGCACCGTGCTCAACATCCCCGCCGGCAGCGAGGTGTTCGCCACCGCGACGGAGAGCGGCCTGAGCATCACCAACAGCAAGCCCCTGGCCAGGTAGGCCTACGGCTTCGCCGCCACTCCCCCGAGCATGTACGCGGGGATCTCGGCCGGCTTGCCCGGGTTGCGCCACTCGGCCACGGGCTGGATGCCCTCCTCGGTGAGCCGCCACGGTCCGAGCACCGCCGCGAGCTGCTCGCGCGTGCGCATGTGGAACCCCGGGCCCATCATTTTGATCAGCTCGGGGTGATCCAGCCCCTTGGGGCTGTCACAGTCGAAGGCCAGGTAGCTGCCGGGCGGCGCCAGCTCGTAGAGCTTCTGGCAGGTGACGCGCAGGGCGTCGTCGGGCATGAACGCCTCGACTCCCACCATGATGATGCCCAGCCGGCGCAGCGGCCCCAGCACCCGCGCCACCGTGCCCATGTCCAGCGTGCTCAGGTTCGTCGCGTCGCAGAACGCGTACCCCGTGCCAGGCACTCCGGCCAGGATGCGCTGCCCCAGCTCGATGTTGGCCGGATCGATGTCCGTGTAGAGCACCCGGGCCCCCGGCACGGCCTCATGCACGTTGCCCTGGGTCGGCAGCCCCGAGCCCAGCACCAGGAACTGATCCACGCCCTGGGCCTGGATGAACCGCGAGGCGCGGCCGATGAAGTCACGCAGCGCGCGGAACACCCGGGGGAAGTCATTGAAGACGGCCTCGAAGGCCTTGGCCGCCGCCACGTCCACCGGGTAGTAGTGCTTGCCTCCGAGCCAGTAGTCGAACATCCGGCCCGTGTTGGGTTCCTTCGGCTCCGCTTCACCCGTCATCTGCAGAGATCTCCCAGGATCTGCACCGCCTCGCGCGCGGCCGCCTCGGGCCTCACGCTCGTGTCCGAGATGCCCGCGATCACCCGCGTGCTGTCGTGGTCCACCGGGCGCTCGAGCCCCGCCCACCCCTTGCCCGTGGGCGCCGTCAGGTACGCCGAGTACGCATGGTGCCCCGAGCCGGGGCGCTCACCCACCACGTGCACCAGCGCCCGGGGCAGCGTGTCCGCCACGTCTCCGAACAGCAGCTCGCCAATCTGGTAGCCCGCGCGCACCCGGCCGTACGTCACCACCAGGTGCTCGGGGGCCACCCGGTAGTTGGCCGCCTCCAGCTCGCGCCGCAGCGTCTCGAGGAACGGCGCCAGGTGCCCCGCGTCCATCAACGAGCGCGGATCCAGCCCGTCCGAGATGACGATCTGCACGTCCCAGCGCTCGCTCCGGCTGGTGCGCAGCGCCTCCACCCCGCGCACCGAGGCCGCGTCCAGCCGCTCGCCCGACACCGGGTGCAGAATGTAGTCGCGCCGATCCGCTGCCTGCGTGCGCAGCCGCACCGCGTTCGGAAGCGTCTCCAGGAACGCGGGCGTCAGCTCCGTCCAGATGCCCCGCTTGGCGTCCTCGTAGTGGCCGTGGACCTCGCGCTCCAGCTCAGGCGCCATGTCCCAGACGTGCTCGCCGTAGCCCACCGCCAGCGGCACGCCCCGGGCGCGCACCTCGGCCATCTGCCGCTCGGCCTCGGCCAGCAGCTCCGCCTCCGCGCGCGTGTCGCCCTTGCGCCGCCGGTACTGCGCGTACACCCAGCGCGGATCCCCGAAGTGCTTCGTGGGCTTGCCCTGGGCGTCGATCACCCCCAGCTGCTGGAAGAAGGCCCACATCCGGTCATCCACCTTCAGCCCGAAGCGCTCGCGCAGCCGCACGTGATCCTGGAACGCCGTCGTCAGGTAGCTCAGCATCGGATCGTTGCGCGTGGGCAGCGCCATCAGGTAGCCGGGGCTCGCTGGCGCCAGCTGCTCCTGGCACCAGCCCAGGTCATCCAGCGTCACGTCCATGTGCAGCGTGGAGCACACGTCCAGGCCAATCATCAGCCCGTGCAGCTTGCCCATGACGATGTCCTCGAGGCAGCAGCGCACCAGCTGCTCCCGCGAGCGGAACACCTCGGGCCCGATGAAGCCCGCCACGTCGTTCACGTGCACCCACGGCTCCACGGGCCGCCCCGCGCTCTCTTGGGCCAGCGCTACCCGCCGCTTCATCGCCCGCGCGAAGCCGTACTTGCGCGACTCCAGCAGCACCATGTCGCAGCCGCCGTGCTGCCCGTTCGTCGCGTCCGCGCCCTGCCCCGTCTCGAAGTACAGCCCGTACCGGCCGCTGCGCTTCGCCGCGTGCTCCACCATCTTCTCCAGCGTCACATCGAAGGTGCGGTTGGCCGCCTCCGTGCCCGCGATGCTCTGGAACCAGATGCCCGTCGTCCCCGGCTGCAGCTCCTCCACCCGCGCCTGGATGTCGATGTGAGACAGCACGCAGTGCGGCATCACCTCTTGCAGCCCGAAGGTGACCAGAAGCTCGTGCAGCGCGGACTCCACCGCGCCCACCGACTCGGGCGAGGAGGACACCGGGTTGGTGCCCAGCACTACGTCTCCCAGCGCGAACGCCCAGCCGTTGAACACCTGCCAGCGGATGTCGTCCGGGTGATCCGTGGGCGAGTTGGGCTGAATGCGCGCGCCCAGGTAGCCCCGCGCGCCCAGCTTGCTGCCCGGCAGCGGGTGGAACACCTTGCTGCCTACGTGGGTCAGCTCCGCGTCGCTCATCAGCTTCACCACGCAGGCGACCACATCGCTGCTCAGCCCCCGGCTGATCGCCTTGATCTGCTCCTCGCTGGCGTTGAGCAGAAACTCCCGCAGCCGGCCCACCGTCCAGTCCGCGGTGGCCGCCCGCGCCTCGGAGTCGATCGCCTCCGACATGAAGACGTACAGCCGGTCCTCGAGCGGCGGGTGCGCGTTGAGCTCTCCCAGCCGCGTGCGCTCGAGCAGCGCCCGGGCGTTGGCGCGCGAGTGCTCGTCCACGGCGGCCACCCCGATGGCCTCGTCCCCTTCCTTATATGCGTTGGCCGCGCCCAGCAGCTGCTGGTACAGCCGCGGCTCGAAGCCCCCGTGCACACGCCGCAGGTAGCCGAACAGCTCCTCGTCCGGGCGGACCTCGGGGATGAACACCCCATGCCGGGGCGGCTTGAGCGTGTTGCGCGGGGCGTGAGCGGCCTCTTCGGCGGACAGCTCGGAGGAAAGCTCGGAGGAAAGCTCGGAGGACAGCTCGGACGTGGCTCGCTGGGGCTGAGTCATGGGCTCCCCTTCAACCGCGGAATGCCCCGCAGGTTAATGAGGGGGCCGTCGGGCCGCTACGGCAGCTGCTTCTCCAGGCGGCCAGCCGTGGACAAAAGAGCGTGTCCTACATCATCCGCGACCAGGGGCCGATGGGCTCCCGGGGCTCGCCAGAGCGGAAACGCGCCTTCCAGGGAGGAGACTCGCCAGGCGAGCTCATGCGCTCGGGGCGCTTGAAGTGCATGACCCAGGGCACCCGGGGCCACCGGGCAGGCGACAGCGGCAGGTTAGGACGGAGGATGCGGCGCACCGAGCCCTCCTGCCCTTGCGCCTCGGGGGCCCAGGTAAACACGCGCGAGGCCCACACCGAGCGGGCCCCGGCGGACGAGGCCGCCATCAGCTCCGCGTTGAGCACCTCGCCGTTGCGCGGGCGGGCCTCGGGGTTCTTCGCCAGGCACTTGAGGATGAGCGCCCCCAGCACGCGGGGCACCCGCTCGTTCACCTCCCAGGGTGACGGAGGCATCCGCATCTCGATCTCGCTGTGCAGCTGGTCGATGGGCAGGCGCGGAGAGAAGGGAGGGTGTCCCGTCACCAGCCAGTAGGCGGTGGCGCCCAGGGCGTACACGTCATCGGTGGGCTGGAAGTGGTAGCGCAGCCCCTTGCGGCCCCAATTCATCCGCAGAAAGCGCAGCGCCTCGGGGCTGCGGTACACCAGCGTCTCGGCCGGCAGCGGCACCTGCGTCAGCGTGTCCACGCCCTCGTTGCCGCCCGCGCGCAGGTCCAACACCACCGGCTCGCCGTCCTCGTCCCGCACCCGGATGTTGTCCGGGCGGATGTCCCGGTGCCAGGTGTCCCGGCCGTGAATGTCGTCGATGGCGAAGGACAGCCGGTTCATCAGCGCGACGGCCTGCAGGAAGGTCGGGTTGATCGTCTCCACCCAGGTGGGCAGCCCGCGGCCGCGCACGTAGTCGCGCACGAAGTAGAAGTAGCCGTTGCGCGGCCGGGGCCAGCGTCCGTACGCGTGCAGCTTCACCACGTTGGGGTGAGAGGTCTTCAGCCGCGCCGTCCACTCGTCGAAGCGGCCTTCACCGTGGCGCAGGGACATGCGCAGCGCCAGCGAGTGTCCCGGAGCCCGAACGTCCTCCACCCGGTACGTGGCCCCATGCCCCCAGCGACCCAGGCTCTGCAGCACGCGCCAGTTTTCCACCAGAGTGCCCGGCGTCAACTCATCTGGACGTATCGGGTACAGACTCATGTCCATCATTGACGAACCCAGGTCATGCATCGCCAATGTATTGTAACAGACCCAGTGGGTCCACCCAATGGCATGTGCTCCGATAGGGCAGTTGACACTGGACGTACCGCTCGGACCCTCGTGTGGTCGGTGGGTTACACTCACTCTACGTAACAGCGGCGTCCCGGGCGGTGGCTCGGATTTCACCCAGCCGTCCCAATAATGAGAAATGGCTTTCCAAGTTTTCAATTCTGCAATGCAGAACTGAAAGGGGCCCACCCCCGACCTTTCATTTCTGAAAGGAAAAAGGGCCGCTCAGGCGTCCTGAGAGCCCTTGTGCAACGATTGGATGGATCCGGCGACCAGGGGCGCGATGGACACCACTTCCACGGCCAGCGGAAGGCGGTCGGGCCGGGGCACGCTGTCGGAGGTGAGCAGCCGGCGCAGGGGGATGCTCTGAAGCCGTTCGAAGGCGTTGCCCACCAGCAGGGCGTGGGTGGCCACCACCGTCACTTCGGGGGTGCAGCCGGCGTCCAGCAGGGCCTGCACCGCGGCCTGGACGGTGCCAGCGGTGGAGATCATGTCGTCCACCAGGATGGGAGCACAGCCCTTCACCTCGCCGGTGATGGTGTGGGCTTTGACTTCCGAGCCGCTCATGCGGCGCTTGTGGACCACGGCCACGGGCAACTTGAGGATGGCCGCGTAGCGCTCGGCGCGCTTCACCGCGCCCAGGTCCGGCGAGACGATGACGGAGTTGGGCGCGGCCGTCTGGCGCAGGTGCTCGGCCAGCAGGGGCATGGCGCTCAGGTGCTCCACGGGGATGTCGAAGCAGCCCTCGACGGCGGGGCTGTGCAAGTCCAGGGTGATGAGCCGGTCCACGCCCGCGGCGCGGATGAGGTCCGCCACCAGCCGGGCGCCCAGCGGCTCGCGCCCGGACTCGCGGCGATCATGCCGGGCATAGGCCAGGTAGGGCACCACCGCCGTCACCCGCGCCGCGCCGCGCCGCCGGCACGCGTCCACCAGCAGCAGCAATTCCATCAGGTGCGCGTCCACCGGAGGCCCCAGCGGCTGCAGGAGGTAGACGTCACCGCCGCGCACGTCCTCGGCGACCTCGACGTGGTGCTCTCCGTCCGGGAAGTGATCGACGAAGCACTTTCCCAGCTGCACGCCGAGCACGTTCGCGATGGCCGCGCCCAACGTGGGATGGGATGAGCCAGACATCAGGATGACGCGCATGAGAGCTCCGGGAGCGGGGCGGTGTGTCCGCGATTGTGCCGTCCCCGCGCTGCGCAATCACGTTTCAGGCAGCATTGCGACTCCGAACCAGCGCAACAGCCCTCCCTTGGCTCCTCGTCATGGCCGCCGGTTCCTCCTCGGATCCCCGCGAAAGCTCAGTTAAGTTGCCGATATCGTTTCCGTGGGGGTCCCATGTGCCGTAGGCTGTCGTCGTCCGTCGCATCGTTGCTGCTCGTTGGGCTGGTAGCGGTTGGGTGTGGTTCCGACAATCCGCCGCTGCCGCCGCCGCCTGAAAACAACACCCCGGTGATTACAGGGCCCACCGTGAGCACTCCGGAGGTGGCCTCCGGAGCCTCGGTGCAGCTGAGCCTGACCGCGAGCGATCCGGACAGTGACGCGCTCTCCTACGCATGGACGCAGACGCCTCCGACTCCCGCGGGGACATTCAGCGATGCGGCATCGGCCACTCCCACGTGGACCGCGCCGCAGGTGACGACGAGCACCGCCTTCCAGCTGCGCGTCACCGTGACGGACGGCAAGGGCGGCTCGGTCAGCGGCAACGTCACGGTGACGGTGCGCCCGCCCCCGGTGTCCAACCGCTCCCCTACTCTCTCGCAGGGCCCCACCGCCTCGGCCACGTCGGTGAGGGGCGGCTCGCCCGTGCAGCTGTCCGTCGCCGCGTCGGACCCGGACAGTGATGTGCTCACCTATGCCTGGACGCAGGAGCCCGCCTCGCCCGCCGGCTCGTTCAGCAGCACCTCCGTGTCCAATCCCGCGTGGACCTCGCCCACCGTCACGGCCGCCACGCGCTTCACGCTGCGCGTCACGGTGACCGATGGCAAGGGCGGCTCCGTGCAGGGCCAGGTGCAGGTGGACGTGGCGCCGCCGGCTCCGCAGAACCGCGCCCCGGTGCTCGCCGCGGGCAGCCCGTCCTCCTCCGCGACCAGCGTCAATGGCCAGCAGTCCGTCAACCTCTTCGCCACCGCGAGCGATCCGGACAATGATCCGCTCACCTACTCGTGGGTGCAGTCGCCGTCGTCTCCCGGGGGCAGCTTCAGCAGCACCAGCTCGGCCACGCCCTCGTGGACCGCGCCGCAGGTGACGAGCAACACGAACTTCGTGCTGACCGTCATCGTCTCGGACGGCCGCGGCGGCACGACGAGCGGCATCATCACCGTCCAGGTGCTTGCTCCCGTCAACCGCAACCCCACCATCTCTCAGGGTCCGGCGGCCTCGCCCGCGTCCGTGACGGGGCCCTCGCCCACGCAGCTGTCCGTCACCGCGAGCGATCCGGACAACGATCCCATCACCTACGCCTGGACGCAGTCGCCCGCCTCGCCCGCGGGCACCTTCAGCACCACCACCACGGCCAACCCCACGTGGACCGCGCCCACCGTCGCGGCCACCACCACCTTCACCCTGCGGGTGACGATCTCCGACGGCAAGGGGGGCACCGCGCAGGGCACGGTGCAGGTGAGCGTGGCGCCGCCGGTTCCGCAGAACCGCTCTCCGGTGCTCGCCGCGGGCAGCCCGTCCTCCTCGGCGCCCACCGTCAACAGCCAGCAGTCCGTCAACCTCTCCGTCTCCGCGAGCGATCCGGACAATGATCCGCTCACCTACACCTGGACGCAGTCGCCCGCCTCGCCTGGCGGCGCCTTCAGCAGCACCACCGCGGCCAACCCGTCGTGGACCGCGCCCATCGTCGCGGCCGACACCAACTTCACGCTGGCTGTCACCGTCGCGGACGGCCGGGGTGGCACCGCCAGCGGCACCGTCACCGTCCGGGTGACTGCCCCCGCCAACCGCAACCCCACCATCACCCAAGGCCCAGGGGCTACGCCCGGCTCGGTGGCGGGCCCCGCGCCCGTGCAGCTGTTCGTCACCGCGAGCGATCCGGACAGCGATCCGATCACCTACGCCTGGACGCAGGATCCCGCCTCGCCCGCGGGCTCCTTCAGCAGCAACACCACTTCCAACCCCACGTGGACCGCGCCCACCGTCGCGGCCACCACCACCTTCACGCTGCGGGTGACGGTGTTCGACGGCCGGGGCGGCTCGGCGCAGGGTTCAATTCCGGTGGAGGTGGCTCCGCCCTCTGCCCAGAACCGGCCGCCCGTGCTGACGACTCCGGTGGCCACTCCCGACACCGTGGACTCGCGGGGCATCGTCAGCCTGTCCACCAGCGCGAGCGATCCGGACAGCGATCCCATCACCTATGCCTGGACGCAGGAGCCCGCCACGCCCGCGGGCTCCTTCACGGACGCCACGGCGTTCAACCCCATCTGGTTCGCGCCGCGCGTGCCCACCCAGACGGTCTTCTCGCTGCGCGTCACCGCCTCGGATGGCCGCGGCGGCACGGACACCGAGACGGTGCCCGTCACCGTGCGCGCCTACGTCAACAACGCGCCGGCGATCAGCGCGGGGCCCTCGGCCTCGGCCACCACCGTGAACGAGCAGCAGTCCATCACGCTCTCCGTCACCGCGGAGGACCCGGACGGCGACCCGCTCACCTACGCCTGGAGCCAGACGGCGCCCGGCTCTCCGACGGGCAACTTCAGCAACCCCTCCGTGTCCAACCCTACCTGGACCGCGCCGGATGTGACGGCCAACGGCACCTATACGCTGCGCGTCACCATCACCGATGGCCAGGGCGGCAGCACGCAGGGCTCCATCAACATCACCGTGCAGAAGGTGAACCTGGCACCCGTGGTGTCCGCCATCTCCTCGTCCTCCAACTCGCTGAGCGCCGGGGACACCGGCACCTTCACCATCAGCGCGGTCGATCCGGATGGCGACCCGCTCACCATCTCGTGGAGCCAGACGGTGCCCTCCGCGGGCACCTTCGTGGGCAGCACCTCCGGGCAGAGCGCGCAGTGGTTCTCTCCGCCGGTTGGCTCGCAGACGCCCTTCACCCTGTCGGTGAGCGTCACCGACAACCAGGCCGCGCCCGTGGTGCGTACCTTCAACATCCCCGTCACCGTGCCGACCTACACCGCGGTCCAGTCGGTCTGGAGCGCGGGCTCGTGCCTGGGGTGCCACGGGGGCGCGGGTACCCTGAACCTCGCCGCGAACGTCAGCTACGCCAACCTGGTCAACGCGAACGCCGTCGCGTGCAGCCCGCTCAAGCGCGTGTCGCCGGGCGCTCCCGATAACTCGGTGCTGATCCGCAAGATGGAGGGCGACACGTGCGGCACCCGCATGCCGTCCAACAACGTGGACTTCTTCACCGACAACCCGGGCCTGGTGGTGCGCGTGCGCTCGTGGATCCTCGGGGGTGCCAACCCCTGACGCGCTGCTGCAAAAGGGCGGAGGATTGGTGCACACTCCGCCCATGCCTAACGAGTACCGCTTCCTCGTGGATGGACGCATCCCCGTGCTCAAGCTGCATCACGAGCCCCGCCCAGGCCCTGCAGTCATCGTTCTGCATGGCCTGGGGGTGGGCGCGGACGTACAGCGCCCCGAGTTGGAGGCCCTTGCCCACTTGGGGCTGACGGCGGTGGGCATCGACGCGCCTCACCACGGCGCCCGGCGCGATGGGTGGCTGGATCAGATGGACCAGCTGGGCCTGCCCCAGTCGCACGAGTGGCTGCTGCGCCTGGTTCTCGAGTCCGCGCCGGATGTGTCCCGCGTCATCGATCACCTGGTGTACGAGGGCCACTGGCCCATCGGGCTCGCGGGCATCTCACTGGGCGCGTACACCGCGCTCACCGTGGCCACGTGGGACTCGCGCGTCCGGGCCACCGTGTCCATCCTGGGCTCGCCGGACTGGACGCCTCGCGATGGGAACATCACCCACGAGATCGGCGAGCTGATGCGCCATGCGCCGGTCACCCGCCCGAGGGATCTCGCCCGGCACCCGCTGATGCTGGTGAACGCGGGGCGCGACTTCCTGGTGCCGGCCCACTGGGCCCGCGACTTCGCCCGGCGGATCCACGAGGAGCCCGACTGGCCCGGCCGGTACGTCGAGTACATCGAGTACCCCGAGTCGGACCACATGATGCGGGGCGAGGACTGGGAGGACCTGTGGAAGCGCGCGCGGGGGTTCCTGCGCTGGCACCTGTCGTGAGGGGTGTATCCTTGGGCGCATGAGCCAGGGCCAGCACCGCATCCGGGGCCTCGAGAGCGTGGATCCCCTCTCTGTTCCCCTTCCCCACGGCACGGAGGTCATCACCCGCGTGGCGCGCGTGCTCGGAGATCGCCGCGTGCCCCAGGGCATGATGGGCCGCGTGGTGCGCGCCCGCGACGGCGGGCTGGATGTGCAGATCACCGGCGTGGGTGAGCTCTGGTACGCGCGCGAGGAGCTGGTGCCGCGCAAGACGGGGCAGGTGCAGTTCGCCCTGCGGCGCGCCGCGGCCTGGGACGCGCTCCAGCCGTGCGTGGTGCTGGAGACCACGGTGGGCTCACGCGCCTGGGGGCTCGCCTCGGAGGGCTCGGACACGGACTCGCGGGGGGTGTTCGCCCTGCCGCTGTCGTGGATGTGGGGCCTGGGCGAGGCGCCCAGGGACCTGGTGAGCGCCGACGGGAGCAGCACGTACTGGGAGTTCCGCAAGGCCATCGACCAGGCGCTCCGGGCCGATCCGAACACGCTGGAGCTGCTCTTCGTCCCCTCGGCGCGCGCGAAGGACGTGCTCGGCGAGTGGCTGCTGGCGGAGCGCGAGGCCTTCGTCTCGCGCAATATCTTTGGCAGCTTCGGCCGCTATGCGCTGAGCCAGCTGCACAAGCTGTCCAGCTCGCAGCGGCTGGCCGAGCACCGCGATCTGGTGCTCGACTGGCTGTGCGAGGAGCCCGCGCCCGAGCTGGACGAGGTGGCGCGGCGGCTGGCGGAGCGCTCTCCGCGCCAGGCGCCCACGCCCGAGGACGGCATCCTCGCGGCCAGGACGTACATCAAACAGCTGTACCGCTCGCTGTCGGACCAGGGGCTGATCGAGGCCAACGACTTCGCCGCGCTCACCCGCTATGCCCGGGGCGGCGGCCGGCGCCCACCGGATGCGCGCTCGCTGCGGCCCAAGAACGCCTACAACCTGCTGCGGCTCATCGCGCTGGCGACCGGGTGGCTGCGCGACGGAGCGCCCGTATTCGAGGCCTCGGGCTCGCTGCGCGAGCGGCTGCTGGCCATCAAACACGGCCAGGTGGACCTGGATGAGGTGCTCCGGGACGCCGAGGCGATGGCGCCCGAGCTCGAGGCCGCCCGGGACAACAGCCCCCTGCCCGAGCACCCGGACTATGCCCGCGCCGACCAGCTACTGCGCCGGCTGGGCGAGGAGCTCGCGCGGCGCTGGGTCCACAAGGAGCCGGGGCCCTGGGGCAAGGACGCCCCCGAGTCCCCGGCCTATGCGTCAGCCGAAGCCTCCGACGAGGCCGGGTGAGGGCTCAGCGGCTCTCGGCCGCCGCGACATCCAGTGCAATCTCGATCATCTCGCTGAAGGACGTCTGCCGCTCCGCCGGAGAGAGCGCCTCGTGCGTGAGGATCTGATCCGACACGGTGAGCAGCCCCAGCGCGCGGGCGCCGTACTCCGCCGCCAGCCCGTAGAGGCCGGCGAGCTCCATCTCGATGCCCAGCATGCCCATCTTCGCCAGCGTCTCCATGAGCCCGGTCTGCGGGTGGTAGAACAGGTCCGAGGAGAAGACGGAGCCCACCTTCACCTGACGCCCGCGCCGCGCGGCGGACTCCACCGCGCGCTGCACCAGGCCGAAGTCCGCCACCGCGGGGAAGTCGTGGTCCATGAACCGCATGCGGTTGATCTTCGAGTCCGTACCCGCGCCGGTGGCGACGATGACGCTGCGCAGGGGCACGTCCTGCCGGATCGAGCCGCAGCTGCCCACGCGGATGAGCACCCGGGCCTTGTACTCCTTGATGAGCTCGGTGGCGTAAATGGAGATGGAGGGGATACCCATCCCGTGCCCCATCACCGAGATCCGGCGGCCCTGATAGGTGCCCGTGTAGCCGTACATGTTGCGCACGGCGGTGACTTCACGGGGGCTCTCGAGGAACTTCTCGGCGATGAAGCGCGCGCGCAGTGGATCGCCGGGCATCAGCACCACCTCGGCGAAGTCTCCCGGCGCCGCGGAGATATGGGGGGTTGGCATGAGCGGGGACCATAGCTCAGGCCCGCTCGAACAGAAGCGGGAGTGCAAGCGGCCCCCGGGCAATCAGTGAGGGATTCCACTGGAGCTCCCGGGCCGGGCGCGAGAAGTCCCGGACCCGCGAGAAGACCGCCTCCAGGCCCAGCCGGGCCTCCAGCTTGGCCAACAGCGCTCCCAGGCAGTAGTGGACGCCATGGCCGAAAGCCAGGTGGCTGGGCCGGTCCCGGCTCAGCAGGAACCGGTCCGCCTGGGGGAACTGGCGCTCGTCCCGGAGCGCGGCGGCCATGAGCACCACCACCATGGCGCCCCGCGGCAGGCGTACGCCGGACAGCTCCGTGTCCTCGGTGACGATGCGCAGGCTGGAGTGCCCCGAGGGCTCGTAGCGCAGCACCTCATCCAGCACCCGGGGGATGAGGCGCCGGTCCGCCAGCACCTGCGCCCGCTCCTGGGGATGATCCGAGAGCACCACCAGCGTGTTGGCCATCAGATACACGGTGGTCTCCACTCCCGCCGGCAGCAGTGAGAAGAGGAAGCTGATGAGCTCCTCGTGGGACAGGACATCTCCGTCCGCGTCCGGACGGATGAGCTCGCTCACCAGATCGTCCCCCAGCGCGGCGCGGCGGGACTCGAGCAGCTCCTCGAAGCAGCGCTCCAGGCTCGCCAGGCTCTCGCGGATCCGGGCCTGCTCCTCGGGGGAGTGCTGGCCCGCGGGCAGGCTGATGAGATCATCCGCCCACTCCTTGAGCCGGGGGTACTGCGCGGGGTCCAGGCCGAACATCAAGCCCAGCACGCCCACGGGGAGGCGCAGGGCGAACTCGGCCATGAAGTCCACCTCGCCCTCGTGGCGCAGGAGATTCTCGGCGAGCTGCTCGGCCAGAGCGCGGATCCGTGGCTCCAGCACGGCCAGGGCCGCGGGTCCGAAAGCCCGGCTGACCCGGCCTCGCAGCCGGGTATGGGAGGGCGGGTCCTTCATCACCAGCGACTGCGCCACGGGGTTGCGCGGTAGCCAGGGCGGGAGGAACGATTGCCCGAGCCCCTCGGAGGAGAAGCGGCGCGGATCCTTCAGCACGGCGAGCACGTCGTCATAGCGGCTGACGGCCCACATTCCTCCAGGCTCGATCTGGCGGATACCGGTGCGCCGCAGCTCGGCGTAGAGCGGGTACGGGTTGGCGCGGACTTCGGGGGACATCAGGTGCAGTGGGCTGTCCATGGGCAGGGGGCTCCGTGTGAGGTTCCCCCCCGGAACAACAAGACCCGCGCCAACGCGCCGCCGCCTGTGCTTTCCGTGGGTTACCGGACGCGCGCTCCCGCGGGTGCCGCCAGAGCCCTTCAGAATGATGTAGACGGTTCATTCATTTTGAAGGAGCCGTCCGATGCGCCTGGAGGACCTGGACATCCGAGAGCTGCTGGAGATCGACCCGGAGGAGGGCTCCGTGCGCTTCGCGGGGCAGCGGGCGCTGATCCTCGATGCCGTGGCCATGGGGCTGCTGCGCAAGGAGGTCATCGATGCTTTCGGCCAGGCGGCCGCACGGGCGCTCTTCACGCGCTTTGCCTTCGCGCATGGCTGGCGCATGGCCGAGGCCCTGTGCTCCGGGTACAAGTGGGACAGCGTCAACGACTGGCGCAACGCGGGGGGGCTCATCCACATGCTCCAGGGGCTCATCCGCCTGGCGCCCCATGCGTCGGATCCGTTCTCCGAGGAAGGCGCCACCATGGAGGCCTCCTATGAAGCCGAGCAGCACCGGCTGCACCTGGGCCGGTCGGAGACTCCGGTCTGCTGGTCGCTGTCGGGGTTCGCCAGCGGGTACCTCAGCCGCACCGACGGCGTGCCGGTGTACGTGCTGGAGGATCAGTGCATCGGACAGGGACACGAGACGTGCCGCTTCCGCGCGAGGACGCGGGAGCAGTGGGGCGCCGCACTGGAGCCTCACCTGCCCTTCTTCGAGCAGGACGGTGGGCTGGACGTCGCCCTGCGTCAGCTCACCGCGCAGCTCACCCAGGCCGAGCGGAAACTCGCCGCCCGCCAGCGAGCCCTGGCGGAGCAAGCTCCCGAGGGCGAGCTGCCCTCGGACTTCGTCGCGAGGAGCCCGGGAATGCGACGGGTGCTCGAGCTGGCGCGCCGGGTAGCGCAGGTTGACTCCACGGCGCTGATCTCCGGCGAGAGTGGTGTTGGCAAAGAGCGCGTGGCCCGCATGCTCCACGAAGAGTCCCCCCGGGCCTCGGGGCCCTTCCTGGCCATCAACTGCGGCGCGCTCTCGGAGACGCTGCTGGAGAGCGAGCTGTTCGGCCATGCACGCGGCTCCTTCACGGGCGCCATCCGCGACCGGCCTGGCCTGCTGGAGGCCGCGAGCGGTGGCACGCTGTTCCTGGATGAGGTGGGAGAGATGCCCTCCACCGTGCAAGTCAAACTGCTGCGAGCCCTGCAGGAGCGCCACATCCGGCGCGTGGGAGAGAACCGCGACCGCCCCATCCGTGTGCGCATCGTCGCCGCCACCAATCGGGAGCTGGCCGCGGAGGTGAAGGCGGGTCGCTTCCGGAAGGACCTCTACTACCGGCTGTGCGTCGTCGAGTTGCGGGTGCCTCCGCTGCGCGAGCGGCGTGAGGACATCCTGCCGCTGGCCCGGGCGTTGATCGCGTCCACGGCCCGGCGCATGGCCCGGCGCGCGCCCTCACTCACCCCTGGGGCCGCGGATCAGCTCACCCGGCACGCGTGGCCCGGCAATGTGCGCGAGCTGGAGAACGCCATGGAGCGCGCCGTCGCCCTCGCCCAGGGCAAGCGCATCGAGGTGGCGGACCTGCCCGAGGAGGTCCGCGGCGCCCTGCCCTCCCCTCTGGCCTCCGGAGAGCTGCGCACCCTGGAGGCACTCGAGCGCGACTACATTCTGGCCGCGCTCGAGCGTAACGGAGGCAATCAGACGGTGACGGCGCGGCAGTTGGGCATCGGCTCCGCCACGCTGTACCGGAAGCTCAAGAGCTACGGCGCCCTGGCGAGGGATCGATCATAGGCCTCCAGCGCCTGGACGATCTCCTCCAGCGAGTCGGTGAGCAGCAGGTGCCGCGCGTACTCGTGGCCCTGGGCCAGGTGCTCCAGCAGCGGGTAGACCGGGCGGGTGCGCGTCCAGAACTCGCGCCCCAGGAAGATCATCGGGCTGATGACTCCCACGGAGTTGTAGTGGTTCTGGCAGGCGTCCTGGAAGACCTCCTGGATGGTGCCGGCGCTGCCGGGCGAGAAGACGACGCCTCCGCTGGCGATGGTGAGCAGGCCGTCCTCGCGCACGCTGTTGGCGAAGTACTTGGCCACGTGCGTGGCGAAGGCGTTGGGTGGCTCGTGCCCGTAGTACCAGGTGGGAATGCCCATGCTGGCGCAGGCCGGGCGATCCTCGGCGCTGAGCGGGAACGCCGCTCGCACCACGAAGGCCTGCGCCAGCCACTCGCGATCCTTGTAGCTCGGAGCCTTGGCGAGCAGGGCGATGCCAGCGTCCAGCTCGGCCTCGGTGCGCCGGGCGAACCAGGCCCCCACGTGGGTGGCCTCCATGGCGCCCGGGCCGCCGCCGGTCACCATGAAGAAGCCGCGCCGGGTCAGCTCCCGCGCCAGCACCGCCACCGAGCGGTAGTCCGGATTGCCTCGCAGCATCGAGTGGCCACCCATGATGGCCACGACTCTGCGGGGTGTGCCTCCGTTGGCCAGGAACTCCTCCAGCGCATCGGTGACGGCGTGATCGTGCAGCCGCTGCGCCAGCGTCTCGAGGATGGACGGTGGGTTGCCCTTGCCCTGCGTCTTCCAGTGCTCGTAGACGCGCGCATCCAGCGTCTGGGCGTAGCTCTCGGGCCGGGCGGGCTCGAAGCCCTCGTAGAGCTCCTCGGGGGTGTAGAGGGTGCTGCGGTAGGGCACGTAGGGCAGGCCCATGAAGGGCGGGAAGACCATGGCCCCGTGGAAGAGCGCGGCCTGCAGGGCCTCCTTTTCGAGCTGGCAGCCCAGGAAGGCACAGCCCGCCAGCGGGGCGATGCTCAGCTCCCGGGTGAAGCCACGCAGGTCCAGCCCCTGGATGACCACGTTGGAGAACGGCGCCCCGCCTCGCAGGTGCCGCTCGAATGCCTCGATGGATTCGATCTCGGTCATTTTAGACCTCCTTGAACTTCGTACCCGTGGTCCCAAGGCGCTCCAAGGACTCTTTGATCACCTCTGAGACGATGAGCGGGAGCCGGTATTGCTCCGGCTGGGAGCCAAGCTCCACTGGGAGGAACTGCACATCCGTGGGAGCCAACTCGGCAAGGAGCACGGCAATCCGGTCATGAACGATGGGCGTCGCCAGCGAGGTGAATGAGAAGTCGAGTGGTTGACCCGGTCGCTTCACGGGCACTCTCAGGCGCTCGTCGACCTGGACAGCCTTGCCCTGCGCCCGATCAGCGTCCCATGAAGCCTCGGCTCCCACCCGAAGTCGATGATCTCGTTCGCCATAGCCATGCCTGCTGGCACACTACCAAAGCCCCTTGCCGCCGAGCCTCGGAGAGCACTCGTGGCTACCCCCATGCGCCAGCTCCGCGAAACACTGAAAGCAGGGAATCCTTCCAGCGGCTCCGGTTCCGAACGTTAGGAACCAGCCCCGCACTTCCTAACGTCAGGAACCAACCCCGCGTCAGGAGGTGGTTCTCTCCTGACAACCCTGGGGGTAGGCTGGCCACGGCCGGGGAGCCCCGTGGCTGGAAGGAACTCATGGACACGCCAATGAGGGTGCTGGAGCTGAACCCGACTGCCTTGCCCGTCGGGGCCCAGGTCGGCGCCTGGCGAGTGCTCGGCTTTCGAGGCCGGGGCAGCTACGGCACCGTGTACACCGCCCAGAGCCAGGCACCCACGCGCTCCGGGCCCGCGGCCCTCAAGCTTGCCATCCACTCGGCCGATCCGCGCTTCGAGCGTGAGGCGGAGCTGCTCTCGCGCATCCGTCACCCGAGCGTCCCTCGGCTGCTCGATGCCGGGCTGTGGAGAGACTCCGCCGGCCGCGCCCACCCGTTCGTGGTGATGGAGTGGATCGACGGCGTGCCCCTGTACTCCTGGGCCGCTCGGCGCAACCCCACCTCGCGCCAGGTGCTGGCACTGTTGGCCCAGGCCGCTGGCGCGCTCCAGGCCACCCACGAGGTGAGCGGCATCCACCGGGACGTCAAGGGCGACAACATGCTGGTGCGCCCCGAGGATGGCCGGCTGTTCCTCACTGACTTCGGCTCGGGGTACTTCGCGGGCGCCATCAGGTTGACGCCCCTGCCCATGCTGCCTGGCACTCCCGCCTACCGCAGCCCCGAGATGTGGCAGTACATCGAGCGCGCGGGCCCGGATGCCACCGCCGCGCTCATGGCTCGGCCTTCTGATGATGTGTTCGCGCTGGGCGTCACGGCCTACAGGCTGGTGACCGATACGTACCCGCCCTTCACCCACCCCAATACGAAGGAAGGGCAGCGCTGGCTCACGGGCGCCCGGGCAGTGCCAGCTCCGAGGCAGCTCAATCCCCGGGTGGATGCGCAGCTCAACGCCCTCATCCTGCGCATGCTGTCGCCCAGGCCCGAGGAGCGTGGCACCGCGGGCGAGCTGGCCGAAGCGCTGGAGCGGGGCGTCGCGCATGGCGGCCCGTCCGCGGACACGCCGCTGTTCGAGTGGGAGCCACAGCTGCCCTCCGAGTGGACGGAAGAGGAGCGCGCCCAGGCCAATGAGCTGGGCCACCGTCCGCGCTACAGAAGCCGGGAGCGCGTCCACGCATCCGAGCAGGAGGATGCCTCCGCGCGAGCCGAGGTGACACAGCGGGAGGCCGCGGCGCGTGCACGGGCGGCGGCCCTCGCCAGGCAGGAGAAGGCCCGCAGATGGATGCCCTGGCTCGCGGCGGTGATGGCGCTGGGGTTGTGGCCCGAGGAGACAGGTTCGCAGCGTACCGAGGGCCCAGCCACAGCGGCGGAAGGTGGCTCCGCCGCGCAGCGCAATGCTGTTTCTCTTGGCGAGACCTCACTGAACGCCTCGGAGGTTCCCAAGAAGGCGCCCGCCAAGCAGGGTGTCGCGCAGGCGCTTCCCACGCAGCCGCTACCCGGGCAGCTCAAGCCGGACTCGAAGGGGCGGTGCATCAAAAGACAGGTCGCGATCAACGGAGGCTGCTGGGTGAAGGTGGACTTTCCCGCCGATGAATGCCCTGGGACCGGGTACGTGTACCGGGGTGGCTGTTACGTCCCCATCTTCGTATCCGAGCGCCAGCCCACCTCGGCTCCCGGAGACAGCGAGCCATGAGGCGCACCGTCTCCCGTGCGGGACGACCGTCCACGCCGTGGACGCTTCTGCCCACCGCTTCCCTGTGAGGCAATGTTGGCCTACTTCGTGCTCTGGGGCCTTGGGCCATGTCCGGCCCGCACGATCTCTTCGTCCGCTTCACCTTCGACCACCCCGAGCGGGCGGCGGCCGAGCTGCGTGCCGCACTCCCCTCGTACGTGGTGGACCAGGTGGACTGGTCCTCCCTGCGCCGGGTGCCAGGCTCCGTGGTGGATGTGGAGCTCCGGGAAACCGAGATCGATCTGCTCTTCTCGGCCCGGCTCTCCAGCGGCCGGCCCGTGCTGTTCTACATCCTGCTGGAACACCAATCGTCCGTGGACCGGTGGATGGCCCTGCGCATGCTGCGCTACGTGGTGCGCCAGTTGGAGCACTGGCGCCAGGAGAACCCTGGCGGCGGGCTGTTGCCGGTCATCATCCCGGTGGTGCTGTACCACGGGCCGGAGAGCCCCTGGACCGCTCCGCTCCGGGTGGAAGAGCTCTTCGATGTGCCCAGCGAGGGAGACCAGCCTGAGCGGTGGAGAGCGTTAGTGCCACGCTTCGAGTACCGCGTCGATGACCTGACCGCCCAGCGCGCGGAGGCATTGATGGCGCGCCCGGGTCCGCCGCTGGTGCGCTTGGCGCTCCTGGCGCTGCGCTATGGACGTACCGAGGAACTGGCCGAACGGCTCCCCACCTGGGAGGCGCTGCTCGTGCAACTCCATGCCGCGCCGAATGGGGTTGACGAGCTGACAGCGCTCTTCCAATACCTGCTGAGAGTGGGACGCGAGGGCATACAACCCGCCACGGCGGCTGTGTTAAAAGACGTAGTGGGTTCGCAACGCGCGGAGGAACTGATGGTTTCCTGGTTGGATATGCACTTCGAGCGGGGGCTCCAGCAAGGAAGAGCCGAGGGTAAAGCCGAAGCCAAAGCCGAAGCCAAAGCCGAGTCCCTGCTCCGGGTCCTCGCCGCGCGGAGCATCCACGTCGACGACGCGTCCCAGCAGCGCATCATGTCGTGCACGGACCTCACCACCCTGGACCAGTGGTTCGATCGCGCCTTGAGCGCCACGCGGCTCGCGGACGTGTTCGGCGACCTGTCACAGTAACCTTCAGGGCGACATCGCCACGGAAGCAGCCTCCGCCTCGAGCTGGCCCCAGTCCAGCTCAGCGCCAAGATGGGCCAGTACGGAGTGAAGTCCGAACCGGATCCGGAACAGGAAGAGCAGCTTCCCAGGAAGCTGGAGCCGCAGCAGCTTGCTCTTGTTCTGAAGCACCTCACGCGCCTCGAGGCTCATTGCCGCCTCTATCCGGTGTGGACCGGCCACCAGCGCCGGCCCGAAGAACCCGCGCAGTAACCCCCGTGTCGCCTCGAACCCCGGCCCTGGCTCGGGGCTCTTCGCGCCCAGCTCCCGCAGCGCCTCCCGGATCTCCGTCGCATCGTCCGCGCGCACCGCTCCCGAGAGCCGGGCCAACGCACGCACCGTGGGCTGATCGAACGCGCGCACACAGCCATGATCGAGCACCACCACCCGGCCATCCCGCTGGAACAGGAGATTGCCCGGGTGGGGATCCGCGTTGAACAGCCCATGGCGATACAGGCTGCCCACGTAGAATTCGTGGAGCGCAAGGCTCGCGCGCTTGCGCTCGGCTTCCCCTGCCCTCGACGCGAAGTCCTCCAGGCGCTCGCCCTCACACCAGCGGCTCGTCAGCACGCGCGCGGAGCTCCACTCCGCATACACCGTGGGAATACCGATGGACGGGTGACCCGAGTACACCTCAATGAAGCGCTGCTGATGCGCCCGCTCCCGGGTGTAGTCACACTCCTCGAGAAAGCGAGCCTCCGCTTCGGCGATGAGCTCCTGAATATCCGTCCCGGGCGCGAGCATGCGTGCGAGCGCCTTGCCAGTCCGAGCGCCCCGGAAGTCCGCGCGGATCGCCTCCTCGATGCCAGGGTGCCGCACCTTGACGGCGACAAGCGTGCCGTCCGCGAGCCGGGCCTGGTGCACCTGTCCTATCGAAGCGGTGGCGACCGGCTCGCGCCCAAGCTCGCGCAGCAGCACCTCGGCCCGCTCGCCAAAATCCTGGCGCAGTGCCGCCTCGATCCACGCGAAGCCCGTGGGCTGAGATCGCCGCTGCAGCACCGCGAGCTGCCGGCGGGCCTCGGACGGGAGCGAGGTATCCATGTAGCTGAGGATCTGCCCCATCTTCATCGCCACGCCCTTGAGCTCTCCCAGTGAGAGCACGACGCGCTCGATCGCTTGCTGCTCCACGCCGGAGCCTCCCAGCAGCCGCCCGGCCACCATGCCCGTTCCCGCCCGCAGCGCCGTGGACGCCGTGCGGCGCAGCCGCCCCAGCGCGGAGGTCGGGATGGGAGTCTCGGTCTGGGCGCTCAGGCGCTCGAGCAGCCTGCGAACCGACTCCGCCCGGTCTTTCGGATCGTCCTCCGCCATGAAGGCTCGTCTCAGAACATGTGGCCGAAGTTCATGTAGAAGCGCTGTCCGCCCGTCTCGGTGGACAGCGCCCAGTCCACCCGGATCACCGCCGCGCGTCGGCTCACCCGCAGCCCCGCGCCCACCCCCGGGTGCCACTGGTGCCACGGCCCGTCCTGCACTCCCGGGTGCCACACCCGCCCCACGTCCAGGAACCCCGTCACCCCCAGCTTCATCGGCTGGCCGAGGATCCGCTTCTCCAGCGCATGCACGCGCAGCTCCGAGTTGGAGAACACCTTGATGTTGCCCGCGAAGCGGTTGCGCTCCACTCCACGCACGCTGCTCATCCCGCCCACGCCCTCGGTGTAGAGCACCCCGCCCGCGGCGCTCCACTCGAAGAAGGGCACCTCGCCAAACAGCATGTCCAGCGATAGGCGCTGGGCGAACGTCACCCGGGACGACAGCCGGAAGTAACGCCGCTCACTCAACGTCACGCCCATGTACCGGTAGTCGCTGATCGTCGCGCCGCTGGACAGGCGCAGGGCCACCTCCTCCACTCCGCCCGTCGTCGGATCCGTCTCATGGTCGCGCGTGTCCCAGAGCGCTCCGGCCAGCACCTGCCCCGTCGTGCCACCGTCGATGCCCACGGGCTCTAGTTGCGCCAGCATGGACCTCTGATACGGCTCGACACGCGTGTGGCGCCACGAGTAGCCCACGTAAGTCTGGAGCGGGTGCGGCTCCCCGAGCGGGTGCCACCGCAACCGCACCCAGGCACCGGGCGAGCCCTTCTCGTAGTTGTACTGCTCGTCGTTCTCCCGCCCGTGGAAGTCCGGTGCCGAGCGGTTCCCCGCGCCGTAGAAGGGGCTGTAGAACTCGCGCCGGTACTCGAACCGGGCCTCCACGCGCAGCGGCCCCAGCAGCCCCGGCCCGTCGTAGCGCAGGTAGTGGTTCTGAATGCCGCGGTTGGTGAAGTACACCATGGCCCCCAGGCCATGCTGGTACGGCGTGTGGCCCTCTCCGTAGAGGTACATGCCGCCCACCGCGCCGTACCCCACCCCGAAGTCAGAGTTGAAGTTCAGCACCGGTAGGGCGATCGCATCCATGCCCGTGTTCTTCACCGCGGGCTTCGAGGCCGCGTCCACGGGCGCGGCGCTAATCACGGACAGGAGCAGGACAGGAAGGAGCATGCGGGCGCCTCGTGATGCCCCACCAAGGTAGGCGCCTCCAACAAGCCTTGGAGAGGGGCCGCTCCTGCCCGCCTGGCCTGCGCCCAGGGAGCCGGGCCCACGTCAGGGAGCGCGAATCACGGAGATCGACTGCTCGGTCCCCTCGCGCCGCACCGTGAGCACCACCGAGGTGCTGGGAGCCCCATTCAGTCGAAGTATCGCCTGCTTGGTGCCCGTCACGGGGGCACCGTCCACGCTCAGCAGCACGTCCCCCTCCAGCAACCCTGCCTTCTCCGCGGGGCTGCCAGGCATCACACCGACGATCAACACCTGCCCGTCCTCCAGGGGAAGGAGCTCCGCGCCAATGGTGCCGGGGGTCAGGGGGCGCAGCCTGACGGGGAGTTCGCCCACGTCGAGCTCCTGTCCCTCCGCCAGCGTGACAGGGCGGCTCGCGGGCTCGCGGTCAGGGCCCATGGCGGTGACCAGCGTGTACTCGCCCGGCTCCACGGACTCCAAGGAGAACTGCCCATCGGCCCCCGTGATGGCCATCCGGCTCGTGGGCACCGCGCCCTCGAAGAAGACGCTCACTCCGGACAGGGGCTCCCGGCTGTTCGCATCCACTACCCGGCCCCGCACGCGGGCCAGCCCCACGATGACCACCTCCACCACCTCCACCGCCCCCGGTGCCGGAGAGATCAACGCCGTGCCCTGGGCGCCGTCCGGCGTTTGCACCACCAGCTCCAGCGGCTCGGCGAGCACCTCGGGCAGCTCGAAGCGGTCCGCGGGGAACTCCCAGAGGTTGTCATCCTCGGGGAAGAAGCCCGGCTTCCGGGCCTGGACCGACAGGGTGAAGCCGCGCACCGGAGTCTGCCCCCCCGAGCGCACCACCCGGCCCTGGACCGAGGCCGCGGGCTGAAGCCGGATGAGCACC
Source organism: Myxococcaceae bacterium (assembly GCA_035296065.1). GTDB lineage: Bacteria > Myxococcota > Myxococcia > Myxococcales > Myxococcaceae > DATHBR01. Next base: position 107,009 of record DATHBR010000051.1, on the reverse strand, counting down.
TCCCCAGAGCCGGGCCTCACACCGGTGAGCTTGCCCTGACGCGCGCCGTTGCGTGCGCTCAGGCTCAGCCGCTCCTCCGAGGCGGCGTCCACTCCGGGAGGCAGCGGCAGCACGAAGCGCCCCTGCTCATTGGTGACGACCATCCCTCCGTGCTCCATCGCGGCCTCCCCCAGCGCCACGGCGACAAAGGCCGACGGGGAAGGTGCCCCATCCGGCTCGAGCACGGTGCCCCGGAGCACCCCAGCGCCGGGCTCCTCTCCCTGCCACTCCAGCTCGACCTGGACTGTCTCTCCCGGAGCGAGCACCACCCGCTTCGCCGGATGGTGCCCCGAGCCCCTGCTGTCGGCCAGCGCCAGGTACAGATCATGGGCCCCTGGCGGCAGGCTCATCCGGAAGGCGCCCGTCGCCTCCACGCGGACGGTGCCCACGTCCAACTGGGCGGAGAACACGGGCTCGCGCAGGATGGCCGTCACCTCCAGCGTCTCGAGGGCCACCCCTCCCCGCGCGGCGCGCACCCGTCCCTCCAGGAGGCCCGGCTCCTCCAGCGTGAAGTCCACCCGGGTGGTGACACCCTCGATGATCTCCACCTGCTGGCTCACCCCGGCCTGGGCGCCCTCGCGCCGGGCGGTGAGCAAGAAGGGGCCCAGCTCCAGCGACTCCAGCCGGTAACGGCCCTCGGAGTCCGTGCGGGACTCGGCGGCCGCGTCGCCCATCGCCATGCTCCAGCGGCTGCCGCCCGTCACGGAGACCCCCACCACTGGCTGGCCCTGACCATCCCGGACCTCGCCCTCCACCGCGCCGGTGCCCGTCAGCGCCAGCTCCAGGGAGAAGCGCTCGCCCGAGCCCACCGTCAGCCCGCGCCGGGTGAGCGTGGAGAACCCCTGGGCGCTCACCACCACGTCATAGCTGCCGGGGGCCAGGGCGCCCACCGAGAAGCGCCCCTCCTCATCCGTCACCGTGCGGCCCGAGTCTCCGCTGCGGCCATAGGGGCTCACGTCCACGCGGGCCCCCGCCACCGCGGCCTGCGTGCCGCTGGCCACCACGCGCCCTTCCACCGCGGCGGCCTGCCCTAGCTTCAGCCGCACGTCGCGCACCGTGCGCCCCGCGCTGACGGTGAGCGGCCGCTCCAGCGCTCCGGCCTCGCTGCCCCGCCGCGCGGACACCAGGTACTCTCCGGCCTCCACCTCGACGGAGAAGCCACCGCCCGCCCCGGTGAGGACGGACTGAGGCATGAAGCCGGCCAGCTGCACCTCGGCTCCCGCGGCGGGCTGTCCCCGCGCATCCACGACGAAGCCCTCGACGATGCCCGCGGGCAACAGCGCCACCGTGAGCGGCCCCGCCGCGGGCACCTTCACGCCGCGGCGCACCGTGCGCGAGTGCCCCGGCGCGCGCGCCTCGAGCTGATACTCACCGCTGGCCAGCCCCTCCACGCGGAAGCTGCCCCGCGCATCGCTCGCGGCGTACAGGCGCTCCTCGGCGGGAGCCTCCGCCTCCTGCCAGGGATCCAACTTGCGGCCGTGAGCGGTGAGCACCAACTCCACCAGGGGCAGCGGCTCCTGCGTGCCCTCCACCACGGTGCGGCCCACCAGCACCTGCCCCGGCTCCAGGCCCAGCCGCAGCAACGTATGCCCCTGGCCCACCGGGCGCACCACCTCGCGCATCAGCGGAGCGAAGCCCTGCGCCCGCACCGCCAACAGGTAGGTGCCAGGCCTGGAGGCCAGCCGCACCCGCCCCTGTTCATCCGTGGAGCCCGCGCTGGCCAGGCGCCAGGACACCTCGGCCAGGTTCGGATCCCTCACGCCGCGCCAGTACAGGCGGGCGCTGGCGCCAGGCACGGGGCGCTCGCCCACGAGCACCTCCACCTCCAACACCCCGTCCTCTTCCGAGGGCCGCTGAGCCAGGTGCGGCGTGCTGCCCGCATCCGCCGAGCCTCGGACGCCCACATCCTCGGGGCTCTCCACCTGCCGCACCACACCCGCGCGCGGCAGCGAAGCCCCGGCCTGCCCGCGGTCCGCTTGCGAGGAGGCGCCCGGCCTCTGCGGGCGCACGAGGAGGAAGAGCCCCAATCCCAGGCCCAGCAACACAGTGGCGACGATGAGGAGCTTGCGCATGTCGGCTCGCGCCAACATTACTCGCCCCTTGCGGGCCGCGGGGCTCAGAAGAGGCGAAGCTGGCTGTCTGGAACCTGCTCGGCGGGCGCGTCCGGAGGCAGCACCTGGAAGCCATGGGCCTTGGCCCACTCGGCGCTGGGCCCGGACCAGCGGAAGCGCTCCAGGGAGATGTCCAGGTGCTCATCCACCTCGATGCCCTCGGACTCCAGCTTCTCGCGCTGGTGCAGCCCCGAGGTGGTGATGTGGCCCTTGTTCTTCTTGCGGCCGATGACGCGCTGCCAGGGCACCTCCATCGAGCGCGGCCCCAGGGCCCCCAGCGCATAGCCGACGATCTTCGCGTCACAGCCGTCTCCCACGACGGCGGCGATGTCTCCGTAGAAGGCCACCTTGCCTCGGGGGATCTGCCCTACGACTTTGTAGATGGACTCGAAGTAATCGCGCTCGTCACGGGCTGGCATGTCGGCTCCTGTTGGCCAGAGCCACGCTCCGGCTGGAAGGGGTGGTAATGGGTTGGGTGATTACCACACTACCAGTCGGGTTGGGTGTCAACCCATAAGCCCGCACTTCGCCAGCAGGCCAGGATCCGCACGCACGCTTAGTGAGGGGGCTACTTCAAAGGGCTACTTCGAGGCGCGCAGGGGCTCTACGTCCTCGATCGACACCTGCAGCACGATCTCCTCGCGCGGCTGGGAGCCGCCGAAGACCTGCTCCGCCAGGTAGTACGTGTCTTGCTGCAGCGGGTGAAACCCGGGGCGGAAGTACTGCACGAACAGCGACAGCAGCCGGGGCACCAGCCGGACGCGCCCGAACAGCAGCCCCTTGAGCTCGGTCCAGGTCTGCTTGCGCCACAGCAGACGCTCCTGGCGCAGCAGCATCACCAGGCCCACGCCAATGAAGCCGAACACCACCAGGGCCCCCAGCACCGCGCCCACCATGCGCAGCAGGAACGAGGGGTGCGTGGCTCTCAGCAGCTCGAACGCCAGGGTCTTGTGCTCGATCTCCTCGGCCGCGTGCCACTCCCACACCTCGGCCATGACCGGATCAGCGCCCTGCATCATGCGCCCGGCCAGGATGAGCTCGGCCAGCACCGAGGTGAGGTGCTCGAAGCCGGCGATGGTGGCCAGGCACAACCGGGTGCCCAGCCGCCGCTCGAACCAGTGGCTGAAGACGTGCTCGCAGCGGGCCAGGTAGTCATCCACCTGGAAGCCGTGATCCTTGATGTTCTGCAGGTACTTGGCGTGCACGAACGAGTGCGTCGCCTCCTGCCCCATGAAGCCCCGCACCTGCCGCTCGAACGCCGGATCCTTCTCCCTCAGTTGCGGCAGCCGCGCACGCATCACCCGCCCCATGAAGTCCTCGAAGGACACCACGAACAGGTTGATGGCGTTGAAGAAGTGCGTCTCGACGACGTTACCGGCCAGCCAGTACTTGGGAATCGAGCTGGGGAACGAGAACGTCGTGCGCCGGGGCCGCACCTTGTCCGGTGCCAGCGGCCGATGCTCGAAACGAGTCATCGGCTGCACGAACACGGAGGACTGTGGAGGTGGCAGGCCCAAGGCGAGTCTCTACCAGCGAAGTTGAGCGAGGACGACGGATCCGGATCCTACTCATCATCTTTACCATGGAGTCCGGTCCTTCCAGTATTCCCGCTCTACCGAACACATGGCCTCACCTCAGGCAGGCGTGAGTGTCCTACGCTGGATGGCGACGCTCCGGGCCAATGTCCTCCCGGAAGGAGTGGAGGCCTACCTCGGGGGGAATGTGATCCTCGGGAGCATGTCCGAAAGCGGCGGTGGTAGGTTCCGCGCGCCATGGCCTTCTCCCACATGACCCACCTCGCCTGCACGAAGTGCGGGAAGACGTATGAACCGGGGCTGCTGCTCAACGTCTGCAAGGAGCCGGGGTGCGCCGGCTCGCTCTTCGCGGAGTACGAGCTGCCGCGCCTGTCGAAAGAGGACGTCGCCGGAAGAGCCCGGACGATCTGGCGTTGGCACGAGCTGATGCCTGCCCGGCGTGCAGAGGACATCATCAGCCTGGGCGAGGGCGGTACGCCGCTGTTACACGCCCAGCGGCTGGGCAAGCGGCTGGACATGCCGGAGGTGTGGGTGAAGGAGGAGGCCGGAAACCCCACCGGCTCCTTCAAGGCGCGCGGGCTGTGCGCGGCGGTGACGATGGCGAAGGCGCTGGGCGCGCGAGCCATCGCTCTGCCCACCGCGGGCAACGCGGGAGGCGCCGCGGCGGCCTACGCGGCCAGGGCGGGCCTGCCGTGTCACGTCTTCATGCCGAGGGACACGCCCAAGGTGTTCCGGCTCGAGTGCGAGGCCTACGGCGCGCAGGTGACGCTGGTGGACGGGCTGATCGACGACTGCGGCCGCATCGTCGCGCAGCGCAAGGAGGCCGAGGGCTGGTTCGACGTCTCGACGCTCAAGGAGCCCTACCGCGTCGAGGGCAAGAAGACGATGGGCTATGAGCTGGCCGAGCAGCTCGGGTGGACGCTGCCGGACGTGATCCTCTACCCCACGGGCGGAGGCACGGGGCTCATCGGCATGTGGAAGGCGTTCGACGAGATGGAGCGCATGGGCTGGATCGGCTCGAAGCGCCCACGGATGATCTCGGTGCAGGCGGAGGGCTGCGCGCCGATCCCCAAGGCGCTCGCCGAGGGCAAGGACGTCTCGGTGCGCTTCGAGAACGCGCACACCTACGCCAGCGGCCTGCGCGTGCCGAAGGCGTACGCGGACTACCTCGTGCTGAAGATCGTCCGGGCCTCGAAGGGCGATGCGGTGACGATCTCCGACGACGAGATGCGGCGCGGGGTGAACGAGCTGGCCTCGAGCGAGGGGCTGTACGCGGCGCCCGAGGGAGGCGCCGCGTGGGAGGCCGTCAAGAAGCTGCTCGCTGCGGGCAAGCTGGAGCGCGGCGAGCGGGTGATCGTCTTCGACACGGGCACGGGCTACAAGTACGTCGACTGAGCCCGGCCCCGGCGCTGCTCACTCGATGCCGTACTTGCCCGGAGCCAGGATTCCGTTGGGATCCAGGGCCTTCTTGAGCTTCGAGAGCGTCTCGGGCACGCCCTGGAGCAGCGCCATCGCGTCGCCCTGGATGTCCACCGGGGCGCGGGCGATGGGGATGCCCGCCTCCGCGTAGGCCTCGAGCAGGGCGGCCATGCAGCGCCCGGCGCGCTGCCGCTCCTCGGCGTCCTGGCGGTTGTAGATCAGGATGTGCAGCGCCCGGCTCATGCGCGGGCCGCACACGTACTCGACGATGAACTCGAAGCCGTGCTCGCCGAGGATGCGCCGCGACAGCGCCTGGTGCTCGTTGGCCGTCTTGCCCACCATGGGCGTGGCGGGCAGAAACCACGTGGCACCACCGCCCTGCCTCCACTGCAGCAGCCCCAGCTCGTCCCGCGTGGGCCGGCCGCTGAAGGTGTCGATGTGGATCTTCAGGATCTTGTTCTGCTCCGCCTCGGCGTGGGAGACGTAGCGGGCCTTGCCCGACCTGGTGAAGTGCGCCTTCACCCGCTCGATCAGCGGCTGAACGGCCTCCTCCGTGGGGCCATAGAAGGCGCCGGAGACGACCCACGCGCCCAGCCCATGCCGGGCCTGCAGCTCCTTGCGCGCCTCGGGCGACAGCGGCGTCTTGCCGCCGCCGTGGTGCTCCTCGGTGCCGAACGCGTAGACGTCGGAGGTCACCTTGATGAGCGTGGGCACCACGTTGTTGAGCTTGAGCGGGCGGGCCAGCTCGATGATCTCGCTCAGGTCCTCATCATTGGGGAACATGAAGAAGAACGAGCGGACCACCGGCGGCCGGGGCATCAGCCACACGCCCATGCGCGTGACGATGCCCAGGTTGGACTGAACGAAGAGCCCATCGAGGAACGGGCCATAGCCGTACTTGGACAGGTACTGCGTCTTGGCGCCAGGCAGCGCGCCATCCGACGTGCGCAGCACCTCGCCGTTGGGCAGCACCACCTCGTAGCCACAGCTCATGCCGAAGTGATCGAAGTACGGCGTGTAGCCGGCGCCCTTGTCGAGCGTGTTGCCCAGAATGCCGCCGTCCGGAGGCCCGGAGGTGGTGTCCATCATCAGCTTGTGGCCGCGCCGGCCCAGCTCTTCGTACATCTGCGCGTAGGTGACGCCGGGCTCGACGACGGCGTAGGCCAGCGTCTCGTCGATCTCGACGATGCGGTTCATGCGCTTGCCCAGGTCCACCACCACCTGTCCCGGGCGTACGGGCGACTTGAGGCCCAGCCCGCGGTTCTCACCGGTGCTCGTGGGCCACAGCGGCACCTTGTGCGCGTTGGCGGCGCGGATGACGGTCTGCACCTCCTCGGTCGAGCCCGGATAGACGACGCCCGCCGGAGGCCGTGCCCCACCGGGAAGCAGGTTTTCGCCATAGCGGGCCACGGTCTCGGCGGTCGCGTCCACGGCCTCGGAGCCCAGCTGCTGGCGCAACGAAGCGAAGAACTGCTCAGTGGGAGAGGTCATGCGGGAGATCCTGCCTCAGGTTCCTCCCGGGGATCGAGGGCCCAAAGGGTATTGTGCCGGGACTCCATGCCCCCGTTCCTCCACAGCGCGCGAGCATTCTGCATCCGGCACCCGGCGGCGGTCGGCGCCCTGGGCACGTTCCTGCTCAGCCTGCTGCTGCGGGTGCTGTACCTCCATGGCGCGATGGACCGGGACTGGCCCTTCTCCATCTTCTTCTATGGAGACACGCGCTTCTTCCACGGCTACGCGCTGGACTGGGCGCGCGACACACCCGCCAAGGCCACCCTGCCCTACCACCCGCCGCTGTTCCCCGCCTTCCTCGGCGTGCTGTACCAGCTGCTGGGTGAGCCGCGGGGCAGCGCCTTGCCGTACAAGCTCAGCCTGGCGGTGCTCAACGCGGCCACCGCGGCCTTCACCGGGTGGTGGTGGCGCCGGGTGCTCGGCACGGGCTGGAGCCTGCTCGCCGCGGGGCTCTTCTGCGCCAGCTTCGGCTGGCTGGTGCTCTCCACCACGTACAGCAACGAGGTGCTCTACGCCTTGTTCCTGTCCGCCACCTGCTGGCTGGTGCTCCAGTCCCGGGCGGGGCTGGCCTGGTGGGCCGCGGGGCTGCTGGGCCTCGTCATGGGGCTGGGCTCGCTCACCCGGGCCGAGCACCTGTACCTCTGGCCTTTCCTGCTGGCCTACGTCGTGTTCGACCGCGAGCGCCAGCTGGCGTGGAGGGCGCAGCTGCCCCGCTGGGTGGTGGCGGTGGCCGTCTGCCTCGTGGTGCTCGCCCCCTGGAGCCTGCGCAACGCGCGCATCCTCCAGGAGCTCAACGCTCAGCACCCCTCGCTCGAGCCCCTGCCCGAGCTGACGCTCGTCACCGTCTACGGCCCCATCAACTTCGCCATGGCCAACAACGCGGGGGCCACCGGCGGCTTCACCCCGGACCTCGTCAACCAATTGGGCAAGGACGGCAACCTGGACGTGGCCAACCCCGCCCAGCGCCACCTGCTGCTGCACGGCTACGCGCAAGGCCTCCAGTGGATGAGCGAGCACCCTGGCGACGCGGCCCGGCTGTGGCTCGCCAAGCTCAGCCGCTGGCAGGACGGGCTGGGCCTGGGGTTCGGCGTGTCCAACTGGCCCTCGGGCCTGCGCGGCTCCCGCCCTCCCGTGGACGTCTTCCTGCCCGAGAGCACCTGGCTGGCCTGGCCCCTCACCCTGCTGCTGCTGGCCGGCGCCGCCCTGTCCCTGCGCGCGCCCTACCGCGCCTTCAGCCTCTTCACCCTCGTGGTGCTGCACCGCGCCCTCATCACCCTGGCCTTCTTCGGCTACGCGCGCGGGCTGCTCGTCATCTTTCCCGCCCTGCTGCCCCTGCTCCTGCTACCTCTCATGGCGCTGGCCTCGCGCCGCGACGCGTGGAGCCGCAAGGTGCCCGCCTTCGCGCTCGCCGCGCTGCTGCTGCTGTGGGCCGAGGCCGCGCTCCGCGCCTCAGGGGAACCCCGTAACTTCAATGCCAGTGGCAGCACGGATCAGGTCCGCGGAAAGCTCATCCAGGACGACTGGGTACAGATTTGGCCTAAAAATTAACGAAGGCTAAAAGCATCGAAAAACCCGCACTCTCGGTCCTTGTATATCTTGGGGTTCTAGTTTACAGAGGCTGCCCCGATTCACGGTTTTTGGCGGCCTTTCTACTTCGTTCCCCCACCCTGGCGCTGCCGAACCCCCTTGGGACCACCCCATCCCCCGGTCCCAATACCCGCGGTCCCTCACCAGGAGAGCCGTATGCGCCTCGTAGCAAAACTCACCGCTTGTATCGCCTTGTGTATTTCCACGGCGAGCCTGGCGATCGTCCCCCCCGAGCAGAGCTCGCTGTCCAACAAGGCCTTCTTCAAGCCGGAGCTCTACATCCCCGTCACCAACGAGCCCCTCTCGGCGATGCAGCAGCAGATGTCGCCGCAGACGACGAGCGCGTGGGACGAGTTCTTTGCTCGCAACGGCAAGGACTTCAACGTGTACCTGGATCCGCGCACCGGCGCGGCCACCTCCGTCCAGGGCGCCATCCCGCTGATTCCGGGCACCGGCGTGGGCAACGACGTCTCGCTGAGCTCGCTGCGCCAGTCGCTGGGCCGCAACGTCAACCAGGTGGATGCCTCGGTGGTGGGTGACCTGGTCACCAAGTTCATCTCCGAGAACTCGGCCGCCCTGGGCGTGGACCCGGTGCACCTGGCGCAGGCCAAGGTGACGGCGGTGACGGACTACCTGTGGATGGTGCACATTCCCCAGCAGGTCGAAGGCGTGAGCGTGCGCCATGCGCGCGTGGCCGCCGTCATCAACCACGGCAACCTGATCCTCCTGGGCACCGAGGCGTGGGCCCGCCCGGCGCTGGACGTCAAGCCTTCCATCGCTTCCCAGCAGGCCATTGCCGCGGGCGGCGACTACCTGGGGATGTACGAGACGCCGACGAACCTGTGGAAGCAGCCCGAGCTGGAGATCGCCCCGCTGGCGCGCGAGGGCAGCCAGAACGGCCAGAGCTTCATTGGCACCTTCGGCGTGGGCTACGATCACCGCCTGGTGTGGACGTACGGCTTCCAGCGCCCCGGCGAGCACGAGCGCTGGGAGGTGACGGTGGACGCGCACACCGGCGAGGTGATCGCGTTCGAGGACAAGAACCACTACCTGGACGCGCAGATCAAGGGCGGCATCTACCCCTCCACCAACACGGAGATCTGCCCGAACAACGAGACGTGCGGCACCATGCAGCCCAACTCGCCCATGCCCTGGGCCAACACGGGCCTGGCCGCGCCCAACAACTTCGCTGACGGCGCCGGCGTGTACAGCTACACCTCGGGCACCGTCACCACGTCGCTGGCCGGTAAGTACGTGAAGATCACCGACAACTGCGGCGCGGTGAGCTTCAGCTCCGCCGCCGACGGCACCATCAACATGGGCGGCGTCAACGGCAACCACGACTGCACCACCGGCGGTGGCGGCGTGGGCAACACCGCCGCGGCGCGCTCCTCCTTCTACGAGCTGAACAAGCTGGCCGAGCAGGCCCGCGGCTGGCTGCCCAGCAACACGTGGCTCACCTCGCAGCTGCCCTCCACGGTGAACATCGCCAGCACCTGCAACGCCTTCTGGAACGGCACCAGCGTGAACTTCTACCGCTCGGGCGGCGGCTGCCGGAACACCGGTGAGATCGGCGCCGTGTTCGATCACGAGTGGGGCCACGGCATGGACGACTTCGATGCCAACGGCACGCTGTCCAACTCCTCCGAGGGCTACGCGGACATCGCCGCCATCTACCGCCTGCAGACTTCCTGCGTGGGCCACGGCTTCTTCCAGTCTCCGGACAAGGGCTGCGGCACCACGCCGGACGGCACGGGCGTGAACGTGAACGAGTCGCAGGTGGGCGCGGCGCACTGCGCCACCAACTGCTCGGGCGTGCGTGACGCGGACTGGGCCAAGCACTCGGACAACACGCCGGACACGCCGCAGAACCACGTGTGCCCGCGCTGCAGCTCCAGCACCGGCCCCTGCGGCCGTCAGGTGCACTGCGCCGCCGCTCCGGCCCGTCAGGCCGCGTGGGACCTGGTGTCGCGCGATCTGCGCGCCGCGCCGTACAACATGGACTCCAACAGCGCGTTCATCACCGCCAACAAGATCTTCTACCAGGGCAGCGGCAACATCGGCACGTGGCACGCCTGTGACTGCACCGCCGGCACCTCGAACGGCTGCGGCGCCACCAACGGCTACATGTCCTGGCTGGCCGCGGACGACGACAACGGCAACCTGAGCGACGGCACGCCGCACATGACGGCGATCTACGCGGCCTTCAACCGCCACAACATCGCCTGCGGCACCCCGGCCCCCGTGAAGGCCGGCTGCGCCGCCGGCCCCGCCGCGGCTCCCGCCGCCACCCTCACCGGTGGTGACGGCCAGGTGAACCTGAGCTGGACGGGCGTGACGGGCGCCAGCAACTACTGGGTGATGAAGACCGAGGGCTTCGCCGGCTGCGACTTCGGCAAGGCGAAGGTGGCCACGGTGACGGGCACCAGCTACACCGACGGCGAGGTCGCCAACGGCCGTCAGTACTGCTACTCGGTGGTGGCCGCGGGCTCGAGCGCCGCGTGCTTCAGCCCCGGCAGCACCTGCCAGTGCGTGACGCCTTCCTGCGCCTCGCCCACCACCCCGGCCCTGGCCTCTCCGGCCTCGGGCTCCACCGGCGTGGAGCTGGCCGCGGTGCTCGACTGGAGCGACGTGACGGGCGCCCTCTACGAGGTGCAGGTGGCCTCGGACTCGGCCTTCGCCACCGTCGTGGCCTCGGCCTCGGGCCTGGGCACCAGCGCGTGGACGGTGGCCCCGGCGCTCAACGTGAACGCCACCTACTACTGGCGTGTGCGCACCACCAACAGCTGCGGCGGCTCCAGCGCCTGGTCGGCCGTGAACAGCTTCACCACGCGCGGCTGCACCACCCTGGCGGCGCCCACGCTGAACACGCCGGCCAGCGGCGCCACGGGCGTCGGCTCCTCCGCGGCGCTCGACTGGAGCGACGTGGCGGGTGCCACGGGCTACGAGGTGCAGGTGGCCAGCGACTCGGGCTTCGCCACCATCGTCCGCTCGAACACCACGCTGACCGCCAGCGCCTGGACGGTGAGCCCGGCCCTGAGCGCCAACACCACCTACCACTGGCGGGCCCGCGCGAAGGACTCGTGCGGCGCCAGCGCCTACAGCGCCGCGAGCAGCTTCACCACGGCGAACGTCTGCACCCCGCAGGTGGCCGCCTACAACGCCACCCTGAAGGTGCCCAGCTGCACCGCCGCCTGCGGTTGTGACACGGGCGCCACCGCCCTCAAGGGCCGCGGCACCATGACCAGCGGCAACGAGCTGAACCGCCCCAACACGCTGGGCGGCACCTGCGTGGACGGCAACTCCGGCACCTACGGCACGGACGAGAGCCTGGAGCAGATCACCCTCAAGACGGTGGACCAGGGCAACCTGGCCCCGGGCAAGCAGGTGACGCTGGACGTGAGGGCGTACTGCTACAGCTCCACGGACAAGCTGGACCTGTACTACTCGATCAACCCCACGGCGGCCACGCCCACCTGGACGGCGATCGTGACGGGGCTGAGCTGCCCGGCCACGCGCGGCTACTACACCTTCAGCCGCACGTTCACCCTGAACGCCTCGGCCACCGGCCAGCAGGCGGTGCGCGGCAACTTCCGCTACAGCTCCACCGCGGGCACCTGCACCACCGGCGGCTACGACGACCGTGACGACCTGGCCTTCACGGTCTCCACGGCGGTGGCGGCGCAGAGCACGCCGAACAAGGCGACGACGCAGGGCCGCAACACGGCCGGGCGCTAGTGCGCCTCACCCGCCTGCTCCCTGAGCCCACGGGCTGGGGAGCGGGCGCCGCCCCGACGCGGCAATGAAAAGGGCTCCCGGCTCAACCCCGGGAGCCCTTCTTCATTGCGGGCTTGCGCCCCGCCCTTCTCGTGGGGGAAGAACTGTTCAAGGCCACACAACGACGGGCCCACACCCTGTCGCTCGGCGACGGTGGCGTTTCGTCGTCGCTGTCCCATGGCCCGCGGGGGTGGGCTACGCTTGCGGGCGACAAGGCAGCTACAAGCCAGGGGGAGACCACGGGCAAACGTGGCATGGCTCCGTTGCCGCCAGGAGGTCCACGATGACCGCGCTCATCGAACTGCAGCTGCCCACGACATCTCTCGACAAGTCTTCGCTGCTGCTCGCCCTGGAGGAGACGGAGCGCATCAACCCTGACGGCTGCATGGTGCTGCGGCACCTGCCGGATCCGGTGGGAGTGGGCTCGGACTTCGAGTGCCACTACGCGAACCCCGCCGCCGAGGCGCTGCTGGGCCCCCGGGACGGGCGGCTCAATGGGCAGCGGCTGCGCAAGCTGTTGCCCGAGCGTGACGCGGGGGGGTGGCTCGCGCTGCTCTACTCGGTGGAGTCCTCGGGGCAGCCCGTCTCGGCGGATCTGCTCGACAGCCGGGGCGGCAAGGAGTCGGTGAAGTGGCTGCACTGCAGCGCGATGAAGCTGCGTGACTTCGTGCTCGTGCGGTTCCGCGACAGCACCCAGGCCATGCGCACCACGGTGGCGCTGGAGGAGTCACGCAACCGCATGGTGGAGATCCTGGAGGGGACTCCGGACGCGTTCTGCAGCGTGGATGAGAACTGGAACTTCAGCTACATCAACCAGAACGCCGAAGTCATCTCGGGCAAGCCGCGGGGCCCGATGCTGGGCAACAGCATGTGGACGGAGTGCCCGGAGCTGCTGGGGACGATCTACGAGGAGTCGTTCCGGCGGGTGATGAAGGAGCGCGTCCTGGTGCGCTTCGAGCAGGAGCTGCCGCCGGACCATTACTACGAGGTGTCGGCCTACCCCTCGGGGCAAGGCATGTCGGTCTTCTTCCGGGAGATTCGGGACCAGAAGCGCCTGGAGGCGGAGCGGGACGAGCTGCTGGCGCGCGAGCAGAAGGCACGCCTGGAGGCGGAGGCCCTGGCCCGCCAGCGGGACCGGGAGCTGATGGCGGCGCAGGAGAAGCTCGTCCAGTCGGAGAAGCTGGCGACGGCGGGCCAGCTGGCGGCGGGCGTGGGCCACGAGATCAACAACCCGCTGTCGTTCGTGATCGGCAACATCCACTTCGCGCTGGAGCAGCTGAGCGGCCTGTCAGCCGAGCAGCCCGTGGGCCAGCACCTGCAGGAATCGCTGGATGCGCTGCGAGAGGCGGGAGTGGGCGCCGAGCGCATCCGCGGCATCGTCATGGACCTGAAGCGCTTTGCCCGGGCGGACGAGTCGCTGATGGGGCCGGTGGACGTACAGCAGGCGCTGGAGTTCAGCCTGTCGATGGCGCTGCCACACATCCGCCACCGGGCGCACGTGGAGCGCCGCTTCAGCCCGGTAACGAAGGTGCTGGGCAACGAGGCGAAGCTGGGCCAGGTGTTCCTGAACCTGATGATCAACGCCGCGGACGCGATGCCCGAGGGAGACGTGGCGCGCAACCGGCTGACGTTGACGACGCGCATGGAGAACGAGCGGGTGGTGGTGGAGGTGAGCGACACGGGGCGGGGCATGACGCCGGAGGTGCTGGAGCGGGCGTTCGAGCCGTTCTTCACGACGAAGTCGGTGGGCTCGGGGACGGGGCTGGGGCTGTCGATCTGCCTGGGGCTGGTGCAGGGGATGAAGGGCGAGCTGTCGGCGATGAGCCGGCCTGGCGTGGGGAGCACCTTCCGGGTGGTGCTGCCTCCGGCGACGGAGCCCGCGCGCAACTTCACGCCGGTGGCGGCGGTCACGGCGCGCGAGCGCAAGCGGGTGCTGGTGGTGGACGACGAGCCGGGGATCGCGGCGGTGTTCCGGCGCATCATCGGGCGCAGCCACGAGGTGGTGGTGGCGCAGAGTGGCCGCGAGGCGCTGGCGCTGCTGGAGCGGGATGACGCGTTCGATCGCATCTTCTGCGACCTGATGATGGCGGACCTGACGGGCATGGACGTGTACGAGGCGCTGGCGCAGTGGCGCCCCGACTGCCTGGAGCGCTTCGTCTTCATGACGGGAGGCAGCTTCACGGAGCGGGCGCGCACGTTCCTGCAGACGGTGCCGCTGCCGCGCATCGACAAGCCGTTCGAGCCGGCGATCATCCGCGAGCTGATCGCGCAGTCTCCGCCGCGCATGAGCTGACGCCCCCTCAGGGAGGCGGTGGAGCCAGCGCGCGAAAACCCTCGGCGATCGCGATGCCCACGTTGGTCATCAGATCCTGCCGGGCATTGACGACATAGAGGTACGGCGTCAGGGCCCACACCTCGCGCACCACGCGGCGCGGCTCGGGGGCCGGAGCGCTCAGCTCCGCCTGGAGCAGGGGCAGCACCTTGTCGGACAGGCGCAGGGCGGTGTCCATGACGAAGATGGCCAGGTGAGGACGCAGGGCGCGCACGCGCCGGAAGAACGCGCCCACCTCGTCTGGAGCCAGGTGCTTGGGAGGCGAGGACTTCATCTCCAGATAGAGCAGCTTGCCCTCGGCGGCGGCCACGACATCGAGATCGCCGCCCACGTCGGGCGCATGGAACTTCACGCCCGCGGCGACATCGAAGCCCAGGCGGCCCCGAAGCTCGCGGCCCACGTACCACTCCAGCGTGCCCCCAAAGCTCTGAACGGGGTAGCGCAGCCGGTAGCGCCCTGCGTCCTCGCGAAGGGCAAGCCCCAGGTCCACCAGCGCCTCGGCCATCACCCGGGCCTTCTCAGCCTCCACGTAGCGCGTGGCCTCCTCGGGAGTGAAGCTGCCACGCTGCTGAATGGCGCCGCGCAGGAAGAGGCGGAAGGCATAGTGCCCCAGCCGCTCGGAGATCCGCTCCGCCGAGGCCTCATCGAGCTCCGGGGCGAAGGGCAGCTCCAGCGGCGCCACGGAAGGCTGAAAGCCCCGGCGCACGAGCATCGCCAGGGCCTCGCCACCCGGCGCCAGCAGCGTCCTCGATGGAGGCGGGGCCCCGGCCGCGTGCAGCTCCTGGTCCCGCGCCGTGGGGGCTTTCTCGGACGTCACGGGGCTCCAGAGGTCAGTGAGGCAGGCGTGAGCGGGCGGCCCACCGCCCTTCCTTACCGGAATCCGGGCCAGGGTGTGCAGGGGGGGCGGCCTCCCGGGCATGCCGCACCCGGACAAAGCGTGAACCTCCACTCCGAAGCTGCGCACCAGCCGGGGAGGGACCTAGTCTCCGCCCCCTCTTCACGCTGGAGAAGCCATGCACACGGCAGCAACGTTCCGATGGGCCCTGTGGGGACTGCTCTTCCTCGTGGGCCTGGTGCCCATGCGGGTGCACGCGCAGCAGACCGCCAAGCCGGTGCTGCACGGCAAGCACTGGGTGGCGATCACCGGCAAGCCGCTGGCCGCCACGGCCGGGGCGATGATGTTCCACAAGGGCGGCAACGCGGTGGACTCGGCCTGCGCGATGCTGGCGGCCACCTCCACCATGTGGGACGTGCTGGCCTGGGGCGGAGAGACGCAGGCGCTCATCTACGATCCACGCACGCGCAAGGTGATCGCCATCAACGCGCTGGGCGTCGCCCCCACGGGCGCCACGGTGGAGTTCTTCCAGCAGAAGGGCATGCGGCACCCGCCCGAGTTCGGCCCGCTGGCCGCCGTCACCCCCGGCACGCCGGGCGGCCTGATGCTGATGCTGGCGGAGTACGGCACGCTGTCGCTCAAGGACGTGCTCGGGCCGGCCATCCAGATGGCGGACGAGGGCTACCCCATCGAGGCGCAGACGGCCAACAGCATCGAGCGCAACAAGGACAAGCTGAAGCAGTGGCGCTACTCGCGCGAGGTGATGCTGCCGCACCTGGGCCAGGCGCGCGAGGGGCCGCACCCGGGCGAGGTGTTCCAGCAGAAGGACCTGGCGGCCACGCTGAAGAAGCTGGTGGAGGCCGAGCAGAAGGCGCTCGCGGCGGGCAAGAACCGCAAGCAGGCCATCTACGCCGCTCACGATCGGTTCTACCGGGGGGACATCGCCCGCGAGCTGGTGCGCGGAGTGCAGGAAGAGGGCGGCCTCATCACGATGGAGGACCTGGCGCGCTGGAAGGTGAAGGTCGAGGAGCCCGTGAAGACGACGTACAAGGGCATCGAGGTCTACAAGCTGAACACGTGGACCCAGGGCCCGGTGCTGCTCCAGGCGCTGAACATCCTGGAGACGCAGGACCTGAAGGGAATGGGTTACAACAGCGCGCGTTACATCCACGTGCTCTACCAGGCGATGAACCTGGCCTTCGCGGACCGGGACTTCCACTACGGCGATCCGGACTTCCCTCCGGCCGAGCCGGTGCGCGGGCTGCTCTCCAAGGAGTACGCGCGGGAGCGGGCCAAGCTCATCAACTGGGAGAAGAACGATCCGAACATCAAGCCGGGAGATCCCTACCCGTTCCAGGGTGAGAAGAACCCGTACCTGAAGCTCCTCGAGGCCTGGCCGCCCAAGCCGCCGTCCAACCCGGGCGCGGCGCCTGGCACCCCGCAGTCCTTCCCCCAGCCCCCGCGCACGGAGCAGCCCGCGCCCCAGCCGAGCACCCAGCACGCGAGCCTGGAGGACTTCGAGCGGGCCTTCTACGCGGGGACGACGACGATCCAGACGGCGGATGAGAAGGGCTGGGTGGTCTCCATCACCCCGAGCGGCGGCTGGGTGCCGGCCGTGATCGCCGGCCGCACGGGAGTGGGGCTGAGCCAGCGCATGCAGAGCTTCGTGACGGATCCGGCGGAGAACCCGTACAACGTGCTGGAGCCCGGAAAGCGCCCGCGCGTCACCCTGACGCCGAGCCTGGCGCTGAAGGACGGCAAGCCGTACCTCTCCTTCGCGGTGCAGGGCGGAGACAGCCAGGATCAGAACCTGATCCAGTTCTTCCTCAACGTGGTGGAGTTCGGCATGACGGTGCAGGAGGCCGCCGAGGCCGCCAACATCAACAGCTTCCAGATGCGCGCCTCGTTCGGTGATCACTCGTCGAAGCCGGGCCGGGTGCTGCTGCAGGAGAACGTGCCACCGTGGGTGCGCGCGGAGCTCAAGCGAATGGGCTACGAGCTGACCTTCGAGGAGCGCACCTCGGGCCCGATCAACGCCATCTACTTCGATCACAAGCACGGCACGTTCTGGGGCGGCTCCAGCCACCACGGCGAGGACTACGGCATCGCCTGGTAGCCCCACCCTTCCCCCTTTCGAATCCTCCTCTCAGGAGAGTGCATGGCCCTCGTCTCACGCTGTCTGCTCGCGCTTGCGCTGCTCGTCTTCTCCGGCCCGGTAGGCGCCCAGGCTCCCGCCAAATCGCCCAAGGAAGAGCGCGATGAGCGCGCCGAGTCCATCCGCTCGCGCTACACCAAGTACGAGTACCGCATCCCCATGCGTGACGGCGTGCGGCTGTTCACGTCGGTGTACGTGCCCAACGACGCGTCCGCGAGCAAGCGCTACCCCATCCTGATGACGCGCACGCCGTACACGGTCGCGCCGTACGGAGTGGACCGGTACAAGAAGGCGCTGGGGCCCACCGCGGCGTACGAGAAGGAAGGCTTCATCTTCGTCTTCCAGGACGTGCGCGGCCGGAACATGTCCGAAGGCACCTTCGTGGACATGCGCCCTCAGCTGGGCGCCAAGCGCGGGCCGAAGGACTTCGACGAGAGCACGGACACGTACGACACCATTCAGTGGATGGTGAAGAACGTGCCCCACAACAACAGCAAGGTGGGGCTGTACGGCATCTCGTACCCGGGCTTCTACTCTTCGGCGGGGGCCATCGACTCGCACCCGGCGCTCAAGGCGGTGTCGCCACAGGCGCCCATCGCGGACTGGTTCTGGGACGACATGCACCGGCACGGCGCCTTCAACCTGGTGCTGGCCTTCAACTTCTTCTCGGGCTTCGGCAAGCCCCGGCCCCAGCCCATCGCCCCCGAGGACTGGGACCGGTTCGATCACGGCACGCCGGACGGCTACCAGTTCTTCCTGGACATGGGGCCGGTGAGCAACGCGGACGCGCGCCACTTCAAGGGCGACATCGCGTTCTGGAAGGACGTGGTGGCGCACCCCAACTATGACGAGTTCTGGAAGGCGCGGAACATCCTGCCGCACCTGCGCAACATCAAGGCGGCGGTGATGGTGGTGGGCGGCTGGTACGACGCCGAGGATCTCTACGGCCCGCTGCGCACCTACGCCGCGATCGAGAAGCAGAACCCGGGCACGCAGAACATGCTGTTCATGGGCCCCTGGCCGCACGGCGGCTGGCAGCGCGGCGAGGGCAGCTCGCTGGGCGACGCGGACTTCGGCTTCCACACGAGCGAGACGTACCAGGAGCTGTCGCTGGCGTTCTTCAAGCACCACCTCAAGGAGGGCCCCAAGCCGGGGCTGCCGGAGGCGTTGGTGTTCGAGACGGGCGCCAACCGCTGGCGCAACTTCGAGGCGTGGCCTCCCAAGCAGGTGCGCGAGAGCAAGCTCTACTTCCAGCCCCAGGGAGGCCTGGCCTTCCAGCCGCCCGCGAACGCGGTAACCGCCTTCGACGAGTACCTGAGCGATCCGGCCAGGCCCGTGCCCTTCACGGCGGAGATCACCACCGGCTGGAGCAGGAACTTCATGGCGGAGGACCAGCGCTTCGCTTCACGGCGGCCCGACGTGCTCGTCTACCAGACGGAGCCACTGGAGAAGGAGCTGACGCTGGCGGGCCCCCTGGAGGCGGAGCTGTGGGTGTCCACCACGGGCACGGACGCGGACTGGGTGGTGAAGCTGGTGGACGTGAACCCGGGCAAGCTGCCCGGCTGGAAGAGCGCGGATGACGAGGCCGGCAAGCTCAACCGAGGAGGCCAGCAGACGCTGGTGCGCGGTGAGGCGTTCCGGGGCCGGTTCCGCGAGAGCTACTCGGAGCCCAGGCCCTTCAAGGCCGGCGAGGTGACGAAGGTGCGCTTCTTCATCAACGACGTGTTCCACACCTTCAAGCGCGGGCACCGGGTGATGATCCAGGTGCAGTCCAGCTGGTTCCCGTTCATCGATCGCAACCCGCAGACGTACGTGCCCAACATCTTCGAGGCGAAGGAGTCCGATTTCGTACGGGCCTTCCACCGGGTGTACCGCTCACCCGCCAACCCCAGCTTCATCAAGGTGAACGTGCTGCCCGCGGCGGACGAATAGCCCCGCGCTACTTCGCGGGCAGCGGCTCCACGGGCTCGCGCGGCACGGCGGGGGGCTCGCTCTTGAAGGGGCTCCAGGACACGACCACCTCCTGTCCGGAGGTGTCGTAGCCATACAGGAAGTCGAGGATCTGCTTGGTCCCCGGCGAGGCCTCGGAGGGGCTGACGAGCACCTGGCCGCGGAAGCCTCCACGCTCGAGTCCTTCCTCCACCCGGATCACCTCGCTCCACTTGCGAGTGGAGATGTCCACGCCCCCATCCCAGTACTGGGTGACGCGCTCCAGGCGATCCCAGGTGATGTCGTCCGAGGCGCTGCGAGCCACCACCGCGCTGCGAAAACCCCCATCCGGCTCAGGGCTCCAGCGCGACACCTCGAGCGTGACGGGATGCGGCTCACTGGGAGGCTGGCCCCGGACCAGCACGAACGCGGTCGCTACCAGCGGCTCGCCGCGCGGGCGCCGTGCCCGCAGCTTCACGGTGAAGTTCCGGATCTCCTGCGGCCCCAGCTCCCGGGTGGGGAACGTGTGCTCCACCCGAGGCTCGCTCGTCGCCGCCGTCTCGCCATCGCCAAAGTCCCACGCATAGGCCTCGATCCGCTCACCGCCCTGGACGAGGGCCTGGAACAGGTAAGCCCCCTGCCCTTGCTGAGTGACGGTGAGGCGCAGCGGCCCGGCTTCCTGACGCTCGCCCGAACCGCACGGGCGCACCTCGATCTCCGCGGTGCGCTCGGCCAGCACTCCCACGCGGCGGCCCCCCAGATCCTTGCAGACCTGGAAGCGCACGCTGTACCGCCCCGCCCTCGCGGGCGCCTTCCATTGAAGCGTGGGCCCGGGATGAAGCTCCACCTCGCCGCCCACCGTGAGCCACACCCATCGGTACACCGCCCCTGGCTCCGCTGTGCCTCCCAGGCGCGCGGACAGCCCCAGGGGCTCGCCCTCGCATACCCAGTCGCGATCACGCTCGATGGCCTCAACCACGACGCTGGATGTCAGCGGCACCATCTCCTCACGGAGCGCCGAGGCCAGCACCTCCCTGTCCGAAGCCACCGGGGCGGCCTGAGCGGGCGGAGCGGAAGCACCCGGCGGCCGAGCCACGGGAGCCAGCGGCTCAGCCCCGGCGTCCGCCTGCAAGCGCGCGGCCTCGGGAGGCGCGGCAGCGGGCACCTCTCCTTGCCCCCGGGGCCACAACGCGAGCCCCACTGCCACGAGCAGCACTGCCGCCACGAGCCCCTGGTGCAGCCGCACACGCGCCCGGGAGCCAGAGGGCCCCACGGGCCCGGGGGGTGGCGGACGCGCGGCTGACACGGACGGCTAGAACCCGAAGTCGTTCAGGTGGCGACGGTAGCCCTGTGAATTCGGCCGGTACCACTGGTCATCCCAGCCCTTGAACTCCACATCATCCAGCAGGCGCTCGGTCTTGCTGTTGAGCACCACCTGGTTGATGAGCTGCACGCTCGTCGAGCCCACGTTCCGGGCCACGAGCTTGCTGGAGGTGTCGAGGTACTGAGAAGTCGTGCGGCTGCAGTAGTCCTGCAGCGCGCAGCCTTTGTCGCAGTTGCTCAGGTTGTTGTACGTGGCGTGCTTGTCCTCGGCCACATAGAGCGTGGGCCAGCCCCGGTACCCATTGCGCGTATCGCTCGCGTTGTATTCGAGCTGATCATGCGTGTACCAGGCGGACGAGTCGCAGCTGCTCTTGCGGTGCGCGGACAGGTACGCCCAGTCCAGGTACCACCGCCCGGCCGACAGGTGCACCTCGAAGATCTGGAACTCGGGGTCTCCGTCGTGCCCGGTGGTATTGCCCGAGTCCTCGAAGAACGTGTCCATGTAGAAGATCTGCACCGTGCGCGTGGAGAAGCTGACGTTCTTCACCGAGTAGTACGGGCGCCGCGCCAGGCCGCTCTCGCCGCTGTCGAACCACAGCTGCGGCATGAACCAGTAGGCCAGCTGGTACTCGCAGTCATCATTGAGCCCATCACGATCCGCATCCGTGCCGGAGCCCCAGCAGGTGTCCCCGTAGGGAATGGAGCCGAGCCCATCGGCATGGGCCACCCACGGCAGGGTGAGCAGCAGCGCCAGCGACACGAGCGCGTTCCGGACGATGCGTTTCATGTGAACTCTCCAACAGGGTGACGGGGGATCTCAGCCCTTCAGCAGCCGCTCTACCAGCTGCACGTACTGCTGCATGGCGGCGTCGCGGCTCAGCCCCTTGCGGCCAGCCCAGGCGTCGTACTTGGCGCGCCCCTTCACATCGAGCAGCCCGGGACGCTTGCCCTGCGCATCGCCCTCGGTCGCCTGCTTGTACAGGGCGTAAAGCTCCAACAGCGTGTCGTTGGAGGGACGGGTGGAGAGCGTCTTCACGCGCTCCTGCGCCACCTTGAAGTCGTCGGCCAGTGCCATGGGGGAGTCTCCTGGGCGCACGACCATACCCGATCGCCCACTCCACGGGTTGTCCGCCCTGCACACCCCACCCCAGGTCCACCCGTTCCGGCGATCTCGTGAGATGAGAATCGGAATCTCCTCGAAACCTGAGAACCCCGCTTTTGAACGCTTCTGACGCGGCTCGTCATTTTGACGGAATGTGCAGAAAAAAGCCTGATTCCACGCGGCTTTAGCCCTGCGCACTCTCAAGATTCAGGAATTCGCCCGGCATGCCGTTTTGCATCTGGACGCAACTACGGGTTATCACCGTACGATAATCACGTAAGGCCAATTCCTGGCCATCACGCGGAGGCCGCTCACATGTGGATCGAGGCCATCGTTATGCCCCGAGAGGACAACAAGCCGTACCGTCCTTCGCCCCGGCGTGATCGCCGCGCCGTGTACCAGGCCGGCTGCAACGAGAGCCAGCAGTTCCGCGACTCGGTCGTCACGTACCTGGAGTCCCAGAAGCTGATGGGCTCGGTGAAGTGGGTGAGCGAGCCGGGCTCTCTGCCCGTCGTCACCCTGCACTGCCGAGAGGGTGTGCTCGAGCAGCTGCGTCAGGCGCCCCACTTCGAGGCGGGCCGCTCCGCCGGTGTCGCCCTCGCCCGGTTCTGAACAGCCCGCGAGCATTTTCGCGGGCCTCCCTCGTTTCGCTGGTTTTCCCAGGCAGTCGCGCATGTCGCCTGGACGCAACCGTTCGTCGCCACCACGCAACCGCCCGGGCCTCCACGCACGCTGAGCCTTGCTACCTTCTGGCCTGCGTTGACCGGAGGGTTGTGCCCATGTGGATCGAGGCGATCGTGATGCCGAAGGAAGAGACGAAGACGCCTTGGCGTCCCTCTGCCTCGCGTGACCGCCGCGCCATCTACCAGGCCGGCCGCGCCGAGAGTCAACAGTTCCGCGACTCGCTGCTCAACTACCTGCAGTCTCAGAAGCTGATGGGCTCGGTGAAGTGGGTGAGCGAGCCGGGCTCTCTGCCCATGGTCACCCTGCACTGCCAGGAGCGCGTGCTGGAGCGGCTTCGCAAGGCCCCTCAGTTCGAGGCGGGCCGTTCGGCGGGCCTGGCGCTGCAGTCCTGACAGGGTGTAACGCTGGAGGGGTTTGGATAGATTTCGACATGAGGCCTATCCCCCCATGTCCGCCCCGCCCGATGAGCAGCGCCTGAAAGAGAAGCTGCTCCAGGCCACGCGCGAGCTCGAGGAGCGGCAGGCCCAGCTGGTGCAGGCCGAGAAGATGGCCTCCCTGGGACAGATGGCCGCGGGCATCGCGCATGAGGTGAGCAGCCCCGCAAGCTACGTGATGAGCAACCTGAGCACGCTCTCACGCTACGTCTCGGCGCTGCTGCCGCTGCTGCACTTCCAGCGTGAGCTGTTGGTCGCTGGGGACTTGTCCTCGAACCCCGCCCGGGAGGAGCAGTTCATCCGGATGCGCGAGCTGTGGCAGGAGGAGGACGTGGACTCCATCCTCACGGACGCGCCCGAGCTGCTGCAGGAGTCGCTCTGGGGCGCGCAGCGCATCAAGGAGATCGTTCAGAACCTGAGGCTGTTCGTCCGCGAGGACTCGGGAGAGCCGCAGCTGGCGGACCTGAACACGGAGCTGGAGTCCACGCTGAAGATCGTGGCCGGCGAGCTCAAGTACAAGTGCGAGGTGATCCGCGACTTCCAGCCGCTGCCGCTCATCCGCTGCCACCCCACGCAGCTGGCGCAGGTGTTCACCAACCTGCTGCTCAACGCGGCCCAGGCCATCGAGCACCACGGAGAGATTCACATCCACACGCGGCACGAGCACGCCGAGGTGGTGGTGAGCATCCGGGACACGGGCAAGGGCATGACGCCAGAGACGCTGGCCAAGCTGTCCACGCCCTTCTTCACCACCAAGCCCCGGGGCCAGGGCACGGGGCTGGGGCTGTCCATCAGCTACGGCATCGTCGCCCGGCACAAGGGCCGCATCGAGGTGCAGAGCGAGCCGGGCAAGGGCACCACCTTCACCCTCCGGTTGCCGGCCCGGACGGAGTGAAGGCGGCGCTCAGGCCAGCGAGCTTTCGATTCGGCTCACCAGGTGCTGGAGCGCGGGACGATCAGCTACGGCGAGGCGGCCGGCCTTGTCACAGCGGGCCAGCAGGCCCTCGGCCGCGGTCCGGGCCGCGGAGGCCATGGGCGTCAGCCGCTCCAGCGCCCGGGTGAGCTCGACGATCGAGCGCAGCGTGGAGGCGTCATCCCGGGCGTCCGCGAGGAAGTGGATCTTCGGCTCTGGCCGGGCACAGGCCTCGCGGGTGAGCCGCTCGAGCCAGCGCGCGGTGGCGTCGATCTTCGGGTAGTCGAGCTTCTCGGGCGTGTCCTGCGGCGTGTGGTAGTGGCGCCAGCGGCCGTTGGTGAGAAACAGGAAGGGCACGTTGCGGCGCCAGAAGCCCCAGTAGTCCGAGAGCGGAGGAATCGTCTCCGCATCGAGCCGGCGGATGATGGCGCCCTGCTCGGCCCGGGCGATCCGGTCCACCAGGGCGGCGGTCCCCTCGCTGCGCTCCGCTCCGAGCGCGAAGACTGACTGGCCGACTTCCCCGGGAGCGTGGGGAGAGCCCACGGTGTGGCCGACCAGGTCCATGCACACCATCAGATCGATGGTGTCCAGGGGCACGGTGGGGTGTGACGCGAAGTACTCCGAGCCCATCGCCTCGGAGAGGAAGTACGGAGGCTCTTCCGCATCGAAGGCGGCGAAGAGCACGCCTCGGCCCTTGGGAGGGTCGTGCCGCAGGGCCCGGGCCACCTGGAGGAGGATGGCCACCGCGGCGGCGTTGTCATCCGCGCCATGGAAGGTGTTGCCTCCCTGGCGGCCCAGGTGATCGTAGTGGGCGGCGAGGAGGATCCAGCGCTGCTGCTCACCTGGGAGCGACGCGAGCACGTTGGCTCCCGAGCACCCGGGCACGGGCTGCTCCACCGGCTCGAAGCCCGCCTCACGGAACGCCTCCACCACGAGGGAGCGGGCCGCGCGGCCTCCCGCGCTTCCGGGGGCGCGACCCGCGCACTGGTCCGAGCAGAGGCTCTCGATGAAGGATCTGAGGGTTTGCATGGGTGGTACCTCGGGAGAGGGCCTGTAGTATTGGGCTCGCGATGCGGACAGACGAGGCCCGAAGAGCGGGCGGCGTGTTCTACACCCCACGCCATGTCGTCGATTACATCCTGCGGAAGACACTCCCTCCCCTGCTGGAGGGCAGTACACCCCAGCGCAGCGCGCGGCTGAGGGTCCTGGATCCTTCCTGTGGCACAGGGTGCTTCCTGGTGCCCGCCTACGAGTACCTGCTCTCGTGGCACCTGGACTGGTACCTCGCTCAGCCTGGGCCCGAGCAGTACCTCCACGGCCCGGCCTCGCCTCTGGCCAGGAATGCACAGGGCCAGTATGTGCTCTCGCTGGACGAGCGCCAGCGCATCCTGCGCGACAACCTCTTCGGCGTGGACATCGACTCGCGGGCGGTGCGAGCCGCCAGGCGTGAGCTGCTCGCGACGCTGCTCGCGGGCTTGCCGGAGCAGACCCGGAGGAGGGAGGTTCCGGAGCTGGAGCGCAACATCCGCTGCGGAAACGCGCTGGTCGACTTCACGCATGACGCGTTCTCGGGCTCTTCCACTGCCAAAGCCGTCAAGCGCCTGAACCCGTTCGACTGGCGCGATTCCAGAACCGGCTTCGGAGCGATCATGGCGGCGGGGGGCTTCGATGCGATCATCGGCAACCCACCCTACCGGCGCGAGCGTGACTTCAAGGAGCTGCTGGGCGAGGTGGCCAGCTCGGACTTCGGCAGGACGTACCGCCGCCCGCGCATGGACCTCTGGTACTACTTCGTCCATCGAGCGCTCGAGCACCTGCGAGACGGAGGCCGGCTCTCGTTCATCGTGAACTCCTACTGGACGGCGGGCACGGGAGCCGAGGCCCTCATCGAGGCGCTCCGTACCCAATGCCACCTCGAGGAGCTCTTCCTGCTGGGGCAGGCCAGGGTCTTTGACGACGTGGCGGGCCAGCACCTGATCTTCGTCGCGTCTCGGCAGGCAGCACGTGCGTCCACCCGGGTGCGCCGCGTTCCGGAGAACTTCGTCGGAAGCGCCCTCCCCTACCTTGAAGGCCGTAGCCCCGTCGTGGAGTACCAGAAGACGCCGGAGGAGCTCTTCAAGGCAGGAAGAATCGACGTCCAGCCCCCGTCCGGAGACGTGCTGGCGCGCATCGAGCAGGGACAGCCGCTCGAGCAGCTGGGCACCATCCGACAGGGCATCGCGGAGAATCCCGCCGACATCAACCCGCGAATCAACGAGCGGTTCGACGGCAGGTGGACGGTGGGCGAAGGCGTCTTCTCCCTCTCGGAGCGCGAGCTGCGCGCGCTGCGCCTGTCCGAGAGCGAGCGCAAGCTGGCTCGCCCCTACCACGACCTTCGAGACATCGGACGCTACTGGGCGAGCCCGAGCCCCTCGCGTTACTTGCTGTATCTCACCCGGGACACGTGCCCGGACCTCACGCGGTATCCCCGCCTTGCGCGGCACCTGCATCGGTTCAGGGAGATCATGGAAGAGCGCCGGGAGACTCAGAACGGTGCGCGCCCGTGGTGGCAGCTGCACTGGCCCCGTGAGCCAGCGCTCTGGACCTCCGCCAAGATTCTCGCCCTCCAGCTGGCCGAGCGTCCCTCCTTCGCTTTCGTCCCGGGCGAGTGCTACGTGCCGTTCAGCGTGAACGTCTTCGTTCCCCAGCCTGGCTCCGCGCTCTCGCCCTACTACCTCCTGGGCGTCCTCAACTCCCGGCTGCTCTGGAAGTGGTTCCAGCACCACGCCAAGCGCCGGGGCGTCGGCCTGGAGATCAATGGTAACGTGCTGCGCCAGGCGCCCATCCAACGGGTCGACTTCACCGACGCCGCCCAGGTGCAGCGGCATGAGCGCATCTCCGCGCTGGCGCGGCGGCTCTCGGAGCCTCCTCCCTCACAGGAAGCTGGCGCCAGCACACAGCGCCAGCTCGACCTCGAAGTCTATGCGCTTTACGGCCTGAACGAGGCCCAGCGCGCCACAGTCGATGCCGTCACCCGAGGAGACTAGAATGGGTACATCCCCCATGAGCTCTCGCACCGAAAATCTGAATGTCGTCGGCTTCGATCACATGCCGTCTCCCAAGGAGATCAAGGCACGCGTGCCGATGACGACCCCCGCCGCCGAGACCGTGCTCGCTGGCCGCCGCGCGCTGATGGACATCCTGGACCGCAAGGACCCACGACTGATCGTCATCGTGGGCCCCTGCTCCATTCACGATCCCCAGGCGGGTCTCGACTACGCCCGGCGGCTGCGCGGGATGGCGGAGGAAGTCAAAGAGACGATTCAGATCGTGATGCGCGTGTACTTCGAGAAGCCGCGCACCTCCACCGGCTGGAAGGGCTTCATCAATGATCCCCGGATGGATGACTCCTTCCACATCGAAGAGGGCATGGAGCGGGGCCGCCGCTTCCTGCTGGACGTGGCGGAGATCGGCCTGCCCACGGCGACCGAGGCGCTGGATCCCATCGCTCCGCAGTACTACGGCGATCTCATCTCGTGGACGGCGATTGGCGCGCGCACTGCGGAGTCCCAGACGCACCGGGAGATGGCCTCGGGGCTGTCGACGCCGGTGGGCTTCAAGAACGGCACCGACGGCTCGCTGGAGGCGGCGGTCAACGGCATCCTCTCCGCCTCGCGCCCGCACAGCTTCCTGGGGCTGAGCGACACGGGGGCCTCGGCCATCATCCGCACGGGCGGCAATGCCTACGGTCACCTGGTGCTGCGAGGCGGTGGCGGACGGCCCAACTACGACACCGTGTCGATCCTGCTGGCCGAGCAGGCGCTCACCAAGGCCAAGCTGCACACCAACATCGTGGTCGACTGCTCACACGCCAACTCCTGGAAGAAGCCAGAGCTGCAGCCGCTGGTGATGCGTGACGTGGTGTACCAGATCCGCGAGGGCAACCGCTCCGTCGTGGGCCTGATGGTCGAGAGCTTCATCGAGGCGGGCAATCAGTCCATTCCGGCGGACCTGTCCCAGCTGCGCTACGGCTGCTCGGTCACGGATCCGTGCGTGGACTGGAAGACCACGGAGGAGATGCTGCGGCGCACCCACCAGAGCCTGCGCGAGGTGTTGCCGGACCGCGTTCAGAGCTGAGCGTGGCCCTCCACGGCCGGGAATACCCAGGGCCGTTCTCGCTGACTTTCGGATTACGCCGCAGTGCGGCCCGGCCCCTGAGCCGGCGCCTGGATGAGCTCGGTGGAGAAGTAGCGCTCCATCCGGTCCGGGAACACGGTCACCACCTGGGCCTGCGGGCCCAGCCGTTTCGCAGCGTCAACCGCGGCCGCGTAGTTCAGGCCGCTGGAGGGCCCCACCGGAAAGCCCCGCTTGATCAGGGCGCGCGCGGTGCACATGGCCACCTCGTCCGACACGTTGAGCACCTGCAGCCCCTCGAGCTGATCCTCGCGGTAGAGCTTGCTCATGCCGTCCACCACGCCGGGCACCCGGGCGCTGAAGCTGCAACACTCGAGATCGGCTCCCGTCAGCCCCTTGATGGGCCGCGCCACCACGGGCGTCACGGGACAGCCCGCCTCGCGGAAGGCCTGGTACAGCCCCACGATGGTGCCGCCGGTGCCCACCCCGCTCACCACCGCGTGCACCAGGCCTCCGGGCACCTGGCTGAGGATCTCCTGCCCCGTCCACACCCGGTGCGCCTCGGCGTTGTCCGTGTTCTCGAACTGGAGCGTGGCGTAGGCGCCGCGCTCCCGGGCCTCCGAGGCCGCACGCGCCATCGCGCCAGCCATGCCTTCGGCCCGAGGGGTGAGCAGCACATCCGCGCCGTAGGCCCGGATGGTGAGCACGCGCTCATGGGTGACGCCCTCGGGCATCACCGCGGTGAAGCGCACCCCCATCTGCGCGCTGGCCAGCGCGAGCGCGATGGAGGTGGACCCGCTGGAGGCCTCGATGACTTCGCCTCCGGGAGGCAACAGGCCCAGCCGCCATGCCTTCTCCAGCATGTAGCGGGCGATGCGGTCCTTGGTGGAGCCGCTCGGGTTGAGGAACTCGAGCTTGCACCAGATGGTGGGACCGTCCGCCTCCAGGCGCACGGGCACCAGCGGCGTGGGGCCGATCTGCTGCAGGAAGCGCCCGTCAGCGGGCAGGGGGCGGCAGTTCAAGCGGGGAGTGGACATGGCGGAGCCTCGGGCCCAAGGCTCATATCCGAAAAAGGCTCAAACACGAAAAGGCCGAGCCCTGGGCCCGACTGCGCTCCAGAGGGAGCGCTCAGAGGCCTGCTGGCTCGGTGAGTCCGGCCTCCTGTGTGCGTCCGGCCTCCTGGTGGGCCGCCACCGCCTCGTCGATGAGCCGCTTCATTCCGTTCCAGGTGTGGTCCCAGGACAGGTGCGAGAGGAACGCGTCCACCCGCGGCAGCCACTCTCCGGTCGACTGCGCCAGGCTCTCCTCCACCGCCCGGACGAAGTCCTCCGGCGTGTCGGCGATGCGCACCAGGCCCTGCTCGCCATAGGGGCGCACCACGTCCCGGATCGAGGTAGACACCACGGGCCTGCCCGCCGCGAGGTACTCGGGCGTCTTGGTGGGGCTCAGGAAGCGCGTGGCCGGAGTGCGCGCGAAGGGCGTCATGGCCACGTCCCAGTGTGCCAGGTATGCCGGCAGCTCCTTGTAGCTCTTGCCCCCCAGGTAGTGGATGTTGGGCAGCCGAGGCAGGCTGTCGGGGGAGATCTTCACCACCGGCCCCACCATCACCATCTGCCAGTCCGGGCGAGCCCGGGCCACGCCCTCCACCAAAGCGAGGTCCATCCGCTCGTCGATGACGCCGCAGAAGCCAATGCGCGGATGAGGCAACGCCGCCTGATCCGGCGGATCCGCCGGCCGCAGGCGCGCCTGCGCGAAGTGCGGCACATCCACGCTGCTGGGGAAGGGGTGCACGTTGGCGTGGTGCTCCCGCTTGGCCTCATAGAGGTGGTGGCCACCGGTGAACATCACGTCCGCGCGGCCCATCAGCTCCCGCTCGCGCTGCACCAGCACGGGGGGTGCACCGGAGAAGGCGGACAGCTCGTCCATGCAGTCGTACACCACCGCGCGCGGCCGCAGCTGGTGCGAGAAGACCAGGCTCATGGGCGTGTAGTACCAGAGCACGTAGTCGCTCACGCCCTGATCCACCAGCATCGCCTCGAGCAGCTTGCGCTGCACTTCCACCAGGAAGTCCGGATCCACGTGGGTCCCCGGAGGCGGATCCGGAGTGACCTGCGTGGCCCCCTCCACGTGGATGTGAGGCACGGCGACCCAGACACCCTCGGGCGACTGAGTGAGCTCCAGCCGGGTGGGACCCGGCCCCCAGGCGGGCTCTTCCACGAAGAAGACGCGGCGCTCGCGAGCAAAGCGCGACATCAGGTGCTGCGGGCGCTGGAAGACGAAGGCCCAGCGCAGGTGAGATAGGCAGACGAGATCCGGCAGAGCGCCGGGGTTGGGGATCCGCCTATTCGAGCTCCGCATGCGATTGCCTCCGTCCAGGGTAGGTGCCTGACGGAAGGATACGCATCACCCAGCACAGCTCACCTGGCCCCGAGCACGGGTGAGCGGCATCACCGTGCCCTCGGCCGCTCCCCCGCTCTCCTCGGAGACGCCCGGGTCAGGCGTCGCCCATCACCAGGCCTTCGATGGTGTGCGCCTGGACGATCGGCTCGAGTTTGTCGACGACGCGGTAGGTGAGGTGCTTGCGCACCTGCTCCGGCAGCGTCTCGAAGTAGCGGCGGCTGAGCTGAACGTCATGCCGCTCGGCGTTGCGGGCATCCGGCGCGTCCACGCCGAGCACCAGCGTCGGCCGGGCCTTGTCCGACTGATTGGCCGTGCCGCGGTGAATCGTCAGGGCCGAGCGCGCGGAGATGTCGCCCATCTTCGGCATCCGGCGCTGGGCGCGCTCGAGGTACCGGGGATAGTAGGACCGGGGCGGGAACATGCCGTGCTCGAAGTCGGGGGACTCGTCCCACTGAGTGCCGGGGGCGATCTCGAACGGGCCCATGTTCTCGTAGACATCCACCGTGGTGAGGTTGAACGCCAGCGAGTTCAACCGCCGGCCCTTCACCGTCGCCTCGGGAGCCGGGAAGTCCCGGTGCCAGGGCTGGTTCATGGCGCCAGGGAACGGAATGTCGAAGCCCAGCTCCACCACCTTGTAATCCGGGCCGAGCACCGCCTCACAGACAGCCATCACCCACGGGTGGGTGACGAGCTCGACGAAGCCGCGGATGCGCTCGGGGTGGACCTCGACGTAGTAGCGATTGGGCCCTCGACCGAGCGCTCCGCCCGGCTGCTTCATCGCTTCCTGGAACAGGGTGTCGACGTCCTCGCCCAGTTGCTGTGCCCAGCTGCGCTCGAAGGCGCCCTTGCACGCAATGATGCCATCGCCATACAGGCCACCCATGATGGCCCCGATGTCGTACTTGGGCTGGGGGGGAGCCTGCACCGTATTCGCGGAGCCCTCCGCCTCGGTGGAAGGCCTCTCCATCCCCATTGCCGCCTGAATTTGCTGTCCGTCGTGTCTCATGCGCATTTGAACCACGGGCGTTAACCCAGGCAATTGGGTCTGCTGGCCCTGCAGGCGAGCATACGGGACTGTCTCACTGTGAGTCACGCTGAAGTCCACATTGAGCCCTGGTTACGCCTGGACGCACAACAGCCGGGTGACCTGCTAAGTCGTCAGCGTAGGGAGGCCCATCCATGGCTGCGAACCGTGCCCGGAAGATCTTCGTCAACCTGCCCGTGAAGGACCTGAAGAAGTCGATGGAGTTCTTCACGAAGCTCGGCTTCACGTTCAACCAGCAGTTCACCGACCACACGGCGGCCAGCATGATCCTCAGCGAGGAGGCGTACGTGATGCTCCTCACCGAGGCGAAGTTCAAGGACTTCACCAAGAAGCCGATCGCGGACCCGCGCGCCGTCACGGGGGCGCTCTTCGCGCTGTCGGCCGAGAGCCGGGCCGAGGTGGACGAGCTGGTCAAGACGGCGCTCTCGGCCGGAGGCACGCACGCGGCCGAGCCGATGGACCACGGCTTCATGTACGGCTGGAGCTTCTACGATCTCGACGGGCACCACTGGGAGGTCTTCTGGATGGACCCGAAGATGGTCCAGCCCCAGCCCCAGCAGGGCGCCTAGGTCGAAGCCCCAGGCAGCTAGCGCTCCCGCCGACGACGATAGAACGCGTCGGCGTAGGCGCAGAGCAGCTCGCTGGCCAGCTGCTGCCAGAGCGGGAGGTGCTCGAGCGACGCCACCTCCAGCAGCCGGGCAGGCGCCTGAAGCTCGTACCAACCCACCGCGTCCAGCAGCTGCTTCGTGAGGGGGACGCTCACTCCCTCGGAGTTGAGCACCGTGCGAGGCAGCGAGAGGTTCGTCCACCCGCGGAGGTTCTTGAGGCGGATCAGATCCGCGTAGAGCCGGTCGTGGTTGACGAACGCGAACGCCTCAACGGGGCCCGACGTCGAATGGCGCGGCTCCCCGAGCCCGTTGGTCCTATCGGCTCCGGGATCTTCCCGGAACCGCACCCGCGGATAGGCATCCAGGAACACCCGCCCCACCTGGGGATCGAGCTCGAGGACTGGGCGTTCTTTCGAGGCGGCGTAGGGAAAGGGCTCCATCCTCACCGTCGGAAGGGAGACGGTGAGCGGCTCTTCGCGCTGCTCCGTCTCCACCCCGTCAGCGCGCAGCTCCTCCTCGAACTGATCCATGTAGTCCGCGCGGATGCCGAACACGCTGAGCGTCTCGAGCACACGCAGGCGTGACTTCTCGGA
The DNA here is from genome assembly GCA_035296065.1 of Myxococcaceae bacterium. GTDB lineage: Bacteria > Myxococcota > Myxococcia > Myxococcales > Myxococcaceae > DATHBR01. The sequence continues at coordinate 74,563 of DATHBR010000051.1, read as the reverse complement.
GCCCCCGTCCGCGAAGCCGAGCCGCGGTGAGGCGCGCTTGAGGGAACGCCCCTTGCCCAGCAGGCGCACGCCGCGCCCGAAGAGCTGAATGATCTGCGTGCCCGGCGACTTCCCGAGGTTCAACAGGCCCATGACGCTCACGCGCCAGCTCGACCAGCCCTCGGTGAATTTTCGCGAGCCGAGCAGGAGGGTCAGCGGAGAGGTGGGCCGGTCGATGTCGTCGAAGAGCGAGCCCTTGAAGCCCTTCTCCCGCGCGTCGATCAGCTCCGCATACCGCTTCTGCCCGCACAGCTTGCGCACGCCCGCGACGTCGCCGACGTTCACCACGGCAAACGGCGGGTTCTCGCCCACGGCGAGCGACAGCTCTCCCTGGGCCTCCTTGAGCTCCTGCACGTGCAAGAGCCCGGGGGCATCGGCGTTGAACACGAGCTGGAGCAACGTCTGGTACAGCGATGCTCCCGTGAAGCCGCGCGCCCCGAGCTCAGGGAAGACCGTCTGTGGGTGGAAGACGTCCCCGCCCTGCTTCGTCTGGAAGCCGAGCGAGCCGGCCAGGAGCGCGGAGAGGAGCCGCTCGTTCTGGGCGCGCTCCTTTGGGTTCGCGAGCCGAGCCAGGAACTCGATGACCGTCAGGATGTCCGTCTGCTCGTCCTTCGACTCCTCCCCTCCCGTGACGCTCGCGCCGACGAAGATGCAGAAGGGGCGCGCCAGGTTGTGCTCATTGGCCAAGGCGGTGCTCTCGCGGTGGACGAGCAGCTGCTGGCACAGCACGGTGAGCGCGCCGGTGAGGTAGGCCCGCGTGTTCGCGTCCTCGCGAAGACGCGCGCGGGACTGCTTGTCGTCCTTGATGTTGAGGATCCGCCAGTGCTTCCCGTAGCCATCCGCATGGAAGCGCTTGTACGCGTAATCGCTGATGACGCTTCTCGCGTACTCACGGCGGATGTCAGCGTCCTTCATCGCGGCCTGCGCGAAGGTGGCCGAGTACTCGAAGCAGAAGCCCTGCGACGACAGCTCCTGCCGGAAGCGGCGCCATTCGCCGTCCGCCTTCGAGCTTCCGCGATGCCCCTCGTCCACGAAGACGAGGTTCTTTCCCTCGAAGAGGGCTGGACTGATGGTGTCCGGGCCCGGCCTGGCCTTGAACCTCGTGATCTCGATGACCTGGATGTCGGACTTGCCGAGTGCCAGGCCGAGCTGCTGTCCCTTCTCGAACACGCCTCCTCGCAGCCCCGATAGCTCCAGCTCGCGTACGTGCTGGCGTCCGAGGCTCGCGGTCGGAGTGATCAGCAGAACGTTGTCCGGAGCCGGCAGGCCGTGCCGCGCGAGCGCCGCCTTGTACTGGAGGAAGTTGGCGTGCAGGAGCAGCGTCTTGCCGGAGCCGGTCGCCTGCCAGAAGGCGAGCTTCGCGAGATCGTCCGCACCGGTCTCTTCGTCGAAGCCGTAGACCGGGAGATCGATCCCCCTCTCGGTGTTGAAGAGAGTGAGGAAGGCGTTCAGCTCCGCCCGCAGCGTGTCGCGATCCGTGAAGTAGCGCTCCAGGTAGAGCTCCGTGAAGAGGAGCCCGAGGTACTGGAAGTACTTCCAACGAATGGGCTCCGCGCCCCGGCGCTCGTTGATCTTCTCGGTGACGGCGAAGATGCGGGCGTCAAACCGATCGAGCGTGGCGTTTGGCAGCTTCTCGAGGGGGAAGAGCCGATGCTTCAGCGCTTCGGCGAAGGGGGTCGGGGTGGTCAACCACGGCTCGCTCTCGGCGGCCTTGAGCTCATTGAGCGGGAGCCGCTCCCATGCAGAGGCCTCGAGCTGGTCGAGCATCCAGTGAAACAGGGCGGTCTGGCGGCCGAAGGGCTCCTGCGCCTTCTTCTTGGCTTTCTTCCTGGTGGCCACGGCTTACTCCGCGTCCGAGGTGTCGAACATCCGCGCATGGAAGGTCTCCTCCAGGAGGTTGACCTTCCACGTCTCGTCCCCGGTCTTGATGATCGGCAGGTGGTTGTCACCGTTCACATAGACGACGTCGAACCCGTTGGGCCGGAACGACTCGAACGCCTGACGGCACTTCTCCTCGAACTTCTCGTTGGGCCAGAGGTCGCAGTCACGCCACACGACGATGACGCGCCTGTCCTCTGCATCGATACCGAGGACGAACAGGAGCCCGTCCTGGCCATAGGTGTCGTAGCGCTTGACCCGAAGACCGATGAGGTAATTGAAGGTCTCGACGAGGTCGACCGGCGAGTCCTGCACGATCCCATCGCGCCGGACCTTGATGGTGTAGTTCCAGGGCTTGCGGAACCGCTCGAGGTTCAGCAGCGAGCCCTCCGACTCGAGCTTGAGCATGTAGCGCAGGGTGTAGTCCTCGCGCAGGCTGCTCCTGGCCTCGAGGAGCGGCAGCGCGCCTGGGGGCGTGCTGAGGGTGATGCTCTCCAGCGTGTCGTCGTAGGACTCGAGGTACTGGCACTTGATCGCACCATGGAGCGGAGCGGCGACGGATGACGGCTTGCCGTCCTTCCACTCACTTGCAAACGCTGCCTTCAGTACCCGCGGCACCACCACGCTCTCGAAGTGCGCGCCCATCTCGATGAGGATGAACCCCGCATCCGTCTCGGACTCGCGTGCAAGCTCGATGACCGCCTCTCCGGTCGTCCCCGAGCCCGCGAAGAAGTCGAGCACCCACATGCGGCCGCTCGTTGTTATATCGAGCTGAATCGCGCGCCGGACAAGGCTCGGAGGCTTTGGATTGTCGAAGACGCTGGTGCCGAACTTGGCCTTCAGGACATTGCCGCCATCGTCCGTGGTGCCGGTGTCTTTGTAACTCCAGACATCGACGGGGACCATCCCGTCTCTTGCCTCGCTCAGGAAGGACTTCAGTCGAGGGTACGGGTACGAACCCTCTTCACCCCAGTAAAGGCGCTTGTGCTCCACGTGCTCACGATGCGTCTCGCGGTCGTACTTCCACGCGTGAGTAGGGTGCTCGACGCTCTGCCCGCTGTGCGGGTTCTTGATGGGGTACACCAGGTTCGGCCGCTGGGCCCTGGTCGCCGGGTTCACGTAGGAAGAGCTGATCCAGGGGCCCCTCGGATCGGCGTCTGGGTTTGAGTAATTGCCTCGCGACTTGTCGCTTCTGGGTTCGCGAAGAATCGAGACATCCGGTGAGGCCCGATAGACGAGAACCGTGTCCTTGAGGCTGTAGAACAGCTTCGCGTTGTTACTCCTGGTGTAGCGCTTCTCCCACGCGATATCGGCAACGAAGTTCTCACCGCCGAAGACTTCGTCACACAGCAGCCGTAGCCGCGAGGCCTCGACAAAGTCGATCGTGACAAAGCTGATGGCTTCACGCGCCATGAGCTTCCGCGCGGCGACCAGGCGGTCCCTCATCATGCTCAGCCATGACGAGTGCTGGTAGTTGTCCTTGTACGGAAACCCGTCAACCCCCGTGTTGTACGGCGGGTCGATGAACACCGACGTCACCTGCCCACCGAACCGGGGTCTGAGCAGCCTCATCGCGTGCCAGTTATCTCCATGCAGCAAGACGCCGGCCGTGGAGCTGTCGACATCGCCGAGGGCCACGAGGAGCGCATGACGAAAGGCTGGCCCGAAATGCGCCGTATTCACCATCAGGCTTGGGTACGACCGGAGAAGGTCCGCGTCGACCCGATTGGCCACGAGCGAATCGATGCCCAGGTGCTTCACCCACTCGGCCCACTGCGCTTCATTGGCTGCTACTTCTTTCAGGACGGCGTCAGGAACGAGCGCCAGAGGCACCAGCCACTCGGTCCGTGTCACGAACTTCTGCTTGCGATACAGACGCCGCTGGAAGTCCTCGATCTGCGCGAGCCAGGTGATGATCTTCCCGCCGACCGAGCGGAGCGCCCTCACCTTCTGAAGGGATACATCAAGCTCAGTGGAGCTGCGGCCTTCGAGGTCGTCGAGAAAGAGCACCTCGTTCTTGATGAAGAAGTCGAGCTCACGGCGCAGGAAGCCGCCCAGGTCCTTGTGGATGAAGTAGTCCGACGTGTTCTTCTTCGTGTAGCGGTAGAGCTGATAGCCGAGCACGGTGTACTTGCCGGCGTTCTGCGGCGTGCGCCGGGAGAGCACCGCCTGCCAGGTCGTCGGAAGCGCGGCGAGAATCGCCTCCTCCGCCTCTTCGCAGAGGGCCGCTTGCGTCGGCTGACGACCGCTGCCGGGCTCTGGCACGCGATATTCGAACCAGACCGTCAGCTCGCTTTCGCGCACCTCGACCGGGTGGCTGCCGCGCACCACGTACCTGCGCTTCTCGCTGGATTTGGTGTTGTCCCGATCGAGCTCGGCGGCCGCGAGGCGAAAGCGCAGGCGGGGCTTGTCGAGTCCCGTCACACCCTCGAACACAGCCGTGTAGTCGGCGTGCTGCTCGGTGGTCTTGACATAGTGCTGGTCGGCGTTCGCCCAGTGCAGCTTCACCTCGCTACCGTCGTAGGGAATGGCGTAGGTGCCGCCCTTGTAGCGAGGCAGCGCCATGAAGTCGCCTTCGTCGTAGTAGCGGGAGAAGAAGGTCGTCAGGTCGGAGAAGACCTCGCGTGCGAGCACTGCCACGTCGGGTGCCGCGGACAGGATGCTCTCGACCTGGGGCAGCAGCTCCTCATCGAGAAACCGCTCGAGCCTGGTCCGGCGCATGGCGAGGATGCGGTAGATCCCGAAATCGAGATCCGCGGAGTCGAACTGGAAGATCTCCTTCAGCAGTCGACTGAACTTCTTCTTGGCGCCGAGCAGGCGATCGTCGGTCACGGCTTCACTCCACGGGCCCACCCCGAGCAGCGGCGCAAGGTACTGGGGCCCCCCTCACCCAACAAGGCCCGATTCAAGTTGAGCCATGGTAAGGTCGAGAGCCCCTTCACGGGAGAGTCTGATGCGATGGTGCCTGGGGGCAGTGGTCGTTTCACTCCCGCTCGCCGTGCTGCTGTGGGGGCTGCTGAGGCCACAGCTCCCTGTTGGCGCGCCCCCAGGGGTGCACCTCAGCCCCATGCTCGACAACGAGCAGCGGATGCGACTGGTGACGTATCGGCATGAGTGCGGGTCAGGCGCCGACTGCGAGCCGCCGTTGGCCTGCTTGTTCGAGGCCCGGTACAACCAGTCGTATTGCACCGACAGCCAGTGCACGAGGGACTCGCAATGTCCGGAGGCTCATGTCTGCCGCGCTCTTGCCACGAAGGAGAAAGGGCTGCTCGTCCGCATCTGCGTTCCCATTGGCATGCGACAAGAGGGGGAACTCTGCGATCCCTCGCCGCAAGATAGAGGGCACGCCTGCGGAGCCGGGCTGGTCTGTGGCGGCAATCACTATCATTGGTGTGGCCGACCATGCCTGCCAGGCGCTCGAGCCGAGGAGTGCTCCGAGGGCTTTTTCTGCGCGGATGCAGCCCCTGAGCCCATGTGCCTGCCCACGTGCGCGGGGCGGGGGTGCCCCGAAGGCCAGCACTGTGTCCGGTTCGAGGAAGGGGCCTCGGTCTGTGCACGGGTATATGGCCCCAACTGCCGGGAGTCCCCGTGCCCCGAAGGCCAGGTGTGCAGGGCACTCACGACACCTGCGCAGCCTGAGAAGGTCTGGATGGAGTGCATCGAGCGATGCGGCCAGGGCGCTCCCCCTTGCGGCACAGGGAAGGTCTGCGATGGCTGGCAGTGCTTGCCAGGTTGCAACCCCCAAGGCCCCACCGGATGCGCTGAGGGGTTTCGGTGCCGACAACCCTGGCCGGACTCACCCTTTGCCTGCCATCCGGATTGGTGAACCCCCTGAACGAAAGAGGCCCAGGTCTCTAAAGCCCTGGTCTCCTGACTTCCCCGAGGACATCTGGCGGCGATGGGAGCAACGCTTCTCTTGAAGCGAGCGGGCTCGGCTATCTTCGGGCCCGCCATGAACCGCACACCCGAGCCGCCCACGCCCCTTCTTCCGGTAGGAACCCAGGTGAGGGACTGGCGCGTGGTGGCCCTGGAGGGCCAGGGGGCCTATGGCGCCGTGTACCGTGCGGTGCCGGTGGGCCAGGAGTCCTCGGGCCCGGTGGCCATCAAGATGTCCGTGTCCCCGTGGGATGCGCGCTTCGTCCGCGAGGCGGAGCTGCTCTCACGCCTTTCTCTGCCGGGCATTCCGCGGCTGCTGGGCCGAGGGGTGTTGCGCCACGCTGTTTCTGGAGCCGAGCACCCGTGGTTGGCCATGGAGTGGGTGGAGGGCCCGTCCCTGTACGCCTGGGCCGAGCAGCACGCGCCCTCGTACCCGGAGCTCTGTCGGGTGCTGGCGCAGCTGGCGCGCACGCTGGAGGCGGTGCATGTCGCCGGGGCGGTGCACCGGGACGTGAAGGGGGACAACGTGTTGGTCAGGCTGTCAGACAGCCGGCCGGTGCTCATCGACTTCGGCTCGGGCCACATTCAGGGGGTGGAGCGGCTGACGTGGCAGGCGCTGGCTCCAGGCACTCCGCAGTACCAGTCGCCTCAGTCGGCCCGGTTCGAGATTGGCCTGGCGCGCCACCCCAACAGCTACTACGCGCCCACACCCGCGGATGACCTGTTCGCCCTGGGAGTGACGGCCTACCGGTTGGTGATGGGCCAGCACCCGCCCGCCTTGGACGTGCAGGAGGATGAGCAGGAGAGATGGCACGTCACCATGCCGGACCCTCGGCCGCTGCTGGAGGGCAACCCCCGGGTGCAACCGGTGCTGCGTGAGTGGATTCTGCGGCTGCTATCGGAGGCGCCCGAGCAGCGAGGCAGCATGGCGCAGCTGGCCGAGGCGCTGGAGGCCGAGGCCCTGAAGCGTCCCAGTCCGCCAGCGAAGGAGCGGGCCTGGAGGCCCTGGCTGGCCCTGGCGGCGGCGGCGGTCGCGGTGTTGGCGGTGGTGCCGTGGAGCCGCCCAGAACCCGCGCCTGTCTCACCGGAGCACATGGCCACAAGCTCACAGGGCGATGCGCAGGCACAGGTGCCCGATGCGGGCACGGCCGCCGTGGGAGAGCGCGCGCCCACCGAGCCTCGGGTCCCCTCCCCGCCTGAGCAGGAGCAGAAGTCCGTCTCCCAGGACTCGCCGTTCATCCCCGACCCCAAGCAGCCCCGGCAGCAGGCCAGTCCGGACGCGAAAGGCCGGTGCCCTGGACCCAAGCAGGTGGCATTCAACGGGGGCTGCTGGATAGAGCAAGCCGCGTTGAGCGCCGAGGAGTGCACGGCGGGCGGCTATATGTACCTGAAGGGTAAGTGCTACACCCCTGTCCTGGCTTCTCCCGAGAAGACGGTGCCGACCTCGGGCCCCGGGAAGGGGCTCTGAGCGGGGTTGTCTCGCAAGCGCCTGAAACTCCTGGGGCCCGAGCCGGAACTGGGGCTCATCCTGGCGGTAGGCGGCGAGCGGTGACTCCTAACGGGAGGGTTGGTCGGAATAGCGGATTCAGGCTGGTCGGCAGGAGGGCTTGGCGGTGTCCGCCGCTCCGACGTTACCGAGCGCCTCCTTGCTCGTCGCCACTCCATATCTGTTCTGATCAACCCTGCCCTGGGCCTTGTGGGAGACGCTGCGTGCGCCTGACCGAGAGCGGGCGGCCCGGCCGGCGCTCGTTGCCACTGCCTCCGGCCGCACCAGCACGCGGGCCGCAACCAATGTCGGGACATCCCTAACTTCATCTCGCTGGCTGGAGCGCGGGCAACGGGAGGCCACATGAATGAGACGGGCGCAACTCCGAACCATGAAGAACGTCTGAGCCGCGAAGGGACATCCCTCCAGGCGGCGGAGACGTCCGCGCGCGCGGAGGAATCGAGGGCGCGGCTCATCGAGGCATTGAGCGGCCGGCCCATCACGCTGCTTTCGAAGGAATACCCGCCCTACGTTTACGGCGGGGCCGGGGTTCACGTCGACGAACTGAGCCGCGCGCTCCGGCGCTATGTCGCCGTTGAGGTCCGCGCATTCGGTGAGCTGCAGCTTTCCGAGGATGGGCTCCACGCCAGAGGCTACACCCCGTGGGCTGAGGTCGCGGACGGCACACCCAAGGAGCTGCGTCCGGTGCTCGAGTGCCTGTCGCAGAACCTGCTCATGGCCAAGGACTGTCCAGGTCCTATCGTGCATGCGCACACGTGGTACGCCGACTTCGCAGGGTTCCTGGCGAAAAAGCTGTGGGGCTCCAAGCTCGTGGTGACCATCCACTCGCTCGAGCCGCTGCGCCCGTGGAAGCGTGAGCAGCTCGGGCGCGCCTACGACGCGAGCTCTTGGATGGAGAAGACCGCTATTGAGAATGCGGACGCGGTGATCGCCGTGTCCGAGGGGACGAAGCAAGACGTGCTGCGCCACTTCGATGTGGCTGCCGAGAAAGTGCACGTCATCCACAACGGCATTGACCTGACCGTGTACCGGAAAACGGCAGCAAACGATGCGCTCATCAAACATGGCGTCGACCCGTCGCGCCCGTACGTGCTCTTCGTCGGCCGCATTACGCGCCAGAAGGGCATCATCCATCTCGTTGAGGCGGCACGTCATCTCGACCGCGCCATCCAGGTCGTCCTCTGCGCGGGCCAACCCGACACGCGCGAAATTGGCGACGAGATGCGCAAGCGCATCTCCGGCCTGAGGGGGGAGCGCGACGGCGTCATATGGGTCGAGCAGATGCTGCCGAAGGCCGAGGTCATCCAACTCTACTCACACGCCGCCGTGTTCTGCTGCCCGTCGGTGTACGAGCCATTCGGCATCATCAACCTCGAGGCCATGGCGACCGGCACGCCAGTGGTTGCGTCCGCGGTGGGCGGAATCCCCGAAGTGGTCGTACCGAACGAGACGGGTCTGCTCGTCAACCCCCAGCTGAAGCCGAACACGTTTGAACCGGAGGATCCGCAGGCGTTCGCGCGCGCCCTGGCGAACGCAATAGAAGAAGTCGCACTAGACGCCGTTAAACGCGAGCGCATGGGTGCGAACGGCCGTCGACGCGCAGAGGAGCACTTCAGCTGGGACGCGATCGCCCGCAGAACCGTCAGGCTCTATGCATCCATCTTGGAGGACGAGGCGACTGCGACGACGCACTGAGCTGCGCAGCCAGTACACCTCGGCGGCCTTCCAGGCCGGGCTGCGCCAACTGGGATAAGAGAGGAGGCGTAGCCCGAAACGAAAAAAGCCCCCGAGTCACTTGGACTCGGAGGCTCTTTCGGAGTGCCCAGGGCGGGATTCGAACCCGCACACCTTTCGGCGCCACCCCCTCAAGATGGTGTGTCTACCAGTTCCACCACCTGGGCGAACCGCGCGGCTCATGTATCCGAACCGCGCTACGTCACGCAACGGTTTTCAACCGCCGCGCTCCCTACATTCTTCCCTACTGCGCGGGAGCCGGAGCCGGAGGCGTCGTCGGGGCCGTCGTGCCAGCACCCTCGGCAGGCGCCGGAGCAGGCACCGGCGTCTCGCGCGTCTGCTCCATCGTCGCGGGCGAAGCCGGCGTCCCCGCCGGAGCCGCTGTGCCCGGAGCCGCGGGAGCGCCAGGCGCCGCGGGAGCCGTCGCCCCAGGAGCCGGGGCCGCCACCGAGCCGCCCGCCACCGACGTCTTCAGGCCCACGAACGACAGGCCCAGCGAGGTGAGGAAGAACAGCGCCGCGAACACGCCCGTCACCCTGCTCAGGAACGTCGCCGCCCCACGGCCGCCGAACGCGCTCGTCGCCGCGCCGCCGCCCAGGGCCGCGCCCATGCCCGCGTCCTTCCCGGGCTGCAGCAGAATCACGAAGATCATGATCACGCACAGGAGGACGTGCACGATCGTTACGAAGGTCAGCATGGCTTCTCTTTCAAGCGTCCAGTGGAAAGGACGCGCACCCTACACAACCTGACAGCGGGGTGACAACTCCTTCGCGCCACCCCGCGCTTCCCTCCCTCAGACGCTCGCCTTCACGATCCCCGCGAAGTCGCCCGCCTTCAGGCTCGCCCCACCCACCAGCGCCCCATCCACGTCCGGCTGGCCCAGCAATTCCGCCGCGTTATCCGGCTTCACGCTGCCCCCGTACTGGATGCGCACCTGCCCTGCCGTCCCCCCGTCGTACAGCCGGGTGAGCTGCGAGCGGATGGCCGCGTGCACCTCCTGCGCCTGGGCGCTCGTCGCCGTGCGCCCCGTGCCAATCGCCCACACCGGCTCATAGGCCAGCACGAACCTGGCCACGTCCGCCGCCGCGAAGCCCGCCAGCGCCCCCTTCACCTGGCGCTCCACCACCTCCAGCGTGCGCCCCGCCTCCCGCTCGGCCAGCAGCTCGCCCACGCAGATGATGGGCACCATGCCCGCCTTGAGCACCGACTGCGAGCGCTTGTTCACCGTCTCGTCCGTCTCGCCGAAGAACTGCCGACGCTCGGAGTGCCCGACGATCACGTAGTCGCAGCCCAGCTCCTTGAGCATCGGCGCGGCCACCTCTCCGGTGAACGCCCCCGAGGCCTCCCAGTGGCAGTTCTGCGCCGCCAGCTTGAGGTTCGAGTCCTCGATGGCCTTGGCCACCGGGTGCAGCGCCACGAACGGCGGCGCGACGACGATCTCCACCTTGTCGCGCAGCATGGACACCAGGCCCCGAAGCTCGCGCACCAGCGCCAGCGCATCCGGGACCGTCTTATTCATCTTCCAGTTGCCGGCGATGATCTTCCGGCGAGCCTCGGCGGCCATGGTCTCTCCCAGCCCGTGAACGGGACTACTTCGTCGTCTCCAGCGCCTTGATGCCCGGCAGGGTAATGCCCTCGAGCAGCTCGAGCGAGGCGCCACCCCCGGTGGACACGTGGCTCAGCTTGTCCCCGAAGCCCATCTGCTGCACCGCCGCCGCGCTGTCTCCGCCGCCCACCACCGTCACCGCCTCGCGGTTCATCGCCATGGCGGCGGCCACCGAGCGCGTGCCCTCGGCGAACTTGTTCACCTCGAACAGGCCCATGGGCCCGTTCCACACCACCGTCTTCGCCCCGCGGATGTGCTGGGTGTACTGCGCCCGCGTCTTCGGCCCGATGTCCAGGCCCATCCGGTCCGCGGCGATGGCCCGGTCCGGCGTCTCGGTGGCCTCGCTCTTCTCGGAGGGCTCGGTGCCCACGATGTGGTCCACCGGCAGCACGATGGACGTCTTGAGCCGCGCCGCCGCGTCCAGCAGCTTGGTGGCAAGCGAAAGCTTGTCCTCCTCCACCCGGCTCTTGCCCACCTCGATGCCCTGCGCCTTGAGGAAGGTGTACGCCATGGCGCCGCCAATGAGCAGCGCGTCCACCTTGGGCAGCAGGTTTTCGATGACCTTGATCTTGTCGCTCACCTTGGCGCCACCCAGGATGGCCACGAAGGGCTTGTCCGGGCTCTTCACCACGCGGCCCAGGTACTCGATCTCCTTCTTCATCAGGAAGCCGGCGGCCTTCTCCTTCACGAAGGGCACCATGCCCGCGGTGGAGGCATGGGCGCGGTGCGCGGTGCCGAACGCGTCATTGACGTACACGTCCGCCAGGGCGGCCAGCTCGCGCGAGAAGGACTCGTCGTTGGCCTCCTCCTCCTTGTGGAAGCGCAGGTTCTCCAGCACCAGCACCTGCCCGTCCTTGAGCTCCTTCACCTGCTTCTTCACCCCGTCGCCCACGCAGTCATCGGCGAGGATGACTTCGTGCTTGGCGCCCAGCAGCTCGGCCAGCTTCGAGGCCGCGGGCTCCAGCGACAGCTTGGGGTCGGCGCCCTTGGGGCGCCCGAGGTGGGAGGCCAGAATGACCTTGCCGCCCATCTCCAGCGCGCGGCGGATGGTGGGCAGCGCCTCCCGGATGCGGGTGTCGTCGGTGACGCGCTTGCCCTCGAGCGGGACGTTGAAGTCCACGCGGATGAAGACGCGCTTGCCAGTCAGCTGCAGGTCATCGATGTAGCGGATCATTCTGGGTCTCTCCTCGGTACGCCCTGGGTGCTAGCGGACTACAGGCCCTTGGCCGTCAGGAACTTGCAGGTGTCCACCATGCGGTTGGAGAAGCCCCACTCGTTGTCGTACCAGGCCATCACCTTCACCAGGTTGTCACCCATCACGAACGCGTTGGTGGCGTCGAAGATCGCCGAGTGCGGGTTGCCGTTGTAGTCGATGGACACCGTCTGCTCGTCGCTGAACTGCATGATGCCCTTGAGCGAGCCCTCGGCGTTCTTGCGGAACGCCTCGATCAGGCCCTCCTGGGTGGCCGGCTTGGTAGTCACGACCGTCAGGTCCACCAGCGACACGTTGGGGGTGGGCACGCGAATGGCCACCCCGTGCATCTTGCCCTTGAGCGCCGGCAGCACCTCGCCAATGGCCTTCGCGGCGCCGGTGCTGGTGGGGATCATCGACAGGCCGGCGGCGCGCGAGCGGCGCATGTCCTCGTGCGCCAGGTCCAGCACGCGCTGATCGTTGGTGTAGCTGTGCACCGTGGTCATCAGGCCCTTCTCGATGCCGAAGGTGTCCAGCAGCGTCTTGGCCACCGGCGCCAGGCAGTTGGTGGTGCACGAGGCGTTGGACAGGATGTGGTGCTTGGCCGCGTCGTACTGATCATGGTTGATGCCGTAGGCGATCGTCAGGTCCGGGCCCTTGGCCGGAGCCGAGACGATGACCTTCTTGGCGCCCGCCTTCAGGTGCTTCTCGGCGCCCTCGCGCGCGGTGAAGCGGCCGGTGCACTCCAGCACGATGTCCACGCCCATGGCCTTCCAGGGCAGCGCGCTGGGGTCCTTCTCGGCGGTGACGGCGATGGTGCGCCCGTCCACCACGATGGCCTTCTCCTGCGCCTTCACCTCGCCCGGCCACATGCGGTGCACCGAGTCGTACTTGAACAGGTGCGCCAGCGACGTGGGCTTGTCGAGATCATTGATGGCGACGATCTCGATGTCCGTCTCCTTGCGGCTGAGCACCGCGCGAAGCACGCAGCGGCCGATGCGGCCGAAGCCGTTGATCGCGATCTTGGTGGCCATGGTCTTTCAGTCTCCTTGAGAAAAGGTGGGCCAGGTGCCCACACGCTTGGGAAAGGGCGGCGACCGTAGGCACGCGCCGCACCCGAGTCAACGCTTGGAATGCTTGGCGTTTCGACGCCGCCCCCGAAGCTGAACAGTAACGAGCAGCCACAGCCCCGCCATGGAGACAGCGGAGCCGGCTCCCGCGCCGCAGCCACAGCCGGTGTCCGCCTGCTCGTAAGCGAGCGGAAACGCGTCCACCACGTACGGCCCGGGAGGCGGCGGAGGGGGCGGAGGCGGAGGCGGCGGATCCGGCGGCCGGGGATCATTGCCCGTGGCGGCGGCCCACTGGTTGGCGGGGCCAGGGCTGGGCGGGGTGGGATCGTCTCCCGGGACGGCGGGCGCGGCGGCGAGCAGACCGGTGCGCGCCAGGAAGGTGCCCAGCACGTACTCGCGCCGCAGCGGGCTGACCAGGCCCTCGAAGGGCACGGTGAGGAAGAGCACCTGGCCTCCCGGCGCCGAGGACACTCCGGCGGACAATTGCGTGCCGGTGTAGCGCAGCACCGAGGCGCCACCCGCCGCCGGGGCAATCACATCCGGAGCGCCGACCGCGAGCCCTCCGCTGGTGCCATTGTCCAGCGCCAGCCCGGTGGCCGAGGCGAGCCATTCGCCCGGCTGGCCCTCCACCAGGAGCGAGGAGGTGCTGCTGCCCACCGCCGCGCGGAGGATGTCGGCGAGGAACGCCTGGTCCGCCGCGTCGCCCATGGCAAGCCGCGAGGCCACGTTGCTGCCCGAGAAGAACAGGTGCCCGCCTCCCCCGACGAAGACGCGCAGCGCATCCTGCTCGGCCCGGCTGGGCGGCGCTCCGGCCACGCCTCCGCGTCCGGTGAACCAGTCGACCAGCCGGTAGCCCGTGAGGGTCGCCAGCCCCGCGCCAAGCGCCTCGCTCGTCGCGCTGTCGAAGGGCACCGCGTGCCGCGCCACCGCGGCCCCGTGACGGCGCACCGAGGAGCCGTCGTTCATGGCCTCGAGCAGCACCCGCACCGGCGAGCCGAGGGAGAAGCGCGACAGGTCCTCCTGCAGGTTCATGGTCGCGTCCAGCCGGTCGAACGCGTTGACGATGAGCACCGGAGGCGCCGTGCCCACGCGCGCGCCCACCGTGTCCGAGGGGAAGGACTCGCCCCCCGCGTTGAGCGCCGCGACGCGGAAGTAGCGCGTGGTGCCCACGGGCAGCGGCAGCGTGAAGAAGGTGTCCGTCGTCTCGGAGCCCTCGTCCCAGGCCAGCCCGTCCTCGCTCTGGTACACGCGGTACGCCGTGGCCGCGTGCCCACCCACGTCCAGCCCATCCGTCGCGGGCGCCGCCCAGAGCACCTGCACGCCTCCGGCCACGTTGCGCGCGGAGACGGCCACGGGAGGCTCGGGCGGCAGGCTCACCGTCCTGCCGTCCTTGGTGGCGAAGTACTTGATGAGCCCCTGGAGGATGGCGCGCGCGGCCACGTAGCGGAAGTTCGCCTCCTTCAGCCGCGCCGCGTCCGCGGGGGCGTCGTGGTAGGCGATCTCCAGCAGCACCGCGGGCGTCTCCGGGTTGTGCGTGGGGTTCACCTCGCCGAAGTTGGCCGAGCGCAGCGAGCGCGTGCGCCAGGCGGGATCAACCGTGGCCCTCAGGTCATTGCCCAGCTCCGCCAGCAGCGCGCGCGCCATCACGTCGCTGCCCGCCACCCCCGTGAAGTTGAGCGTGCCGTCCACCGGGTTGGGCCCGTACACATAGGCCTCGGTGCCCACCACCGGCGGCGTCACTCCCGAGGCGTTGGTGTGCCACGCCACGTACACCGCGTCCTCGCCCTGCTCGTGGTCCCACGCCGCGAAGCGCGCCCGCGCGGAGATGTCGTCATTGCGCTCGTTGGCCAGCGTGTTGGTGCCCGAGGGCGCGAACACCGAGGCCGGCGCGCCGTTGAACTGGGTGTGGTAGCGCGCGCACTCCTCGTAACGCGGCCGGGTGGACGGGCCCATCGTCGCGTCTCCGATGAAGCCGGTGCCACCGCCGATACGCACCGCATCCAGCGACACGGTGCCCGTCGCGGTGGAATCGTTCAGCGCGACCACCGCGCCCTTGTCCGGGCTCTGTCCAGCCTTGAAGTAGAAGCGGCCCAGCAGCACCCAGGTGCCACCGTGGCGGCGCTGGTTGACACGGAAGTGGCTCTCTCCGCCCGCGTGCTTCACCACGAAGTGCGCGTCGTGCACCCGCGTGGGCGCCGCCGAGTAGGCGACGTACACGTGGTAGCTGCCGTCCGCGGGGATGCGCGGCACCCACGAGGCCGAGCCCGTCGCGGTGGACGCGGCCGTCATCAGCCGGCTGCCTCCGAGATCAAACGGCCGCACGTTGTTGGCCATGGGGCTGGGCGGAGGGCCCCAGCCAGGCCCCGGCGCCGCGCTGAAGAGGGCTGCGGGCCCCGTCTCCGTGTAGCCCGGGTCGCCGTTGTTGACGATGACCATGCGCGCGTTGAGGTCCGGCTCGCGCAGCGGCACCACCATGGCCCCGGCGCTCATCAGCATGGGCAGCAGGTACTGGTTGAGCGTCTCGGCGGAGATCAGATCCTCCACCACGTCATGGGTGTTGCCCCGCTGCGTCGCCCAGCGCGCCAGCGTGCCGCTGCGGTAGAAGCCGTGCCCGGGGCTCAGGTACACCGTCTTGCCGGACAGCGCCCCACCGCGCGTGCGCGTCTGCGGCAGCCCCGCCAGGCCCGAGCGCGCCCCATCCGCGTCTCGCGATTCGCGGCGCACCAGCGGCGGCTCGGAGGCGCTCCACGGCGTCACCTCGTAGGGCTTGGCGCTCTGCAGCGGCACGTACACCGCGCCAGGCGGCTCGAGGCCACAGTCCAAGGGCTCGTCCAGCGCCGCCCCGGAGGGCTGCCCGGCCCGCGCGGGCGCTGGAGCCAACAGCAGTGACAGAAACACACCAGCCAGGGGAAGGAAGCGTGCCATATCGGCACCGGACCATAGGCCCCCCCTCCCCCTCATGCGAGCGCGGTAATCCGGGCCACGAGTGCTAGCCTGCTCTCCTCTATTCCGATGAACGACCCTGCCCCACCTTCTCCCCCGTCTCGCGGCGTCGCTGGCCTGCTCGCCTCGTTCCGCTATGCGTGGACGGGCCTCATCCACACCGTCGTCCATCAGCGCAACATGCGCGTGCACCTGGTGTCCGCGGTGCTCGTGGGGCTGGTGGGCAGCGGCATCGGGCTGGGGCTGGCCGAGAAGGTGACGCTCATCTTCTGCGTGCTGCTCATCTTCTTCGCGGAGATCCTCAACAGCGCGCTGGAGCACCTGGTGGACCTGGCCGTGCAGCAGTTCGACGAGAAGGCGCGCCTGGCCAAGGACGCGGCCGCCGCGGGCGTCATGGTGCTGGCGCTGGGCACCGTCGTCATCTTCGCCGCCCTGCTGGTGCACAACTGGGAGACGGTGCTCAACAGCGGCCCGCAGATCGCCCGTCAGGTGGTGCTGGGAGTGCCCTTCACCGCCTGCGTCACCCTGCTGGTGCTGCCCCGCCACAAGCCGCGGCCCGCCTGGGCGGACGCGGCCATCTTCCTCACCGGGGTGGTGCTGATGGGGCTTCTGGCGGCGCGCACCGCCAGCTCCGTGTTCTCCGCGCTCACCGCGGGCCTGCTCGTGATTGCCGGAGCGGCGGCCCGGGAGCGGCGGCGGGTGTTCGGGCAAAAAAAAACCGGCTCGTCGCCGGTCTCCCGCCATCCCTAGAGGGCGTGAACCCCGAAACCAGTCCGGAGCTCGACCGCCCACTAGGTGCGTAGCAAAACTCTACACGCCTCAGACGCGAGGCTGCCAGCCGGGCGTCTGCTCGTTCGTCACCTGGGCGACATCCGCGGCCTTGTCGCCGTTCTTGAGCTCCTCGGCCACCAGATCGAGCAGCTCGGTGGCAACCCCGATGACCTGCTGCGCTGAGTAGCCGCTGGAGCGCAGCTGCGTGAAGAAGGTGCGCGCCAGGATTCGGGGACCCTTTTGGTCGGTGCTCAAGGACGTGTCTCCAAGAAATGGGGGGGGGACTGCGTTCAGCTTCGCGCTACATGATTCAACCCCCATGCCAACCGTTGGCTGGGATACGGATTCCTCATGATCTGCGGCGGGTTAAGAGATACCGAGGGCCCGCTGAGCCCCTGGCGACTGCGAAGCAGCCTTCGCACTCTTACCAATCCCCCGGGGGATGCGGCCTCGGGGTGCATAACGGGGTACACACCCAAGGGCTAGGACCCGCCGTATTTTCAGGGACTTGCAATCGGTCCCGGGTCCAGACAGATACGCGGCTACAAGCAGGGAGACGAGCGCACATGGCGTACCGGGTGAACAACATAGGGCTGTGGCTGGACGAGCCAGAAGAGCTGCTCGGCCAGCGGGCAGCCGAGAAGCTGGGTGTTACCCGGTCCGATCTGGCGTCGGTGCGCGTGGTGCGCTCGGTGCTGGATGCGCGAAAGAAGGGCAGCCCCCGCTACATCTATACGCTCGAGGTGGAGCTGGGCCCGGGGCGCAAGCCCACGCGCCTGCCACCGGACGTGGGCGAGGCCCCGCCGCCGCCCGAGCTGCTGCCGCGGGTGAAGGAGCCGGAGCGCTGGCCGCTGATCATCGGCACGGGCCCCGCGGGGCTGTTCTGCGCGTTGGGGCTGCTGGAGCGGGGGGTGCGCAGCATCCTGCTGGAGCGGGGCCGTGAAGTCGTCACTCGCCGCAAGGACGTGGCGAAGCTGATGCGTGACGGCTCGCTGGATCCCGAGAGCAACATGAACTTCGGCGAGGGCGGCGCCGGGGCGTACACGGACGGCAAGCTGTCCACGCGCATCAACCACCCCATGGTGCGCAAGGTCATCGAGACGTTCGCGCAGTACGGCGCGCCGGACCACATCCTGGTGGATGGCAAGCCGCACATCGGCTCGGACCTGCTGCCGGGGGCGGTGGCGCGCATCCGGGACATGCTGATCGCCGGCGGCTGCCAGGTGCTCTTCGAGCACAAGGTGGAGGACCTGCTCTACCACGACGGCCGCGTGGCGGGCCTGCGGCTGGTGGATGGGCGCACGCTGGAGAGCGACCGGGTGGTGCTGGCGCCGGGCAACTCGGCGCGCGAGCTGTACGAGCGCTTCGCGAAGGACGGGCGGGTGAGCGTCGAGGCCAAGCCGTTCGCGCTGGGCTTCCGGGCCGAGCACCCGCAGGGGCTGATCAACAGCATCCAGTACGGCGCGGCGGCGAAGAACCCCAAGCTGCCTCCGGCCGACTACAAGCTGGCGGAGAACCTCGAGGTGGATGGCGAGGTGCGCGGCATCTACTCGTTCTGCATGTGCCCCGGCGGCATCGTGGTGCCCACGCCCACCGAGGACGGGCTGCAGTGCACCAACGGCATGAGCAACTCGCGCCGCAACGCGAAGTTCGCGAACGCGGGCATCGTCGTCACGGTGTCGGTGCAGGACTTCGAGCGGGAGGGCTTCCGGGGGCCGCTGGCGGGCCTGGAGTTCCAGCGCCACTGGGAGCAGAAGGCGTATGAGCTGGGCGGAGGCCGCTTCTACGCTCCGGCGCAGACGATCCCCGACTACCTGGCGGGCCGGGTGACGAAGGAGCCGGGCGCCACCAGCTACCGGCCGGGCATCGTGAAGATGGACCTGAACCGGCTGTTCCCCGAGCGGCTCACGCAGTCCATCAAGCAGGCGCTGCGCGGGTTCGATCGGAAGATGCGCGGGTTCATCAGCGACGAGGGCAAGCTCATCGGCATCGAGAGCCGCACCAGCTCGCCGCTGCGCATTACCCGGGGCGAGGATCTGCAGTCCGTGTCGCTCAAGGGCCTGTACCCCGGCGGAGAGGGCTGCGGGTACGCGGGGGGCATTGTCTCCTCGGCGATTGATGGGCTGCGCATCGCCGAGCAGATCGCCACCGAGCTGAGTTAGAAAAGCGCTCATGCGCTACCGAGTCCGCACCCCTGACGGCGAGCTGGAGTACCCGAGCCTGCGCGACGTGGAGCAGGCCTACGCGCAGGGGCTGGTGGACCCGCAGGACGAGGTGCTGGAAGAGGGCGCCACCCTGTGGCGCAAGGCCGAGAGCCTGCCTTCGCTGGTCCGGGCGCGGCGGGCCTCGGCGAGCACGGCGGGGCGCGGCCAGACGCTGACAGTGGTGGGCTCGGTGGCGCTGGGCGTGGTGGCGCTCTACCTGTACTTCACCGGCGTGGGCCTGATGTGGGTGCTCGCGATCGCCATGCTCATCGTCCCGATGCTGACGCGGCTGATGATGAAGGCGTTCAAGCGGCCTCCTCCCCGCTGACAAGTGGGCGGGCAGGTAGAGTGAGCCTTTCCATCTCCCTGCCTTGAGGATCCAGTGATGAAGGCCCTTCAGCTCTACGTGCCACTGAGCCTGTTGCTCACGGCGTGCGCCTCCGCTCCGGCCACTCGTCACGCAGAAGAGCCACCCGAGCAGGTGGTGTCCTCGTTCGAGGAGGGCTGCGTCCAGGAAGGCAGCCTCATCCTGCTGTGTGGCGATGAGACGTGCGGCTTCTTCCAGTGTCGTGACGCGCTGCCAAGCGGGGTTGAGCTAACCCGCGGCGGCGGAACTGTTGCCCCACCTCCGGCCCCTGGTGGCGCGCCTCGCCGTTGGCAGAGGCCTCCGTGGCTAAGACGCGACGCCGTTCCGGTTCTCACCTTTCGTTTTCGTGCCGCACCTGCTCCGAAACCTCAGCAACTGTTGCTCCCATCTGGGCGCTACGTCCGGCATCACATCTTTCCGCAGGCACCAGACCTGGCGGAATGGTTCAAGCTGCAAGGGGTCGCCATTCACAACTTCACGCTCGTCATCCCTGAGCACATCCACTGGCGTATTCACAGCGGAGCTCCCAGGGGGGGCCTGTGGAACGCAGCGTGGAGGAAGTTTCGAGAGGAGAACCGTCGAGCGTCGCCCGAAGAGATCTACCGACACGCTGGAAAGTTGATCTACGAGTTCGAATTGATGGGTCCTCTCATCCAATACCGCTCCGGAAAACGGTAGTACTCCGCCAGGCGAGGCCAGGATGAGAAGGTTCTATTGGTTAAGACCAGACGAGGCCTCGAACGGGGATGTCAGTGCGGCCCACAAGTGGGGGCTTCCTGGAATCCATTGCCCCACCTGTGGCACTACCTGGGCTGACGGGTCAGACGCCTACCCCTCGGTGGACCTCTCTGCCTTGCCAGAGATGAGGGAGTTCGAAGTTTCCCGGCCAGAGCCGTTCGCCGAGTTCGCCAGGCTACGCGAAATCGTGCGGCCCCTGATGCCTCCCGGCGTTCCTCTCGAACCCGGTACGGAGATCGGCCCCCTCGTGGGCACAGCCTCCGGAACCTTCACCCCGCTCTTCATGCAGAACCCATGGACGCTGCTGGCCCTTCGCGAGGCGCTGGAGCAGCTCCAGGCCGAGGGCCTTCGCGGACTGAAGGGCTGCCGCACGGAGCTGCGCTTCCGCAAGAAGACTCCCCCCGAGTTGCTGGAGCTGGAGATCCATCCCCACGGGCGCCTTCACGACGACTGCCTGCCACCTGACCGCAAGCCGCCGTGTGAGACCTGTGGCCGGCAAGGCTTCACCCGGCCTGAAGAGCTTCTTCTCGATGCCGCGTCACTGCCCACGCACACCGATCTGTTCCGCTTGGCCAACTGGACGACCATGATCATGGCCACCGAGCGATTCGCGGAGACCGCGCGCCGGTTGGACCTCAATGGGGTCATCTTCAAGGAACTCCCGCTGCGCTGAGCCTCTTTCGTCCGCTCGCTCCCCTGCCCTGCGGCGCGGCGGCCCAGCGCCCGCCGCAACAGAGCCCATGTGGCCCCATGTTGTCCTCCAAGCACATGGGCCGCAGGGGCCCGGGGACCGCCGCAGCGCGGAGAGAGGGAGGACCGCCCTTGTTCAACACCTACCTGTCCCGAGAGGCCGCGCAGAAGCTGCGTCACGGCGCCTTCTGGCTCCGCCGGGAGGACATCCTCTCCATGGACGGCACCCCGTCGGCCGGTGAGCCCGTTCAGCTCCGGGACGAGGATGGACAGATGCTGGGCCTGGGTGACGTGGACCTCGAGGCCTCTTATGCGGTGCGCCGCCTGGGCCTGCCCGAGGAGACCGCCGAGGGCCTCATCCCCCGCCACGTCCGCCACGCCATGGAGCGGCGCGCACGCCTCGTCGATGATCCGCGCTTCTGTCGACTGGTGAACGACGACGGAGACGGCCTGCCGGGCCTCATCGTCGACCGGTACGACACGCACTTCGTCATCCAGACGCTGACCCGGGCCATGGACGCGCGCATCGAGGAGCTCACCCGCGCCATCGTGGAGGTGGCCGGCGCCGGCTCGGTGCTGCTGCGCAATGACTCGCCTCGCCGCAAGCACCTGGGGCTCAAGCCTCAGCGGCCCCACGTGCTGTACGGCACCCCGCCCCGCTGGTGCCGGGTGCTGGAGCTGGGCGCGCGCTTCACCGTGGACCTCACCTACGGCCTGAACACGGGCTACCAGTACGATCACCGCGAGCTGCGCCGCTTCCTCTCCCGCCTGTCCCGGGACGCCCGGGTGCTGGACGCGTGCTGCAACGTGGGCGGGCTCTTCATCCACGCGGGGCTCCACGGGGCCAGGCAGCTGCTGGCCTTCGACAGCGACCCGGACGCGGCGGACCTGGCCCGCGAGAACGCCGAGGCCAACGGGCTGCTCGGCCGCGTCAAGGTGGAGTCCGGCACCGCCCTGGCCGTGCTGCGCGACCAGACGGACACCTTCGATCTGGTGCTGCTCGACACGCGCGACGCGGACTCCCCGGAGGACTTCATCGAGCACGTGCGCCTGGGGCTGCGGCGCACCCGCCATGGCGGCCGGCTGCTGCTCACCGGCTACCACCCTCCCCTGGCCCTGGGGGCCTTCGAGGAGCTGGTGGCCGACGCCTGCGAGCGCGAGCAGCGGGTGGCCTTCCGGCTGGCCCGGCTGGGGCTGCCCCCGGACCATCCCTCCCCTGTGAACACCCCCAGCGCCGACTACCTGGATGCCGTGGCACTGGAAGTGAACTGACGTCAAACCTGCCCCCAGCGGCGGGGGATGGTAGTGTCCGCCTCACGATGACGACCGACAATCCGGCTGAGACTCCCGCGCCCGCCGCCGAAGGCGGCTCCGTCGAGACCGTGCGCAAGGTGTATGCGAAGGACCTGCGCGAGAAGGACCGTGTTCACACCGTCTTCCGCGTCACCCAGAAGAACAAGGTGACCGCGCGCAGCGGCAAGGTGTTCCTCGCGCTCACGCTCGCGGACAAGAGCGGCGAGCTGGACGCCCGCATCTTCGACAAGGTGGACACCTTCGAACCCATGTTCGCCCCGGGCGACCACGTGCTCGTGCAGGGCCATGTGATCAACTTCCACGGCAAGATGCAGATCGTCGTGGAGGCCCTGGAGCGGCTGGATCCCGGCCCCCTGGACCTCACCGAGTTCGAGCCGCCTCCGGCCCCGCCCGCCGCCGAGGCCGCTCCGGCCCAGGACGCCGCCGCGGACAAGCCCCAGCAGGCCCAGGACAAGTCCCAGGACAAGCCCCAGGAGGCCGCCCCGCAGCGCCCGGCCCGCGAGGACCGTCCGCCCCGCGAGGAGCGCCCTGGCCGCGACGAGGGCTCCGGCGCCCGGGCCGTGGGACAGATCCGCGAGATCATCACCGAGCGGGTGAACGATCCGCATGTGAAGCAGCTGCTGCTGGCCTTCCTGGACGATCCGCAGATCGCCGCGGGCCTGCCTCACGCTCCGGCGGCCAAGGGCATTCACCACGCCTACCGTGGCGGCCTGGCCGAGCACCTGCTGTCGGTCATCCGGCTGACGCTGCGCGTGGCGGACCACTACCCCATGGCGGACAGGGATCTGCTGCTGGCGGGCGCCCTGCTGCATGACGTGATGAAGGTGGCGGAGCTCTCTCCGGACAAGGGCTTCGAGTACACCGATGAGGGCAAGCTCGTCGGCCACCTGGTGATGACGGCCCAGAAGATCCGCGAGAAGACGCTGGCCATCCCCGGCTTCCCGCCGCTGCTCGAGCAGCACCTGACGCACCTGGTGCTCGCGCACCACGGCCGGCTGGAGCACGGCTCGCCCCGGCTGCCCATGACGATCGAGGCCTTCATCGTCCACGCGCTGGACTCGCTCGACTCGCGCATCGCCTCGTGGCTGGAGGCCATGGCGCGCGACCCGAACGAGAAGTGGACCGAGACGCTCAAGCTCTACGATCGCCAGCTGTGGAAGGGCCCCGTGCCCACCTCGCGCGGCAAGTCTCCGGTGGAGGGTGGCGGCTCGGGCCGCCGCAAGTCCCGCGAGGAGCGCAAGAAGGCCAAGGCGCAGCACGCAGGCGGCGCGCCGCAGCAGTCGGGCCACTCCGGCACCGAGGCGCCCGCTGGCGAGCGCCCGCCGCGCAAGGAGCGCCCGCCCCGTGAGGAGCGCCCGCCCCGTGAGGAGCGCCCACCCCGTGAGGAGCGGGGCCACCGCGAGGACCGGCCGCCCCGCGAGGCCCGCCCGCCCCGCGAGGATCGTCCCCCCCGTGAGCCCCGGCCTCCTCGTGAGGAGCGCCCGCCCCGCCCGCCGCGCGATCCCAGCTCGCTGCCGCAGGAGCTGACCTTCAAGCCCTTCAGCGCCCTGACGACGCTGACGTCTCCGGCCGCCCCCGAGAAGAAGCCCGAGGGTGAGGGTTCATCGGAGAGCTGATATGGCCAAGCGTCTGGGAGAGCGCCTGGTCGAGGCGGGCATCGCCTCGGCCGAGGCTGTGGAGAAGGCCCTCGAGCACCAGAAGATCACCGGCTACAAGCTGGGGGACTGCCTGGTGGAGCTGGGGCTGGTCCAGGAGGCCGCGCTGCTGCGCTTCCTGGCCGCAGAGTTCCAGACGCGCTTCGTCTCCGCGGACAAGCTCTCCAAGGCGAAGCTGCCCAGCGACGTGCTGGACAAGCTGCCGGTGCGCATGGCCGAGGCGCAGAACGTGCTGCCGCTGGCGTACGACGCGGAGCGCAAGCTGCTGTCCATCGTCGCCGCCGAGCCGCAGAACAAGTCGCTGATGGACGAGATCGCCCTGGTCACCGGCGTCTCCGAAGTCTACGCGTACATCGGCCTGCGCAGCGCCATCGCGGCGGCCATCAAGAAGCACTACTACGGCGACCCCACCGCCTTCGTCGCGCTGGAGGCCGGCGCCGCGGGCCAGGCGCTGCGCGCGGACGCGGCCGCCATCTCCGGCCCCAACGAGGGCAGCGGCAGGTCGAAGGTGCCCAGCCTGCAGCTGCGCATGGAGACCGACCCCCGGCTGCGCACCTCGCGGTCCAATACCCAGGTTGCGCGGCTGCCCACGCAGATGCGCGAGGCGATGAGCGCCAACCGCTCCTCCGTGGCCGAGGGCGACTACATCGAGACGATGAGCATCCTGGTGAGCCTGCTGGAGCAGGATCGGCCTCACCAGCGTGGCCACTCGACGCAGCTGGCGCGCCAGTCCTCCATCGTGGGCCGGCGCATGGGAATGCCGCCCCGGGAGCTGTCATCCCTGGCCATGGCCGCCTACCTGCACGACCTGGGCAAGGTGGCCGAGCGCCACCACACCCTGGCCAGCAACGCCGCCAACGCCGACTGGAAGGCCGAGGCCAAGCGCCTGGCGCGCACGCCCGTGAAGCTGTTCGAGACGGTGCACCTGCCCCCGGCGGTGAACACCATCCTCGGCCAGCTCTACGAGGCCTATGACGGCTCGGGCACTCCCGCTGGCACCAAGGGCGAGGACATCAGCCTGGGAGCGCGCATCCTCGCCACGGTGGACAGCTTCCTGGACCTGACGAAGAACCCCGCCAACGCCTATGGCAAGGCGCTGACCAAGACGCAGGCGCTGGACCACCTGCGCAAGAACGCCGGGGTGCTCTACGATCCGGTGGTGGCCGATATCGTCGGCCAGCTGCAGAGCGGCGAGCTGCTGCGCCACCGCATCGTCAACGATGGGCGCCAGGTGCTCATCGCCGAGTCGGACGAGGCCACGCGCACGGACATGCTGGAGTCGGTGCTGCGCCAGGGGCTGGTGGTGCACGCCTTCTCCACGCTCGAGGGCGCGCTGGACGCGCTGGCGCAGCAGGACTGTGACGTGCTGGTGCTGAGCCTGCGCTTCGGGCTGCCGGACGTGACGGCGCTGCTGCACTACGCGCGCAACACGGCGGAGTCCGCGGGGCTGCCCATCGTGGTGCTGGGCGAGCCAGACAACAGCTCGAGGGACAGGCTGTTGATGGCGGGCGCGACCGCCGTGGCGGCTCCCTCCGACACGGACAAGGCCGCCGAGCTGGTGAAGCAGCTGTACCAGGACCGCATCCTTCACAACGGGCCGGCGCGCGTGGTGCGTGGCAGCTATGACGAGCTGCCCCTGGCGGAGCTGCTCAAGACGTTGGCCAGCGGACGCAAGTCCGGGCGGCTGCACCTGCGCCACCACTCGCTCGAGGGCTACCTGCACCTGGAGCACGGCAAGGTCATCTACGCCTCCTACGCGGGGCAGGCCGGCGAGCCCGCGATGACAGCGCTGCTCAACCTGCGCCAGGCAGACTTCCAGTACGATCCAGACTCACTTCTGCTGGACATGCCCCACCTGGACAAGGAGCTGGAGGCAGTCGTGAAGGACCTGGGTGGCCGCCGCACGGCCACGGCCTGAGCGCCCGCTTTTCCACAGAACGCACTTTCCTACAGAACGCGCACGGCGCTGTTTTCGCCCACATGCCCTCTCTGCCAAGAGACAGGTTCAGGGAGGAACGCATGAACCGGTCGATCGTGTCGTTGGCGGTGATGGGGCTTCTGGTGGGTTGTGGCGTGTCTAAGACGCAGCTCGATGCCAAGGCCGTGGAGGCGGAGAACTACCGCCGGCAGTACGGAGACGAGTCGGAGAAGACCAAGGCGCTCGAGGAGAAGGTGGCGCGGCTGTCCGCGGAGCTGGAGGCCGCCCAGAAGGAGCGGGCCAAGTCCGAGGAAGCGGCCGAGTCCAACGAGACGCGCGTGAGCGAGCTGCGCCGGAAGGTGGAGGAGCTGTCGGCGCTCAACGACTCGCTCTCGCAGAGCAAGGAGAAGCTGGAGAAGGCACGCGCGGAGCTGGAGAAGAAGTCCTCCGAGTACGAGTCGCTCGCCAAGAGCCTCAAGGACGAGATCAAGTCCGGGAAGATCGAGCTGTCCGAGCTCAAGGGCCGGATGGTGGTGAAGATGAAGGACAAGATCCTCTTCTCCTCCGGCAGCGTGAAGATCAACCCCGAGGGCCAGGCGGCGCTCGAGAAGGTGGCCGAGGCGCTCAAGGGCGTGGACGGCAAGCTGGTGCGCGTGGAGGGCCACACGGACGACGTGCCGACCGACTCCAAGGGCCCCTTCCCCAGCAACTGGGAGCTGTCCACCACGCGCGCGCTCGCGGTGGTGAAGCTGCTGCAGGACAAGGGCGTGCCGCCCGATCGGCTCTCGGCCGTGGGCTATGGCGAGCACCACCCCATCGCGTCCAACAAGTCGCCGCAGGGCAAGAGCCAGAACCGGCGCATCGAGATCGTCCTCGCGCCCGAGGACCAGGCGCCAGGCGCGAAGACGCGGTCGGCCAATCGGTAAGCGCGGACATCCACTGGAGACTGCACCCATGAACCTCCGACTTGCAGGGACCGCCGCGCTCGCGGCGGTGCTCGTCACTGGCTGTGCCGCCCGGAGCTCGAGCCTCCCGGGCCTGGACATGCGCTTCTACGAGACGCCTCCGGAGGGCGCGGCCCGGCAGCGCATCCACGAGGAGGGGCTGCTGAACGCCACGGTGATTGGCGATGCCAGCCTGCGCTACCTCAAGCCCTCCGAGCTGCTGAAGGCGGCGGAGACGGCGGCGGGCCAGGGCGATCCCCAGAAGCTGATGCGCGCGGCGCGCACGCTCGAGCCGGGCCAGGGCGTGGTGTTGCTCGGCACGGTGCGCAGCACGTCCGCCAGCGGGCGAAGCGCGAACCTGGCCATCTACTCGCTGGCGCTGGCGTGCGCGAAGACGGACCTGGACAAGCCGGGAGACCTGCGTGACTGCAAGGGCTACGTGCTGCGCGTGACGCGCCAGTGGCCCGCGGAGGTCTACGCGATTCAGGAGGCCACCGTCTCCCTCATCTCCGAGGGTGGGACGGCCGTGGGCCGAATCCGCGCCAAGAGTGAGCCGGGCGCCTTCAAGGCCGAGCTGGAGGGCGAGTTCGCCGCCAGCATCCTCGAGCTGGGCTCTGGCAGCGCGCTCTCCTCGGAGACCCCGCGCTAGGCCGCGGCCTTACGCCACGCGCAAGCCGAACAACCCCGAGGTGGTGGCCGTCGTCGCGGCGGCCAGCTCCTCCAGGGACACGCCCTTGAGCTCGGCCAGCTTGCGCGCCGTCTCCACCACGTGGGCCGGCTCGTTCTTGCGGCCCCGGTGGGGCACGGGCGCCAGGAAGGGGCTGTCCGTCTCCACCATCAGCCGATCCAGCGGCGTGAAGCGCACCGCGTCCTGGAGCGCCTCGGTCTTCTTGTAGGTGATGACGCCGGACAGGGAGATGTGGAACCCCAGGTCCAGGTAGCGGCGCGCGGCGGCGGTGTCCCCGGTGAAGCAGTGGATGACGCCCCGGCGAATCCCCTCCTCCTCGAGGATGGCCTCGCACTCCTCGTGGGCGTCACGCACATGCACCACCAGGGGCTTGTTCAGCGCGCGCGCCAGGGCGCACTGGCGGCGGAACACCTGGGCCTGCACGTCTCGCGGCGACCGATCGTAGTAGTAGTCCAGGCCGGCCTCGCCCACGGCGCGGACCTCGGGCCGGGCGCAGGTGCGCTCCAGGGTGGCGAAGTCCTCCTCGGTGGCGCGGGCGGCCTCGTGCGGGTGAATGCCCAGCGTGGGCGACAGGAAGTCCGGGTGCGCGGCGGCCACCTCGAGCGCATTGCCCCAGTCTCCGGGCCCCTGGAACTGCCCCACCACGACGGCGTGCACCAGGCCCGCGGCCCGGGCCCGCTCCAGCACGGCGCCTACCTCCGCGTAGTCCGAGTGCTCGAGGTGACAGTGGGCGTCGATGAGTTTCATGGCGTCTCCTGCAACAGCTCGGCGAGCTCCGCTCGCGCCTCGGGCGAAGTGAAGGTGGAGGCAGCGGCTCGCACACGCGCCTGCCCCTCGGGCAGCCCCAGCATCCAGATGCCTTCGGCCGCGTCGATGCGGAAGTCCTCGGGCACGTGGGTGTCCTCCAGCAGGACCAGCAGCCACGGCAGCGCCTCGGGGGCTCCCAGCCTCCCAAGCCCGCGCGCGGCGGCTCCCCGGCACGGATCCTTCACGTCCTCCATGATGGCGCGCAGCTGCTGCAGGGCGCCGGGCGCCTTCACCTCGCCACACAGCTCCACGGCGAGCGCGCGATCCGTGCTCCACCGCTTCTGGGTGCGTTTGAGCAGGTACTCCATCGCCTCCGTGTCGCCCCACTGAGCCAACACGCCCGCGGCCTGGGTCCGCTCGAAGGCGGGCAGCAGCCAGCGGCTGAACAGCTTCTTCACGGCTGGCAGGGCCTTGGTGTCCCCCAGCTCGGCCAGCGCGCCCAGCGCCCGGAACCGCAGGCGATCCTGATCGAGCGCCGAGACGAGGATCTCCAGCCCCGCGCTGTGCTTCAGCGAGGCCATGCCCCGCGCCGCCTCGAAGCGGATCTCCAGAATGGGGTCCTCCAGCATCCTCGCCAGCGCGCCGCGCATCTCGGGCAGCACCAGGTCGGCAATGCGCCCGGTGGCCTCCAGGCGCACCCCCAGGTCCGCGTCCGACAGCCGGGCCGTGAGCGTGCCATGCAGCTCCTGCGGCGGCAGCACCAGCGTGGCCAGCCCCAGGCCCGCGCGGCGTACCTCGCCCTGGGCATCGGCGAGCAGCCGCGTGAGCACCGCGGTGAACTCGGAGGCGCGAGCGGGCTCCTCGGCGGCGATCTGGAACAGCAGATCCGCGGCCTCGGCACGGGCCGAGGGCCGCTTCTCCCGCTCCAGCGCGAGCAGCGCGCGATCCCGCTCGGCCCGCCAGTCCATGGCGCTCACTTCACCTCGGAGCCGGGAGGCATGTCACCCGGATCCAACAGCGAGAGGTCCTTCCCGCCAGGACCCGCCGTCAGGAGCATGCCGCGCGACTCGATGCCCTTGAGCTTGCGCGGCTTGAGGTTCATCACCACCACCACCCGGCGGCCCACCAGCTGCTCGGGCGCCGCGTACGCCTGGGCGATGCCCGACACGATGGTGCGCGGCGACTCCTCGCCCACGTCCACGGTGAGCTTCAGCAGCTTGTCCGCGCCGGCCACCTTCTCGGCCGCCAGCAGCTTGCCCACCTTGAGCACCACCTTGGCGAAGTCGTCGTACTCGATCTCCCCGGTGCCCGTGCCCGCGCCCACGCCCGGCGAGGCCTGCGTGGTGGGCGGCGCCTCGGCCGGCTTCTTCTCGGCCTTGTCCGCCTTCTTCTCCGCCTTCTTCGGGGCCTCCTTCGCCGGCTCGGTGGGCTCCGGCGGCACCAGCGTGTTCACCTTCTCCTCCTCGAGCCGGGGCAGCAGCGGCTCAGGGGTGCCGATGGGCCGGCTGCGATCCAGCACCGGGTAGCGGGCCTTCTCCAGCGCCTGGAACGTGAGCGGCGGCGCGCCCAGCTGCGCGAAGAGCTTCTCCGTCACCTTGGGAATCACCGGCGTGAGCAGCGCGCCCAGCACGTAGACGACGTCCGCCACGTCCGAGAGGTCCGCCCGGGCGGCCTCGGCATCCGTCTTCACCTTGGCCCAGGGCGCCTGCGCCTGGAGGAAGCCGTTGGCCGCCTGCGCCAGCTCGACGATGATCTTGATGGCGTTGCGGTACTCCAGCTTCTCGAAGGCCTCGCGCACCTCGCTCACGCGCGCCAGGGTGGCCTCCACCAGCGCCTTGCCCGGCCCGTCCTTGCCCGGCGCCAGCCGCTTCTCCAGCGGCCCGGCCAGGATGGTGAGCCCGCGGTTGGCCAGGTTGCCTACGTTGTTAACCAGCTCGCCGTTCACCCGCAGCCGGAAGTCCTTCAGGCTCAGGTCGAAGTCCTCGGGCCCCGGGCCCAGGTTGGCCGCGTAGAAGTAGCGCAGGTAGCTGGGGTCCAGGTTGTCCAGGTACGTCCGCGCGGCCACCAGCGTGCCGCGGCTCTTGGACATCTTCTCGCCGTTCACCGTCAGGTGGCCGTGGATCTTCAGCTCGCTGGGCCCGCGGATGCTGGCCACGTTGAGCACCGCCGGCCAGAACAGCGCGTGGAAGTAGACGATGTCCTTGCCGATGAAGTGGATGATGCGCGTG
Organism: Myxococcaceae bacterium; assembly: GCA_035296065.1. Lineage (GTDB taxonomy): Bacteria > Myxococcota > Myxococcia > Myxococcales > Myxococcaceae > DATHBR01. Next base: position 44,454 of record DATHBR010000051.1, on the reverse strand, counting down.
TTCTTGTCAGGACCCCAGAAGTCCAGCGCGCTCTGGGCCTTGCCCGTCTCCTTGGCCCACTTCTCCGTGGTGGCGATGTACCCGATGGGCGCGTCCAGCCACACGTAGAAGTACTTGTCCGTCTCACCCGGGATGGCGAAGCCGAAGTACGGCCCATCACGGCTGATGTCCCAGTCGGCCAGCCCCTTCTCGAAGAAGCCCTGCAGCTGCGTGGCGAGCCCCGGGTGGATGAAGCCCGGCCGCTTGAGCAGCCCCTGCAGGAAGTCCGCGTGGCGCGACAGCTTGAAGAACAGGTGCGTGGAGTGCTTGCGCACCGGCGGCGTGCCGCACAGCGCGCACCTGGGCTCGATCAGGTCCGTGGGGCTGTAGGCCTTGCCGCACTTCTCGCACGCATCGCCGTACTGGTCGGCCGCCTTGCAGTTGGGGCAGGTGCCCTTGATGAAGCGGTCGGGCAGGAAGCGCTTGTCCTTCTCGCAGAACGTCTGCTCGATGTCGCGCCGCTCGATGTCCCCCTTCTCCTTCAGCCGGCCGTAGATCAGCTCCGCGTAGTGGCGGTTCTCGGGCGAGTGCGTGGAGTGGAAGTAGTCCACCGTGATGCCAAAGTCCTCGAAGTCCTTCTTGTGCTGCTCGTAGAAGCGGGCGACGAACTCCTCGGGCTTCAGGCCCTGCTTGGCCGCGTTCAGCTCGATGGGGGTGCCGTGCGTGTCGTCCGCGCAGAAGTAGAGGACGTCCTTTCCGCACGAGCGAAGGAAACGAACGTAGATGTCAGTCTGCACGTACTCGACGACGTGGCCGATGTGGATGGGCCCGTTGGCATACGGCAGCGCGCTGGTGACGAGGATCTTCTCCGCCATGGACTCTCTCTCCTGGAGGGCGGCGGACTGTAGCCGCTCGAATGCCCGCGGTCATCGTTGTTACAGCGGGGTAGCTGCTGCGCCCGGCAAGGCCTGGGTGTTATGGACCCGACACGATGTGCACCCTGCTCATTCTTCGCCACGTCCACCCCGAGTGGCCTCTGATTCTCGCGGCCAACCGGGATGAGCTCTACGAGCGCCCCACCACGGGCCCCCAGCTGCTGCCCGGCTCGCCCCGCCTCCTCGTGCCGGGCCTGGATCAGAGCCGGGGTGGCACGTGGATGGGCGTCACGGACCGTGGCTTCTTCGTCGGGCTGACGAACCAGCGCGGCGGCAACGCCGGGGGCCCGGCGCCTCGCTCGCGGGGCGAGGTGGTCGTCAACGCCCTGCGCGCGGGCGGCATCGAGGCCATCGAGCGCTACCTCGACACGCTGAACCCCGCGGATTTCAACGCCTTCAACCTGCTGTATGGCGACGCTCAGGCGCTACGGGTGGCCTATGCCCGCCCCGCTCAGCCGCTGCTCCTCCGAGCGGACGTGCCCGCCGGCATCCACGTGCTGCCCAACGACGTGCTGAACGCGCCCGGGCTGCCCAAGGTGGAGCGGGCCCGGCTGCTGGCCGCCGAGCACGTGCGCAAGCCCTGGCCCCTGCTGGCCCGCGCGCTCCAGGAGCTCATGGCCGACCACCACCTGCCCGACGGCCCGCCGCTGCCCGAGCGGCCCTTCCAGGCCCTCTGCATCCACACTTCCCACTACGGCACCCGCTCCTCCACATTGTTGGCCCTGGCGCCAGAGCGCGTGGCACACTGCCAGGTGTCGCAAAAGCCTCCCTGCCAGCTTTCCTTCGAAGACCTGACAGGGCAAATCTCCCCACTTTGAGCGCACCCGCCATCCCCAGGGGTGAGGTCAATCTTGACACAGGGGTCAATTTCCGAGTGAATGATCAGTTACAGCCCTTCGAGAGAGAGTGACGCGAAGGTGCGTGTAAATTGCGACCCATGAGTCACCGTCGACCCACGATTTTCGCGGGTTTTCCCAGGGAGACGTGGTGGCTCGCGAATTGCTAGTAATTAAGACGGGTTCCTCCATTCATGGCCAAAATCCTCATCGTCGACGATGAAGTGCAGGTGGCCAGCGCGCTGCGGCGGCTGTTCCGGCGCGAGGGGTTTGCCGTGGAGGTGGCCCTCAACGGGGATGAGGCGCTGCAGAAGCTGTCCACGTTCGACGCGGATCTGGTCATCTCGGACTTCCGGATGAAGGGGATGAACGGGGCGGAGCTGCTGGAGAAGGTGCTGCGGGTGTCACCGCGGGCGGTGCGCATTCTGCTGTCGGGGCACGCGGACCTGTGGAGCCACTCGCCCTCGACGGAGTCGGCCCAGGCGGTGTCCCACTTCATCAGCAAGCCGTGGGATGATGATCACCTGGTGGCGCGCGTGCGCACGCTGCTGGGCCAGCAGGAACCGTCCGCCTCGAGCCCTTGAGCCGCTCCCGTGGCCCCCTGGACGTGGGCCGAGTGTCGCGATGAGTTCCCCTCCTCGAGCTTCCGCGACCCATCTCGCCGCTGAGCGGGCCCACGCGGGCATCCAGAACATCTCGGCGATGGGCGCCACGCTCATCGACATCGCGCTGGTGGTGCGCTTCTGGGGCCAGTGGCGCGCGGTGGCGACGATCGTCGCGGTGGCCGTGGCGATGGGCACGATCAACCTGGGGCCCATCGAGTGGCTGGCGCGGCGCACCAGCCGGACGGTAGCCGAGTGGACGCGCATGTTCGTCAACCTCACGGGCACCGTGGCGCTGGGGCATGCCACGGCGTGGAACGTGCTCAGCTGGGTGTTCGTCCCGTACGTGCTGCTGTGGTTCTTCGGGCTGGACGGCCGGGGCCGGCTGCGCGCGGCCACCTATCTGGTGCTCATCAACGCGGCGGCCCTGTGGACCGGCTCCTCGGTGGAGCTGGCGGTGACCTTCACGCTGCTCAGCGTGTTCGGCCACCTGCTGCTGGAGCAGCGCGGCACGGTGCTCCAGGGCGTGCTGCAGCGCACGCTCGAGCAGCGCGAGCAGCTGGAGCAGACCCACCAGCGCCTGGAGCTGGTGCACCAGCGGGCGCTGGAGCACGAGAAGTTCTCCAGCCTGGGCATGATGGCCGCCGGGGTGGCGCACGAGATCAACAACCCGATGAGCTTCGTCACCAGCAACGTCAACCTGCTGCTCAAGGATCTCAAGCAGCAGCCGTCGCTGCCCGCGCCGCTCAAGGAGTACGTGGACGAGGTGCTGCCCGAGACGCTGGAGGGCATCCGGCGGGTGAATGCCATCGTGGGGGACCTGCGCCGCTTCGCGCGCGGCGACCCGGAGGCGATGGTCGAGTACAGCCTGAACGAGGAGGTGCACTCGGCGCTGCGCGCGGCGCAGGGTGAGCTGGGCCACTGCAAGGTGGAGCTGGCGCTGGGCGAGGTGGGCAAGCTGGTGGGCCGGCCGCAGCAGATCACCGTGGCGCTGGTGAACCTGCTGATCAACGCGGGGCAGGCCACGGCGGCCGGAGGCCAGGTGTTCGTGTCCACGCGGCAGCAGGCAGAGGAGCTGCGGGTGGAGGTCCGCGACACGGGCTCGGGGATGACGGCCGAGACGCTGCGCAACCTCTTCCGGCCCTTCTTCACCACCCGGCCGCACGGCTCGGGCATGGGGCTGGGGCTGGCGGTGGTGCACGGCATCGTCACCGCCCATGGGGGCCGCATCGAAGTGACGAGCCAGCCTGGGCAGGGCTCCACCTTCACCCTGTACCTGCCCCGCACGCCTCCGAGCCGGCAGTCCCGCCCGAATGCGGGCTAGAGTGCCGGGCTTATGAGCGATGCCCTCAAGGAGCTGGCCCGCCGGCTGTCCTCGGAGGATGAGTACGAGCGTGAGTCCTCGGTGCTGGAGCTGGCCGAGCTGGCGGACCCCCGGGCCGCGTCCCTGCTCACGCGGGCCCTGACGGACCCGGCCGAGCCCGTGCGCCGCTGGAGCGCTTACGGCCTGGCGAAGCTCGGCCGGCAGGAGGATGTCCCCGCCCTGCGCAGGGCGCTGGGGAAGGATCCGGCCAGCTCCGTGCGCATTCAGGCCGCGCTGGGCCTGGCCCTGCTGGGTGAGCGGTCCGCGCTCGAGAAGCTGCTCGAGTTCTTGAAGGCGCCTTCCATGGACACCCGGCACGGCGCCGCCGAGGCGCTGCTGCTGCTGGCGAAGCCCGAGGCCCTGAAGCCGCTGCTCAAGCCGCTGCTCACCTCCGAGGACTTGCGCGGCCGGGCCTGGGGCGCGGGGCTGCTGCACACCCTGGGGGACGCCGAGGCCTACGCAAAGTGGCGCGGCACCGTGGTGGCGCCCGAGAGCCGCCGTGACGCGGTGGGCGTGGTGCCGTTCATGAAGGAGCCCCGCGCCGTGCGGGAGCTGCTGCGGCTGCTGGGGGAGCTGCCCCAGGAGGAGCTGGACGCCTCCGAGGGGGATGAGCCCTCGCTGGCCGAGCACATGACCAATGCCCTGCGGCTGGCGGGGCTGGAGCTGCTGCTGGGCGGCGAGGCGGATGAGAGCCTGCGCGCGGACCTGCTCCTGCTGGTGGGCCGCCACCAGTACCTCATTCCGGAGCTCATCGAGGACGTGATGCAGCTGCTCAACCAGCAGCCGCCGATGGACCTGGGCCGGGAGCTGGCGGCGCTGCTGTTCGAGCAGGAGCGCGAGGAGCGTGGGCCGCTCTTCATGGCCATCACCACCCTGTCCACCGGGCTCGCCGTGCCCACCCTGGACGCGATGGGGCACCGGGACCGGCGGGAGCTGCTGGACGAAGTATTCGCCGCCGTGGAGCGGGCCCAGGGCCTGGACATGGCGCTCCAGCAGCTGGGCGAGGTGCTCCGCGAGAGCGTCCACGCCGAGCACTTCGAGGAGGAGGAGCTCGACGACAGCACGCGCGAGCAGGAGATTCCGGAGGAAGAGTTCGCCCCGGCCACGGCGACGATCGAGATGCCCGCGCTCACGCTCGCCGAGATGCCCGCGGTCACCGTGACGCGGGAGATGGTGGCCGTGAGGGAAGAGCCCGTCTCGCCCACGATGGAGTTCGAGCTGCCCGACGTGGCCACCGGGCAGGACGAGGAGTTCGAGGACGAGGAGCTCGAGGACGAGGATTGGCTGTCACCCACGCCCCCGGAGGCGGAGGCCGTGGCGCAGCGGGCCCTCGTCGTGGGCGCGCTGCTGCGGCGGCTCGTGCTGGAAGAGCGGCTGGCGCGGGGCAACTACCCGGCCGCGCGGGAGGAAGTGCAGCGGCTCCAGCACTGGCTGGATGAAGAGGGCCTGTATACGACCCTGGGCTTCACGAGCATGGAGCTCTTCGAGGCGGAGGGCGGCACCTGGTCCGAGGAGAACCGGCAGGCGGTGGCGTGGAGCGCCGAGGAGCTGCAGTTCCTGCTCTGGGCCCTGAAGCACGGCAAGCTTCCGCCTCCAGAGGCCCGGGTGGAGGCCACGCCGCTGCTGGAGCGGCTGCCGCTGCTCAAGGACGTCCAGCCGTTCCTGAGCACCGCCGAGCGGCGCCCGCTCGAGGAGGTGGAGGCGCAGCGCAGCCGCTGGGAGATCATGCTGGACTGCGCTCGTTATGAGTCCTTTGCCCGGGCCATCCTGGCCGACCCGACGCTCGCCGAGGGAGATCCCGAGCTGGACGGGCTGCTCGACTCGGCCGAGGCGGAGGGGTTCGAGCAGGCGAAGCTGGAGCTCAAGCTCGGCCGGGCCCGCATGGCGGTGGAGGGCCTGCGCTTCTGGATGCGCTTCCTCGTCACCCACCTGCAGAAGGAAGGGCTGCTGGCGGGCAAGCCGGGCGACGAGCTGCTCTTCCAGGGCAAGCGCCTGATGGACCTGGACGAGGCGACGCTGGCCACCCTGCTCGGGCTGGCCCACGGCCGCTGCCAGGCCCTGCGGTGGCTCACGGAGGGCGGCGGAGACGTGCCCGACGACGAGGACGAGCCGGGCTAGCTCACGCCGGGCGGGCGCAGATGTTCCACAGCAGGCGCTCGATGACGAGCTTGCCGCTGGCGGAGGACTTGAGCTCCAGGTCCGCCTCGGCGCAGGCCACCAGCGCCCGCAGCAGCTCGCGCCGCTCGTAGCGCGCCGCGGCCTGCATGCTGAGGAAGGCCGCGTATGGGTGCGGCACACGCCCCTTGGCCGCCTTCGCCTCCTGCTCGATCTTCGGGAAGATGCGCGACTTGAAGTCGTCGAACGAGCGCGGCGGTGAGCCCTTGGCGTACTGGTTCATCCGCTCGTGGTTCTCCAGCAGGCCACGGACGATGGAGGCCACCGCGCCCAAGAGCTGCAGCGCGGCCGTCCCCTGCCCCATCGCGTCCTCGGTGTAGCCCAGCGCGCCCTTCAGGTCGCGCTTCTGCAGCGACTCGGACAGCTCGAAGAACTCCTCCTCGCGCGCGTGGTGCACCAGCAGCGCCACGTCCGCCACGTTGATGGTGGCGCCGTCGGCGTAGATGGCCAGCTTCTCCAGCTCGGACTGCAGCAGCCGGATGTTGCCGCCGATGCGCTCCTTGAGCTGCTCCAGCGCCCCCGGGCCCAGCTTCTTCTTGAAGGGCGCCAGAAACTCGCGGGCGATCTCCGAGATGTCCAGATCCTTGTGGCGCGCGGCCACCTTGCGCTCGACGACCCAGCCGCTGTCCTTGGCGAACTTGAGCATGGGGCTCTTGGCGTCCACGTCCGTGGCGGCCAGCACCAGCGCGTGCCCCTTGGGCAGCCCCTTCTGGAACAGCTCCAGCAGCGCCGAGGCATCTCCCTCGGGCGCGGTGATGCGCTCGTCCCGGCAGAACGTGGCGGCCTCCTTGAGGAAGGCCAGGTCCACCTCGGCCAGGTCCACGTCCAGCTCTTCCTTCCACTGCTCCGCCGAGGGCGCACCCGGAGCGCTCGGATCCAGCTGGTCCACGCCCCAGCCGGCCCGGGACGCCAGCGCCAGCAGCCGGCGCGCGCCTTCCTTGCGCTTGCCCGCCTTCCACGCCTCGCGCGCCTTGCCCAACGCGTCGCCGCGCCCCTTCTTGGGCGCGAGGAACTCGGGGTCGCGCACCAGCACCACCTTGCGCCCCGGGAACAGCGGCATGGTGGCCAGCTCCTGCGCCACCTCGCGCGGAGAGGCCGCGTCCAGCACCGCGAAGTTCAGCCCCATGGAGGCATCGGGCACGAGCGTCTTCACCAGCTCGTCGGCGCCCTTGCGCACCAGGTACTCCTCGCCCCACAGCAGGTACAGCGGCGCCACCTTGCCCGCCTTCACCTCGGCCAGCACCTCATCCATCTCCGCGCTCACCGGACCTCCCGCATCAGCATCTCGAGCAGCATCCGCTCCATCTGGAGCCGGGGCGAGCCGTTGCGCCCGCTGATGGCGCCGCGGGCCCGCTCGATGAGCTGGAGGCGGCGGTGCAGCTCGCTCTCGTGGGTGCGCGCGGCGGCCTGCCGTGCCAGCTCTCCCATGTCCATGTTGGCCAGGCCCTCGGCGCCCACCTGAGTGCGCGCCACGTCCCGAAGCCACAGGGCAAGCAGAGCAAGCGCCTGCTCGGCGTCCTCCCGCGAGCCGCCGTACTCCTCGGCGAAGCGCAGCACCCCCAGGGCGTCATCCGGCTTCAGCGCCTCGAAGCGGGTGAGCAGCTCCTTGCGCCTGGCCAGCCCGGCCAGGTCCAGGCGCAGCGCACGGCCCAGGCTGCCTCCGGCCATCACCGCGGCCAGGGCGGCGGTGGGCGGGTCCAGCTTGCGCTCCTGCTGCACGCGCTGGGCGACGACATCCACCGGCAGCGGGCCAAAGTGCACCTTGCTGCACCGGCTGCGGATGGTGGGCAGCATCCTGTCCAGCTCCGAGGCGATGAGGATCAGCGTGGTGTCCGAGGGCGGCTCCTCCAGCGTCTTGAGGAAGGCGTTCTGCGCCTGATCGTTCATCCGCTGCGCGGAGACGATGAGCGCCACCTTGCGCCGGGACTCCAGGCCTCGCAGGGAGATGCGCTCCTGCAGGCCGCGGATCTGCTCCACGCGGATGTCCCGGCTGGGCGTGCCGGTGAAGTCCGAGCGCCCCGCCAGCCCCCGAGACACCCGCTCGTCATCCGGCATCAGCCACGTCACGTCCGGGTGCAGCCCCTTCACCACGCGTGTACAGCTGGCGCACGTACCGCACCCTACGTCCGGCTGCTCGGGGCAGATGAGCGCCTGGGCCAGGCCCACGGCGGCCAGCTCCTTGCCCACGCCCTCTGGCCCAGCAAACAAGTAAGCGTGGTGTACCACCCCGCCACGCAGTGCCGCCTGGAGGGCGTCAATCGCGCGCGGCTGTCCGATCACCGAGGCCAGCGTCATGGGTGCGTGTATCCCCGCTCGCGTGCCGGGCGTCAACCGCCTGCTTGACCCTCGTGGAGCGGCTCAGTCAGAGTTTCCATGTCTTGCTTCCCTTCCTCCTGAGCAACGTCTCCCTCGTCATCGGCGCGGTGCTGCTGGTGCTGCTGTTCGCGCTGCGCTCCTTGAGCGGAGACAAGGACTTCCGGCGAGATCTGCGCGGTGCTTTCCGCTTCCTCAGCGCGTTCCTGATCTTCCGCGTTGGGGCGTGGGCGCTGCCGGAGCACGCTCCGCCTTCGCTGGGAAAGATCGTCCAGGTCGCCTGGATGCTCACCTTCGCCTTCGGCGTCATCCGCGCGGTGGTGGCGGTGGCGCTGAAGGTGGTGCGCATGCGCTCGCCGGTGGCGGTGCCGAAGATCCTTCGGGACGTCATCGACTTCGTGCTGTACGGGCTGGCCACGCTGCCCATCCTTCAGTCGCAGCTCAACCTGGACCTGGGCGGACTGCTGGCCACCTCGGCGGTGGTGACAGTGGTGATCGGCCTGGCGCTGCAGGAGACGCTGGGCAACCTGTTCGCGGGCCTGTCGCTGCAGCTCGAGCGCCCCTACCAGGTGGGCGACTTCATCCGCATTGGAGAGAACACCGGGCGCGTGGTGCAGATCGGCTGGCGCGCCACGCGCATCATCACCTTCCGCCGCGAGAGCGTGACGCTGCCCAACAGCATGGTGGCCAAGGAGGTGGTGCGCAACTTCAGCTACGGCTACGAGCCGGTGGCGATCGACATCTACCTGCACCTGCCCTACGAGACGCCTCCCAACCAGGTGAAGATGGCGGTGCTGGACGTGCTGCGGGAGATCGCCGCCGTGGTCCAGGAGCCCCCGTCCATGTGCCGCACGTGGGCGTATGACGACTCGGCCGTCCGCTACCAGGTGCGCTACTGGGTGGCGGACTTTGGCCAGGCGGACAACGCCATGGAGGAGTTCTACACGCGGCTGTGGTACCGGCTGCGCCGCGAGGGCGTGGAGATGGCGCTGCCCCGGCGCATCGTGCACATGCGGCCCGAGGCGGCGTCCAAGCCCGGGTTCTCCTCGGACTCGGTGCTGGAGCTGCTGCGCGCGGTGGATCTCTTCACGCTGATCTCCGAGCAGGAGCTGGAGCAGCTGCGCACCAACCTGGTGGCGCGCCACTTCGGCAAGAACGAGCGCATCATCCAGGAGGGCGAGGCGGGGCACACCTTCTACCTGGTGGTGTCGGGCGAAGTGTCCGTGCGCACGGGCAAGGGCCAGGAGGTGACGCGGCTCAAGCGGGGCAGCTACTTCGGCGAGATGTCGCTGCTCACGGGCGAGCCGCGCGCGGCCACGGTGGTGGCGCTGGAGGACTCGGTGCTGCTGGAGCTGGGCCGGCCCGCGTTCGCGCACATGTTCACGTCCAACCCCGGGCTGGCCCGTCAGCTGTCGGCGCTGCTGGCCCAGCGGCGCATCCAGCTGCGCGCGGTGGCCGAGGCGGGCGGCGGCGGCGGGGATCCCGCTCCCGAGGAGGGTCGCATCCTGGGCAGACTGCGGCAGATCTTTGGTCTGAAGCACGACTGAGTTCACCCGCGGCGGGTTGCGCGCCTACTTGCCCTGAGCGGCCTTGCCGGGAGCGGGCTTCGGCGCCACGCCCTTCACCGCGGGAGTGAGCAGCTCCACCCTGCCCTCCGGGTAGATCGCCGTGAGCCGATCGCCCCGGAGCTCCAGGGCCGCGAGGTGCCCGCCGTAGCCCTTGCTCAGGCCGGTGTCGATGAACACCGCCTGCCCGCCGAACCGCACGCGGATGCGGCCATCGTCCGTGGTGGTGTGCCCCATCACCATGCGCCTGGCGCCAAAGCGCTGGAGGACCTCGGCCAGGCCCCTGCTCCACTGCGGCTCGGGATCCCTGGCGTAGCCCCGGAACCACAGCGGCCCGGCGTTGTTCATTCCACCCCCGGGAGGGTTGCCCGGGAAGAGATCCTGGCGAATCCAGCGGTTGAGCTCCGCCAACGTCCGCGCGGACACTCCCGGCTGCAGCCCGCCGTGCATGAACAGCGTTCCTCCGATGCGCAGCACCCCGGGCCGGCCGCGCAGCCACTTCCCGTAGCGCCCGCTGGCGCTGAAGGCCACCCGGTGGCCGGCGAGCCCCTTCGGAGCCCCAGGCGCGTCGGGCGTGGGGCTCTGGTCCGCGTACGAGGCGAGCTCCTCGGGGTGCAGGTAGCGCAGGTCCCCGATCATGTTCATCACCTCGTGGTTGCCGATGAGCACGTGGACGCGGCCTCCGGCGGCGAGCGCCTCCCGCTCCAGGCGCATCAGCAGCTCGTAGCAGTCGCGTGTCCGGGGAGCCCGGTCCGCGATGTCTCCAGTCTGCACCAGGTGGGCCTTGCCGCCGATCCAGCCGCCCTTCTCGTCGATGAGGCCCGCCATCCGCAGCACGGCCGCCAGCGCGTCCACGTCTCCGTGCACATCCCCCACGGCGACGATGCGCTCCACCTCCTCGAAGCTGTCGGGCACCGCGTCCGCCAGGCGAGGCGGCGGCTCGGCAGTGGCGGCCCAGAGCACCGGGGCCAGCAGCAGCACCCCGACGGCGCATGGGGCAGAGGCGGTAGAGAGCGGGAATCTCATGTCGAGCCCCTCCCTACACCGGGACGGGCCGCTCGTGAATCCAGCAGTGCCCAACGACCGAACACCGGGTGCGAATCGTGGGATAGTGCCGCCATGCCCAGCACAGAACGGACGCTGTACCAGTTCCCCATCTCCCACTACTGCGAGAAGGCCCGCTGGCTCCTGGATGCCAAGGGCCTGGCCTACAACCTCGTCAACCTGATGCCCGGCCCGCACCGCAGGGTGACCAAGCGCCTGGCCAACGGCAAAGGCAGCGTGCCGGTGCTGGTGGATGGCACGACCATCCTGGGCGACTCCACCGAGATCGCCCTGTACCTGGAGCGCACCTACCCCACCCCGCCCCTGCTGCCCCCCGAGGGCCCCGAGCGCGACCGGGTGCTCGAGTTGGAGAACTTCTTCGACGAGGCCGCCGGCATCCACGTGCGCCGCTGGGCCTACGGCCACATCCTGGGCGGAGGCGGCAACCTGGGCGCCATGATGTTCGGGGCCTACCCCGCTCCCCAGCGCTTTCTGGGCCGCCTGATGGTCCCGCTGATCAAGGTCGTGCTGCGCAAGCAGTACCGCATCTACCCCGACAAGGTGGAGGAGTCCCGGGTGAAGATGCTGGCGGGGCTGGACCGGCTCGAGAAGGAGATCGGCGGCGACCCGTCGCGCTACCTCGTCGGCTCCTCGCTGACGATCGCCGACATCACCGCGGCCTCGCTCTACGCCCCGGTCATCGCCGCGGAGAACTCGCCCTATGCCCCGCGGCCGGACGCCGAGACGCCCAAGGCCATCGCCGAGATGCGCAAGGCGCTGCTGGACCGGCCCGCGGGCCAGTGGCTGCTGCGCCGCTACCAGCAGGACCGCTTCCGGTCCGCCTCGGGCCAGCGCGCCGCGTAGGCCCTGCTGTTGAAGATCGGACAGTGCATGAGTGTGCGCTGCGCGCCACTCGGCAGCCCGTTAGAGGTGGCGCTGCCTCCGAGGGGGGAAGTCCTCATGAGCGTCAGTTTCTCCGGGCTCCTGGAGCCCCGGTCTCCTGCGCCGGGAGCCCCACCCTTGCGAATTGCCCTGTACTCCTGGATCCTCAGACAGCTGGACGCGCTGCTCACCGAGCGCCAGCGCCAGGCCCGTCCAGACGATCTCAGCCGCTACCGCGTCATCGTCGCGGCCGCGGCGCTGCTGACGCCCATGGGGGTGCTCTATCTGGTGGGCACCCTGACGCACGGAGATGTCGTCCAGACGGCCCTGGCCGTGGGCTCCCTCACGGGCTTCATCAGCACGCTGGTGCTGCTGCGCACGAGCGCCTCGCTGTGGCCGCCCTCGCTGGTGCTGTGCCTCACCCTGGCGGGAGCCTTCGTCTCCTCGAGTCTCCACGTGGGCAATAGCAGAGGGGGAGTGCATGTGGCCAGCACCCTCATCCCGCTGCTGGCCTTCTTCCTCATGGGCGCCCGGAGCAGCCTGGCCTTCGCCGTGCTCATGGCGCTCAATGCCGTGCTCGTTCAGCCCCTGGGGAGCGCGGACTTCGATCTCTGGAGCCCGCAGGTCACCGGTAGCCTGGCGCTGGCCGGCTACCTCTTCGGGGCCGCCTGCATCCTGGGCGTCTGGGGGCTGAGCTACATGCACAGCCGGGCGCGCGATGACGCGCAGGCGGCGCTCGAGCGGACGATGAAGAGCCTGCACGAGGGCGAGCGCAAGCTGTCCAGCGTGGTGGAGAGCACGGATGATCTCGTCTGCTCGCTGGACACCCAGGGGCGCCTGCTCACCGCCAACGCGGCGATGCGCAGGTGGTACAAGCGGATCTTTGGCCAGGAGGCGCGGCTGGGCGAGCCGCTCGCGGCCCCCAGCTTCCTGGCGCACCACCCCGACTGGCACGAGCGCTTCGCCCAGGTGCTCAGCGGCCAGCCCGTGCGCGCCGAGGTGGCCTACCCCCTGGCGGAGCAGTCGCTGGCGGTGGACTTCTGCATCACGGTGATCGCCGGTGAGGACGGCCAGCCCACCGGAGTGACGGTGTTCGGCCGCGACGTCACCGCGCGGCGCCAGGCCGAGGCCCGCCTGGGAGAGCTGCACCGCAGCCTGGTGGATGCCTCGCGCAAGGCGGGCATGGCGGAGATCGCCACCGGGGTGCTGCACAACGTGGGCAACACCCTCAACAGCGTCAACGTCTCGGCCACGCTGGTGGCCGAGCGGCTGCACAACTCACGGCTGGGAGGCCTGCTCCGGGCCACCGAGCTGCTCCAGGCCAACGCCGCCCACCTTGACAGCTTTTTCAGGGAAGACGAGAAAGGCCGGGTTCTGCCAGAATATCTTCTCACCGTCTCTCGGCAGCTGGCAAAGGATCATGAGCGGATGCTCGGTGAAGTCCAGGCGCTCACGAAGAACCTCGAGCACATCAAGTCCGTGGTGAGCATGCAGCAGGAGCATGCGCGCTTCTCGGGCATGGTGGAGCAGGTGACGGTGAGCGAGCTCATCGACGATGCGCTGCGCCTGCACGCCACGTCCTTCGAGCGGCTGGGCATCCAGGTGCGGCGCGAGTACAGCCCGGTGCCACGCCTGCTGGTGGACCGGCACAGGCTGCTGCAGATCCTGGTGAACCTCTTGAGCAACGCCCGGCACGCGCTGCTGGAGAGCGGCCGCCAGGACAAGCAGCTCACCCTGAGCATCAGCGCCCAGGCCGGCAACCTGCTGCGCATCACCGTGGCCGACAACGGCCTTGGCATCGCCCCGGAGCACCTGTCGCGCATCTTCACCCAGGGGTTCACCACCAAGCGCAACGGCCATGGCTTCGGCCTGCACGCCAGCGCCCTGGCGGCCGAGGAGATGAACGGCCGCCTCACCTGCGCCAGCGCGGGCCCGGATCAGGGCGCCACCTTCCTCGTCGAACTTCCCTTCACCCGCGAACCTCCCCCGTCATGAGCACCCTTGCCCCGAACCACCGACGCGTCCTGGTCATCGACGACAACCCGGCCATTCACGAGGACTTCCAGAAGATCCTCGCCACCCCCGAGGGCAGCACCTCGCTGGATGCCCTGGAGTCCGTGCTCTTCGGCGCGCCGCAGACGCGCAACGGGCCGTACCTCTTCGAGGTGGACACCGCCTCTCAGGGTGAGGAAGGCATCCGGTGCGTGCGCAACGGGCTGAGCGGCGGGCGCCCCTATGCCCTGGCCTTCGTGGACATCCGCATGCCGCCGGGCATCGACGGGGTGGAGACCACCGCGCGGCTGTGGCAGGAGGATCCGGATCTCCAGGTGGTGCTGTGCTCGGCCTACGCGGACTACTCGTGGGAGGAGGTGGCGCACCGGCTGGGCATCAGCCAGCGGCTGCTCATCCTGCGCAAGCCCTTCGACAACATCGAGGTGCGCCAGATGGCGCACGCGCTGGCCGAGAAGTGGGAGCTGGCCCGGCAGAGCCGCCGCCGCATGGACGATCTGGCCCAGGCCGTGGCCGAGCGGACCCAGGAGCTGGAGGCCACGCACGCGCGGCTGCGCCAGGAGATCGAGGATCGCGCGCGGCTGGAGGCGCGGATGGCGCACCTGCACCGCATGGAGGCGCTGGGGCGGCTGGCCGCGGGCATGGCCAATGAGGTCAGCAGCCCGCTGGGCTTCGTGAGCAGCAACCTCAACCACCTGCGCCTGGCGCTGGAGAAGCAGCTGGCGGGCGGGACGCTGGAGGAGCCGGCCGATCTGCTCGACGCCTGCAAGGACGCGCTGGATGGCACCGAGCGCCTCAAGCGCATCGTCCAGGACGTGAAGGCCTTTGCCCGCGTGGATCAGCAGCCGGGCAGCGCGGTGGACGTGCGCAAGGTGCTGGAGCAGTCCATCACCCAGGCGGAGCGCTCGCTGGGCTCGCGCGTGCGGCTGGTGCGTGACTTCCACGAGGTGCCCCCGGTGCACGCCAGCGAGCGGGGCCTGGAGCAGGTCTTCCTGCACCTGCTGGTCAACGCCGCCCAGGCCCTGCCCGAGGCCCACCCCGAGCCCTGGGTGCGCGTGGCCACGCGCCAGCAGGACACGGCGGTGCTGGTGGAGGTGCAGGACAACGGCAGCGGCATCGAGCCGGAGAACCTCAGCCACATCTTCGAGCCCTTCTTCACCACCAAGCCCCTGGGCGTGGGTACGGGGCTGGGCCTGTCCATCTGCCACGGCATCGTCACCGGGATGGGAGGGCAGATCTCCGTGGACAGCGCCGTGGGCCGGGGCACCACCTTCCGCGTCCAATTGCCGCCGGCGCCGCGGGCCTGAGCCGCTTCAGGAGACGAAGAAGCGGTAGAGCACCTCGGCGTCGCCCTTGGAGAACCCCTTGAGGGCCTCGTGCTGGAGCCTCTTGGCGCCCAGGAACGCCAGGGCTCCGGCGACGAAGCCCATCACCGAGTGCTCGAAGTAGACGTGGGGCCGGAGCACCTTGGACAGGTGCAGATCAATGTGGCGCTCCTCGGCCTTCACCTGCAGCTCGCCCCCGGTGAAGTAGCCCTTCCAGATGCCGGGGGTGAAGAGCATGAAGCGCCGGTAGTCCCCGGGGGTGAACATCGCCCGGAGGTGGCCCTGGCCCAGCGCGTACTCGGCCGACTTCACTCCGAACTGCCAGTACACCTTCTGATCGCCCTTGAAGAAGCGCTGCACCAGCGCCTCGTTGAGGCGCAGGAACGCGTCCACCGGCAGGCGCGTCACCGGCATGACCGGCTGAGCGAAGAGGGGCTCACGCTTCGCGAACTCCGCGAGGAACTCGCCCCAGGCCGCCTCGCCGTACGTCTGCACCATCATCTGCTGCCGCGCCAGGAGGGCGACGCCTTTGACTTCCACGGGGGGGCTCCGCTCGACAAGTTGCTCAGGATTTACAAGTATTGCATATTATACCAGTTTGAACGGAAGTGCACCGGGCGTCCCGGCTCGCGCGGCGGCTGGGGTGTGTCAGGCTGAGGGCTCCTCTTACCCCCTGCCCATGAACCTCCTTCTCCTGTTGAGCTTCTCGGCCTCGGTGACAGCCAGCATGCCCGCCCCTTCTGATTTCAACGCGGAGGCCGCGACGCGCTTCGCGGAGCTGGCGCTCACGTGCGTCCACAAGGAGTACCCGAACAAGATCGCGCACGTGCTCAACAGCGACGCGGACGCGCGCACGCCGCGCCAGCTCACCCCGGCCTTCTACGGCTGCTATGACTGGCACTCGGCGGTGCACGGGCACTGGCTGCTGGCGCGGCTGGCGCGCACGTTCCCTCAGGCGGCCTTCGCTCCGCGGGCGCGCGAGGCGCTGGCCAGGAGCCTGACGCAGGCGAACATCGAGGCGGAGGTGCGCTACCTGAGCGCGCCGGGCCGGGTGTCCTTCGAGCGGCCCTATGGGCTGGCGTGGCTGCTCCAGCTCGCCGCGGAGCTGCGGGAGTGGGACGATCCTCAAGCGCGCGAGTGGGCCACGGCGCTCGAGCCCCTGGAGAAGGCGTCAGCGGGGCGGATCCGGGACTGGGTGCCCAAGCTCACGCGGCCGATCCGCGAGGGCGAGCACGATCAGACGGGCTTCGCGTTCGGGCTCATCCTGGACTGGGCGCGGCAGGTGGGAGACCGCGAGATGGAGCAGCTGCTGACGCAGCGGGTGGAGGCCTTCTACGGCAAGGATCGACGGTGCCCGGTGGCGTACGAGCCTTCGGGGCATGACTTCCTGTCGCCGTGCCTGGCCGAGGCGGACCTGATGCGGCGGGTGCTGCCGCCTGCGCGCTTCGCCGCGTGGCTGCGAGACTTCCTGCCAGAGCTTCCGAGCAATGGCTCCGCCGCGTGGCTGGAGCCAGCGGTGGTGTCGGATCCGGGAGATCCGAAGCTGGCGCACCTGGACGGGCTGAACCTGAGCCGGGCCTGGATGCTCGAAGGGATCGCCGCGGGGCTGCCGCCCACGGACAAGCGGCTGAGCGCGCTCCGGGCCACGGCGAAGCGCCACCGCGAGGCCGGGCTGAAGGCGGTGACGGGGGCGCACTACGAAGGTGGGCACTGGCTGGGCAGCTTCGCCGTGTACCTCACCACGGGCCGGGGCCTGCCGCGCAAGCCGTGAGCCCCCTTACGCGGGTGAGCGGATCGCCTGCCGGGACAGGGCAAAGCGCTCGAGGTTCCACGGCACCTTCTGGTCCGTGGCCATCCACGACGCGATGCGCCCCAGCAGCACCGTGAACTTGAAGCCGTGGCCGCTCAGGCCTCCCACGAGCGTCACCCGCGGCTCTCCGGGCAGGTGATCCACCACGAAGTCCTTGTCCGGAGACACCGTGTACAGACACACCTTCTCGAGCGTGACGCGCGGTGACAGCTCGGGCAGGTGCTCGGCGCAGTAGCGGCGCAGCGGCTCGCGATCCGACTCGTGGATCCGCCGGTCCACCTGATCAGGCTCCGTCGGCGTCCCGAAGTGGTGCCACGCCACCTTCACTCCGGGCGCCTGGCCGTCGTGGGGAAAGCCATAGAAGTCCCTGGCGAAGTCGATCCACACCGGCAGCCGCTCCGCGCCGAAGTCCGTGACGGGCACCTGCGCCTGTGGCTCGAAGTGGCAGTACACCTGCCGCGTCACCTTGAAAGGCAGGGGGACGAAGGGGCTCAGCAGGCGCGCCGTCCAGGGCCCCGCGGCGACCACCACCCGATCGAACTCGAGTAACTCGCCACCCGCCAGCACCAGGGTGATGCCACCCGGACGGGGCTCGAGGGCTTGCACCGAGACGCCGGTGCGAAGCCGGGCGCCGTGAGCCGTTGCCAGCCGCAGGTTGGCGCGCACGCACGCGGAGGCCCGAAGAAAGCCCGCCTCCCGCTCGAACAGCGCGGACTCTCCGGCCAGCAACCGGAGCCGGGGAAACCGGAGCGCGCACGCGGCCGGGTCCAGCTCCTCGAAGGGCACGCCGTTGTCGCCCAGGGCCCGCCGGATGGCCGCCAGCTCCGAGTGCTCCGAGGGGCCGAAGAACAGCCCCCCGGTGCGGGCGAACAGCGCCTCTCCCGCCTCGCGCTCCAGCTCGTCCCAGAGCGGATAGGCCGCGCCCATCAGCCCCGTGTAGAAGCCGTCCGTGTACGTCTTGCGGATGATGCGAGACGTTCCGTACGAGCTGCCCCGGTCATGGTCGGGCTCGAACTGCTCGAGCACCGTGACGGTGTGCCCCTCTCGCGCGAGGAAGCGCGCCGTCGCGCTCCCCACTCCACCGGCTCCCAGCACCGCGACTCGTGCCATGCTTCACCTCATCACCCAACAGGGCTCAGAGCTCGCCTGTCTTCACCTTGGCGAGGATCGCCGCCGCCGCGTCCTTGCCGGACAGCGCCGCGCCCTCCATGAAGCCCTGCCACCAGTAGAACGAGTTGGCGTGCTCGCCCGCGAAGAACAGGTTGTCCACCGGCTTGCCCTCGTTGCCGCAGATGGACGTGAACTGGCCCGGCCTGTAGCAGGTATAGCTGCCCAGCGTGTTCGGGTTCGACGGCCAGTGCTCCAGGTGCGCGACGATCTTCCCGCCCGCGTCCCGCTTCACCCGGCTCGCCGCCCCCGGGTACACCTTGTTCAGGTCCGCCACGAAGCGCTCGGCCTCTCGCGCCACGTTCCTCGGATCCAACGCCACCGCGCGCCCCGCGCTCGCGTAGTCCGTCAGCACCGCGCTCTGCATCGTCGCGGAGGCGGGGTTGGTCTCCCACGTCGCCTGGTGGCTGGGCAGGTCCGAGTAGGAGGAGCCGTTGCTGCCCAGCTCCGCCCACACCGGGCCGTTGAAGCCCACCATCATCTTCGCGTTGTTGCCGTAGCCCAGGTTCCGGATGGCGTGCGTCTTCCACGCTGGCAGCCCCAGCGACACGTCCAGCGCCACGTTGCGCAGCACCGTGAAGGGAATGGCGAACACCACCGCGTCATACGTGGCCACCACGGACGTGGAGCCCCGCCGGAACGTGAGCTCCACCGCGCCGGCCGCCGTCTTGCGCGCCGCCTCCAGGCGCTCCCCGTGACGCAGCTGTCCAGGCAGCCGCGCCGCCAGCTCCCGGGGAATCTGCTGGTTGCCGCCCACCAGGTGGTAGCGCTCGTCGCTCACCCCGAACGGCTCGAAGCGCGAGCGCCGGTTCGCCCGGATGAAGAAGAGGAAGTTGAGGCAGCTCTGCTGGTCCACCGAGAGGCCGTACTCCGCCTCGTACGCCGCGCTGAGGGCCGCCTTCAACACCGGGCCCGCGCCCCGTGTCTCCAGGTACTGGCGCAGGCTCATCAGATCGTACTGCCGGTCCACCGGGGTGAAGAGGTCCGCCGAGGGCGCTCCGGAGAGCGCCTGCAGGTCCGGACGCATGGCGGCCACGAAGGCGCGGTACTCCTCCACCACGACTGACTCCGGGTAGCGCTGGCCTCCGAAGTAATAGAAGACCTCGCCTGGCACCTTGGTGAGGCTCTCCTTGGGCAGGTTGAACTCCTGCGCATAGCCGAGCATCGTCTTGTGCCCGGTGTCGATGAACTCGCCGCCCCGCTCCACCACCTGGCCCGGAAAGCTCACCGGCCCCGGGAACGCGCCGCCCATCGAGAAGACGCGCCCCCCTACCCGCTCATTCGTCTCGTGGAGCGTCGCGGTGATGCCCGCGCGCTTCAGATCGTACGCACACGCCAGGCCCGCGATGCCCGCGCCCACGACTCCCACGCGCAGCGGCCCGGTACGTCCCCCCAGGCCCAGCGGCCCGGCGACCGCGCTGGGCGCTCCCCCCGCCACCAGCCCCGCCCCCAACACCGTGGCGCCCTTGAGCAACGAGCGCCGCGAGACACGCATCGCCTCGACCGCCTCGCGGCCAGGGATGCCTTCTCGTTGGGATGCCATGACGATTCGGGTCGTCTGACGCAGCAGCGCGAACAGCGGTGTACGGGCCATGAACTTCCTCCGAAGGGATAGCAGGTTGTCGGTTGCTGGCCCAAGTTGTTGCTTGGAAACCATAAAATCCAGACCCTGCTGGAATTTCCAGTTTACGAGAAATCACTCGGAAGCCGTTACGGCATTCTCCGCTTGCCTCCCTGGTGAGCGCCGTCTCGAGGAGTGAGCGCTTGTTCCCGCGCGGAGGTCCCTGCCAGGAAGTGAGAATGCTCCCCACGCTCTATGCGGGAGTGAACGCCTCGGATCTCAACATCGCCGCGGGCGTCTACGAGGCCTTCAAGCAGGCCGGCACCGGCGCCCCGGAGCTGGAGCTGGAGCTGGGCGGGGAGACGTCGAGCGAGGTGGTGGCCGTGGGGCCGGGGTCACCGCTGCGGCGGGAGGCGTGGGGCATCGTGGGCGTCGAGTCCTGCGTGGACGCGGTGGAGCACCTGCACTCCGGGAAGAACATCGGCAAGGTGCTGGTGCAGGTGGCGAAGGACCTCTAGCCGAAGCCCTTCGCCAGCACCGCCTCAGTACTTCACCATCACGTGGCGCACCGCCGTGTAGTCCTCGAGCGCGTACATGGACAGATCCTTGCCGTAGCCCGAGCGCTTCATGCCGCCGTGAGGCATCTCGCTCACCAGCATGAAGTGCGAGTTGATCCACGTGCAGCCGTACTGCAGCTCGGCCGCCACGCGCATCGCCTTGCCCAGGTCCTTGGACCACACCGAGCTGGCCAGGCCGTACTCCGAGTCATTCGCCCAGGCGATCGCCTGCTCCGGATCCTCGAAGCGCGTCACCGACACCACCGGGCCGAACACCTCGCGGCGGACGATCTCGTCCTCCTGCCTGGCTCCGGCCACCACCGTGGGCGCGTAGAAGAAGCCCCCGCTGGGCCCCGGCTTGCCGCCGGTGGTGATCTCGATGTGCTTCTGCTGCGAGGCCCGCTCCACGAAGCCCGCCACCCGCTGGCGCTGCCGCTCGGAGATGAGCGGCCCCATCTCCACTCCGTTCGCCTCGGGCCCGCCCACGTTGATCGAGGACACCGCGCTGGTGAGATCCGCCACCAGCCGGTCATACACCTTGGCCCCCGCGTAGATGCGGCACGCCGCCGTGCAGTCCTGGCCCGCGTTGTAGAAGCCGAACGTCCGGATGCCGGACACCACCGCATGCATGTCCGCGTCGTCGAAGACGATGACGGGCGCCTTGCCGCCCAATTCCAGGTGCGTGCGCTTCACGCTCTCGGAGGCCGCCTGGAGGATCTTCTGCCCGGTGGACACGTCGCCAGTGAGCGACACCATGCGCACCTGCGGCTGGGTGACGAGCTTGGCGCCCACGCTGTCGCCCCGGCCCGTCACGATGTTGATGACGCCCGGCGGGAAGAGGCCGGCGATGAGCTCGCCCAGCATCAGCGTGGTGAGCGGCGTCTGCTCCGAGGGCTTGAGCACCACCGTGTTGCCCGCCGCCACCGCCGGGCCCAGCTTCCACGCCGCCATCATCAGCGGGTAGTTCCACGGAGCGATGGAGGCCACCACTCCAATCGGATCCCGGCGGATCATGCTGGTGTAGCCCGCGACGTACTCGCCCGCGGCCATGCCCGTCATCGCCCGGGCCGCGCCCGCGAAGAAGCGGAACACGTCCGCGATGGCGGGGATCTCGTCATTGAGCGCCGCGGGGTACGGCTTGCCGCAGTTGCGCGACTCCAGCCGGGCGAAGTCCGCGGCCTTCGCCTCGATGGCGTCGGCGAGCTTGAGCAGCAGCGTGGAGCGATCCTTCGGCGGGGTGCGGGCCCAACCCGGGAAGGCCTTCTCCGCGGCCTTCACCGCCGCCTCAATCTGCGCGGGCGAGGCCTCGGGCACGCGCGCCAGCACCTCACCCGTGGCCGGAGCCAGCACCTCTTCCACCGCGCCCTCACCCACCACGAACTGCCCGTTGATGAACTGCTTGCCATCCATGGGGTCGTCTCCTTCTTTCGGTTACTTGCTGCTGCCAGCCACCTGCTCGGTGCCTCGGGTGAGGCGCCAGGCCAGCAAGAGAGGTACGGCGGTGATGACCATCACCAGCAGGGCCACCACGTTCGTCACCGGTACATCCCGCGGGCGGCCCAATTGGTTGAGCATCCAGATGGGCAGCGTGCGCTCATGCCCCGCGGTGAAGGTGGTGACGATGATCTCATCGAAGCTCAGGGCGAAGGCGAGGATGCCGCCCGCCAGCAGCGCGGTGGCCATCTGCGGCAGCATGACGTAGCGGAACGTCTGCAGCCCGTTGGCGCCCAGGTCCATCGAGGCCTCGACGAGCGAGGTGGGCATGCGGCGCAGGCGGGCCACCACGTTGTTGTAGACGATGACGAGGCAGAAGGTGCCGTGGCCCGCGGCGATCGTCCAGAAGCCCAGCGGCACCTCGGCCAGCCGGAACGCCGAGAGCAGCGCGATGCCGGTGATGATGCCCGGCAGGGCAATGGGCAGCGCGAACAGCAGCGTGAGGGTCTCCCGGCCCAGGAACCGGCTGCGCGCGAGCACCAGCGCTGCCAGGCTGCCCAGCACCAGCGCCAGCGCCGTGGACACCACCGCCACCTTGAGCGACAGGACGATGGCGTCCACCACGTCCTCACGCCCCGCGGCGATCTGGAACCAGCGCAGGGTGAAGCCCTGGGGCGGAAAGCTGAAGGCGCTCTCCTCGGTGTTGAAGGCGTACAGGCCCACCACCAGGATGGGGAAGTGCAGGAACACCAGCCCGCCCCAGGCCAGCACCTTCAACCAACGGGGCGCGCGCGCCTGGGCCTCAGAGCGCATCGAAGGCCCCCAGCCGCCTGGCCATGCTCAGGTACAGCCCGATGAGCACGATGGGCACCACGGTGAAGGCCGCCGCCATGGGCAGGTTCCCGATAGAGCCCTGCATCGTGTACACCATGCTGCCGATGAAGAGCCCGGGCGGCCCCACCAGCTGGGGAATGATGTAGTCGCCCAGCGTGAGCGAGAAGGTGAAGATGGAGCCCGCCACCACGCCCGGGAACGACAGCGGCAGGATGACGGTGCGGAACGTCTGCGACGGCCTGGCGCCCAGGTCCGCCGAGGCCTGCAGCAGCTGCGGAGGCAGCCGCTCGATGGCCGCCTGAATGGGCAGGATCATGAACGGCAGCCACACGTAGGTGAACACCAGGAAGCGGCCCAGGTTCGAGGTGGACAGCGAGGTGCCGCCCACGTACGGCAGCTCCAGCACCCACTCCAGCGCCCCCGTCAGCCCCAGCGTGTCGATGAACCAGTAGATGATGCCGCCCCGGGTGAGGATGACCGTCCAGGCGTAGGCCTTGACGATGTAGCTGGCCCACATGGGCAGCATGATGGCGACGTAGAAGAAGCCCCTGCGCCAGCCCTGGGCATAGCGCGCCACGTAGTAGGCGATGGGAAACGCCAGCACCGCCGACGCCACCGTCACCGCGCTGGCCATGCCCACCGTGCGCAGCACGATGTCCAGGTTGGCGTCCTCGAGCAGCGCCCGGTAGTTCACCCCGGTGAGCTCCGGGGTGACTTCCATGGTGAAGTCATCGAAGGTGTAGAAGCTCTGCGCCAGCAGCGCCAGCAGCGAGCCCAGGTACACCACTCCGAACCACAGCAGCGGCGGGGTGAGCAGCAGCAGCAGACGCAGCGTGCTCCGGCGATAGAGCACGTTGGAGAGCCACCTCATGCACCCGCCTCCGGCTCCAGCTCCACCATGGCATGGCGGGACCAGGCCAGCCGCACCGGCTCCCCCGGGGTGAGCGCCGCCACCGCGTCCTCGGTGTTGGGCAGGCTCACCGCCATCAGCAGCCCGTCCGTCACCTCCACGGTGTAGCGGTTGCTGGCACCGTGGAACTGCACGTCCACCAGCTTGCCCTCCAGGCTCACCCGCCCGCTGTCCACCTCGCGGACGAAGTGGATGTGCTCGGGGCGCACCGCGAAGGGCCGCTCCACGCCGGTCAGCTGCCGCGCCAGCTTGCCTCCCAGCACGTTGGACGAGCCCACGAAGCGGGCGACGAACACCGTGCGCGGACGGGTGTACAGCCCCCGGGGCGTGTCCACCTGCTCGAGCTTGCCGTGGTTGAACACGGCCACCCGATCCGACATGGACAGGGCCTCGCCCTGATCGTGGGTGACGTAGATGAAGGTGATGCCCAGCCGGCGCTGCAGCGACTTGAGCTCCGTCTGCATCTGCTCGCGCAGCCGCAGGTCCAACGCGCCGAGCGGCTCGTCCAGCAGCAGCACCCGCGGCTTGTTGATGACGGCCCGCGCCAGGGCCACGCGCTGGCGCTGCCCTCCGGACAGCTCGGCGGGGCGGCGCTGGCCAAAGCCCTTGAGCGCCACCAGCTCCAGCGCGGCCTCGGCCTCCGCGTAGCGCTGCTGCTTGCCCACCCCCTTCACCATGAGCCCATAGGCCACGTTGTCCCGCACGCTCATGTGCGGGAACAGCGCGTAGTCCTGGAACACGGTGTTGACGTCCCGCTCGTACGGCGGGATGCCCGCGGCCTCCCGCCCATGCAGCTGGAGGCTCCCGGTGGTGGGCTGCTCGAAGCCGGCGATGAGGCGCAGGCACGTCGTCTTGCCCGAGCCCGAGGGGCCCAGCAACGAGAAGAACTCCCCGTCCTGAATGGACAGGGACACGTCATCCACGGCGCGCGTGGCGCCGTAGTAACGGCTGATGTTCCTCAGCTCGACGGCCGTGCTCACGGTGGCTAGCGACCGCCCATGATGGCGATGTAGTCCTGCGTCCACCGGCTGTAGGTGATGCACGTGCCCTGCGTCGCGCACTTGGCCACCGGCGTCTTCCAGAAGCGCACCTGCTCGAAGCGCTCGAAGCCGTTCGTCTTGCAGAAGTCCGTGCCCTTGGGCGCCGCCGTCTTACAGGCGTCCGGCACCACCGGGTTGGAGCCGAACCACTCGGCCAGCCCCGACTGGAGGTTCTTGTTGAGCGACCACTCCATCCACTTGTAGGCGCACACCGGGTTCTGCGCGTTGACGTGCAGCATCGTCGTGTCCGCCCAGCCCGTGGAGCCCTCGGCCGGGATGGTGGAGGCCACGGGCTGCTTCTCCGCCTTGAGCGCGTTGACCTGGTAGCCCCAGGCGCTCGAGGCCACGATGCCCTCCTTCTTGAAGTCGTTCATCTGCACGGTGACGTCGTGCCAGTAGCGGTGGGTGAGCGCCTTCTGGCCGCGCAGCAGCTTGAGCACCTCGGCGTACTGCTTGTCGTTGAGCTCGTACGGATCCTTGATGCCCAGGTCCGGCTGCTTCTTCATCAGATAGAGCGCCGCGTCCGCGATGTAGATGGGGCCGTCATAGGCCTGCACGCGGCCCTTGTTGCTCTTGCCGTCGGAGAGCTTCTGCTCCTCGAACACCACGGCCCACGAGGTGGGGGCCTCCTTGAAGACGTTGGTGTTGTACAGCAGCACGTTGGGGCCCCACTGGTAGGGCACGCCGTAGTGCTTGCCGTTCACGGTGTGCCACGGCGCGTTCTGCAGCCGCGTGTCCACCGTCTTCCACGAGGGGATCAGGTCCAGGTTGATCTCCTGCACCTTCTTGCCGAACACTAGGCGGAGGCTGGCGTCACCCGAGGCGGTGACCAGATCGTACCCGCCCTGGTTCATCAGGGTCACCATCTCGTCCGAGGTGGCCGCGGTCTTCACGTTGACCTTGCAGCCAGACTCCTTCTCGAACTGGGTGACCCAGTCGTACTGCTTGTCCGTCTCGCCGCGCTCGATGTACCCCGGCCAGGCGATGATGTTGAGCTTCCCTTCCGGCTTGCCCAGTTGCTTGGGCGGGGCGGCCAGCGCCTGAGTCGCGGCGGCCAGGACTACTCCCATCATCAACGGCTTGAGGTTCAGCATGCGCGTCTGCTCCTTGGCTTGGGGCGGAGTACACGCGGGTAGCGAGCGCCATACAGGGCCGCGCCCCCCGTGGAGCCCGGGCGGACTCTAGAGGAGCCAGCGGCCCTGCTCAATGAATCAGGTTGCCTCGGGCGAGCGGCGCCGGAATAGGGCGTTGGCGATCTCGGTCATCACCGTCTCGCCGCTCTGGGTGCGCACCTCGAAGCGGAACTTGATGGCGCCACGGTCCGGCTTGCTCTTCGAGGGCGTGAGGGAGAGCACCTCGGTGCGCACGGTGAGCGTGTCTCCGGGCCGTACCGGGCGCAGCCAGCGCAGCTCGTCCACGCCGGGCGAGCCCAGGCTGGCGGCATTGCTCAGCAGGTGCTTGACGATGAGGCTGTGGCACATGGACGCGGTGTGCCAGCCGCTGGCGATGAGGCCGCCGAAGATGGACGAGCGGGCCGCCTCGTCGTCGAGGTGGAAGGGCTGCGGATCGAACTGCCTGGCGAAGGCGATGATGTCCTCGCGAGACACCGTGAGAGAGCCGGTCTCCTGCACCTCGCCTACCTGAAAGTCGTCGAAGTAGCGCATGGGCCAGGGAGTATGCCCAAGGCCCCGCGTTTGTGTGCCCTGTTCTCGCGCGAGGGCCATCTCGGGGAAACAGACGCGGCGCAAGCCTCTAATTTATGAGTTCGATGGTCTGGTTCTGGCTAGCGCTGGTCAGGCCAGGGCCGGAAACCGTAACCGTGACGGTCTCAGCAAAGTTGCCTTTGAAAAAGAAGCTCCTACTGCTCTGGCCTGCCGAAATCACAACATCCGTTGTCGGAGCGTCACAGCGGAAGCTCGCATAAAAGGTGATGTTTGTGGAGGAACTTGAAAGCTCTAGCAATGTGCTGGCAGTGACCGGAGACGCGTTGTTGAAGATGTCCTGCACTTGCACAATGCTGTTTGCCGAGCAGTCGCCTGCATTTACAACTTGCGACGCGGTCAAAAAGACCAGCTTGGTACCCACCTGGGGCGTGATGGTAATGCTGCCGCTCGTATTGGACAGGCCGGAGGAAGTAGCGCTGAGGTTGACCTGCCCCGCCTTCGTACCCCTGGCGTAGAAGGTAACGGTGTTCTGCCCACTGGCCATTGTCACCTGATTCACCGTGCTGCCAGCGCTGCAGTTGTTCGCCGTGTGGAACGTGAAGTCTTCCGCAGGGCTAGGCGTGAGGCTCACAGCCAGGGCGGCCGAGACGTTGGATGGATTGCCAAAGCTGTCCTGGGTCTGCAGCACCACCTGCGAGCACGCCCCCGCCACCGCCGTGGTCGGCAGCACCGTGAAGACCAGCACAGCGGGAGGCGCTGCGGAAATCGTGACGAACTGAGTGCCGGTGAGGCTGTTGACGGAGACCGTCAGGGTCGCATTCGACACCGTCTTCGTGCCCCTGAAATAGAAGCTCGCGGTGCTAGTGCCAGTGGAAATGGACGTCGCTGTCACCGCAGTTCCCGTGCAGGTGGAGTTCGTGAAGAATTCGAACCCCTGGGAGGAGGCCGATAGGTTCACCGTCGTAGGAGACGCCGCGATCACCGGGTTGGAGTTCGCGTCCCGCTGCTGCACGGTCACAATCCCCGAGCACACCCCCGCCGGCAGCGGCGACTGCGCCGTAGCGGTGAAGAAGAGCACCGTGGGAGGGCCCGCCGTCACCGTCACGCTCACCGTGCCATTGGTCAGCCCCGAGCCGTTGGCGGTGACGGAGTAAACCGCGGCTTGCGTGGAGCGGACGAAGAAGTCCCGGGAGCCGGCTCCCTGCGCGATGGTCAGGTTCGACGCCGTGGTCGTGCACATGTTGTTGCTGAAGAGCGCCAACTGCGCGTTGCTCGAGATCAGGTTGAGCTGCGTGTTGGTGATGGCCGTGGCCGGGTTACCAAAGGGGTCCCGCAGCGTGGCGGAGATGGCCGCCGAGCAGGTGGCCGCCGCCACCGTGACAGGCCCCGCGATGACGATGGCCGTCGGCGACGCCGCGGTGATCGTCTGGGCCTGAGCGGTGCCCGTGAACCCCGTGGCCGTGATGGCCACCGACACGCTGCCGGATCTCGTGCCCCGGAAGTAGAAGCTGGCGGTGCTCATCTGCGTGGGGATGTTGACGCTCGTCACCTCCGTGGTGCAGGCAGCGTCCGAGTAGAATTTGAAGTTTATGTTCGGCACGGCGTCGAGCGCCACGGCCGTGGCCACCGCCACCGGCGCCGAGTTACCCTGCACATCCTGGCTCTGGATGCGCACCGGTTGTGGCGAGCACACCCCCGCCGTCACCGTCTGCGCGGTGCCCTGGAACGCCAGCCGGTTGCCCGCACCCGGATTGACAACCGCCGCTTGAGTGCCATCCGTCAGCCCGGTCACCGCCGCGGTGACCGTCACATTGCCCACCAACTGGCCCTGCACGAAGAACGACGCGCTGCTGGTGTTCGCCGGAATCGTCACACTCGTCACCGGCGTGGCGCACGCCGCATCCGCGTAGAATCTGACGCTGTTGGCCGGAGCGATCCGCAGGCTCACGGCGGTGTCCACGATGACGCGGCTGTTGCCGCCATTGGCGTCCTTCAGCGTCACCGTCCCTCCGCTCGTGCACGTACCGGCCGTCAGCGGGCTCGGCATCGTCACCGTGACCGCAGTTGGAGCGCCAAAGCATGCTCCAGCTGAACAGGTGGCTGCTTCGCAGCCCTTTCTGTTGTCACAGTCGAAGTCCACCTGATCCGTGCAGGCTTCCGGCGCGCCAGGCTTCACCGCCCCCACCCCATCGTTGCAGTCCGCTCCGCCCGCTTCAGTCCCCACGTACCCGTCGCTGTCTCCGTCCGTGCCTGGCTGCAGCACCAACGGAGCGGCCTCGGCCAACCCCTCTACGAAGAGGGCCGTGCCTGTCACGAAGGGGCCGTTTGGCGTCCTGGCCTGCGTGCCGCCCGCGCAGTTCCCGTCCAGGAACGGCCGCGCGGCGAGCTCCACTCTTTCTGGCAATGTAGCCTGGCGGATCTCAACGGGCAGCGTGTTACCCGAGCGGGGAAGCCAGCGCGTCTCGCGTACGCTTCCATTCGCTGGATCGCGGATCTCCAGGAGCACGCACGTCGCCTTGACGGCGGGATCGAGCACCACGGTCGCGCCAGCGCAGCTCGCGGGGTTGCGCTCGCAGAACTCCGCCTCAGCCTTCCCGAAGTCGGCACAACCCACCCAGAGCGCACACAGCGCAACCAGTCCCCAGCGACAGAGCTTCACGGCCACCTCCCCATGATGAAAGCGGAGGTCCCGTCGGTACCCACCGCAAGCGTCCTCTCACCCGAGGGTGCCCCCGCGAAATACATGCCCGCCGCGAGGCCCAGGCTCATGGCTCCAGCGCCCAGCAGCCCCACCCCCACCGTCTGCAAGGTGCGCCCCCGTGAAGTGGTGCTACGCACCTCCGACGGCGTGTCGAGCGTCTGATCATTGCTCGTGAAGCGAGACAGCTCGCGGCGGGACAGCCCCCAGGACGTTCCTCCCGCCACCAGCAACACCCCGCCAGCGACTGCGGGAACGAGGACGCGGGGACGCAGGAATCCGCGCTCAGCGGCGGCCGGGGACGTACCGGGTCGTGCGTCCGCAGGCACTGGTGTAGGTTCGGAGTTCTCGGGCTTCACCTCGGCCTTGGGCTCAGGCTTCACCTCGGCCTTCGGCGCGGGCGTCACCTCGACCTTGGGCGGGGGCTTCACTTCGGCCTTGGGCTCGGGTTTGACCTCGGGAACAACAGGGGCAGGCTTCGGAGCCTGAGTGGCTGGAGCCTCCTTCGGCGCCAGTTCGTTCTTCACCGACTCGCGCACCTTCTCGAAGTGCTGCGCCACCTTGGGCGACACCTTCAGGGGCAGCTTCGCCTCGGGCCGAAGGAAGAGCGCCTCCTTGAAGGCCCCAGCGGACTCGGCCCAGCGGTTCATGTCCGCCAGGATGACGCCCTCATAGAGCGCCAGCGTCACGTTCTCATCCGTGGTGCGAGCCACGGCCTTGGCCCGCTCGATCTGCGACAGCGCCCGCTCGTACTCGAGATCCTCGTAGAGCCGGTTCACCGAGAGCAGGTAGGCCCGCATCTCGTCTTCACCCTTGGCGAGCGCGGTCGTCGGCTGCACCAGGGCGAGCATCAGCACCCATGTCCCCAGCCCCACCGCGCTCCGGCCCTGCCCCACTTTGCTTCGCATGAGCTCCCCCTGGCCACGGCGCGCCACCCCAGCCATATGCCAGGTGCCGCACTCTTCAGGTGCCGGGGCAACTTACCAAGCTACCCCGGCAGGGCAATTCACATTCCCTCGGGGAATGTGCGGCGTGACGAAGCGTCAGCCGGCTCAGGGCTTGAGCTGCACGACGTAGACGGTGAAGGTGGCCTGGGAGGTGGAGCTGTCACGCGTCAGGGTGACGGTGGTGCCATCCGCGCTCAGCACCGCCCGGGCGCGCATCTCTCCAATGGCCTCGCTCGACGAATGTCGGCCCTCGCCGCCAGCTTGACCCGAGGAGCCCTGGCCGCTCATCAACACGATCGTCCTGCTGGCGTCGACCGGCGGTTGCAGCGTGATGTTCGCGGACGCCGCAGCGGCCGCGAGAGGCTGCGTCACCTGCCGCACGACGGTGCCCACGGGGAATTGGATGACTTCCCAGGAGATGGCGCTGACGTTCGAGGCCGCGCAGTTGTTGGCCATGGAGCCCTCGGCCCGCGAGAAGCGCACCCTTCCACCGTTGTTGGTCAGTTCTCCACGCAGCGCGCGGTTGCAGATGGAGTTACCCGAGCCATCATTCAAAAAGGAGAACAGAACGATGGACCGGGTGGCATCCACCCCGGGGGAGAGCATCGCCTCCTGGCTCGTCGCGTTGCTCGCCATGGCCGTCGTCGCCGACCGCTGCACCGAGGCGCCGGCATATTCGACGGCCTGGAGCGCATTGGCGTCAGTCCCCACACACCCGCCTGTCTTCCGGATCTCGGCCAAGGTGCTCGACTTCAGCTCCGCCAGCCGCGGCACCGAATTGCCCTGCTCGGTGTCGTCTCGCCTGCTGCTGAGCAGCAAGAAGGTGTTGTCTCGCACCAGGGCGGAGAAGTTCACGCTCGTCACATCGCCAGTACAAGCAGGCGTCTGATGCTGGACGTTCACTCCCGTGGGGAACTCCGCCGCGGCCCACTGGATGTTGGCGACGCCTCCGTTGTTGTCTCCGCGCTCGCACCGCACCTGAGAGGTGCTGTTGAAGTGGCAGCGCACGTTGGCGCCTCCAGGGTCCGTCGCCGCACTGGTCGCCTGGAAAGTCAGGAACGCCCTGGCCGTGCTGCTGAGCGCGGGCGCAATGGTGCAGGTGACATTCGAGTTGGTGCTACCGATGGAGCAGTTGCCCGTACGCACGGTGGGGAGGATGGACTCGTTCTGCATCGCCGACAGCGGCTGTGTGGAGGCGGCTGTCAGGGTCAGCGGCGCGGAGGCGTTGCTGCCACCGGTCAAGCCCTTGAACGAGAAGCTGACCGAGCCCATCCCAGCGGCAATGGACACCTGAGTCGCGGGGACAGTGCAGTTCGAGTCCGAGAAGAACTCCGCCGACGTTGAGCCCGTTAGCGTCAACGTGAGCGCATTGGTCGAGGGGTTACCAAAGGCATCGAGGCCCTCCACCGTCCGCACGGCGCAGGTGCCCGCCAGCAGTGTCGCCGGAGGAGTCGATGCGGAGAACCTGAGAGTGGTGGCGCTGGCGCCGACGATCGTCTGGTCCTGAGTGCCATCCACGAGGTTGGTGGCATTGGCCGTCACCGTCACGGTCCGGGCCTTCTCTCCCTTGAAGTAGAAGCTCGCGGACGACTGGGTCGCGGGAATGGAGACGCCGGTAATCACCATGCTGCAGTTGGAGTCCGAGTAGAACCTGAACTCGGAGTCCCCCGCCTGAGCGGAGAGCGCGATGGACTCGGCATTGGACACGGGGACCACGTTGCCAAAAGAGTCCGTCGAATTGAGGGTCACGATGGGCGAGCAGACGTCAGCGGTGACCACATGCGGCGAGGTGGCAAAGACCACCTTGTTCACCGCCAGGGCCGTGATGTCGAGACTGCCGCTCGCGCTGGACAGGCCCGGAGAGGTGGCGCCCAGGCTGAACTGCCCCGCCTTCGTACCCCTGGCATAGAAGGTGACGCTGTTCTGCCCACTGAGCACCGTCACCTGGCTCACGGTGCTGCCAGCGTTGCAGTTGTTCGCCGTGTGGAACGTGAAGCCCTCCGCGGGGCCCGGCGTCAGGGTCACCGTCTGAGGGCTCGGGACGTTGGACGGATTGCCAAAGCTGTCCTGGGTCTGCAGCACCACCTGCGGGCACGCACCCGCCGCCGCCGTGGTCGGCCGCGTCGTGAAGACCAGCACAGAGGGAGGCGCCGCCGTAATCGTGACGGTTTGAGTCGCGCTGATGCTGTCGACGGCGGCCGTCAGGATCGCATTCGTCACCGTCTTCGTGCCCTTGAAATAGAAGCTCGCGGTGCTGGCGCCCGTATCAATGGACGTCGCGGTCACCGCGGTTCCCGTGCAGGTGGAGTTCGTGAAGAACTCGGGCCCCTGGGAGGACGCCAACAGGCTCACCGTGGTGGGAGACGCCGCGATCACCGGGTTGGCGTTCGCATCCCGCAGCTGCACGGTGACAATCCCCGAGCACACCCCCGCCGGTAACGGCGACTGCGCCGTGGCGGTGAAGACGAGCACCGAGGGAGGGCCGGCCGTCACCGTCACGGTCACCGTGCCATTGGTCAGCCCCGAGCCGGTGGCGGTGATGGAGTAGGGCGCGGCCTGCGTGGAGCGGACGAAGAAGTCCCGGGAGCCGACTCCCGGCGCGAAGGTCAAGCTCGACGCCGTGGTCGTGCACGTGTTGTTGCTGAAGAGCGCCAGTTGCGCGTTGCTCGAGATCAGGTTGAGCTGCGTGTTGGTGGTGGCCGTCGCCGGGTTACCGAAGGGGTCCTGCAGCGTGGCGAAGATGGCCACCGAGCAGGTGGCCGCCGCCACCGTGACAGGCCCCACGATGACGATGGCCGTCGGCGCCGCCGCGTTGATCGTCTGGGCCTGAGAGGTGCCCGTGAACCCCATGGCCGTGATGGCCACCAACACGCTGCCGGATCTCGTGCCCTTGAAGTAGAAGCTGGCAGTGCTCATCTGAGTGGCGATGTTGACGCTCGTCACCTCGTTGGAGCAGGCGGCGTCCGAGTAGAACTTGAAGTTCGTGTCCGGCGTGGCGGAGAGCGACACGGACGTGAGCGTCGGCACCGGCGCCGCGTTGCCCTGCATATCCTGGCTCTGGATCCGCACCGGTTGTGGCGAGCACACTCCCGCCGTCACCGTCTGCGCGGCGCCCTGGAACGCCAGCCGGTTGCCCGCCCCCGGATTGATAACCGCCGCTTGAGTGCCATCCGTCAGCCCGGTCACCGCAGCGGTGACCGTCACATTGCCTCCGAGCTGACCCTGCACGAAGAACGACGCGCTGCTGGTGTTCGCTGGAATCGTCACGCTCGTCACGGGCGTGGCGCACGCCGCATCCGCGTAGAATCTGACGCTGTTGGCCGGAGCGATCCGCAGGCTCACGGAGGTGTCCACGCTGACGCGGCTGTTGACGCCATTGGCGTCCTTCAGCGTCACCGTCCCTCCGCTCGTGCACGTGCCGGCCGTCAGCGGGCTGGGTAGCGTCACCGCAACCGCCGCCGGAGGCCCGAAGCACGACTGCGCCGCGCAGGACGAGGCCTCACAGCCCTTCTTGCTGTCACAGTTGAGGTCCACCTGGTCCGAGCAGGACTCCACCGCGCCAGGCTTTACCGTCCCCACCCCATCGTTGCAGTCCGACCCACCCGTGCCGGTGCCCACGTACCCGTCGCCGTCCGCGTCCGTGCCCGGCAGCAGCGTCAGATCATCGGCCTCGACGACCTTGCCCACCGCGAACGAGGCCGTGCCCGTCACGAAGTTGCCGTTGGGCGTCTGGGCCTCCGTGTTATTCGCACACGATCCGTCCAGGTACGGCCGCGCGGCGAGCTCCACGACAGTGGGCAGCGAGGCCTTGAAGATGGCGGCCCGCAGCTCGGTGTCGCCGGCGGCGCGGGGCAGCCAGGTTCTGCCGAGCACGCGCTTGTCCGCCGGATCGCGGACCTCCAGGAGCACGCACGTCGCTTTGATGTCGCCTTCAAGCACCACGGTCGCGCGGATGGCATCGCGATCGAACTTGTCGCTGCCACACGCCGAGACCAGGACGAGCAGCGCCATGACGCCGATCTTCTTCACGCCGAGTACCTCGATGATGAGTGAGTAGGGACTGGGATGCTACCACGTGACCGTTTACCAGAGCACACGCGGGTCCGCTTCTCCCTGCGTGTACTCCTTCTGGGTAACCCTCACCGCGCGCCCGTGTGGCGCTGCCGGAAGGATTCCGGGCTCATGCCCCACCAGCGCTTGAACGCACGGTGAAAAACGCTCGGATCGCTGTAACCCAGCAGGAAGGACACCTCGGCGATGGACACCCGCCGCTGGAGGAACTCCGCGGCGCGCTCGCGGCGCAGCTCCTCTAACAAGCTCGCGTAGCTGCGCCCCTCCTCGGCCAGGTGCCGCTGGAGCGTACGAGCAGGCATGTGCAGGGCCCTGGCCACCGCGGCGAAGGAGTAGTCCCCGCCCCCCAGTGAGCGCTGCAGGTAGGCCCGCACCCGTGCCGAGAGCCCCGGCTCCTCTGGCAGCCGGCTCAGGGCCCGCTGCACCTGGCGCTCGAAGATGGAGTGCACCAGCGCATCCGCGTGGACGAACGGCCGGGCCCCATCCTCGCGGGAGAACTCGATGTCGTTGGCCGGAGCCTCGAAGACGATGGGGCAGCCGTAGCACTCACGGTGCTCGCGGGTGTCCGCCGGCTCCGGGTTCACGAAGCGCACGCACAGGGGGGTGACGTTCTGTCCCGTCAGCAGGCGCGCGCCCTGGATGAACTGCGCCATGCACAGCTCCGCCAGGTGCCGGTGCGCGGGCCGCCACGCGCCCACCGGGGTGAAGCGCACGCGAAAGCCCCGCTCCGTGTCCTCCAGCTTGAGCCGCTCGCCGTCTCCCCACACCCGCTGGTAGCGCACGCCCCGCTCGAAGGACTCGTACAGGTTGGGGCTGGTGGCGATGACGGCCGAGGCCGTGTCGTCCGGATCCACCACCGGCAGGCGGGCCATGTGCAGCCCCAGGTTGTCGTCTCCGCTGAGCTCCACCGCCCGCTCCAGCAGCGCATCCAGCGTGGCGTAGGGAATGCGCCGCTCCGGATCGTCCAGCTCGGCGCGCGCCAGGCCGAACTCCTTCAGCAGCCGGTCCGGGTCCACGCCCGGCAGCGCCAGAGCGTCCAGCACCTGCACGGCCTGGCGGACATTACGGGCGGAGAGCGCGGCCACGGCCGGGGAGGACATGGCCCGCATGTCTACCGGCACCGTGGCGCGCCCGGCAATCCGTTCTGGCGCCCGCGGTCAGTGTGCCCGCAGCGGCAAGGCTCCATATTTGGACCATGGAAACCACGATGAGCCGCCCTCGGACCCTGTTGCCGCGCCTTCACCTCTTCGAGCTGATCGATCAGCCGTGGTACCCCACGCCGCTGCGCGACCACTGCACCAACTACCTGGCCACCGTCACCCAGCGCATGGGGCTGTTCGACTCGGTGGCCCCGCTGCTGCTGCGTGGGCTGGAGGCGGCCGGTACCGACGCGGTGCTCGATCTGGGCTCGGGCGGTGGCGGCCCCCTGCCCCGGCTGCGCGACATTCTGCGGCGGGAGCACGGCCGGGACATCCGCGTACAGCAGAGCGATCTGTTCCCCAACGTCCAGGCCCGGGAGCGGGCCATCGCCGCCGGGGCCGAGTACCTGGAGCAGCCCGTGGACGCGATGCGCGTGCCGCCAGAGCTGCGCGGCATGCGCACCCTGTTCAACGCCTTCCACCACTTCCGCCCGGACGCGGCCCGGGCGGTGCTCGCGGATGCCCAGGCGCGGGGCGTGCCCATTGGCATCTTCGAGGTGGTGGAGCGCTCGCCCAGGGGCATCCTCGCCACGCTGTTCGTCCCGCTGATGGTCCTGGGCTTCACGCCCCTGCTGCGTCCCCTCACCCTGCCCCGGCTGCTGCTCACCTATGGGGTGCCGCTGCTGCCCCTGGCCATCTTCTGGGATGGGCTGGTGTCCGCGCTGCGCGCCCACCGGCCCGAGGAGCTGCGGAGCATGACGCAGTCCCTCACGCGCGAGGGCTACACCTGGGAGGTGGGCGTCATTCAGAAGCCCGGCAAGCCGCCGGTGACATACGTGCTCGGGCTGCCCTCCCCGCGCGCACGCTGAGTCACCGGCCGCGCACCACGGCACGCAGCCAGCGCCACCACGCGCCCACGCTGGGAGAGACGCGCGCCAGCGTCCACCGCACCCGCCGCAGCGAGCCGCCCTCGAGCCCCTTCACCATGGGCTCGAGCAGCGCCAGCGCCTCGGCGCGCTGCCCCTGAAGCGCCAGCAGCCGGGCCAGATCCAGCCGGGGCTCGAACAGCTCGCCGTCCAGCGCCAGCGCCTCCTTCAGGAGGGTGACGGCCTCGCGCCGCTCGTTCTTGCGGCGGAAGTACAGCCGCCCGCGCAGCAGCACCCGCACCGCGTCGGCCTTACGGCCCTTGGTGAGGTTGAGCTGGGACAGCTGCTGCCACAGGCTCATATGGTACGGGAACGTGTCCGCCGCCTGGGTGTAGACGGCCAGCGCCTTGTCCGCGAAGCCCTTGTCCAGGTGCCCCCTGGCCGCCGCGTGGAAGCTCTCCAGCGCCGCCTCGGACTGCTTGGCCCGCGCCAGCAGCGGCGCCAGCTTCCCGTGCACCACCGGATCCCCCGGCTCCAGCTCCAGCGCCTTGCGGTACCCGGCAATCGCCTTCTTCAGCTTGCCCTTGGCCCGCGCCTTGTCGGCGTCGGCGATCAGCTCGCTTCGCGAGAGGGGCGCTTTCTGTCGGAAGAGCATGTGCGCCCGGCAGCATACGTCCGCCCGGGAGCGGATTTCGGAACCCCGGTTTACCTGGAGCCCATTAATTGAAATACTACAACCCAGGTGGATTCCTGGCCGGTCGTGTCACAACCGTCACGGGCTCCATCCGACAATAGGGAACAGGTTTTTCCCCCATTCTTCGTTTCGAGAGTTCCGACATGGCCATGAACGTCAGCCGTCCCCCTGCTCCCGTCGCTCCCCGTACCACCGCTGCCGCCGCCCCGAGGGCGACGGTGACGGCGCCTCCCGCGGGCCTGAAGAAGGGCGCCGAGGGCCCGCAGGTGAAGCAGCTGCAGGACGCGCTGGTGAAGCTCAAGTACATGACGGCGGCGCAGGTGGCCACGGGCGCCGGCATCTTCGGCGAGAAGACGGAGGCGGCGGTCACCAAGTTCCAGGCCGACCACAAGCTGCCCACCACCGGGTACTACGGTGAGCTGACGCACGCGGCGCTGAAGAAGGAGCTGGCCAAGCTGCAGGCGCCCAAGCCCACCGAGCCCACGCCCACCAAGCCGGGCGTCTTCAAGAAGCCGCCGGTCGTCCAGGCCGCCTCGCCCAACTTCGACTCGCGCAACGGCGCGGACATCGACGCCATCGTGCTGCACCACACGGGCACCAACAACGGCAAGGGCGACCTGAACCACATGCGCACCCCGTCCGCCAAGGTGTCCGCGCACTACATGATCGACAACGACGGGAAGATCTACCAGCTGGTGGATGACAAGAAGCGCGCCTGGCACGCGGGCCCCAGCCAGCTGCACGGCAAGGCCACGGACGTGAACGGCCGTTCTATCGGCATCGAGATCGTCAACGACGGCAGCGGCAAGACGCCCTTCACCGACGCGCAGTACAAGGCGCTCATCCAGCTCACCGGCTTCCTGAAGCAGGAGTACAAGGTGCCGATGGAGAACATCGTCGGCCACAAGGACGTGGCGGTACCCAAGGGCCGCAAGAGCGACCCGGCCGCCAACTTCGACTGGAGCCGGGTGCGCAAGGGCATCTCCTGATCGCTCGGGGATGAACAGGGCGGAGTGCGCCAGAGCCCTGGATGATTTCGCGGCGCTCAGGCAGTTTCACTCCTGCTCATGCCCGTTCTGCGTCACGCTTTCATTCTGTACGCCGTGCGCGAGCTGGGCCGATTCTCCTCGGCCCTCTCTCGCGCCCGGCAGTCCGCGCCCCTGGACGAAGGGCTGCGCCACCTTCGCGAGGCCAGCGTGGCCACGCTGGGCATGGAGTTCGACACGCTGACGCGCTTTGACGCCGCGTCGGTCGTCGGCCTGTTCAGCCACCCCGAGCAGGCGCGCATCCTCGCCCGTCTGGTGGACGAGCGGGCCCGGCTGCTGGTGCAGCATGGCCACCTGCAGGCCGGGCTGGAGGACAGCGTGTACGCGGGGCAATTGCTGGCGTGCTCTCGCCAGCGCTTCGGAGTGCCACGGGATGCGCGGGCGGCCGAGGTGCTGCGGCGCGAGGTGGGAGAGCCCTCGGCGCTGCCGTGAGGCGCCCTGCCCCGCCCCTGTCCGTGCCACCTACCAGGGGATGGGCTGGCGCTCCCGGAAGAAGCCTCCCGTGGGCCCGTGGGGAGGCAGCTGCGCCGCCCAGACGATGGTGTCCGCGCCCTGCTCCACGCTGAGCGGCGCGCCGGTGCGGCCCATGCGCGTGCGCACCCAACCGGGGCACACGGCGTTGACTCGCATCCGGCCCTCCAGCTCCCTGGCCAGCAGCCGCGTCAGCCCGTTGAGCGCCACCTTCGAGATGCGGTACGCCGAGCCGGGCCAGCCCTTCTGCGCGTACTGCCCGCCGCGCACGTCCTCGATGAACTCGCGCACCAGCGCGGCCAGCGCGTCCTTCGAGGCGGGAGGATCGAACCGGCGCCGCAGCTCCGCGGGCAGGCCGTGCAGCTCACCCGAGCCGCTGGACACCATGACGATGGTGCCTTGAGACTGAATGAGCGGCAGCAGCCGCTCCGTCACCCGCCAGGCGCCGAAGAAGTTCACCGCCTGGGTGCGCTCGGCCACGTCGACGTTGAAGCCGTCCAGGGCGATGGCGGCGTTGTTGATGAGCGCAGAGAGCCGCACCCCCTGCCGCTCCAGCCGCACGGTGAGCGCGTCGACACTCTCGGGTGAGGCCACGTCGAGCTGCTCGAAGGCAACCTCCAGCCCCTGGGCCCGCAGGGAGGCGACGGCCTCCTGGCCCAGGGTGGCATCCCGGGCCGTGAGCAGCACCCGCTTGCCCTCGCGGCCCAGCTGCCGGCACACCTCGAGGCCGATGCCGCGGTTGGCTCCGGTGACCAGGACCGTCTCTTGCGCCTTCTCCATCTCGCTGCCTCCTCGGGCCCTAAAGGTTAGCCGC
The DNA here is from genome assembly GCA_035296065.1 of Myxococcaceae bacterium. Lineage (GTDB taxonomy): Bacteria > Myxococcota > Myxococcia > Myxococcales > Myxococcaceae > DATHBR01. The sequence goes on along the minus strand of DATHBR010000051.1, from coordinate 5,702 downwards.
AATCCGGACCGCGGTCCTCACGCCGCCCAGCGCGGTGGCCAGCGTGCTCTGTCCGGGGAAGACGGAGTCCCCCACCAGCCACAGCCCGTCCATCACCGGCCGGGGGCCCAGCTCCAGGTAGTGCGACCAGCCCGCCCGGCGCGGCACGCCTCCCACCGCGCCGCCCTCACGCCGGGTGAAGCGCTCGAAGGTCCGGGGCGAGGCGGGCAGCTCGTGCCGCACCTCCCGGGCCCACTCGGGTGCCAGCCAGGAGAGGCCCTCTCGCATCCGGCCCTGAATCTCCTCGATGTAGCGGGCCTGCTCCTGGGCGGAGCGGCTTGCCAGGGCGCGCAGCGGCACGTGAGTCGAGCTGGTGATCGTCCGGTAACCGGGTGGCGCACGGCCCTCGTCCGCCTCTCCGCTGATGGAGACGAAGACGTGGTTGCCCTCCACCAGCGGGGCGTCCTCGCGCTGAATGAGCTCCAGGTGGCAGGCCTTGGGCAGTGCGTTCTCGGGCGCGCGCACCACCCGGTACAGCATGACCGCGCCCCACCCCTCGGCCACCCGCGCGGACAGCTCCGCCAGCCGGGGGTGGCGCTCAGCGGGCGTCCCCATGAGCTTCAATAGCCCCTGCGGCAGCACGTTGGCCGCCACGTGCCGGGTGCGCAGCTCCCCCCGGCGCGTCACCACCCGCCAGCCACCTCCGGGCTCGGGCGCCAGCGACTTCACGCGGTTGGCCAGCAGCACCTCGCCGCCGCTCCGGGTGATGGCCCCCACGAGCGCCTCCGCCAGCTGGCCGATGCCTCCACGCACGTGGCCCGTGCCGCGCCAGTAGTAGTCCATGGCCGCCATGGCGAACGGAGCCTCCGCCTCGGCCGAGCTGCACTGGACGGTGATCTGGCACAGCGCGTCCAGGTACATCCGCAGCGGGGCGAAGGTGTGCACCCCGTAGCGCTCGAGCACCGCGCCCAGCGGCCGCGCCAGCCACCTGAGCATGGGCACGTACCGGGGCGCCCGCGTGGCGTGCAGCAGCAGGGCCTGAATATCCAGCGGAGGCAGCAGCTTGGGGTTGTCGAACAGCGTCCACAGCGCATCGGCCACCTGGCGCTGGGCGGTGAAGAAGCGCTTCAGCCCCTCCACCGGAGCCCCGGGCAGCCCATAGAGCTGCTCCATGAAGCGCTGGCGATCCCGGTGCACGCTCAGCCTCAGGGAAGGAGTGCGCAGCTCCACCAGGGGATCGATCCAGTCCACCTGAACGCCCAGCCCGTGCTGCTGTCCCCACCGGCCGAAGAGCTGCTCCTCGGCCAGCCCGGAGAACAGCGTGGCGCCTGCCTCGAAGGCATACCCGTCCCGGCGGAAGGTGCTGGCGCAGCCGCCCGGGTAGTTGAGCGACTCGCACAGCACCACCCGGGCGCCGCGCTGTGCCAGCTCCAGCGCCGTGGCGAGCCCGCCAAAGCCCGCGCCGATTACCACCGCGTCGTACCAGGAATCCGACATTGCCCCTGGCATAACGCCCTACGCCGCTTTGAGCGTGAGGATCGTCACCTCGGGCGGCACTCCCAGCCGGAAGGGCAGCCAGTGGCCCGTGCCTCCGGAGACGTAGAGGTGGCTGTCCTTCGACTTGTAGCGGCCCAGCATGAACTCGAAGGCGAACCAGAACAGCGGCATGCCCAGCAGCGCCACCTGGCCTCCGTGCGTGTGGCCCGCCAGCGTGAGGTGCGCCCCCTTCCGCGCCGCGTACGGGAAGAAGGAGGGGTGGTGCGTCAGGCACAGCACCAGCTCGCCCTCGCCCACGCTCTGGAAGGCCGCGTCCGCCGAGCGCTGGAAGCGCTTGGCCCTCACCCCCGGGCCCTGGCCCATGGGGTAGTCCACGCCCACCACCCGGATGCGGTGCCCGGCGTGCTCGATGACGTGCGATGAGTCCACCAGCAGGCGCACCGGCCCGCCGCGCTTCTGGCTGGTCTCGTACGCCTTGAAGATGGGCTGGGCCCCCCGCCAGTACTCGTGGTTGCCCATGATGGCCATCATGCCGTGCTGCGCCTTGCACCCCTCGAGCGCCGTCATCGTGTCGTCGAGCTGCTCGAGATCATCGATCAGATCGCCCGTCATCACCTGCAGGTGCACCCCCGCCTCGTTCATCGCCGAGACGGCCGCGCGCAGGTAGTCCGTGCCGATGAAGGTGCCCACGTGCACGTCGGTGATCTGCCCGATGCGGAACCCGTCCAGCGCGGCGGGCAGGTTGCGCAGCCGCACCTCCACCTGTTTCACCGTGAAGCCCACGCTGCCGTTCACCATGCCCATGGAGCTGGTGCCCATGGCCACCAGCGGCACGGCGCGGCCCGCGCTCACCAGCAGGCTGCGGCGCTCCAGGTCCACGCCCGCGTTCGCCGTGTCCGGCGCGGGCTTGCGCCGCCCCCGCCACCAACGCACCAGCACGAAGGGCAGGCCAAACAGCACGACGATGAACGCCGCGATGGTCCACCCCGCCGAGAACAGCTTCAGCGGCACTCCCACTACCGGCACCCGGCCGTGGGCGCCCACGCCCAGCGCCACGGGGAGCACCCACGCCGCCATCGACAGCAGCGCCAGGCCAATGCCCGCCTTCAGCCGCCAGCCCTTGACGGCGTCGGGCCACAGCCTCTTGAGCACCAGGTAGCCCAGGAGGTTCACCAGGACGATGCCTATCAGTCGGCTCATCAGCATGGCTCAGCTCAGGAACTTCGTCATACGGCCCTGCGCCACCAGCGCCCCGTCATCCTCGCGGCGCAGATCCACCTGGACGAAGGCCAGCGTGCGCCCGGACTTGAGCACCGTGGCCTCCACCAACACGTTGGACCCGGCCAGCGCCGGAGAGAACCAGGACACATTGAGATCCGTGGACACGCCCGGCCGGTGCTCACGGTCCGCGCTCATGATGGCCAGCGTGCCCACCACGTCCACCAGCGTGGCCACCGCGCCACCGTGCAGCGCGCCCTTCACGTTCTGCACCGCCTGGCTCACGGGCAGGCGGACACGCGCCCGTCCCCCCTCTACCTCGAGCAGCTCCATGCCCACCAGGGACGAGTCGTACCCGCCCTTTCCGAAGTGGCTCAGCCGCTCCTTCAACTTGTCATTCATGCGGCCGCACCTTAACCGCCACCCGGCCGCGATGCTCTCCCACCTTGCATTCAAACGTGGGCGCAATGGGCCATCCGCATATGCTCTGACGGGCCGTGCACGCGGAGGAGCGCCACATGCGGGGAGACAGAAGTCCGGGGACGTGGAGAGTTCGAGCCCTCTTGCTCGCACTGGGGCTGGCCGGGGGTGCCGCGTGCCGCAGCCAGCGACTTCCATCGGCGGACGTGCCTGCCGAGTTACGAGGCACCGCGCCGGAGCAGGCCGTCACCCTCTTGCAGCTCGGCGATCCCCTGCAGAGCAAGAAGGCGGAGCTCTCGGGCCTGGCCTGGTACGGCGAGCACCTGATCCTGCTGCCCCAGTATCCAAACTGGCAGAGCGCCAGCGCCCCCTGCCTCTACACCGTCTCGAAGGCGGACGTCCTCGCACGAATCGATCAGACCGCGTCAGGGCCGCTGGAGCCCCGCTGCATCCCGTTCGACAGCGCGGGCCTCGAGAAGAACATCCCCGGGTTCGAAGGCTATGAGGCCATCGGCTTCATTGGAGAGCAGGTGTATCTGAGCGTCGAGACCCGCTCGAGCACGGGAAAGGGCTTCCTCCTGACCGGCCGCATCGCGCCTGACTTGAGCGTGCTGAAGCTCGAGGCCTCACCGCAGGCCGTGCTGTCCCTGCCCGGCAAGGTGTCGAACTCGGGCTTCGAGACTCTGGTGATGGGCGAGGATCGCCTGCTGGCTCTGTACGAGGCCAACGGGGCCAACGTGAACAAGGCGTCCACGGTCGAGAGCTTCGATCGCTCGCTCACCCCATCCGGGAAGCTCACCTTCCCAGCGATCGAATACCGCATCACCGATGCCACCGCGATGGACGCGGCGGGCCGGTTCTGGGTGATGAACTACAGCTTCCCAGGCACCGCGAAAGCCTATGAGCCAGTGCCAGATCCGCTCATGGCCCGGTACGGCACCGGACCCACCCATGCCCAGTTGCCTCAAGTGGAGCGGCTCATCGAGCTGCAGGTGCAACCCACCGGCATCGTGCTCACGGAGCGGCCCCCTCTCCAGTTGCAGCTCTCTGACGAGGCGGCGCGCAACTGGGAGGGCGTGGTGCGGCTGGAGGACCGGGGCTTTCTGCTGGTGACCGACACGTTCCCCCGGACCCTGCTCGGGTTCGTGCCGTTCAAGCCCTGAGCCGTGTAAGGGCTCAGGCAGCGCCCTTGTCCTGCTGAGCGGCCTTCTTCCACAGCCGCTGCAGGTAATCCCAGGCGAACTCGATCTCCCGGAGCCGCAGCTCGGCCGCCGCGCGCCGCTCGGGGCTCAGCTTCGCCAGCTCCTCCGGCGTGTGCTGCATCATCAGCCCCACATACGCGGCACGGGCCTCGTCCAGCGAGCTCGCCTCGTCGAACCCGAGGATGCGCCAGAACACCAGCGCCTGGGGCACCCGCAGATCCGTGGCCGACTCCGTCGTGTGAGGGCGCGGCAGCGAGGCCTGCGCCGGAGCGGCCACCGGCGGCCGCGCGCTGTGGGTGTTGTCGCCTCCCACCAGCGACTGCACCCTCAGCGAGTACGGCCCGATGCGCAGCTCGTCCTCGGCCCTCATCACCGTGGGCCGCACCACCGGCGAGCCGTTCAGCCACGTGCCATTCGTCGAGCCCTCGTCCATGACGATGGCGCCGCCTTCGATGGCCACCAGCCGGCAGTGCACGCCCGAGACGGTGTCGTCTCGCAGCACCACGTCGCACTTGCGGGAACGGCCCACGAAGACTTCCCGGCTCGACAGCGTTCCCCGCGTCACGCTCTTGCTACCGCTCATCACCACCGTGAAGGTGAACAAGTGTGCTCCAATCGCTAGGTGTCCGGCCCGGGGGTACGGGCAGGATTTCATCCCCCGTCGCCTGTCAGAGCACGGACCGTGCCGAACCCCAGCGCTCAGGCGCTCCCAGTCATTTCAAGTCCTTGAGAAATGGGGTTTCCAACTGACAGCTCTTCAGAGCGGTCGCCTGTCAAAGCTGCTATCAAAACTGACAGGCAACCGGTGTCAGCCGCGAGGAGCCCATGACGAGCCAGAACGAGCCGAAGCCGGAGGCCGCGCCCCCCACGCCGGGCGAAGAGGAGCTGGAGGGAGGGCTGAGCGGGCCTTCGCTCAGCCGGACCACGACGATTGCCCTGCCGCCGGATCTCATCGAGCCGCCTGCCTCGAGCGAGACGCCCACGCGGCGCGAGCGGATTCCGCGGGAGCTGGAGGTGGCGCCCACACACCCGTACCGCGAGCCCAAGGCGGTGCGGGTGCAGCGCGAGGGCGTGCCGGATCTGATCGTCCCGCTGTACCCGGATCGCTCGTATGTGTTCGGGCGTGCGCCGGAGTCCACGGTGGTGTTCCCGCATGACGCCGTGTCGCGCCAGCACGGGCGCCTGTCGTTCCGCGAGGATCACCGGTGGGTGTACCGGGATCTCAACTCGCGTAACCACAGCTTCCTGGGCACCGCGGAGCTGCCCATCGAGGGGGATGAGCGCGAGTACTTCCAGGTGATGGACGCCTCGCAGGACTGGGTGGTGGAGGCGGGCAACATCCTGCTGCTGGGCAACCCGCGCAGCCGGCTCACGTTGCTGTCGGAG
>DATHBR010000050.1:0-123069 GCA_035296065.1 Myxococcaceae bacterium | reverse complement strand
AGGTACTCCACCACGCTGCCGCGCGCGGGCACCCGCACCGTGCGGGCGTTGGCGCCTTCCACCACCGCGCCCTCGGCCGAGAACCTCAGGGACTGCTCCACCGCGGCGCCCGTGGTGTTCACCACCTGCACCGGCAGCCGCACCGCGTCTCCCGTCCGCAGGAAGGACGGCACCACCGGGTCCACATAAGTCGGCAGCGTGCCCGCGAAGCTCGTCACCGCGCCCGCCTGCGCGCCCGAGCGCGAGTGCGCCAGCGCCAGCACCCTCCACCGGGTGAGCCGGTCCGGCACCCGCACCGGCACCGTGGCCTGTCCGGCCGCGTCCGTCTCCACCAGCGGCTCGAAGAGGAACGTCTCGGGGAACCAGGCGCGGCTCGGGGCCGCCTCGGCCTCGCTCAGGCTGGGCCCATCCGCCTCGGCCGCGTCCACCACCCGCGGCAGTACCGAGGCCACTCCCCCCCGGGGCTTGGACATCATCTTCCGGTTGGGCGCAGAGGGCATCACTGGCATGGCCCCCCTGAGCATCTGGCCCCCCTCGTCCTCTGGCGGGGACATCTCCGCCTCCATCGGCGCCGCGGCCGCCGTGGGTTGAGGCATGGCCTCCCTGGCGTAGCTGGAGTAGCGGGGCGCCGAGCGCAGGGTGAAGCTGTTGAACATCAGGCCCAGCACGAACCCGCCGAGCAGAATTCCTCCCACCTTCAGCGCGCGCTTCATGGCGACTCCCGGGCGACCCAGGCGCCCCAGTTCTCGACGTCCTCGGACAACCGCGTCCCGCCCACCACCACTACCCGCGGATCCGTCAGGGCCAGCAGGTCCTTCGGCAGCCGGGACAGCTTCAGCCGGCGCCCATAGGCATCCGTCACGCTCTCGCCGCGCTTCTCACACGCGGCCAGCGCCTGCTCCCACAGCCGGGCCATGCCCGCCGGGCTCAGCGTCTCTCCCGCCGGAGCCTTCTCCTCCCAGGCGCGCACCTGCACCGTGAGCTCGGCGAGCGTGCGGTAGAAGGGCTCGGTCAGCTCCGCCTCCGGCTCGAAGGGGCTGCGCGCCTGCACCGACAGCGCGGGCTCCACCGTCTCCGGCGGAGGCACTCCCGTCACGCGCAGCAGGGCCGCCGCCGCCGCGTTGGCGCCGCGGATGCGCCCCATCACCAGCGCCTGCGCATCGAGCACCCCGAAGGCGGGCCTGGCCACGGTGGGCAGGGCCCTCACGCTGCCCAGCGCCGCGGGCCCGGGCAGGGGCGCCAGCTGCGCCAGGCTCTCGTCCACGCCGAACAGGCCCACGGCGGCCGGGCCTTCCTTGCCATCCACCCGCGTGCGCACCTGCAGGTGGGCCAGCTCTCCCGGGGCGTAGGCGGGCTTCCCGGCCGTCACCTCCACGGCCAGCTGCGCGCGGGGCGCCACGTACACCCGGGCTGTGATTTCGCCCCACTGCACCTGCGCCCAGCCCTCGAAGTCCTCGGGCAGCCGGAAGCTCGCCACGCGCGCGGACGTGTCCACCTTGGACTCCAGCCGCCGCGGCCCGGCATTCATCACGAGCTTCTCGGGCAGCGTGCCGTCGAAGCGCGGGCCGCGCAGCAGCTCCACGCGCACCTCGTCTCCCGCGCGGGCGAGCACCGGTGAGGCGCGCAGCCGGCGGTTCGGAATCTCCGTGGGCGGCAGGAAGAGCTTCGTCGAGCCCGTGTCCTGTCCCTCCAGCCTGGCGCTCACCATCAGCTCGTAGCCCAGCTGCGTGGTGGCCTGAGCCTCGGCCTCCTCTTCCGCGGCGTAGGCGGGACGCGCGGCGAAGTGCGCCACGCCCATCATCTCTCCGGAGTTCGCGCCCGCGTCATCCGCCTCCTCCATGGCCGCGTCCACCTTGGGCAGGGTGATGCGCGCGAAGCGGGCCTGCAGGCACGAGGCCACCGAGGCGGACAGCTGCGGCAGGTCCTCCTCCTTCGCCCGGGGCACCCAGCCCAGCTCCACCTCGCGCTTGCCCGGGCGCACCCGCCAGCGCAGGCTCACGGGCGACTCCTGGTCCTCCTCGAGCTTCGCGGGCAGGCACGCACGCGCGTCCAGCGCGGCCTCCTGCAGCGCCTGGCTCAGCCCCGCGGGCTCCGCCGTCACGGCCTCGCTGCGCACGTCCAGCGTGGGCAGCTTGGGATCCATCACATTGAAGGACAGGCCCAGCATGCGCTCACGGCCAGCCGGCAGCGTGCGGCCCCGGGCCACCTCCGCGAAGCAGGCCTGGAGCCGTCCCGCGCCGCCCACCACGTCGGTGACGGCGCCGCCCGCGCTCACCCTCACGCCCAGCCGCACCTCGGCGGCCCCCACGTCGGCGGAGACGAAGCGGGCGCAGGGGTAGAAGGACGGCAGCCACCGCTCCAGCGCCACCTGGTCCGCCAGCACGGGCGAGTTATCCCGCGCCATCAGCTCGCTCGCGTCCGACAGGCTCACCGGCGGCGGAGGCGGCGGCCGGCGCACCGGCATGGGTGGGATGACGACGTTGACGGGCACGCCCGGATCGAGCTGGAACCCGGCCACGCCGTCCTCGTCCGCCACCGCGCGCACGCCCGGGTCCGTCGGATCCCACGCGCGCTTCACCGTGAGCTCGGCGCCGGGCAGCACCTGGCCATCGGCGGAGGTGACGCGCAGGTAGACGCGGTTGCTGTAGTTCTCCACCAGCCCGCCCTCCAGCTCCGTCACGGCGGACACGGCGAGGGCGTCCTCGGACAGCAGCAGCGAGACGCCGCCGCGCACCACATCGCCCGCGGGATCCGCCGCCATCACCTGGGCCGACAGGGTGACCTGGCCGCGCAGGTCCGCGGGGATGCGCGGCAGCGTCACCCGGAAGCGCCCCGCCGCATCCGCCTTCGCCTCGGTGGGCAGGCCGCCCTCGAACCACTCCCTGGGAGGAGGCCACGCCCCCGAGTGCTGCCAGTCGAGCGACACGACGGCGCCGGCCACCGGAGCGCCCGAGCTGTAGAGCACCTGCCCTTCCACCGTGGGCGTCTCGCCCGCGCGCCAGAAGAGCTTCGGGCTGGAGGTGTCCACGCGGAAGCGCGGCAGGGTGAAGGGCTCCACCTGGAAGCTGGCCTCGCCGCGCTCACCGCCGCTCGTCCACACCACCCGCCACCCGCCCGTGGGGGCCCCGCGGTCCAGCGGGAAAGCCCCCGACACCACACCCCACCGGCCCGCGGGGGCGCGCTGCTCCAGCACCGTCTCTCCCGAGGGGTCCACCACCATCCAGGTCCCGGGGCGCCCGTCCAGCGGGCTCAAGTCCTTGGAGCGCAGCGCCACGGCGCGAAACTGCACCCGGTGGCCCGGCTCATATAGCGGCCTGTCGGTGAGCACGTGGATGCGGGCGGGCGAGTACAGCGCCAGCGCGGCGTCCACCGAGTCGGTGCCCAGCTTCGTGGTGACGCGGGCGCGCAGCCGGTAGTCCCCATCCGGCACCGCGGGCAGCTTCACCTGGCCGGTGAGCGTGCCCACCTCGCTCTGGTGCCACTTCTTCTCCGGGGCCAGGGGCGTCTCCTTGCCCTCGGCATCCACCAGGAAGAGCTGGGCCTGGGCGTCTTGCACGTAGGCCTCCAGCAGCATGCCGTGCTTGGCGATGCCATGGGCCTTGGCCCACACGCGCACGGTGCCGGTGCGCTCGCGCGCCAGCTCCGCCACCTGCACGCTCACCGTCTGCCGCAAACGCCCATCCGGGCACTGCTCCACCGTCACGTCCTGCAACAGCCAGGCGGACAGACAGCGCTCCGAGGCCAGCGTGGCAACAACCACCCCGGCGATGACCACCACGAGGCCTCCGGCGATGAGCCAGAAGCGGGACCGGACCTTCATGTCTGCCTCCCCGGCCCAACTCTATGCCGAGTCGGGGGGCGCGTGCCTGCCTGCCTAGTCCGAGTCGTCGCTCAGGTGCTGCGGCTCGCCATCCTGATCAACCACCCACACGTCCCACGTCTCGTCCGCGTCCAGGTTGGCGTAGCCGCAGACGGAGAACCCATCCTCCGCGCGCTGCCCCACGGCGGTGAGCCCCTGGCACGGAGAGGGCGGCGGCGACACCTTGCACCCCTCGCGATCACAAGGCAGGCACTGCTTGCCCATGCAGTAGGTGTACTTGCGGCCCTTCTCCGGCGAGAAGCCGATCTCCTCGAAGGTGCGGCCCCAGCGGTCCTTCTCGGCCATGAAGACCCGCTGGCTGGTGTAGGCCGCCTTGAGGTTGGTCTGCACCTCGGACTGCTGGGCGCGGTTCTGAAACTTGAGGAAGTTGGGGATGGCGACGGCGGACATGACGCCGATCAGCGGCACCGCCGCGCCGCCGGTGGAGAGCTGCTCCGCCAGGTCCTTCACCGCTCCGGCGGGCACGGTGAGGGCCAGCGAGAAGCTGCCCTGATTCGAGGTCAGCTGCAGCGACTGGCGCGTCTGCGCCCAGTAGCCACTCTCGTCCACCACCTTGTCCACGGTGAGGCCGGTGGCCGCCTGCTTCAGCGAGGGCGAAGCGTTCGGGTCCTGCGCCAGGGAGCGCTGCACCTCGGCCAGCCCCGCGGCCATGCGCTCGCGCACCGTGGCCTGGTGCGCGTCGTACTCCGTGAGCCCCTTCCTCACCAGGGCATCCAGCGTGCCCACGTGGTTGGGCGCGACACCCTCCAGGTTGAGGCTCATGCGCACCGCGTCGCGGCCGGTGAAGGTCAGGCGTCCACGGCCCTGAGTGCCCAGGTCCACGCGCAGCCCCATCAGCACCGGCGCCTCACCGGGCGTGGCCGGCGCTGCCACCATCGGCGGCAGGGACTCGAAGGCGCTCAGCGCCGGGGGTGTACCAAAGAGCATCAGCCCGGGCCGGGGACGGATGCACAGGGGCACCTCCAGCTCGCGGCTCTCCACGCACAGGTCCTGCCCACGCAGGTTGACGCGCACCTCGGCATCCTGGCTCATCAGCTCCTGCACCGAGGCGCGCAGCAGCGCGGCCAGGCCCGCCAGAAGCTCGGGGTTGTCCGGTGAGCCCCCATCCACCGCCAGCGCCCCCACCATCTCGTTGGAGAGCGCCTCGGCGCCCTGGCGCACGGCCCGGTCCGAGGGGACGATCAGCGCGAAGCGGCGCACGTTGGGCCAGCGGGCCCACTGCCGCAGCAGGGCCCCCACCACCGCGCCCCGGGCGAACAGGCGCGCCTCCTCGCCCTCTCCGGCGGACAGCTGCGCCATCACCGCGGTGGCCACGCCTCCCAGCTGGTGCAGCGTGGGGCCCTTGCCGGCCAGCCCCAGCTGCTCGATGGCATCCAGGTTCACCACCAGCGCGCCCCCTGGGCCCTGGGCCTCGGCCCGGGCGAAGACGGCGATGGCCTCGGCGGACAGCGGCGGCGGCGGCGGCGGCGCGGGAGGCGTGGGGGGCGTGGTGGAACAGCCGGCCGCCAGGGCGGCGAGGAGGGCCATGAGGCGCAGACGCATGCGGGCTCCCAGGAGAGGACAGCGCCCGTGTCTAGCCCCACGTGCCGCCAGGATCGAGGGCTTTTCTCGAAGATGCGCTAGCGTGCGCTCCACCCTCTCCTCACCGCGGTCGAGTTCCTCCTATGCACGCCGTGAAGCCCCGGACTCCTCAGGACGCCCTGCCCGCGCGGCTCGTGGCGCTGCTCGAAGCCCTGACGGATCGTCACCTCGCCGAGCGCATGGAGCGCGTCTACCGCTCGGCGGCGGTGGCCATCGACAGGCTGGGCCACTTCAACATCGTCAAGTACGAGCCCACCACGGTGGAGCCGGATGGGGCGGACCTGTCGCTGTGGGAGACGATGGCGCCCGCGCTGCGCGACACGGTGGTGGACGTCAACCACCTCATCTCCGTCATCCGCCAGCAGTTCCCCGCTCCAGAGCGCGCGGCGAACACGGACGGTGGCTGGAGGCCCCCACCGGCCAGCGCGGACGAGCGGCTGGCGGAGGAGGTGGAGGTGGTGTTCCAGGAGAGCGCGGCCCGGCTGTCGCGGCGCGTGGCGGACCTGGGCGAGCGGATGCGCCGCCCCGACGTGGTGAGCGACCGCTGGGCGCTGATGACGGAGCTGCAGGCGTTCCGCCTGGACTTCCGCTCGAGGATTGGAGACCTGGTGTACCTCACCGCCGCCTCCCTGGAGGAGGTGCTGCGCGAGGAGGTGGTGCCGGGCCACGCGCTGCAGGTGAGCGCGGCGGCGGGGCTTCGGGCCGCCTCGACAGAGCTGCGGCGCTCGCTCCAGGGCAAGCTCGAGCGGGTGGCGCGCACCGGGCCCGAAGGGCTGCCCGCGCTGGCGCGCCAGCTGGAAGAGAGCCTGGGCTCCTTCGCCTCGATGCAGGCCTCGCTCACGCTGCGCACGCGGGACAAGAGGCAGCTGGTGGAGCTGCGCGCCCGGCTCAAGGAGCTGTCGGGCCAGCCGCGGCTGGAAGGCGAGGAGCTGCTGCGGCTGCTGCAGCCCCTGCTCGCGCAGCTCGAGCGGGTGGCCGAGGAGCTCACCCACCAGGTGCTCACGGGGCATGACCGGGCCGTGTGGTCCGCCTGTGGGGCCCGGCTGGAGCAGGCCGCGATGCACCTGTACCTGGGCTCCCCCGGCGCCGAGCGCGTGCTGCTCGAGGCGCTGGAGCGGGCCGGCGAGCTCTACGGCCGCTCGGCCGCGTTCGACGCCTTCCTGCGCAAGTGCCGCAAGGAGCAGGGCGAAGGGCTGGATGACGCACGGCTGCGCGAGACGCTGGAGATGTTCCGCGAGCGGCTCGCGGCGCTGCCGTTCCACTGAGCGCCCACGGGCGGGCTTATTCCTTCTTGGTGCCCTCGGGCAGCGCGGCGGTGGTGCGATTGGCCGGCAGCACGCGCAGCTTCTGGTAGCTCTCGGCCAGCGTCTGCGGCGTCATCTCCTCCTGCCACTGCTTGGGGCTGGTGTTCCACCCGAAGTCGGCGGGCACCTTGCCACCGCCCTGGCTCTTGTAGCCGATCATGTCGGGGAACTGGTCGGACCAGCGCCCACCGGGATCCGGCTCGGCGGTGACTTCCTGACGGTTGGGGGGAATGACGAAGGGGGGCTTGGGGGCGTCACTCATGAGCGTCTCCTGCGAACCGGTGCAGCCTCTCCGAATCCCGGCCGCATGGGTAGAGGAAAGCTACGCCCCGGGCTCACCGGGCGCCAGCGGCCCCCGTGCGCTCCACCGGCAGTGTGAGCGCGTGCGCGCGGGGCTTGGCGGGCAGCTTCGCGGGCAGCACCCGAGGCCCCAGCTCGAAGATGGCGGCGAAATAGCGTGCCTGCGCCTCACTGCCATAGCGGTAGTGCCGGGTCCCCCCTTTCTTCAGTGACACCTTCACGCCCCACCCACGTCGATCATGGAGGAGCGACACCCGTGCGATTTCCGCCATCCACCATCCCCCTGTGGGCCAGCTCCTTGAAAGACGCGTGCCAGCCCAGGCCCGCGATTTCGCCCGGTTGGGGTGTGCACGGGTGAGCAGAGGCCCGAGCGCCGTAAGGAATTCAGGATCGCTCGGCTGACTGGCTGCTGTGTGGCACCGGGTACGGCAATGGTGGACCCGAGGACACCTTGTGATGTCCAAATCCTGCGTTACGTCAAAGGGTATGAACACGACGAATACACACGGCAACGGCGAGCGCTTCGCCGAGTTCACCCTGGCCGAGGGCTGCCCGTTGTGCGGTGGCACGGTGACGATCCGTGCGACCCAGGCGGGCGCCAACAGCTACTGCCCCACGTGCCACTGGCTATCGCGCCCGCAGATGCGGGTGCGGGGCAACGGCCTGGAGGTGGCGTTTCCCACCCACGCGGCCGCGTAGGGCCCCGCGCCGGGCTCACCGCGCGCCAGCGGCGCACGTGCTCAGCAGCGGCACCGACCAGAGCTGCCCGGCCAGGGTTTCATCATAGGCGTTGAAGAAGACGCGCGAGCCCACGCGCAGGAACGTGCCCGGGTAGGAGCTCTCCCCTCCGGGAGCGATATCGCGCAGGCGGCGCGTGCCCCCCACGGTGCCATCCGTCAGCCAGGGCTCGATGCCGAAGCCTCCCTCCTGGGGAGCGCTGAAGAAGGCGAGCTGGCCGTGCACGGCGTAGACCGGTGAGGAGTACTCATCCGACAGGCTCAGCGGCCGGCGCAGGAGCCGGGTGCCCGCCGCCGTTCCATCCGTGACCCAGAGCTGGGTGTCGCGGGGCGCCGGCCCCGGACTGCCGATGAACACGGTGAAGTAGATGCGCCCGTCCGCGGCCGAGACTTGGCCACTCAGGCCGGGAAACGCGTCGGGCTGATCCGCGTACGGGTTGGGCAGGCTCGTCACATACTCGCGGCCGCCGCGGGTATTCAGGGGCATCCGGTACACGTGCAGCCGCTGCGCCGCGACATCCGTCAGCGCCAGGTACAGGTAGCCGCCAAGGGCGCCAAGCAGCCGCACGGAGGTGGCCGGCCCGAAGGTGCGCATCCGGTGAGTGCCGCCGGGCGTTCCATCCGTCCTCCACACCTCGGTCATGTTGCCGTCATCGAACAGGGTGAAGAAGGCGGTGCCGCCCGCGGTGCGCACATCGAACGGGAACGCCTCGCCGGAGTCGAGCCGCCGCACGCGCGCGGTGCCAGCCACCGTGCCGTCGGTCTTCCACAGGTCGGTGCCACCGGTGGGGTGCGTGACGAAGAAGAGCAGCGTGTTGCCCAGGTGAATGCTCCGCCCGCTCACGAAGTTGCCGTTGGGCAGCACCGACAGCCGCACGGTGCCAGCGGGGGTGCCATCGGAGCGCCACACCTCATAGCCACCGGGCGGCCCGGAGAGCTCCCGGATGAAGACGAGCCAGGCGCCCAGGCCCGTGAGGTGAGACAGGAACGAGTCCTCGATTCCGGGCGACAGGTCCGCCACCAGATGCGTTCCACCGGTGGTGCCATCCGTGACCCACAGCTCATTGCCGGTGGTCGCGTCGGTCACCTCGAAGAAGAGCTTGTCCGCCACGGGCGTCAGCCCGCGGAGCCGGCTGAAGCTGAAGAACGGCAGCGGCGCAAAGCCATACACCTCGACAGTGCCAGCCTCGGTGCCATCGCTCTTCCACAGCGTGCGGCGGCCATCCGCGAAGTTGACGGCGAAGAAGAGCTGGCCCTGGAACTCCACGAAGCTCTCGGGCATCTCCGCCAGCCGGGCCGGAAACGAGGACGGAGGCAGGATGACCTTGACCCGCTGGGCCTCTCCCGCCACCGGCGCGCACGCCTGAGCGGCGACCTCGCTGGCCTCAGCCGCGGGCATGTCCGCCAGCGCCACTTCCTCACGTACCGGCTCTCCACACCCCACCGAGAGCCAACCCACCATCACAGCCGCCCACCACTCTCGCATGGTCGCTTCCCTTCCAAAGTCCGCGAGGAAGGGTGGGGCGCGTGTGCGTCCCTGTCTATTGCCCCCCAAGGAGTGCGTACTGCTCGACTCTGAAACCGAACAGCTTCCGGCGCCGGGGCTCTCAACCTCCCATGTTCCGAGAAAGGCGGCCGCTCACCGCACCAGCGCCAGCCACAGCGGCGCGGTGAGGAAGCTCAAGGGAATGCCCACGCCCACCATCAGCGCGGCCAGCTCCGGATCCAGCTCATGCTCGGAGGCGAGGATGGCGGCGCTGACCATGGGGGCCATGGCGTTCTGCAGCACGGTGGCCTCGCGGACGATGGGAGCCTCCCCGGACACCCCCCACAGGGCGAGCACCACCAGGGCGGGCGCCAGCGCCAGCTTGTAGCCAAGCCCCAGGGCCAGCGCGCCCTTGCGCGCGAGCACGCCCGACAGCCGCAGCTGAAAGCCCACCGAGAAGAGCGTGAGCGGGGTGAGCGTCGAGCCCAGCCGCTCCAGCAGCGTCTCGAGCCAGCCGGGAAAGGCCCACGGGCGCAGCACCAGGCCCAGCACCAGCGCCAGGAAGGGGGGGAACATCACCACCTTTCGCACCAGCTCGGCGGGCCGCAGGGGCCGCCCTCCCGAGGAGGCCCGCGCGGCGACGTACGTGGCCAGCGTGGCCAACAGCAGGAAGGAGCCCAGCTGATCCACCACCACCGCCACGGCCAGGCCCTCGCGGCCGAGCAGGGCCTCCGCCATGGGCAGGCCTACGAAGGCGGTGTTGCTCAGCCCCGAGGTGAGCACCAGCGCGGCCACCGAGGCCTGCCCCAGCCCCAGCCGCGGGCCGAGCACCCGGAAGAAGCCCATCGCCGCCACGAAGACGAGCCACGGCGTGAGGGCGGCGGCCAGCAGCTCGGCACGGAACTCCAGCCGGTGCAGCACCCGCACGATGAGCGCGGGCAGCGCCACGAAGAGGACGAAGGCGTTGAGCACCGGGGCCGTCTGGGGCGGAAAGCGCCCACTGCGCCGGGCCAGCGCTCCCAGCACCAGGCACACGCCCAGCAGGCTGATGACGGCGATCATCGCTTCGGAGCCCTCACCTGACGGGGCTCCGGCTGGAGGACGGTGCGCACACACGCGTTGTGCTGCAAATCGCGGCGGACCTCCAGCCCGTTATCGCACCTGGCTCCGCGCGGGGTTCTCGAGTGCTCACCAGGCGGCCAGGCGCCCGCGCCTCTTGGAGCCCGCTGCGGGCTGGCGCATGCTGCACGGCCTTCATGGCCTCGCTCTCCTTCTTGAAGCTTCGCACCCAGCTGGTGGAGCAGGTGCGCATCACCGCGGGTGGGCTGCCCTCGACGTACTGGCTGCTGTGGATAGGCACGCTGGTGAACCGGCTGGGCACCTTCGTGGTGCCCTTCCTGGCGCTGTACCTGACGCGGGAGCGGGGCTTCTCGGTGGAACAGGCGGGCTTCGTCGCCGCGCTGCACGGCGCGGGGGTGGTGGTGTCCGGCCCCCTGGGTGGAGCGCTGGCGGACCGGTTTGGCCGGCGCACCGCGCTGGCCCTGGGGCTGTGGCTGGGCTCGGTGGCGATGGTCTTCCTGGGCTTCTCGCGGGACATCTTCTGGATCCGCGTGGCGGCCTTCACGCTGGGGGTGCTGGGGGACCTGTACCGGCCCGCGGTGTTCGCGGCCGTCTCGGACGTGGTGCGCCCCGAGGACCGCACGCGTGCGTTCGGCCTGCTCTACTGGGTGGTGAACGTGGGCTTCGCCGTCTCGCTTCCCCTGGCGGGGATGCTGGCCAAGGCGGGCTTCCTCATCCTCTTCCTGGCGGACGCGCTCACCACCTTCATCTACGGCTTCATCGTCTGGTTCAAGCTGCCCGAGACGCAGACCCAGCAGCGGGGCGCTTCCCGCTCCGCCTTGCCCTCGCTGGCGCCGTTCCGGGACAAGACGTTCCTGAGCTTCTGGCTGCCCAACTTCATGGTGGCCTTCATCTTCTTCCAGGCGAACGTGGCGCTCGCGCTGGACCTGGGCCAGCGCGGCATGAGCACGGCGGAGTTCGGCCTGGTGATGTCCGTCAACGGCGTGCTCATCGTGCTGCTGCAGCCGTTCATCGGGCGCGTCGTCACGCGGTGGCGCCGCTCGGCGGTGCTCGCCAGCGCGGCGGTCCTCACGGGCCTGGGCTTCGGACTGCACACGATGTCCTTCACGGTGCTGCTGGCCATGGCGGCGGTGGCGGTGTGGACGGTGGGGGAGATTCTGGGCGCGGCGGTGTCCCCTTCGGTGGTGGCGGACCTGGCGCCGCCGGAGCTGCGCGGCAGCTACCAGGGCGCCTTCCACATGAGCTGGGGGCTGGCCTCCTGCGTGGCGCCCGCGGTGGGAGCCTGGGTGTTGGATCACCATGGAGGCGCGCTGCTGTGGGGAGGCTGCCTGCTGCTGGGCCTGCTCGCGGCCGCGTGGAGCCTGGCCATCGCGGATGCCCGGCGCCTCCACCTGGAGCAGCTGCGAACGCGGTATGCGGGAGTCAGCACCAGCGTGGACTGATGCATCCCCGCGTGGGCAATGGGCTAACGTCCCTGGCCCATGCACCTGACACGCGCGTCTACTGCCCTGCTGCTCGTGTGGTTTCTCACCGCGGGCTGTACCCGTGGCACCTCGCCAGTACCTCCAACTGAGACACCGCGCCCCCCCACCGAGGCGGAGGTCACCCGCTTCAAGGCGGCGGGGCTGACCGCGCCCGCGACGGCGCCGGGGCGCGAGGACACGGGCACGGTGGATCTCGCGCAGCTGCGGGACTCGGTGGCGGATCCGCGGGTGCTCACGGATGAGCAGGTGCAGGAGCTGCAGCGCGAGAGCCTCGAGGCGCAGCGGGCGGCCCAGGGTGAAAGCGCCGACGGTGCGTCCAGCGCGGCAGCGGAGATGGAAGCGGACGTCGAGGGCAGCATCGTCGGAGGCGTCGTCGGAGGCGTGATTGGCGGCCAGGCCGGAGGCGAGGTAGCGGCCTCTGCCGCGTCTCCGGCCCCCACCGCGCCGCCGCCACCGCCCATGGCCATGGCCCTGGAACAGCCGAAGGAGGTGCCAGCGAACAAGCCGGATGAGGCCGAGCCGGCCATGGACGGCAAGAAGAAGGAGAAGGGCAACGGGAACGATGAAGCGCTGCCCACGCCAGTGCTGCCCAAGGTGGAGGCGGCGCCCCGGGCGGCCAAGGTGCTGGTGACGGATGAGTCCGGGCGCTACCAGCCGCTGAAGACGCGAGCGGTGCGCGTGGTGACGTACATCCAGGGCGCGCGGGCGCGCACGGTGGTGGACTACCTGTTCGAGAACGAAACGCCGCGCACGCTGGAGGGCACCTTCTATTACCCACTGCCGGGCGGAGCCTCGGTGGCCGGCTTCGCGCTGTACTCGGGCGCGGTGGCGGTGGACGCGCCCTCGCTCTTCCAGTCCTCGGAGCTGTTGCCGCCGCTGGGTGAGGGCTCGGCGAAAGCACAGGAGCTGACCGCGGCGGCGCCTCCGAGCAAGCCCGGAGCGAAGTACTCCTGGGGCACCACACAGGAGGCGCGCGTCGTCGAACAGAAACGCGCCCGTGAGGTGTACGAGGAGATCGTGCGCAGCAACGTGGACCCGGCGCTGCTGGAGTGGGCGGGAGCCTCCACCTTCAGCGCGCGCGTGTTCCCGCTGCCACCGAAGTCTCTCAAGCGCGTGGTGATTGCCTACGAGCAGACGCTGCTCTTCGACGGGCAGCGGCTGCGCTACACGTGGCCGCTGCCGCCGGGAGCGGGCAAGGGGCTGCAAGTATCCGCGCGCGTGCACGTGGACCCGCGCCACGCGGGCGAGGTGCTGGTGCAGCCAGAGCAGGCCGCCAGGCCGCGAGCACTCGGCCCGTGGCAAGCCTACGACTTCTCCAGGCTGCAGGGAGATGGCGCTCTGGCCGTGGCGCTCACTCCCAGGAACCCGGACGCGGATGTACTGGTGGGCAAGGATGCCTCGGGCCTGCCTGGCCATGCCTTCCAAGCGCGAGTGCGTCTGCCCGCGCGCCTGACTTCGGGAGCGGAAGGCCCGCCCACGGGCCGGGCGGTGCTGGTGGTGGACACCTCGCTGTCGGCCGAGGACGGCAACGCCTGGGCGCTCCAGGCCGCCACCCTGCGCGCGCTGCTGGAGAAGGACTCCACGCTCAAGGAGTATGCGGTGCTGCTGTTCGACGTGCGCCCGCGCTGGCTGCACGCTCCGGGCTGGCGGCCCAATGATGCGGCCCGCCGCCAGGAGACCTTCGCGGAGCTGGAGCGCATGTTCCTGGAGGGCGCCTCGCACGTGGACGGAGCCCTGGAGGAGCTGGACCGGGCCGGGCGCGAGTGGCTCGAG
Organism: Myxococcaceae bacterium; assembly: GCA_035296065.1. Taxonomy (GTDB): domain Bacteria; phylum Myxococcota; class Myxococcia; order Myxococcales; family Myxococcaceae; genus DATHBR01. Next base: position 109,444 of record DATHBR010000050.1, on the reverse strand, counting down.
CCGACCAAACCCGAGGAGCGGGTGACGGCCTTCCTGCTCTCGGATGGCAACGCCACCTGGGGCCAGAGCCGGGTGGACGCGCTCATCTCCCGCCACCCGAGCGTGGAGACGCTGCGCTGGGTGAGCTACCGCTTCGGCGAGGCGGCGGTGAACACCGAGCTGTTCGACGCGCTGGCGCGGGCCAGCAGAGGCCGGGTGGTCAACGTGCTGTCCGGCTCGGAGGTGGACGCGGCGGCCAAGGCTCACCGGGCCGCCTCGGTGGTGTTGGCGCGGGTGGCGGTGAAGGGCACGGAGGTAAAGGACCTGGTGGTCGCGGGCCGGCCGCACCTCGTCTTCCCCGGCCAGGAGCTGCAGGTGGCGGGCCGGCTGCCGGGCGAGGGCCCCGCGCAGCTGGAGATCGTCACCCGCGTGGGTGAGGAAGAGCGCGTGCTGAGCGTGCCTCTGTCCCGGGACGAGGACAGCACCTTTGCCCCGCGCGCCTGGGCGGAGCTGTTCGTGGCCCGGCTGGTGTCGCTGGATGACGAGCGGCTGGACCGGATGATCGTCGCGCTGAGCCAGCACTACCGGCTGGCCAACGCGCGGGCCTCCATGCTGGTGCTGGAGTCCGAGGGTGATTACACCCGCTACGCCATCGCCAACGAGCAGGTGAGCCTGGAGGACCTCGAGGGCCTGCGCCGCAAGGAAGAGGACCAGCGCCGCGACAGGCTGCTGGGCATCGCCCTGGATGAGGTGCCGGACTCAGGCCTGCAGGTGGTGCGCCGGCTCGGAGAGCTGAAAGAGCAGCTCAGCCCCATGCTGCGGCGCCAACCGCTGAAGGACGAGCCCTACGCGGGAGGAGACGAGCGGCTCCAGGCGGAGCTGGATTACCGCAAGGCCCGGCGAGAGAACCGGGATGACGTGCTGGTGTACGAGGCCATCGCGCGAAAGCGGGCCTTCTCGGGAGACACCTGGGGCGCGGTGCGAGCCCTCTCCTCCCCCGTTGAGTTGCGGCCCAAGGACCCAGAGGCCCTGCGGCTGGTGGGCTACGGCATGCTAGCGCTGGGCCAGTACCCCGCGGCGGCGGAGCTCTTCGAGCACGTGCGCCTCAACCGGCCCTTCGAGGCCCAGGCCTTCCTCGAGGAGGCACTCGCACTGGATGCCGCCGGCCGCTACGCGGAGGCAGCGCGCAACTACGAGATTGTCCTGGCGCGCGACTGGGCTCGGCACTCCGCGGAGGTGAAAACGGCGGCGGGCTACCACTACGCGCGGTTGCTCACCTCCCTGCTGAGCCACCCGCGAGCGGAGGCCGCGGCCGCCGTGCTGCGGCCCCGGTTCAACGAGCTGGCCGAGCTGGGCTACCAGGATCAATCGATGGACTTCACACCCATCGACTACCAGCTCACCACGCACTGGAATTCGGACAGCACGGACATCGATCTGTGGGTCATCGAGCCCAACGGCGAGCGCTGTGACTACGGCCACCCGCAGACGTCGCTGGGCGGCAAGCTCTTCTGGGACATCACCGATGGGTTGGGCCCCGAGCTGTACCACGCTCGCAAGGCGGCGCCGGGGCCGTACCACGTGGTGGTGCACTACTACGGCAACCGCTCATCCCGGTACGTGGTGCCCACGGCGCTGCTGCTGGTGAGTGACCGGGGCGTCTTCGCCGCCGAGCAGGAGCACCGTCGTCGCTTCCAGCTGCGCATCCTTCCGCAGGACGATGCCCGCCTGCTGCTGCGCCGCGAGGAGATGGTGCCCCTGGCTCAGGCTCGCTGAACTCAGAACTGCGCCAGGAACGCCCACATGAGGGCCAGGTAAGCGGCGACAACGAAGAACATCGCGGTGTAGTTCGGATCGCTCTCATACATCATCGAATTGGGATTCATATGGCGCCCTCCTTCAAAGGCCCTTCACCTCTGAATACGGCGCCGCGTTCAGGCGATTGCACCGCGAAGTGCCCGTTGGCACCACTTCGGCTGCCTGGCGTCCAGACCGGCGGCCAGCCTCAGTGCAGGATGTCCGCGGCACCGGTGAGCACCCGGCGGCCTGGCTCCATCTCCCGGAGCCGGGCGTGCAGCGCCTCGCCGCGGGCGGTCCTGTCTTCGGAGGGCAGGCTCTCGGGGCGGGCGCCACCCTCGGCCAGGTAGCGCATGGCCGCCGCGAGCCAGCGCACACAGTCCTTCCACCCTTGCGCCGAGGGAGCGCCGCTCCGGAACAAATCCCTCGCGCGCTCGAGCCCCTCTTCCAGGCTGGCCCCCGGGCCGAACGGCAGCTCCACATAGAAGGACTCCGCGTAGTCCTCATCGATGGGGGCATGAATCCACACGGACCACTGGTGCTGAGGCGGCGCGGACTCGACGACATACAGCTCCGTGACGGCGCGAGGCGGCGCGCCCCACTGAGCCAACGTCAACTGCGCCTCGGGGGGCACCACCAGCAGCACGGCAGCGGAGGGGACACAGGGCCGCTGCCACGGCTGATCCAGCACGTCCGGTTGGCGCAGCCGGTGCGCGAGCGCGGGCGCCACCTCATAGGTGTGGCGGCCGGCCAGGTCATGCGCCACCAGGTGCCAGTGGCGCATGGAGTGCCAGGCAAAGTCCTCCAGGGCCCGAGCGGGCCCCGGCTCGGGAAAGCCCACGTGGTGCTGGATCATCCGGGCGACGCTGCTGCCCTGCAGCGCGATGTACTCCGGGTCCAGGCACACGTCGCGGAAGCGGGTGAAGCCCACGCGCCGGGCGATGTACTCGATGACGAGGTAGGGCATATGGCCCAGCACCTCCCGGGCCTTGCTCCAGGGCATGCGCCCCGCGTTCATGTCATCCAGCAGGGCCGTCACGGCCTGGGGCAGCCCGAAGGCCTGAATGTAGCGGCGTCCGATCTCCAGCGCTTCCTTCTCGAAGAGCACGAAGCGCTCGAACATGGTGGCATCAGGCGGAATGTATCTTCTCACGTAGGGCCTCCAGCGAACGTCGACTACGGAGCCTGGGCGGCGCCTTGCTTCAGGGGGCCCCAGCGTTTGACGACATCCGCTTCGATGTCCTGGATATCGACCCGGCCGGCACCGGGCCTGGCGCTGGGCTCCGCGAGCGCGATGCCTGGCACCAGGCGCAGGGTGCTGTCCTGGCCGTCCAGACCATTCACGTACTCGCTCTTGCGGAGCTCCATGCAGATGGGCACCTGCCTGCCGTCCGGCATCACCATGCGATCGAAGCGTCCGTACAACCGGTCGCGAACCCAGATGCGGCCATGAAACAGGGTGCCCACGGGGACGCGTGAGGCCCAGGGGTCCTGCATGGCCCAGACGGCCTGCTCACTGTCGCGCACGTCGATGACCCGCGAGCCCTTGAGCGTGGCGTACTCCTGCGGGCGCAGCCGCAAGGTTCCGATCCCCAGGTTGTGCATGTCGGACACGGCGCTCGCCGCGCACTGCGTGCCAGCCGCGGCCAGCGCCGCTCTGGGGCCCTCGGGCCTGGAGGCTTCCGCCGGACGAAGGAGGTAGCGGATCCGGGGTACGATCACCGCCACGGAGAGGACCATCAACAGGGCCACGAGCGCCCACAACACCGTGTCCAGGATGTTCCGGGGCTTGGGCCGGGGTGCCGGCGGGAAGCCGGGATTCACCCGCGGATCATAAACACGGGCCGCCATCGCCTCGGGCCCAGCCAGGGACACCGCCGCGATGAGCGCCGCGTGGGCCGCTCCGCACGACTGGAAGCGATCCTTCACCCGCCGGGCCATCATGCGCTCGAGCACCTCGCAGAGCGCGCGTGGCAGCCTGCGGTTGGCGCGCCTGGGCGATGGCATCGCTTGCCGCTCGATGGCGGCGAACAGGTCCTCCCGCGACAGCTGAGGCGAGTACGGCCAGCGGCCGGTCAGCACCCGATAGGCGGTGACTCCCAGCGCATACACATCATCCGTGGGCTTGTATTCGTAGCGCGCATCCGGCTTGCCACCCTGCTCGCGCCAGTAGGCCACCGCCTCGGGGCTGAGCAGGTGCGGGGTGCCCAGCGCCCTGAGCCGCGGGGGCAGGCCCTCCGTGCTCGTGTGCCGCCACACGCCGAAGTCGATCAGCACGGGCCTGAAATCCTGCTGGTGAATCAGAATGTGCTCGGGCTTGACGTCCCGGTGGAGGATCCCCTCGGCATGCAGGTGCTCGAGCGTGAGCGCCACCGTGGCCAGCTTGTCGACGACGCGGTGGATCGCCGGGTTGGCGGCCTCGGCCCAGAACTGGAGCTGGTAGCCCGCCACCCATTCCATGACGAAGAACGGCTCGCCCCGCGTCTCATGGGGCCACCGGCCGCGAGTGAGCAGGCTGCCCACGTGACGGTTCGGCGCCCGCTTCATCAGCTGGGCGAGTTCCCGCTCCACCTGCGCATCGCCCGGCTCGCGCCCCATCTTCAGCACGGCCATCTCGCCCAGGGAAACAGGCACTACCTGATAGGTAAACCCGTGGCGGCTCTCGCCCGTCGCCTTCACGACGCGCCAGCCATTCACCTCGGTGCCGGGCAACAACGCTCTTGGGGATACCTGACGACTCTCCGCGCGTACGACCATGGGTGGGCTCTCTCTCCTCTCGGAGAGCCCAACTTAGCAGGTAGCCAACTCATCAGGTAGGGCCTGCCGCGTCCGACCATGTCTCAGGGCGCAAAGGCCCCGGTTGACGCCTACTTACCGAAGAGGGCCTCGGGGCGCTTGAGCCCGCGGGCCTGGGTCACCGGCAGCAGGATGTCCGCCGGCGGAGCGTCCGCGGTGAGCAGCAGCACCCGCACGGCCGTCTCCACCACGTCCTCGGCCCCGGGCCTCACCATGCCGCGCCGCGCGTCCTCGACGCGCTTCTGCCGGTACGCGTCGAAGCGCTCACGCACCCGCTTGGCCAGGTCCGCCATGGCCTTGTCTCCCACCTCCACGCGCAGCTCCAGCTCGTTGCGCAGCTGCACGGGGTCGGCCAGCACGCCGTACCGGTCATACCCCTTGTTGCTCGTGTCCTCGTGCACCACGTCATAGTCCTGGGTGACGGGGGCCGGCACGGACTGGGGGGCCAGCAGGTCCCTGAGCACCGAGGTGACGGTGGCCTTCACCGTCAGCCGGTGCAGATCCACGTCGTAGACGAAGTCCGAGTACATCGGCTCCTCCACGGTGAGCGGCTCGCGGAACACCAGGTCGCGGTTGCGCTGCACCTCGCGCCGCTGCAGCTCCGCCTTCTCCAGCGTGGCCTCCACCTGCTTCTGCAGCTGCTCGGCCGCGGCGACGTTCTGCGCCAGCATCCCCTCTTCCTGCGCGCACTGCGCGGTGGCGCAGCGCGACGGATTACACTCCTCGGGCACCTGGCCCACCTGGGGCAGCTCCAGCACGGCCTCGCCACACTCCTGAATCACCTTCACGCACGACTTGCGCTCGCGCTCGCGGCAGCGCTCGGCCGCCTGACGCACCGTGGTCAGCTCGGCCTGCCGGCGCAGGTAGTCCCTCAAGGCGTTGCCCTGCGAGCGCTCCACGTCCTCCAGGGTGCGCTCGGCCTGCAGCAGCCTCTCCTCGAACTGCCGGCGGCGGGGGTTGGGCACGGAGCGATTGCCGGCCAGGTAGCGCTGCGTCTTCTGGAAGGGCTCCACCGCCTTGAGCGGCATGACGCGCTCGAGCGCCAGGTCCAGCCTCACGCCCACCTTGGACTCGGGCGCCTCCGTCACCACGCGGATGGGCACCTCCTTGGGCAGCATGGAGGCCAGCCGGCCCGGCGCCAGCCGCTGCGCCACGTCCGGCGACTGGGACTTGTCCTCCACCGGCGTGGCCACCACCAGGTAGGCCACCTCGTCGCGCAGCTTCTGCCGCAGCGCCTCGGCGCGCTCGCGGGCCGCCGTGGCCCCGACCCGCTCCTGGTCCGCGCGCACATACGCCAGCAGCGCGTTGCCCAGCTTGCCCGTCTCCTCCAACTGCTGTGCCTGCTTGAACCAGCGCTTGGCCCAGGCCACCTGCACCTGGTCCACGCCCTTGGTGGCCGCCGGGTGGTCCGGCGCCACCTTGAGCACCGCGTCGAACTCGGCGCGCGCCTCCTGCAGCCGGTCCTCCTGCAGCGCCTTCTGCGCGGCCTGCACCCGTTGATCCAATGTCCGTGTCAGCAGCGCGCGCGCCCGGGCATTCTCCTCGTCCAACTCCAGCGCGCGGAGCAGCAGCCGCTGGGCACTTGGCAGGTCTCCCGAGCCATGGGCGCTCTCGGCCTCCTGGTACACCTCGGCGCTCCAGCTTCTGCGCACGTCGCGCAACTTCACCGTCACCTCGGTGGCCTCGGGATCAGCCGCCAGGGCGCGCAGGTAGGCGGCCTCCGCCTCGGCCCACTTGCCTTGCGCGGTGAGCTGATCCCCCTCCTTCACGGCACGGCCAAAGGCGGTGCAGCCGCTCACGGCGAAGAGGACGCACAGTGCGAGCGCGGCGAGTCGACGAGGGGACGGGGCGGCGGAAGTCGGACGGCGAAGGACGGGGGTCAGCACGGGTACATCTTCGGGGAAAGCGCCCGCCGGGTGAAGGTTTCAGCGACTCGCCCGGTCGCTCCATGGGCCGGAGGCTCATCCCACTCGACAGGTAGGCGGCCTGGCATGCGTGGCCGCGCGTCGGCTCACTGCGGTGGGCGCGCCACCGCATTACGTCTGAGAATCCTCTTGGGAATGACGCGGCGCACCAGCCGTTGGTGAATCAGCGACGAGGGGATCCAACCCACACCCGAGTGATTCGACTATGCCCTGCGCACAGCCGCGCCCCACTGCTTTCCGTTTGCCCCTACGGGCCGAGCAGTTCCGTATCGAAGAGCACCGCAACGTGCACTGCCGCTTCTACAGCGCCTGCGTGGACGTGGCGGTGAAGAAGGACTGGGACAGCTTCACCTGCTCCAAGTGCCCCCTGTTCCAGCAGGACAAGGCCCCTGGGGCGGACGCCTACGCCTTCAACCAGCCGGCCGACACGGGCCGCCCCTGAGCCTCTGCCCTGCGGGCAAGAGGGCAAGCCACCGCGGCGTCCTCGCGCTGGGGACGAGGCGATTTCACAGAGAGGTTCTACTGCTTCGGCAGGCGCGAGAGCCGGACGCCCCACCTGCCTGAACCCTCTCTGCGTCCCGTCGGAGTTTCCGTGCGTATGTCTCGACCTGTGGTCGTCCTGGCTGAAGATGATGGCGACCTGCGCGAGACGGTGGCGGAGCTGCTCGAGCACGAGGGCTACCGGGTGGTGGCCTGCCCCAACGGCTTCACCGCGCTGAGGGCCTTCTTCAACGAGCCCCACGTGGATGTGCTGCTCTTGGACTGGGTGCTGCCCGACATCGAAGGCAGGGATCTCATCCGGCTGCTGCACGCGCAGCGTGAGCTGGCGGATCTGCCGGTGGTGCTCACCACGGGCGTGGACCTGGAGCTGCCCAGCTTCGAGGGCGCGGTGTGCCTGCTGCGCAAGCCGTTCGCCCGCCAGGAGCTGCTGCGCCTGCTCAACGCCCTCACCCGGCGGCCCCCGGCCTCCGTGGACTCGCCCGCCCGCAGCTTCCAGGTGGCCTGAGGCCCGCGCACCCGCTTGTGCGCTGTCACACGCTCAGGTGCGCCAAGGTGTGCGCTGGTGCACGTCCAGGGGGCGCCTCTGTGCGGTGGCCTACGAAGGCCTCCCCTCCCCCGCTGGTGGTAGCCGCAGGTAGGTGAATATAGGTTAGCCAGCACTCGGCCCGAAGAGGGCCCCACACGGGAGGCGTGATGCTGCGTCAGCTCCTGCTGTCCGAGTTCGAGGCGGAAACCTGGGAGGCCGAGGAGAGCTGGGCGCGGGTCGCGTCGCAGTTCCCCTCGGTGGCGCTACAGCCGCTGGCCGCCGGAGTGGGCGCCCAAGTGCTGCGGCTGGACGTGGAGGAGTGGCGCACGCCGGGCTTCGAGCCCGCCACGTGGGATGCGCGAGTCTTCTCGGCGGCCAAGGCGGAGCGCCTGGCGCTGCACCTGGTAGGTGCGACGGGCCAGGAGCTGGCCGAGGCGGCGCTGGAGATCCTCACGCGCTACCAGGGGCTGATCTCCCGGCGCAACGCGGCGTGCGCCAGCTCGGTGTTCGACTGCCTGCTGGACCGGCACCGCTCGCTGCATGACATGAGCGTGGCGAAGGGCCGGGCGCACTACCAGCACTCGCTGGACACCTGGCAGTGGGTGCTGCGGCTGGAGCCCGAGGCGGACCTGGCGGTGCAGGTGGCGGCGCTCTTCCACGAGGTGGGGGGGCCGCTCTTCGAGGGAGCCACTCCGGCGCGCAGCGCGGACATGGCGCGCGAGCTGTTGGCGGATCTCGGGGTGGAGCTGGGCACGCGCGAGCGCGTCTGCCGGCTGATCACCCACGGCGAGCGCGCGAGCGAGGAAGCCGAGCGTGAGCTGCTGGACAAGGCCGACAGCCTCTCGTTCTGCTCGCTGCACACCTCGGACTTTTTGCGCTCGTTTGGCTCGGAGCACGCGCGCCGCCATGGCACGATGGCGCTCACCCGGCCCGAGGACAGCCGCCGGATGGGACTGCTGCACGTGTGAAAGAGCAACGCGTTGACAGCTGGTTGGAGCTGCAGGAGGCGCTCTTCGCGGGCTCGTGGAACGCGAAGATCGAGCGCTTCCGGCCGAGCTTTGCCTTCCGCGGGGTGCCGGACGTGCGGCATGACCTGTCCACCTCGCTCAACCGGGACGAGGGGCTGTTCGCCGCGCACGAGAAGGACCTGCTGCGCGCCTTCCGCAAGTACTCACGGGGGGTGACGAAGCCCTGCGAGACGCTGTGGGACTGGCTGGCGCTGGCGCAGCACCATGGGCTGCCCACGCGGCTGCTGGACTGGACGTTCAGCCCCTACGTGGCGCTGCACTTCCTGACGGAGGACCCCGAGCTGTACAACGAGGACGGGGCGGTGTGGTGCGTGGACTACCACGAGACGAACCGGCTGCTGCCCAGGCCACTTCGGGAACAGCTCGGGGAGGAGGGCGCGGACGTCTTCACCGCGGAGATGCTGGCGGCGGTGGCGGGTGAGCTGCCGGCGTTCGACCGGCTGACGAAGCACCCGTTCGTGCTGTTCTTCGAGCCGCCCTCGCTGGATGACCGCATCGTGAACCAGTTCGCGCTGTTCTCGGTGATGAACGGGCCCCTGCTTCGGCTGGACACGTTCCTGTCGAGCCAGAAGCGAGGGGTACGGCGGCTGATCGTCCCGGCCTCCCTGAAGTGGGAGGTGCGGGACAAGCTGGACCAGGCGAACGTGACGGAGCGGGTGCTCTTCCCGGGCCTGGACGGACTCAGCCGCTGGCTGCGGCGCTACTACAGCCCGCGGCGGCGCTAAGTCTCCAGGTAGCGCTGGTGCACGGGGTGAGGGTTGTCGGTAACGTCTCCGTCCAGCCCGGCGACCCGCTCCATCTCGGTGCGCAGCAGTTCCTCCTTCTCACGGTGCTGGGCCACGGCGCCGAGGATGATGGTGACCAGCAGGATGCCCAGGAAGAGCAGGACGCCAAAGAGCGCGGAGCCAAGGATCAGCATGAGATGACCTCGCTTTGAGAACGGGGAGCCAGGATGGCCCCTTGCTCTGGAAGGATGGGGATGCGCGAGCGCGCAGCGGGAGTGCATGGGGCATGGCCCCCGGCTGCTCCCCCGCTCAGGGGCCCTCTGCCGACACGAGGCTTTGCCGTGTCCCGGACACCTCCTGACCTTTGAGGCACCACCAGCACCATGGAGGCCACGATGCCACGCAAACCGAACGAGAGATCCCCGGGCAGTGCGGACGACAAGCTGACCGACGAGGCGCGCAAGGCCATCTTTGGCAAGTCCGAGGAGGAAACCGCCCCCGAGGACAAGGACCACGAGCGGCAATACAGCGGCGCCTCGGAGTCCGGCAGCCCAGACAGCGCGGGCAGCGACCGGGGAAGCTGAGAGCGCTCTGCCGGGTGCCCGCAGGGAGGGCAGACGGGCAAGCAAAGGTTGGAGCCTCAGGGAGGAGGCATCCCTACCTTTGCTGGACTTAACGGAGGTGGTTCATGGCCAATGTTGATCTGCCCATCGCGAAGGATGTCCGCTCGCTGATTCCGCCCTCTCTGCAGCGCACCGTGCGCCGCTCGCTGTCTCGCAGTGAAGATGCCGGGGTGGCGGCGCGGCCGTTGTTCGGCGTGCTCCCGCTCAAGCGGTTCATCCCGCAGGACGTGCACTCGCTGCTGGACTACGCGAACGCCTTCACGGTGACGAGCGTGTCGCTGGGTGCCAAGTCTCCAGCGTGCACGGCGGGCACGGCGTTGGGCCTGTCATACCTGGGTGTGTCGCTGCTGACGGACTACCGGCTGAGCGTGCGCAAGCTGATCCCCATCGAGGTCCACGAGGTGCTGGACTACGTGTGGTCGATCAGCGCGATCGCCGCGCCGTTCGTGTTCGGCTACGCGCGCAAGTCGCCGGTGGCGGCGATGATCCACATCATGGTGGGAGTGAGCACCATCATCGGTTCACTGCTGACGGACTACCGCTCGCAGGTGGGCGTGAAGTGGGGCAACCAGGACAAGCTGCTGGGCCGCTCGCCCCAGCTCACCAGCGCCACGCTCGGCGCGTAGCTTGTGAGCAGCCAACTGCCCTCAGGCAAGCCTCACACTGCAGGTCGCCTGAGGGCAGCTCTCTTTACCAGCGTTCAAGCAACCCCTGTCAGCACTGGCGCCTACGTCGGTTCCAGAGCGCCGCTCCCACGACTGCCAGCAGCAGCATCCCTGGCTGAGGACCGGACGAAGCGCATCCGAGCCCTCCCCCTTCCGCATGGGCCATGGGCCTGGGAGCGCGCACGGTGAAGCGGATGCCCGAGGCGCAGGCGCCGAGAGTGCCCGCCTCATTTCTAGCTCTTGCGGTGAGCCAGTAAGCACCTTCCTTCAGCTCGGTGCTGGGTTTGAAGGTCCACTCCCCCTCCGCGCTCGCATCCGTGAGCCCTGCCTTCGACGCAGTGATGCACCCTGCAGGCACCGTGGCTTGCTCGACATCTCCTTCAAGTGCCTCGAGGAAGACGTCCACCTGGCCCATCGATACGGTCCTTCCCGAAATCGTGGGAACCAGAGAGAAGACCTCTGAACCATTCACTGGCTCGATGAACTCCGGCGGCCCTGGCGGCTCGAGAATGATGGTCCACTCGTAGGACGCAGGAGACTTATCCTCATTCCCGGCCTCATCTTTGGCACGTACCCTTAGCGCATGCCTGCCAGCAGGCAATTCGAAGGAGGCCGTGGCAAAGCACGGGTCGAAACGTCCGTTGTTATCGCTATTAATATTGCACTCGAACTTCGCGTTTGGGTCCGACGACTCGAAAACGAACAGCGCGATGGCGGATCGAGAAGGGTCGGAAGGAGCGCTTTTGATTGACGTCTCTGGAGACTCGGTATCCACGTAGAACGTGATCGCAAACGCACCGGCTCCCCTGTTGCCAGCACGGTCAATCGCATAAGCCTCCACCTTGTGCTCGCCATTGGGGAGTGCCAGGGAGGTACTCAGCACCCAATCCCCTGCATCGTCCGAGGGCACCCCAATAGGGGAGGCACCATCAATGCTGACCTGCACGGTACTGTTGGGCTCCGTTCTTCCCTTGATCTCAGGGGAGGGGGTGCCCACCTCTTGCCCAAAAAAGGGTGCGAGAATCACCGTCTCTGGCGGTTTCGTATCAATCTCCCAGTCATACGTGGCTGGCGGCATGGCGATGTTTCCAGCCCGATCCTTCGCTCGAACCTCGAGAGTGTATCGCCCATCGGGCAGCACGAAGCTCAGCGGCACGGGGCAAGCCGTGAATTCGAGAGCCCCCGTAAGCCTGCATTCGAAGGTAACCCTGGGCTCGTTCGACGTGACGACGAAGTCGGCCTTGGGAATGTTCGTCCACCGCGGCGGGCCGCTTTGAATGGTCGTGGTGGGCTTCGTCAGGTCGATAATCCACTCATAGCGCGCAGGCGTCCCCTCATCGGTTCCCGCTGCATTCCTGGCTCGGACCAGAAACACGTGTGACCCTTCACCCAGGTCCGAATACTGCTGAGAGCCCTGGCCTTGCACGACCGACCCGCTGCAGGGTTCAAAGGCGCTCCCATCCAGGCTACAGAAGAACGCCACAGCACCGGTGGCGAAGAACACGAAGTCCGCATTCTGAGACTTCGAGGGGTCAGGCGGAGTAGCCAGGAAGTCGGTATACGGGCTGGATGTGTCGATGAGCCACCTATATTCCTTTGCTGGTGACTCCACATTGCCTGCCAGATCAATGGCTCGTACCTGGAAGACATGCGACCCTGGCGCTAGATTTGGATACTGGGCTGAACCGTTGCAGTCTTCGAAGGTACCACCATCCAACCTGCACTCGAACCGCAACAGGTCCAACGCTTCCGTGTCAAACGTAAACGGGGCGGTAGTGCTGTTAGTCGGGTTACTGGGCTTGTTACGTATCTGCGTGACGGGGGCCGTCAGGTCCACCACCCAGGAGTAGCTTGAAGGGCTGCCATCTACATTGCCAGCCGCATCCCGCGCGCGTACCTGGAATGTATGAGGTCCTGGCGCGAGACCGCTGTAGGTAATGGAGCCCAGTTCTCCGCTGCCACAGGGCTCGAAGGAACCTCCATCCAGTTTACAGTCGAATCTCGCCCCACCCCCGGTGGACCTGAAGGTAAACGTGCCGCTCTGCGAGTTGGTAGGGTTCGGCGGATTGTTGTCGATCACCGTATCCGGAGGCGTCAGATCCACCTGCCATTCGAAGGTGTCTCCGACTGGATCTACGTTACCCGCGCTATCCCGCGCTCGTACGTAGAAGGTATGGGTCCCTTCTGCCAGGCCGATGTAAGCCTTGGGACTGGTACAGGGGGCATAGTTGACCTCTGTGTCCCGCTTGCACTCGAAGGTCACGGGATCCTCCGAAGCGCTGAACGTGAAGATGGCACTGCGCTCCCGGGTTGGGTCCTCTGGCCCGCTATCAATCGTGGTGGAGGGAGGACGGGTATCGACCTTCCAGGTATGACATTCCGCCGATGGCTCCTCATTCCCCGCCACGTCCCTGGCTCTCACACATACGGTGTGGCTTCCCTCCGTCAGGCTGGGAAACGTCTTGGGACTGGTGCACCCCGAATACGCCCCCAGATCCAGTTTGCACTCGAATCTGGCCGACGCCTCCGTGGCGTTGAAGCTGAACGTACCATCCGCGCTGTTGGAAGGGTTGGGCGGAGTGGCAGTGAGAGTCGTCTCGGGAGCCACTGTGTCCACTGTCCAGGTATGGCAGGCCGCCTCTGGCTCCAAGTTCCCCGCCCCGTCTCGGGCCCTCACGCAGACAGTATGGCTTCCATCTGTCAGGCCTGGATACGTCTTGGGACTGGTGCATCCCTCATACGCTTCCAAGTCCAGTTTGCACTCGAAGCTGACTGCGGCCTCCGTAGCGTTGAAGCTGAACGAGGTGGTTGCACTCTTGTCGGGATCCGGGGGCTTGATGGTGAGCGTCGTGTTGGGCGCTACCGTGTCCACCTTCCAGGTATGGCAAGCCGCCTCTGGCTCCAGGTTTCCCGCCGTGTCTCGGGCCTGCACACAGACGGTGTGGCTGCCCTCCCCCAGGGACGGATACGCCTTGGGACTGGTACAACTCTCATAGGCGCGTGCATCCACCTTGCACTCGAAAGTGGCTGTCTCCGTGGCAGTGAAGCTGAACTCCCCGGTAGCGCTGTTCGAGGGGTCTGGGGGCGTGCTGGAGAGCGTTGTGTTGGGCGGTACCGTATCCACCTTCCAGGTGTGGCAAGCAGCCTCTGGCTCCTGGTTTCCCGCCGGATCCCTGGCCTTCACGCACACAGTGTGACTCCCCTCCGTCAGGCCTGGATACGTTTTGGGGCTGGTACAGCTTGCATAGGGTCCCGCATCCAGATTGCACTCGAAGTTGGCTGGTTCCGTCGCAGTGAAGCTGAAAGAGGGGGACGCGTTGTTGGAAGGGTCCCGCGGAGGGTTGGTGAGAGTGGTCTCCGGGGCCGTCGTGTCGATCACCCAGAAGTGGGAAGCAGGACTGGGATCTAACCCCGATGCGTTCATGGCACGCACAGAGAAAGTATAACGTCCAGGCGCTAAACCGGTGTATGACTTAGGACTTGTACAAGCAGCGAAGGCTTCTTGGGTCCCTTCGGGCTCCAGTTTGCACTCGAATCCGGTGGGGTTCAAGGTTCCAGAAAAGGTGAAGCTGGCACTGGGCTGATTGGTCGGATTGTTAGGCTTGGTACCGATGCTGGTATCGGGCTTCAGGCTCACAGTCCAGGTGAATGGATCTGGGGTTGGATCCTCATTGCCAGCGGCATCAACTGCTCGAACTCTAAAGGTATGCGAGCCCTCCGTGAGGTTCGTGTAAGTGTACGTGAACGTGTTTGCAAAGGGCCCTGATGCGCATTGAGTCTCTGCGGAGCCGTCCATCGAGCATTTGAACTTCACGTCACCGCGCGTTTCATCCAATGCCTTGAAAGTAAAAGTGGCACTGGGATCGTTGGCTGGGTTCGGCGGGCCACTCCGAATGGAGGTGTTCGGCACGGTGAGATCGACGTGGATGTCATCCGTTAGCGTTCCTGGGGCCCTATCGGATGCGGAACACCGAACGATTACGAATATCGAGTGCGTGCCCTCGATCAAGGTCAGTGAGCCCCTTGGTTTCCATGAACCAGTATTAGCATCAAGGTCCATGAAGTTTTGACTACTACTGCCATTGACGTAAAATCTGACATCGTAAACAGCATTGTCCGTCAGCAGCACCTCCAGGGTGACATTGGTGCTTTTGAAATAGATATTCTTGATCTGCGGCACAGGGGCTACCGTACAAAGCAACGTGGCCTCGGTATTTCCACCGCCGCGCTCGATGACCCCAGGTTGAGCTTTCCATTCAGCCCTTGCCACTGCCGATGGTCCCGCCTCGACCTGCAGTGGGCAAGCTTCTCCCGAGGACACGGAGTGCAGCACACGCCCGCCGCCGCCACCGCCGCCGGTTGCCGTGTACGCCATCGCGCCGGAGGCCGCGCTCCCGCCAGCACCGCCCCGCGCCGAGACGCTCCCGCAGGTGGCAGACTCCGTGAGCCGTAGATAGATGCTGCCTCCCGCTCCGCCTCCACCTCCACCTCCCGTGATGGCCTCTCCACCAGGGCTTCCCTCCGCCGCAATGGAGCCGGTGCCTGACAAGCGCTGCCCCCGGATGAAGATGGCGCCTCCACCCGCGCCATCCCGTGAGCCGGCCTCGATCGCGCCATGTCCCTTGCCTCCACCACCTCCCAGCGTCAGATGGTCGAGCAGGGAGTAGCGCAGCGCCGCCCCACCCCGCCCGCCAATGTCGCGGGCCGTGTCCCAAGGCGCCAGTGAGTCTCCGCCTTGTCCGCCACGTCCCCCGTTACCTCCTCCTCCCCCGCCTGACATGGGGCAAATGCCGCTACCACCACCATTGGACGCATTGTCCAGGCCTGTCTCCAGGGGGCCATAACTCAGACTGGAGATCCCTTCTCCCCTGCTCGCACCAGGCCTCAACTCACGAGGCAGGCTCGAGCAGCCCACGGCGTCAAAAGTTCCCTGAGCCGCCAGACCGCCACGAAAGCCAGCGCCGCTGGCCTCGAGTTCTCCGTCATTGTGAATGGTACCCTGGGCCAGAAACGCCAGCACGCCTCCTGTGACCCCGTCCCAGGCCCGGGCGGAGACACTCGCGCCTGAACGTACCCTCACCTGTGTATACTCGGGCACACGAATGACTTGCGTCACGGAAGCCGCGTAGGAGTGAACCAACGGGGCGGTCAGCTCAAGCTCCCCCTTCCCCGCGGACTTCACTCTTGCCAATTCCCACCGCCCAACCGGATCACGGGCAAGGTCGATGGGCCTAGGCTCGCCGTGTGGAGGCTCGGGGACGAGCCCCGTCGTTTGCAGCAACATGATCAGGTCGCCCGCGGCGAAACCGTCCGTCGAAGCGACGAACAGCACCGCATCTCCTGGAGCGAGCGGCTCCGTCACCTGGACGTAGCGGTTGATGACTGTCCGTGGCTCCGTGACAGAGAGCGCTCCATCGCGCCCCGTGCCCAGGCCGAACGCATCGGGATCTGCCAAGGCTGTCGTCGCACAGAGCAACAACGCCCCTATTACTTTCCAGCTATTTCTCATGAATGGACTCCCGCTGAAAACTGCTCACTGCGCCTGTTACTGCGACGTGACGATGACAAACTCGATACGACGGTTGTTCTCGCGCCCAATGGACGTGGCATTGCTGTCGATGGGCCGGTCCTGGCCATAGCCCTTGGCCTCCAGCCTCCCTGCTTCGACGCCTTTGGTGATGAGATACTGCACGACCGCATCGGCGCGGGCTTGAGACGTTCGCAGGTTGTCCAGCGGGGTTCCGCGATCGTCCGTGTGAGCCCCCACCACGACGAGGGTCAACTCCGGATGCTCGATGATGACCTTCGCCACCCAATTCAATACCGAGTAGGAGCGCTCATCGATCCGGCCCAGGCCTGGTTGAAAGTAGATCTTGGTCGATAGCTCGATCTGCTTTCGCGTGAGGCTCACGAGCGGAGCCTCGTGTGCGGGGCACCCCCGGTTGTCGGCGGTGCCAGCCTCCTTCGCGCAGGTGTCCGTGATGTTGGGGATGCTGTCCTTGTCCAGGTCCGACTCCGGGCACCCCTGCCGCTCGACGGGCCCAGCGAGGTCCGGACATTGGTCCACGTCGTCCTCGACTCCGT
Source organism: Myxococcaceae bacterium (assembly GCA_035296065.1). Taxonomy (GTDB): domain Bacteria; phylum Myxococcota; class Myxococcia; order Myxococcales; family Myxococcaceae; genus DATHBR01. The sequence goes on along the minus strand of DATHBR010000050.1, from coordinate 92,795 downwards.
CCTGGTCCCGATCCTTGAGCGGGCAACCTCGCGACAGCTCCGGGCCAGGTTCAGAGGGACAGACATCCCGCTCGTCTTCAATGCCATCCTTGTCCTGGTCCGGCATCGGGCAGCCCTGCCAGGAGCCCAGTCCCCGCTCGCTGGGACAGGCATCCAGCTTGTCCTCGATGCCGTCACCATCGGTGTCTTTGAGCGGGCATCCCAGCCGATCGAGCGTCCCGGGCTCATCCACGCAGGCATCCAAGCCATTGGGAACACTATCTTCGTCCTCATCCAGCTCCGGGCATTCCTCCGGCGTGTGGTCAAGCTCTGGCGAACAGTTCACCGCGGACTCACCCTCGAGCCTCGGCGGTATCACCCTTCCAAAGGCAGCTCCCACCAACACCCTGAAGAGGGGTGTCCCCGGTGCCGAGCCACCCCCAACCGCCGCCAGGGCAAACACCTCTGAAGAGGGGTTCACGAGAAAGCGAGGCCCAACAAGCAGCTCCGCGGACCCCTGCTGTTGCTTCAGCGGGACCACGCCCCGCACATCGAGTTCCCACCGCAAGCGGTGACCCACCGTGGCAAGTGCCAGTCCAAGATGGACCTCACTGTCGATCGCATCCCGGGTCAGTTCCTGGTCCGAGTACGCCGCGATGGGTGGACGCCTCATCAACCGGGTATCCAGTGCTACCCGGAACCAGCCGAACCGCCGTCCCATCATCAACCTGGGCGCGTAGCGCAGCCCGTTGTCCCGGGTGAACCCAGACTTACCTCCAATCGGGGGGCCCACCCCCAACTCGAGCGCGAGATCACTCCAGGAGCCTCGAAGCTGGGAGAGCAGTCCGAATCGCGCATTGAAGATCGGCGTCGATAGACCGGATGACGCGGGTTGATTGAAGCCTTCATCGCTCAGATCAGCCCCCTGCTGGAACGCGACCACGGGGACCTGAGCTCCCAGCTCCAGCCAGGAGAACGGCGCATAGGCCGCCGCCAGGTGCAGCGTCGCACGGCTGCCCACGATGGACCGGACCTCCCCTCCTCGCGAGAAGACGAACGGATCATGCTGATAGTGCCCCACGGCCGAGAGACGGAAGTCTCCCGCGGGCATCAGCTCTCCCGTGCCAAGCACCAGTGAGCCCGTGGCGGCGGGATTGAGGTCCAGCCGCTCCAGCTCGAAGCTGACGCTCCTCGAAGGCTCCTGTGCGAGCACCGTGAATGAAGTGAGGGCCAGCGCGATGACACTCGCGCGCCCCACGAAGCTGCTCTGACTCATGCTGCTCCCCAGTCGGCTGAGTCAGGACTTCCGTGGCGGGCGCCAGTCCATTGCGGAGTCCAGGACAGCGCCAGGGAAGACCTGAACGATCATTGCCATCCATAAGACAAGCCAGGGAGCCAAAGCCGTACCACTTAGGTGGCATGTACGGCGCCGTTGATCTGTCGCATTCCTGCTGTCGTCAAGAACACGACGGATTCGAGCCACGGCTGCCGTCAGCCCTCTTTCCCTGCCTGCCTGCTGTCCCTGCCTAATGGGTCCCACTCTCTCTAACACCGCGCGAGCAGTCACGCAGCCGGCCCCCACGGGGCGCTGGTTGCGTCTGCTGACCTCGGCTTGCTCATTGATGGCCCTGCCTGCCTGCAGCACGACCAAGGCGATGGCGGGCTGTGACAAGCCTCCCCCCTTTCACGCACGGATCGAGGCCGCCGAGCGCATCAACCCCGATGCGCGAGGCAATCCCTTGCCCACGCACGTGCAATTTCTCCAGCTCAAGGACAGCATCCGGCTGGAGCGCGCGGGCTTCCATAAGCTCTGGGCTGACCCCAAGACGCTGCTCGGCGAGGATCTGCTGGACTCCGCGGAGTTCGTCATCGCGCCCGGCGAGACGATGGAGCGCTGGCTGCAGCGCGCGCCCGAGGCCCGGTACGTGGTAGCCATTGGCCACTTCCGCCAGCCCCTGGGCTATGCCTGGCGCACCGTGGCCGAGCTGCCCCCCGTGCCCGCGGCCCTGTGTGAGGAGAAGGCCGCGGGAAGCCTGGGCGCTCCAGCCCCCCTGGACGTGCAGCTGCGCTTCAAGCTCCAGGGCTACCAGATCGATCTGCTGCGCCGCTCGAGGAGGCTGCCATGAAGGCCCCGCAGCGGATTGTCTGGTCCGAGGGGATGTTCATGAGTCCCCATCACATGCAGCAGATGGACCTGTACCACGAGGGCCTGCTGGAGGCCCGGCTGGGCTCGGTGTCCCTCTACCCGTGGGGCGTGGTGTCCATGCAGTTCGACATGGAATCGCTGCGCGCCGGGCAGGTCAGCCTGCTGGAGTTCTTCGGCATTCTGCCGGACGGCCTGACGGTGGCCTTCGAGGCGGGCCAGGAGGAGTCCCCCGCGGCCAGGCCCGTGGAGGGGCACTTCCGGCCCACGCAGCAGGTGCTCGACATCTACCTGGGCATCCCCAAGGAGCGCACCGACGTGGAGAGCTACGGCGCCGCCGGCAAGGTCGGCAGCAGCCCCCGCTTCTCTCCCCGCAACCGCTCCGTGGGAGACCTGCATGCCGCCACGTCCATCGTTCAGATCTCCTTCGCGCAGCGCAACATGAAGCTGCTGTTCGGGCACGAGCCCCGGGACGACTTCGATGCGATCAAGATCGCCGAGCTGACGAGGGATCCCTCGGGCAGCCTCGTGCTGGTCGCCAACTACATCCCTCCGTGCCTGCGCATCAGCGCCGCACCGTTCATCATGAGCGAGCTGCGCTCCCTGCTCAGGCTGATCGTCTCCAAGCAGCGGCAGCTCTCCTCGCGGCGGCGCCACCGTGATGCCTCCGCGCTCGAGTACACCGCCTCGGACGTCACCCTGTTCCTGGAGCTGCACGCGCTCAACGGCATCGTCCCGTTCCTCGCGCACGTCATCGAGGCGGGCAACATGCGCCCGCATGAGCTGTACCTGATGTTGAGCCGCTTCGCGGGTCAGCTGTGCACCTTCACCGCGGACTCCGACCCGGCGCTGCTGCCGCCTTTCCAGTTCAACAACCTGCGCGTCACCTTCGAAGAGGTGTTCAAGCGCCTGATCGAGCTGCTGCGCGCCGTCGCGCTGGAGCAGTGCCTCACCGTTCCCCTGGAGCTGGGGCACGACGGCCTGTACCGGGCCAGGCTGGACGACGAGCGGCTGGAGCGCTGTGGCCAGTTCCTGCTGATGGTGCGCAGCGAGCTGCCGGAGCAGGTGGTCGCGGATCAGCTCCCCAAGCTGTCGAAGCTCGGCAGTGGCACGGACATCCGCGGAATCATCGGCGCCACCTCGGTGGGTGTCCCGCTGCAGGTGACCTACCGGCCGCCGCCGGAGGTCCCCGTGCGTCCGGGCGCCTCCTACTTCTCGCTCTCGGTGCAGGACGGCGGCTGGAGGAACGTGATGCGCGAGCGGAACCTCGCGCTCTACCTGCCCCAGCCCTTCAACGCCGAGCACACCACCATCGAGCTGCTCGCGGTGCCCGCTGTCGGCCGCTGAGCCCTGCTCTCTCTCTCATCGCCTCTCAGGATCGTCATGAACCGAGTCAACGAAGCCACCAGGGATTGCTTCGACACTGTCATTCAGCTGCGCCAGGCGGAGGCGTCCGGGATTCCTCCGCCCGAGGTGCTCAACCATCGCCTCCGGGGCGTCGTCGAAGAGGTGCTCCGGCGCGCGGCCGTCCTCGGCTTCAGCCATCAGGACGCACAGGACATGGGCTACGCGCTGGTGGCCCTCCTGGATGAGCTGGTGCTCAACAAGCCCGAGCCGTACCGCCAGTTCTGGATGAGCAACCTGCTGCAGCTGCACTACTTCAACGAGACCATCGCCGGAGACAGCTTCTTCAACCGTCTGGCCACCGTACGCAAGGACCCGCACCGCGTCGAGGTGCTCCAGGTCTATTACCTCTGCCTGCTGTTCGGCTTCCAGGGGCGCTACCGCATTCGCGGCGGCGAGCTCGAGCTGATGACGCTGAGGGACGCGGTCCAGAAGGACCTCGAGCGGGCGCAGCCCTTCGACTTCGACGTGCTGGCGCCTCACGGTGAGCGTCCCGTGGAGAAGCTCAACATGGCCACCCGGCGTCTGTCTTTGACCTTCGCCGCGATGGCGGCCGTCTTCCTGGCACTCGTCTTCTACGGAGGCCTCTTCCTGGGCCTCGAGGTCACCACCAACAACATGCTTCACGACATCGAGTTGCACGTGGCCAAGATCACTCAGGAGGCAAAGTGATGATGCTCTACTTCCTCTGCGCGCTGATGACCGCCGGAATCTGGGCCGCCATCATCAAGTTCAAGCTCCCGCCATGGATGGGCATGGCCGCCACGGTGGGAGTGCTGCTGCTGGTCTCGCTGGTGGCGCTCGTCCGCCGCCGCCGGGCCCGTGCCAAGAAGAAGCCCGAGCCGCCCGCGGAAGCAGCCACCGCGCCGCCGCCGCCCCCCAAGCCGCTCAAGCCAGAGCCTCATCCGGGGATTCAGGCCATGCAGGCCGAGTTCTCGCGAGCCGTCTCCTCGCTCAAGTCCTCCAAGCTCTCGCACCGCGGCCAGGACGCGCTCTCTGTCCTTCCCTGGTACCTCGTCCTGGGCTCATCCGAGTCCGGCAAGAGCACCGCGCTGCGCAACTCCGGGCTGAAGTTCCCCTACCTCTCCAACCGGGGCGGCGCGGGGCGCAGCGTGAGCCGCACGAGCCACTGCGACTGGTGGCTCAGCAACGAGGCCGTCTTCCTGGATGCCTCTGGCGCCTATATCTCCGGTGAGGAGGAGCACACGGAGTGGCTCGCCTTCCTGGACACCCTGGGCAAGCACCGGCCTCACCGCCCGCTCAATGGGCTGATCGTCGCCGTCAGCGTGAGCGAGCTGATGGGCGCGGACCCGCAGGCCGCGGGTGAGCTGGGGCAGCGCATCCGCGAGCGCATCGACGAGCTGACGTCCCGGCTGCGCATCGTGGTGCCCATCTACGTGATGATCACCAAGAGCGATCTGCTCACGGGCTTCGTGGAGATGTTCTCCGACCTGCCTCGCTCCGAGCGGGGGCAGATCTGGGGCTTCACCGTCCCGCTGGCCTCGCAGCCAGAGGCTCCCACCGAGCTGCTCCTCAAGCGCTTCGACGAGCTGACGTCCATCCTGGAGCAGCGGTCCGTCCGCCGGCTGGGCCAGGAGCGCCGGCTGGAGATGCGAGAGAACATCTACCAGTTCCCTCAGCGCTTCGATTCGCTGCGCAAGAACCTGGCCGAGTTCGTCCAGCCGCTCTTCCTGGAGAACGTCTTCCAGGACACGCCGGTGATGCGCGGCGTCTACTTCACGAGCGCGGCGCAGGAGCAGCGCCCCGGGGAGCGCCCCGTCGCCCCCGGCGCCGAGCTGCTGGCCGGCCAGGCCCAGCCCGCCGCGGAGCCTTCCGCCGAGAGCCGGAGCTTCTTCATCTGGGACGTGTTCACCAAGGTCATGTTCCAGGACCAGAAGCTCGCGATGCGCACCTCCATGGAGGAGGTCCGCCTGCGCAAGCGCCGCTATGTCCTGGCGGGCTCCTGCCTGGCCCTCACCGCCCTGCTGCTGGTGCTGCCCACCATCTCCTTCTTCAGGAACCGGGAGCTGGTCCGTGAGGTGAGAAAGGCGATCGTCTCGGTGAAGCTCGACGCCAATGACGACATCAGCCGTGTGCGGGAGCTGGAACCGCTGCAGAAGCACCTCGCGGAGCTGAACTGGCACCGCGTCGAGCACGCGCCGCTGTCGATGCGCATGGGCCTCTACAAGGGAGATCGGCTCTTTCCCCTGGCCCAGGGCTTCTACAACAACCAGCTCAAGGGCATCCTCCTCGGCCGCCAGCACGAGCGCATCAAGCAGAGCCTGGAGCTGTTCTCTCAGAACCAGGATCGCGCCGACTGGAAGCCCAGCAACGAGTCCTATGGCAAGCACTTCGAAGACCTGAAGATGTACCTGCTCGTCACCCACCCACGCACCGCGCGTGAGCCGCGGCTCGATGAGCTGCACCAGGCCTGGCTCGTCAAGCAGATGGTCAAGCATTGGGAGGACATCCGCGGCACCGAGAACGAGGTGAGCCTGGAGCAGGCCATCACCCGTCATGCGCAGACCTACATCGCCATGCTCGCCGCGGACCCCGAGCAGCTCGCGTTCCTGCGCGATGAGCGGGTGGTGATCTCCTCCCGCCGGGCGCTCAACCGTATCCCTCTCGCCACCCTGGAGTTGGAGCGCATCGTCGAACAGGCCAACCGCGAGTACACCAGCCTGACGCTGGGTGACATCGTGGGCGCGGTCCCGGCCATGAGGGCGGGCAAGCGGGTGCGCGGCGCCTACACACGGGTGGCGTGGGAGGAGTGGATCCAGGCCCGTATGGACTCTGCGTTCCAGGGCTCCGAGGCCTGGGTGCTCAACCGGGACTCCAAGGAGAATGAGGAGGCCAACCGCGCCGAGCTCCGCACGCGCTACTACCAGCAGTACATCCAGGAATGGACCGACTTCCTCTACTCCGTGCGCGTCGAGGAGCCGGTGGACATGGACCAGACCGAGCGGCTGCTGGAGAGCCTCGTCCGCGGCAAGCCGGCCCCCATCGGGAAGCTCTTCCGCTCGCTCGCCCACAACGTGCACCTGGAGCCCGCCAAGACTTCATCGGGTGGAATGCTCGCCGCCATCATCTCTCGCACCTTCGACAAGGCCGCGCCCAAGTCCCAGGACCACCAGCTCATCGACAACAAGGCCTCCACGGGGGAATACGAGCTGTATCCCCAGGACGTGGAGAAGCACTTCAGCCCCATCCTCGCCTTCATCACCAAGACCACCGCCACCGACGACGGAGAGGAGAAGCTGACGCAGCTCGACTCCTACCAGGACCAGCTCGCACTGGTGCTGAACACCCTGCTTGACGTGCGTGACAAGCCCAACGAGGCGGGGCTGCTCATCGAGAAGATTGCCTCCAGCCGCAAGAACGTCGAGCTGCTCATCAAGAGCCAGGAGGGTGGCCAGGCCCTCTTCGAGCAGATCCTGCTGCCTCCGCTCAAGCAGGTGCGGACCGTCATCTTCCGCGGCGTCTCCGAGAAGAAGAGCAAGCTGTGGTGCGATGACGTCTTCACTCCTTTCATGTCGCTGATGGCCAACCGCTATCCGTTCAACAAGGACTCCCTGCTGGACGCGCCGCTGCCCGAGCTCTCTCAGTTCCTCCACCCCTCTAATGGTGTGGTGACGAAGTTCGTCCGGGCGCAGCTCTCCGAGGAGGTCATCTCCAACGGCCGGAAGCGGGAACTCGCCCTCCCCTCGCTCAGCGGTATGTACAAGGAGGAGCTGCTGACGTACCTGGAGCGCGTCGATGCCGTGGGCACGACGCTCTTCCCGGGCGACACGCAGGAGCCGCTCGTCCGCTTCGCCGTGCGACTGAGGCCCGGCGCGGCCGCGGAGGCGGCGCCCTCGGACATCTCCACCATCACCCTCACGGTGGATGGGGCGGAGGAGCTCTACCGCAACGGCCCGGATGATCGCTGGAGGGCCATGAGCTGGCCCGGTCCCGCCGGCAAGCTGGGCGCCAATCTGCGCATCGTCAGCACCTCGGGGCACATCGCGGACCTCGATGCACCGGGTGAGTGGGGACTGTTCCGCCTGCTCGAGCGCGTGAAGAAGATCGAGCCCAGCTCCGATGGGCGCTTCTTCACGGCGACCTGGGAGATCCACGACCTGAACAACGCGCAGATCTCCATCGACATCCGCCCGGAGCGACTGGCCAACCCCTTCTTCGGCACCTCTGGAAGCAACACCTCCAGGCTGTTCCAGATCTTCCGTGACCCGAAGCTGCTGCCGCCCTCTGGCATCGCGAAGGTCGCCAAGAACTGCAGCCCGGCCATCGCCTCGGTCAAGGACTCGCCCTAAAGGCTCTCACCCGAGCCTGACGTCTGGCGGAACAGGCGCTCCTGGCGCCTGGCTGGCTACGCGTCTGTCTTTTTCACCCCGCCGTTCAGCAGTCTCACCCGCAGCACACACACACAAAAAGGACCGGTCGCAGATGAGCAAGGAAAGTTCCGTTGCACCCACTGAGCGTATCAACATTCTCTATCAGTCCTTGACGGGGAACGCGCAGGAGCAGGTTGAGCTGCCTTTGAAGATCCTCATGCTCGGGGACTTCACGGGCCAGAAGGACGAGCGCCCCATCGAGGAGCGCGCGCCCATCAGCGTCGACAAGGACAACTTCAGCGACGTGATGGCCCAGCAGAACCTCCAGGTGACCCTGTCCGTGCCGGACCGGCTGTCGCAGGAGGAGGGGGCCTCGATGCCGGTGACGCTGCAGTTCCGCAACCTGTCGGACTTCGCTCCCGAGAGCATCGTCCACCAGGTGCCGGAGCTCGACACGCTGCTGAAGCTGCGCACCGCGCTCAACGCCCTCAAGGGGCCGCTGGGCAACATCCCCGCCTTCCGCCGCCGGCTCCAGGACCTGCTCAACAGCGCGGACAGCCGCGAGAAGTTGATGAAGGAGCTGGGCATGAAGCCCGACCAGAACACCTCGCCGAAGCAGTAACCCCAGGGGAAAACCAGCCATGAATACCGACACGAATCTGCTGAAGAACGGCTCTACCACGGTGGCCGACGCCAACGGCTCGCTGCTGGACACCATCCTCGCGGAGGCCAAGCTCAAGCCTCGCGACGAGGGCTACGACGTCGCCCGCCGCGGCGTGCAGGCCTTCATCACCGAGATGCTGGCGCCCAACCGGGCCCAGGAGCGCATCGACCAGGCGCTGGTCGACGCGATGATCGCCGAGGTGGACCGGCGGCTGAGCGCCCAGGTGAACGAGATCCTCCACCACCCCGTCTTCCAGGCCATGGAGTCGCGCTGGCGCGGCCTGAAGTTCCTCATCGACCGGGTGGACTTCCGCGAGAACATCCGCGTGGAGATGCTCAACGTGTCCAAGGAGGACCTGCTCAAGGACTTCGAGGACGCGCCCGAGACGGTGAAGTCGGGGCTCTACAAGCTCGTCTACTCGAACGAGTACGGCGTGTTCGGCGGCAAGCCCTACGGGCTGATCTGCGGCGACTACGACTTCAGCCCCGCCCCGCAGGACATGGAGCTGCTCACCAAGTGCGCCTCGGTGGCCTCCATGGCGCACGCCCCCTTCATCTCCAACGCCGGCCCGGAGTTCTTCGGTGAGAAGAGCTTCCTCAACCTGCCGAACCTCAAGGACCTCAAGTCCATGTTCGAGGGGCCGCAGTACGCCAAGTGGCAGTCGTTCCGCGACAGCGAGGACTCGCGCTACGTGGGGCTGTGCCTGCCGCGCTTCCTGCTGCGTCTGCCCTACGGCGAGAGCACCGTGCCGGTGAAGGCCTTCAACTTCACCGAGGAGAACGTCGGCCACCACGACCGCTACCTGTGGGGCTATGCCTCCACGGCGCTGGCCACCCGCGTGGCCGCCTCGTTCGCCAAGTTCCGCTGGAGCCCGAACATCATCGGTCCTCAGTCCGGCGGCGCGGTGGAGAACCTGCCGCTGCACCAGTACGAGGCGCTGGGGGAGATTCAGACGAAGATCCCCACCGAGGTGCTGCTCACCGAGCGGCGCGAGTACGAGCTGTCCGAGGAGGGCTTCATCGGGCTGACGTTCCGCAAGTCCGCGGACAACGCCGCCTTCTTCTCGGCCAACTCGACGCAGCGCCCCAAGCTCTTCGGCAACAACCCCGAGGGCAAGGCGGCCGAGACGAACTACCGGCTGGGCACCCAGCTGCCGTACATGTTCATCATGACGCGCCTGGCGCACTACATCAAAGTGCTGCAGCGCGAGCAGATCGGCAGCTGGAAGGAGCGCACGGACCTCGAGCGCGAGCTGAACAACTGGCTGAGCCAGTACGTGGCCGACATGGATGACCCGGCTCCGGCGGTGCGCTCGCGCCGGCCGCTGCGCAACGCGCGCGTGGCCGTCGAGGACGTCGAGGGACAGCCGGGCTGGTACCGCTGCAGCATCCAGGTCCGCCCCCACTTCAAGTACATGGGTGCCTCCTTCACCCTGTCGCTCGTCGGCAAGCTCGACAAGCAGTGAGCCTCGCTCCGCAAGGGAGCGAGAGAGGACTGGCCGCCCGTGTCTGGGCGGCCAGGGCAGTGCCCCTCACCCCCGGAAACCGCTGAGGGTTCCGGGACACCCCAACACCCCGCAGTGCACACGAGGCAGAAATGGCCGAAACAGTACACCTGTACCTGAAGGCAAATGGCGCGGAGATCAAAGGCGAGAGCACCCAGGTGAGCCTGGGCCGCGAAGGCTCGATCGAGTGCGTCTACTACGAGCAGGGCGTCATCACCGCGCGCGAGCGGGGCTCCGGCCTCGCCACGGGCCGGCGCCAGTACGAGCCGCTGCTCATCCGCAAGCGCATCGACAAGTCCTCCCCGCTGCTGATGAAGGCGCTCACCGAGAACCAGGTCATCGAGGCGACCTTCAAGTTCTTCCGCCCCAACCCCAACGGCGACGGGACGACGGAGCAGTTCCACACCGTCACCTTCAAGCAGGGGCGCATCAACAGCGTGAAGCAGTACGTGCCCAACACCATCGTCCCGGCGTCGGCCTTCGAGCCGGCGCAGGAAGAGCTCACCTTCGTGTTCCACACCATCTCGTGGACGTACACCAACGGCGGTGTGCAGCACGAGGACAGCTGGGCCGAGCAGAAGTAACGGCCGACGTTCGGGGGGGCGCCCGATCCGGCAGAGGGCGCCCCCCTGGAGGCAATGACCATGGCAATCCGCGGACTCTTCTCACGGCTCGAGAGCGGCGATGTGCACACCTCGCGACGGGTGGATCCTGTCGAGGAGGTGGTGCAGCACCTGCGCGTGCTGTTCAACACCCGTCGAGGAGAGGCCGCGGCCGCGCCTGGCTTCGGCATCATGGACTTCAACGACATCATCCACACCTTTCCGTCCGCCATCGAGCGGATGCAGCAGTCGCTGCGGCAGGCCATCCAGGAGTACGAGCCACGGCTGAGGAACGTCGCCGTGCTGCACGTTCCCGACGAGTCGGATCCGACCGGGCTGAGGTTCGAGGTCTCCGCGCAGCTGGTGGTGCGGGGCGCCCGCCAGCCCATTCGCTTCTTCACTCAGCTGGGGCGCAAGAACCAGGTCGAGCTGTGGTGAGCCAGCCCTCCAAGGAGCATTCATGTTCAGCAAATACTTTCTAAGTGAGCTGGCGTACCTGCGGGAGATGGGCCGGGCGTTCGGCCTGGCCAACCCCAGCGTCGCGGGCCTGCTGGTGGAGCGCGGCGCGGACCCGGATGTGGAGCGGCTGCTCGAGGGCTTCGCCTTCTTGACGGCCCGCATCCGCGAGCGGGTGGATGACGATGTGCCAGAGATGGTCCATGTGCTGACGGACCTGCTGCTGCCCCACTACCTGCGGCCGGTTCCCGCCAGCACCATCATCGAGTTCACTCCCCAGGTGCGTGCCCTGCGCGGTCGCTCCACCGTCCCCGCCGGAGTGGAGATCGCCGCGCGGCCGCTGGATGGCACCTCGTGTGTCTTCCGCACCACGTCGGACGTGGACCTGCTGCCGCTGACGCTGGAGGAGGCGCTGCTGGACAAGTCCTCCGTCACCGCGCCGGTGCTGCGGCTGTTCTTCCAGGCGCACGAGCAGGTCCACGCGGAGATCTTCCGGCCCGAGGGGCTGCGGCTGTTCATCCACGCGGAGCTGGCCACCAGCGCGCTGATGCTGATGTGGCTCATGCGCTACTGCCGCGGCGTCGAGGTGCGCAACGAGTACGGGAAGTCCGTGCAGCTCGGTGCTGGCGCCATTCACGCCTCGGGGTTCGACCGCGACTTCCGGCTGCTGCCCTGGCCCCGGGCCGCCGAGGGGTACCGGCAGCTGCAGGAGTACTTCACCCTGCCCGAGAAGTTCCTCTTCTTCGAGGTGCGAGGGTTGGATGCAGCCAGGTCCATCAAGGACAGCCGCTTCGAGCTGGCCTTCCAGTTCGAGCGCCCTCCCCCGATGGAGGCCCGCGTGGGCGCGGAGATGTTCCGGCTCTACTGCGCTCCGGCCATCAACCTCTTTCCGGCCTCGGCGCACCCGCTGCGCCACAGCGTCCTGTCCCACGACCAGCTGCTCCGGGCCGAGGGCCTCGAGCCCAGGCACATGGAGGTGTTCTCGGTGGACTCGGTGACGGGCCTGCAGATTGGCCTGAACGAGCGACGCAACTACCGCCCCTTCTTCGAGTTCGCCCACGCCTCCGGCGACGGCGCGGAGTCCGCCTTCTACCGCCTGCGCCGTGCGGCCTCGCCCATCGACGATGGCATCGACACGTACCTCTCGCTGGAGACGCCACGGGACGTGCTCCCCTCGCTCACCGAGGAGACGCTCTCCATCGCGCTCACCTGCACCAACCGCTCTCTGCCCACCCGGCTGCAGGTGGGAGACGTGAACCTGCCCACCATCTCGTCACCCACCAACTCGCGCTTCAAGAACATCTCTCCGGTCAGCCGGCCCACGCGGGCCCCCCTGGGCACGGAGCTGCACTGGCGGCTGCTCTCGCACCTGGCCGTCAATCAGCAGTCCCTGGGGGACGCGGACGCCCTGCGCCGGCTGCTGGAGCTCTACAACTTCAAGGCCCTCACGGACGACCTGGCGGCGCGCGCCACCCGGCTGCGCATCAACGCGGTGCGCTCGGTGGAGGTGCGGCCTGGAATCCGGTTCCTCGAGGGAACTCCGCTGCGAGGCAACCGCATCACCGTGGCGGTGGACGAGACGAGCTTCCTGGGCGGCGGCGATGCGTTCCTCTTCGGCTGCATCCTCGATGAGCTGTTCGCCTCGAATGTCACTCTCAATTCCTTCAACGAGCTGGGCATCCGTCTCCAGCCCTCCCAGATGGAGCACTCGTGGCCACCGCGCAACGGTTCCCAGTTGACCTTGTAGAGGTGTCGCGGATCATCCGCTCCGCGCCCCACCAGCCTGGCTTCTTTCCGCTGGTGGCGTTCCTCGAGCGGCTCACCGCCGACGCGGTGCGCGTGGGCGAGCTGGGCCCCGTCAGCGAGGAGTACATCCGCTTCCGGCATGATCCCGACCTGGGCTTCTCCTCGAGCGACGTCAGCTCGCTGGTGCTCAAAGAGGTCACCTACCGCCCTGATGAGCCCGAGGCCAGGCGGCCGCTCTTCGAAGTCACCACCACGTTCCTGGGGCTCACCGGCTCGGCGACGCCGTTGCCGCTGTACATGGCCGAGGAGGCGGCCCACGAGGATCCGGACAACACGCCCCTGCGCGAGTTCCTGGACCTGTTCCACCACCGGCTCCTGTCCTTGCTGTACCGCATCGAGTGCCGCTACCGCGTTACCCGCGAGCTCACCTCGAGCTGCACGGACCAGTGGTCCCGGCGCATCCTGGCCCTGGCGGGCTTCGACACGTACGAGCGCTCCTGGCCGGGGCTGCTTCCGCCCTGGCGGCTGCTGCGAATCGCTCCGCTGCTGATCAGCAGGGTGCGCACGGCCGAGCGGCTGGAGATGGCGCTGCAGGACGTGCTCGCCGAGGATCTGGAGGGAGCGCGCGTCACCGTACGGCAGTTCGTGGGCCGCTGGGTGGACATCGACGCCCGCACGCGCCTGGGCCGCGCCCATCACCAGCTGGGCCGCAACATGCTGCTGGGCAGCAAGGCCTTCGACCGGATGGGCCGCTTCCAGGTGGAGATCGGCCCCCTGCCTCCGCGGGCCTACCGCCGGCTCATGGCGGATGGAGACCTGTATCCGCTGGCGCGCGAGGTCGTCGCTCTCTTCGTCAGGGATCCACTCGAGTACACCTTCGAGCTCTTCCTGTCCGAGAGCGTCACTCACACCTTCAAGCTCTCCAGTGGCTGGCCCTCGCAGCTCGGGCGCGACACGTGGCTGGGCACCAACCGTCAGAACCGTCTCACCGTCATGGGGAACGCATGACCGCGCGCACCCGTGGCACTCCTTTCTCCCAACCCGAGGAACCAATGAGCCGCATCCCCACCCTTGCCAGCGCGGCGCTCTGCGCCCTGCTTGCCGCCTGTGTCTCCCAGCCCGCGCCCAGGCTCTGCGTCGCGGAGGCGGCCATGGACGCACGCGTCGTGCCCACGCCGGACGACTGGTTCGCCCTGCTGCTCCATGGCTTCGACCGTGAGCAGGGGCTGGCACCCCGCCCTGCCCTGGATTGCTCGGGCTCGCCCGTGCTGTGGCAGGAACCCCAGGCCGAGGAGTGCCGTGAAGCCGGCCCGGAGTCCAAGCCTCTTCCCCCGAAGCGGCTGACCGAGGAGGACCTGGTGCTGGAGACGGTGCGAGCGGACCTTCGCCTGGTCTGGGTGGTCGCCCGGCGTTTCGAGAATGGAGAGGGCCTGGGCCCCGTGGGCCTCGTGGAGCGCACGAACAGGGGCTTTGTCGTCCGGGCCCTGGGCAGCCTGCGTGCCTACCCTCGCCTGTCGCGACTGAGGCTTGAGCAGTCCGGGAGCGTCACGGTCCTGGTGGCCGAGGGCGAGGTCTGCACGGAGGATGCGCCGCCCACCTGCCGGCGCATGGCGCGGGTGCTACCGCTGCGCCAGGGGCGCTTCTTCGCCGAGGCGGTGGTGAGCAACGAAGGGACGTGCCTGGGCCCCACGTGGTTCCCCCTGAGCCGGGAGGAGACGCTGGTGCAGCCCAATGGCCTGCACCGCAAGGTGGAGTTCACCTCGGCCCTGTCGGTGACACCCGAGGGCATCGTGCTCGACGAGCAGGTGGTGATGCATGACCTGGATCCGCGTCAGCCGTCCATGCCGCCGGTGCTGTACCGCCGTGCCCAGGCCCAACGGACACTGGCGGTGCAGGACTCCCGGCTGGTGGGGACGGAGCCCTCGCTGTGGGTGCGGCTGCTAGAGCCGCAGCTGCTGGCTGGCTCCAGGATCCTGATGCCTCCGCCTCCTCCGGGCCCGACGAAGCCCGGCGCGCTCATCTCCCAGCAGCCAGCGACCGCGGCGGACAACCCGTAGCCCCCATCCCGAGGAGGGCCCTGATCATGGACAACCCAGACGACATCCTCACGATCTCCGTCACCGGCCGAGGAAGCACGGTCGCCTATGGGCCGACCCGCGAGCAGAAGAAGGAGAAGTACACGGTGCCG
Organism: Myxococcaceae bacterium; assembly: GCA_035296065.1. GTDB lineage: Bacteria > Myxococcota > Myxococcia > Myxococcales > Myxococcaceae > DATHBR01. The sequence continues at coordinate 77,778 of DATHBR010000050.1, read as the reverse complement.
GTGCTCATCTTCGGCGCCACGGGCCGGACGGGCCGCCACCTGGTCGAGCAGGCTCTGGCGGAGGGGCACACCGTCACGGCTTTCGTGCGAGACCCCCATGCCCTCTCCATGCATCACCCCAAGCTGCATGTGCTGCAGGGAGATGTGCTGAGCCCGGAAGCGGTGGACACGGCCATGCTGGGGCAGCGGGTCGTGCTGTCCGCGCTTGGCTTCTCTGGCCGCAGGGGTACCGCGTCCCTGATCCAGGCAACGGAGAACATCGTCGCGGCGATGCTGAAGTATCGGGTCAACCGCTTCATCTGCCTCGCGCCTCCTCCGGCCAGAGAAGGCTGGGTGCGCCGCGGGCTGCTGGGCCGGCTCCTCGCGCCGTTCCTTCAGAAGAGCCCAGCGCCCAGCTGGGAGCAGCAGCTGGCCTCTCTCCTGCGCAGCGCGCTCGAGTGGGTGCTCATCCGGCCCACCCTTCTCACGGACGAGCCCGCGCGTGGGGCCTATCAGGTGTCTGTCGGGTGGACCGAGGTGCCAGAGGGCATCTCTCGGGCCGACGTCGCCACCTTCATGCTCGAGCAGGTCGAGAGCCGGCGCTACGTCCGGCTGACGCCAGTGCTCGGCGGCTGAAGCCTTTCCTCACTCGAGGAGTTCCTTCCCTCCCTTGCGCCGTTCCGCCTCCCGCCACTTTTGAGGGCCATTTTTTATGGACGCACGCTCCACAGTCATTGGCAGCCCATTGCTGTTCCGGTTCGAGGTCTCTGGCTGTCCCGAAAAGCTGCTCGTGGTCCGGTTCTCGGGCCACGAGGCCATCTCGAGCCAGTACGAGTTTCAGCTCGAGGTGGCCTGCGAGGACCCGGCGCTCGACTTCGCGAGCATCGTCGGCAAGCCGGCGGTGCTCACGCTGGCCAGTGAGCTTCAGCCGCGCTTCATCCACGGCATCGTCAGCCGGTTCGAGCAGGTCAACAACCTGCCGCGGTACGCCATCTACCAGGTCACCGTGGTGCCCCATGTGTGGCGGCTCAAGCACCGCCATGACAACCGCATCTTCCAGACGATGACGACGCAGGACATCATCAGGAAGGTGCTCGAGACGGCGGGCATCGCCAGCGATCGCTTCCGGTTCGCGCTGAGCGGCACGTACGAGCCTCGTGACTACTGCGTGCAGTACCGGGAGTCGGACTGGGCGTTCATCAGCCGGCTGCTGGAAGAGGACGGCGTCTTCTACTTTTTCGAGCACTCGGCGGACAAACACGTGCTCGTCATGGGAGATAGCCCGGCGGCGTGCAAGCCCATCGTGGCGGGCCTGCGAGGCGAGGGAGTCCTGTTCCGCCGGGCCACAGGAGCCGTCGTCAAGGAGGACAGCGTCCAGCGGTTCCGTTTCGCCGAGGAGATTCAGCCGGGGCAGGTCGCCCTGAGGGACTTCAACTTCAAGAAGCCCACCCTGCCGATGGACGGGAAGTTCAAGGCGGAGAAGGATCCGGACCTCGAGGTGTACGACTACCCGGGCGAGTACCAGGTTCCCGGCCGAGGCTCCGCGGCAAAGAGCGACACGCTGGCGCAGATCCGGCTCGAGGAGTGGCAGACGGTCCGGACCGCGGGCTATGGCGAGAGTGATTGCGAGCGCTTCACGCCGGGCTTCATGTTCACGCTGCTGGAGCACACGCGCAGCGACTTCAACATGCGGTATCTGCTCACGAGCGTGGGGCATCAGGGCTATCAGCCTCAGGTCATGGATGAAGAGTCAGGGGGTGGCGAGTTCAGCTACTCCAACCACTTCTCCTGCATCTCCGCGGAGATTCCCTATCGGCCGGTGCGGCTGACGCCGAAGCCCGTGGTCCGGGGTGTACAGACCGCGATCGTCGTGGGCCCCAAGGGCGAGGAGATCTACACGGACGAGTTCGGCCGCGTGAAGGTTCAGTTCCACTGGGACCGGCAGGGCAAGAAGGACGAGAAGAGCTCGTGCTGGATTCGCGTGAGCCAGCTCTGGGCCGGAGAGTCCTGGGGCGGGATGTACATTCCCCGGCTCGGCCAGGAGGTCATCGTCGATTTCATCGAGGGGGATCCGGACCGGCCGATCATCACCGGGCGCGTGTACAACGGTGACAACCCGGTGCCCTACAAGCTGCCGGACCAGAAGACCAAGAGCACCATCAAGTCGAACAGCTCGAAGGGAAAGGTCGGCTACAACGAGCTGCGGTTCGAGGACCGCAAGGGCTCGGAGCAGATCTTCATGCACGCCGAGCGTAACCACGACGTCCACGTGAAGAACGACTCGTTCGAGAACATCCTCCACGACCGGCACCAGACCATCGGCAGCGAGCTCAAGGACGGCAAGGTCGGCGACCAGAACGAGATGGTGTTCCGGGACAAGAACCTGAAGGTGCACCGCGACAGCCAGGACCACATCGGCGGTGACTGGAAGCTCCTGGTAGGCGCCATCGACGGCCCGGGCAACGTGGACATCGTCATCAAGTCCAACAAGCGGGAGCTGATTCACAAAAACAGCCACCTTCACGTCAAGGGAGTGCTGAACGAGCAGATCGACCAGACGCAGTCGCTCACCGTGGGCAAGGACCTGCAGGTCAAGGTGGGGCAGATCCACGCGATGGAGGCCGGCAAGGAGATCCACCTGAAGACCAAGACGGTGGTCATCGAGGCGGCGACCGGCATCACCCTCAAGGGGCCAGGAGGGTTCATCACCATCGACAGCGGTGGCATCGCCATCAAGGGCACGCTGGTGCGGATCAACAGCGGCGGCTCAGCCCTCACCGGAAGCGGAGCGAAGCCCACCGCTCCCGAGGATGCCGTGGAAGCCCAGCCCACCAAGCCCACGCTGGCGGACGACGGCAGCCAGCCCTGAGAGGAGGTGCGACATGCCACCGGCCGCGCGAATCACGGACATGCATGTTTGCCCCAAGGTGGAGCCGGGCCCCGTGCCGCACGTGGGGGGCCCCACCACATCGGGAGAGTCCACCGTCATCATTGGGTTCCAGCCCGCCGCTCGCGTGGGGGACTCGCTGCTCTGCGTCGGACCCGGCGTCTCGGACTCTATCTCTCAGGGCGAGGCGACCGTCATCATCGGGAACAAGCAAGCCGCGCGCCTGGGAGACCCGACCTCACACGGTGGCGTCCTCGTGGCTGGCTGTCCCACGGTGATCATCGGCTCGTCCGCACAAGGGCAGACCATCGTTCTTGCCGCCCAGAACGGCGTGCCATTCTGTGAAGAATGCGAGAAGAAGAAGAAGGAAGCCGCCCAGGCAAGCGCCGCCCCATCCGAGGCCCCGCCCCCCGCCGAGGCACCCGCTCAAGAGGGCCCCTACAGCCATCTTCAGGACCCTCCCGAAGTGGGCCCGGGTAAGGACTTCACCCCGGAGCAAAAAGCCAAGGCCATTGAAGAGAACATGAAAAGGAATGGCGGCGTCGTCCGCTCGGACCTCTCCGGGAAGATCTTGAAAAAGCCAGCCAAGAGTCAGAAGGGCGTGACCCCCGATCCAGACGAGTGGCAGATTGATCACATCATTCCAAAGTCCAAGGGAGGAACGAATAGCTACTCCAATCTGCAAATACTCTCCCGCCAGGAGAACCGGGCCAAGGGTGCCAGGTGACGGGTTAGAAGATTTCCGTCTTGATCCCCTTCAGCGCAGGTGATGATGTATCCCCAAACTCTCATTGAGGTCAGACATTCCATGACGGCCAATCTTGACATTTTCCCAGAGAGGCAGCGGCTCTGGGAGGGAGTGATCCTGGGATCGGTAATCCACGCCATCATGGTCGCTCGATACCCGGAGCTCGCGCATGAACAGTCCTGGGACGGAACAAATTACAACGTACAGGACAGCATGGGCTCGCGAGGGACCGTGTCGTTCTCGGGAAACCGTGTCGTCGGGGCCTTCTTCGATGCGAAGAGCCCTCGCAATCCTTTCCAGTCCGACGGCGCCTATGACGTCACGAAGGCCTCTCGGAAGATGCCTTCGGAGCACCGCCGCCTCGCAGAGGGGGAGACCTTCCAGTACCTGCTTCAGGAATATCAGGGGAAGACCGTTCCCATCGTGACGGCGGCATTCTGGAACGAAGGGCCGCGGCTGACCGCCGCCGAGCCATGGCGATTGGTCTACGAAAATGGAGCGCATCTGCTCCGTCGCCAGCTCATGGAAATGGACATGGCTTTGGCAGAGTGGCGGCAAGCCTATGGCATGTCCGCGCCCCAGTTTGAACTGGCACGCAAGCTGTTCGAGCAGAAGATCCTGAATCCTGGCGCTCCTATTGTCCTGAGTGTTGATGAGTCCCTAGTGGTGCAAGCTGGTGCTCAGGGTCCTGAAGGCCTGGACACAAGCCGAGAGTCATTCGCGGAGATTGGCATCACCTTGCCGGGGTGAACTTACACGGGCTGGCAAGACTTCATCGCAATCACACCAGGACTTCCATGCAGACAGCAACGCATCAAGAACCCAGCAGGCCTGGGCGGCGCCTTGTCCTTCAAGTGCGGTGGGGCCGCATGGCACACCAGCGAAGAATTCTCGGGCCGGGTCAGGTGATTCGCGTGGGCCGAGCCCAGGCCATGGACCTGTCCATCCCCCATGATGTGGAGATGTCCCATGCTCATTTCGAGCTCACCTGGGACGGGGCGCAAGGTCATCTGCAGGATCTAAAAAGTACGGCGGGCACCCTATTAGGCGGCGAGCGTGTGGACACAGGCGTCGTCAGCCATGGAGCCTGGATCCGCGCAGGAACAACTGACTTCAGTGTGTACTTCGAGGGTACCGCGCTTCCGGTACCCCTCAATGAGGCCACGGCTCAAGCGCTAGCCGTCTTGAGGGCTCAAGAGAATCTCTTCGCTGTCCTGGATATGGCGCGCAGCCCCCGTGTGCTCGAGCTGCTGCAAGAGTCCACAGAGGAATACCTCTCCTTGTACGAAGGGCCTCAGGGAGAGGCCCTGGCGGACGTCGCACCCTACCTGGTCAGGCTCACCCCCGGGTCCAAGCTTCTGGAGCGGCTTCTTGCAGAGGGGTGGGGGCAGGCATGGGGGATCTACTTCACCTGCCCTCTGGCTTTCCTGGAGACGCGCAGGCATCTGCGAAAATTTCTGATGGTCGAATCCGAGGGTATGAGAGAGCGGATGTACTTCCGCTTCTATGATCCGCGCGTGCTTCACGTCTTTCTCCCCACGTGCACGCCAGCCCAGAAGAGAGAGTTTCTGGGCCTCATCAGCGGCATCTTCCATGAAGTTGGAGAGGAGTTGGTCTCAGTACCCGCAGACAACTCTTGAGCGGACGACGCGGTCAATCCAGCGCATTGCCCGCTGGCGCGTAGCGCGGCAGGTTCATCCAGAAGCGGGTGCCTTCGGCCTCGGTGGACGTCACCCGCAGCGTGCCGTTGTGCGCACGGACGATCTCGTGGGTGATGTAGAGCCCCAGCCCCAGCCCCATGCGCCCCTGGCCCTTGGAGCCGTCCTGCCCTCGCACGAACGGATCGAAGATGTGCGGCAGCCGCTCCGCCGGGATGGGCAGCCCCAGGTTGTGCACCTGCACGCAGACCCCGTCCCCATCGTCCTTCGCCAGCACCTGCACCGGGCTGTCCTCGGGCGAGTATTGCACCGCGTTGCCCACCAGGTTCGAGGCCGCCTGGGCTATGCGGTCCGCGTCCCAGTCTCCCCAGCCGTTGCCGGACAGGCTCAGCTCGAAGCGCCGCTGCGGGTGCGCCACCTCCAGTTCCTCCACCACCTGGCGCAGCACGTCGTGCACGTTCATCCGCGCCCGGCTCACCGGGTAGCCACCGCCCAGCCGCGTCCGGGTGAAGTCCAGCAGATCGTTGATCATCCGCGCCATCCGGTCCGCGGAGATGGAGATGCGGTTGACCGCCTTGCGCTGGGGCTCGGTCAGCCCCCCGTAGCGCAAGAGCAGCCCCGCGTTGCCCGAGATGGCCTGCAGCGGGTTGCGCAGGTCATGCCCCAGGATGCCCAGGAACTGCTCACGGAAGAGCGCCGTCTGCCGCTGCGCCTCCTCGCGCTTGAGCCCCTCCTCCACCCGCTTGCGCTCGATGGCATAGCGCAGCGCGCGCACCAGCAGCGGCCCCGTCACCTGCCCCTTCACCAGGTAGTCCTGCGCTCCCTGATGCACCGCCTGCACCGCCAGCCGCTCGTCGTCCGTGCCCGTCAGCACCACCAGCGGCACCGCCGGCGCCGCCTGCAGCAGCCGGGAGATGTTCGCCAGCCCGTGCCCGTCCGGCAGCGACAGGTCCAGCAGCACCGCGTCCAGCGGAGACTCGCGCACCACCGCCTCCGCCTCGGCCATGCGCGGCACGTGCAGCACCTCGAAGCGCGCGGAGGGCACCTCCTTGAGCTCTTCCTGGATGAGGCGCGCGTCGCCGGGGTTGTCCTCCACCAGCAGCAGCCTCAGCGGGCGTTCTTGGGCGGTCATGGTCGTCATTGCTTCGGCGGCAGCCGCACTACCGACAGCCAGAAGTCATCGATGGACCGTACCACCGCGATGAACTGATCGAGATCCACCGGCTTGGTGATGTAGCAGTTGGCGTGCAGATCATACGTGCGCAGGATGTCCTCCTCCGCCTTCGAGGTGGTCAGCACCACCACCGGGATGCGCCGCAGCACCGGGTCATCCTTGATCTCCGCCAGCACCTCGCGCCCGTCCTTCCGGGGCAGGTTCAGGTCCAGCAGGATGAGGTCCGGCCGCGACGCGCCCGAGAAGGTCCCCTGGCGCCGCAGGAAGGACAGGGCCTCGACGCCATCCTTCGCGACCGAGAGGTTGTTGCGCACCTTGCCCTCCTTGAGGGCCTCGATGGTCAGCCGCACGTCTCCCGGGTTGTCCTCCACCAGGAGAATCTCGATCGGTCTGCCAAATTCCGCGCTTGTCATGGCTGTGAATCCTGCGGTGTGGGGGCGGGAGCGGCCGGCAGCGTGAACCAGAAGGTGGAGCCTCCTCCCGGCTGGGACTCCAGTCCAATCCGCCCCCCGTGCCGCTCGACGATCTTCTTGCAGATCGCCAGGCCGATGCCGGTGCCCGGGTACTCCTCGCGGCCGTGGAGGCGCTGGAAGATGATGAAGATGCGTTCGAAGTACTGCGGATCGATGCCCAGGCCGTTGTCCTTCACGGTGAAGCGCCAGAACTCGGCGCCCTGGGGCTCGGCGGCCACTTCGACGCGCGGAGGCTCCTTGCCGCGGAACTTCAGCGCGTTGCCCACCAGGTTCTGGAACAGCTGCGTGAGCTGCGACTCATCCGCGCGGACGCTCGGCAGCGGGCCGGCCTTCACCTCGCCGTGCGTCTCCTGAAGCATCGCGCGCAGGTTCTCCACCGCGCGCTCCAGCGCCTGGCCCGCCTCGCAGGGGCTGGGATCGCGGCCCCGCGTGCCCACGCGCGAGTAGGCCAGCAGGTCCTGGATGAGCCGCTGCATCCGGTTCACCCCGTCCACCGCGTAGCCGATGAACTCGTCCGCGTCGGAGTCCAGCTTGCCCCGGTAGCGCCGCCCCAGCAGCTGCGTGTAGCTGGCCACCATGCGCAGCGGCTCCTGAAGGTCGTGCGAAGCCACGTACGCGAACTGCTGCAGCTCCTCGTTGGAGCGCGCCAGCTCCTGCGCGTGCAGCCGCAGGGACTCCTCGGCGCGCCGGCGCTCCACCCCCTGGGTGATGATCTCCGCCACCGTGGCGAGCGCGTCCTGCGTCTCCTGGCTCAGCGGCGCGGTGCCGTAGAGGGTGAGCACTCCCACGAGCTGATCTCCCAGCACCAGCGGATAGCCCGCGAACGAGACCAGGCCCTGGCGAGCGGCCCAGTCCCGCTCGCTGAGCCTCGCGTCGTTGCGCGCGTCGTTGGTGATGTGCGGCTTGCGCTCCTGGGCAATGCGCCCCACCTCGAGCTCTCCCAGCCGGAGCGGGCCCGGTGGCCGTTCGCCCTTCGAGGCCTGGCCGGCGCTGGCCCTCAGCACCAGCAGCCCGTTTTCCCGGTCCACCAGCCACACCCGTGTGGAGGCAGCCCCCAGTTGGCGCACCATCGCCTCGCAGGCGTCCTGGAGCATCCGGTCCTTGCCGCCTGGCCTGGCCAGCGCGGTGCTGACCTCGGCCCGCAGCGCCGCGTGGCGCTGGGCGCTCTGCTCGGAGCGCAGCTGGCGGGCCTCCGCCTCGGCCTTGCGCTGCGCGGTGACGTCGACGTTGACGCCCACCCACTCACGCACGCCGCCGTCCGCGTTGCGCACGGGCACACCGCGCGCCTGAGTGATGCTGTAGCTGCCATCCGGGCGGCGCAGCCGGTACTCCACCTCGTAGACGCGCCCGCTCTTCACCGCCTCCTGCCACGCGCTTGTGGCCTGCTCGCGATCTTCCGGGTGGATGGCCAGGCTCCAGCCGCCCGCTCGCCACTCCGCGAGGCTCTGGCCGGTGAAGGCCTGCCAGGAGGGAGAATCCTCGGAGATGGTGCCGTCCGGGCGCGTCACCCACACCGTCTGGGCCGTGGCGGCGATGAGCGAGCGGAAGCGCTCCTCGGCGGACACCGCCTCGCGATAGAGCCGTGCGTTGTCCACCGCCAGGGCCGCGCGGGCGGCGAGCTGCTCGGCCAGGGCCAGGTCATCGCGGGTGAAGCGGCGGTGGGACTCGGCGTTGACGAGCGAGAGCGCGCCCAGGGTGCGGCCCCGCGCCGTCAGCGGCACCGTCATGGCCGAGCGCAGGCCCAGCTCGCGGGCGATGCGCAGGTGCTCCGCGTCCCTGACGCTGGCCGCCAGCAGCTCGTCCGGGATGTCCGGGAGGAACACGGTCTGGCCCGTGCGGATGACGTAGTGCACGCCCTGGGGCTCTTCCGGACGAGGCGGGTAGCGCTGGCGAAGCTCCTGCGCGTAGCGCACCTTGCCCGGGTCGACGTGTGCCACGCCCACCTGCCGCGGAGAGCCATCCTCGTCGGCGATCTCGATGGAGCACCAGTCCGCCAGGCGCGGCACCACCAGCCGGGTGAGCTCGGCAAGCGTGGCCTCGTAGTCCAGCGAAGAGGAGGCCAGCAGCTCACCCGCCTTGGCCAGGAAGCGCATGGAGTCCGCGGCGCGCTTCTGATCGTCGATGTCCGTACAGGTGCCAAACCATTTGACGACGCGGCCGCTCTCGTCGCGCACCGGGTGGGCGCGGCCAAGGAACCAGCGGTAGACGCCGTCATGGCGGCGGCAGCGATACTCCGTCTCGTACAGCTCGCCGGTGGCCAGCGAGTGGTGCCAGCGCCGCAGCGTCTCTGGCATGTCTTCGGGGTGGAAGGGGCCCTGCCACCCCTCTCCCTGGGCCTGGCCGGGCGTCGTCCCCGTGTAGTCGTACCAGCGCTGATTGTAGTAGTCGTGAAAGCCGTCCGGGCGGGTCGTCCACACGAGCTGAGGAATGGCCTCGGCCAGCTGTCTGAAGGCGTCACTCATCGGCGTACTCAGAACCTAACAGCAAGGTCGCTCCGTTCCCTTTCGGGCAATGGAACCGCTTTTTCCCAGCTAACAGTTATTCGCCAGTCTCCTTGCGTGCATGGCAAGGGGGCAGCCAATCGGCTGGGGGCCAGCGCCCGTCCCAAGCGTAGACTGGCCGCATGACCGCCAGCGCCAACCCGCTCCTGTCCGACCGTGACGTGGCCTTTCAGCTGTACGAGGTGCTCGACACCGCGGGGCTCTGCGCCCTGCCCGCCTTCTCCGAGCATTCGCGCGAGACGTTCGAGCTGGTGCTGGACAACGTGCGCCGCTTCGCCCGGGAGGTGCTCTTCCCCACCTACCGGTTGATGGATGCCGAGCCCCCCAGCTTCCGCGATGGCCGCGTCCATGTGCACCCGCTGATGCGCCGGCTCTACCCACAGATGGTGGAGCTGGGGTTGCTGACGGCCACGCGGCCTCCGGAGGTGGGAGGCCAGCGGCTGCCCATCTCGGTGGCCTCGGTGGCCTCGGCGTACCTCATGGCGGGCAACCTCAGCGCCTATGGCTACGTGGGGCTGACCATCGGCGCGGGGCACCTGCTGGAGGTGTTCGGCACCCCGTGGCTGCGCGAGCAGTTCATGGCTCGCCTGTACAGCGGCGAGTGGACGGGCACCATGGCCCTCACCGAGCCCCAGGCCGGCAGCAGCCTGGCGGACGTGAAGGCGCGGGCCACTCCCGCGCCGGATGGCTCGTTCCGCATCTCCGGCTCCAAGATTTTCATCAGCGGCGCGGACCAGGACTTCACCGAGAACGTGGTGCACCTGACGCTGGCCCGCATCGACGGGGCTCCGCCGGGCACGCGGGGAATCTCGCTGTTCGCGGTGCCCTCGCGCCGGCCCGAGGGCGGCCGGCTGGTGGACAATGACGTGCGGGTGGCGGGCGTCATCCACAAGATCGGCTGGAAGGGCCTGCCCAGCCTCATCCTCAACTACGGAGAGGCGGGCGACTGCCGAGGCTGGCTGGTGGGGCCCGAGCACCGGGGCCTGGCCTGCATGTTCCAGATGATGAACGAGGCGCGCATCATGGTGGGCCTCAACGGCGTGGCGACAGCCTCGGTGGCGTACCACGAGGCGCTGGCGTACGCGCGGGGCCGTCCGCAGGGGCGGCCCGCCGGGGCCAAGGACGTGGCCCAGCCGCAGACGCCCATCGTCGAGCATGCGGACGTGCGGCGGATGCTGCTGCGCCAGAAGGCCATCGTGGAGGGGGGGCTGTCCCTGCTGACGGCGGCCTCGCGGCAGGCGGACCTGGCGACCCATGCGCCCGAGGAGGAGAGCCGGCGCCGCGCGGGGCTGCTGTTGGATCTGCTCACCCCCATGGCCAAGACGTTCCCGGCGGAGCGGGGCTACGAGGCCAACGCGCTCGCGCTGCAGGTGCACGGCGGCTACGGCTACTCGAGCGAGTACCTGCCCGAGGCCTGGCTCAGAGACCAGAAGCTCAACAGCATTCACGAGGGCACCACGGGCATTCAGGGCATGGACCTGCTGGGTCGCAAGGTGGTGGCGGCGGGGGGCGAGGCGCTGCGGGCCTTCGCCGAGGAGGTGGCCAGCACGGTGGCGCGCGCGCGCAAGGCGGGCGTGGCGGAGGCCTGGTGCGAGGCGATGGAGCGCACCCTGGCGGCGGTGGGTGAGTTGACGATGACGCTGGGCGCCATGGGCATGGCGGGCGAGGTGGAGCGGATGCTGCGCCACAGCGCGGACTACATGGAGCTGTTCTCCATCGTGGCGGTGGCGTGGCGGTGGCTGGACCAGGCGGCCGCAGCCCGCGAGGGGCTCGCCCGGGGAGGTGAGGACCGGGACTTCTACGAGGGCAAGCTGTGCGCGGCGCAGTACTGGTTCGCCACGGAGGTGCCCCGCGTGCCGCACCTGGTCGAGCTGTGCCGATCAGGCGAGGACTCGTATACCCGCATGCGCGCGGAGTGGTTTTAGACGCCTGGCCAGGGAGCAGGCCATCACGAGGGTTTACGCGCCCCCCTCCATCTTCTTATAGAGGCTCCGTGCCCGTCTCTTTTCACCTATGCCAGCCTGGTAAAGGCGCCTCGTGTGGCGCCTGCTGCGGGCTGTACAACTTCCGGGATCATTCGCGTGGCGCGCTGACCCAGCGGTTGGCGGAGCAGACCGCGCACCTGCGGGAGGTGCCCAAGCAACTGGAGGCGTACCGCGCCGCGGCTCGCGAGCTGACCCAGTCCCGCCGAGAGGCCCCGCTGTTCCCCGCCGTGCGCGTGTGCCCGCTGCTGGGCTTCATCGATGAGGCACAGCAGCAGGTGGGCTGTCTGGGGCACCCGAAGGTGACGGGCGGAGCGGACCTGCGCGACTGTGGCGTGTACCGGGCCGCCGTCTGCGAGACGTTCACCTGCCCCTCCTTTGGCTGGCTCGACGATGCCCAGGCGCGGCTGGTCCAGGCCGCGTGCCCGGACTGGTACCTCTATGGTCTGGTCATCACCGACGTGGAGTTCGTGCGCGGCTGCCTGCGGCTCATCGAGCGGGAGCTGGGGGGCCCCGCGCGCCCGGAGACGCTGATGTCCCGGCCCGCCACGCTGGAGGCCGTGCGGCACCTGTTCGCGCTCAAGGAGACGGCACCGGGCCGCAACCCGCTGGCCTCCGTCTTCGGCCGCTTCACCCCGGACACCGAGGGCGAGCCCGTCTCGCGCACCATCAACTATGGACGGCTGAGCCTGCGCTCCGCGCCCGAGGATGACGTGGTGCTGTGTCTGGGCTACTCCTCCGAGGATGCCGCCACGCTCGTCGCGGCCCGCGAGAAGGTGCGCAAGCACGTGCGCGCCGTGGCACGCTCGCTCGGAGACTGAGCCGTGGACAACCTCACGCACGGACTGCTGGGCCTCGCCATCGGTGCGCTGCGCAAGCCCGATGCGCCGGGCGCTCCGCTGTCCCCCACCGACAAGGCCGTGCTGCTGGGGTGCACCCTGGCCGCCGAGCTGCCGGATCTGGACAACCTGCTGCCCGCGGAGAACTCCGTCGTCCACGCGCTCCAGGCCCACCGCGGCCTGTCGCACGCGCTGGTGTTCACCCCCGTCATCGCCCTGGCCGCCACCGCCGTGGCGCGGCTCGTCTTCCGCTCGGCGCGCACCGGGCCCGTGTTCCTCTACAGCCTGCTGTCCGTCAACCTGGCGCACCTGCTGGCGGACCTGTGGACGGGCTGGGGCACCCGCGTGCTGCTGCCCTTCTCGGAGCGGCGCTGGACGCTGGACTGGACGATGGTGGTGGATCCCTGGCTCACCCTGCCCCTGCTGGCCGGAGCGCTCTGGGCCTGGCGCAGGCGCGCGGTGTGGCGGCGCGCGCTGGGCGTGGGGCTCGCGCTCTCGGTGGCCTACCTGGGCGCTCGCATCGCGCTGCAGGCCTCGCTCAGCCAGCGCGTGCGCGAGGCCTGGCCCGCGGCGGAGCAGGTGAAGGTGTTCCCCGCGCTGCTGTCGGTCACCACCTGGCGCTACGTGGCCGTGTTGCCCAGCGAATATGTGGTGGGCACGGTGGCCCTCCTGGAGCAGGCGCCCCGCGAGCAGCGCCGGTGGCCACGGCCCACGCCGGATGCGCTGCCGGAGTCCGCCCGGAGCCTGCCCACCGTACGAGAGGCGTTGGCCTGGGCACGCTTCCCCTTGGTGTCCACTGCCGCACGGCCGGAGGGTAACTCCGAGGTACGTATTGGGGACCTGCGCTACCACTTGAGGGGAGATCCGACCCTACAGTTTGTCCTCACGCTGGGTCCGGAGGGTGCACTGCGTGACGCTCGGCTCGAGCGCGGCGGAAGCGCGGGGGACCTGCTGCGGCGCTGGCGCTCTCCCGAGCAGGCACCTGCCTTGCCTCCCTCCGAGCCGCGCTGAGCCCTTGCCTGCCCGACGCGGCACGTCCTCCAGGGTTTGCACTGTCTGGCCTTGAAAGCATGGCCCACCAGCCGGGTTGGGCACGCGATCTGCACAGGGATGCGTACAAGGAACCAGATTTCCCACACGGGGGAGGCTGATGATGGGGCGTCGTTGGGCGTGGATGGGGATGGTGGGGGTGTGCGCGCTGTTCACCGGCTGCAAGGAGCGCGAGGCGACCGAGCGGCCAGCGCCCGTCTCCGCGGCGGCGCCGGCACCGGCCCGGCCTGGAGCGGAGCTGTCATCCGGAATGGTGAGCGCGGCACCGCCCGCGGAGGCCGCGGCGCAGCGTCCCACGGCTGCCGGGCAGGCGGTGGCTCCGACGCCCATGGCGACTGGCACCGGCGCTGGCACCGTGGCCCCGGGCACGCCGCTGCAGCCCGCGGCGATGGGGACGCAGGGCACGGGAGCGCAGGTGACGGAGCTTGGGACGCCGCAGGAGGCTCCCGAGGGCCGGGTGATGATTGGCCTCGAGGCGGTGCAGGCCAGTGAGGACGAGGCCTGGCACCAGGGCGCGGCCAAGGCGGCCCGCGCGGCGGGGCAGAACGACTCGGTGCCGCTGGAGAAGGTCGTCATCGCCACGGGCACCGTGGACGGCCGGGTGACGCGCGTGGAGGGCAACATGGTCCAGCTGCGCGACGGCGAGGGCAACGTGTACCAGTTGCGCATCGACAAGCGCAGCCGCGGCGTGCGTCAGGGCCAGCAGGTGCCGCTCAAGCAGCTCGAGGAGGGCACTCCGGTGCGCGCCTCCTTTGATCTGGTGGGCGATGGCAGCTTCGCCCGCGACATCGAAGTGCGCCGCTGAGCCCGGGCCGCTGAAGCCCGCGAAAAAGACGACGCCCGGGAGCACAGTGCCCCCGGGCGTCTGACTTTCGTTCAGCGCGCGGCGTGAAGGGCTAGTACGTGCCCTTCATCGTCACGTTGGAGTACGTGGCGTACGCGTACGAGCAGGCGTACCAGGTACCCGCGGCAGGATTGCTCAGGGTGCACGTCTCGGTGTTGCCCGAGGTGTACGGGCGGCAGGTGTAGCTGCTGAGCGTCGGCTGCGAGCCCTGCTTCACGTACATGTCCGCGTCACCCGTGCCACCCGCCTGGTTGAAGACCAACGAGGTCTTCCCGGACGGCACCTGCAGCGTCCAGCAGGTCCAGGTCTTCGCGGTCGTCGCGGAGTACGGCGCCGAGGCCACACCGTTGGTCAGCACGTTGCCCGAAGGCGGCGTCCCCGCGTAGGTGCCCTTCAGGCTGGTGCCCGAGACGGCCGTGTAGGCGTTGATCTTCACGTACCAGGTGCCAGCCGCGGGGTTGGTGAAGCTGCACGTCTCGGTGTTGCCGTTGAGGTACGGACGGCAGTCGTAGGCGCTGGTGGTCGGCACCGCGCCGAACTTCACGAACATGTCGCCGTCACCCGTGCCACCGCTCATCTCGAACTTCAGGCTGCTCTGGCCCGCGGGCACCGACAGCGTATAGGTGCAGGTCCACTCGCCCGTGGCCGCCGAGACGCCCGTCACCGCCACGCCGTTGGCGAGCACCACCGTCGTGGTGCAGCCCGACGGAGGAGGAGTCGTGGTACCACCCACGCCCACGGCCTCCCAGGCCTGGGTGGTGGAGGCCTTCGTCGCCGCGTCGTAGAACTGCTCGGCCTTCTGCTCGGTGCACGTCCTGGCCGCGGCGAAGTTGCTGCTCGCGGTCAGGCAGTTCACGTTGGTCTCGTAGAAAATCTTGCCGGCCTTCTGCACGCCAATGCCCGTCACGTTGACGGTCGTCTTGGCGCGCGGGTGCGTGCCCCCGGTGGACAGCAGCTTGAACGCCAGGTTGGCGATGCCCGAGTTCCAGTGCACGCCGCCGCTGTCCGAGGAGCCCTGGTAGCGCTCGGGGTAGTAGTCCTTCGACGAGCCGTCCTGCGTGGGGTTACCCATGTAGCGCAGGGCGTCGTTCGGGGTGGCCGGCGTCCAGATGTCGTCGCCGATCATCCAGATGGGCGCGTCCATCGCCCAGCCCTTGCTCCAGCTCTCGCAGTACGCGGAGAAGATGTCGCTCATGCCCTCGTTCAGGGCGCCTGACTCGCCCTGGTAGATGAGGTCCGACGAGGAGTCGGTCACCGCGTGGGTCAGCTCGTGCACCGTCACGTCCAGCGACTTGCCCAGCGGGCCCGACTGCGAGCCGTCACCATCGCCGTACACCATCTGGGTGCCGTTCCAGAAGGCGTTCACGTAGTTGGTGCTGTGGTGGACGGTGCTCTTCAGCTGCGCGCCCATGCCGTTGTACGAGTCGCGGCCGAAGTTCACCGAGTAGCAGTTATAGGTGGTGCCCAGGTGGTTGTAGTTGTCGTCCACGTGGGTGTCGCCGGTGGCCGCGCCGCCCTCGGAGCGCTTGAGCGTGCCGGGCAGGCTGGTGGTGTTGTTGCCGCTGTACACCGCGCGGTTGAGCGCCGAGTGAATCGTCGGAGCGCGCAGGGCCACCTGGCCGTTGTTCGCGTTGACGTACACGAAGTCCTTCACCGGCAGGCCCTCGCGCTCACCGGTGACGATCGTCTCGTGGGCCAGCACCAACCGGCCGTTCTCTCCGCGCACGTAGACCAGGCGGCCGGTGCTCTCGGCCTTGAAGTCCAGGTCCGAGCCAATGGCGGCCACCGTGGCGGCCTCGGCGGCCAGCGTGGGCCGGGTAGCGGCCTGAAGGCCCTGGGCCGAGTCATAGGCCGAGCTGTTGGCGGCGTACACGGTGCCGCCGCTGTCCACCATCAGGATCAGCTCCGCGCCCACCACCGGCAGGCCGTTCTTGGTCTGGCTGTAGCGGAAGTAGGTGTGGCCCTGCTCGTCCTGCGTGGTGCGCTTGAGCACCAGGTCCTCGGAGCGCATGCGGAACGCGGCGGCCACGTTGCGCAGCGCCGGCTGCGCGTCCGCGGCTCGCAGGCCCGCGGCCACCTGGCCCAGGTTGCCCTTGATGAAGGACGGCGTCACGCCGTCATCCTGAGTCGCCAGCACGCTCGCGCCGCTCAGCGCGCTCAGCGCCTGCTGGAGATCCTCGCCCTCGTGCTTCTCGTCGGTGCTGCCCAGCGAGTCGTCCGCGCCGGTCTGCTCAGTGGTGCCACAAGCGGCATAGGCAAGGCCCAGCCAGGCGGCGCAAAACGTCCTCAGGATCTTGTTGCTCAACACGTACCTCCAGGGGGATCAGCACGTGTTTACTGGCATGTCCGGACTTATGAGATCAACTGACCTTAGCTGTTAGTGGTTTCTTAAAGACTGAACGTCAATTAGAAAATTAGCATTTTAATCTTCGATTTCCTGGAAGACTGTTTTCAGCCTGACGGAATTCCTCAACGCTGTCGTGGCCTTACGGTTCGAGGGGGGCCGGAGGGGTGGACCTGGCGCCCAGTGTTCGGTGTCTGAGACAGTGTCGGTTCTGACTCATGCTCTCGGACAGCCAGGGATGAAGTTTTCATCGAGGTTGAAGCGCGGCGGGCTCGCGGTGGGGCTGCTGCTGGCGCTGACGGACTGCAGCTCGCGCGGGCTGCGCTCGGAGCCGGAGGTTCCACTGCCGCCGCGGCTGAGCGACGCGGAGGTGGCGCGGCTCATCCCCTCGCATGTGGCGGACCGGGAGGGCTGGGCGCACGATGTGCTGGTGGCGCTGGAGTCCCAGCGGGTGCACCCGTGGGTGGAGCCGGTGTGCCAGGTGCTGGCCGTCATCGAGCAGGAGTCCGGCTTCCAGGCCAACCCGGCGGTGAAAGACTTGCCGCGCATCGTGCGCAAGCGCCTGGACGCATACGCCGAGAAGCTGGGGGCCGTGGGCCGCACGGCGCTGCAGGCGCTGCTCAAGCACCGGGCGCCGGGCCAGTCGCAATCCTTCGAGGCCCGGCTGAAGGCGGTGAAGACGGAGAGGGACCTGGACCGGCTCTTCCGCGAGCTGCTCGAGGCGTACAAGGAGCAGTACCCGGCGGCGTACACCGCGGCGGACCTCGCCAGCGAGCTGATCTCCTCGCAGGGGCTGGAGGAGCTCAACCCCATCACCACCGCGGGCTCCATGCAGGTGAGCGTGCGCTACGCGCTGCAGCAGCAGTCCGACGATGATCGCCCGGAGGCGCAGGTGCGCGAGGAGCTGTACACGCGCGCGGGCGGGGTGCGCTACGGCGCGCAGCGGCTGCTGGGCTACGAGGCCCGCTACAACAAGCCCATCTACCGCTTCGCGGACTACAACGCGGGCTTCTACGCCTCGCGCAACGCGGCGTTTCAGCTGCAGGTGAGCCAGCTCACCGGCCTGCCGCTGGTGCTGGACGGAGACCTGCTGCTCTATGACAAGGAGGAGCAGCCGCGAGACGAGGACAGCCGCACGCTGGCGGCGCTGCTGGCCTTCCGCACCCGCCACGCGCC
Source organism: Myxococcaceae bacterium (assembly GCA_035296065.1). Taxonomy (GTDB): domain Bacteria; phylum Myxococcota; class Myxococcia; order Myxococcales; family Myxococcaceae; genus DATHBR01. Next base: position 60,123 of record DATHBR010000050.1, on the reverse strand, counting down.
AGAGCTGAGCGAGCGCCAGCTTCGCCGGGACGTGCGCAAGGAGAAGCTGGCGGACTTCGAGCAGACGGAGACGTGGAGAGCCGTCCGCCAGGTGTATGAGCGGGTGAAGGGCACGCCGCCCGAGTACGAGCGGCTGCCCGAGGTGGCCATCCGCAGCCCCAAGATGAGCCAGGACCGGACCACCGCGTGGTTCGCGCGCTCGGTGGACCAGCGCTTCCAGCGGTGCCTGAGCCGGCACACCGCTCCGGCGGCGAAGTAACGGGCCCTCAGCGCTTGGCCGCGGGCGCGGGCGAGAAGCTCTTGTCCGACAGCTTCATCTCCGTCACCGGGCCATAGCGGCGCGCGGTCTCCCGGATGGCGGAGGCCTTGCCGATGAGGACGAAGGTGAGGTCCTCCGGCGCGGGCAGCACCCGCTGGATGATGCCGTGCACGCGCTCACGCGAGGCGCCCGCCACCGTGGTGGCGAAGCCGTCCACATCGCTGGCGTCGAGCCCGTAGAAGGCCAGCTCCGCCAGCTTCGCGGCCACCTGTCCGCTCGTCTCCAGCGTGGGCGGGAACTGGCCCAGCACATAGGCCTTGGCCGAGGCCAGCATCGCCTCGTCCATGCCCTGCTGGCGGTAGCGGGTGAGCACCTCCAGCGCCAGGTCCATGGCCTTCCCGGTGGACTCCGTCTTCGTGTACGAGGTGAGCGCGATGGCCCCCGGCTGGGTGTCCGCCAGCACCTGGGAGTTGGCCCCGTAGCTGAGGCCGGACTTGATGCGCAGCTCCGTGTTGAGCAGCGAGGTGAAGCGTCCGCCCAGCACCGTGTTGGCCAGCACCATGTCCACGCGGCTGGGGTCCGCCCGCGCGATGCCGGTGTTGCCCATCCAGAAGTACGTCTGCGTGGCATCCGGCTTGTCCACCAGCAGCACGCGCCGGCCCTTCAGCCTGACGGTCGGCGGCGCCACGGGCGCGGGCGACGCGGCCTTGCTCCAGCCGCCCAGCGCTGTCTCCAGCCGGCGCGCCAGCTGCTTGGTGTCGAAGTCTCCCACCATCGCCAGGATGAGCCGGTCTCCTCCGAGCTGCCCCTTGGCGTACGCCAGCACGTCCTCGCGCGTGAGGGTGGGCAGCGTGGCCTCGCTGCCGCTCGTGGGGCGTCCGTACGGGTGGCCCGTGAAGTGGAAGGCATGGAAATAGGTGCCGATGAGGCCCCGGGGGTCTCCGTCCTTGACGGCGGCCAGCTCGGACACCATCCGGTCCCGCGTCTTGGTGAACTCGCCCGCCTCGAAGCGGGGCCGCATCAGCATGTCCGACAGCAGCTCCACCATCAGCGCGGAGTCACGGGCCATGAACTGCCCGTCCACCCGCAGCACCTCGTCCCCCGGAGTGACGGAGAGCTCGCCGCCCACGCCCTCCACCGCCTCGGCGAACTGCCGCGCGTCCCGCGCTCCCGCGCCCTTCTGCAGCAGCTCTCCCGTGAGCGAGGACAGGCCCTCCTTGCCCTGGGGATCTCCCAGCGCGCCACCTCTCACCCACGCGCTGAAGGAGATGAGCGGCACCTCGCGCTTCTCCACCAGGATGAGCCGCGCGCCGTTCTTCAGCTCGACCACCGTCGCCTTCGGCAGGCGCACGCCCTGCGTGCTCTCGGCCTTCACCGGCTCGGGGGGCCGTGCTGCCTGTGCTCCCTGTGCTCCCGCGCCCGTCGCCACCAGCAGCGCCACCAGCCCTGCCCTGCCCTGCCACCCGCTCATTGTGCCGCCTCCTTGGGCTGTCCCGCCTGGGCCGGTGCTTCTTCCGTGGGCAAGAGCACCCCCACCGTGCGCCGGTTCGCATCGAAGATGCGCTGGGCCACCTTGCTTACCTGCTCGCGCGTCACCTGCTCGTAGCGCGCGGGGGCCTCGAAGAGCTTGCGCCAGCCACCCTCGTGAACCTCGTAGCTGCCCAGCAGCTGGCCCCGGTGGCTGTTGGTCTCCAGGTAGCGCCAGAAGTCCGCCACGGTGATGTTCTTCGCCTTGCGCAGCTCCGCGTCCGTGATGCCTTGCGAGCGCACCTTCTCCAGCTCCTCGTCCAGCAGCCGCTCCACCCGGGCCACATCCGCACCCGGCGGCAAGTCCACTTCCACCCATACCAGGGAGGGGTCAAAGGTATGTTGGAACTGGGCGCCCACGCCCAGCGCCACCCGCTCTTCCTCCACCAACCGCCGGTGCAGCCGCGAGGAGTCTCCGTTGGCCAGCACCCGGATCAGCAGATCCAGCGCCGGCACATCCGGATGCTTCGCGTCCACGCCATGCCAGGCCACCTGCAGCAGCGGAGCCTGCGCCAGCTTGCGCACCACCACGCGCCGCTCGCCCTGCTGCTCCGGCTCCTTGGTGCGCACCGGCTCGGGCACGGGCTGCGAGGGCAGCGGCCCCAGGTGCTTCTCCGCCAGGGCGAACACCTCCGCCGGGGTCACCGCGCCCACCACCACCAGCGTGGCGTTGTTGGGCGCGTAGTACGTCTGGAAGAAGCGCTGCAGATCCTCGATCCGCCAGGACTCGATGTCCGAGGGCCAGCCAATGACGGGGAACTGGTACGGGTGCGCCACGAAGGCGGTGGCCTGCACCTGCTCCATCAGCGCCCCCTCGTTGTTATTGTCGATGGCCGAGCGCCGCTCCGAGTACACCACCCCGCGCTCGCTCTCGATGATCTTCGGATCCAGGGCCAGGTGGCCCAGCCGGTCCGCCTCGAGCTCGAAGATGAGCTCCAGGGCCGAGCGGGGGAACCACTCCATATAGACGGTGACGTCTGGCGAGGTGTAGGCGTTGTTGCTGCCCCCATTGGCTTCCATCACGGCGTCGAACTGCCCGGGGCCGTACTTCTTCGCGCCGTTGAACATCATGTGCTCGAAGAAGTGCGACAGGCCGGTGATGCCGGGGCGCTCGTTGCGGCTGCCCACCCGGAAGAAGTTGTAGAGCGCCACACTGGGGATGTCGTGGTCCGGCCAGACGATGATCTTCAGGCCGTTCTTCAGCGTGCGCTCCTCGATGCCCGCGCCGAGCCGCTGGGCCTCGCCCTTGCCTGGCTTGCCCTGGGCCCCGGCCGCCCCCGCCACCAGCAGCACCAGCACCAGCATGAGCCCTTGCAGACCGCGCATCCGCCCTCCCTCGTTCGTTGCGAGCGCCCTCAACGGCTTCGCCCGCCGCATATTCCTCCAGTGCGGGGCCGCTGTCCCTGTCCTTCTCTCAAGTCCCCGAGGAGAGCAGGGCCTTGGCGGGGGCCTCGTCCCGCCGCGCCACCGGGGGCAGGCGCACGAGGCGGCGCAGTTCCTCCCGGAACCGTTCAATGTCGGACCCTCGCGAGGCGCCGTAGACATAGCGGTCCGGCCGCACCACCGCGGCATCGGCCTCGTGCAGGGAGAACCACGCGAAGAGCTTGCCCTCCACGTCCACCACGTCTCCGGCGCCCACCTCCGCCGGCCGCTCCACCGGCAGCACGCGCAAGCACACGCCGCCGAGCTCCGCGGCCAGCGCCTCGGCGCACTGGCGCACGGGCTCATCGGCGTTGGCCAGCACCAGCACCGCGAAGCGCATGCCCAGCGCCTCGTCCAGCAGCACCGTGGCGCCGCTGGCCAGGCCCACCCGGGGCTGGGGCAGGTACGAGCCTTCGGCGGCGGTGCGCTTGCGGCGCCTGCCACCGGAAAGACAGCCCTGCTCCAGGACCATCTTCGGCTTGAACTCGTAGTTGCGCAGCATGCGCCGGGTGCGGGGAATGCGGAACAGCCACCGCAAGAGCCAGTTGCGCACCGCCGCCACCGGGCGGATGCGCGACAGGAACACCCGGCCCATCAGCACGGTGGCATTGATCATGTTCACCGCGTGCGGGCGGCGCTCCTGCTCATAAGTGTCCAACAGGGCGTCGTCCGCCGCGCCGCGCACCGCCAGGGCCACCTTCCACGTGAGGTTGATGGCGTCCCGGATGCCGGAGCACATGCCCTGGCCCATGAAGGGCGGCATCACATGGGCCGCGTCTCCCAGCAGGAACACGCGCCGGTCCCTCCACCGCTCGGCCACCTTGCTCTGGAAGGTGAACACCGAGGCGCGCTGCAGCGTCACCTGGCGCGGGTCGACATAGCGGGCCATGAGCCGCTCCACCACGTCGCTGCGCTCCACGCTCTCGGTGCGCTCGTTCTCCTTCACCAGGAAGTCCATGCGCACTTCGTTGTGCACCCCCCGCGTGACGAAGCCGGGGCGGTCCGGATCACACACGTAATAGGTGAAGTTCGGTTCGGCGCTGGGCAGGGTGCCAGAGATGGCGATCCACGGCTCCTCGTAGGAGGTGCCCTCCATCCGCACGCCCATCAGCCGCCTCACGGAGCTGTGCGAGCCGTCCGAGCCCAGCAGGTAGCGGGCGCGCACCTCGTGCACCCGGCCGGTGCGCCGGTCCTTCAGCTGCGCGGTGACGAAGTCCGGCTCCTGCGTGAAGCCCACCAGCTCATGGCCGATCCTCAGCTCCACGTGGGCAAAGCGCCGCAGCGCCCCGCGCAGCACCGTCTCCAGCTGGGGCTGGTTGAAGAAGGAGATGGCCGGGTGGCCCACGCCGAAGTCCAGCTCGCCCAGGGGCACCGAGCCCAGCACCTGCTTCTGGCCATCCACATAGTCAATGCCCTGGCAGGGCAACAGCTGCACGGCGAACGGGCCCGTCAGGCCCGCGGCCTGAAGGTTGCGCTGCGCCTCGTCATCACACGAGAAGGCCCGGGGCTGGCTGAACAGCCTCAGGTCCCGTTCGATGATCAGCGTGCGCACCCCCTGCATGCCCAGGTAATTGGCCGCGAGCGCCCCCACGGGGCCGCACCCCACCACGATGACATCGACGACTTCAGAGAAGCTCTGGGCTGTTCCGGACAAGGGCACCGCGCACAGGGGGTCCCTGGAAGTGTAGCGGATGGCGCCCGCCCTTCCAGGTGAGGAGTACGGAGGGTGAAATGAGAATACACCCGGGTGTGCCGGGAACTCTCACCCCGGCACTCCCCCGGTGGGAGAGGAGGCGACCTCGGGTGGCTCGGAGGAGAAGCGCAGCAGGGCCAGGAGCTGCTCGGGGCTGAGCGCCGCCGCGGCGTTGGCTTCGGAGAGCATGCTCGCGGCCAGCTCCCGCTTCTGCGCGTGCAGCGCGATGATGGCCTCCTCCACGGTGCCCTCGGATACCAGGCGCGACACCGTGACGGGCCGCGTCTGGCCCAGGCGGTGCGCCCGGTCCGTGGCCTGGTCCTCCACCGCGGGGTTCCACCAGGGGTCCAGGTGGATGACGTGATCAGCCGCGGTGAGGTTCAGGCCCGTGCCTCCGGCCTTGAGCGAGATGAGGAAGACTTCGCCCTCGCCACGCTGGAAGGCCTGCACGCGGGCCTGGCGCTCGGCCGGGGGCGTCTGCCCATCCAGGTACTGCAGCGACACACCCCGCGCCTCCAGCGCCTCGCGCGCCAGGGTGAGCAGCTGGACGAACTGGCTGAAGACAAGCGCGCGGCCGCCCTCGGCGCGCAGCTCCTCCACCAGCTCCAGCAGCCGCTCCAGCTTCGAAGAGGGCACCGTCAAGTCCGGGACGACCAGCCGCGGGTGGCAGGCCAGCAGCCGCAGCCGGGTGAGCGCCGCCAGCAGCTCGAAGCGCTGGCCCTCGCCCACCCCCTGCCCCGCACGCTCCAGCGCGGAGCGCCGCGCGGCCTCGTAGAGCAGGCGCTCTGCTGGCGAGAGGACGATGGGGACGAGCGTCTCGATGCGCGGCGGCAGCTCGCGCGCCACCTCCGCCTTGGTGCGGCGCAAGAGGAAGGGGCGCAGCACCCGGGCGAGCGTGGCGCGAGCGTGCGCATCCCCCTGGCGCTCGATGGGGCCGATGAAGCGCTGGCGAAAGTGCTCCCGGCTGCCGAGCAGCCCCGGGAAGACGATGCGGAACAGGCTCCACAGCTCCGAGAGCCGGTTCTCCAGCGGCGTGCCGGTGAGGGCTACCCGCGCCTCGGCCTGAAGCCCCCGCAGGGCCCGGGCCCGCGCCGTGTCCGGGTTCTTCGCGGCCTGGGCCTCGTCCACCACCAGCGTGGCGAAGCGCACGCGGGCCAGGCGCCTGGCATCACCCACCAGCAGCCCGTAGCTGATGAGCAGCACGTCTCCCGGGGCGAGTTGGGTCAGCAGCTCCTCGCGGTCCGCCTCGCGGTAGGAGCGCACTCTGAGCAAGGGCGCAAAGCGCGCCGCCTCGAGCGCCCAGTTGAAGCACACCGAGGTAGGCGCCACCACCAACGCCGGGCCCGCCTCCGCGCGGTGCAGCAGCAGGGCCAGGGTCTGCAGCGTCTTGCCCAGGCCCATGTCATCCGCCAGGCAGCCGCCTCCCCCCCACTCGGTGAGCCGCGCCATCCATAGGAAGCCCTCGCGCTGGTAGTCACGCAGCTCGGCCTTCAGCCCCGTGGGAATGGAGAGCTCCCGGGCCTGGGCTTGGCGAATGCGGGTGGAGAGCCTGTGCCAGTCCTGTGGGGCCCGCACCCGTACGCCCGCCTCGGCCAGCGTGTCCAGCACGGGCGCCGCCGCCTGGCTCAGCTCCAGCCCCTCGCGCGTGGGGTAGGCCAGGTCCGCCAGAGGCTGGAGCGCCTCGCGCAGCTGCTGAGTGAGCCGCAGCCACCGCCCCTGCCCCAGCGCCACGAAGCGGCCCCGGCGGCGCACGGCCTCCAGCAGCACGGCAAGCTCCACCTGCGAGCCCTCCACCTCGAGGCTCCCCTGCACCCCGAACCAGTCCCGCTTGCGCCGTACCTCCACCCGCAGGCCCCGCGCATCCGGTGGACTGGACACCCGCCAGGCCTGCTCCTCCCATTCCACGCCCAGCAGCAGGCCTCGCAAGGGCTCCAGCCTCTCCAGAAAGGAGAGCGCCGCCTCGGCTCCCACCAGCTTGAAGCGCGCCAGCGAGTCCGTCGCCGGCAACCCTAGCCGCTCGCGCAGCGTCAGCGCCTCGGCCCGCTCGGTGTCCAGGTCGCGGCGGGCCACCACCCGCTCCCCGCCGCGCAGCCCCCGCACCTCCGTGGCCCCCTCGCCCACCGGCAGCGGTGGAGCCTCACGCAGCGGCTGCACCAGGAGCGCCCCTTCCAGCCCCTCGTCTCCCAGCGCGCGCAGGCGCATCAGCATTCCGGGCTGTCCGGGGACGCCGTGGGCCTCGAGCGACTCGGGCAGCGAGACGGGATAGGTGGCCTCCAGCCCCGCCAGCTTGCCGAGCAGCACCGGGCGCATGCTGCCGGGCAGCCGGCTCCCGTACTCCCGCAGGGCGGTGAGCACCGGGTGCGTGTCCGGTGGAACGGAGACCAGCGTAAGCCGCGGCGGCTCTGGCTCGAACAGCAGCCATGGCAGCGGCCGCTCGGGGCCAGGCGTCGGCGGCAGCAGCGCGCCGGGTGGGAAGGCAGCTCCCGCGATGGCGGGACGGACGGTGAGCCCGTGCTCGTCCTCGCCGAAAGCGAAGCCCAGCGGGGCCTCGCGCACCTGCAGCGGTACATCCAGCCTCGGTGCGGCGAACAGGTGCGGGCTATGGGCCAGCAGCCTCAAGGCGCGCAGCAGCAACGTGTACCCGTCCACGGAGGCCGAGAGCCGCGAGAGCAACTCGCACAGCTCGAAGGCCTCTGCCTCCCGGGGCTCGGTGAGCGCGGCGCGGGCCTGCTCCCACTCTCGCCAGCTCACGGGGAGCCCCTTGGACAGGCCCCCGCGCTTGAGCAGCCGGTGCAGGTACGGGCGCAACCGCGGCTGCCGCTCCTCGAGCCCCTCCAGACGAAAGGTGATGCGCGAGCCGGCCGCAGACGCGTCCTGCTCGTGCGCCCGCGTGGTGGCCTTGTCGAACGCGGCGAGGAGCTGCTGGCCAGGCACCTCGAAGAGCAGCCACGCGAGCCGTGCGTTGCGCTGGGCCTCGCGGGGATCGGCGAGCATGTCCAGCAGCGCCTCCAACGCGGCGAGCGCGTGGATACAGCGCGCCGCCCCCTGGGGTGTGCACCAACAGGACAGCCCCTCCTCCCGGCCCTCGAGCACCGCGAGCGGATCCACCACCACGCGCATCTTCAGGAGGAACCCCCACGAGGCCCCCCGCGTGAGCAGGTCCGTGGACGTGGGCTCCTCGAGGTGCAGGCGCGGGGGGCGCTCGTGCAAGGTGATGGTGGGGCTGGCGGGCAGCAGCCGCGGCACGGCGCTCTCCCGCACCCGGGCGCGCGCCCGCTCCAGCGCCCGCGCCCAGGGCACCAGGCGCTCATCGGTGGGAGCAGGACGCGCGGTGGCGGCACGCTCCCGCTCGAGCTCGAGCCCACGGCGCACCCGCTCGGCCTCCAGCCCCAGCCAGGCCCAGGCGGCCGCCTCGAGCTGAGCCTGCGTGGAGGCACCGCGCACCTGGCGGGTCAGGTTGAGCGTCCCATCCAGCGCGGCCGTCACCGGCAGATGGGCCAGGGCATAGAGCCCCATCATCCCCGGCAGCGGCTCGCGCAGCAGCGGCTCCACCACGGGCAACGGCACGTGCCGCGCGTGCGTGAGGTGGTGCGCCTCCAGCCACGCCTGCAGCGCCTGCGGCGTTCGGGGCCGCTCACGGGATGGGGGCGTGGACTGAGCAGACGTCATGACGGGAGACACACGCGTGAGGGCGAGGGCTCAGGGGTGGAGAAACTCCCCGAGCACCAGGAAGTAGTAGTTGGTGCTGTCCATCCGGGAGGCGAACGTCTTCGCCGAGCGACGGAGCCGCTCGGCCACGGCCTCGAACTCGGGGCGGCTGACATCCCTCAGGGACAGGTAGAGCCGCGCGGCGGCCTTCAAGTATGAGAACAGCGGGTTGGAGTCCGTGCTATCGGGCCGCTGGCTCAGCAGCAGGTAGAGCCGCTCGAACTCCGCGTCCCGCTCGGGCTGGTTCGTGGCGTCGCAGTACTCGGCGGCCGTGGCCTCCAGCAGCAGGAAGAAGGGCTCATAGGCCGCTGGAGGCGCGACGGAGAAGTCCGGAGGAATGGTCGAGCCCGTCCACAATTGAGAAATGGAGCGCAGCGGCAGCCACACCACTCGCTCTTCGTCATTCTTCACGGGCACCGGCAGGTCGCCCTCCAGGGGTAACACCCGCCGCGCCTCCCCCAGGACCGTAGGCACGCGCAGCAGCTCCGGATGCCCCGGGTCCATGCCTGCCTTCTCCAATGCTGCGATGACATTCGGGTCCATGACCTTCCCCAGTAGGTCGTCTCTCTGACACCCAACCTAATACCTCGGGTTTCCCCCTGCCAACCACTTGTGTGGCGCTCTGCCAGACGGTGGCGTGCCAGGAGGACTCCGTAACCTCTCTGACGCTCACCAACCAGGCCGGGGCAGAACTAGTTGACGCTCAAACTAGTTGGCGTCATACACAGCGGGTGACTGATTCCGCTCTTCCCCAGCGGGTCCAGCGCTTCCTCATGACGCACATCGACTCCATCGAGAAGCTCGAGGTCCTGCTCCTGCTTCGAGCCATGACGGAGCGGGAGTGGACGGCATCAGCGGTAGCGCAGGAGCTGCGCATTACAGAAGCCTCGGCCGCGGCGCGGCTGGAGGCTCTCTTCGCGGGCCGGCTGCTGGCGGGCACCGCGGGCCCACCGGCGGTGTACCGCTACAGCCCGGCCCACTCCGACGATGTGCGGTCCATCGCGGAGTTGGCGCAGGTGTACGCCGAGCGCCGCGTGAGTGTCATCACGTTCATCTTCTCGAAGCCGCAGACACGGGTGCGCGGCTTCGCGGATGCCTTCCTCCTCAAGGGGCGAGCGGGCGATGACTCATGACTGAATCGGTCTACATCCTGTGCGCACTGACGAGCGCGATGTGCGCCGTGCTGCTGCTGCGTGCGTGGCGCCGCAAGGGCGTGCGGCTGCTGCTCTACAGCGGCCTGTGCTTTCTGTGGCTGGCCTGCAACAACGCCATTCTCTGCGTCGACCTGCTGCTGGTGGCCGGCACGGACCTGTCCCTGGCGCGCACCCTCAGCTCGCTGATGGGCGCGGGGACGCTGCTGTATGGCCTCATCTGGGACGCCGCCTGAGTACCGCCGCCATGCTCATGCCCCTGCTCAGCGGCGCGGTCATCATGGCGTACCTGGCCATCGCCGTGTTCTTCCTGCGCTTCTGGACGCAGTCGAGAGATCGGCTGTTTGGCTTCTTCGCCCTGGCCTTCACGCTGCTGGGGCTCAACGGCGCGGCATTGACGCTGCTGGCCGCGGATGACGAGCGCCGCTACTACCTCTACCTCGTCCGGCTGTTCTCGTTCCTGCTGATCCTCTACGCCATCTGGGACAAGAACCGGGCGCGGGACGGCGACACGCCCGAGGCGGAACCGCGGCCCGCGCCCGCAAAAACGAAGGGCCCTTGAGGTTTCGCTCAAGAGCCCGTAATTCTTCGACTTTTTTGTGCCCAGGGGCGGAATCGAACCACCGACACGGGGATTTTCAGTCCCCTGCTCTACCGACTGAGCTACCTGGGCGGAGACAGCGTGAGGCAGGGCCGATTTACGGGGACTGTCCGCTGACGTCAAGCGCGTTCTGATCCCCCCTGCGCCCATGGTTCGGCAGTACCCACGGAAAATCCTTTGGATTTCTGCTCCGAGCGCGGAACTCTTTGCCCTGCCGTGAATCCAAGGGGCGCCCCGAACTCTTCGAGGAACCCGTGAGTTGGCTCAATTACCACCACTTACTCTATTTCTGGACAGTCGCCCGGGCGGGGACCATCGCCAAGGCCGGTGAGGAGCTGCACCTGGCTCAACCCACCATCAGCAGCCAGATCAAGCTGCTGGAAGAGGCGCTGGGCCACAAGCTCTTCGAGCGCCAGGGCCGCAAGCTGGTCCTCACCGATGTAGGCCGCACCGTCATGCGCTACGCGGACGAGATTTTCCGGCTCGGCAACGAGCTGAAGAACGTCGTCAGCGGCCTGCCCGCCGGGCAGCAGCTGCGGCTTCAAGTGGGCGTGGCCGATGTCGTACCCAAGATTGTCGCCGAGCGGCTGCTCCAGCCCGCGCTCGATGTAGGCCCCCTGCGGCTCGTCTGTCGCGAGGGCCCGTTGCCTCAGCTGATGGCCTCGCTGGCCCTGCACGAGCTGGACGTGGTGCTGGCGGATGCGCCGGGCTCCGAGCCCGTCAGTGTGCGCTCCTTCAACCACCTGCTGGGTAAGTGCGGCGTCACTTTCTTCGGCTCATCGGCCCACAGCCACCTCAAGAAGGACTTCCCCCGCTCGCTCAACGGAGCGCCCCTGCTGTTGCCCTCCGAGGCCAGCTCCGTGCGTCACGCGCTGGACGTGTGGTTCGAGGCCCAGGGCATCCGGCCCAACGTCGTCGGAGACTTCGACGACAGCGCCCTGCTCAAGGCCTTTGGCCAGCGCGGCTTCGGCCTGTTCGCCATGCCCTCGGTCATCGAGGAGGAGGTGTCGCGCCAGTTCGACGTCACCGTCATTGGCCGGACCGAAGACATCGAGGCGTGCTTCTACGCCATCACCGTCGAGCGCCGGCTGCGCCACCCCGCCGTGGTGGCCATGGCCCAGGCCGCCCGCAGCACGCTGTTCCAGAGCTAGCGCCCGCGCGTCCACCAGCGCCGCCGCCGGGTGCTCCACCGAGAGCGCCACGAAGTGCGCGTCCATTCCCGGCACCAGGCGCCCCCGCCGCCCTTCGGCGAACGAGGCCCACGCCGGGCCCACTGGGCCCCGGGGCCCGCCGCGGCCAGCACCTCTTCTCGCGTGCCCACCGCGAGCACCGTGTCGCCGCGCACCGCCAGCGCTCGCGCCAAGGGCCGCGAGGGGTCCAACGTCCGCACACGCTCCGCTACGGAGATGGTCGTCTTCACAAGCTGGAGATATCTACCCCGGCATCCCTCCGTCCACAGGTCCACTCAACGGACCCGCGGGGCCCGGGGGCTCCGAGGGCACCGTCTGGATGGGCTCCTGTCCCGGGCCGTCGAGGGGCATCTGGTTCTCCGCCCCCGGCGGCTGAGACGTCCGGCAGGCGAAGGTGATGGCCGCCAGGCTGGCGGCGATGAGCAGGACACGGCGCATATTTCCTCCCAGTCAGTTCCCGCCGACCCTAGGGACCGCTCCTCTGCATGGCAACGCGCCGCACGGGCTTCCGTTCGGCACCAGATGCGCGCACCTGCCGCCTGTGGCGCCCTTACGGAGTGTCCAATTTCCCTGTGCCGCTCTTCTTGGGGAGCCACGTGCGGAACCTGATGGACAGACGAGGCACCCTCCCCCCCGCGTTCTCCCGAGCGGAGAGGGGCAGAGCCCTCGTGCCGCTGCTTGGGCTGGTGCTGCTGGGGAGCCTGGTGCTTGCCCAGCCTCCAGCCGCTCCTGCCGTCATCTCCCGCTGCACCCTCGAGGGCATGGTGGATGCCGGCTCCGGCGCCTATCTCGCCGACTGCGTCCGGCGCGCGGAGCAGGCAGGCCACGCCGCGCTGCTCGTCCGCGTGGACACACCCGGCGGCTCGCTCGAGTCCACGCGGGACATCGTCCGCGCCTTTCTCGCCTCGCGCGTGCCCGTGCTGGTGTGGGTGGGGCCGTCGGGAGCCCACGCCGGCAGTGCGGGCGTCTTCATCACCCTGGCCTCCAACCTGGCCGCCATGGCGCCGGGCACCAACATCGGCGCGGCCCACCCCGTCGTCGGCCTCACCGGACAGGACCCCGAGGAGGCGGGCGGCAAGGAGATGGCGCGCAAGCTGGAGAATGACACCGTCGCCTTCGCCGAGAGCATCGCCCGCCAGCGCGGCCGCAACGCCGAGTGGGCCGCCACCGCCGTGCGAGAGAGCGCCAGCGTCCCCGCCGAGCGGGCCGTGGAGCTGCGCGTCGTGGAGCAGGTGGCCTCCACCGAGGAGCAGTTCCTCGCCTGGGCCGATGGCCGCCAGGTGGAGACCGCGGACGGCAAGCAGACGCTCTCCACCCGCCAGGCCCAGGTGGTGGACCTGACCCCCAGCGCCTCGCAGCGCGTGCTCCATGCCCTGGCCCACCCCTCTGTCGTCTACCTGCTCTTCCTCGTCGCCACCCTGGGGCTCATGGTGGAGCTGACGCACCCGGGCATCCTCATCCCAGGGCTCGTCGGGCTGGTGGCCCTGGTGCTCGCGCTGCTGGCCTCCTCGGCGCTGCCGGTGCGCACCGGCGCGGTCGTCCTGCTCGCGCTGGGAGCCGGGCTGCTCATCGCGGAGCTGCTCGTCACCAGCGGCCTGCTCGGAGCCGCGGGCACGGTGCTGCTGGTGCTGGGCGGCGTGCTGCTGGTGGACCGCTTCGATCCGGACTGGTTCGTCGAGCCCTCCGCGGCGGTGCACGTGCCGCTGCGGCTCATCCTGCCCTCCACCCTGGTCCTCGCCGGCTTCACCGCGCTCATCGCCTGGCGTGGCGCCCAGGCCCGCCGCCTGCCTCAGCTCGCCGGGGACCTGGGGCTCGTGGGTGAAAAGGGCACCGCGCTCAGCCCCGTCTCCTCCGAGGGCGGCGAGGTGTTCGTTCACGGCGAGCGCTGGCGCGCCGTCTGTTCCTCTGCCCTTCCTACCGGCGCTCAGGTGGTGGTGCGCCGCGTGGAAGGCCTCACGCTGCATGTCGACGAGGTGAAGTCATGAGTGAACTGCTGGGCAACTTCGGCCTGCTCATCCCCCTGGTGCTGGTGCTCATCCTCTTCATCTCCGGCGTGCGCATCGTCAACGAGTACGAGAACGGCGTGGTGTTCCGGCTGGGCCGCTACGTGGGGCTCAAGCGCGCGGGCTTCCGCTGGCTCATCCCCTTCGTCGAGCGCATGGTCATCATCGACTTGCGCACCGTCGCCAAGGACGTGCCCCCGCAGGACGTCATCACCAAGGACAACGTGAGCGTGAAGGTGAACGCCGTCGTCTACTTCCGCGTCATCCACGCCGACAAGGCCGTGCTTCAGGTGGAGGACTACCTGTACGCCACCAGCCAGCTGGCGCAGACCACGCTGCGCGCCATCCTGGGCCAGGTGGAGCTCGACGAGCTGCTGTCCCAGAGAGACCGCATCAACCGCGACATTCAGCAGGTGCTCGATGCCCACACGGACCCCTGGGGCATCAAGGTCTCCAACGTGGAGGTGAAGCACATCGACCTGCCCGCGGAGATGCAGCGCGCCATCGCCCGCCAGGCCGAGGCCGAGCGCGAGCGCCGCGCGAAGATCATCGCCGCCGAGGGCGAGCACCAGGCCGCCGAGCAGCTCTCCCTGGCCGCCGATGTGCTCACCCGCAACCCCGCCACGCTTCAGCTGCGCTACCTGCAGACGCTGGTGGAGATTACGGGCAGCGGCAACCAGACCATCATCCCCATTCCCCTGGAGCTGCTGCGCGCCTTGAACCTGGGCAAGTGAGCTCAGCCTGGAGGAGCCGGCGGCTGCGGCTCGTTGAACAACTCCTGCTCCTCCAGAAGGATGGCCCGGCGCCCCAGCCGCAGCGAGGCCAGCGCGAACACCGCCAGGCCTCCCAGCATCCCCACCCCCAGCGAGAACGCCACCACCGGCGCCTCGCGGGGAACCTCGAACGTGCCCTGCGCCAGGTACAGCAGCGACGTCACCACGAAGGACAGCAGCGCCACGTAGGCCATCATCAACGCCCGGGCCAGCAGCACGTGCCGCCTGTCGAGGATCACCACCTCCTCGCGCAGCAGCGCCCGCCGCGAGTGCCCCTCGGGCAGCGAGCGCCACTCGCGCATCATGTCCCGCATGCGCGTCGTCATCCGCGCCACCTGGTTGTCCAACCCCGTCGCCAGGATGCCGCACCCGGACACCATCACCGCCGGCGTCACCGCCGCGCCGATGAGCCTCAGCGACGACAAGTCCATTCCACCCGTGCTCGCGTCCATGGCTCCTTCTCTCCCACCCGGCCCCTCACCGCAAGACAACCCGCCACTGTCGAGTCACCACCCCTCACTGGCAAATTCCCACAAACTGTCGTCTTGACAGTTTAAGTGTCACGTCTTACTGTTCTTCTCGTGAGCACGACGAGCGCAAAGACCGAGTGGAAGCTGGCCGAGCTGGCCGCCGCGGCGGGAGTGACTCCCCGGACGGTGCGCTACTACGTCCAGCGGGGGCTGCTGCCCGCGCCGCCCTTCAAGGGGCCGGACACGGTGTACGGCGAGGAGCACCTGCGGCGGCTCAAGGCCATTCGCGTGCTGCAGGCGCGCTTCATGCCGCTGGACGCCATCCAGGTGGAACTGCTGCGGCTCAGCCCCGAGGAGCTGCGCAAGCTCTCCGAGGCCGAGCTGCCCACCGACACGCTGCCGCCGGCTCCCGTGACGCCCGAGCCCGCGCAAAGCCCCAGTGGCTGTGTACCGGTGGCCCCAGCAAGCAAGCAGGCAGTGGTGGCAGGCTATCGCCGATGGGAGCTGGCTCCGGGGCTGGAGCTGCACCTGGCGGACTCGGCGGACGAAAAGACCCGGGCGCTCGCGGAGCGAGTGCGCGCCCTCATCGAGCAGTCGGAAGAAAGGTAGAGGCCAGATGAAGACCGAGCAGGCAGGACCGGTGCGGTGCGGGCTGTATACGCGCGAGAACAAGCAGGTTCCCCTCCAGGGTGTGGAGGTGAGCGGTGAGCTGCTGGGTGGACATGCGCGGGTGCGCGTGCGCCAGCGCTACCGCAACACCGAGAGCCGCCCGGTGGAGGCCGTCTACGTCTTCCCGCTGCCCTCGGACGGGACGCTCACCGCGTTCTCCATGGAGTGCAACGGCCGCAAGGTGCAGGGCGTGGTGAAGGAGCGCGAGGAGGCCTTCCGCACCTACGACGACGCCATCATCGACGGCCACGGCGCGGCGCTGCTGGAGCAGGAGCGCCCCAACGTCTTCACCGCGCAGGTGGGCAACCTGCTGCCCAACGAGGAGACGCTGGTGGAGGTGGAGTTCCTCCAGGCCATTCAGGTGGAGGAGGGCACCGTGCGGTGGATGCTGCCCACGCTGGTGGCGCCGCGCTACATCCCCGGCCAGTCGCAGGGAGACCGCACCGCGCACGGCTCGGTGAGCCCCACCGACCGGGTGCCGGACGCCGATCGCATCACCCCGCCGATTGGCCAGGTGGCCTACGGCCTGAAGATGGACCTGCTGGTGGACCTGGGCCGCGCGGTGGTGGTGGAGAGCCCCTCGCACGCCATTACCCAGGACAAGGACGGGCACAAGGTGCGGGTGAAGTTCTCCCGGGGCGAGGTGGCCCTGGACCGGGACTTCGTGCTCAGCGTGCGCAGCGAGGACCTGAACGCGGCGCTCACCACGCTCGTCACTCACCGCCAGGGCGACGGGGCGGGCACCTTCGCCCTCACCCTGGTGCCGGACCTGCTCAACATGGCCGGCGGGCCCAAGCGCCAGGAGGTGGTGTTCGTGGTGGACACCTCCGGCTCCATGGACGGTGAGAGCCTGCCCCAGGCCAAGGGCGCGCTGCGGCTGTGCCTGCGCCACCTGCGCGAGGGGGACCGCTTCAACATCATCGCCTTCGAGAGCAGCTACCGCATCTTCGCCCGCGAGCCCGTCGTCTTCACGCAGAGGACGCTGGAGCAGGCGGACAGCTGGGTGGCGGCGCTGAACGCCAATGGCGGCACGGAGCTGTTGGCGCCCATGACGGCCGCGGTGCAGAGTGTGCCCGACGGCGTGGTGGTGCTGCTGACGGACGGACAGGTGGGCAACGAGGCGGAGATTCTCCGCTCGGTGCTGACCACGCGGAAGTCCACGCGGGTGTACTCGTTCGGCATCGGCACCAACGTGAGCGACGCGCTGCTCAAGGACATGGCGCGGCAGACGGGCGGCGCGGTGGAGTTCATCCACCCTGGCGAGCGCATTGACGACACGGTGGTGGCGCAGTTCTCGCGCGCGCTCGCACCGCGCGTGACGGGGCTGGAGGCGCGCTTCGAGGGCGTGGAGGGCAATGAGCTGGCGCCCGCCGAGCTGCCGATGCTGGTGGACGCGGTGCCGTGGACGCTGTTCGGCCGCTACACCACACCGGGCCAGGGCAAGGTGACGCTCCGGGGCCAGGCGGGCCAGGAGTCCTTCGTGCTCACCGTGCCGGTGGACTTCCCCGCCGCCTCGGACCGGCCCGCGGTGGAGAAGCTGTGGGCCGCCGAGCGCATCCGCTCGTGGCAGGCCGCCGAGCTGGATGGCCGCCGCGCCCAGCGGATGAAGGAGCGCATCGTCCAGCTGGCCGTGGCGCACCAGATCGTCACCCAGTACACCTCCTTCGTCGTGGTGGAGGAGCGCACCGGGGATCGCCGCATGTCCGGTCAGCCCGAGACGCGCGTGGTGCCCGTCAACGCGCCCGCCGGCTGGGCCATGTTCGGCACCGACAAGGCGAAGAAGGAGGCGCAGGAGTCCGCCGGCTCCCACGCCATGGTGGGCGGCCTGGGCATGGATGATGACGAGCCCTCGGACGGCGTGTCGGTTGTTCGGCGGCGTCTGACGAGGCCGATGGTGACAAAGGCGGGTGCCCTCAAGCCGGGGCGTCCGGCGGCGCCTACAGGAGCGTCTGCCATGCCCTCGCCCGCGCGTCCCGCGGGTATTGCGCGTCCTCCCGCGCCTTCCATGGCGCCCATCCCCGACGCGCCGATGCGCCGGGAGGTGGCGGAGAGGGTCCTGGAGACCGCGGCGGAGCTCGAGAGCCACATCGGCTCGCGCGACGCGGCGAAGGCTCGGCAGTCTCCCCCCGCCAGGGGCGGCGTCTTCAGCCGGATGGTGGACAGCCTCAAGGGAGGCAGCACGCCTCCCTCCGCGCAGGCTGCTCCCGAGCCCCTGGACCAGGGCCTGGCCGACCCCTTCCATCAGGCGCCGGCCGAGGAGCCGGTGGCGGACCTGGAGGGCAGCTTCGATGACGTGGTGGCCGAACGCCACGCGCAGAAGGAGGACAGCGGCCAGGATGCGAACGCCCTGCTGTCGCGTCAGCTCGCCAGCGGCCTGTGGGCGGGCACGGGCGCGGGCCCCGAGCCAGTGCGCCAGGCGCGCGCCACGGCCGTGGCCCTGCTGGAGCTGCTGCGCCAGGGCATCACCAGCAACCACGCGCTGCACGGCGCGCAGGTGAAGAAGGCGGTGGAGGCGCTGCTCACGCTGGCCTCGCAGCTCTCCGGCGCGCCCGAGGTGGCGGAGCTGGCCCTGGGCGTGGCGTGGCTGGTGGCCGCGGGCCCCCGTACGCGCGGCCGCATCGCGCAGGCGGCTCAGCCGCTGCCGGGGCTCAGCCCGCACATGGGCAACGAGGCGGCGCTGCGTCAGCACGTGGACGCACTCGCCGCGCGGTAGGCGTTCGCGCCTGACGAAGAGGGCCTCGGGGAGCTAGGGTGTCCTCCCCTCTCACCCCGAGGCCCGTATGCCGACTGATTCCACCGCCCTTGCCCCGCTCCAGCGCCACAGCACCCTGCGCGTGCAGCAGAAGAAGGAGTGGGGAGAGATTCTCCTCGGCTTCGAGAGCCGCAACCGCTACCAGGTGGTGGGAGACGACGGCCAGCCGCTGTACTTCGCGGGCGAGGTGGGCAGCGGCGCGGGCCTGATGCTGCTGCGCCTGTTCCTCAAGGCCAGCCGCCCCTTCACCATGGAGCTGAAGTCCCCCTCTGGCGCCACCGCGCTGCGCGTGAAGCGGCCGTGGCGCTTCTGGCTCTCCCACGCGGACATCGAGGACGGTGAGGGCCGCGTGCTGGGTGCCATCCAGCAGCGCTTCGCCTTCTTCGCCCGTGTCTATGACGTGCTGGGCCCCTCGGGCGAGGTGCTCGCCCAGCTGCGCGGGCCGTTCTTCAAGCCGTGGACGTTCATCATCGAGGAGAGCGGCCAGGAGGTGGGCCGCATCCAGAAGCGCTGGAGCGGCTTCGGCAAGGAGATGTTCACGGACGCGGACAACTTCGGCGTCACCTTCAACAACGTGCACAACGCGCAGCTGCGCCCGCTGGTGGTGGGCGCCACGTTCCTCTTGGACTTCGTCCACTTCGAGAACCGCGGAGGCTGAGCGGCCCTCCCCATGCAAGCCCACGTCGCCCAGGAGCCGGGACGCGGAGTGCTCGCCCTGGAGCACCAGGGGCGAGGCACCATCGTCCGCGCCGCGCGCGCCAACAGCCCGCTCAAGCTGCTGCTGCCGCGCAACCACGGCCACGGAGCCTGGGCCTATACGGCCAGCTTTGGCGGCGGGCTGGTGGACGGGGACTCGGTGCACCTGGAGGTGGACGTGGGCGAGCGCGCCACGGGCCTGCTCTCCACGCAGTCGGCCACCAAGGTGTACCGCTCCCCGCGCGGCTGCCAACAGACGCTCCAGGCCCGCGTCGCGGATGACGCGCTGCTCGTCGTGCTGCCGGACCCCGTGGCCTGCTTCGCGGGGGCCCGGTACGAGCAGCTCACCGCCGTGAAGCTCGCGCCCCGCGCCTCGCTCGTGCTGCTGGACGCCTTCACCTGCGGGCGCGCCGCGCGCGGTGAGCGCTGGGCCTTCTCCCACTACACTGCGCGCACTCACATCGAGCGCCAGGGCACCCCGCTGCTGCTCGACTCCATCCGGCTCGACCCCCAAGAGGGCGGGCTGCCGCCACGCATGGGCCGCTTCGAGGCGCTGGCCCTGCTCGCGGTGTTCGGCCCCCAGGCCGCCGCGCTGCGCGAGGAATTGCTCCAACCCGCCACGCCCCTTCGGCGCCGGGCCTCCGTCATCGAAGCGGCCAGCCCGCTGGGAGAGGACGGCGCCCTGCTGCGCGTGGCCGCCACCTCCGTGGAAGAGGCCAGCCTGGCCATCCGCGCGCGCCTGCGCTCCCTGCCGGTGTTGCTGGGGGACGATCCGCTCGCACGGAAGTGGTGACAGCGACAGCGCGGCGCTTCATGCTGCGCGGTGCATCACCCTCCAGGGAGCCTCCCCCGATGCACCTGCTTCCTCGCGAGCTGGACAAGCTCGTGCTGCACAACGCCGGGTTCCTGGCCCAGAAGCGCCTGGCCCGCGGCCTGCGGCTCAACTACCCCGAAGCCGTCGCGCTTCTGTCCACCCAGCTGCTCGAGCTCATCCGGGACGGGCGCTCCGTCTCCGAGCTGATGGATGTCGGGCGCCGGATGCTGGGGCGCGCCCAGGTGATGCCCGGAGTTCCAGCGCTGCTCGCCGAGGTGCAGGTGGAGGGCACCTTCCCGGACGGCACGAAGCTCGTCACCGTTCACCATCCCATCGCGCTCGAGCAGGGCGACCTCGCGCTGGCGCTGTACGGCAGCTTCCTGCCGGTGCCCGCGCCGTCGGCCTTCCCGACTTCCACTGAGGCGGGGCCCGCGCCCGGAGAGCTGCTCATTCAGGCCGGAGAGCTGACCCTCAACCCCGGCCGGGCCGGCGTCCCGCTGGCGGTGGCGAACCGGGGAGACCGACCCATCCAGGTGGGCAGCCACTACCCCTTCGAGCACACCAATCCCGCGCTGGAGTTCGACCGGGCCAGGGCCGCCGGCATGCGGCTGGACATCCCCTCGGGCACCGCCGTGCGCTTCGAGCCGGGAGACCGCAAGACGGTGACGCTGGTGCCCATCGCGCCCACGCAGCCGGAAGGAGCCGCCTCGTGAGCCGCACCATCGACCGACGCCACTACGCGGACATGTACGGCCCCACCACGGGGGACCGGGTGCGCCTGGGAGACACGGGCCTCATCGCCGAGGTGGAGCGGGACTTCACCTCCTATGGAGACGAGTGCAAGTTCGGCGGCGGCAAGGTGCTGCGCGACCGGATGGGGCAGATGCCGGGCATCGGCGATGCCGAGGCGCTCGACTGCCTCATCACCAATGCGCTCATCGTCGACGTCACCGGCATCTACAAGGCGGACATCGGCATCAAGCACGGGCGCATCGTCGGCATCGGCAAGGCGGGCAACCCGCGGGTGATGCCGGCAGTGACACCCGGCATGCTCGTGGGCGTCACCACCGAGGTGATTGCCGCCGAGGGCCACATCGTCACGGCGGGCGGCATCGACTCGCATATCCACTTCATCTGCCCCCAGCAGGTGGACGAGGCGCTGGCCTCGGGCATCACCACCTTCGTGGGCGGAGGCACCGGGCCCGCCACCGGAACGAAGGCCACCACGTGCACGCCGGGCGCGCGCCACATCGAGCTGATGCTGCAGGCCACGGACGTGCTGCCCATCAACATCGGGCTGACGGGCAAGGGCAACACCTCGCACCCGGCGGGGCTGCTGGAGCAGATCCGCGCGGGCGCGCTGGGGCTGAAGCTGCACGAGGACTGGGGCACCACGCCGCCCAACATCGACTGCTGCCTGGGCGTGGCCGAGAGCGAGGATGTCCAGGTTACGATCCACACGGACACGCTGAACGAGTCGGGCTTCGTGGATGATTCGATCGCCGCGTTCAAGGGGCGCACCATCCACACCTACCACTCGGAGGGCGCGGGCGGTGGCCACGCGCCGGACATCATCCGCGTGTGCGGCGAGCCCAACGTCATCCCCAGCTCGACGAACCCCACGCGCCCGTACACGGTGAACACGCTGGATGAGCACCTGGACATGCTCATGGTGTGTCACCACCTGGACCGCGGCATCCCCGAGGACGTGGCGTTCGCCGAGAGCCGCATCCGCGGAGAGACGATCGCCGCGGAGGACATCCTCCACGACCTGGGAGCCATCAGCATCATCTCCAGCGACAGCCAGGCGATGGGGCGGGTGGGCGAGGTGGTGACGCGCACGTGGCAGACGGCGCACAAGATGCGCGAGCAGCGGGGCCGGCTCTCCCAGGAGCACGGGGACAACGACAACTTCCGCATCCGCCGCTACGTGGCCAAGTACACGCTCAACCCGGCCATCGCGCACGGCTTCGGCCACGAGGTGGGCTCGGTGGAGGTGGGCAAGCTGGCGGACCTGGTGCTGTGGCGCCCGGCCTTCTTCGGCGCCAAGCCGGAGCTGGTGGTGAAGGGCGGCTTCATCGCCTGGGCGCAGATGGGAGACCCCAACGCGTCCATTCCCACGCCGCAGCCCATGCGGATGCGGCCCATGTTCGGCGCGCACGGCCGGGCCACGGGCGCCACCAGCCTGGCCTTCGTGTCGCGGCGCTCCCTGGAGGAGGGCCGGGTGAAGGAGCTGGGCCTGCACAAGGGGCTGAGCGCGGTGCGCAACTGCCGGGGCATCGGCAAGCGGGACATGCGCCTCAACGACGCGCTGCCGCGCATCACCGTGGACCCCGAGAGCTACGAGGTGCGCGCGGACGGAGAGCTGCTGCGCTGCGAGCCGGCCACCCATGTCCCCCTGGCCCGGCTCTACAGCCTGTTCTGAGCCCATGTCCTCCCGCTGGCGCATTCTGCAGCTCGCGGACTCGGCCTTCCCGACGGGTGGCTTCTCGCACTCCGCCGGGCTGGAGGCGGCTGCCCAGCAGGGCGAGGTGTCCGAGCCGGCCGCCCTGCGCACCTTCCTCGAAGGCGTGTTGTGGCAGGCGGGCTACGGCGGCCTGCCCTTCCTTCGCGGGGCCTACGCCGAGGGCGCCGACACGGCCACGCTCGACCGCGTGTGCGAGGCGTTCCTGTCCAGCCACGTGGCCAACCGCGCCAGCCGCACCCAGGGCCGCGCGCTGGTGTCCACCGCGGCGCGCATCTTCCCGGACGACGCGCTACAGCGCCTGCACGAGGGCGTACGCGCGCGCACCCTGCTGGCCCACTACGCGCCCATGTTCGGCATCACCCTGCGCGTGCTCGGCGTGCCGCTGGAGCAGGCGCAGGAGCTCTTCCTTCACCTGGCGCTGCGCGGGGTGAGCTCGGCCGCGGTCCGCCTGGGCCTGCTGGGGCCGCACCAGGCGCAGCGGCTCCAGGACGAGCTCGGCGGCGTCCAGGAGGCCGTGCTCTCCCGCTGCGGGCCGCTGCCGCTGAGCGAGCTGTCCCAGCCCTCCCCACTCATCGATCTCATCGGCGCCACGCACGACAGGCTCTACACCCGCCTCTTCCAATCCTGAAGGAGCACCATGCACGACGACCACGACCATGAGCACGACCACGGGCATGAGCATGAGCACGGACACACGCACGAGCACTGGGCAGGCCCCGGCCTGTTCCGGGAGCGCGAGCCGCGGCTGCCGCGGGACTACCGTCAGCGCTCGTTCACGGTGGGCATCGGCGGGCCGGTGGGCAGCGGGAAGACGGCGCTCGTGCTGGCGCTGTGCCGGGCGCTGCGGGACACGTACTCGCTGGGCGTGGTGACCAACGACATCTTCACGCGCGAGGACGCGGAGTTCCTCCACCGCAACAAGGCGCTGCCCACCGAGCGCATCCGCGCGGTGGAGACGGGGGGCTGCCCGCACGCGGCGATCCGCGAGGACATCAGCCACAACCTGGACGCGCTCGAGCAGCTGATGCACGACGTGAAGCCGGAGCTGCTCATCGTCGAGAGCGGCGGAGACAACCTGGCGGCGCAGTACAGCCGGGAGCTGGTCGACTACACGCTCTACGTCATCGACGTGGCGGGCGGAGACAAGGTGCCGCGCAAGGGCGGCCCCGGCATCACGCAGTCGGACCTGCTCATCATCAACAAGACGGACCTGGCGCCGCACGTGGGCGCCGACCTGGGCGTCATGGAGCGCGACGCGCGCACCATGCGCGGCGACGGCCCCTTCGTCTTCACGCAGGTGAACAAGGACGTGGGAGTGCCCAAGGTGATTGAGCACATCCTCTCGGCCTGGCGCGAGGCGGTCCGCCCCCGCGCTTAGATGGAGCTGCGCATGGAGGGCATCCGGGGGCGGCCCTCCATGTCCCTCGGCAGCCCGTCCAGGGTGGACTCCGGCCCGTACTGCTTCACCTGGCGCACCATGTAGAAGGCCGCGGCGGACAGCACGCCGAGGTCATCCAGCCACCCCAGGATGGGCAGGAAGTCCGGAATCGCATCCACCGGAGACACGAAGTAGAGCACCGCCATCAACCCGGCGAGCTTCTTCCAGGTGGGGACACGTCCATCTCGCAGGTACCGGAAAAACCGGGACCCCATTGCACGAAGACCCGAAGCGTTCATGCCCTCTCATACGGATGGGGGGGCAGATCCATTGCACCCCGGCTGCACCGTGCCTGGCCCCTCGCTGGGCAGCCCGGCAACCGGAGCGCTTGGCAAGGCACGGGAGGCAGAGGATAACCCCGCGCGGAAGGATCTCCGGAGAGCCCACTTGAGTTGCCCCACCTGCGGGTCGTCCCTGCCGTCTCCCACTCCTGCTTTCTGTCCCTCCTGCGGTGCGAAGGTCGCGGCTTCACACAGCGCCTCGGGTGAGGAGCCCCGCTCGGCTCGCTCGCGAGGGCTCGATGAGGCCGCCGCCACTGCCCGTCAGACGGTGGAGCAGGCCGCGCAGACAGCAGCGAAGGTGGGGGCCCAGGCCGCCCAGGCCGCGGCCCAGGTTGGCGCTCAGGTGGGTGCGCGGTTCGAGCAGACCGTGAATGATCCCCAGCTGCTGGGCCGCATCCCGGGACGCTCGGTGAGCATCGTGGGGCTTGGCCTCATGGCCGTGGCGATCCTGCTCAGCATGCTGCCGATGTTCTACGGCATCGGCCTGTTCTGGTCGCTGGTGATGCTGCTCGGCGGCGCGCTCACGGCCTTCCTCGAGCTGCGCTCCGGTGGAGTGGCTCTTCCCCAGGTGAAGCTGCCCCCCGCGTTGCTGAACCCGCTCATCCCGCCGGTGTTCGCGGCGCTCGTGGCGGTGCAGGCGTTCCAGTTGCTGGGGTTGGGGCTGGTGCCGCTGCTGTGGCTGAGCGCGGCGGTGCTGCTCGGCTATGACCAGTACCGCAAGGCCATCCTCGCGCCGGAGAGTTTTGGGCGCTTCCTCGACTTCAAGCAGACGTGGCACGGCTACCGGCGCTACGTGCTGCTGGGCTCGGGGCTGTGCCTGCTCTCGCTCTTCTTCATCTGGGGAGAGTCGAGCGGCTACCTGATGGGCGGCTACGACTACAACTACCGCTACAACTCGAACACCGCCTCGTACGGCTACCAGTACGACTACAACGTGGCCAAGTACTACATGCCGGGGTTCGAGCTCTCCGGGCGCTCCCAGGGTGGAGTGCTCTGGGCCGAGGCCGCGCTGCTCGCGCTGGTCATCGTCGTCGCGTACCGGAGCGAAGGAGGGATGTCCTCTCGCCTGCGGATGGTGGCGCTCGGGCTCGCCGGGTGGCTGGCGCTGTGGTGGCTGCTGCACGCCAACCTGCACCTGGGCGGCTTCCTCTACCTGCTCGGGCTGGGGGCCATCCTCTTCGCCGTGTTCAAGCTGTGGCGAGGCGAAGAGGCCGGAGCCTGGGACGCGGCGCACGTGTGGGCCCGCCTTCGGAAGAAGGCTCGCTGAGCCAAGACCCGGCGGCATTCTCTGCACTCGCCCATGAAATAGCGGCGCTGAGAACACACGCCCGCTATGGAATACGTCGGTGGTTCCCTGTCCACTGACTGAAAAAAGTAGCTGGAGAACCTACCGTGAGCGTAGGGCCTCGAGCGGGCGAGGCTCGAGCAGTTCGAGTTGGCGGTGATACTCCCGCGCGTGCACCGCACCTGGGTAGTCGGCCAGCAGTGAGTGCTCTGCGTCGATGCTCCGGAATGCCTGGCGTCGCTTGTCGGGCGGAAAATCCGCCGCAGCCACCATGGCATCGAACAGCACGCTGTTCCTGCGCCACAAGTAGCGCCTGAGCACCGGGTGGCCCATCCGAGAGGTGAAGTAGACCCAACCCCCATGCGAGCGGACAAGATCGCGCCCCGCGGGCGGTAGCCGGACGAGGGCCTCGGGTGGAAAGAACTCGGGGCCAAAGGTGGAAAGTTGCTCGAAGACCGCCTCCTCGCGCAGCACGGCGGAAGGAGCAGGCCAGCCTTCACTCAGCAACCCCAGTTGTGTCATGGCCTGGCGCTTGCGTTCCTCGGACGCCTTGTCGAGAGCTACCGCGCAGGGGCCATGTGCGAGTTGTTGGCTGCTGGTGGCGAGTTGGAGTCCATGGAGTCCTCCACCGAGACTCAACTCCCGGCTTACCGCGAGAGCGTCGAGGCAGGTGTCCACGGCCTGAGACGCTTGCCCCTGCGCCACCAGCAGCAGCGTCTCCAGCGCGGCCAGCTCCACCACACGCGCCAGTGAGCTCATGCCGCTCGGCTGCCGGGGAAAGGAAGGTCGGCCAAGGCTTCCAGCTCCCGCCGGCAGACCTCCGACTTCCACATGAGTCGCGGCCAGAACGCGTCGCATGACGGGTCGGCTCTGCTCGAGCGCCTTGAGACAAGGAGCAGGAAGTGCTTCGAGCGGCAGCTTGCCCCGGGTGACCTCGAGGCACTGCTCACGCAACGCCTCGAAGGCCTGGGACCAGGCCTCGGAGGCGGCCTCGTCATCTCCCTCTGGCCGAGGCGGAAAGTCCGGCTCGGGCTCAGGCAGTTCACGCGCCTCGACGAGCAGTGGCGCTACGGCCTGGGCAAAGGTGCCCGGAGTAGGAGGGACGACATGAGACGGACGTGGGTGAGGAGCGCCCTCGAAGGCGTTGGCCTCGCTTACCACCCGCTCAATGAGCGGGCCCGTACGTAGCAGCAGCCCAGCCAGCACTCCCACACAGGCAAGGAGCAGGACGAACACGCCGCATCCCACAGCATACGGCGATACGCCCCTTGCCCCTGTGGATCCGCTCACCTTGGCTCATCCTTCCTCGGAGGAGCCCCCCTCGGAGCCGGAGTCGTCCGAGGAGCCCGTGTCTTCCGTGCTGGCGGGCTCCGCGCTGGCGTCCTCGACCGGAGCCTTCGCCATCGGATCCACTCCCACCGATTCGGCGGTGAGCTGCTCCTCGGACTCGTTGCTCGACTCGGGCAGCTTGGAGATGGCCGTCACCTTCTCCTCGCCGTTCTCCAGCGCGATCAGCCGCACGCCCTGCGTGTTGCGGCCAATCACGGAGATCTCCTTGGCCTTCATCCGGATGAGCATGCCGCCGTTGGTCACCAGCATCACCTCGTCCGCGTCCTTCACCTGCACCAGGCCCACCACCTTGCCGTTGCGGTCCGTGGTCTTGATGTCGATGATGCCCTTGCCGCCGCGGCCCTGGACCCGGTACTCCGTCTCCTCGGTGCGCTTGCCGTAGCCGTTCTCCGTCACCGTGAGGATGGTGGCGCCCTTCTCCACCACATCCGCGCCCACCACCTCGTCGCCCTCCTCCAGGGTGATGCCCTTCACCCCGTAGGCCTGCCGGCCCATGGAGCGCACCTCCTCCTCCGGGAAGCGGATGCTCATGCCCTGCGCCGTCGACAGCAGGATGTCCTTGCTGCCGTCGGTGATCTTCACCGCCACCAGCTCGTCCCCCTCGTCGATGCCCAGCGCAATCAGCCCACTGGAGCGCACGTTGGAGAACGAGCTCAGGTCCGTGCGCTTCACCACGCCACGCTTGGTGACGAAGAAGACGTAGCGGTTCTCCGGGAAGTCCCGCGTCACCAGCACCTGCGCCAGCTTCTCGCCCTCGCCGAACTGCACCAGGTTCACGATCGCCTTGCCGCGCGAGGTGCGGCTGGCCGACGGAATCTGGTGCACCTTCAGCGAGTACAGCTTGCCCTTGGTGGTGATGGGCATCAGGTACGCGTGCGTGCTCGCCACGAACAGGTCCGTGACGAAATCGTCTTCCTTCGTCGTCGCTCCCGTCTTGCCCCGGCCACCGCGCCGCTGCGCCCGGTACTCGCTCAGCGGCGAGCGCTTCACGTACCCGGTGTGCGACAGCGTCACCACCATGTCCTCCTCGGCGATCAGGTCCTCGCTGGTGATCTCCGACACCTCGCCCGTAATCTCGGTGCGCCGCTTGTCCGCGTACCGGTCGCGAATCTCGCGCAGCTCCGTCTTGATGACGGTGAGCAGGCTCGTCTCGTTGGACAGGATGTCCCGCAGCCGGGCGATGTCGCGAATCAAGTCGATCAGCTCGCGGAACAGCTCCTCGCGCTGCATGCCCGTGAGGCGCTGCAGCCGCATCTCGAGGATGTTCTGCGCCTGGGCCTCGCTGAAGCCCGCCCCCTCGTACTTGTGCTCCAGGCCCGTGTAGTTGGGCTCCTCGGCGCGCGCGCGGCTGACCAGCAGCTCCATCTGCGCCTTCGCCTGCGCGTAGTCGATGCGCTGCAGGTTCCCGAAGCGCTCGTGCTCGTACAGCGACGGCGACAGGATGTGCATCAGGCCCCAGCGCGCCTCGTCGGGATCCTTCGACGCCCGGATGAGGCTCACCACCAGGTCGATCAGGTCCTGCGCGACGAGCAAGCCCTCGACGATGTGCATCCGGGCCAGCGCCTTCTTCAACTCGTAGCGGCTGCGGCGGGTGACGACGTCGCGCCGGTGCGCGATGAACCGGTCCAGCAGCTCCTTGAGGTTGAGCGTGCGCGGCTGCCCGCCGTCGATGGCCAGCATCACCGCGCCGAACGTCGTCTCCAGCGGCGTGGTGGCGTACAGGTTGTTGAGCACCACGCTGGCGATGGCATCGCGCTTCAGCTCGATGACGACGCGCATGCCCTGCCGGTCGCTCTCGTCGCGGATGTCGCTGATGCCCTCCAGCTTCTTCTCGCGCACCAGGTCGGCCACCTTCTCGATGAGCCGCGCCTTGTTCACCTGGTAGGGAATCTCCGTGATGATGATGGCCTCACGGTCCGCGCGCTTGCTCTCTTCGATCTCCGTCTTGCCCCGAAGCGTAATCTGCCCGCGGCCCGTGGTGTAGGCGCGCAGGATGCCCTCGCGCCCGGTAATCATGCCCGCGGTGGGAAAGTCCGGACCGGGGATGAACTGCATCAGGTCCAGCACGGTGCAGTCCGGGTTGTCGATCAGGTGCAGCGTGCCGTCGATCACCTCGCCCATGTTGTGGGGCGGGATGTTGGTCGTCATGCCCACGGCGATGCCGCTGCTGCCGTTGACCAGCAGGTTGGGGAACTTGGTGGGCATCACCAACGGCTCGACGGTGGAGTCGTCGTAGTTGGGCCCGAAGTCCACCGTCTCCTTGTCGATGTCCGCCAGGAGCTCCTCGGCCAGGCGGTCCATGCGCACTTCCGTGTAACGCATGGCCGCGGGCGAGTCGCCGTCGATGCTGCCGAAGTTGCCCTGCCCGTCCACCAGCAGGTAGCGCAGGCTCCATTCCTGGGCCAGGCGCACCATGGCGTCGTATACGGCGGTGTCACCGTGCGGGTGGTACTTACCAATCACGTCACCCACCACGCGGGCGCTCTTCTTGTACGCGCGGTTGTGGGTGTTGCCCAGGTCGTTCATCGCGTAGAGGATTCGGCGATGCACGGGCTTGAGCCCGTCGCGCACATCGGGCAGGGCGCGCCCGATGATGACGGACATGGAGTAGTCGAGATACGAGCGGCGCATCTCGTCTTCGATGTTGACGGGGATGAGCTCCCCCGCGCCATTGTTCGCAGGAGGAGCGGGGGGCGTTGCCGGCTTGTCAGTGGTGTCGTCGGCCATGGACTCTGGGGGTTGTAGAAGGCTGTAGGAGGGCCCGCCTCAATGGAGCGGTGGCCCAACGCAGGAGCGTTCGTAACCCCCGGATTTCCCTGCGTCAACAGGGGAAACGAGGCGGTGTTCGCCGGTCCGCCCGGACGGTGGGTAAAGGGCTAGGCGACACCCTTGGGACGCAGTGGGGCGGCAAGGCGCTCGGCCTCGGCTCCCACGGCGCCTTCGGCGTCTTTTTCCCGGGCCTTTTCGAAGGCGGCCAGGGCCCCCTCGCGGTCACCCTTGAGCTTGAGCGCCACGCCGATATTCAGGTGGGCCGAGGCGTTGTCCCGGTCCATCTCCAGCGCCTCGCGGAAGAGCGCGAGCGCCTGGTCCATGTCACCGGACAGGAGCGCCTCCTTGCCCGCCTGGACGCGCTTGTCCGCGTCGTTGACGAACTCCACCTGGAACACCGTCTTGCCCACCACGTTGGCGATGAGCACGCGCAGGATGCCGCCCCAGTAGAAGGACAGGCCCTCGGCGGCCATCACCGCGGCGAAGGGCAGGTCCGGCAGCAGCTGCTTGCCGCGGAACTTGAAGCGCACCTTGGTGTAGCGGCCCTTGTTGGCCCAGTGCACCAGCTCGCCCTGGAGCTTCTTCAGCCCCTCCTCCATCCGCTTGGGGTCGATTTCAAAGGGCAGCGTGCTCCCCTTGTCCACGGGCTCACCCGCGGGCAGGGCCTTCTGCGCGGGCGGAGCCTCCGCCACGGGCTCGGCCTCCAGCACGGGAGCGCTGGGAGGCGCGGCGGGGGCCCTCACCGGCGCGGCGGGCCTGGCGGGCTTCACCGGGGCCACGGGCCGGGCCGCCGCCTTCACCGGGGCCACGGGCCGGGCCGCCGCCTTCGCCGGAGGCGTGCGGGGCTTCGGGGCCGTCACGGTGCGGGTGGGCTTCTTCTTCGCCGGAGCCTTGCTACGGGGTGCTGTCTTCGCCATGGGCCTAGTCTAATCCTCCCCAGGCCTACGGCGCACTCACAGCGCGATTGCAGCCCCCCGGGCGCTAGATGAGGGCCATCCGGGACTGGCCCTCGCGCGTCAGGTCCTCGATGTCCACCATGCGCCGGCGCGTCTCGTGCTCCGGCAGGAAGACGCGCAGTGCGTCCCGGATGTGCGGCAGGGCCCGGGTGAGGGTGCGCGCGTCCAGGTGCTCGGGCTCCACCTCGGCGCGGCGGCACGCGCGCACGATGGTGGTGGAGGCAATCACGGGCGACAGGCCGCTGCGGGCCACCAGCTGCTCGAGCAGGCTGGTGGTGAGCAGCCTTGGCTTACGGGCGGCGGTGGGCGAGGGCTCCACGGCGGCGGACTCGGCCGTCCGGCGCCTGAGCATGTTGCGCACCTGGGCGCGCAGCAGTCCCAGGTCTCCCGCCTTGGGGCAGAAGGCATCGACTCCGGCGGTGAGCGCGTCGGCCATCTTCTGGCTCTCGAAGCGCGCGGTGAACATGAGCAGCGGCACATGGGCCAGCCGCGGGTCGGCGCGCACGAAGCGCGCGGCGGAGACGCCGTCCATGCCGGGCAGCACCAGGTCCATCAGGATGCAGTCCACATGCTCCTTGCCCAGCAGCTGCAGCGCCTCTTCCGCCGAGTGCGCGGTCAGCAGCTCATGGCCGTCCTTTCGCAGTTCCTCCACCACCGCGTGGAGGAAGGTGGTGCTGTCATCCACCACCAGCACCCGCCGGCGGCTCGCGGAGACCGTCGTCCTGTCATCGACGCTGAGCACTCTGGACCTCATGTCGCTCCTCCTTCAGTACGCCCGTGCGTGCGAGGGTGACGAGCCACCCCGCGATGTCTTTCAGCGAGACAACGAACCGCGCCGCGCCCAGCTGAATGGCCTCGCGCGGCATTCCGAAGACCGCGGAGCTGGCCTCGTCCTGCGCCAGCGTCATCGCGCCCTGCTCCTTGAGTGCCTTGAGCCCCTCGGCACCGTCCTTGCCCATGCCGGTGAGCAGGCAGCCAATGGCCTGGGGGCCCAGCTCACGCGCCGCGGACTCGAACAGCAGGTCCACCGCGGGGCGGCACGAGTTGCGCAGCGGCTCATCCGTCAGCCACAGCCGCCCGCCGCGCAGCACCAGGTGCCGGTCCGCCCGCGCCATCACCAGCCCCGGCTGGCCCACCGGCGGCAGCGGCTCGCCGTGCACCGCGTGGCGCACCGGCACCCGGCTGTTCTTGCTCAGCCACTCCACCATGGGGAACTCGAACGCGTCCGACAGGTGCATCACCAGCACCAGCGGCAGCGGGAAGTCCGCCGGCAGCCCCTTGAGGATCTCCCTCACGGCCGAGGGCCCACCGGTGGAGGCGCCAATGACTACCGCGCGCGGCGAGGGCTCCTTCGTGGCGGCGGGCCTGGGCCGCGAAGGCTCCACGGGTTGAGAAGCCGTCGTCACCCGGGCGGCGAGCTTCACCCGCGACAACAGCTCCTCGGCCCACGCGCCCGTAGCGTGCCGCGTGGGCCGCTCCACCGCGTCAATGGCTCCCGCGCTCAGCGCGTCCACCAGGCGCAGGCCCGGAGCGCGCGTCTCGGCTCCCGCGAAGACGACGATGGGCGTGGGGCAGTACGCCATGATGCGGCGCGTGGCCTCTACTGCGTTGATCCCCGGCAGGGGCAGGTGCATGGCCACCACGTCCGGGCGCAGGCTCTGACACAGCTCGACGCCGCGCTCTCCGTCCGCGGCCTCGCCCACCACCGCGCAGGAAGGATCAGCGGAGAACACGCTCACCAGGTGCCGGCGAACCGCCAGCGAATCTTCGACGATGAGGATGCGCAACGCGCCCATGGTGGTCTTCTCCGCTTCGCTGGGCCACCGGACGAAAGTCCCGGTGCCCGCGAGGCCATGCCGATGGAAAATCCCCCTGGAAACTGGTTGTGCTCACAAGCCGGGGGTTCCCCGGCCGTCTGGTATTCGCACGATGACACGAGCCGCGGCCCTTCAACAACGCGCAGCGCGCCACGCACTTCACGTGGATAGCGGGGCTGAAAAGTTACGCCGTCAGGGCTGAAAAGTTACGCGTGGAGAGGAGCGGATATGTCCTCAAGGCCAGAGTGAGGCCTCGATGGATTGATCCATCAGGCCCGCGAGGACTTCCTGGCTGCGCTCGGGGCCGACCATGGGCAGCGAGAGGCTGGGGCCCATGAGGCGCTCGTCCACCACGGCATGGGGGGAGCGCTGGCGCAGATCCGCCAGCAGGTTCTGCAGGGCCTCGTACTTGGTGAGGCCCTGTCTGGCCCCGAGTGACAGGAAGCTGGTGGCCTCGGTGAAAGCCGCTCGCACGGTGCCGCTGTACACCCAGAGGAAGTTCTCCACGCGCGGATGCCGGATGATCTCCTCTTTCGGCTGGCGCATGTTGAACCTGTCGGGGGGGCCAGCAGCGCTGTACTCCATCTCCATGCTCTTCTCGATGACGGTGGACTTGCGCCGGCCTCGGACCAGCAGCCGCACTTCCGGGTACGGCAGCTCGGAGGACGCGCCCTTGGCATCCTCGAGGACGAGGCTCTGCTCGCCGAGCGTGAAGCGGCGAATGGGTGTCAGCGCCCCCACCAGTTGGGACACCGGTGCGCTCACCACCGCGAAGCCTTCAGCCGCGAGCAAGTCACGCAGCAGCTCCGCCTCGAGCTCCGGCAACCGCGCCAGGATGGACGGCGTGGACGCCATGAGCCGCAGCCGCACATCCACCGGAGAGATGCGCAGCAGCCGCGCCAGCACCGGCAGGGCCTGCTCCACCGAAGCGGGCGCCCGCGCGAGTGCCACGAGAGTGTCCACGGCAACACCCGGGGCCCGCCCGTCAGAAGACCCTGAGGGGACAACGACAGGGCGCTCACGCTCGCGCTCCTCCGCCTTCTCGATGCGGGAGTGCAGCCTGACGGCCTCTGTGCGTGTTTCCTCCAGGTCCTTCTGGAGCGACTGCTGCTCCCGGGCATGCTGCGTGCGCTGCTTGTCGAGCTCGGCCTTCGTCTGGCGCAGGTCCGCCTGCACCTGAGCGAGCTTGTCGCGCAGCTTCTGGGCGTCACTCTTGTCCACGGCCCTTCCTGGGCCGCCTGATACAGCAGGTCTCCCAGCAGCTTCTGGCTCCGGTGCTCGTCCACCCACGGCAGAGAGCAGTGTGGCCACGGTGCCCGGGCGCTCCAGGACGGCGGGCGCGGCCCGGACGGAGGCGGCCACGGGGCGCTGGGGCTGGCTCTCACGTGCCTCCAGCCGCTCCAGGCGTGAGCGCAGCCCGGACACCTCGAGGCGAGCTGTCTCCAGCTCCTGTCCCAGGGACTCGCGCTCCCGGGACTGGTGGGCCCGAAGCTTCTCCAGGTGCTCCCGGGTGCGGCGAAGCTCCGCCTGAAGCTCCTCCAGCTTGTCGCGTAGCGCGCGCGTCTCGCTCATTGCGCGCGGCAGTCTACCCCGACACTCCTGGCCGGCGATGCCGTCAAGGGTCCGGCCAGGCCGCTTTCAACTGCCGGAGGAAGGCCCGCGCGTTCTTGATCGCGTAGCACTCGCGATCGTTGTTGAAGTAGGCCCACACGCGCCGGGCCCCGCTCTCGCGGATGCGCCGCACCCACACCGCCAGCTCCTCCTGGGTGTAGTCGTGCCGGTACCAGCGCTTCGTCCCGTGAAAGCGCACGTACACGTCGTCCGCGGTTTGCACCAGTTCGTCCGGCATCCGCGGGCCGCTGGAGGAGCAGAAGGCCACCTTCGCCTCCCGGAACGCGTCGAACACCTCGGGGCTCCACCAGCTCTTGTGCCGAAACTCCACCACGTTGCGCCGCGCCGGATCCAACTGCGCGAGGATCGTCCTCAGCCGGGCCGGCGAGTAGTGGTAGCTGGGCGGCAGCTGGAACAGGAAGCACCCCATGCGCGGCCCGAGCAGGTCCGCGATGTGGCCAAAGTCCCGCACGAGCGTCCGGGTGCCAGTGAAGCGCTTCACGTGGGTGATCAGCTCGGACACCTTCACGGTGTAGACGAACTTGCGCCGTCCCGCCTGCCGGACCCAGGTGTTCACCGCCGCCACCGTGGGCCAGGAGTAGAATGGCGCGTTGAGCTCCACCGTCCGGAACTGGGTGGCGTAGTGCTCGAACCACCGGTTGCTCGGGGTGCCCGGTGGGTAGAAGGTGTCCCGCCAGTGCCAGTAGAACCACCCCGAGCAGCCAACGTGGAACTCGGGCCTGCCGCCCTCTGGCGCGGAAGTGCCCACGGGCGCGTCATCGGCGGAACCGGACGCGGCCTGCTCCCGCTCGTAGGCCAGGCGGGCCTCGTGCATCCGCTTCGCGCGGCCCACGTTCGCCGCCCGCTGCTTCTCCCGCCGGGCCTGCCTCCTGGCCCGCCGCTCGAGGATCCGCTGACGCTCTTCTTCCGTCACTTGCGCCATGTTCCGACGCTAGCCCAACACCGCGACGAGCTGCCGGCACTGGGCCAGCAGGGTTCCGTCCTCGGTCCACAGCTCCTGGTAGTCCTCGGAGAAGCCCTCGCCCGCCCACCGGGAGTGGCCCGTGCGCAGGTACTGCGCGCCGGCCTGCTCTCCCGGCCTCGGCAGGGCGTGGAGGAAGTGGATGGTGAGGTCCACGCTCGCCGCCGCCTTCGTGAAGTCCACCGTGGCCAGCACCGAGGGCGGGTAGGAGTCCATCAGCCCCACGCAGAGCGGCGCGTCCAGCACCAGCGCGGGCCCCTTCGGGCGAATCCACCCACCCGTGCGCGGCTCCTCGCCCGAGTACGGCACCGAGCCCACGCAGAAGCGGTACTCGAAGAACTGGCAGAAGGTGGGCATCGGCACGTCCTCCGGCACCACGTTCACCGTCTCGGGCCGGGGCACCTCGGGCGGCTTCATGTCGAAGTAGGAGGGTGTTCCCGCGCGTGCTCCACCGAAGGTCGCGCTCGCCACCGCGACCACTCCGGCCGCGTTCTCCGTCCGTGCCGTGGCGTAGCTGACCACCTTGCCCGTCCGCTCGATGCGCGCCTGCACCTGCGCCTCGCCCTCCACCGCTGGCGCGCAGAAGTGTACCGTGAAGGAGCGCACCGGCCGGCGCGGATCCGCCACCTCGTGCTCCATCGCCCGGAGCAGCTGCGCCGCGACGACTCCTCCGAAGGCGCCCCGGCCCTGGTACCAGGGAGCCTCGAAGCGGCTGCGGAAGCGTCCCTCGCCCAGAGGCGTCACGGCGGTGGCGGTCAGAAACGGTGCGGTCATGGCGGCCGCACCCTAACAGCTTGCCTCACGCCTGAAGGCGCCAGTCGATGGGCCTCTGTCCTCGCGCCATCAGCGCTTCATTGATGCGGCTGAACGGGCGGCTGCCGAAGAAGCCACTGGCCGCGGACAGCGGTGAGGGGTGCGCCGACTCGATGAGCTCGTGCCGACCCAGATCGATGAGCTTCTTCTTCTTGCGCGCGTAGTTGCCCCACAGCAGGAACACCGCCGGCTCGCTCCGCGCGCTCACCGCGCGGATGACCGCGTCCGTGAACTCCTCCCAGCCCTGCCCCGCGTGGCTGTTGGGCTGGGACTCGCGCACCGTCAGCACCGCGTTGAGCAGCAGCACGCCCTGCCGCGCCCACGACACCAGCGAGCCACTGCCGGGCAACGACAGCCCCAGGTCGCTCTTCAGCTCCTTGAAGATGTTCATCAGCGAGGGCGGCGGTGGCACCCCCGGCTGCACCGAGAAGGCCAGCCCGTGCGCCTGCCCCGGCCCGTGGTACGGGTCCTGCCCCAGCACCAACACCTTCACCTGCTCGTACGGCGTGAGCCGGAACGCCGAGAACACGTCCTGCTCCGAGGGATAGATAGTGAACCGCCCGCGCTCCTGCTCCACGAAGTGCTCCAGCTTCGCGAAGGACGGGGCCTCCAGCGCCTTGCTCAGTACCTCGCTCCAGTCTCCCGGCAGCCGCTCCCGCATGCATCCTCCCTGATACGTCATACTCCATCATGCCTACGTGGCGGGTTGGGGGAAAAGCGGGCAGCGTTCATTGGATGGCAGTCGGTTGCACACTCTTTGCTGGACTGCAGCGGACTGGGACAGAACAGTCCCTACCTTGAATTCTCCTCCGGTGCACGACTCCCCTGAACCCGAGGTCCGCGCTCCCGCCGAGCCGCTGCTCCGCCTCTTCTGGCGCTTCCTGCGCTTTGGCCTCCTGGCCTGGGGCGGCCCCGTGGCGCAGATCGCCATGATTCGCCAGGAGCTCGTCGAGGAGGAGAAGTGGGTCAGCCCCGGCCACTTCAACCGCACCCTGGCGCTCTATCAAATCCTCCCCGGCCCCGAGGCCCATGAGCTGTGCGTCTACTTCGGCATGCTCTCGCGCGGCCGCGTGGGCGGACTGCTCGCGGGCCTGGGCTTCATGCTGCCGGGCCTGCTGCTGATGCTCCTGTGCTCGTGGCTCTACGTCCGCGCCGGCCTGGACTCGCCCTGGATTCAGGCCGTCTTCACCACCGTGCAGGCAGCGGTCGCCGCCCTCATCGTCCGCGCCGTGCACCGCATTGGCAGCCACTCCTTCACCCGCCGCTCGCTGATTGCCATCGCGCTGATTGCCGCCGTGGCCCAGCTGCTCGGCGTGCCCTTTGCCCTCACGCTCGTCTGGGCCGGCCTCGCCGCCGTGCTGCTGTACGCGGGCTCCACCGTGGCAGCCGTGGCGCTCACCGCCGCCTGCGCCGCCGCCGCCGCCGGGCTCCTGCTCACCCTGCTCGCTCCGGACAGCGCCGCCCCGGCCACCGCCTCCGTGGCCGCCAACGCCCGGCCCGACACCCTGTCGCTGCTCGGCTCCGGCCTGCGCACCGGCCTGCTCACCTTCGGGGGCGCCTATACCGCCATCCCCTTCCTTCAGAATGACGCGGTGGCTCGCGGGGGGTGGATGACCGATGCCCAGTTCCTCGATGGGCTCGCCCTGGGCGGCGTGTTGCCCGCGCCCCTCATCATCTTTGGCACCTTCGTGGGCTACCTGGGCGGAGGCCTCACCGGCGCCCTGGTGATGACCGCTGGCATCTTCGCCCCCGCCTTCGGCATGACGCTGCTGGCCCACCACCCGCTGGAGCGCCTCATCCACCACCCGCGCGCCCGCGTCTTCCTCGAGGGCGTCACCGCTGGCGTGGTGGGCCTCATTGGCGGCACCGCCCTGCCCCTGCTGCGCGCCGCCGTGGATGATGTGCTCACCGGTGTCGTCTTCGCCGCCGCCCTGGTGGCCCTCTTCCGCCTCAAGCACCGCCTGGCCCCCATGGCCGTGCTGGCCGCCGCCGCTCTGGTGGGGCTGGGGGTGCGTGCCCTCGGTGGCATGTAGGCTGCTCACCCGCCAGCCAGGGGGGCTCGGGGCGGTTCTTGGGTTCGTGGCGCCGCTCGGGCTACGCTTGCCGCGCCATGTCGATGTATTCCGAGTCGCTCCGCGCGTTCCTGAAGCCGGTCCTCGCCTATCTGGATGATCCGTCGGTGACGGAGATCATGATCAATGGTCCCACCGACATCTGGATCGAACGCAAGGGCAAGGTCTTCAAGACCGATGCCGCCTTCTCCGAGGAAGGCCTGCTGGGCGCCGCGCGCAACATGGCCCAGTTCGTCGGCCGCGTGCTCAGCGAGGAGCGCCCCCGCCTGGATGCGCGTCTGCCCGACGGCAGCCGTATCCACGTGGTGCTGCCGCCCATCGCCCGCAAGGGCACCACGATCGCCATCCGCAAGTTCTTCAAGGACAAGCTGACGATCGACGCCCTCATCAAGTACAAGTCGATGACGACGCAGATGGCCCGGCTCATCGACGCGGGCATCCACACCAAGCTCAACATGCTGGTGTCCGGCGGTACGGGCTCGGGCAAGACGACGCTGCTGAACATCGTCTCCTCGCTCATCCCGGACGACGAGCGCATCCTCACCATCGAGGACTCGGCGGAGCTGCAGCTCAACCAGTCGCACCTGGTGCCCTTCGAGAGCCGGCCGCCGGACAAGTTCGGCAAGGGCGGCGTGGACATGGGCGATCTGCTCACCTCGGCCCTGCGTCTGCGCCCCGACCGCATCGTCGTGGGCGAGGTGCGCGGCGGCGAGGCCTTCTACCTGGTGCAGGCGATGAACACCGGCCACGGCGGCTCGCTGGCCACCTGCCACGCCAACACCCCCACCGACACGCTGCGCCGCATCGAGTCGCTGTGCCTCATGTCCGGCATCGAGCTGCCCATGGTCGCCATCCGCGCCCAGGTGGCCAGCGCCATCAACTTCATCGTCTGCTGCGAGCGTCTGCACGACGGTAGCCGCAAAACCATCGCCCTGTCCGAGGTGCTGCCCCTCAACGAGAAGGGCGACTACCGCACCCAGGACATCTTCGTCTTCACCCCGGTGACGAAGGACGCGGACGGCCACGTGCTGGGCTACCACGCGCCCACCGGCATCATCCCCACCTTCGTGGCCAAGGCGCGCGCCTATGGCTTCACGGACCTGGACGACTCGTTCTTCGATCCGGCCACCTATGGCGTGCCGGCGCCGCCGACTTTCCAGGTGGGCTCCTCCTATGAGGTGCGCTGGGCGCCCTCGCTCAAGCACCGCGAGACGGGCCACCCGGACCCCCAGGACTTCAAGAAGCACTGGGCCGCCTTCGAGGAGAGGCTGAAGGACGAGGCGCGCCACGGCAAGGACGGCGCCGCTCCCACGCTGCCCGCCCAGGCCTCACCGCCCGTGCAGGTGCAGGTGCCCGCCAACCTGCCCACCCACGGCGCCAAGCCCGGCGCGGCCGCCGCCAAGGCCCTGCCGCCCGCTTCCGCCCGCCCCGCGGCCCGGCCCGCTCCCGCCGCGTCCGCCGATGCCCTGTCCGACGAGGACAAGACGCCCCCGCCCACGCGCAACCCCTTCGCCCGCGCCGAGGCGGACGAGTTGAGTGCTCCGGACGACATTCCCACCAACACCGGCATGCCTCCCAGGGACGAGCCCAAGGTGGAAGTCTCCGAGGACCTGCTGGCCGAGGGCGCCCCTCAGAAGGCCGTGCCCATGCCGCCGCCGCGCCGGCCCGCTCCCGCGCCTGGGGCCGCTCCGGCGCGCCCGCCCACCGGCTCCAACAATGCGCTGCGTCCCGCCGGAGTGCCGCCCCGCCGGCCCGCGCCCCCCGCCGCTGCCGCCGGCCGCCCCATGGCCGACGACGACTCGGGCGCCGACAGCTCGGGCAACTCGGAGAAGACGCAGATCCGCTCCCCGCCTCCGGACCGCCCGCGCCGCTGAGCCCCGCGCTCCGGGTGCTCCCCGCTTTTCCCTCCAGGGACGTGGGCGATTCTCCCACCACCCGGAGGGGCCATGAGGTGCCCGCAGGGGTACTCCCGGGCGGCACCGCGGGTGCGTAGAGGGGGGGGCGGCTGACACAAGAGGCGTTCGCGGTCTTGCTCCGGGGGCAGCATGAGGAGAAAGTGCCCCCGTGCTGACTCCTCTCCTCGCCACTCTGGTCCTGCTCACCCAGGCGCCCACCTCGCCGAATGAGCCCATTACAGTGCTGATTGCCCCTCCGGATTCGGCCGGAGTGCCCGCGCACGTGGTGGAGTTCGCCCAGGAGCATGTGGCCGAACAGGCCCGCTCCAAGGGACTCACCGTGAAGCGCATGAAGGACGTGCTTCGCAAGATGCCGGCCGCCAAGCGCCGGACGCTGCTCCGGTGCAAGCGCACGGAGTTGCGGTGCCTCACCTCGCTGGGCGAGGCGGCGAAAACCGAGGTGGTGCTCATCGCCGAGCTGATGCAGCGCATGGACGGCTACCGCGTGGGCACCAAGGTGTACCGCTCGGCCGACGGCGCGCTGGTGGCCGACAACCTGGTGTCCGGAGTGCGCGAGGACGGGATGCTCGATGCGCTCACCCAGTCGCTCGAGGTGGTGGTGCCGAAGATGCGCAAGGAGCTGCGCCCCTCGGCCACCCCTGACGTGCCGGTGAACCCGGACGTGAAGCCGCCGGACGACACCCAGGTCGTGAAGCCGCCGGACGACACCCAGGTCGTGAAGCCGCCGGACAACACCCAGGTCGTGAAGCCGCCGGACAACACCCAGGTCGTGAAGCCCGACGTGACGACGGGCGTCACCACCCAGCCGTCGGGCTCGTCGCTGCGCCGCTGGGCGTGGGCACCGGCCGCGGGCGGCGTCGTCTTCGCGGGCGCGGGCACCTACTTCCTGCTGCAGGCGCGCGACAAGCACAACCAGTTGAACAGTGGCCCGGGGCCCCTTGACGGAGAGAAGCTCGAGAAGGACGGCAAGAGCGCGCAGACGCTGAGCCGGGTGGCCTTCGGAGTGGGCGCGGCGGGCATCGTGACGGGCGTGGTGATGTTCCTGATGCCCGGTGAGCAGCAGTCCTCGGTGCGCCCCTCGGTGAGCGTGGGCCCCGCGGGCGGCATGGTGGGTGTGGCCGGGACGTTGCCTTGAGGAGAACTATGTTGAAGAACTGGAAGGCGCACCTCACTGGAGCGGCGCTCGTGGCGGTGGTGGGCGCGGTGGGTTGCTACGACTTTGGTGATGCACGCGAGAAGTGCGAGGCGGAGGGACGCTGCGGCCCGAGCAAGCCGGATGGGGGAGGCGAGTGCATCCCCATTGGCACGGATGACCCTCCGGATGATGAATTCATCGACGCCAACTGCGATGGCGTGGACGGCATTGCCACCGCAGGCCTCTTCGTGGACCCCGTGGCTGGCAAGGACGGAGCGGCGGGCACGCAAGGCGATCCCCTGAAGACCCTCACCGAGGCTCTCCAGCGTGTGCGGCAGGGCACGGGTCCCAATCAGGTGTATTTGGCGCAAGGCGCCTACAACGAGCCGGGCCTCGTGCTGGATGTGCGGGCATCGCTGTACGGTGCCTACGGCGGGCTCAACAACTGGCAGCGGAGGGCTGATCACATCACCCACCTGGATGGTGGCACCGTGGGTCTCACGGTACGCGGCCTGCCGGAGAGCGCCGGTGTGGTGGTGGAGCGGGTGCTCGTCACTTCGTCCAACGTGACGACCGCGGGCGCTCCGTCCATCGCCCTGCACGTCATCGACTCGCAAGGGGTGCGCTTGCGCCACGGCACTTTCTGGGCGGGACAGGGAGCCCAGGGAGCCGCAGGTAGCATGGGGGCGCAGGGCGCCGACGGTGGCATCGGCGGGGATGGTGGCAGCGCGCAGCTCATCGGCTCAGTCACGGTGGCGGGTGCCCTGGGCGTGGCGGGCACCAACTCCTGCGCAGGAGCGGACTACAGCGGCGGTGCTGGCAAGCAGGGCGCCAGCGGGCCCAACGCGGGCGAAAATGGCAGCGCGGGTATGCCCATCGCCTCGGGCGGCCCAGGTGGCCAGGGAGGGATCAAGGGAACAGTCGAGCCCGATCCGGTGCTCAACAAGAAGTGCGGCGCTGGCAGTGGCGGGCACGGTGAGCCAGGCATCAAGGGAGGCAATGGCTCTGCTGGCCAGGCCGGCGTGGGCGTGGGCGTCTTGAGGGACGACCTGTGGAGCGCCAACCAGCAGGGTGGCACCGGCGGCATGGGCAGTGCTGGAAGCGGCGGTGGCGGTGGCGGCTCTGGCGGAGCCTGCCAGTCGGAAGGCTCCGTTCCGGGTGCGGCGGGCGGCGGCAGCGGCGGTGGTGGCGGTGGTGGCTGCGGCGGCGGCGGCGGCACGGGCGGTGGCGGTGGCGGTGCTTCCATCGCGGTGTTGCTGATCCGCTCCAACGTGGCACTGGAGGGAAACACGGTGCTACGCACGCGCGGCGGTGGCCGCGGAGGCCAGGGTGGTGAGGGCGGCCAGGGTGGCCAGGGTGGCCGGGGCGGAGTCGGCGGAGCTGGTGGATATGTGCCGACTCAGGCCTACACCTCGGTGGGTGGCAACGGAGGCGACGGTGGAGTGGGTGGCCCGGGTGGCCTAGGTGGCCCCGGTGGCGGCGGCGGCGGTGGACCTTCAGTGGGCGTGTGGTGCAGCCCGGATGCCGGCTTCACTGGCTCTGCGCAAGACCAGCTTGCCAACGGCGGCCCGGGTGGCCCGGGCGGCACCGCTGGCGACGCTGGGATCAAGGCCCTGTTCCACAACTGTCCCACCCCTCCATAGCGTCGGGTGGGACAGGCCAACGCGGCAGGTTGAGTCGGCAGGCGTCGAAAGGCGCCTGTCTACTGGCCTGCTTTCTTGGCGACGACAGATCGGCGACAGTCGCGCAGTCTGCTAGGCTGCGAGCCCTGCGTACCGATGGCCTCCGCGCGCACTTGTGAAACCTGTGGTCTCGAAGTACCGCCTGGCGCCGCCGTGTGCCCTCGGGATGGATCCGTCCTGCCCATGACCTTCTCCGTTCGGGATGATGATGACACCCAGGTCGAGGCCGCGGCGGACCCGTGGGCCCGGGAGCCTCCCGCGCGGGGCGGTGCCACGGCCTCTCCGTTCGCCTGGGGCGAAGAGCCTCCTCCTCGCAGCCACCAGCCTGCCACGCACGATGGGAACGGCGGTGCCATGCACTCAAACGTCTGGGGTGATGAGCCGCCCACGAGAGACCCCCTCATCAGCATGAAGCTGGGCGAGTACGAGCTGCGCTCGCGCATCGGCGTGGGCGGCATGGGCTTCGTCTACGACGGCATTCAGCCGCTGATCGGCAAGCGCGTGGCCGTCAAGGTGCTGCGCCCCGAGCTGGCCCAGGCCCCCGAGCAGGTGGCCCGGCTGCTGGCCGAGGCCCGCGCCGTCAACGCCATCCGCCACCGCGGCATCATCGACATCTTCGGCTTTGGCCAGGTGCCCGACGGCCGCCAGTACATCGTCATGGAGTTCCTCGACGGGCAGCCGCTCGACGCCTACATGGCGGAGAAGGGCCGGCTTCCGCCCACCGAGGCGCTGTCCATCCTGGATGAGGTGCTGGCGGCGCTGGGAGCGGCGCACGGCGCGGGCGTGGTGCACCGGGACCTGAAGCCCAGCAACATCTTCCTGGTGAAGGAGCCGGGCGG
Organism: Myxococcaceae bacterium; assembly: GCA_035296065.1. GTDB lineage: Bacteria > Myxococcota > Myxococcia > Myxococcales > Myxococcaceae > DATHBR01. The sequence continues at coordinate 16,982 of DATHBR010000050.1, read as the reverse complement.
CACGCGGTACGTGAAGCTTTTGGACTTCGGCCTCGCCAAGCAGGGCCAGGGCGGCTCTTCCGGGCGCACGGCGCAGACGCGCACGGACATGGTGGTGGGCACCCCCGAGTACATGGCGCCCGAGCAGGCCCGCGGCCAGGCCGTGGGGCCGATGACGGACCTGTACGCCATGGGCGTCGTCACCTTCGAGATGGTGACGGGGCGGCTGCCCTTCATCGGCACCTCGCCGGTGGACCTGCTGATGAAGCACGTGGACGCGCGGCCTCCGCGCCCCTCCGAGTTCGTGCACGAGCTGCCGCCCGCGCTGGATGCCTTCATTCTGCAGATGCTGACGAAGGACCCCGAGGCGCGCCCGGGCTCCGCGGATGCGCTGCGCCAGCAGCTGCACCGGCTGCGCCGCACCATGCTGCGGCCCACGCGCAGCCAGGCCCCGTCCGCCAACGCCAACGGCGGCACGGCGGGGGCGGCCCGGACCACTCCCGCTCCGGTGCACCCGCCTTCTTCGGCGCCCGCCGCCTCTCCTTCGACGGAGCCTGGCGCTCCGATGATTCCCATCTCGCTGGAGTCGGCGACCTCGACGCCCGCGGCGCAGCAGCCCACCACCGCGCCCAACGAGACGGTGCAGCCCGTCGCGGTGGCCAAGGCGGAGGACGCGGCCTCGCGCCGGTCCACCACCCAGGTGAAGCTGCCGCCGGAGATCTCCGCCGAGGAGGCCCGCGTCGCGGGAGTACGCTCGCCCATGCGCCGGCTGCTGCCCGTAGGCCTGGGCGTCGCGGCGCTGCTGACCGCGGGCGGAGTGCTGCTGCTGCGCACCGGGGGCTCGGACCCTCCGCCGCCCGTGGTGACGCCTCCCGTGGTCGCCACACCCGCTCCGACTCCCACGCCGCCCGCGCCCAACCCCACGGTGACGCCGCCTCCGGCCAACCCTCCGGTCGAGACGGTCGTGAAGCCTCCTGTCGAGGCCGTGGTGACGCCGCCTCCGGTGGAGCCCAATCCCGTGGTCGACCCGCCCAAGCAGGCCGATCCTCAGCCGGTGGTGAAGCACACCCCGCGGCCCTCCAACGTCCCCAGCCAGACGGTGTTGCTGGCCACCATCGAGGGACTGGAGCGGGACCTGGCGGCTCGCGCCCGCGCCGGCAAGAACGTGACGGCCGCGCGCAACATGCTGGAGGGCATCCGCCGCGACGCCCGGGATGCACGCGACGTCGGCTCCCGCCGCGCCGTGGCCGGCAAGATCGATCTCTTCGAGCGGTACTACCTCAAGGACAAGTGAGCCCCGGGGCCTGGGAGGCCCGCGAACGGCTCACTTGCGCGTGAGGCAGGACACCGGCTGCGCGATGGCGTTCTTCGCCTTCTCGGGAGTGATGAGCTCCCAGTTGGCGATCTCCGCGATGATCGAGTCGCGGTTGCTCTTGATCACCGGCCCGTTACGGCAGTTCCGGATGTCGTCGTAGTAGAGGTACGGCGGGAGGATCAGCATCAGCTCCGCCAGCTCCGACAGCGACAGCTTGTCCAGCTCCTTGTTGAACACCTTCAGCGTCACGTCCTCCACGCCCACCACGCCGCGCTCGAAGCGCAGGATGGCCAGGTCATACGCCAGCAGCTGATCCTTCTGCATGACCGAGTGGATCTTGTGCGACGCGACCGCCAGCTGGTACGGCTCCTTCACGCCCAGCTTGCGCGCGATGCGCAGCGCCAGCACGCGCTCGCACCCGCCGTCACCGTCCAGGTGCCCGCCCACCAGCGCGCCGTGGAAGAGCCGCCAGCCCCAGGCAACCCCCTCCTCGCGAGGCGTCTGGAAGTAGGTGGGGCAGCCCATCTCGGTGATGTACATGGCCACCAGATCCTTCGGCAGCCGCGAGAAGTCCGGGCGGTTGAAGGTGATGGGCCGGTCGGGCTTGACGTACAGGCCCGCCACCAGGCTCATCCGGTCACCCTCGATGGTGTGCTTGAGCTGCTTCTCGATGTCGAACTCACTCTCCATCGGGGGCAGCTTGCTGGACAGCCATAGATAGCTGATCGGCAGCATGACGCCGGTCAGCCCCAGCAGAAACAGCGCGAGCCAGAACAAGGTTCTCACGGCCGGAACTTTACCAGGGAGGCGCCTGAACCGCTCGCGGGTTAAAACGGGGAAGACATGACGCAATGGTTCCCCGCCACCCTGGTTGCTCGCTCGCCCGCCGCGGACGGTCTGACGGACCTGACGCTCGACGTGTCCACCGGCCCCCTGGCCGGCACGCACCAGCGCCCGGGCCAGTATGTCCACCTGCGTCTGCCGGGGCATGAGGAGGGGCTGTTCGCCATTGCCTCGCCGCCGGGGGCGTCCGGGCAGTGGGACTTGCTGGTGAAGGAGGGCAGCACCCTGCCCGACGCGCTGATTCTGCTGCCCCTGGGCTCACAGGTGGAGGTCAGCCGCCCCGAAGGCCGGGGCTTCCCGCTCGAGCAGGTGCGAGGCAAGGACCTGCTGCTGTTCGCCACCGGCTCGGGGATCTCCCCCATCCGCTCCGTCATCGAGAGCATCCGCCAGGAGCGCGAGGCGTACGGGCGGGTGACGCTGTACTTCGGCGCGCGCACGCCGGCGGCCTTCGCCTACGTGAAGGAATTCGCGGTGTGGGAGCTATCGCGCATCCGCGTGGTGCCCACGGTGAGCCAGCCGGGCGCCAGCGGCTGGCAGGGCCTCACCGGCTACGTGCAGGCGCACCTGGCCGACGAGCCGCTCACCCCGGGCACCATCGCCTTCGTCTGCGGGCAGGCGGAGATGGTGGAGGGCGTCATCAAGGCGTTGAAGGCCCGGGGGCTGGCCCCGGGCTCCATCCACCAGAACTTCTAATCAGCGCTGCTCCACCGTGGGCGCGCCGTAGCTCACCCCGTAGAGCGCCGCGGCGGGATCGCTCTCCTGGTCGCCAATGGGATTCTGCGGCGTCCACGCGGCCACGCCCACCCAGCGCCCATCCGGGCTGAAGCGCACCCGGCGCACGGACCAGCCGAACTTGCGCTCGCCCCGGGGCTGCTCACTGCCCTCGGTGAACAGCAGCATCCGCTTGTCCCAGCCTCCCGTGGCCAGCGAGCGGCCATCCGGAGAGATGCTCGCGGTGGCCACCACGCCGCCGTGCTCGGACCACTTGTGCAGAATCCGGCCGGTGGCGGCATCCACCAGCGCGCCCGCGTTGAAGGGGCCCTTGGGCTCCTCCACCCCCTTCTTCTCCCGCTCGTAGACGGTGCGCGTGCGCTCCGCCTTCGCCTCGGAGAGGGCCACGCCCAGCCGCTGCCCCTTCGCGTCGATCGTCACGTCGTTCACGTGGCCCTCGAAGAGGAACTCGGAGCGGACAGCCAGCGCCAGGCCCTGCGTGTCCGCGCCCGGCGGCGCCCCGCTCTTCGAGGTGATGATGGCCTCGCTGGTGGACTCGTCGAACACCAGTTCGAAGCGCTCGGTGAACGGCCCGCCCAGCACGCCCTGCACGCCCGTGGGCACGCACACGTCGCACACGGCGATGTCCACGCCCTCGACAGGCAGGGACTTGAAGAGCAGCCGCTGGCCCCGGGCCAGCTTCGCCACCGTGTTGCCCAACGGGGTGGGCACCGTGACGGTCTCCTTCAGGAAGGCCACATCGATGCCCGCCTGAGTGGCCGCCTCGGTGGTGAGGATGAGCGCGGGAGTGCGCGTGTCCAGGGCGAAGGAGACCTGCGCCTTGCCATTCACCGCGCCGCGCAGCACCACGAAGCCGCTGCGCCGCTCGAAGCGCACCCGGGCCTGGTCCGCCCGCATCGCCTCCTCGCGGCTGGTCCAGGCACGCACGTACTTGTCCCAGCCGCCCGAGTACAGCGTGCCGTCCTGAGCGAACACCAGCGCGCTCACCGGCACGTTGTTGTGGGCGCGCACCTCGAAGACGAAGCTCAGCTGCGGCACCGTGAAGACGGAGACGAGCCCTCGCGCGCTGCCCACCACCACGTAGCGGCCGCCCGGGTGCACCGCCACCGCCGTGAGCGGCTCCTCGGTGAGCACGTGGCCCCTGGGCTCGCCCGTGGCCGCCTCGAAGAGCCGCACCTCGCCGTCACGGCCCGCCGTCACCACCAGGCCCCCGTCCGCAGAGAAGGTCAGCGCCTCCAGATCGAACTCCACGGCGTTGACGTCCTTGTCGGCCACCAGCGCCGGAGCCGGGCCCAGCGTCCACAGCGCCAGCTGGTACGCCTTCGCGCCCAGGTGCGTGTACGCCACGCGCGCGCTGTCCCCGGCGAACGCCAGCGACCAGACGAAGTCCTTGTTGTTGAGCAGGACCCCATCCTCCAGCCCTGTCGTCTCTCCGGCCAGGTAGCCGCCAGGCGTCCCGGACAGCCGGGACAGCGTCTCTGGCGCCACCGTGGGCGTGTGGGCGGCGCAACCCACCGCGCATGCCAGCGCCGAGGCCAGCAGCAGCCGCGCGCCGTGCTTCACGAGCCCGACCCTCCCGCCGCGGTGTTCTCGGGGATGATCTCCTTCACGCCCTTGTTGTCCACCGACAGCAGGAACAGCGGCTTGACCGCCTCGCGCTTGTCATTGAAGGTGGTGCGGCCCGTGGCGCCCTCGAAGTTCTTCAGGTTGATGAGCGCCTCGCGCAGCTCGCTCCGGGTGCGCGGCCGCTGCTTCTCGATGATCTGCCGCAGCATCAGCGCCGAGTCATAGCCGATGGCCTCCAGCAGGCCCGGCTCCTTGTCCACGTCCTTGTAGGCCTCGCGGAAGGCGCTGACGAACTTGCGCGTGGCCGGCCGCTGCGAGTCGATGAAGAAGCCGTCCACGTACACCGAGCAGGTGACGAACTTGCCGCCCCGCTCGATGAGCTCCGGCAGCCCCGAGCGCCCCTTGCTGCTGCTCCACTGGTTGGTGCCCAGCAGCGTCACCGTCTTCAGGTCCTTCTTGCCCGTCGTCTTGCGGATGCGCTCCAAATCCCTCGGATCACACGCGTTGGTGATGATGTCCTCCACCGCCAGCGCCGGGCCCACCAGGCTCACCCGCTTCCAGTCGTCCGGGATGAAGATGGCGTCGAAGTCCACCACCGGCTCCAGGCCGCTCTTCACTTTCTCGATGGCCTTGCGGCGGCGGAACGCGTCCTTCTGGTCCTGCGCGTTCACCTCGCGCACGCCCTCGATGTAGTCCAGCCGGTCCTCCAGGTAGTAGCGGCCCACCAGCTTCTTGGCCTCGTTGGTGAAGGTCGTCTGGTCGTGCGAGTAGCTCTCCGCGCCGCGCACCACGCCGCCGCGCTCGAGCACCTCGTCCCAGAAGCCGTTGGCCAGCTCCACGCCGTAGGGGATGTTCGGGTAGAGCACCGCGAAGCGCTTGAAGCCGCGCTCCTTCATCGCGTAGTCGGCGATGGCCTCCGCCTGCGCCGAGTTGGTGAGCATGTTGCGGAACACGTACGGGCCAATGTCGGTGATGCCCTCGGTGCGCGTCATCGTCAGCAGCGGCACCTGGAGCTCCTCGGCCACTAGCGCCGCGCGCTTGGTGTCGTCCGCCAGCAGCGGCCCCATCATCGCGATGGCGCCATCGTCGAAGGCCAGCTGCTCCACCGCCTGGCCCGCCAGCGTCACCTCGCCCTGGGTGTCCTTGACGATGAGCTCGATGTCACTGCCGGACAGCGCCAGCTGCACCCCGCGCAGCACCGCCTCGCCAATGGGCTTGTAGCGGCCCGTCATGGGCAGCAGCACACCCACCGTTCTGGGCTGCACCTCCACGCGCCGCGTGGCGCGCGCCAGCAGCTGGCGGGCCTGCTCGGCGAAGGCATGGTCCGGCGCCTCTCGCAGGAAGCGGTTGAGCGTCTCCTCCAGCCGCGTCCAGTCCCGCAGGTGGTAGTAGATGCGCGCCAGCTTGAAGGTGAGCACCGGCCAGGCCGGATGGCGCGGCGAGAGCTCCTGCGCCACCCGCGCCACGTCCACGAAAGCGGCGCGGCCCTCCACCAGTTGCTCCACCCGGGCCACGGCGGCGGCCTGCTCCTCGGGCGTCTTCGCGTCTCCCGCCTGCTTCACGGCCAGGTCCAACGCCGCGCCATACGAGCCCGCGCCCTGAGCGGCCCTGCTGGCATACTCGAGCAGCTCCTGCTTCCGCGCGCCCTCGGCCTGGGTGGCGAGGCTGGAGAACAGCTGGTACGCCTCGCGGTAGGCGCCCACCTCCAGCGCGGAGCGAGCCAGCTTGAGCTTGGCGTCGTCGGCCTTCGGGTGCAGCGGGTTCTCGAAGAGCAGCTCGTTGAAGGACTTGCGCGCGTTGGCGTAGTCCTCGAGCTCGAAGTAGAGCACGCCCGCGCGGTAGCGCGCCTCCTGGCAGGCGGTGGTGCCCGGGTGAGCATTGCAGACCGGCAGCAGCGCCTCGGCCGCCTGCTTCTTGTCCGGAGCCCGGGCGGCCGTCTCGATGGCCTGGGCGAGCGCGGCGTCGGCGGTCGCGTCCTTCTTCGCCTCGACGCGAGGCTTGTCCGGGAAGGGCGGCGGGTCGTCGGTGGTGTCGCCGGGAAGCCTATGGGTGGTCGTCTTCGGGCAGGCGGTGAGCAGCAGCGCCAGCGCGAGAATCAGGACTCGGCGCGCGGAGGGGAGAACTTCCATATTGGGCGGGTGCATAGCAGCGTGGGTGCGTCTCCGTCGACAATCGAGCGGCCGGAAGATTCCGCAGAGGACGTCTGGGTGCCTGCAGTGTCCATGCCCCTACCAAACCCCCGGGACTTCAGGGCTCAGGGCTGGGACGGACCGTGGGCGCGCGGCCACGCTCCGGGAGCGGGAGCCCGGGTGTGAGGCGCATGGGCCACACCGCTCAGCTTGCCGCGGCGGTGAGCGAGCGGCGGGGCGACAGGGCCCGGCGCACCTTGGCGGCCAGCACGTCCGGGTTGACCGGGTAGGTGAGCACGTCGTCCGCGCCGGCATCCAGCCCGGCCTCCACCTGGCCCGGATCCTCCGGCGGGGCCAGGACGAAGATGGGCAGCTCGGCGGTGGCGGGGGCCAGGCGCAGCTCGCGGGTGAGCGTGGCCCCCTTGCCGTCCGGCAGCCCCGAGGCCATCACCAGCGCGTGCGCGCCCTGAGCCAGCAGTTCGTGAACGCGCGCCACCGAGTCGGCCAGGAGCACCCGCACCCCGTCGGCGAGGAAGCGGGCCTGCAGCGTGGCGGAGCGCGCCGGATCCGGCTCGGCGAGCACGATGGTGTGTGAGGCCGCATCGCCCAGCACCAGCTCGGCCACCTCGGCGGCCAGGGCCTCCAGGGCGTTGGCGGGCACCCGGCCCTCCTCGCGCAGCTTGACGAGCGCGCGCGAGGCGGCGTCCGGCGTGGGCGAGCCCGTGCCCACCCCTTCCACCAGCGCCATGGCGGCCGCGAGCGCCAGCGCGGCACGGCTGGCGTTGGCGTCCGTGGTGCCGCCCTCGGCGCACACGCCGATGAGGGAGGCCAGCTCCCCCGCGTCCCGGCCGAGCACGGCGCGCACCGCCTCGCAGCTGGGCCGGGCAAAGCTCTCCTTGTTCTCCAGGCGCGCCGCGCAGGCGATGGCGTACGCGGCGGCCGAGGCCCGCTCCGCCTCGGCGCGGCCGGCGCCCAGCCGGATGGCCACGCGCCGCGCCAGCTTGGCCAGCGCCGCGCCCTGCACTCCCGCGCCGCCCAGCGCGGCCAGCGCCGCGTCCAGCACCCGGGCGTGCAGCCGCACCGCGCGCCCCAGCGGGCCCGCCTCGCCGCCGAGCGCCTCGGCCAGCGAGGGCAGCACGCGCACCTCCATGCGAGGCGCCACCGTGAGCAGCCGGGCGACCAGGGCGGGCGCATCGGCAATGGTGTCTCCCGCGACGATGGCCACCTCGGTGCCACCCAGCGCCACCGCGCGCTCGGCCTCGGCGCTGGTGCTGCCCGCCACCGCCACGCCCTGCCGGGCGAACAGGCGCACCGCGGCCTCGCGCTGCTCGCCGTCATCGGCGATCACCAGCAGCGTGCGCGCCAGCGAGCGCGGTGGGCTCCGGGTGGGCTGCGGCGCCGGGGCTGGAGGCTGGGGCGCGATGGGCGCCTGGAGCTGCGGCTGAGGCGCCGGGGCCAGAGGCGCGGGCGTGAAGGTGGCAGGCATGGCCTGCGAGCGGATGCTCTGCTCCTCTGGCGGCGGCTCGGCGGCAGCTGCCTGTCCCGCGCTGCCCCACTGAGGCTCCGCGGGGAGTGGCTCGCCCTGGTAGAAGCGGCTGATGGTGCGGCGGATGGCGCCCTCGCTGGCGAGGATGCCCCGCACGGCGTAGCCGGTGCGGAACTGGAGCTCATCCAGCCGCTCCAGGTTCTGCGGCTCGCGCATCGCGCAGATCATCTCCTTGCCCTGGAGCGTGAGCGGCACGGCCTCGAAGCGCTCGGCGTGCTCGTGCGGCAGCAGCGACAGCAGCGGCAGCGGCACGGGCAGCACCCGCAGCTGGTTCTCGGAGATGAAGGGAATGCCCAGCTGCTCGCTGATGGCGGCGACCACGTCCTCATCGGTGACGAGGCCCTCGGACACCAGCTTCTCGCCCAGCTTGCCGCCCTCGCGGCGCTGCCGCTCGAGCACGTCGTGAAGCTCGGTTTCGGAGATCTTCCCCGCCGTGAGCAACAGCTCTCCCAGCCGGCGGCGCACCGCGGGACGCGGGCGCAGCGCGGCCAGCTGCATAATGGAGGTGCTGTGCGAGCGCGGCGGCAGCACGGTGCGGCCCGTGGCGGTATTGGAGCGCGGCGGCAGCGCCGTCTGGGTGCTGGCGGTGTTGGAGCGCGGCGGCATGGCCATGCGGCGCGAGCTCTCCAGCGCGTCCGGAGGCAGCGGCACGGGAGTGGGCCGGCGGCCGGCCTCGGTGCCGGTGCCCATGTTCAGCGCCGTCGCCACCGTGGGCCGCTGCAGGTCCGCGCGCGAGTTGGTGCGGATGGCCACGGTCTTCGCGCCGCCCGGAGCGGCGGACATCTCCGTCGAGCCGCCGCGGGGCGGCAGCGCAGGCACCGCGGCACGCGGCAGCTCACCCCGCGTCGAGGTGCGCGGCGGCAGGCCGCGGGTGCCCATGGGAGGAGAGCCTGCCTCGGCGTCCAGCCGGATCTCCTCGCCGCGCTGCTCCACCGCGGCCGAGCCCTCCAGCAGCGAGCCACGCCCCGGGAAGCACCGGGCGAACAGGCGCGACACGTCCTGAGGCCCCACGCGCAGGCGGTGATCGAAGAGGAAGTTCTGCAGCGCGTCAGACACGTCGCGCGCGCGCTGGAAGCGGGCCACGGGGTCCGCCGCCAGGGCCCGGGTGACAATGCTCCACAGCGGCGCGGGCACGCCCGGCACGGGCACCAGCGTCTTCACATCGAAAGAGGAGATGCTGCGCAGAATCTGAAAGTAGTCCGTGCCGCTGAAGAGCTGCTGGCCCGACAGCAGCTCGTAGAGCAGCAGCCCCATCAGGAACAGGTCCGAGCGCTGATCCACCGCGGCGCCGCGCACCTGCTCGGGGGCCAGGTAGCCCACCTTGCCCTTCACCACGCCCACCTCGGTGCCAGTCTGAGCGTTGGCCACCTTGGCGATGCCGAAGTCAGCCAGCTTCACCTCGCCGGCCGTGGAAATCATCACGTTGGAAGGGTTGATGTCGCGGTGGATGAGGTTGAGCGGACGGCCCGCCGGGTCGAGCTTCTCGTGGGCGTAGGCCAGACCCTCGGCCACCTGCTGGACGATGAAGCACACCTCGCGCAGGCCCAGCGGCACCTGCTGCGCGGTGGCGGCGCGCTGCAGCCCCCGGAGGTTCTCTCCGTCGACGAACTCCATGACCATGTAGTACTGGCCGCGAACGGTCCCCAGGTCGAACACCTGAACGACATTGGCGTGCTGCAGCGAGACGGTGAGCTTGGCTTCGCGCAGGAACAGCTCGACGAACTCCTGGTCCTGCGCCAGTGAGGGCAGGATGCGTTTGACCGCGACAGGTTTCTCGAAGCCCTCGGCTCCGACAACCTTCGCGAGAAAGACTTCCGCCATGCCGCCCGCGGCCAGCTTGCGGACGAGTCGGTACGTGGCCACGTGAACTCCCCCAACCCGCTGTGGTGGAGGGCAGATGTGCATCCCCCCGGGGGATGGTGAGTGCCTGCCCACCCGGATCTCCCGGAACGTCGAATCGCGGGCACTTGGACCAAAGGGCAGGGTCGCGAATCGTCTGAGGTTGAGCAGGCACACGCCCACCGTCGAGGTAGGCGCCTCTACACCGAGGTGCTCACATCCTGGTACGGAGTTCCACCAGTTGTGCGAGCAGCTCCGTTCGGTGGATGTGCCCTCGCGGAAGCCGGAGGAGCCGCTGTTCGGCCTGGTCTAGCATGCGCCGGGCCTCTGGGATGCGCTCTGGGTGCGCCTGGCTCCACAGGGCATACAGGGCTGCGACATGATAGCGGCGCTCGACATCCGTGTAGCCCAGCCGCTGAATGCGGCGCAGTGCGCGGCTGAAGATGGGCCAGGAGCAGTTGAGCCCGAAGGCCGCATTGACGAGCTCCTCGGCGATTCGCCGTTGGATCTCCAGCCGCTCGAAGCCCGAGGTGGAGGATGCGAGGAGCCTCTTCCGCAGTGCTTTGAACTTCGGCTCGAGCTGCTCGAAGGAGTCACCGGACGTGGCGGCGATCAGCAGGCCGAGCTCGCGCGAGATCGCCAGCGACCGCTTCTGTCCTCGAGTAGGCCCCTTCACCGGCATGGCTTGTTCAACGCCGAAGCGGGCCACACCCCGTTGCTGCGCATGCACAGGTCGCGGCAGGGGTAGCACTGACTGTGTCCCCGCTTGCCGCCCGGGATGCTCTGGATAGGCGAGTCCAGGCAGTCGGTGAACGCCTGGTCACAGCGTTTCTTCAGCTCGGGGAATGGGAGGCACTGCCCAATCTCAGGTGGGTCCTCGATGAACGAGCACCCGCTTATTGCGCCCAACAACCCGACCAAGAGCACACGCAGGAGCAGGTGCCACCGTCTTGCGCGCACGAGTTTGCTCCTTGGGCTGGGAAACCCACACCCTCAATCCTACAGTTGCGCCTGCTTGGGCGATGGCAGCTTGCTGACCGGCGTATCTTCGCGCAATCGGCTCCGCTGGAGTGACAACTCGTGCACTACCGGACAGACCCAGCGGCTCCAGGCCCTTCATCCAGGGGCACCGGTGCATGGCTCACGCGAAGGCGTCTTCTGTGGGGCGGAGGCCTGCTCATTCCCGCCGCGGCACTGGTCGGAGTGCTCACCTTCAGGAAGTCACCGCAGAGGACCATCGCCGCGGCCTCTGCCACACATGAGGTCGCACTCCACACGCAAGATGCCGCACAAGCGGCTGCCGCTGGCCACCTCGCGCGCGCTCGCGAAGCGGCCCTGCAAGCACTGGCACTCGCTGCCGAGCACCCCCCAGCGCTTCTGGTCCTGGCCTGCATCACCCTCGAGGAGGGTAACGCTCGCGAAACTACGAGCGTTCTCAACCGCCTCAAGGCCGCGGCTCCTCCGCGGAAGGAGGCCCTGCTTCTGGAGCACCTGTTGGCCTACCGCCAGCAAGTACCTCAAAGCACCTGGCTTCAGGCCTTCACCACTGCGTGGACAGCGGCAGGCCACCCCGACTTCGAGGCCCACCACCTGCTGACCGACGTGGTGCTCGAAGCCAGCGACATGCAGGCCGTGCATGCGCTCTGGCGCAACGCCTCGGACATGGACACCCGGCTAATGCTGGCGTTGGTCTCGGAGCCCATCACTGCCGAGCAGGCCCGGTGGCTGCTCCAACAGGTCCCGCTCCTGGACGATGTGGCGCTGTCCCTCGCCGCCTTCAACGTGTTGAGCCTGGAGGTGCTTCCAGCAACGTTCCTCGCGCAGTCCCTGCCCCTGCTGCGTCGCCACCTCTCCCAGCTCATTGAGACGTACCCTGGCTCCATGCAACTGGGCCTCCTGTCGAGGTTGGCTGGCACCCACGAGGAGGCGCCCTTCGAAAGCCAGGACCTGGCCATGCTCAGCACCCTCTCAGCGTTGCCGTCCTGGCGAGACAACGCACTCGTGGACACCTTCCTCGCCGCACGGAAGGTCTTCCTGAGTACCGGACTCGCGAACGCTGGCTCGTGGGCATCTGCCCTGGCGGGCCTGACCATCGCTGAGAGAGGAAGCCTCCTCTTGCGCAAGAGGGCCCAGGCGACGCGACGAGGGCTTGCCCTCCGTTCACGTCACCCTCTTGGCCGTGTCCTCTACCAGGTCGGCTCACGTATGGCCGAGGAGTCCACTCTGCTGGAGCGGACGCTGGGCCTGCTGATGATGCAGCAGGGTGCCGAGGATCAGCAGGATGCCATTGCCCTGGCGGAGGTAAGCGCGCACCTGGAGGAGGTGCACGCCAACCACCGGGCGTGGCGTCAGGCAGCAGTTGACCGCTGGCCTCTTCACTCCTTGAAGGAGGAAGTGCGGGAAGCGAGCGCCCGCGACGAGCTGGCTCTTCTGCGCAGCTTCACAGGCTTACTCCGCTGATCAGCCGAACAGCTCCTTCACCTTGGCGAAGAAGCTCTTGGACTGCGGGTGCGACTCCTCGCCCGACAGCTCCGCGAACTTCTCCAGCAGCTCGCGCTGCTTGGAGCTCAGCTCCGTGGGCGTCTCGATAATCACCCGCACGTGCTGATCCCCACGCTGCTGGCTGTGCAGGTGCGGAATGCCCTTGCCCTTGAGCCGGAACACCTTGCCCGACTGCGTGCCCGTGGGGATGGTCATCTTCACCTTCCCGTCCAGCGTGGGCACGTCGATCTTCGCCCCCAACGCCGCCTGGGTGAACGAGATGGGCACCTCGCAGAACACCTCGTAGTCCTCGCGCTGGAACAGCGGGTGCTCGCGGACGATGACCGTCACGTACAAGTCTCCCGCCTGCCCGCCCCGGTCTCCCGGCTCGCCCATGCCCGACAGCCGCACCCGCGTGCCGTTGTCCACGCCCGCGGGGATGTTCACCTCGAGCACTTCCTCCGACGGCACCTTGCCCGAGCCGCGGCACTTCGTGCACGGATCCGGAATCACCGCGCCCGTGCCGTTACAGTCGCTGCACGTGCGCGACACCGCGAAGAAGCCTTGCGTGAAGCGCACCTCGCCCGCCCCGCCGCACGTGGTGCACGGCTTGGGCGGCATGCCGCTCTTGCTGCCAGAGCCGGTGCACGTCTCGCACTTCTTCGGACGCGGAATCGGCACCTTCGGACGGCAGCCGAACGCCGCCTCCTCGAAGCTGATCTCCAGGTTGTAGCGCAGGTCCGCGCCACGGCCCGTCCCACGGCCGCGCCCACGGCCCCCACCAAAGATCTCTCCGAAGATGTCCCCGAAGATGTCGTTGATGTTGACGCCCTGAAAGCCGCCAAAGCCCTCGAACCCGGCGCCCGCCGCGCCCCCGGCGTGGCCAAACCTGTCGTAGCGCGCCCGGCGCTCCGGATCGCTCAGCACTTCGTACGCCTCGGAGGCCTCCTTGAACTTCTCCTCGGCCTCCTGGTTGCCCGGGTTTCTGTCCGGGTGGTACTGCAGCGCCACCTTGCGGAAGGCACTCTTCAGGTCCTGCGGGTTCACGTTCTTCTGGACGCCGAGAACCTCGTAGTAATCGCGCTTCTGCCCCGACGCCGATGCCATCCCGTCAAACCCCTGGATTTATTGGCCTTTTCAGCCCACGTGGAAACCTGATCCACTATAACGCAGGCTTTGAGGCCAGCAATCCAGGGGGCAGCGAGAGTGGCTGACTGGCTCACACCGTCCAGACGCGATTGACGGTGAGCTCCATTCGGGCCAGCCGGCGCTTGAGTGCCCCATCGACCGGCCCCATGGGTGACCACTTGGGGACGACGAAGTGCAGCTCTGCGTTGTACAGCTTGGCGGCGCTGGCCAGCAGGCTCCATCGGTTCTCTGCCAATGGGTCCTCGACCATCTCCGGGGTGACAATCTCCAGGATGATGGGCGTGCGGGCCGAGTCCGTCTGCCGGCAGGTGAAGTCAGGCCGGTGGTCCTCGATGGTGCCTGAGAGGACCGGTGGTGGCATGAACCCCGGTAGACGGGCTTTGATGTCCGAATACCCAATGGTTCGGAAGTACTCGGCCATGAGCCACAGGAGCCGCCGGCGCTCCTCGTCCTCTACCACCGGCTCACAGCCTGGACTGAACAGCGCCTCTTTTTGGTTCGTATCGTTGATGTCCATGGCTCCCGAAAGCTGTCGTCACATGTGAGAGACAGCAACGAACGGGCCAGCGTGCGCAGGCTGGTAGGCCGCGCGGCAGGCAAGGGAGCACGGCGCGGCCCGTGAAGCGCCTTGGCCCGGGTGGGCCGGGGTGAGAGAGTCCGCGCCGCCGTGGCCCCCCGTCCCTCTCCGCATGTCTACCGCCGCCTGATGGGCTACGTGCGGCCCTACAGGGGCCTGCTCGTGGCGGGCCTGGGCGCCTCGGTGATCGCCGCGGTGGCCACCGCCGCGTATGCGTGGGTGGTGGGGCCGCTCTTGCGCGCGGTGCTCACCGGAGAGCCTGTCTCGTTTGGGGGCGTGGAGCTGCCCTCGGGAGAGCTGCTGCGCCGGCTGCCGGTGGTGGTGGTGGCGGTGGCGGCGGTAAAAGCGACAGCCCAGTTTCTACAGGGTGGGTGGATGCAGCGGCTGGGGCAGCGGGTGATGGCGGATCTGCGCGGCTTTCTCTACGCCCGCCTGCTTGGCCAGCCGCCTGCCTTCTTCGAGCGCCGGCACTCGGGCGAGTTGCTCTCACGCTTCACCGCGGACGTGCCGCTGGTGGAGTTCGCGGTAACACAGGCGCTGTCCTCGTACGCGAAGGACGGGCTGCAGATTGTGGCGCTGCTGGTCACCTGTGCGCTGATCGACGTGAAGCTGTTCCTGCTCACCTTCGTGGTGATGCCGGCCACGGTGTTCCCGGTGGCGCGCTTTGCCCGCTCGCTGAAGAAGACGGCCCTGCGCTCTCAGGCGAGCCTGGGCGCCCTGAGCGCGCTCACCGCCGAGCAGTTGCAGAACCTGCCGGTGGTGCAGGCCTATGGCGGCGTGCCCCGGGCGCTGGCCCGCTTCGACACGGAGGCCGAGCGCTACCTCACGGTGATGCGCCGCTCGCTGTTTCTGCGCGGCGCCTTCAGCCCCACGGTGGAGATGCTGGGCATCGTCGGCGTGGCGCTGGTGGTGATGTGGGGGGCCCGGGCGGTGGCCGCCGAGCCGGCGCTGGCCGGGCGGCTGCTCTCCTTCATCGCCGCGACGCTGCTGCTCTACCAGCCGGTGAAGTCGCTGAGCGGCACGCTCTCGCAGGTGCTCACCGGGCTGGTGGCCGCCGAGCGCCTCTTCGCCCTGGCCGACGAGCCGGCGCCTCCGGACGAGGGCCGGCAGGCCGCACCGCTCGGCAAGGCGCTGGTGCTGGAGGAGGTGCGCGCCACGTACGCGGACGGCCGCGAGGGGCTGCGCGGGGTGAGCCTCACGGTGAGCGCGGGCGCGCGGGTGGCGCTGGTGGGCGCCTCGGGCGCGGGGAAGACGACGCTCTTCTCGGTGCTGCTGGGCTTTCTACCGGCCAGCGGCGGCACGGTGCGCTGGGATGACACGCCCCTGCCGGAGCTGAAGCCCTCGAGCGTGCGCGCGCAGATGGCGTGGGTGCCGCAGGAGCCGGTGCTCTTCTCCGGCACGGTGCGCCACAACCTGCTGCTGGGCCGCCCCGAGGCCACGGACGCGGAGCTGTGGGAGGCGCTCGCGCTGGCGCACGCGGAGGACTTCGTGCGCGCGCTGCCTGGCGGACTGGAGGAGCCGGTGGGGGAGCGGGGCTCGCGGCTGTCGGGAGGCCAGCGGCAGCGGCTGGCGCTGGCCCGGGCGTTCTTGCGCCGGCCCTCGCTGCTGCTGCTGGACGAGCCCACCAGCGCGCTGGACGCGGCGAGCGAGGCAGCGGTGAGCGCGGGCCTGGCCGAGCTGATGAAAGGCCGCACGGTGCTCGTCATCGCCCACCGCCTGTCCACCGTGCGCGACGCGGACCTCATCGTCGTCATGGATCAGGGCCGCGTGGTGGAGTCAGGCACCCACGCGCAGCTGGTGGAGCGCCAGGGCCGCTACGCGCAACTGCTGGGCGAGGGCGCCGTCGCGGACCTCGGTCCTGGGGCTCACGGCGGGTTCGACGTGGGCTCTCGCCCAGGTGGATAGGTTGGCAAGTAGCACGCCCCCTTCCACAGGAACGCCTCCTCTTTATCTTCCTCTTTGCACGGCGGCTTGACGTCCACGCGGAGCCAACACCCGCCACGGATCTCCACCTCGCCCGTCTTCCTGCACGGCGGCTTCTTCTGACCGGGGAAGGATTGTTCGGGCAGCGGCGCCTTGAGCCCTTGGCCCTCGTCACCGGCCTGCTCGGAAGCCTGCGTCCCTGCCGGAGGGGTGCTGGCGGTGTCCCCCACCGCGACGCGGCCCCGCTCCTGCACGGCGCTGTCCGACGTGGATGTGGCCATCCCCCTGCCCCGAAGCTGAAGCGCCATGGAGAGCCCCGCCACCAGCAGCGCCGTGAGCGCCACCGCCATCTCCGGTCTCCACCTGGGCCCCGTGCCCGGAGTCGGCTCACGGTCTGCCTGGGCCTCTGCTCGCGCCTGCTCCTCGCGCTGTGCCTGCTCGCGCCTGGCGGCGATGTCCTGCTCCTCCGCCAACCGGGCTCTGCCTCGGGAGCGCAGCCTCGGGTGGTGCTCGTCGCTCCAGCGGAACAGCAGCTCGTCCCCTTCCGGCCCCTCCCCTTGTGCCGCTTGCTCCAGCGCCTCGGCCGCCTGCGTCGCCAGCCCTCGAAACCGCTCCACGGGCGCTACCGCCAACAGCCTCACGATCAGCGCGTTGAGCGCCGGGCTCACCCGCGGGTTGAGCTTTCGCGGCGGCCGCGCCCCCGCTCCTCCCTCGCGCCACACCTCCGAGCCGCTCTCCTGCGGCTGCGTCGGCGCCGGGTACTCGTCCGTCACCAGCCGGTACGCCGTCACTCCCAGCGCGAACAGGTCATCACACGCGCTGGCCCGGTAGTGCGCCGTGGGGTGGCGCACGAACGCGTTCACGAACGCCCACGCCTCGGGGCTGCGGTACGGAGGTGTCCCC
>DATHBR010000049.1:0-51427 GCA_035296065.1 Myxococcaceae bacterium | reverse complement strand
TGACCCACAACCTGCTCAAACTCTACAAGGCCCAGGCCGCCGCGTAGCCTGGGGCGGCCCGCCCGTCCCAGGTAGGAAAGGCGCCGATGCTGCCAGACGCCTCTCCCTAGCTCGCAGCCCGTTACCTCAACAAACTCCTAGCACGACCTGCGCCACACCTACGGCAGCCACCTTGCGATGCGGGGTGTTGCCCTCAGGAGCATTCAGGAGCTGATGGGACAGGCCACCATCGAAATGACCATGAGGTACGCGCACCCCCACCTTGAGCCCGCCAGAAGCGCGCTGAGCCAGGTACGTTCCGCTCGTCATTCCCGCCGAAGTCCACACTCGGCTCTCTCGGACGGAACTCCGGTCAGCGACCACCTCACAGCGCAGGTGCTGGCGTACCTGACAGCGCCCGGTGGGGCGGTGTTATTGTGGAGCACCTGGGACTACCCATGCGGCCTGTTCAGCTGGCTCCAGCGCAGGCCCCCATGTGGAGCCTTGGCTGTCACTGCCATGGCGCGTGAGGCGTTCTAGCCGCACTCGCTGGCAGCTGGAGGCGGCGGCGATCGAACCTGCCACTCCGAACTCCTGGCGAGAGTGCTTCGACTCGGTCGAGCGCAGGTCCCATGGGACTTTCAGGCACGGCATTTTGAGAGCGGGCTTGGCCGAGCCACATCACACGCGGTAGTCCAGGCTGGCGCATTGCGCGCGGACGCTCCGGGCGCGGCACTCGTTCAGCGGGTCTGTGCCGCGCCGGTGAAGACGGCCAGTTGGGCGGCGAAGGCCCGCTTGTACGCGGGCCGCGCCTTGCCCCGGTCGACGTAGGCGCAGAGGCTTGGATAGTCCTCCAGGATCCCCGCGCCCTCCAGTCGGCGCAGCACCGTCACCATCAGCAGGTCGCCGGCGCTGAAGGCCCCGTCGAGCCACTCGGCGCCGCCCAGGCGAGCGGAGAGTTCGTCCAGCCGCTTGCGGACGCGGCCTTCAAGCATCGGCAGGCGCTCGGCGTACCAGGGTTTGTCGCGCTCGAGGATCGTGGCGGCTTCCAGCTCGACGATCGGCGGCTCCACCGTGCCGAGCGCGGCGAACATCCAGGTGATCGCTCGCGCCCGGGCGTTCGCGTCGTCCGGCAGCAGGCCGGCTTGGCGCTGGGCGATGTGGAAGACGATCGCCCCGGATTCGAAGAGGACGAGCTCGTCCTCCTCATAAGTCGGGATCTGGCCGAAGGGGTGGCGGCTCAGATGCGGGGCTTCCTTCATCGCCTGAAAAGAGACGAGACGAACGCCGTAGGGCTGGCCCACTTCCTCCAGCGCCCAGCGCACCCGCATGTCGCGCGCCTGGCCCTGGCCTTCGTCGGGAGACTCTTCGAAAGCGGTGATGGTGATGGTCATCGATCGCGCCGCACCATAAGTCGCCGAAGGGCGGCTTTCCATCCCGCTTCGTGGTGCCGCGCTTCACTCCGACCCTAGGATGGAGGCCATGTCCCAACTCGCGAGCGCTTATGCCGTCACCCTGCCGCAGCTCGAAGCGCTCGCCGAGCTCAGCCTCACGAAGTCCCGAGAGGACTTCTGGCGCCTGCTCCAGCAGGACTCACGGGAGATGGGGTGCTTCGAGCACTCGGGCCACGTCATCAACGTGGTGCTGGTGGAGCTGGAGGAGCGGGGCGTGCGCCTGCCGCTCGACACGGAGCAGGACACGCTGGCGAGCCTCTCCAGGCATCACCCCAGCCTGCTGGCGTGCCTGGCGCCAGGAGAGGGCCCGGGACTTGCCTCCGCCATCGAAGCGCTCGGGCCCGCCGATGACGAGTGGCCCCTGATGGGGATGGAGTTCCAGTGCCCGCCCGCAGTCCTCCGGGCGGGCCGGGACTTCCTGCTTCAATGCGTCAGAGCGCCCCTCGAGCCCCATGAGCGGCTTCTGCTCTTCGTGGGATGACGCCAGGTCCGTCGCAAGGGAAGCTCAGAAGCTGTACGCCTGGCCGTCCGCTGGCACCAGCACGCGCCGCGGGTCCAGGCCCTTTTCCGCGATGTAGCCACGCAGCTCCTCGCGCGACTGCGTGGCGTGGTTGACCGATTCCATGTGGGTCCCAATCACCGTGGCCTTCGGCGCGGCCTGGTGGGCGCGGTAGAGGTCTTCCTTGCCCATGATGATCGAACCGTCATAGCCGAGCACGCGCGCATAGCCGGTGTTGAGGATGATCACATCCGGCTGGTACTTCTGGATCGCCTCTTCCACCTGGCGGTTCCATACGGTGTCGCCAGCCACGTACACACTCTTGTGGCCGGGGCGCTGGAACACCACGCCCGAGACCTTGCCGAGGAGTTTGCCGAGATCCGTCATCAGCTTGTCATCGCCATGCTGGCCACCGGTCTTGCTCAGTCGCGTGCCGTTGAAGAGGGTGTCCCCGGTCAGCACACGCACGTCCGTAAAACCGTCCTTGCGGATGCTCTCGGCATCTTCCTCGTTCTGCGCGAAGATCGGCAGGTTCCTGGGCAGGCCTTGTTTGGCCGCGTCATCCCAATGGTCCAGGTGCGTGTGGGTGACGATAATCGCATCCGCCTTCATCACTTCGCTCACGGGCATGGGCAGCTCCACCAGCGGATTTCTCAGGTGGCTGTTGTAGGTGCCCTCGAAGCCTGGGTAGGCCCCCTTCTTTGCCAGCATGGGATCGACGAGGAAGGTCGTGCCGGCGTACTCCACCTTGATGGTGGCGTTGCGGATCTGCTGGAACTTGACGCTCTGTGAGCTGGCGTCTGTCGCACTGCCTTGACTGACGCTGGCGCCAGGAGTGCTGCAGGCGGCCAGCAGGATGGCGCTGGTGGCGATAGCGGTGTTGCGCAACAGGTTCGAGATTTTCATGGTGTCCTTCCGTGCTTCGCGCTTCGTCTGGACAGGTAATAAAGACCGCGCGCATGGAGGGGAACCGCTAGAAATGGAAGCCAGTCATCCGTATTTGGATGGAGGTCCGGATGGAGTGGGAGCTGTTACGCACGTTCGAGGCGGTGGCTCGCCTGGGGAGCCTGACGGCCGCATCGAAGGCCCTGGGCGTGAGCCAGTCGACCATCAGCAGACACCTGGCCCGGCTGGAAGAGCGCGCCGGTTCTCCGTTGCTGCTGCGCGACGCCCCGCAGCGGCTGACGGAGCGTGGAGCCTCGTTGCTGGCGGCGGTGCGGCCCATGGTGGATGCCGCGCTGGCGGCGCGGTCCGCGCTGGAAGACACGCCGGAGCTCAGCGGTGAGGTCACGCTGACCACCGTGGGCGAGATGGTGCGCTGGGAGCTGGCCCCGCGCCTGCCGGAGTTCTACCGGGCCTATCCCCAACTGCGCCTGCGCATCCTGGCGGAGAACCGGGTCAGCAGCCTCGCCGCCGGAGACGCCGACGTGGCGCTGCGGATGTTCCGCCCCCAGCGTGGCGAGCTCGTCGCACGCAAGGTGTTCGCGGTGTCCTTCGCGTTCTTCGCGGCCTCCTCGCTCGAGCTCCACCCCGGGGTTGCCTGGATGGGCCTGACGGGCTCGCTGGCGGGCATCTCCGAGCAGCGCTACGCCGAAAGCGCCTTCGCCACCCGCCCCGCTCGGCTGCTCGTCGAGGATGTCGAATCCCTCGGGCTCGCGGTCAAGGCCGGCCTGGGCGTGGCCCTGCTGCCCCGAGGTCTCGCCGCGCGGCTCGACGATGTCGTGGAGGTGGCTCCGCAGCGGATCGGCGTGAGGGGAGGCGAGCGCACCCCCTCGCGCGACATCTGGATGGTGGTCCATCGCGCGAAGCAGCACGTGCCCAGGGTGCGCGCGTTGATGAGCTGGCTCCGGGGGTGACGCCACCTGGACAACCGACAGCAACCCAACGGCCCCGTGGCACCACCCAGGTGCCACGGGGTTGCGCTTCGTTACTCCAGCCCCACCTGCGAGAGCAGCGGCGTGGAGAACACCTTGCGCCCCGTGGCGTCGAGCAGCTTCTCTCTCGCGGTCTTCCACCTCACCTCGCGGCCCTTGAAGTACCTGGCCATGCGGGCGGGGTTCATGCCGCTGAGCTGGCCCCAGTGGCAGGTGTACGGGATGCCCGCCTGCTCGAGCCGGTTCCAGATGGCGGTGTACACGTCCAGCACGCCCGGGTTGCTGATGCTCGGCAGCTCGATGTAGCAGTTCATCGCGTTGATGTTCATCGCCAGGTGCGCCTTGCTGGCGGGCGCGAAGCGCAGCGACATCGCGCCCAGCAGGTGCTTGCCCAGCTTCGACTGCTCCTGGAACACCGCGAACATGGCCTGCGCCGCGCGCTCGGTGTCCGCGTGGTCCACGGCGATCTCGGTGCTCGCGCCGGTGCCCTTGGGCAGGTCGGTCGCGCCGAACACCTGCCCGGGGTACAGCAAGGTGCCGTCCGCCGCGCCGAACATGCTCTGAACCTGGGAGTTGATGACCTTGCCCAGCTCATGCGCCACCAGGCCGCCGGTCAGCTTGCCGTCCAGATCGCCCACCAGGCGCGCGATGAACGACATGGTGTCCGACGGCATCGCGGGCGGCACCAGGTCCGAGGTGGCGGCGGCCGCGCCCCCGGTGGGCTTCTTCCACATCAGCGTGAGCAGCGCGGCGGGATCTCCCTGCACGGGGTACGGGTTGAACAGCACCTCGAAGTGGTACGGCTTGGCGTCCTCAGTGGGGAAGAACGCGCTGCTGTTCAGCGCCTTGATGGCGGCCCAGAGCCTGGGATCGTTCCGGTCGCTGAACTTCATCGTGTGGCGCAGCAGCTTGTAGGCCGGCACCGTCTCCATCACGAGCGAGAACAGGATGCCCAATGAGCCCAGGGAGACCTGGGCGGCGGCCAGCATCTCGTCATCCCGGATGTGGGTGATGGGGATGCCCGTCTCACCCTGCAGCCAGTTCACGAAGGTGTCGGTCAGCGCGGGCGCCGAGCCGGACTGGATCAGCACCGCCTTGTCGGGCGCCACGAGCAGGTGGATGGCCAGCACGGTGTCATGCATCGCGCCGATCTGCAGCGCCGCGCCGTGGGTGGCCGTGGCGAGGGCGCCGGCGATCCGGTGCCCGTCCGCCGCGCCCGAGGTCTGCAGGCACAGGGGCGTGCTGGGAAAATCCGTGAGCAGCCGCCGGTTGATGGCGGCGATCTCGGTGCCTCCCATGATCCAGTAGGGCGTGAAGCCCTGCGCGCCGCGCGTGGCCTTGTAGCTGTCCGTCTGGGAGTTGGGGCCGATCTTGACCATGCTGTTCAAGTTCGGCGTGTCGAGGATGACGCTCTTGGGCTGGATGATCTTCGAGAACGACCAGCGCGAGCCCATGGCGCGGATGGGCGCCTCGTGCTCGAAGCAGTACTTCATCAGCGTGTTGATGGCGTTGGCCTGGGACTGAAGCGCGCCAGGGTCCTTGCCCAGCACCTTCGAGGCCGGGCGCGGCGTGCAGAATAGCGGAACCAGCCCGGTGGTGACCGTGCCGGAGTAGTTGC
The DNA here is from genome assembly GCA_035296065.1 of Myxococcaceae bacterium. GTDB lineage: Bacteria > Myxococcota > Myxococcia > Myxococcales > Myxococcaceae > DATHBR01. Next base: position 46,003 of record DATHBR010000049.1, on the reverse strand, counting down.
TCCACTGATCCACGGTCTTGACGTCGAGGATGTCTGGGACGTTGAGGGCGGCGGGAATGGAAACGGGCATGGAGTGCTCGAAGGCTAAGGGGTGGAGGAGGGCGGGTTCTCAGGGGGCGCGCACTTGACGAACACCTGGGGGTCGCCCGAGCCGACGTTGTGCAGCAGGATCTGGTGGAAGCGGCCCGCGCACTCCTTGGGGAGGGTGACGTAGAGCGTCCCGGAGAGCGTCTCGTTGACCAGGGTCTCGTCCTTCGAGGGAGCGCAGACGTAGTTCTTGTCCCGCTGATCGCACTCGAACAGAGAGCCGGTCCCGGCCTGACCCGTCCACAGCATCACGTGCTTGGGCGCGCAGCCCGTCGAGAGCACCAGCAGCAACAGCAGCGACAATGTTCGCATTCACCCCTCCGTTTGAGGCCTACGTGGCCAGCCTCAGACGATAGCAAGGAAAGGATCGAAGCTAGAACCGCGCACCCGCTGCCCTCGCGGACGCTTCCCTAAAAGCCCAAGCGCCTTGTAGTCTCGCCGGCTCTGCCCTGTGGAGTTCTGACGCTCATGCGGATGCGATCACGCTCACTTCTCACCCTGCCAGCGGCGGCCGGGCTCCTGCTGGGGCTCGCTTCGTGCGCGCCCCGCCCGGCGTTCAACTGGGGTTCCTACGACATCCTGAAGGGCCCCATCCCCGCCGCCCCGGTGCAGGTGCGCAACGTGGACGTGGAGCAGCAGGACTACGAGCGCCTGCGCGCGCTGGGGCAGGAGCTGTTCCGCAACGGCGGGTTCGGCAACGAGCGCAGCATCTCGGATGTGATGGGCGTGTTTCAGGCCACCGTCGAGGTGCCCTGCGCCAGCGGCGAGGCCGGGTGCTACGAGAAGAAGCCGGTCCTGCCTTACTTCTTCGATGCGATCGACCGGCTGGATGGGGTGGCGGGCAATCTCTTCCAGGGCAACGGCGGCCCCGAAGGCACCGGCTACACCAGCAACCTGGTGATGTACTTCCCCAAGGGCACTCGCCTGCACGGCAGCGTGCCGGTGCCCGAGCAGCTGCACACGGGCCTGGATGTCGAGGCGGGCCAGGTTCTGCCGATCGGCTTTGCCCCGGTCCCGGCTCCCGCGGGGGAGGTGGATAACGGCTTCCTCCCGGACCTGTCGACGCTGGGCTACGCCGGTGCGCCCAAGGGCGGCATGCGGCTGCGGCTTGCCTGCGCTGCCTGCCACTACTCGCTCGACGTGGACAACGATGGCAAGGCGGACCTGCGCTCGGCCGAGCTGAGCCAGCCCACGCCCGGCAGCCCCTACAAGCCGGACCATGCCTGGGGAGTGGGCAACCAGGACATCAGCTTCGGCTGGCTCTTCTCGCTCGCCGAGAACCCCATCCTCGGAGCGCCGGTGCTCGCGGGCCACATCGGCTCGAAGGAGCCCAAGGACGCGATCGCGTTCATGCGCTGGATACGCGACAACTACAAGACCCGCCGCGAAGAGGTGGAGCGCGAGATCGTCATCGGCATGCTGGCCCAGCCGCGGGGCTACGCGGACGTGACGACGGACGGCATCTACAACCCCATGCAGCTGCCCACGCTCTACACGCGCCACGCCTGGCCGTCGAACTCCGACGGCGCGCAGGGCAATGACACCGACCGCAACAACACGGTGTGGACGGGCGCGCTGGACTTCACGGGCCTCATCGGGCTGTGCGGTGACCGCGGCAGCAAGGTGATTCCGCCCTGGGAGCCGTCCAATATCTTCTCCGGCCTGAGCTGCGACGACTTCGCGGACCTGATGGTCCGCTACTCGCCCGCCGCGCGCTTCAAGCCCGAGCTGCGGCAGAAGTACATCGACGACATCCTGGGCACCTCGGACGGTGTGCCGGGCATGCTCGATCCGAAGTCGGTGGTCGTGATGACCACGCCCACGCTACCGAAGGCCATCGCGCACTCGAAGATGAACCTGGAGGCCAACCGCTACCGCACGCCCGCCGACTACGGCGGCGATGGGCCGCTGCGTGGAGCCGGCATGGCGGCGCTCGGCGTGCGCATCGGCATCGAGGAGAAGTACGTCGCCGAGCTCAAGCCGCTGGCGGACAAGTACAAGCTCGATCTCGACGATCTGATGAACGAGTCCGTCGCCGTCGCGCTCGACTGGATGGATCCTCCCCCCAACGTGACGCCGCTGCTGGCCAACTCGGCCAACCTCGTCGCCCGTGGGCAGGAGGTGTTCCGGGCCGCCGGCTGCCAGCAGTGCCACCGGGGGCCTTACACGACCGACAACCTCATCCACCCGCTCTCCGCGGATCCGAGCGTGCAGTTCGGCGGCCCTCGCGCTCCGACCACCGCCGGGTGGCGCGTGCTGGATCGCGGCGCGGGCCCGGCCATCGAGACCGAGCCGCAGCGCGCGTGGAACACCCGCAACCTGCGCCGCTTCGTCTCCTCTCCGTATGATCCGGCGACCGGGCTGGCCTACCGCGAGGGCGGGGTGCTCCAGGGCCTGATGTCGGTTCAGAGCGTGGGCTACAAGACGACGGGGCTGCGCTACCTCTGGGGCTCGGCGCCGTACCTGCACGATGGCGGTGTCGGCGTGGGCCTGCGGCCGGGCAGCAAGCCCCCCGAGGACGAGCTCGCGGCGCTGCTGGCGCGCGCCGGTAGCCCGGACGTCATCTACGGAATGGGAGAGCTGCTGACCCTCTCCGAGCCCAACCCGCACGCGGGCGCCAAGGCCAACGCCGCGCTGTCGCTGCAGGCCCTTGTGCTCAAGTCCGAGCGGCAGAAGGTCATCGCCTCCAACGCGGAGCCCCGCTACAAGCTGTGGGCGGGCACGTCCACGGTGGGTGGCGCAAAGCCGGTGACCGAGGTGTCCATGGCGAGCATGGCCATCGCGGGCGTCGGGCATGACTTCTACATCGAGGACAAGCCCGGTGGCGCCGACGTCACCGCCCTGGTCGCCTTCCTCCTCGCGCTGGATGACTGCCCGCGCGATCTTCCCGGTAAGCCCTCCGAGGGCAACTGCCACGCCCCCATCACCGGGGCTCCCAAAAACCCATGACCCCGTTCCTTGGAACCGCCATGCGCGCACTCTCTGCATTCTTCCTTCTGGGGCTGCTGTCGAGCGGAACGGCCATCGCGCAGGAGGAGCCGCCGCTGCCCGTGCACGGCTGGTTCCGTGCCGACTTCGATGCGAGGCCGGACACCGCGCGGGGCTGGGTGGGCTTCACCATTCCCTTCTCGCGCACCACGGCGATGGCGATCGACGTCATCGGGTCGGACCGCTCGGCCGGGGTCAACATGGGGCCTACGTTCGAGATCGGCGCGCTCTATCTGGCCCCGATGCTCGGCGCCGACTACACCTTCGATAGCGATGATGTGGGCTTGGTGGCCACGCTGCTGTGGGCCTTCGAGGCGCCGCCGCTCCCCATCTATCTGGAGTCCTGGACCCGCGCGACGCTGCGGAAGCCGTTTGGGGGCTCGAACGACGTTCTCTGGCAGATCCACGCGCTCGGAACGGTGCGCTCCTGGCTGGCGGTGGGCCCCGAGTTCGACGCGCTCTACGCGCCGATCGGCCAGCGCCGGCTGGGGCTGCGGGCCAACCTCGGGCTGACGAAGAACATCACCTTCGGCGTCTTCGCCGGCTACGAGTTCAGCTCGGCGGCGCGGGCGGCGTCCACGGGCCTTGGGCCGGACTGGCTGGCGGCCCGGGGAACGCTCAACTTCGCCTTCTGAGCCGCTGGCTCAGTCGCAGGCCCTGGCCGCGGGATCGCCTGGCAGCGCCCGCGGGCAGTCGTCGAGAGACAGCAGGTACGCCACCAGCGCGGTGATCTTCTTGCCGCCGGGCACGTCATCGACCCAGAACTCGTGGCCGATGCCGGGGGCGCCCAGCTCCTCCATGGAGACCGTCTTGCGGGGCGGGGCGTCGCCGTTGGGGCGGTAGGTGCTGCCCGCGGCCACCGCGATCACCTGCTGCTTGTTGCCCGCGAGCACCCGTGCGCGCTCGGACGCCAGCAGCAGCGCCTGGAGGCTCAGCGCGGCGTTGGGGCGGGGGCCCTCACGGGGGTGCTGCTCCCGCAGGCCGAGGATGGGGCCCATGCCGTAGAGCACGTCCGCGCTCCCCGCGCGCGCCAGCAGCGCGGCGAGGTCCGTGCCGGCGGGGGCTGCACCCGGGGCGATGGCAACGCCAATGCCGCCGTCGTGCAGGTAGGGCGCCGAGGCCCAGAGGTTCAACAGCATCGTGGACTTGTAGCCCACGGGCTGCACCGTCAGCAGCCCCTGCACCACGCCGCCCTGGGCGTAGGGCTGGCCCGTCTTCGGGTCGAACGGCGGCGAGGTGAAGCGCCGCAGCACGCGCGTGTCCCAGGCGTGCTGGGGCTCGGAGCCGATGGCCGGGCCCGCGCCGCGGTCCAGCACCCGCCAGCCCGCCGTGGACGGGGCGCGGGGCAGGCCGAACTCCACGCTCGGGTCCGTGGAGATGCGGTGCAACTGGTTATCGGTCCCGAACGGGCCCCGGTGGCACCCGCCACACCCGGAGGCCTCGAACACCTTGCGGCCCTCGGGCACCAGGTCGCGCGACGCGGCGAGCAGCGGCGTGACGTTGGCCGGGGGGCGCATCCAGTCCAGCATGGTGTTGACGGCGTTGTTGACGAACTCGTCCTTGTTCAGCCTGGGGTACTTCGCCAGCAGCGCGTCGAGGTTGAGCTCCTGGGCGACACGCTCGGGAGTGCGGATGCGCGTGCCGAGCACCGCGAGCTGGTTGGAGCGCCACTTCGCATCGCCGCCGTAGTCGGCCGGAGTGCGCTGCCGTTTGTAGGTGACGTTGTCGGGGTGGGCGTACACCTCCTTGGGCATCGTCGGAGAGCCGGAGATGACGAACACGTCATCGTTGCGGACCACGCCGGGCACTCCGTCCGAGGTGCCCAGCACGTTCTTCACCAGCTCCGGGATGCGGGCCGGGTTGTCCAGCGCCGCCGGGGAGTTGCGCACCATCATGTCCGCGAAGGCCTCGCAGGGCAGGGCCTTGTAGATGGAGGGCCGCTCCCAGGGCAGCTCCACGGCGCCCCCGCGCTCCTTGCAGGTGCCAATCAGGCCCGTGAAGTCCAGCGTGCTCGTCCAGACGATGTTGTTGCGGTCCTCGGCGTTGGCGAACACGCCGTCCGAGTTGGAGGGCCAGTTGTGCCAGGTGTAGAGGCTGGGGAGCTGGTTGGTGTTGAAGCGCCCATCGGCCGCCACGTCCGCGTAGCCACGGGGCTGGAGAATCATCCCGACAGTTACCTCGCGCAGCACCTCCTGTGGCTGGGCCTGGTAGTTCTCGCGGACCCAGTCCATCCACGTGGTGGGCGCGTGCTCGGGGTCATCCGGGCCGATGGGACCGGAGAACACGGTGGACAGCAGCAGCGGGTTGCTCGAGAGCGCCAGCATCCAGCCCAGGTGCAGATCCTGGTTGCCCACGCCCCAGCCGTCCTCGGGCTTCCAGGGGCTGCCCGGAGTCTGCTGGCCGAGCTGCGTGGAGCGGAGGTCGGGCTTGCCGTCCATGTCGATGTCCAGCGAGTAGTGGCACAGCGCGCACGACAGCCGGAAGCGCACCTTGCCCTCGGCAGCGGGGCCCGCGCCGAGCTTGGAGGGCTCCGGCAGGTAGGCGAGCTTCACATCGTCGCCCGTCACCGGCACGGCGCTCAGGCCAATGGGCCAGGCCGCGCCCGCGTCGACGTCGAGGCCGGTGTGGACCTCCTCGGGCACGGGGATGGTGCCGCGGACCCTGGTCCCCGGAGGGAACTTCAGCACCAGATCATTGGTGAACCCGGTGCCATTGGGGCCGCCGTTGCCGGTGAACAGGTTGCCGGCCACGCCGTCGAGCGCGTCGAGCGCCTGCACGTAGTACTGGAGCACGGGCTTGTCGGTGTAGCAGTTGGGCTCCGCCGAGCCCTCGCACGGCACGTGCACCGTGCCCATCATCATCCCGGCGATGTCAGTGGTGGCTCGCTCGGTCTCGACGACACCGCCGCGGAACCAGCCCTCGCCCCAGCGGACGATCTGCTCGTAGTCCGCGTCGGACACGGGCACTCCGCCCACGGTGCGCGGCACGGTGGGCGGCTTGTCGGTGAGCACGTTGTAGGTGCCCCAGTCGGTGGGGCCGCGCACGGCGCAGGAGAGCGTCAGCAGGGTGAGCAGCGGCCAACTACGGGAGAAGCTTCGGACGGCGGTGGTCATCCAGTCCTCACAGGGAAGCGCTTGAATTCAATCCCGCGCCGGTGGCTAGGGAGTAGTGGTACCGCCAGGGGTGGCCTCGGGCGGCTCGGCGGGTGGCACCACGGGCGCATCCACCCGCCTGGTTCCCTCTGGCAGTTTGAACCCGAGGAACGTCCCGGAGCTCAGGCCCATCAGCCCCAGCAGCGTCGCGCTGAACTCCGGCATCTGCAGGTTCTTGTAGACCGAGGCACAGAAGATCACCCCCAGCACCAGCGTCCACACGAAGAGCTGGAAGCGGTGAAGGCTGATGCCTGCGTCGTCGTTCAACAGATCCTCGAGGAAGCCGCGAGACTCCCGGGGCTTGCCAGGCTCGGGAGGCGTCACGCTCGTGGAGGGCTCGGTCGTGGGCTGCTTGCTCTTGTCGATCAGCGCGGCGCCAAGTGCCGTCCCCGCGCCAATCCCCAGCAGCCCGAGGATGGAGTCGGTGATGGTGTCCAGCTCGTCATTGATCAGCCAGATGAAGACGTAGGACACCACCACCAGGAAGAACCAGAAGGCCATCTGGAACTGAGAGAGGTTATAGGGCTGCCTCAGGGGCGCTACGCCCGGAGACCCGGAGCGGATGAGCCCCCGGTTGCGGCAGAGCCACACGAAGAGCCCAAGCCCCACCAACGTCACGCCGAAGAAGGTGAACAGCTTCCCACGCGGGATGAGCTCCAGCTCGAAGGAGGTGACGGCGGTCGGAATCGAGAACTGCTCGTTCGAGCCGACGCTGATGCTGACCGGACGCACGTACCCGGAGGGGCTGCCGAGCAGCGTTCTCCAGACGTCCTGCGACTGGCGCGTGCGCAGCAGCTTGTAGCGGACATGGCCCGACTTCAGGTCGCAGGAGTGCGGCTGGAGCCCCTTGACCGCCATGCTGTCGATGAACAGGACGATCGCGCTGCAGGACTGGTTCGTGTCCTTGATCAGGGCGCTGAAGTTCTGCACGTGCACGGAGAGCACGTCATCCAGCCCCGCCATGTTCACGCGGGACTCGTCGTGATCATGGTACGAGTGGACGTAGTAGACGCGCGGGGGGCCCCCGTCATCCGGCACGGTGGGCGCGTCCTTGGGCTCCCACTGCGCGAGCGCGGGCGTGGCGACGAGCAGGGTGACGATCAGTGACAGCAAGCGCATGGGCTCTCCACCTCGCGGCCACTCAGGCCAGCTTGACCAGGGACTTGTCCAGCCACGCCTGGGCCGTCTCCGCGCCAGCGAAGGGCGGCATGATCGTGGACGGGTTCACCTTGGCGGGCCAGTCCGGAGGCGCCAGGAAGATGGCCGTGCCGCGCCGCTCACTGTAGGCGCTGGCGCCGTAGGTGGAGATGTTCCAGAGGGTTGCCTTGTACGTCTGGAAGTCCGCGATATGGCGGCCACCCGGGTTGGGAATGGGGCCGAGAATGCGAGTCTCCGGCCAGCCCTCCAGCTGCATGAAGCTGTTTCCCTGATCCATCGCGCTGTTGCCCTGCATGGTGGGGCCCACCAGACAGGCGCAGGTGAAAGAGGCGGGGTTGGTCGCCACCTGCCCGGTGAGCTTCGGGAAGTAGTAGCCCTTGAGCGAGGTGAGCTTCGTGTAGTGGGACTCCCCGGGATCGCTCTGCACCATGTCCTTCAGGGGGCCGCCCTTGAACTGCTGGTACAGGTTCGGCACCGGGGGGGTGGTGCCCGGGGGCACATCCTTCGGGAAATGAATGGCGATGAAGTGGGCCCCGTAGAGGAACAGCTCGAGGAACTCGCGCACCACCTCGAGGTTCCAGTTGCCGCCGGACTTGAAGTCGCGGCGGGTATAGCCCCCCAGCTCATAGACGGGCCGCCCACCGCTCAGCGGCAGCGCCAGCTTGAGCTGAGGCACGAACATGGACAGCGGAGTCGAGCCGAGCTGCTGGCTCAGAAACTTCATCAGATGCTGATCCGCGGTGGGGCAGCGCAGGACCGTGGAGGAGTTGGCCAGGGTGGGCTGCCAGGCCGCCAGCCAGCAGTCGAGGATCTTGTCGTCCTCCTTCGGGCCGGCGAAGGATGCGTAGAGCTTCCCCTTCGCGATCTCGCGCTGAATAGCCGCCGCGCTTCGAACCTCTGGGGAGAAGAGGCTGTTGACGAACTCGGCGATGTTCGAGAAGTCATCGTTAATCGGAATGACTGGCATGAGGGGACCTTACCCCTCGGGACTTGGCGGGGTCCATCGACTCCTCGCCTAGGCGATCCGATCCACCCGCACCTCCACCTCGAGCGTCTCGGGCCCACCGCCAACGAAGATGGTGCCCGAAGTGGGGGTGGCATCACCGTAGGCGCGCCCCACCGCCATGCGCACGTGCGAGGTCTGCGTGAGGATGCCGTTGGTCGGATCGAAGCCGCGCCAGCCCACCTCGGGCAGGTACAGCTGCAGCCAGGCGTGAGAGGCCTCCGCCTGGCGCTGGTTCGGGTTCTGAGGGCCGCAGTAGATGTAGCCGCAGGTGTAGCGCGCCGGCACGCCCAGCAGCCGCGCCATGCAGATGAACAGGTTGGTGAAGTCCTGGCAGACGCCGCGCCGGTTCGCGTACACGTCGAAGGGCGTCGTGGACACCGTCGTCGAGCCCTGCCGGTACTCGTACTCGCGGAAGATGGACGAGTTCATGTCCAGCAGCGTGTCCAGCAAGTCGTAGTCGTTGCGCTTCACGAAGCTCATCGCGTACTCGGTGAGCTCCACCAGCTGGCTCTCGGGCAGCTCCTGCGGCAGCAGGTAGGGCTGCAGCACCTGCTGCTGCCAGGGCATCCACACCAGCGGAATGGTGCTGCTCTCGCGGGGGGCGCGGAACTGGAGCGGATCGGTGTCGTAGAGCTCCACGGTGGAGCGCGCCTCGATGGCCAGCTCCGTGTACGGCGTCTCGATGTGCACCCGCGTGGCCCGGTTGCCGAACACGTCCTCGTAGTCGCGGCGCTTGCCATCCACCGACAGGTGGAGCTCATGGCCAATCACCGCCTGCAGCTCGTCGTGCATGGGCCGCAGCCGCAGCATGTGGGTGCTGCGCTCGACGGCGTTCTGGTAGCGGTAGACCGTGCGGTGCATCACCGAGAAGCGCTGCACCTCCGCCTTCGAGGGCACCTTCAGGTCCCGCACCTGCGCGACGAAGTGCGGCTGGGCGGCGGGAGCCCACGGGGCCGGGGCCGCCAGCCGCGTGTCCGGAACCTGCTGCGGCACCGGCTGCGGCACCGCTGGCGCCTGCACCTGCGTGGAGGGCGGCTTCACCTCGGCGGTGACGGCGCCCTGGCGCACGCGCAGCAGGGTCCCCGGCGGCAGCTGCTTCCAGTCCACCTTGGCGTTGCCCTCGGGCAGCAGGGGGTTGGAGCAGATGATGACGCCCTTGCGGCTCTTGATGCCGCGCTTGGTGAGGTCCACCTGGAGATCGTCGTCACCGAAGACGAGGCTGTCGTGCGGCGGGTGCAGCGTCCACACGTGCACCGCGTGCGCCGGATCCCGGTCCGCGTAGACGCACAGATCATGCCCATCCGTGATGATGCTGGTGACGGAGCCGTGCTCGTTGATCTCGGCGAAGAAGGAGCGCAGTACCTCCGGATCGATGTCTCCCAGGCTGCGCCAGCCCTTGTCGGAGATCATCGACATGAGCTGGCAGAAGATGAGCTCGGTGTCCGTGGAGCCAATGGGCTCGAAGCGCTGCGGGACGGTGGGCTCGATGCGGTGAGACAGGCTGCCCGAGTGTGCCATCAGCCAGTCGCGCCCGCCCCATGAGCGGCGGAACGGCTGGGTGTTGGCGGCGGAGATCTGCCCCCACGTCGCGGTGCGGATGTGGAGCACGAACAGCGAGGAGGCCAGGTGCTCCCAGGAGCGCACCAGCTCGCTGCGGATGGAGCCGGGCGGGGGCGCGGCCTCCTTGAGCACCTCCGCCGCGGGGTCCCCGCCTGGGTAGTAGCCAATGCCCCAGCCATCAGGCGGCTTGCGCTGAGGACTCAGGCACCGCAGGTCGAACGAGGGAGCAAGCTCTCCCTCGAAGCTCATGGCGAGGACGTTGGGCATGGCGCGGGGCCGCGGACAGTAACTGAACCCCTCTAACCACAGAAGCGCGCCGATGCCGGGCCCGCCTGACGAGCCCGTCTCCTGGACAACAGCCTCAGTCGGCCGCCTCCTCCCTGGCCTCGTGTGCTGGCGGACGGTAGTCGATGGGCAGCCGGCGCAGATCCAGGGTGCAGGGGGCCTCGGGGCTGACCTGGACCGGGCGGGCCTTCACCGGCCACGAGAGCGGGGCCTCGGAGGTGAAGCGCTGGGCGCGGCGGGCGGCTGCCTCGAAGCGGGTGAGGGGCGGCGAGGAGAAGGCGCGGCCCTCGGGGTGCCACACGTGGTAGGCGCAGGCGCCGAGCGAGCGCCGGCCCCAGGTGTCGAGCAGATCCAACCGGATGGGGTGGTGGATGCCCAGGTGCGCGTGCAGGCTGTGCGGCGGAGCCCACGCGCGGAAGCGCACTCCGGCCACCCACTCGTTGGCCTTCGCGGTGGGCGTGAGCGGCAGGGTGTGGCCGTTGACGAGCAGCAGGTGCCGCTCGGGAATGAGGCCGGAGACGCGCACCTCGATGCGCTCCATGGACGAGTCCACGTAGCGCGAGGTGCCGCCCGCGGTCAGCTCCTCGCCGAGCACCGGCCAGGGCTCGAGCGCGTTGCGCACCTCGAGGGTGACGTCGCCCCACTGCATGCGCCCGGTCATCGGGCAGCGCAGCTCCAGGAAGGGCAGGTACCCATCCAACGGCAGGGAAAGCCCCTGCGCCGAGAGGTGGGCGAGCACGTCCTCCAGGTCGCGCCCAAGGTAGTAGGGCAGCAGGTACTTGTCATGGAGCGACGGCCCGAAGCGGACCAGCTTGCCCTGGTAGGGCTTCTGGGCGAAGGCGGCGAACAGCGTGCGCATGAGAATGGCCTGGGCGGACACCATGCGCGCGTGCGGCGGCATCTCGAAGGCGCGCAGTTCCACCAGGCCCTGCCGGCCGCTGGCCGTGTTCGGATCGAACAGCTTGTCCAGGCACAGCTCGGCGCGGTGGGTGTTGCCCGCCACGTCCACCAGCAGGTTGCGGAACAGCATGTCCGCCAGCCAGGGCGGCGGCGAGCTGCCCGCGTCGAAGGCCTTGGCCAGGGCGATCTCCAGCTCGTAGAGCGAGTCGTGCCGCGCCTCGTCCACGCGCGGCGCCTGGGAGGTGGGCCCGACGAACAGGCCGGTGAAGAGGTAGGACAGCGACGGGTGGTGCTGCACGAAGGTGATGAGCGAGGCCAGCAGGTCCGGCCGCGTCAGCAACGGGCTGGACAGCGGCGTGGTGCCGCCCAGGGTGATGTGGTTGCCACCGCCGCTGCCCGCCATGCGGCCGTCCAGCAGGTACTTCTCGCTGTGGAGCCCCGCGTGCAGCGCCGCCTCGAACACCTGGCCCACCAATTCCGTGTGCTCGCGGCTGCTCTCCACGGGGGGAAGGTTGACCTCGAGCACCCCCGGATCCGGCGTCACCGCGAAGCGGTAGAGCAGGGGAGAGGACGGTGGCGGGTAGCCCTCGAGCTGAATGGCGATGCCGGTGCGCTGGCGCACCTGATCAATGAGCCCCACCAGCTCGAAGAAGTCCTCGGCCCGGGCGAGCGGCGGCAGGAACACGTGCACCGTTCCTCCGCGCGCCTCGATGCACAGCGCGGTGCGCACCCGGGGGGGCCGGCTGGCGCGCTCCCGGGCGACGAGCTTCCGCTGCCGGGCCTCCTCGGGCGACGGCTCGCGGCGCGGATCGATAGGCTCGTACGGCTCCTCCCACACGTCGGCCACCGGGTCGCCCGCGGAGAGCGAGCGCAGCGGCAGCCGCAGGCCGAGCGGGCTGTCACCCGGCAGCAGGAACAGGTGGCGCCGCCGGAACTGCCAGTGCTCGCTCACCCAGCGGCCGTCGGCCTCGCGCGCCAGCGGCAGCACGAAGCCCACTTCCTTGTCGAGCCCCTGGCCCAGCACCCTCGCCAGGCGCCGCCGCTCCTCGGAGTCCTGGAGGTTGGCGGCGAGCGGATCAACGTCCACCGGCAGGTTCTCCTCGTCCTGGAGGAAGCGCCACGGATCCTCATGGGCGGCCAGCACGTGCTCGCTCAGGCCCAGCCGCGAGGCCACCTCTTGCGCCACCTGGCGCGCCTGGGCGGTGTCCGCGTTGCCGCCCGAGGCCATGGCCTCACCCGTCCACAGCGGCGCCCGGTCGCGCCTTGCGCAGATGTCGAGCGCCCAGCGCGGCAGGCTCTCGCCCGGGTAGTGCTTGCCGGCGCGCAGCAGCAGGGCCGCGCCAGGCGCCAGCCTGCGCTTGAGCTCCTCGGCGAGCTTCACGCCGAGCTTCCACTTCGTCTCGCCCAGCGCCTCGCCGTTCCACTCGGGCAGCTCCGTGTGCTCGCGGGCGTTGAAGGTCGGCTCTCCGCCGATGGTGAGCTTCACCCCGTGCTCCAGCAGCGCCGCGTCCGCCCGGTCTCCGCCCTCGCGCAGCGCCTGCCACACCTCTTCGGTGTAGGGCGCCGTCGGCTGCGGCTCGTGCCCGAGCCGGCCCACCGTCATGGAGAACTCCACCGCTTCGGCCATCACGTCGCTGGTGCCCTCGATGGGAGCCGCCAGCGCCGGGGTGGCCGTCGAGGCCAGCGGAATGTGCCCCTCTCCGGTCAGCAGGCCGCTCGTCGCGTCCAGGCCAATCCACCCCGCGCCGGGCAGGAACACCTCGGCCCAGGCATGCAGGTCCACCACGTCACGGCCCACGCCGCGCGGCTGGTTGGGGATCATCCCCTCGTCGGTGAGCTGCACCAGGTAGCCGCTCACGAAGCGCGCCGCCAGCCCGCGCGAGCGCAGCACGGCGATGAGCAGCATCGCCGTGTCCCGGCAGCTCCCCTTGCCCGCCGCGAGCGTCTCCTCGGGGGTGTAGATGCCCGTCTCCTCGCGGATGATGTAGCGGATGCGCTGGTTCACCCGCTCGTTGAGCTGGACGATGAGCGACACGGTGGGCCCCGAGCGTGGCAGCTCCTCCAGGAAGGCCTTGAAGCGCTCTGCGCCGCGAACGGACGGATCATTCAAATCGAGGAAGGGGTTCAGCTCCTGTCGAAGCTCGGCGGGGTAGGCGAACGGCACCGCTTCGCAGCGATCGTCGACGAAGAAGTCGAACGGGTTGACCGGCCGCACTTCCACGGCCAGCTCCACCATCACCTCGAGGTGCGGCACGCGGACGCCGTCGGGCAGGGTGAGGCGGGCCACCCGGTTGCCGTACGGATCCTGCTGCCAGCGCACCTGGCCCACCGAGGGCGCCAGGGTGAGCCCGTAGGTCTCGATGGAGGCGCGGGCGTGCACCGCGGGGCGCAGGCGGATCAGGTGGGGGCCAAGCGCGGCGGGCCTGGGGTAGCGGTACAGATTTCGATGCCGGATGAGCAACCGCAAGAGAGGGCCTCCAGGGGGAGGTGCCACCATACCCCCTTCGCGGGCGCCCCGCGCCTCTGGCTCCAGCTCGCGGTGGCCTGGCCGCGGCCCGGGAGACGCAGGGCTATCGCGGCTGGCTGCCCGAGGCCTCAGGGGGCCGAGGCCGCGCGATGAGCCGCCCCGCCGCGCCTCCCGTGTACAGCTCGCTGTGGATCAGCTCCGCGCCACACTGGGACATGAGGCTGGCGAACTGGGGGATGCTCAGCTGGTTGATGATGCTCTCGGCCAGGTAGCGGTACGGCGCGGTGTCCTCGACGAAGGGGCTGACCAGCCGCGGCACCACCTGCTTCATCCACGTGGTGTACGCCGCTCGCCACAGCTCCGAGCTCCGGGGATAGAAGTGGTCGAGGATGATCAGGCGCCCCCCCGGAGCCAGCACCCGCAGCATCTCGCGCAGCGCGACTTCATGGTCCGGGAAGTTGCGGAACGTGAACGCCGTGAGCACCAGATCATAGGACGCATCGGGCCGGGGGATGGCGCACACATCGCCTTCGAAGTACTGGCCCTGGGGCGCATGGTGCTGGGCCACGCTCAGCATCCCGGGGGACAGGTCCATGCCCTCGACGCGGACACCCGGGTAGGTGCGAGCCAGGAACCGCGTCGACTCTCCGGTTCCGCACCCCACGTCCAGAACGCGATCTCCGGCGCGCAGGCCCAGCCCGCGCAGCGCCTTCCGGTACCACAGGCTGGTATGGCCGGCGAACACCAGCATCCGCAGGAAGTCGTAGCGGGGCGAGATGGTGTTGAAGAGCGAGCGCACATAGTCGCGCTTCGTGTCGCCGCGCGTGCGCGCCGCCTGCTCCGCGGTGGTGCCCGGTGCCTCGCTGGATTCGAGGGGCTCTGGTGGCTTACGCATGATGTGGATTCTCCGCGCAGGGCCTCCAAGGCTCAGAGGACCTTCCGGGTGTTCACCGTGTGGGGGAATTCACGGTGCGCCGCCGTGATCTTTACCAGGGAAGCCGCTCACGGAACACCTGCCCCCGGTGAAGCCCCGGGGCCACCGCTGGCACTCCGCTCTCACGGGCTATGCTCCCGGCAGGAGCCCGCACCATGATCAACGTCGAAGGCAGGCCTTACCGGGTCATCGCGGCGGAGGAGCACTATGTCGCCCCCGCGTACCTCGAGGCGACGGGACGCCTCATCGGCGCGGGGTGGCAGGACCTGGACCTGGCCGACACGCGCTTCTTCCTGCACACCCCCAGGGGTAAGGCCTGGCATGACCCGATGTTGGATCTCGAGGAGGGGCGCCTGCGGATGATGGATGAGGCGGGCGTCGACGTGGCGATCCTGTCGCTGATGATGCCGGGCGTGCAGTTCTTCGAGCCCGAGACGGCGGCCTCGCTGGCGGTGACGCTGAATGATCACCTCGCGGAGACGATCCGCCGCCACCCCACGCGCTATGGCGGCCTGGCCGTCGTCGCGCCGCAGGCCCCGGAGCGCGCGGCCCGGGAGATCGAACGTGCCATGCGCACGCTGAAGCTCAACGGGCTGGTGATCAACTCGCACACCGGAGGCGAGTACCTGGACAACCCCAAGTTCTGGCCCGTGCTGGAGGCCGCGGAGGCGCACGACGCCGCCATCTATCTGCACCCGCGCAACCCTCCGCCGCAGCTGCGGCCGTTCCTCGAGGCGGTGGATGGCCGGGCGGTGCTCGGCTCGGGCATCTGGGGCTTCCAGCAGGAGACCGCGCTGCACGTGATGCGCCTGCTCGTCTGCGGCGTGTTCGACAGGTTCCCCCGGCTGAAGATCGTCCTGGGGCACCTGGGCGAGGGCCTGCCGTACTCGCTCTACCACGTCGACTCCATCTACGAGCGGGGCTATCGCAAGCCGGGCACCGGGCTGGCCAAGCGGCTGCCGAGCGAGTACCTGCGCGACAACTTCTTCATCACCACGAGCGGGGTGAACGATCACCCCTTCAGCCAGCCGACGCTGGCCTTCTGCCATTCGATCATCGGCGCGGACCGGATGATCTTCGCCACTGACCACCCGTTCCAGAGCACGAGCACGGCGGTGGACGTGCTGCGCAAGGCGCCGTTCTCGCCAGAGGATCGTGAGCTCATCGCGTACCGCAACGCCGAGCGCGTCTTCCACCTGGCGCCTGCCTGAGCCACTACGCGGAGGGCTTGCCCGGAGCGTTGGCCACCAGCTGCTCGATGCGGCGGGTGGCCTCGTCGAGCCCTGGCAGCGCGGCGATCTCATCACGCAGGGTGGCGGCGTTGCGCGTGTAGGCCGGATCCGCCAGCACGGCGCGTACGGCCGCGCGAATGGCCTCTGGGGTGCGGCCCGCGGCGCCCACGGAGCGGCCTACCCCGAGCGCCTCGCAGCGCGCGCCATTGCGGGGCTGATCGGCGTTCACCGGCAGGACGACCGCGGGCAGCCCGAGCGCGAAGCCGGCCATCAGCGTTCCATGCCCACCGTGCGTGACGACCAGGCTGCACCGGGGCAGCAGCGCCGCGTGCGGGATGAACTGCTCGATGCGCACGTTGGGCGGCTGAGGGCCGAACTCGGCGGCGGTCCGCTCGTGCCCGACGGTGACGATCAGCGAGAGGGGCTCATCGCGCAGCCCCGCGAGGATGGCCTCGTACAGCCCCGGGGTGCGGTTCACCTCCGAGGTGCCCAGCGTGGCGTGGACGATGGGGCGGTCCCTGGGCAGCTGCTCGAGCCATTCGATCGTCCTGGCATCCGCGGCGTCCGGGTGCTCTGGCTGGATGAAGCACGCGGTGGGCGGAAGCGCTTCATCCTCGGCGACCCAGCGCGGCGGCATCACGGCCAGCGCCAGGTGGCGGAACTGGCCCACCTGCTCGGGCGGGAGCCCAAACTCCTGGACGGCGGTCTCCAGCGGCCTGAAGGCCTCTGGGCGAAACCACAGCGCGCCCGCGGCGGCGTGCGGAATGCCGAGCCGGGTGGCGGCGATGCTGGCGCCGAACTCGAAGCCCTCGTGGACAATCACCTCCGGAGCCAGCCGCGGGGCGAGCCTCAGCAGGTCGCGCGCCATGGCGGTGGCGGCCGCACCGCGCCACAGCGCGATCATCTTCTGGGCGCGCCCGGGGCCGGGCGGAGGCATGTCGGGGAACGTCCTGGCCGCATCGACGAGCCGGTAGTCGTACCCCGCGGCATGGCAGGCGTAGCCACTGGCGCGCACTTCGGGGAAGAAGCCGGCCGAGCAGGCGAACTCCACCGAGTGGCCCGCTCTCTCCAGCGCGCGCGCGAACGTCACCAGGGGGCGAAGATGGCCGATGCTCGGCTGCGTCGTGAAGAGAACCCGCATGCGGCCCGGACTGTATCGCGCTCTGTCAGAGGCGATGGACAAGGAGTCCCCCAGCGGAGGAGGCCCGCCGGCTAGCCAGCCGGGCGTCCGCCAGCTCGAAGCGTCATGGGGTGTCGCTCCGCATCGTGATTGCGCCCCGCGCTTCCACGCCTGTTACTTCTTCTCCGCGCGCACCCTCAGCGCCGCTGTCCGCTCCGACGAGGCCGCGAGGGGCGGCAGGCCGTTCTCGGGACGGTCGAGGTAGAAGTAGGCCACCGCGGAGACGTCATCGCTGCGATAGAAGTTGGTGTGGCCATCGGGCAGCGACGGGTCGGACAGCTGCACGGGCGGGTCCTTGACCAGCAGCTGCTGGAAGTTGTTGCGCGAGCCCGGATCGATCGTGACGGGGATGAGCGGCGCGCCCTGCTTCTGAAGCTCGAGCACGATGGCCTTACGGGCCCCGCCAAGCTGCTGCATGCTGACCTCGATGTCCTTGGCGAACCAGACCGGATCCGGCACGTGGAAGCGGTAGAAGGTCCACCGCCCCTGCGGCTCGTCCGCGATGGGAGCGCCCTGGAAGCGGTTGATATAGGCGCCCTGGCCCCAGGCCGTGCCGATGTAGTCCTCGGTGCCGGTGCCGACCAGAGAGGGGTTCTCCTTGTCTCCATCGAGCGCGATTTTGACTTCGCCCTCGCCCCACCATGTCTTTCCGTAGACGGGATTGGTGAGCACCGTCACGCTCGTGCCCAGGAAGCGCCCGCGGCCCTGGAGCCTCGGGAGGAGCCGGAAATCGCGGCCGAGCTTCGTGGCCTGATCGCGGCTCCACCAGGCGTGGAAGTAGAGCGCGTCCTTGGGCTGGCTGCGCAGCGCGCGATAGTTGATGTCGAAGAAGATGAGGTTGACCTGCTTGGCTGACTCGTTCGTCACGACGATGCGCGCGCCCTTGCGGAACGGCATCGGGATATAGGAGACGAACGAGCGGCCCTCGGGGCTGGCCAGCAGCTCCGTCTCCATCGGAATCATCTCGCTGGCGCCGTGGAGGAAGAAGTCGCCCAGCGGCGCCGACACCGCGGGAGTCGCCGCGCCGTCCCAGAAGATCTCGAACCTCAGGCCCCGCAGCGCATCGGGAGACCGGTCCTCGATGGTGAGCCACATCCGGTCGATCGTCCCCGCGCCCTTGATGTCCGCGAGCGTGTGGGAGCGGCCCACGGCAATGGTCTCGAAGGCATGCCCCTTGGCGCCTTTATTCTCCTTGGCGCCAGCGCCCTTGGCGCCCGTGGGGTTCTCGGGGCTGACCCATCGTGTCTCTTGGCCTGCTTGATAGCGGAACAGTTCCGTACCCTCCTGAGCGAGAGCTGGCGCTGCGCAAAACGCGGTACCACAGGCGAGAAGGCGAAGGATGTTCATCAGGCGTTTTCCTGGATAATGAAGTCGTACAACCCGCTGCCGCATCGTGAGGAGAGTTTCCTTGTCAGTTCTGGATAGAGCGTCGTTCTTCGGTCGTCTTGCCGCGGCCATGGCCGTTGCAGGCGGCTGTGCCACCGCCACCGAGCAGCCCCCGCCGGTCAGCGTGCCATACCCGCCCGTGCTCCGCGCCAATTTCCCGGACCCATTCATCCTCGAGCACGAGGGGCAATACCTCGCCTATGCCACGAATACGGAGGGGGCCAACGTGCCGATGGTCTCGTCCACCAACCTCACGGCCTGGCAGTTCCTCCGCAGTGAGAGCGATCCGGGCCGGCTGCGCGACGCGATGCCCGTGCTGCCTGCCTGGGCGAAGACGGGCTTCACCTGGGCGCCCGAGGTGCTGAAGACCCCCGGCGGCTTCGTGCTCTATTTCACCGCGCGCCATGCCGCCAACGGCCTCCAATGTGTTGGCGCCGCGGCCAGCAGCGATCCACGCGGCCCCTTCACCTCACAGGCCACCGAGCCGCTCGTGTGCCAGGCCGAGCTCGGCGGCACCATCGACGCCAGCCCCTTCCGGGCTCCGGATGGGCAGCTGTACCTCTATTTCAAGAATGACGGGAACAACCCGGTCGCCAACAAGCCCACGGAGATCTTCGCCCAGCGCCTGTCCGCCGATGGGCTCAGCCTGACCGGCGACCGGGTCTCCCTGGTTCGCAACGACAAGCCCTGGGAGGGCCACGTCGTCGAGGCGCCGACGATGGTCGAGCAGGGCGGCGCGTACGTGCTGTTCTTCTCCGCCAACGACTATGGCTGGCAGAACACGCAGCGCGTCTCGAACTACGGCATTGGCTATGCCACCTGCCAGGGGCCGATGGGGCCGTGCACGGATGCCCCCAACAACCCCTTCCTCGCCAGCACGTTTCAGCCCTGCCTCAGCGGCCCTGGGCATCAGACCGTGTTCCAGGCCCAGGGCCGGCAGTACTTCGCCTTCCATTCCTGGGCCGCGACGCAGAGCTGCACGCCCGCGGCCCAGAGCCGCTTCATGCACATCGTTCAGCTGTCGTGGCAGAACGGCGTGCCGCAGCTTGCCTCGCTCGCCTCGCAGTGAGGCCGCGGGCGCCCGGAGCAGCGCGCCCGCGGCGACGCTGGCGCGCGGCTAGATGCGGAAGTGGAGGCCCAGCGTGTAGACGCTCTCTTCGTAGCGCACGTCGCGCGGGTAGGTGTCACCCTCGGGCGTGAACTGACGGAAGTTCCGGAACGGGCTGCCCAGGATGTTCGTCGCGTTGAAGTTGACGTTGAGGTTCTCCAGGACCTTGTAGCCCGCCGAGAAGTCCAGGCGCGCGACACCATCCACGAACTCACCCGTGAATCCATCTCCGTCCGTGTTCTGGACGTACTCGGTGATCCAGCGAGAGCGGTAGTTGTAGGCCACACGGGCGGAGAGCTTCTCGTACTCGTACATCGCGATGAGGTTGTAGGACCACTTGGAGACGTTGGGGATCCGGCCCTCCTCGCCCAGCGCGAGCCCGAAGCCCGTGGGGAAGGCCTGCTCGTCGGCCAGGTAGGTGAGGTTCGCCTGGGCGCCAAAGCCGCCCAGCCAGCCGGGGAGGACGTCGAGGAAGCTGCCCACGGAGGCTTCGAAGCCCTGGATGCTGCCCTCGCCACCGTTCACCGGGATTCTCACGCGGGCCCGGCCGGGGCCATACGTCGGGTCATCCCGCGTCACCTCCAGGGTGGTGATGAAGCCGGTGATGTCGCGGCGGAACGCGGCGAGCGACGCCATGCCCGTCTGCGCGAAGAAGTACTCCAGCGAGGCGTCGACGTTGGTCGACCGGACCGGCTCGAGCTCGGGGTTACCGCCGCTGCCGGTGAGCTGGCAGTCCGGGCCCCGGTTGGGGTCATCCAGACAGGGCTGCGGCGGGTCGAAGATGATCGGGCGCATCTGCTCGAAGCCCGGCCGGGTGCGCGTCGCGCTGCCCGAGAGCCTCAGCTGCAGGCCGGGGGTGAACCGGATCCTCGCGCTGGCGTTGGGGAGCAGGTCGGTATAGCCGCCGGTGCCCAGCTCGTTGTCGCCTTCGGCCAGGAACGTGGTGACCGAGGTGTTGGTGCGCACCACGCGCAGGCCGACGGCACCATCCACCGGCACACCGGCCAGGTTGAGCGCGTAGCGCACCTGGCCGTACCCACCGAGGGTCTGCTCGTCCGCCTCGAAGGTACGCTGCCGCTCGGGCGCGCCCGCGGGGAAGCCCGCGATGGCACGTATCTGATCCGCGTTGTCCCGGAGGCTGGAGTACGTCGGCACGACCCACTCGCGGGCCTGCTGTACGTCACTGCCGCGGAAGCCGCCGTCGAAGACATGCAGCTCGACCGGGATGCCGGTCAGCGGAGTTCCCTCGCCAGCGCGGCTGTAGCGCTGAGCATTCTCCTGGTAAGCCAGGCGCGTGGTGTAGCGCAAGCCGGCCTCCACCGTGGGGAGGAAGGACACGCCCGTGTCCATGTCGACGTCCGTGCGCACCTGCCAGTCGTCTCCCGCGGCGATGAAGGACCTGTCGAAGAAGCCCAGGTACTGGAAGTTGGCGGGATCCCTCAGGTCGAAGTTCTGGGGGGTGAACTCCATGCCGCCGGGGCCGTTGGGCACGTCGAAGTTGACGTTGAAGGCGGGGGCGGTGGCCAGCCGCTGGTCGAAGCTGTAGAGCGACATGTCGAACGCGCTGTCCGTGCGCGCGATATCGGCGGAGATCCGCAAGGGGCCCCGCTCGAAGTTACTGCCGACGGCGAACTGGTAGGTGTCCGTCTTGCGGGCGGTAGCGCCCTGGAACATGAAGGGCAGGTCGCCACCACCCGCGGCGTTGAGGCTCTGCGCCTGGTTCGTGCCCTGCCGCATCGTCACGCCAGACAGGCCGTTGCCCGGCAACCGCATCTCCAGCAGGCGGTCCGAGACGCCGTCGCGGTAGCCCTGCCAGAGTCCATCCACATAGAACTCGAGGCCGGGCATCGGCCGCCACTGCGCGGAACCGTTCACGGACGGGCGCTCGCGCTTGCCCTCCCCGTAGAAGATGCCGACCGCACTGGGAGCGCGGAACTCCTCGCCCGTGTCGCTGGCTCTGAAGGTGCCGATGTTCCCGCTGTCCCAGCGCGCGGAGTCGAGATAGTTGAGGCGGTTGTAGGAGAAGTTGACCAGCGCGCCGAGCTCGCCCACGCCCGTCGTCCAGCGGTCGGTGACGAGGATGTTGCCGTTGGGATCGAACCCGTTCGACTGGCTGGCGTAGGTGCCCCACGACGCGGCCGCGATCGAGAAGCCGTCGAAGTTGAACGGCCGGTGGGAGCGCACGTCGATGAGGCCGGCGAGCCCGCCTTCGATCTGATCGGCGGTGGTGGACTTGTAGATGCTGAGCGCGGAGATACCGCCCGAGGGGAAGTCGCCCAGCGCCACGTTGCGGGTCTCGGCCGTGAAGATCTCCCGGCCGTTATAGGTGGTGGTGGTGTCGGGCAGACCGCGCACCAGCACCTGGCCAGCCGCTTCGCCGCGTTCACGGGTCACCTGGACGCCCGGAATACGTGCCGCCGTCTCGGAGACCGTGACATCCGGCAGCTTGCCGATGTCCTGCGCCACGACCGTGTCGGCGATCTGTGGGGCGTCGCGCTTGATGGTCTGCGCCTGCTGCATGCTGCGCTGCAGGCCGATGACGACCATCTCCTCGACGAACTCGGGGTTCTCCTCGGTCCCCGCTACCAGAGCGGGATCCGAGGGCTGCGCGGGCTGTACAGCCTGAGGATCGGCCGCGGTGGGCGGCGCCGCCATGGGATTGGAGGAGGCAGGCGTCTCCTGAGGCTGGGCGGCTTGCTCGCCCTCGGTCTTCTTCTCGGGCTCCTGGGCGGGGGCGGCGGCGGGCGTTTCCGGAGTGGGCTCCGCGGTCTGGGCATCCGCCGGAGCGGAAACGGCCAGCATCGCGATGGGCATCGAACAGAGGGTGAGTGTCTTCAGACGCATCGGGGGTCCTTCCAAACGGGGGCGTTACATTAGAGGTGAATCAGGGGGGTCAACCGGTGAAGCGTGCTTCCACGACGAACGGCTCGCAGGAGCGGCCTTCCAGATCCCGGAAGGCCACATGGCGTTGGATGGCGCGGCGCTGATCGCCGTCCTTGCCGTACTCCGTGCCGTTGCGCCACACGTGCAGGTACATCGCGTAGAGGCCCTCGCCCATCCGCACGAAGGCGGGGTGGCCCGGGCCATTCCACTGGCCGCCGAGCGCGGGGCTCTGGCTGTCGATCAGCATCCGCTCGTCCGTCACGGTGTTCGAGAGCAGATCCACGCGGGCGATATACGTGCGGTACTCGGAGTTGCCGAAGAAGCCCGCGCTGTAGATGAGGTAGGACTGGCCGTTCTCGTTCACCACGAACTGGCCTTCAATCAGGCCGTCATGGTGGGGCCCGTTGGTGAGCAGCACCCTGGCGGGGCCCAGCAATTCGATGCGCCCGTCCGCGTCCTGCCGGAACTCGTGCGACAGGATGGGGGTGGGGGCCTTGCGCTGCTCTTGCGTCGCCGGGTCGGTCCACCGCAGCCCGTTACCGTCCACCTTGGTGAGCAGGAACGTGCGCTCCTTGCCCTCCGCGTCGACGGCGGCGGCCACGTGGCCATCAATCATTCCCACGATGGGGTTGTCGCCCGCGGGCCCGCCCGGGTAGTCCGGCGCCAGGTCCTTCACCCGGACGTTGATGTCCAGGAAGCCGTGGTCCTTCCACTCGCCATCGATGGCGGAGGCCGTGGCGTAGGCCGAGCGGAGGATGCCGGCCCTGTCGCGCGCGGTGTAGTGCAGCGTGAGCCGGCCGTTGCGCTCGTCGATCTCGGGAGCCCAGCGGGCCAGGACGAGATCCCTGGGCAGGTGGGGCGAGAGCGGATCCACCTCACCGGCGTTCCACCACGCGGGCAGCTTTCCCTCGGGGAAGATGGCGCTGTGCTTGCCATCCACCAGGTGCGGCGCCCAGGTGCCTCCCACCAGGCGATACAGCCGGAAGGCGAACGGCTGATCGTTGGTGGTCGCCACCATCCACAGGCCCGCGGTGCGAGCGCCACCGGGGCTCTGGGCCGTCAGCCGCAGGACGAACGGATCCGGCATCGTCTCGTGGATGAGCGGCTCGGGGACCCGCTGCAGGTTGGTGACGATGTCCTTCAGCGTGCGCGACTCCTCCCGGGGGAGGTCGAAGACGCTGTCCGCGTCCAGGAGGGCGTTGTCCCGGAGCCGGTTGGGCTCACGCCGCTGGGCACCCGGGGTGGGGGTCGAGGAGTTGGAGTCCGAGGGAGTGGTCATCTGAGAGCGCGAACCGGGTGAGGGGGGAGTTACTTGGCGCGCGAGCGGCGCAGGATCTGCGCGGCGCGGCGCTGGGCGTCCGCCAGGGCTTCGTCCGGCTTCTTGCCGACAAGCCAGGTGGAGTTCAGCTCGTTGACCAGCAGGTCCAGGATGGCGCGCTGGTTCTCGATGGCCGGCACCGCCTTGGCGATGGTGGCGGTGCGGGTGTACTCGGTGCGGTGCGGCAGCGCCTGCAGCTCGGTGCCCTTGAACACCGAGGCGCGCACCGGCAGGTGGCCCGTGCGAGCCCACTGGAGGTTGTTGTCGTTGAGGAACTTCAGGAAGGAGAGGGCCGCCTTCTGCTTGGCCGGATCCGGCTTGGGCTGCTTGGGCAGCACCCACATGTGGCTGTCGGACCACACGGCCTCGGTGCCGTAGATGTTGGGCATGTCGCGCACGACGTACTTCTTCAGGGCCGTCTTCGGATCCTTGGCCTGGGTGGTGTACGACTCCACGCCCCAGTTGCCGTTGACGAGCACCGCCGCCTCGCCCGCGAGGAAGGCCTGCTGCGCGCCGGGGTAGTCGTTCTTGGTGCTGGCGTGGCCGCCCGCGTACAGCGCGTTGAGCAGGCGCAGCGCCTCCTTGCTCTCCTTGGACTCGAAGTTGGCCTTCTTCTCCGCGTCGATGATGTTGCCGCCCTGCTGCCACACCCACGAGAGGTACTGCCAGGTGGGCATCGGATCATTGGCGGAGGGGATGGCGAAGTAGCGCTTGCCCGTCTTGGCCTTCATCTGCTCGGCGTGCTGAAGCAGCTCGGCCGGGCTGGTGGGCATCTTCGGCTGGCCCTTGGCGTCCACCAGGCCCGCCTTGGTGAACAGGTCCACGTTGACGTGCCACACCAGGGCATGAATGTCGAAGGGCAGGGCCCACATCTCTCCGTTGGAGGTGACGGCCTCCCTGGCCACCGGGATGAAGTCATTGGCGTCGATGCCGGCCTCGGTGAAGCTCTTGCCCAGCGGCTGCACCAGGTTGCGCGCCAGGTAGTTGGGCAGCACGCTGCGGTGCATGACGGCGATGTCCGGCGGAGTGCCGCCCGCCATGGTGGCGCCCAGCCGGTCGTAATAGACGCCCCACTCGGCCGTCTGCGTCTTGACGACGATGCCTTCCTTGTTCTCGGCGTTGAACTTGTTGGCCAGCACCTGAATGATGCCGCACTCGCCTACCGCCTTGGACACATCGGTGACCTTGCCGTACTCGTCGCTGCAGCCACCGAAGAAGCGGAACAGGGTGATCTCCGTGGCGGCCAGCGCCGAGGTGGAGACCAGGGCGGTGAGCATCGTCACCGCGGGAAGCAGCTTCTTGAGCATCATGGGGCTCTCTCTTTCTCTCGAGGGTCCTGGGGATGAATCCGGGGCTACTTGCCGCCACCCATGGCAATGCCCTGGACGATGTACTTCTGGAAAGCGATGTAGACAGCGAGCATCGGGAGGCTGGCGAACACGGCCGAGGCCATCAGGAACCCCAGGCCCTCCGACATGGCGAAGTTGCCCTGGAGCGAGCCGAGGCCCACGCTGATGGTGTACATCTCCGGCTGCGTCGCGGTGACGACCGGCCAGAGGTAGTCGTTCCAGGCATACAGGAAGGTGAAGATGCCCAGCGTCGTCAGCGCCGGACGCGACAGCGGCAGCATCACCGACCAGAAGACCTTCAGCCGCCCCGCGTTATCCAACTGCGCCGCCTCTTCGATGTCGCGCGGCACCGCCTTGAAGAACTGCGTCATCATGAACACGCCGAAGGGCGCCGCGAGCCGGGGGGCCACCAGCGAGAAGTAGGTGCTGTGCATCTCCCAGCCGGCGATCATCGCGTGCAGCGGCACCAGGATGGCCTGCTCGGGGACCATCAGCCCGGCCAGCACCAGCACGAAGAGGATGCGGCGGCCGGGGAACTCGATGCGGGCAAAGGCGTAGCCGGCCAGCGACGACAGCACCAGCGTCAGCACCGTCATGCCCACGGCGACGATGACGCTGTTGAGGAACCAGCGCGGCGTGAGCGAGCCGCGCAGCAGCGTCGCGAAGTGCTCGAGGGTGTGCGGCCACGGGATGATGCCCGAGGTGGACTGCACCAGCAGCTCGTTGGGCTTGAGCGCCAGGGACAGCACCCACAGCATGGGCAGCATCCACACGAAGGCGGCGCCCAGCAGCAGCACGAGGATGAGACGATCACCGAAGGTGCGCTTCATGGCTTCAATCCTTCTGCCGCGACAGGCGCAATTGCAGCATCGCCACGACGAACATCAGCGAGAACAGCACCATGGAGACCGCCGAGGCATAGCCGGAGCGCCAGTCCCGGAAGCCAATCTCGTAGATGAACTGCACCAGCGGCCGGGTGGAGTTGGAGGGTCCTCCGCGCGTCATCAGCAGCGGCTGGCCAAACACCTGCAGGTGCCCGATGGTCACCACCACCACCACGAGCAGCGTGGTGCGCGTCAGGGCGGGCAGGGTGATGCGCCGCAGCACCGTCCAGCGTGAGGCGTTGTCCAGCCGGGCGGCCTCGTAGACTTCGGCGGGGATCTGCTGCAGGCCGGCCAGGAACAGCGCCATCGGGAAGCCCGCGGTCCACCACAGCGAGGTGATGACCAGCGCCGGCATGGCCCAGTCCTGCTCCGTCAGGAAGGCGATGGGCTCGCGCCCCACGGCCAGCAGCCAGTTGGCGACCAGGCCCCGGTCCGGGTTGAGCACCATGCTCCACACCAGCGTGACGACGGTGACGGAGAAGATGCTGGAGGCGAAGAAGATGGCGCGCAGCACGCTGTAGATGCGGCCCGGCCGGTTGAGCCCCAGCGCCAGGGCCAGGCCCAGCACGGTTGCCGCCGGCACCGTGAAGGCGGCGAACTTCAGGGTGTTCTTGAACGCTATCCAGAAGTACGGGTCGTCCCAGAGCTCCTCGTAGTTCAGCCAGCCGATCCACTCGCGGTAGTCGCCGACGATCTCCCAGTCATGGAAGCTCATCCACACGCCGAGGCCGAACGGGTAGAGCAGGAAGACGGAGTAGAAGATCAGGAACGGCGCCAGGAAGCCGTAGCCGGACAGGGCCTCACGCACCCGCGACATCCCGCGGCGCGGCTGGGCGGTAACAGTGGCGGCGGCGAGGGCAGGGCCAGGGTTGACGGACATGGCAGGCCCCTCAGCTTCCGCTCACGGCCGCGGGCGCGAGCGCCGCGCCATCGGTGCCGAACAGCCGGCCCGCGCCGGGCTCGATGGACAGGGACACGGTGTCGCCAATGCGCACCGGGCTGTCTCCCGTGTCGGTGGCGATGATGGAGGAGCCCTCGGGCCCCGCCACGTGCAGCAGCGTCTCGCGGCCCAGCCGCTCGAGCGCCTTGACCTGCCCACGGAAGCTGCTTTCGCCCGTGGTCAGCCGCAGATGCTCGGGCCGGATGCCAAAGGTCACCTGGGCATCCGCGGTGAGCGCGCTGCCATTGGCGGCGAGCTCGGCGCTGCCGCCAGGCAGGGACACCGCCACCCGGCTGGCGCTGGCGTTCACCACCCGGGCCGGAACCAGATTCATCTTCGGCGCGCCGATGAACCCGGCGACGAAGGTGTTGGCCGGGGCGCGGTAGACCTCGAGCGGCGTGCCGACCTGCTCGATCTTCCCGTCGCGGAAGACGACGATCCGGTCCGCCATGGTCATCGCCTCGACCTGGTCGTGGGTGACGTAGATGGAGGTGGCCTCGAGCCGCTGGTGAAGCTGTACCAGCTCCACGCGCATCTGCACCCGCAGCGCGGCGTCCAGGTTGGACAGGGGCTCATCGAACAGGAACACGTCGGGCCGGCGAACGATGGCCCGGCCAATGGCGATGCGCTGGCGCTGGCCGCCGGACATGTCCGCGGGGCGGCGGGTCAGCAGGTGCTCGATCTGCAGCGTCTTCGCGGCGGCGGCCACCCGGTTGGCGATCTCCGCCTTCGGCGTGCCGATGTTGCGCAGGCCGAAGCTCATGTTCTCGGCCGCCGTCATGTGCGGGTAGAGCGCGTAGTTCTGGAACACCATGGCCACGCCGCGCTCGCCGGGAGGCGTCTCGTTGACGCGGCGCCCGCCAATGCTCACCTCGCCATCGCTGATCTCCTCCAGCCCGGCGATCATCCGCAGCAGGGTGGACTTGCCGCACCCCGAAGGGCCGACGAAGACGATGAACTCGCGGTGTTTCAGCTCGAGCGAGACGCCATGAACCACCTGAGAAGAGCCATAGCGCTTTCGTACGTCTCGCAGCAGCACATCAGCCATGAGTCAGACTCCACATCCAGATGCGAACGGGGCTCGTGGGGCGGCCTCTCGCGCGGCGCAACCCTCGGGAAACACGCCGATCGGGTGTGCGCTGTATCGACCTTGCGCTGTAGGCAGGCGACGCCCTCCGTTTCAAACCGAACGGAGGCTACGTCACCCTGTGGGAAAATGAGAAGAACTGGCGCACTGGACTTGAGTACCAAGAGAACGGCGCGGGGGTTTGTCGGCCAGCAGACGCTTCCGGGAGCGTGCCGCGGTGCATCACGCACTCGCGGTCGCCGCGTGCGGGGCCCGGCAGCGACGCTCAGCGCTTGGCCTTGCGGCAGATCTCCGACTGATAGGGGCAGGGGAAGTCGAAGGTGCCCACCACGGTGACCTTCTGCTCGGGGCCCTGCGGCTCGTAGATGGGCACGAACTTCTTGCCCTCGTAGCGGAAGGTGCCGGTGATGCCCGAGCCGTCGAAGCGCGTGAGCACCAGCTCGCCCGGCCTGGTCAGCACGAAGGTGTCCTCGCCGATGGAGAGCATGACGCTCAGCTCGCCGGGCTTGGGCTCGCGGGCCACGAGCTTCACCTTGCCCGGCTTGAAGGGGATGCGCTCCAGGGAGTTCTTCGAGCCGGGGGTGATGTTGAGGTTGCCCGCGCTCATGCCCTGCGTGCTCACGCAGTTGAGCACCAGCGGCCCCATCATCTGCGCCCCCTCCTTCATCTGCTTGTCCACCTTGGCCTTCGCCGCCTCGGAGGGGTTCGCGGCGCCCATGGTTTCGATCTTCAGCAGCGCGTCACGCAGCTCCGCCCTGGTGTACCAGTGGTCCGAGGCCACGGCCATGTTGCCGCCCTTGCCGCTGTAGGACTTCTGGAGGGCGCCCTCCACCTTCACCTCGCAGGTGCCTTCGGGATTCGAGGCTTGAGCCGGCAGGGAGGCCAGCAGCAGCGACGGCACTGCGAGAGCGACGAGCGTGGAGCGGAACAGGGACATGGAGCGCCTTTCAAGGGTACGAGCGGTGGAAGGGGTGCCTGTAGGGCGGGTGTAATCCAGGTGAAGGATGCAGGCCAAGGTGAGATGTTGAAGCCTTATGGCCGTCAGCGTCTTCGACCTCTTCAAGATTGGTATCGGTCCCTCCAGCTCTCACACCGTGGGGCCCATGCGCGCGGCGCGCACGTTCGCGCTGCAGCTGCGTGACGAGGGCAAGCTCGAGCGGCTGGCGCGGCTGAAGGTGGAGCTGTTCGGCTCGCTGGGCGCCACGGGCAAGGGCCACGGCAGCGACAAGGCGGTGCTGCTGGGGCTGATGGGCGAGACGCCCGAGGGCGTGGACGTGGAGGCCATTCCCGCCCGGGTCTCCCAGTGGCTCTCCGGGGGCCGCGTCTCGGTGCTGGGCCAGCGCGAGGTGCCCTTCCGCGAGGGCGAGCAGCTGGTGCTGCACAAGCGCCGCTCGCTGCCGTTCCACTCCAACGGCATGCGCTTCTCGGCGTGGGACAACACCGGCGCGGAGCCGTTCGTGCGCGTCTACTACTCGGTGGGCGGAGGCTTCGTGGTGAACGAGTCCGCCACGCCGGGCGAGTCTCCCGTGCGCCCGGACGAGACGCCCCAGCGCTTTCCGTTCCGCACCGCCGTGGAGCTGCTCGCCCACTGTGAGCGAGAGCGCCTGCCCATCAGCTCCGTGATGATGGAGAACGAGAAGGCCTGGCGCTCGGAGGCGGAGATCCGCGCGGGCCTGCTGCGCATCTGGGAGGTGATGCAGGGCTGTGTGAAGCGCGGCTGTGCCACCTCGGGCATCCTGCCCGGTGGCCTCAAGGTGGAGCGCCGCGCCGCCAAGCTCTACGAGAAGCTGCTCAGCCGCCCCGAGGCGGGGCTCACCAACCCGCTCACCGTGCTGGACTGGGTGAACCTCTACGCCCTGGCGGTGAACGAGGAGAACGCCGCGGGCGGGCGCGTGGTGACGGCGCCCACCAATGGCGCCGCGGGCATCATCCCCGCGGTGCTGCACTACTACGCGCGCTTCGTGCCCGGAGCGAGTGACGACGGCATTGTCCGCTTCCTGCTCACGGCGGGCGCCATCGGGGTGCTCTACAAGGAGAACGCCTCCATCAGCGGCGCCGAGGTGGGCTGCCAGGGCGAGGTGGGCAGCGCCTGCTCCATGGCGGCGGGCGCGCTGACGGAGGTGCTCGGAGGCACGCCGCTGCACGTGGAGAACGCGGCGGAGATCGCCATGGAGCACAACCTGGGGCTCACGTGCGATCCGATTGGCGGGCTGGTGCAGGTGCCCTGCATCGAGCGCAACGCCATGGCCTCGGTGAAGGCCATCAACGCCTCGCGCATGTCGCTGTCGGGAGACGGCACGCACTTCGTGAGCCTGGACAAGGTCATCAAGACGATGCGCGACACCGGCCGCGACATGAAGGACAAGTACAAGGAGACGGCGCGCGGCGGGCTGGCGGTGAACGTGCTCGAGGTGTCGGACTTGAGCGTGGGCCTGCCAGAGTGCTGACGGAGTGAAATCCTGAAATAATAGTGGAAGCGGGCTTTCCTGTACGGAGGTGGCTTCCATGGTGATGAAGCTCAAGCAGTGGGCGCTGGCGGCAGTGGTGCTCGGGGCGCTGAGCCCCGGTGTGGCGCTGGCGCAGACGATGTCCATGGTCTGGGACAACTTCTCCACCGGCTTCACGGTGGACACCCCCGGAGCGAAGTGGACGTACTTCGGGGCGGGCACCTTCACGGGCAACAACGGTGTGGTCTCCACCTCCTCGCAGGGCCTGTCCGTGCGGGCCCCGACGCACCCCACCACGAACAAGCCGGCCTTCACCCTCACCGTGGCGCCCGAGGCGGCCAGCGGCCTTCCCGGAGGGCTGGATCACGTCAAGTGGCTGGCCTACATGAACACCACGTCGTCCTGGGGCTACCCGGGCTTCAGCGTGGCCTCGAGCGAGCAGTTCACGTGCTCCACCACCATCAGCGGCCGCACTTACGGCACCGAGTACCACCCCTTCGGCACCGCGGTGAGCAATGCGCAGGCCGATCCGCGGCTGGCCGCGATCGGGATGAACACCATCGACTTCGAGAGCTACATGGTGTTCGACTTCTTCTTCACCAACGAGAAGATCTACGCCATCTACGAGCGGCTGCCCTTCGGGCGCACCGAGACGAACCACTACGCGGCCTTCACCTACGCCATCCCGGTGGGCACGCGCATGGCGAACAACTCTCACCAGGTGGCCATCACCTACAACCGGGCCCTGAGCCGGGTGACCTGGAAGCTCGATGGGGTGGAGGTTTATCGCGTCGACACGATCGGCTACCGGCTGCCCCGCCAGAACATGATCATCGACCATGGAGGCACCGAGCAGTCGGTGTCCATGCGCCAGCTCAACTGCGGCATGGGCATGTTCACGCTGCTGGATGCGTCGATGGGCGGGGGCTCGGGGCTGGTGCGGCTGTCCAGCAACGCGGGCTTCTACTACCTGCCCACTGTCGGGACGAGCTCACTCTCGTTCGTGGATGAGTCCAGCCAGCCGGGCTCACGCCTTTTCAAGCAGGGCGCGTCGTTCTCGGTGGGGGCCTTCTCCGTGTCGCGCGGCGCGGGAACGACTTCCACCTGCACCTACGCGGTGCAGCCCACCGGGGACATGCAGAACGACACCTCGCTGCCGATCTGCCCGGACACCCGGTGAAGTAGGAGCCAGGCCCAGCGCGGCCGTCGTCAGTGCTTCGTGGCGACTGGCGAGCAGCTGTCGCCGCCGCGCTGCTTGCGATCCCGCTCGCGGCCGTCGGCGAAGCCCCACTCGTTGATGTCCACCGTGTACATCGCACGCGAGATGAGCGTGCCGCGGCACACCTTCTCCACCGTGCGCCCCGGCTCCATCCCGGCCGTCGTCCGGGCGATGAGCTCGTTCATCACCCAGTCCGGAATCAGGCGCGTCTCGGAGGGGTACGAGAAGCGGAACATCATCAGGTGCGCGAGCAGCAGCTCCCAGTACCGGTCGAAGCGGCGCATCAGCCGCGGCCAGTCCAGCTGGTCACCCGTGCGCAGCAGCAGGTGGTTGAAGTCCGCGCCATCGAAGCGTTCGCGCTCGTTCACGAAGGCGCGCATCCACATCTGCTCCTCGGCGGGCGCCACCAGACAGCTCTCGCCGTAGAAGTCCGTCTCCTTGGCGTGCGTGAACCACTCGTCGTCGATGACGGCGATGCCGTTGCCGGAGCAGAAGATCAGATCGACGAAGTAGTCGCCCAGGTACGCCTTGTAGATCCAGTCCTCGTCGTGCCGCGACGCGCGCCAGCCCGCGGCCTCGAAGACCTCGGCGGCCCGCTCGACGTCACTGGGCTTCAAGTGGAGATCGAGATCCTTCGTGTCACGGTAGATGCCCGTGAACTTGGCGAACGCGTACATGCCGCCCAGGAGGAATGGAACCCCGCCCTCCTTCAGGACCTGCACCGCCTGCTTCCGAGCGCGAAGCTCGCTGACGTTCCGATCCTTTTCAGCAATCGAGACGTCCGTGCCCATCTCGCCCGGGTGATTTGGATTCCTCTCTTCCATGGCCCAGGAAAGATAAGGAGCCTTCCCGGACGAGGCGGGGCCGTTCACCCGTCCGTCGAGCAGGCGGGCAGCCAGGCGGCCCCCTAACCAATCGGCGACGGCTTGAGCTGGATGTCGGCTACCACACCGAAGTGGTCCGACGGGAACTGGCCCGAGTCATCCGGCTGATCGAGCACCACGCGGCACGCGCGCACCTCGCCCCGTCCGTTCGACTCGATGGCGGTGACGAAGATGAAGTCGATCCGGCGATCGCTCTCCAGCCACCGCCAGCGACGCGTCATGGGGTTGCGCTTGGCCCACGTCTCACCGGACAGCTCGTCGAACGGATGCACGCGGGCGTACGCGTCGTGGAAGTACGCGCGCCGGCCGGCGATCGTGTGGCGGCCGCGCAGGAAGCGGATCTCGTCGTGCTCGGGCGTCGCGTTGAAGTCGCCGGTGATGAGCGAGGGCAGCTCCCGGGGCTGGCGCCGGACGATGTCGGTCAGCTCCAGCACCTGCTTCTCGCGGATCATGCTCTCGGGCTGGTAGTCCAGGTGGGTGTTGAAGATGCCCAGCGGGCCCGCCGGAGAGTCGAGCACCGCCTCCTGGACGATGCGCCCTCCCTCCTCGGACGACAGCGGCCACACGCGGTGCTCGAGGATGGGGTAGCGGGACAGGACCGCCAGCCCCTCCTGCAGCTGCTCTCCGTTCGTCTTCGCGCGCGCCCACACCTGGTGGAGCCCCAGGCGTTCACCGAGCGCCACCGACTGGTTCCGGATGCGCCCCTCCTGCTCGCATACCTCTTGAAGCGCGACGACGTCCGGCGACAGCTCGCTGAGGCCCGCACCGATGAGCTCGATGCGTCGTTCGATGGGCTCGCTCATTCCCAGGATGTTCAGCGTGACGAGGCGAAAGGTCTCCATATGGGGGAACGCTTATCCGGCCTGGCGCGATGCGCCACATCGATGTGTACGGAATTCGCGAAAGTGCACGCCATGGGACGGCCCGCATGTACGCACGGACACGTCCCGGAGCCGAAAAGGCCCTAGCGGCGGCCTCCGGCGGCCAGCTTGCGCCGGGGTTCGGCCTTGCGCGCCAGGTGCTCCACGGTCTGTTCGACCGTCGAGAGGAAGGCGCGCACCGACTTGTCGAGCGCCGGCTCCGGCGTGTCCTCGATGCGGGTGTGCGAGATGCCCGGCGAGGACTGCGCGAACACCATCGCGGTCGGCACGAGGTCGGCCATCTCGGCCGCGTCGTGCAGGGGGCCTGAAGGGATCTCTGGCGCATGGCCGGTGACGCTCTTGACGGCCTTTCGCACGAAGCCGGTGAGCGTCTCGTCGAAGATGCGCGGGGTGATCTTCAGGATCGGGCTCCATTCGACCTTGACGTTGAACTCCTTGGCCGCGGCGAGCGATGCCTTCTTCGCACCCGCGAGCAGCTTGGCGAGCACGGCCGCGTCGAGCGCGCGCATGTCGATGGAGATCTCCGTGCGGCCCGGCACGGCGGTGACGAAGTTGGGCTCCACCTTCACCACGCCGCAGGTGGCGACCACGCGGGTGCGCGGCGTCTTGCCGGAGAGCTTGGTGGCGAGCTCCTGCGCGGCGAGCGCGAAGCGGGCGCCGGCGAGGAACGCGTCCCGGCGCAGGTGCAGCGGCGCGGCGCCCGAGTGCGCGGCCTGCCCGATGAACTTCAGGTGATGGCGCTCCACGCCCATCGTCCCCAGCACCACGCCCACCGGGCGCTTCATCTCCTGGAGCACCGGGCCCTGCTCGATGTGCAGCTCCAGGTAGGCCTCGGCCTTCAGCTCGTCGAAGTACTTCCGCGCGCTCGTCATGCCGTCCAGGGTGATGCCGTTCTCCTTCAGCGCGTCGGGGAGCTTCACCCCGGCGCGGTCCACCAGGTGCGCGAGCTCCTTGTGCGGATCGAGCGCGCCCGCGGACGCGGCGGACCCGGTGAGGCTGCGGCCGAAGCGCGCGCCCTCTTCGTCGGCCCAGTCGACGATGTGGAGGGTGACGGGCGGGCGCTCGCCCTTCGCGGCGTAGACGCGCAGCACCTCGAGGCCCGCGAGCACGCCGAGCACACCGTCGAGCCAGCCGCCACCGGGCACCGAGTCCAGGTGGCTGCCGATGACGATGCTCCGCTCGGAGGTGCCGGGGAGGGTGGCCCAGAGGTTACCGGCGCCGTCCTGGCGCATGGACAGGCCGAGCTCGTTCTTCAGCTTGCCGGCGAACCACTCGCGCGCCTTGCGCCAGACGGGGCCCCACGCGACGCGCTGGGCGCCGCGCTCGTCGGAGGTGAGCTTCTCGAGTTCCTTGAGATCGGAGATCACTCGCTTCGAGGAAGGGTGCATGGCCCACTTCATAGCGCGGGTGCGGGGTGGAGAGGAGCCACCTGGTGTGGTTCAGTGCCAGGGGATGACTCCACCCCTGACAACCGACCGATTCACTCTGCAGCGGATAGAGCCAGAGGACCAGCCTTTTATCTTCGAAGGCCTGAGCCACCCGCGGGTAATTCCTTTCTACGGGGTCCGGTACGATTCCCTCGAAGCCACCAAAGCCCAGATGGAGTTCTATGAAACCCTGGAGCGGGAGGGCACCGGGCAGTGGTGGAAGATCGTCAGCAGGCAGAGCCAGGAAGCCCTGGGCGCGATCGGGTACAATCACTATCAAGCCCGGCATAAGAAAGCCGAGATCGGCTATTGGCTGCTGCCCCGGTTCTGGAAACAAGGCGTCATCACCGAGGCGATGCCCGCGCTGCTTCGCTACATGCGGCGGGAGAAAGGCATTCACCGCATCGAGGCGATGGTGGAGGAGGGGAACACCGCCAGCAATCAGCTCCTGGAGCGCATGGGCTTCCTCTATGAAGGCACCATGCGCGACTGCGAGATCAAAGACAGCCACTACATCAGCCTTCGGATCTACAGCCTGCTCTCGACGGATCCAGCGGGCGCGAAGCTCTAATCCCGTTCAGCGGCTGGCTCGTGGAAGAGTCAGGCCTCGGGTTTGTGGCAAACCACTTCGATGTTGTGCCCGTCCGGACCAATGACGAAAGCCGCATAGTAGTTCGCGTGGTAGTGCGGGCGCAGACCCGGCGCACCATTGTCCTTGCCACCCGCCTCCAGCGCCGCGCCATAGAAGGCGTCGACTTGCTGGCGATTCTCGGCCGTGAACGCCAGGTGAAGATGCGCCGGCTTCTCCTCGGTTTGGTACAGGCACAATGAACCCTCCCCCTTTGCGCTAAGCTCGACACCGTACGTCGGCGGCCCCTCCGCGACCACGGCTACGCCGAGCGGTTCGAGTGCCTTGAGGAAGAACGCTTTGCTCGCCGCATAGTCGCTGACGCCGAATTTGACGTGATCAAACATGAGTTCTCCTGAAGTGTGTGGGCCTTCGTGAGGACGGGGCGTCAACGAGGCCCCTGGGGGCCTCCGGAGGAGGGAGCCTGGGCCTCGAGCGACCAGAACGGGCCGGTCAGCCCATGTCGCTGGAACAGCGCCGCGGCTTCCGCCTGCGTCCGCTTGCGCCAGGGCTTCTCCAGATAGCTTCCGTACCAGTCGCTCGCGAAGCTCCACAGCCGCGGCAGCGACAGGATCGCCCCGCGAGGCAGCGCGTGCCGGGCGCACCAGTCCTCCACCTCCTGCTCCGTGCGGAAGGGCTGGAAGGACGAGCATGCGAAGATGACGTTGTCCCACCACTTCGCCACCGGCGTCGACAGGTGGAACACGCCCTGCACATCCACCAGCTCCCCCTGGCGCACGCGGTACTGCACCGTCTCGGCCTCTCCGCCCAGCCGCGCGATGAGCCGCGTGAGTGCGCCCCGGATCTCTTCATCTCCCTGCTTCAGCATGGCCACCGCTCCTGGATGGCGCGGTTTTATAGCTGGCCAACATGCTGACCGGTCAATGCATCGGAGGGACAGGGGCACTGTTGCGTGGGGCCTGAAGGGAACGTTCCCCGTAGGCTCATACCGCTTGGGTGGTATTTCTTTCATTGCCCCACTTTCCGCATCTTTCCCTCGAGGACCCAAGCGGCTCGCCATCTCCGCGACGCCAGCGGTCTCGAGGGCAGAATGAACATCCACCAGCGATGGAGTGTGGCAACAGGCGTGTGCCTGACCTTGTGGCTCATGGCCTGCGGAACGAGCACGCCGGAGCCGGGAACGGTGCCAGCGGGAGGGGAGTGCTCTCTCAACGCGGACTGTGGCAAGTCCCTTTTGTGCATGGCGGGCAGATGCGCGGCACTGGGAAGCTTGCAGACCTGCTCCCCGGGGAAGGCCCGCTGCAACGGTGGAGAGGTGGAGCAGTGTGGCGACGATGGGCGCGGCTATGAGTTCAAGGAGAGCTGCGCGGGGCGGTGCGGCAACGGCGCCTGCGTGCCCCAGGTGTGCACTCCCAACACCACACGGTGCCAGGCCGACGCCAGGACGGTGGAAGCCTGCCTGCAGGATGGCTCCGGGTACGCGGTGGTGCAGACCTGCGATCTTGGCTGCACCACCGGCGTGTGTGCCAGCTCGGGGGGCTCCATCTGCACGCCGGGAGACAGGCGCTGCGCCAACGAGGCGATCGAGGCCTGCACTCCCACGGGGAGCGCCTGGGCCTTCCTCCAGTTCTGCTCGACCGGGTGTGAGCCGAACGCCAAGGCCTGCAAGGCCCCGGTGTGCACGCCCTTCCAGGAGCGGTGCAACCCCCAGAGCGGGGAGCATGAGACGTGCAACTCCACGGGCACCGCGCTGACGGCCACGCCGTGTACCTCGACCGAAGCATGCGTCGCGGGGCGCTGCACCCCCAGCGTCTGCACGCCGGGGCAGAAGCGGTGCCTCGATTCCATCACCACGGGGGTCTGCAACACCTCGGGAACGGGGTACACGACCGCGGTGTGTGGGGCGAACCAGGCATGTGCCTCGGGGGACTGCCAGAACGTGGTGTGCGCCCCTGGGAGCGCCACCTGCTCCAATGGCACCACGGCGTCCGTCTGCAATGCGACGGGCACGGGGAGCACGCCGGTGGACTGCGCGGCCCAGGGCAAGGTCTGCGTGGCGGGGGTGTGCCAGAGCTCGGGCCCAGTGGTCTGCGTGCCGGGCCGGGTACGGTGCAATGGCGCGGACGTCGAGGAGTGCAAGCCGGACGGCTCGGGGTACACCTACCTGCAGTCCTGCGCGACGACGTGCGGCAACGGGGCGTGCGCGGGCGCCACGTGCAAGCCTTTCACGCTGAATGCCTCCAGTGCGGCACTGCCCGCGGACAACAGCTCCACGGTGCTGATCACCTCGGAGGTGATCGCCAACAGCAGCGGCGCCCCCGTGCCAGACGGGACATTGTTCACGGTGTCGGCCTCGGCCAACACGGCAGGCGTGCTCTCGGCGGATCTGGACTCCGTGACACAGGGAGTCCAGGTGGCGAGCGTCAACGGCAAGCTCGACTTCCTGGTGAAGGCGGGCCCCGCGGCCAACGCGGGACAGTCCGTCACGGCGACGGCCACGACGCTGACGGCATCAAGTTGCAAGGGAACAGCCAGCTTCCAGTTGGTGGCCGCGGGGACCCACCTGCTGGTCGCGGAGGACTTCACGCGTACCCACTTCACGGATGCGGCCAGCACCACCGCTAGCTGGAACGTGGAGCGCGCGGAGGCGGCATTCCCTCTGGCCGGGGGATTCGGCAACGGGGAGGATGGGGATCTCTACGTGGCTTCTGGCACGCTCAACATCAGCACCCAGTCGAACCCGACGAATCCCTCCCGCACCTTCGCGGATGCGGCGGCGTACAGCGTGACGGCGTTCGCCACGAATAATATGTCGGTGACCGTGGCGGACTTCCCGGCGGGCCTCTCGGCGGGGGATGAGGTGGTGCTGATCAACCTCCAGGGAGGCAGCAACTTTCCTTCTCCCACAGGCACGAGCTCGGCCGGGGTAGGTGACACGGGCAACGTGGGCAACTACGAGGTCCTCACCGTCAAGGCCGTGAACTTTGGCACCAACCAGCTCACCTTCTCGAGCCCCATCACCAAGATCTACGGCGCAACGAACAGTAACGCCACGCTGACGGGGCAGAAGATCATCGTCCAGCGCATCCCGCGCTACCGGAACGCCACCGTGAACGGGACGCTGACGGCGAATGCCTGGAATGGAGCCATGGGGGGACTGCTCTTCATCAAGGTGAGCGGTGCGCTGATCGTCTCTCCGGAAGGCCAGATC
Organism: Myxococcaceae bacterium; assembly: GCA_035296065.1. Lineage (GTDB taxonomy): Bacteria > Myxococcota > Myxococcia > Myxococcales > Myxococcaceae > DATHBR01. The sequence goes on along the minus strand of DATHBR010000049.1, from coordinate 7,441 downwards.
ACGATGACCGGCAAAGGGTATCGATCGATCGGTGCCAGCTACGCCACAGGAGAGAGCTATTCGGGCCCCAGCATCAATAACGTGTCATGCAATGTCGTCAACGGGGGAGGCAGTCCCGGAGGCAACGGCTCTTCCTGCTATTGGAGCTCGGGGGGGAGCTACGGCACGGCGGGAGCCAGGGGTGGAAACGGGGCTGTCGCGGTGGGTTACACATATGGTGACGCGCAGTTGACGCGCTGGTTCCTGGGCTCGGCAGGAGGAAGGCACAGCAGTGAACCGTTCCTCATGGGTGGGGGAATCGTGGTGCTCTGGGCCAACACCCTGGGCGTGAGTGGGTTCATCAGCGCGGATGGCAGTAGCAGTGATTTTTCAGGGTCGGAAGTTCGTTCAGGGGGAGGCTCCGGCGGATCGGTCTACCTGCGAGCCAACACCATGAACATCGGCCGGAATCGCGTCACGGCGAGGGGAGGGGTGACGTGGGTCAACGCCGGGGGGGTGGGGCGAATCCGGGTGGATGCCGCCAGCCTGCACGCGGGCGACACGAGCGCTCCCACCTTCACGGCAGGGAGCCCTGTCTCAGGAACCCTCCGGGCGCAGACGCTCGCTCTGGACAACGTCCCGGGGACCATCACCCGGGCGCGTATCGTCTCTGCTGTCCAGGACGCTCAGGGCGGCACCGTCACCTACGAGCTGAGCTCCAATGGAGGCGCGAACTGGAGGGCCTTCATCCCCGGGGAGCCGCTCCAGGCCTTCGACGTGGCCGCGAGCGATCTGCGCTTGCGCGTGACGCTCACCAGCGATGGGTCCAATCGTCCCCTCGGTGTGCAGGGCGTGAGCATCGAGTACCTGGCCCCCTGAGAGAGGAGCGGGGTTGGCGACGCCGCCAGCGTTCAGTGCGGCGTCAACGGTCAGTTAAGGGGGAGGGGCGGTTCACCCACTTCTTGTCGTAATTACTCATCTTGATTTTGACGACTCGTGGGTAGTGCCTCTCGCTGCGTCGCTTCGGCAGCAGCAGCAGTCCCAGCTCCCTGCGCAGGTCGAGGAAAGTCCCATGGGGCGATCTCCAAGCGCGAGATCGCCTCACCTTCAACCAAGTGGGTAGGCCCTCGCAAGGGCTACCTAACTGATCGGCATTGGCTCTAATCCCGTTCAGCGGAAGCGCAGGTTGGAGCGCGCCGTCCAGCCCCAGTCGCGGCCATCGAAGCCGCGCACGAGCGCGTACTCGCCCTGCCAGTCCTGCACGAGCAACGGCGTGCCGATCGGAATCACTCCGGGCTTCAGCCAGCGGAAGCCCGGGGGCCCGCCGCGGATCCGCGCGTCGTTCACGACGACGTCGGCGGCGTAGCCTCCCGCGGGGCGCTGCGGTGGCGTATGGCCGTAGACGCCGCGAGGGCCCAGTTGCCGAGACACCAGCGCGTCCGCGGCGGCCTGCGGCACGTGGACCTCCATCGCATCGCGCGAGCACACGTACTCGTTCCATGGCCCGCAGATCACCTGCTCACCCGCGACCGCATCCGCGCTCGTCGCGCTCGCGAGCACCGAGCGCTCGTAGGCGAGCGCGGCGTCGGTCCCCACGTGCGTGGTGTCACCCGGGGCGGGGCCTCCCGCGTGCATCGCGATGAGATCCAGATAGCCGCGCCGGAATGCCGCCGGATCGTGCCCGGCGGTCAGCTGCGCGCCGAAGATCGCGAAGCCGGCCGGTGCCAGCGCGCGCTTGAGCGCCGCGTTGCGCTTGTAGCGCCCGAGCTTCGTCGCCCGCGTGGCGACCTGCCCACTGCGGCTGGCCGTCGCGGGAGGCAGGCCGCGCCACAGAATGCGCGCGTAGGGGGCGAGCCGTTTGACCTGATCGACGAGCGCGACCACGCTGCGTACCTCGACGTCCGACAGCCCGAGGTTGCCGCCCAGCCCAATCTCGACCAGCGCGGTCGCGGGCGACAGCGCCTCGGCGATGGGCGGGCCCTCGGGGAACTGCCCTCGCGTGCCCCACAGGTTGCCGAAGTCTCCGGCGTGCAGGCGGTCACCGGGCATGAGCCAGTTCCGCGGCTTCGAGCTCGAGCGGTACTTCACGACGATCTGCTCGGCCGGATAGTGCCCCGCCGCGACCAGCCAGCGCTTCAACGCCGGTCCGAACACGTACTCGTTGCTGTCACCGAACGCGACCACATTGGGTAGGCGATTGTCGAAGGCCACGCGCCGCGAGCTTACCGAGCCGCGCGGGTACGGCCAACCCCTCGTTGCGGTAGTAGAGTTCAGACGATGAAGATCCTTCGCCTGTTCCCGCTGTTCATCGCCCTGGCTGGGCTCTCGGGGTGCGATGAGACTCCGTGCTTCGACGGTGGGTCCGTCGCCGCCCCGATGCGGCCTGGGATGATCCTCGTGGGAGAGGAGACGAGCCTGCGCCTGTCGCCCACCTTCATGAGCGGCTGCGGTCCCGAGGAGACCGCCACGCCCACCAGCCTCACCGTGGAGGTGTCCGATCCGGACAACCAGCCCGTGGAGCACCACTCGAGCCTGGGCAGCACCTTCCCAAGCCTGAGCACCATCCGCTTCACTGCGCGCAAGCCGGGCCGCCATCACGTCTTCGCCGCGTTTGATCCGGTGGGCGGCATCCAGCAGTTCGATCTCCACGCCGCGACGGACTACTCGCGAGAAGGGCCGGCCCTGACGCTGCCGCGGTGGTGCATCGCGCTGGCGCGCACGCAGAAAGGCGCCTTCGTGTGCGACCAGGACGTGCTGCGCGATGGCACCTCCGTGCAGAGCTTCCCGGCCAGCCGGCTCGCGGTGGTGGGGGACGTGGTGTGGGTGGTGAGCGCTTCGCGCATCCAGCGCTACGTGGACACGGGCTCGGCGCTCACGCTCACCGCCACCCTGCAGACTGCCGTGGGCGAACCGGAGGCCCTGCAGGCCTCAGAGAACGAGGTGGTGGTGCTCTACTTCTCCGTCCTTCAGCGCTTCACCTTCACCGGCACGGCGCTGGCCACCACGGGAACCGCGGCGTGGACCCGGCCCACCACGTCTATCTCCACCACGGGGCCCGTGGCGCTGGCGGTGCGCACGGGAGATCGCCTGGGCATCGTGACGCGCACCACGTTGAGCTCCACCGCCACGCCTGGCTACCAGGTGTGTCCGCACGGGCTGGAGGCCGGGCGCTTCGTGCGCACGGCGCAGCCCTGCTCGTCCTTCAGCGGCACCGTGGTGGGCTATGAGCCGGACGCCCTCTGGGTGGCGGACCCGCTGTCCTTCTTGGAGACGGAGTTCACCAGCCTGCGCTACCTGCAGTGGACGGCGGCGGGGCTGGTGGAGCAGGCCTCGCTGCCCCTGGACTTCAACCTCAAGCTGCGCACCCACCCGTTCCAGTGGCGCCAGACGGCAGTGCCCACGCTGACCTCCACCACCGCGGCGATCAACCCCCGGCCGATCACCGCCGTGGCTGTCTATTCCGCTGGCCGGCGGTCCATTCTCATGGACCACCTGGGCCTGGGCACCCCTGAAACCATGGCCAGCCTGGGGCTGATCTGGGCGCCTCCACCCTCCAGCCAGCCCACCGGGAGCACCGTCGTTCGGGTCCGGCCGTCCGCGCCCTGATCTGGGATCCTGACGCGCCAAAGTGCTTCCACTCCCCCGGGGATGTTCGCCCGGCACCGCCCGGAGCAGGGCTGCTCACCAGGCAGGGACTCACTGGGCGGTCCGGTTGCCTGCCCTCCATGGCCCATGCCGAGCCTCGTGCGGCTTCGGCGAGTGTTTCGCGGGCCCGGTTGGCTCGTCCTGTCACAACGGCGCGCGGCCAACACATACCTTATGACTGATGCGGACAATTTCGTCTGCTTAAGTCAAATCAATTGTGTAATTGCCTTCCTTGAATTGAAGAGAAAGAAGTCCATGCTAACGAAGATACTGTCAAAGTCGGAACTCCCAGCCTCTCGTGGGAGGGGAGCGATAAAGCCTCGGGAAAGGCACTTGGGAGCGGCGTCGTCTTTGCTGCTGCTGGTCTGCCTGGCCATCCTGGTGCCAGCTTACGCCAGCGCTGATACCTCTGCCCTGGCCAAGCGCATCGAAGCGCTCGAGCCCGATCAGGTACTTCAGGTGTACGAGGAGCTCCGGAAGGAGGGCGTGACGGAGGCGTCCACTCCAGATTTCGAGCGACGTTTTGAAAAGAAAATCGCGCGCCTGCCCGCCTCGCTGGCGCCAGCACCAGCAGCCCCGGATCAGGCACCCGCGGCGGCGCTTGGGTCCGCTGAAACCAGGCTCTGTGTGCTCAACCCGGAGAAATGCGCCCGGGCATACGTGCTCGGTAAATACGCCGAGCGCTCCGCAAAGCGTTACGGCAAGCTGCACAACGGCAAGGGAGACGCGTTCAAGCACGCCTACTGGAGCGGACTGATGGCCTACTACCAGGGAGATTCCTGGGCGACAGCTTTTGGCAACGCGCACGAAAAGCGGCCGAAGAATCCAGCGATCGAGAAGCGCATGGATCTGCACAACAACTCTGTCGGGCGATGGCACGGCGTGCACGCGCGCTTACCCACCAGTATCGACAATGGAGTGGACCGTAGCTTCCGGCGCGGCGAACTCAAGCGCATCTCATGCGGCACGAAGAGCAGCGACCACCTCGTTTCCACTGCTCGGCGTGGAGATTACTGCCGCTAGAGGTACCGCTCGGCCCCCATGCTTCCAATGGGGGCCAGGCCGTGCGCGGTTGCCACCGCGTCGGGTGCGAGGACCGGGCCCGGATCCATGCCTCTGCCCTCACAGGCGGCGGACACCGGCGTGACGCGCCCGAGGATCGACATCGACTACACGATCGGCTTGTCCGGGGTCGCCTACAAGCGCGCCGGCGAGCTTGGGGGAGTTAGCGATGCCGGGCGTGCGGTTGCACCTGTACGGCAAGCGCGAGCCACCCAGGCGCTACTTCACCGCCTTCGCCTGTGCGCCAATCACTGGCGCGAGCCACGCTCTCACGGCCTGCGCGAGCGCAGGGTCGACGCCTTCATCGCGGACCTCGACCGAGGTCCACCTCGACTTCAACGCACTCGCGGCGTGCTCCAACCACCGCGGCAGACTCGCGAAGGACATCGCGCCCAGCCCGAGCGAATCCTTCTCCTGCTGCGACGATCGCGCCTGCCACACCGGCTTCTGCTTTCCGATCGACGCAAACCAGCTCATGCCGCTGCTCCGCGCGTCGCGAGAACACTCCAGCACGAACGTGTGCCCGCTTTTGGCTGTGACTTTCACCGACAGCGAGAACCGAGCCGGAATCGGCAAACCTCCGAGCGCACGGAACAACTCGAACTGTCCTGACGCCTCGTCTCTGCGCACGAGCGTCTCCTGGATCGAATCCAGCAGACGCTGAGCCTCCGCCGTCGGCTTCGCTGGCTTCATCGCGAGAAGATCATCCAGCGTCGGGTCGTACGAGACGGCGTCGCGGTTCGCGTCGACCATCGGTTGCAGCGCACGCACCGAAGCTTCGCTCCCTTCCGCCAGGAGAATTCCGGCCCAGCCCACGGGTCGAGCGTTCGCGCGAGGTCCATCGAACGACGGCCACATCTTCAGCAGCGCTTTCACGAGCCGCGCATCCGCACCGGCTTCACGAATCGCCCGAGCCTCCTCCGGACTGCCGCCGCCACACGAAGACGGAGCCGCTGCCGCAAGGTTCAGCCATTGGAAGCTGCGCCGAAGCCGCTGTGGATCTCCCGCTGCCTCCGCGGAGAGCGTCATCGCCCACGCCGAGCGTGTCTCGTCCTCCGCCGCGCGCAGCCACGCGACGAGTGCATCCTCCGGAAGTCCGGCCAGGTCAGGTCGAACCTCCGGAGCCATGGCGAGCCGCTTCGCGAACGCAGCTGTCAGCACCGCCGCGTCGACGCCTTCGGGCAACGCCGAGAACGCCTCCTGCGCCGCGGGGAACACGCCCTTCGGATCGGGCCTTCGCGGATCCGCTTTGACGAAGGCTTCCAACCGCTTCGTGACTTCCTTCACCGACAGCGCTGCGGCCGGACGGGGCATGGCACCTGCATATACCAGCTCCATCCCGCGACGCGGGAAGCATGGGAAGAAGGGAAGGCCTGTTGAGGGGGGGGCGCCTGGGGCCGTCCGCATGAGGTAGGCTGCGCCGGTGCCGCTCAATGAAGGCTACCTGTACCGCGAACGGCTCGGGACTCACCCGGGCAAGAGCGCGCTCGCCTACCTGACGGAGAAGTACCGCCACTCCACCGCGCAGCAGTGGCAGGAGCGGTTCCTTCAGGGAGAGGTGCTGCTCGACGGAGTCACCGCGAGCGGCGCCGAGCTGCTGCGCGCAGGCCAGCTCCTGTGCTGGCAGCGCCCCCCGTGGCAGGAGGGTGACGCGCCCGGAAGCTACGAGCTCGTGTACGAGGACGCGGCGATCCTCGCGGTCATCAAGCCGAGCGGGTTGCCGACCCTTCCCTCGGGCGGCTTTCTGAAGAACACCCTGCTGTACCTTGTGCAGGCCCGGTGGCCGGAGGCGGTCCCCATGCATCGCCTGGGGCGGGCGACCTCGGGCCTGGTGCTCTTCGCGCGCACGCGAGCCGCGGCCTCCAGCCTGGGCAAGAGCTGGAGCGCGGGCGCCGTCCAGAAGCGTTACCGCGCCCTGGCCAGTGGCCTGGCGGCGCAGGAGCACTACGAAATCTCAGCCGCCATCGGATGGGTGCCTCACCCGCGCCTGGGCGCGGTGCACGGTGCGCAAGCGCAGGGCAAGCCCTCCCGGAGCACGGCCCGGGTGCTGGAGCGGCGCCCCCTGCAAACCCTGTTCGAGGTCGACATCCACACGGGGCGGCCGGAGCAGATCCGGATCCACCTGGCCTTCATCGGCCATCCGCTCGTGGGGGACCCGCTGTTCGTCGCTGGCGGCCTGCCCCGGGCCGAGCACCCCGGGCTGCCGGGTGATGGCGGCTATCTGTTGCATGCCGAGTCGCTCGTGTTCGCGCATCCCGTCTCCGGCGCACGGATGCAGCTTCACGCCCCACCGCCCCTCGAGCTCAGGCGCAAAGAGGGGCCGTCATGAGCAGGCCGGCTTACGAAACTCGTGGCCATCGTCGAGTCCTCGCGGACGCGCGAGGGGGTGTTCTATCAGCCCTCCCCCCTTGAGCGCGGGGGGCCTGCTGAATCAGAGTGAGCACCGTGGAGGCGCGGCACGCGCTGCTCGCTCCCTCCACTCCCCCGTCAGGGCCGGACGGTCGAGGTCTCCATGCGTCGCGTCTCCACTGCTTCTTTCCCGGCCGCCCTCGGCCACCTCGCACTCGTGCTCCTGCTCGCCGCGGGGTGCGGCGACACCGCCGCTCCGCGCGAGGAGGAGCGGCCGCGGCTGCCCACGGCGGACGAGGTGCGCGAGGAGCTCGCGCCGCTCGCCTTCGACGCCTTCGTGGAGCGCTCCTTCCGCATCCTGCTCAGGCGCAGCCCGGAGAGCGTGGTGGAGCTCGGCCTGGAGCGC
>DATHBR010000048.1:0-3197 GCA_035296065.1 Myxococcaceae bacterium | reverse complement strand
CGCCGTGGGCGTGGGGCTCTGCATCCTCGCGGCACCCGAGATCATCGTAGGCGCCATCATCGTTACGGGCGTCGTGGTGGTGGCGGTCGCGATCAAAGAAGAGTTCGAGGCCCATGAGCGAAGTGCCTCCCGCGAGCGTGGGAAGCCCAGGGCTCAGACACGGCCATCCACTGAGCAGGACGCCGTCGCGAATCGAAAGCCCAAGTTGGAAACGCCCCCGTTGGGTAGGGACTGGCTGCCACCCATATCATCCGAGCCTACGGAGCGTCCCGAGTGCAGGCCGATTCCAGGGCCGCCCCGTGGAGGAAACGATCCGCACAACGAATGCGCCGACAAAATTCCAGGCAACGACTTCCCGGGTCTGAACGTGTTCGTCAACGGCAAACACTTCGACGCGCTGGTCATTGCTACGCGCACGCTGTGGGAAGTGAAGACAGATAATTTCGACATACACTCGCTTCACTCCCAGAGGTTCTTCGCCCGGGTGAAACTGCCGGGCATCCAGCAGGAGAAAAGACTCGCGGAAGCATGTGGGTATAACTTCGTCGTCGGTGTACGAAGCGCCGCGCACAGGGCCGCGCTGCTCGAGCTGGACTCCGAACTCACAATCGTTGTCATGGATTGGTGCTGAAATGCCAGCCACGCCAAGGGCCCTCACCCTTACCGTCTATGCACCCGCGCTCGGGGCCGACGATGGGCGCCCTCTCGCCATCGTTCATGGAATGGAGCGCGCGCTCCCCGGCTTGCGGCTGGCGTGGACGCTTTCCGAGAAGGGAGACTTCATTGCATTGACTCACCGCGATGAGTGGGTTGCGTCAGACAGGACAGACGGCGGGTTTCCATTTCTCTGCAACGATGATGAAAGCCGCCCGGTGACGCTTACGGGGTGGGAAAACCCAAGCGGCCTTGCCGTGGGGGGCCCGCCGCGCTTCGAAGTTCATGCGACGCTGCCACTGGACGTAGCCGGCGTCGCGGCCGCAGTGGATGTGCTGCATGCCATCGGAGAGGGTGCACGCGCGGTTTGGGGACATACGTCGCCAAACGGCCATGGTCAGATAGTGGCGCAGCAGTTTCGCCGCCCGGGTGACGAGCCGCATGTTCCTCCCCACGGACTCCCCGCGCTCAAACTCCCACGGTACAACCGCGCGCCTGAGATTCCGTATTACCTCGGTTGGCTGAATTACTGGTCGGCCACCGCCGCACGTGCCCTCGGGTTCCCGGACCCGGCCCGCGACTCGGAGCTGCTGTCGCGGGCGTGGCGTACGACGACGGGGGGATGGGTTGTGCAACTCACGGAGGCCCCGCTCGATCTCGACAACCCTGTCCACCTGGATGCGCTGAAGCAGGCCTACGAGCGCTTCGCGGAGATTGGCGGGCGCGCAACCCTGGCAGTTTCGCCGCCCGGGTGACGAGCTGCACGGCGATCTGCCCCCGTGAGCGCGGTGCCCCTGCTGGAGAGGGCCGCCGAGTCCTGGCCGTGCCAGTTCACTCCGGCTCCCGTTGTCTGGCGGGAGCAGTCGGCGGTTAGCTCGCATCCTGCTGCTTCGCCTTGAGTGCCGCTGACTCTGGAAGCGCCAGCGCGGAAGTGGCAAGCCCGCTCCGTACGCGAGCGCGTGCAGGGCGCCGGGGCCGGCCCGCGAAGGACGCAACGGCGGACAGGAGCAGGCGCTCGCTGAACCCCGAGGCGAACGCCAGCGCCAGCGCCGCGTGCCCCTGTGTCAGGTTGGCCTCCAGGAAGCGGACTCCTCCCGCCGCGACGAAGAGATGGACCGCGAGCGCGCCCGCCGTGCCCAGCACCGGGCGCATCAGGTTGACGAAGGTCATGTTGAGCACCTCCGGGAGCCGCTGGCGCTTGCGCTTTCCGATCGGTCGCAGCGCGCTCACCGCCCCCCCGAGCGCGCCAAACAGCAGCAGGTGCGCCACGGACACCTCCTTCGGAGGCACCGAGGGCTGCCAGATGTCGAGCCCCGCGATCAGGCCCAGCAGGAAGAGCATCACCAGGCTGACGGCGATGAAACCCTCCCAGATGTGCGCCATCTTGCGAAACTCGTTCTCGAAGTGCTCGTCCCGAAGGCGCAGCGCGGCCGCGAGCGCGATGGCGCTCGGTGTCTCATCGTGCAGCAGCCGCTGGATGCTCTTGCGGCGCCAGCCCTCCAGCTTGTCGGCCGACTCCGCCAGCAGCAGTGTGCGCCGGTGCTGGCGCTCCTCCTTGCTCAGGGCGGACAGTTCCATCCGCTGCGCGGCCATGAAGCAGTGCCAGGCCTCGTCCCGCCGCCCCTTCGCGAGCTCCTCTTCGGCGCGATTCAGCAAATCAATCGTCGCCTTGGCCCAGGGTACCTCCAAGACAGCGCCGCGGGCGATGCGCTCACGAAGCTCGAGCCGGTACGTGCGAAGGTGGGCGGCGAGCTGCCGCGCCCCGCGCGTGAGGCCGACGAATACGCCAGACAGTGAGCGGCGCGGTGGCGGGGCGTTGAACTCTGGGTACACGGACTCGGGCGTAGACGCCTTGGGCTCCGGGATGGCCTGCACGGTTTCCCCCATGTGCGCTCCTCCTGCGAGCAGTTGCGCTCCACCGCTGGAGGGCAGCCTGCCTGAACCGCAGCAGCGATCGCAACCCAGCCTGGCCGGGGACCTCTGAGGACTATCGGGTGCTCACGGTGGACTCGAGGTGGGCTCGCGCCCGATCGGAAGAGCTGGTGCGTAGCAGACCCCCTTCCATAGGAACGCGTCCTCTTTGCCTTCCTCTTTGCATGGCGGATTGATGTCCACGCGAAGCCAGCACGCGCCACGAAGCTCCACCTCGCCCGCTTTCCTGCACGGTGGTTTCTTCTGACCGGGGAAGGGTTCTTCAGGCAGCGGCGCCTTGATCCCCTGGCCCTTGTCACCGGCCTGCTCGGAAGCCCGCGTCCCGGCCGGAGGGGTGCTGGCGCTGTCTCCCACTGCTACGCGGCCTCGCTCCTGGACGGCGCTGTACGACGTGGATGTAGCCACCACCCGGCCCCGAAGCTGAAGCGCCACGGAGAGCCCCGCCACCAGCAGCGCCGTGAGCGCCACCGCCATCTCCGGTCTCCACCTGGGCTCAAAGCTCCGGGCCGGAGCCGGCCCACGGTCCGCCTGGGCCTCTGCTCGCGCCTGCTCCTCGCGCTGTGCCTGCTCGCGCCTGGCGGCGGCGTCCTGCTCCTCCGCCAGCCGGGCTC
>DATHBR010000047.1:0-2955 GCA_035296065.1 Myxococcaceae bacterium | reverse complement strand
CGCCGTGGGCGTGGGGCTCTGCATCCTCGCGGCACCCGAGATCATCGTAGGCGCCATCATCGTTACGGGCGTCGTGGTGGTGGCGGTCGCGATCAAAGAAGAGTTCGAGGCCCATGAGCGAAGTGCCTCCCGCGAGCGTGGCAAGCCCAGGACTCAGACACAGCCATCCACTGAGCAGGAACCCGTGGCGAACGCAGAGCCCATGCCGCGGGGCTCGGGCCGAGACTGGTTTCCCCCAGATCCACCAAGCCTGGAGCCGCGCGACCGCCGCCCCGAGTGCACGCCCAGACGCGTTCCACCCAAAGGTGGGCACCCCTTCCATAACCAGTGCGCCGACAACGTCCCATTCAACGCCTTCCGTGGCGCCAATGCGCTCGTCAACGGCAAGGCTTTCGACGCGCTGCAACCTGCCACGCGCACGCTCTGGGAGATCAAAACCACCGCCATTGAAACCTACAATCCCTTCGTTCAGCAGATGGAACTCGCCAATCAAGTAGAGGAAGGGTTGCGGGAGCGCGAACTGGCGGCGGCCTGCGGCTATGGTTTTGTCATCGGCGTTCGTACCGAAGCGCACAGGAGGATGTTGGAGGAAGCGGAGCCCCGCCTCACTGTTGTGCTCATGGCGTGGTGCAAATGACGATGATGGAGAACACCCTCGGTATCAAAGTCCACGCGCCCGCGCTCGTGGGCGACGACGGCCGCCCCGTGGCCGTTGTCCATGCCATGGAACGCGCGCTCCCCGGTTTGCGCCTGGAGTGGACCGTCTCGGACGATCATCAACTCATTCATCTGCCGCAACGCGATGTGTGGTTGGCCCAGGCCAAGAGAAACGGAGGTTTTCCCCTCGTCTGCAATAATGATGAGCATTACCCCGTGATGATCTCCGGGTTGGCCCTCTCGGCAAGGTCCGGCGCAGGTGGCCAGGCGCTCCTGGATGTCCACGCGAAAGTGCCACTGGACGCGGGCATGATCGCAGCCGCGGCGGCCCTTCTCGAGGCAATCGCGGAGGGCGCTCGCGCTTTCTGGGGGCAAGCGACGCCGTTCGAAGCGGGCGTGGAGATCTCGCGGCAAACAAGAGATCCGGTGCGCAAGCCAGGGGTTCCTCCACGAGGGCTGCCAACGCTCAAGCTCCCCGAGTCTCTGCGCTCGCCCGAGATTCCGTATCACCTGGGTTGGCTGAATTACTGGTCGGCCGCCACCGCAAGAGCCATCGGGTTCCCGGACCCGCCCCGCGACTCGGAGCTGCTGTCGCGCTCGCGGCGCACGGCGATGGGAGGATGGGTTGTGCAACTCACGGAGGCCCCGCTCGACCTCAACAACCCCGTCCACCTGGAAGCGCTGAAGTGCGCCTACGAGCGCTTCCCGGAGATTGGCGGGCGCTCGACCCTGTAGTTGCTCCTCCCGGAGTTCAAAGCAAACGGCGGCTCGCGCAGGTCCACCAGTCGTGGCCACTCCCAACTGGTGGCGAGTGGCCACTCCTGACTGGGAGGGTTGATCAGAACAGATATAGAGTGGCGACGGAGCAAGGAGGCGCTCGGTAACGTCGGAGCGGCGGACATCGCCAAGCCCTCCTGCCGACCAGCCTGAATCCGCTATTCCGACCAACCCTCCACCACCGCCACCGCCACCACCGTCACCGAGGGCATGACCCTCGAGCAGGTGCGCCTGGCCATGCTCAAGCTCCGGGCCGAGGAGCGCTCCAACCACTACCGCATGGGGGAGCTCTACAACTACGTCGTCAACCAGCAGCTCGCCGAGAAGGCCGGCTACAAGGACGCACGCACCTGGTTCGGCCAGCACCTGGCGGAGCTGTCCCAGGCCACCCTGACCACCTACGGCGCCGTGGCCGCCGCCTTCAGCGAGCCCGTCACCCGCCGCTTCGGCGTCACCTGCCTGTACCTGCTGCTCATCTACCAGGAGGCCGCCGACGTGGAGCTCCACCACGAGGAGCCCGGCACCACCCCCATCGAGGTGCCGGATGACAATGGACAGGTGACGACTCAGCCCTTCTCGGCGTGCAGCGTGGAGCACATGCGCCGGGCCCTGCGGCGCAAGCGCAAGCCGTCCTCCAGCAAGCCCCTGCCCGCGGAGGCAGCGGTGCTCGCGAGCCAGTACCGCGAGGCCCTGACGAGCCTCTTCCCCAAGGGCGTGCTCGTCACCGTGCAGGCGCGCAACCAGAAGGGCAAGGCCGTGCTCGACTTCAAGGGCATTCCGGTCGAGCAGGTGGCGACGCTCGCCGCCGCGCTCTCCAGCGAGCTGCCCCCCGTGAGCGCGGTGCCCCTGCTGGAGAAGGTGCTCACCCAGGCGTAAGCCCGGTGGCTGAATGAAGCGGCGGCCCTCTGCTCGCACTGGAGGGGGCTGCCCGCTGTCATGGCTCAGTCCCCCAGGAGATCCACAAACTATCGGGTGCTCACGGTGGACTCGAGGTGGGCTCTCGCCCGAGCGGAAGAGCAGGTCCGTAGCAGGCCCCCTTCCACAGGAACGCCTCCTCTTTATCTTCCTCTTTGCATGGAGGCTTGGCGTCCAGGCGGAGCCAACACGCGCCACGGATCTCCACCTCGCCCGTCTTCCTGCACGGCGGCTTCTTCTGACCGGGGAAGGGTTCCTCAGGCAGCGGCGCCTTGATCCCCTGGCCCTTGTCACCGGCCTGCTCGGAAGCCCGCGTCCCTGACTGAGGGGTGCTGGCATTGTCGCCCACCGCCACGCGGCCTCGCTCCTGGCCGACGCTGTCCGACGTGGCTGTGGCCATCGCCCTGCCCCGAAGCTGAAGCGCCACGGAGAGCCCCGCCACCAGCAACGCCGTGAGCGCCACCACCATCTCCGGTCTCCACCTGGGCTCAAAGCTCCGGGCCGGAGCCGGCCCACGGTCCGCCTGGGCCTCTGCTCGCGCCTGCTCCTCGCGCTGTGCCTGCTCGCGCCTGGCGGCGGCGTCCTGCTCCTCCGCCAGCCGGGCTC
>DATHBR010000046.1:0-107802 GCA_035296065.1 Myxococcaceae bacterium | reverse complement strand
TGCTGACGCAAGACCCTGCGGCGTTCTACCCTGCGGCGGTTCGTCTTCTGCGCCGGCTCCGCCGCAGAAGAGCGCTGCGGCGGGCCCTCCGCCCGACGCGCCGACGGGCCCCTGCAAGGACTTAGTTCGGATGGCTTAGCCTAGGAGGTGGGCTTGCCCCGGTTTCGTATCGGGGCAGGCTCATACCACCCCGGCTCTTCTTTTTGGTCGGCAGGTATTTGGTAGCCAGGAGACCCACTGGGCCGTAGAACTGGCGGTTTCCGACGCAAGCGCTCCACTTCGCGAATTGGGAGCCCTCAACGATGGATCCACCCTGGGAAGTTCCACCGGCCCGAGCGGACGCTCTCCGACGCAGGGCCGCTCCAGAGGCCTACTGCTTCCGCTTCGGCGGCATCATGTCTGCGGGTTTCCAGCGCCAGTCGGTTGGACGTGGGCTACGCTCTTTGCAGGTGTCACAGTTCTGTTCCTTGAACAAGGCGAACGTCTGGTCCAGGTCTAGCCCCTCGACCACCCCTCCGAACTTCCGGCACCGCACGCTCTTGAAGCCCATCGAGGGAAGCGCGATCCTTTCGCCGAGCGGGGAGATGCGACACGCCAAGTCGATGTGCTCACAGAACTTCATCACGCGTTCAGGATTCAGGTCCTTCTGGGCCATCGAGACAAGCCGCGCTATCTCCGGATCACGGTCGAGCCCACTGAGCTTGAAGAGGCGCCCAGAGATCGTCTTGACCATCTCTTCATAGTCCGCGCCGGATAGCGCGGCGATGTCCACATCTGTCGGCGCAGGAACTACGGGCTCTTTCTGCTGCGCCCGCTGGTGGAGATCGAGCGCCTTGCCTGCAAGAAACGACTGACCTGCCTTCGTAAGCTTCTGTGCCGCATCCATCGCTAGCGCTGTGGCTCGGTCGAAGTCGGTTCGGAGGTACGCGAAGTGCGCCTCGTTCAGCGTTACCAACGCTACGTCCGTGGGAGAGCCAAACTTCGCGCACATCTCCCGGAGCAGGTCCAGCGAGCGAAGCGTTCGCTGCTCCTGCTCCGATGCGTCCTGCCGGAGTGCGTAGCGCTGGAAGAAGTACCCGTGTTCCTGAAGGCGCTCAGCCTCGAAGAGCACGCTGATCGCCAAGCTCGCGTCGCCTCCCTTCACGGCGAAGTCCAAGGCCTCCCTCATGTATTGGTCGGCCAAGTGCCAGTTGCCGAGCACGTCGCGCTGCTCTTCCACCAGCTTCGGGAGAGGGATCTTCACGGGCAGAGCCGCTTGAGCCGCAACGACGGTGCGCAGTTCGAGCGTCCCATCTGTGTACTTGAAAAAGAGGTGACTAGCCTGGATTGCACGCACGAGCGCAACGTACCGATGTACCTCCGGCTGCTCTCGGAGCACGCCTACCAACTCGTCAGCAAGCTTGAGGATTCGTTCGAGCTGCGTCAGGTCCTTCGAGATCAACTGGAGAAGGAGGGTGCCGATCTTGGCGACTGCCAAGAACTCGCCTCGCTTTCGCGCCCCGTCGAGCAGGCTCTCAAGCGCCGTGATGGTTTCCGGCGTAGGGCCCTGTCGCTCGTACTCGGCGAGAGCCTTTTCGAGGCGTTCGTCAATCCGCTTCGCTTCGTGAGTGCTTCGCGCAGAGTCGAACTTGCGAAGGAATGCATCATCCTTCAACAACTCGCTGATCAGGCTGTCTGCAGCTTTCGCCTCGTGGCCCTGTCGCCGAAGCTCATCGAACAGCGCCGCCTCAGACGTGAACTTGTCCGGGTGGATGTTCACCGTGACGATCTTATCTCCGCCGATCACGTCACCGTGGACCTGCGAGTTCGTGATGTTGATCTCGACGGACCTGCCAAACTTCATCACGGTTTGCCGCTTCCCGTCCGCGTGGTCTTGTCTCCGCCCACAACATCACCGCCGACCTTGCTGTCCTTCACGGCTACTTTGTTCGACGTCCGGCGCACGTTCCGGACGAACAGGAACCCGACCACGCCGACGACGATGCTGATCCCACCGAGCACGATCCCCGCCAGTTCTCCCGTAGTCATCCCCGTACCCATCGTTCCTCCGATCAAAACGCCCGGCACATGGGGCGTTCGCCCCACTTCCTAGCCGGTCGACCTACGAGCGGCAAGCGCGTGCATGCCGCGCTAGAGCGGCGTCTCTGAGTTGGGCCGCATGTGCCCTCAGTGTGACCCTCCAGCGCGGAACCGGGCGGAACCAGACGGGACGGCACGGGACGAGGCGGGAGAACGAACCGCTGTGAGATCAAGGCGTTAGCCGGTACCGGCACGTCCTGCTTGGGGTTCTACCACCGCCTTGCTGCAGGTTCGATTGCCGCCGTTTCCAAGCGGTGCAAGCCGCCGCTTCGAGCCGAGTCCGCTCCTAACGAGGAGGTGTGTATCGCCAGAGGGGACCAAATGGGTTTTGCAGCAGATCACCGACTTCATCTTGCGGATCACCTATCCGCCCAGCCCGGTCCGCAACCTCGACAACTCGCTCACGCCGACTCAGCAGGCAGGGCAGGACTTCTTCCCTGCGCAACATGTACCAGAAGGTCGGCATGCTTGAGCTCAAGGCGCCGCGGGTGGTGGAACGGCTGGCTCGGGGCGAGCGTCCCGGAGCCACCAGACGTGGAAGGTGTGGACCCGCCGGCCGTGGAAGTCCGCGGGCAGCTCCACCGGGCCTTCCACGGAGGTGAAGCGCGAGGCCAGCTCCCCGGGAGGTGGCTCGCCCCAGGAGAACCAGAGCGCATCCTGCCCCGGCTTCACGACGGGCTCTGGCCACAAGTCGTATTGGGTTTTGCGGCGCCCGCCCGCCATGTCCGTCACCACACCCGCGTAGCGCGCCGCTTGCGAGGCGAACTGGTAGTTGGGCGCATAGACGACGGCGATGTCCTTCGCCTCGGCGGCCGGGAAGAGCCGCGCGGGCTCGGCCAGCACGGACAGCAGCTCCCAGCCGTGGGTGCGTGACAGCGGCACGTCCCGCTGCTCGAAGCGCAGCAGCGGGAAGAGCACATGCGAGCCCGCCGCCAGCACCAGCGCCAGCCCGCTGAAGGCCGCCGCCCGGAACCAGACAGGCCGCATTCCCGCCACGCCCACGCAGGCGGTGATGTAGGCCGTCGCGGGCCAGTTGGCCTCGCCCCGCGTGCGCAGCGCCGCGTACCCGAAGAAGAGCAGCGGCACCACCACGGCCATCCGCATGAGGAACTGCTCTCTCGGGCCGCGCACGGCGTAGATGAGGCCCAGCGGCAGCAGCACGGGCCCGCCCATGGCGAGCTGGCCCGCGAGGTACTCGCCAAAGGAGGCCAGCCCTCCCGTGCCGCCCAGGCCGTGCTTGAGCTGGAAGAGGAAGCCCACCCACTCCCGCTGCGCGTTCCACAGCACCACCGGCAGGAAGAGCAGGGCGCCCAGCAGCGCCGTCACCCACGCTCCCGCTGGCAGCCGCCGCTGGCGCAGGGCGGTGAGCAGGAAGATGGCCGCCAGCAGCACCGCCGGGTACTTCGACAGCAGCGCCAGCCCCGAGGCCAGGCCCGCCAGCACCCACCGCTCCCGCCACAGCGCCCACAGCGCCAGCGTCCAGAACAGCAGCAGGGGCGCGTCCGGCAGCGCCCAGATGCCATTGAGCACCCCCACCGGCACCACGCTCCACAGCGCCGCCGCGCGCCAGGCGGCCTCACGGCTGCCGTGCACGTCCCTGGCCAGCCCCCACACCGCCGCCACCGTGCCCGCGCCGAACAGCAGCGCCGTGGGCCTCACATCCAACACCGCGATGAGCCAGGCGATGAGCGGCGGGTGGTCGTAGTACCCCCACGCCAGGTGACGGCTCCACTGCCAGTAGTACGCCTCGTCGGAGTACAGCTCCGTGCCCAGCGCGAGCGCGAGCCGCGCCACCGCGCTGACCGCCAGCACGGTGAGGCAGAGCTTCAGGCCCGGAACGGGCTGTGCGGCGGAAATGGCCACGTCCCGGACAAAGCGCACCCGGCGCCCGTTGGCCAGAGGTGTCTTGTCCCTATTTCCACTTGCCCCTCCCGCGGGGGGCCCCTAATGAAAAGCTCATGGCCCACCCGCCCTCCTCGCCGTCCGGCCCGAGCAACCGCCTGGCGAGCGAGCCTTCGCCCTACCTGCGCCAGCACGCCCACAATCCCGTGGACTGGTACCCCTGGGGGGACGAGGCCCTGGCCCGGGCCCGCTCCGAGAACAAGCCCATTCTGCTGTCGGTGGGCTACTCCGCGTGCCACTGGTGTCACGTGATGGCGCACGAGTCCTTCGAGAGCCCCGCCATCGCGAAGCTGATGAACGACTGGTTCATCAACATCAAGGTGGACCGCGAGGAGCGGCCGGATATCGATCAAATCTATCAGGGCGTGGTGCAGTTGATGGGGCAGGGCGGCGGCTGGCCGCTCACCGTGTTCCTCACCCCGGACCTGCGCCCCTTCTACGGGGGCACCTATTTCCCGCCTCAGGACAAGTATGGGCGGCCCGGCTTTCCCCGGCTGCTCGAGGCGCTCCATGACGCGTGGGTGAACCAGCCGGACAAGGTGCGGCAGCAGGCGGAGTCCTTCCACGAGGGGCTGGGGGAGCTGGCCACCTACGGGCTGGACGCGCAGCCCGGCACGCTCGCGGCCGCGGACGTGGTGAAGATCGGCGAGCGGATGCTGCGCCAGGTGGATCCGGTGAACGGCGGCTTCGGCGGCGCGCCCAAGTTCCCCAACCCGATGGACGTGTCTTTCATGCTGCGCTCGTGGCGGCGCGGTGGGCCCGTGGCGCTCAAGGACGCGGTGCTGCGCACGCTGGAGAAGATGGCGCTGGGAGGCATCTACGATCAGCTCGGCGGGGGCTTTCACCGCTACTCGGTGGACGCGCGGTGGCTGGTGCCGCACTTCGAGAAGATGCTCTACGACAACGCCCAATTGCTGCACCTCTACTCGGAGGCGGAGCAGGTGGAGCCCCGGCCCCTGTGGCGCAAGGTGGTGGAGGAGACAGTGGAGTACGTGCGCCGCGAGATGACGGATCCGCGCGGCGGCTTCTACGCCGCCCAGGACGCCGACAGCGAGGGCGAGGAGGGGAAGTTCTTCGTCTGGCGCCCGGACGAGGTGCGCGCGGTGCTGTCCCCGGAGCAGGCCGAGCTGGTGCTGCGCCACTTCGGCATTACCCCCCAGGGCAACTTCGAGCACGGCACCACCGTGCTGGAGCTCGCCGTCCCCGTGGCGCAGCTGGCCCACGAGCGCGGGCTGACCGAAGAGGCGGTGGAGCGCGAGCTGCTCGCCGCCCGCCGCGCCCTCTTCGAGGTGCGTGAGCAGCGGGTGAAGCCGGGGCGGGATGACAAGCTGCTCGCCGGCTGGAACGGGCTGATGATCCGCGGGCTCTCGCTGGCCTCGCGGGTGTTCGGCCGCCCGGAGTGGGCCCGGCTGGCGGCGGGCGCGGCGGACTTCGTGCTCTCGGGCATGTGGAACGGCACCCGGCTGGTGCGCTCGTACGAGGAGGGCCGCGGCCGCATCGACGGCTTCCTCGAGGATTATGGGGACCTGGCCTCGGGCCTCACCGCGCTGTACCAGGCCACCTTCGAGGTGAAGTACCTGGAGGCGGCCTCCGCCCTGGCCAAGCGCGCCGTGGAGCTCTTCTGGGAGCCCGAGAAGCAGGCCTACCTCTCCGCCCAGAAGGGCCAGAAGGACCTGGTGGTGGCCACCTACTCCCTCTTCGACAATGCCTACCCCTCGGGGGCCTCCACGCTCACCGAGGCGCAGGTGGCGCTCGCCGCGCTCACAGGGGACAAGTCCCACCTGGAGCAGGCCGGGCGCTACCTCTCGAGGATGCGCGAGCCCATCGATGCCAACCCCATGGGCTACGGCTACCTGGCGCTCGTGGCGGACGCGTTGCTCGACGGGGCCGCGGGCGTCACCTTCTCGGGCTCGCGCGAGCAGGTGGCCCCGTTGCTGGAGGCGGCCAACCGTGCCTTCGCTCCCACCTTCGCCTTCGGGTGGAGAGAGCAGGGCGCGGCGGTGCCCCCGCTGCTCGAGGAGCTCTTCGAGGCACGCGAGCCCGTGGGTGGGCAAGGCGCGGCGTACGTGTGCCGGGGCTTTGCCTGCGAGCGCCCGCTGACGGATGCGCGCGAGCTGGTACAGCGGCTCCAGGGCGCGGCTTCCGGCTGAAGATGGCGTTTGAGCTGCCGAAAGGAATGCACTGCTCCTACCCGCGAGCTTTCGAGCCCTGGCGTCTGGCGAAAACTGTTTTCTAGCGCGCACAACCGAGCCTGAAAAAAGGCTACACTGGTGGTGCACAGGGGCCAGCCATGGATGTGAGCAGAGCCAGGGGGGATTTGCTTTCCGCCTTCGAGGACAGGCGGGTGTTGCTCGCTCGGGGCAAGCCCGTCGCCGTCTTCACGCACCACGCCGGAACGCTGGTGGTCACCAGCGGGCGCATCGTGGTCTGCAACCCGCTCACGCTGCCTCCGCGGCCGCTGCCCGGCGCGCAGCAGCTGGTGCTGCTCACGCTCAACCACCGCGAGCCCTTCTCCCGCCCCGTGCCTCCGGGCCGCTACCCGGTGGTGCTCAGCGTCATCCGCACCAGCCGCAAGGGCTCGGCCTCGGCGCACGAGTCCATCGCCATGGCCATGGTGCGCTTCGAGGACACGGCCCCGGTGCGCTGGGAGCGCGCCACCCGCGGCGAGCCCGCGCGCGTGCTGCCGGCCCACCAGCGCTACGGCTACCAGGCTGATCCGGACATCACCGCCTTCCTGGACGCGGATGTGGTGGAGCGCGTGCCGGATCGCAGCCGCCAGTTCGTCGACACGTTCACCAAGCACTCTCCGCCCATGTGGTCCAGCACCGCGCTGACGTTGGATCCGAAGTCGGGCGGCAACGTCATCGCCTTCTCCTCCGGCACCTGCGCCCAGGAGTCGATGGCCCAGAGCGTCTACTCCTCGTGGTGGGGGCTGGGCGAGGACGGGCAGCCCGTCTGCCTCGTCACGGACTTTCAGCACCTGGACCTGCCGCGGCCGGCGCTGCCGGACGATGCCGAGGCCCGGCTGGGGCGGGTGAGGGACCTGGTGCTGCAGGTGCGCTACGGCGACGCGGAGATGCGCGGCCGGGCCCTGCGCGAGATTGGTGGCTACGGCGGCGAGGCCTCCGAGGCGGTGGAGGTGCTCATCGAGCGCATCCTCGCCTCCGAGAGTGACTCGGCCGAGAAGGAGTACGCCGCCGCGGCCATCGCGCGCATCTGCGCCGAGGCCCCCGAGCAGGTGGAGCTGCTGGCGCGCACGCTGGCCACGCGCGTGTCGGGCGAGCCGCTGGCGGCGCTGATGCGCGCGGTGAGCAGCATCGCCATCTGCAGCCCCAAGTCCCGCTTCTTCCAGTCCGTGGCCGAGCGCATCCTCACCGTGCTGGTGCAGCGGCTGGATGACGGGGACCGCCACATCCAGGGCGCCATCAAGAGCTTCGTGTGGGACCTGGGCGAGAGTCGGCCCGAGGCGTGGGAGCTGCTGGTGCGGCTTTTGGGCACCACGGACCTGGAGCTGCGGGTGGCGGCGGCCTCGCGGCTGAGCCACTCCACGGTGCCCGCGCACCATGAGGCCGCGCAGGACGCGCTGGCCAGCATCATCATGGACGAGCTGATGGAGCTGGAGCTGCGCGTGGCCTCCGCCAGCTCGCTGAGCGCCTTCCCGAACCTCTCGGTGTCGGCGCGCACGGCGCTGTGGCAGGCGGCCTCCAGCCGGCAGCAGCCGCTGCTGGCGTGGTACGCCAGGGATTTGCTGCGCGGCCAGAAGTAGCCGCTAGCGCCCGGGGGCGGGGGTGGAGGGCTTGTCCTTCACCTCCACCACCTTGAGCTGGCCGATGAGGGGGGTGATCTCCGCGTTGCCCTCCTCACCCACGGCGAAGTGCGTGGCGTCGGCCACCACCTGGTTGAAGGTGGGGTCCATCTGGGTCCACTCGCCCACGTAGGCCTCGACCCACTCGTGCCAGTAGAAGGCGGGCACCTTGTCCTCGTTCATCATGTAGACGACGCCGTCCACGCGCTTGGCGGGGATGCCCGCGGCGCGCAAGAGCGCCACCGCCAGCAGCGAGTGCTCGGTGCAGTCACCCTTCATCTGCCGCAGCACGTCCGTGGCCCGGTCCGCGCTGGCCCCGTAGTCCTTCACCAGGTTCTTGGCCACCCACTCGACGATTTTGCGGGCCGCCGCGTGCGCGTTCTTCTCGTTGCCCACCAGCTTCCTGGACAGGGCGACGATGTCCGCGTTGTCGCTCTCCACGATGAGGGTGGCCTTGAGGTTGGCGCCGCCCGCGGGGTCCGCCAGCGGCAGGTTCTTGAGGTTGGCCTGCTTGGGGAAGTCCGCCAGCAGCGTCACCTCCACCTTCCCATCCGGCAGCTGCACGTACTGCTGGCGGGGGCTCTGCTTCTGGAACTTCTCGGGCAGCCCCGTCATCACCACCACCGCGCGGCCAGGCACCGAGCGGGCCTCGGCGGGCAGCGGCCGGGGCAGCACGATGCGCGTGAGCGCGAACACCTCCACCACGTCCAGCCGCTTGGCCACCGCCTCCGACTCGGAGCGCGCCTTCATCGTCTCCCCGAAGTTCACCTCCACCATCTCGCCCTGCTCGGTGACGTAGGCCAGCACGGGCACCTTCTCCTTCTCGGAGATGGTCTCCGCCTTGCCCAGCCGCACCTTCACCCCGCGCACCATGCGCTCCTCGGGCGCGCTCACGGTGGTGGTGACTTTGTAGCTCTCCAGGTCCGTGCCGTCGGTGATGGTGCCCTCCACCTTCGCCTTGCGGTAGAGCGCCACGCGGGCCTGGTCCGCGTCCTCCACCACCTCCTTGCTGGCCGGCAGGGTGCGCGCCTCCTCGGGCTGCCCCGGGCGCTTGCGCACCACGCGCAGGCCCTCGGGCGTGCTCAGCCCCTCGAGCCGCTGGTCGCCACCGTCACCCTTCTGCACCACCACGAAGGACAGCAGCCGGCCGTTGGGCTTGGCCTCGTAGATGCGCTCCTCGCGGTGCACCCGCTCCGACGGCCGGTTACCCACCGTGGCCTTGAAGACGAGCTCGTTGATGCTGCGCACCTGGTCGGTGCGCCCGGGCACCAGCGACAGGTCCGTGAAGAAGTAGCCTACCTTCTTGTCCATCAGGTACAGCCCCAGCCACTCGCCCCCCTTGGGGCGCTTCACCTTGAGCACGTCCGAGACGGCGGCGGTGGCGGCCGGCTTGGCGGCGGGGCGGGGGGGGGCGGCGGGAGCCTGGGCCAGCGCCGGGGTGACGCACAGCAGCGCGGCGGCCAGGCTCAACAGGGGGAGCAGGGGACGTGGGCGGGTCATCTCCCCCCTCTTAACGGATAAGGCGGCGTTTTGTTCGCGGATTAGAGCCGCTTGGCCAGGATGATGAGGTCATCCCCGACCTTGTAGAAGTCCCGGAACCGGGCCTCCTCGGTGTACTTCATCGAGGCGTAGAAGCCGCGGGTGGGGCCGTAGGCCTCGGTGGCGCTGGTCTCCACGCGGATGGCGCGCGAGCCACGGCGCCGCAAGTCACCCTCCATGCCGGCAATCAGCGAGGCGCCAATGCCCTGGCCGCGCACCGTGGGGTCCGAGGCGATCCAGTACAAGTCGTACGTGCCCTCGGTCATCGGCGTGGGGCCGTAGCAGATGTAGCCCACCAGCGGCCCGTCCCGGTCCGCCACCAGGATGGTGTAGTCCTTGTTATTCGGCGTGAGCGCGAGATCCACCAGCTCGATGGCGCACTCCACCTCTTCCGGTGAGAACGTTTCGATTCGGCGAATCAGTGCGGCGAGCGGCTCCCGGTCCTTTTTTTCGATGGGACGGATTTCCATGAGTTCTCTCGAGGGCGATCTCCACCAGGCGCGCCGCCAGGGTGGGGTAGTCCATGCCGGCCGCCGCGGCGGCCTTGGCGAACCCGGCGCCGGGGTGGAGATCGCAGTTGGGGTTGATGTCGATGACGTAGGGTACGCCCTCGGGTGACACGCGCAGGTCTACGCGGCCATAGTCCGTGCAGTCCAGTGCCGTGAACGCCTCCATCGCGGTGCGCACCAGCCGGGCCTCCAGCGCGGAGTCCTCCAGGTGGCACAGGGTGGAGGTGCTGTCGCGGCACTCGGGAGACTCCGCCTCCCACTTGGCCTTGTACGAGACGATGTTGGGCCGGTTCTCGAAGGCCTGGCCGAAGCGGATCTCCGTGAGCGGCAGGGCTTGGCGCGGTGCGTTGCCCAGCAGCGGCACATAGATTTCCCGGCCGGGGATGAACTGTTCGACGAGGGCGGGCTGGTGGAAGGTGCGCAGCACGGCCTCGGCGGCGCGTTTCAGGCCCGCCCGGTCATGCACCACCGAGTCGAAGTCCACGCCCACGCTGGCGTCCTCGCGGCTGGGCTTGACGATGAGGGGGAAGGGCAGGTCCACCGCCATCACGTCCTCGAGCCGCTCCACCACCGCGAAGGGCGGGGTGGACACGCCCCGGGCGCGCAGCAACAGCTTGGCCTTGGGCTTGTGCAGCGCCAGGCCCAGCGAGAGGGCGGGCGAGCCCGTGTAGGGGATGCCCAACATGTCCAGCAGGCAGGGGACCACCATCTCGCCGCGGCTGTCGGCGGCCAGCGACTCACACAGGTTGATGACGAGGTCGGGCTGCATCCGGCGCAGCACTTCCACGAAGTCCAGCTGCTCTCCCTCGACGGCCAGCGGCTCGGCGTGCGTCTCGCCGCGGGTGAGGGCCTCCGAGAGGGCGGCCGCCACGCGCATCACATCCTCGCGGGCCTCCTTGCCTGGGTCGTCTTCGAGGAGGTCATGGTCGCGGTTGTGCAGGATGACGATGTGCATTCGAATGGGCGAAGGGTTAGCACGTCCCCCGAAACGATCCCAGTGCCCCGGCGGGTTCGATTGGCTGCTCGCCCGGGGGTAATGAGGAGTATGGAAAGGGAACCATGCGGATTCGCGATCCCATCCACGGCACCATCGCGGTAAGCGACCCGGAGAAGGCCATCATCGACAGCCCCCACTACCAACGGCTGCGCCATGTGCGGCAATTGGGGTTCGGGGACCTGGCCTTTCCCGGGGCCACCCATACGCGCCATGCCCACTCGCTGGGGGCCATGCACGTGGCCTCGCGGCTGTTCGGCGCGGTGGCCTCGCGCTCGACGCTGCCCGAGGAGGTGCAGGCGCGCTTCTGCACCGCGGTGCGGCTGGCGGTGCTGTGCCATGACCTGGGGCACATGCCGCTGTCGCACGCCTCCGAGCGCATCGCGCCGCCGCGCGCGGCGCTGAAGCTGCCGGCCTGGCTGGACTCGACGGCCGAGGGGCCCCAGGCCACCCACGAGGACTTCACCGCGAAGGTGCTGCTGGACAGCTCGCTCACGCCCATCATCGAGGAGCACTTCGGGCCGCTGGGCATCCGGGCGGACGCGGTGGCGGGGTTGATCACGGGGGCGCGGCCGCCGACGGACCCGGGCTTCACGCACCAGGGCGTGGACTGGGCGCCGCTGCTGCGGGCCATCGTGTCCGGGGAGCTGGACGCGGACCGGATGGACTACCTGCTGCGCGACTCCTTCTATACGGGCGTCAACTATGGCCGGTACGACTTCGAGTGGATCGTCTCCAACCTGAACCCGGCGGTGAAGGACGGGCGGGCGTACCTGGCGCTGAGCCGGGCGGCGGCGTTCGCCTTCGAGGACTTCCTGCTCAGCCGCTACCACATGTTCGTCTCGGTCTATTACCACCACACCTCGGTGAACTTCGATCACATGCTCAGGCGCTACTACGAGGAGTCGCCCGGCGAGTTCGAGATCCCCGCGGACCCGGAGGCGTTCCTGCTCTGTGACGACGCGGCGCTCTGGTACACGCTGCGCCGCTCGAAGAACCGGTGGGCCCAGCGCATCTCCCAGCGGCGGGGCTTCAAGCTGCTGGCCCAGTTCACCGAGCGCGACGAAGGCTATGATCTGGACGTGCTGCGCAGCGCGCTGGTGGCCGGGCAGTTCGAGCACTACGTCGTCCAGTCGCAGGGGGTGCTGTCGAAGTACGTGAACGACGAGGAGACCGGGCCCAGCCTCTACATCCTGGATGTGTCCACCGGGAGGCTGACCGAGGTGGCGCGCTACACCCCGCTGTACCAGCGCTACAGCGGCGCGGTGCGCCTGACGCGGGTGTACGTGCGGCCGGACCAGGTGGCGGCGGCACGCACCTCGATGGTGAACCTGCTGGGCCCCGGAGGCCATTCATGAGCGAGGCGCTGCCCGGTATCCCCAAGCCCCCACCGCCGGGCCCGCCACGGCTGGCGGCGGTGGTGATGCTGTACCGGCGGGTGGGCACGGGCGTGGAGGTGTTCTGGGTGAAGCGCGAGAAGGCGCTCGCGTTCGCGGGTGGCTTCTACGCCTTCCCCGGCGGCAAGGTGGACCAGGCGGACGCGCAGGTGCCGGTGCGCGGGGCGACGGGGGCGGAGGCGGCGGTGTGCGTGGCCGCCGCGCGGGAGCTGTTCGAGGAGGCCGGGGTGCTGGTGGCCGAGGGCGCCGAGGCGCTCGGGCCCGAGCGGGCGCGGGAGCTGCGCCGGGCGCTGCTCGCCAATGAGCTGCCGTGGCAGCAACTGCTGGCCGAGGCGGGGCTGAGCCTCAGGGCCGGGGACTTCCACCCGGCGGGGCGGTGGATCACCCCGCCCTATATGCCGGTGCGCTTCGACGCGCGCTTCTTCCTGGTCGAGGTGCCGCCCTATGCCCAGGCGGAGCTGTGGCCGGGCGAACTCACCGAGGCGGCGTGGGTGGTGCCCTCGCAGGCGCTCGAGCGCTGGGAGCAGGGCACGGCGCTGCTGCACCCGCCCAACCTGCACGCCCTGCGGGTGATGGCCGGGTTCGACACGCACGCGCGGGCGGTGGAACGGCTGGCGACGCCCGCGCACTGCCCGGACTTCGTCGCGTCGATCATCGAGTTCCAGCAGGGCGTGAAGCTCGTTCCGCTGGAGACGCCCACGCTGCCGCCCGCCACGCACACCAACACGTATCTGCTGGGCAATGGCGAGCTGCTCATCGTGGACCCCGGCGCGGCGGACGAGGCCGAGTGCGCGAAGCTCTTCGAGGTGCTCTCCATCCTTCAGGCCCAGGGGATGCGCCCGGTGGCCGTCGTCCTCACCCACCACCACGGGGACCATATCGGCGGGGTCCAGGCGGTGAAGGAGCGGCTGGGCATTCCGCTGTGGTGCCACGAGCTCACGGCGGAGCGGATCCCCGTGCCCGCCGAGCGGCTGCTGAAGGAGGGAGAGGTGCTGGAGCTGGCGGGCCGGCCCGCTCAGCGCTGGCGCGTGCTGCACACGCCGGGGCATGCCCCGGGCCACATCTGCCTGGTGGACGAGCTCAGCCGCGCGGCGGTGGTGGGCGACATGGTGGCCGGCGTGGGCACCATCGTCATCGATCCGCCCGAGGGCAACATGCGCGACTACCTGGCGCAGCTTGGGCGGCTCCAGGCGCTGCCCGTCACCACGCTCTACCCCGCGCACGGAGCCACGCTGCCGGACGGAGTGGGCAAGCTGGCCGAGTACATCGCCCACCGCCAGGCCCGCGAGGCGCTCATCCTGCAGGCGCTGCCCACCTCGGGCGCCGCGATCGAGCAGGTGGTGGAGACGGCCTACGCGGACACCCCCGCCTTCCTCCACCCGCTGGCCGAGCGCAGCGCGCTGGCCACGCTGGAGAAGCTGGTGGCGGAGGGCCGCGTGCGGCTGGAGCAGGGCAGTTACTTCCCCGCCTGAGGGTGGCCCTGCTCAGCCGCGCCGGGTGGCGTGGGCGGAGGCGCTCTTCCTCGCCCGCGAGCCCGTGGCCTTCTTGCGGCGGGCCGACTTGGGCCAGCCGCGCCGCATATCGCCGTAGGCCTTCTTCGAGACGGTGGACCGGCGCTTCGAGCGCGAGGTGCCCGTGCGCTTGCGACGGTTGATGTTCGCCACGAGGCTGTTCTTGCGCTTGCTCGTGCGCTTGCGTGCCGTCGCCATGGTCCGCCTACCGCTTCCGGTCGCCGCGGTCGCCCTGGCCCTTGGGCGCGGACTTCTTGGCCTTGCGCTTGCGGTCCTGGGACAGCGAGCGGCTCACGTCGTCCACTTCCTTGAACCGCCCCTTGGCGTCACGGCGCACATACCGCTTGTCACCACGGGTCGGCTCGATGAGCTCACGCTTCCTGGATGCCATGATGGAACTCCTGAATGCTGCGGGTTGATGGATGGGGCTAGCGCTTGCTCGTCTTGCGCTTGCGAGTCGCCGCTGCCCGCTTCGCCGCCACGCTGCGCTTCACCGTCTTGCTCTGGCGGGTGGCGGCCGCCTTCTTCGCCGCCCGTGAGCGCTGGGCCGTCGTGCGAGACGCCTGGCTGCGCTGGCCGCCTCGACGAGACGCCTGGTGAGTCTCTGGCTGCCCGTACCCCGAGCCGCCTGGCTTCTCACCGCCATGGGACTCGGCGTTGACCGTGGCCCAGGCCCGGCGCTTGGCCTCCTGCTCGCTCTTGCCCTGCGCTAGGTAACTGTCCGCGATGTGCTCGGCACGTCGCTTCTGTTTGTCCGTGTACTTGCTCTTGTCTCCGCGCGGCATGAGGCCCTCCTGTAGAGCAAGGTCTGCATTGCCTGGCCTCATTGGCAACCCGCGCTGATCAGCGCGTGCTCCTCCGGGGAGCCTGGGGGTGTGTGGCGCGCTTCACACGCGCGCTGTGAAGCCGTTCACAGCCGGCACGCGCCCAAGAAGGCACAGTGCGTTGCAGATGCTCCCCCGGAACGGAGCGACTCTCAAGGAGGCCTCACGATGGAAGCACTGCGCGAGCACAAGAACAAGGCGGCTGAACTCTTCGCCCATGGGCACCTGGAGGCAGCGCTCTCCGCGTACCAGAGCATCTCGCGCGAGGCGCCCGAGGACCTGTCCAGCCGGCAGAAGGTGGCGGAGCTGCTGCAGCGGCTGGGGCGCAAGAAGGAGGCCATCTCCAACTACGAGGTGCTGGCCGGGGCCTGGGCGCAGCGGGGCTGGCTGCTGCGGGCCATCGCGCTGTGCAAGGTCATCCTTCAGATCGAGCCGGGCCATGACCGCACGCAGCGCCTGCTGGCGGAGCTGCACGCGCGGCGAATGGACCCGCCGCCCCAGTCCCGGCTCACTCCGCCGCCCAGGCCGGTGGACAGCGTGCCCATGGACGCGTCCCATGGCGGCGGCAGGCAGCGCATTCCCATCTTCTCGCAGCTCACGGGCGAGGAGCTGCTGTCGCTGATGGAGCGGCTGGAGCTGCGCGTCTTCAAGCCCAACGAGGTCATCATCCAGGAGGGGCAACTGGGCGGCTCCATGTACGCCATCGTCGAGGGCAGCGTGGAGGTGGTGCGCAAGCTGGACAACGGGGGGGAGCGCACCATCGCCTTCATGGGGGAGGGCGATCTGTTCGGGGAGCTGGCCATGTTGTCCGAGGGGCCCAGGCTCGCCAGTGTCCGGGCGACGGAGCGGACGATGTTGCTGGAGCTGCCGCGCTCGCGGGTGGAGCAGCTCGTGGTGGAGCACCCCTCGGTGGGCCAGGTGCTGCAGACGTTCCACCGCGAGCGCCTGCTGGCGAACATGCTGCGCAGCAACCCGCTGTTCCGGGCCCTCACTCCGCTGCAGCGCGAGGCCATGGCGCGCGATTTCCAGCTGTGCTCCATCCCCGCGGGCAAGCCGCTCACCCTCCAGGGCGAGCCGGCCGGAGCGCTGTACCTGCTGCTGCGCGGCCAGTGCCGGGTGACGCACCAGCACGAGGACGGGCGCGAGACGGACCTGCTGCCCATGCGCGAGGGAGACGTGTTCGGTGAAATTTCCCTGCTGCTGGGCGTCGTCGCCACCGCCACCGTCTCCACGGCCGAGCGGTGCACGCTGCTGCGGCTGGACAAGGAGGCCTGTGAGCGGCACATCCTCAACCAGCCCGGGCTGCGCGAGGCGCTGTCGCGCACGAGCCAGGAGCGGCTGCGGCGCACCACGCGCACGGCGGCCCGGGCCGCGCTGGACGAGTCGGACCTGCGTATCTGAGGAGGTGGCGGCCTACTCGGCCTCGCGGCCGAGCTTCTCGGGCTGCACCAGGGTGATCTGCCCGCCCTCGTAGGACAGCAGCCCCTCGCGAACATAGAAGCGCAGCCACTTGTTGGCGCTCTCGCGGGTGAGGCCGCAGAGGTTGGCCAGCTCGGACTGGGTGAGCTTCTGGGTGATGACGACCCCTTCGCTGGTGGGTTTGCCCTGGTGCTGCGCCAGCTCCAGCAACACGCGCACCAGGCGCGTGCGCGCATCCAGGAACGTGGAGTCGTGGACGAGCTGGGTGACGCGGCGCACCAGGCGGCTCAGCGCGGCCAGCAGGCCCTTGACGACCTGGGGGCGGCTGTCGAGGAAGCGCTGGAAGTCCTCGCGCTGAAGGATGAGCAGGTCCGACTCCTCGCGGGCCACGGCGTCCGTGGAGCGGGGCTCGCCGTCCAGCAGGGCCAGCTCACCGAAGAAGTCCCCGCGGTCGAGCAGCGTGAGGATCACCTCCTTGCCATCATCCGAGCTCAGGCGGATGGCGACCTGGCCCTTGCGGATGATGAAGAGCGAGGTGCCCACGTCTCCCTGATGGAAGATGACCTCGCCCTTGTCGAAGCGGCGGGAGCGCAGCAGCGAGGAGAGGTGCTCGAGCTCCTCGCCCTGGAGGTGCGCGAAGATGGGAATCTGAACCAGAAGTTGCGCGTACGCCACGGCTGGGGCTCCTCGGTCCGCCTCACACTCAGTGTGGCTGAAGGACTGACCGTGCATTCTGCCTGGCCTGGCAAGCGCAAGCGAGTGGCATACTGCAGCCTGTGAGAACTACTCCCCAGACGCCACGGTTTTTGCCGTTCCTCTCGTGCCTGTTCGTCCTGGCCGCATGCCAGGGCCCGCGCCAGGCGGTGCTGCCCGCCAGTGAGAGCTCCCGTGTCTTCTCCGCCCTCGCCGGGCGTGAAGTCTCGCACGAGCAGTTCACGTTCGACGCCAAGGACGGGCTGCGGCTGTTCGGCCAGTCCTGGCGCCCCGCGGCCGAGGAGCCCCGGGCCGTCCTCGTCATCGTCCACGGGCTGAAGGACCACAGCAGCCGCTACGGAGAGCTGGCCGTGCGCCTGGTGGGAGAGGGCTTCGCGGTCCATGCCTTCGATCTTCGCGGCCATGCGCACTCGGAGGGCGTGCGCGTCCACATCGACTCGTTCGAGGAGTACCTCTCGGACCTGGGCCTGTTCCTCGAGCGCGTGCGCCAGCGCGAGACGGGCAAGCCGGTGTTCCTCTTCGGCCACAGCATGGGAGGAGCCATCGTCACCCTGTTCACCCTGGAGAAGAAGCCGGAGCTCCAGGGGCTGGTGCTGAGCGCCCCCGCGCTGAAGCCTGGCGCCGACGTCTCGAAGGCCCTCATCGCCACCACGCGCGTGGTGGGCGGGGTGTTGCCGAACCTGAAGGTGCTGGAGCTGGACCCCAAGAAGTTCTCGAGGGATCCCGAGGTGGTGAAGGAGAACGAGACGGATCCGCTGGTGTTCCAGGAGCCCGGCCCGGCGCGCACGGCCTCCCGGCTGCTCTCGGCGCTCAACACGCTCTCCGAGCGGATGGAGGAGGTGTCCACGCCGGTGCTGGTGCTGCACGGCACCGCCGACGTGGTGACCGACCCCGAGGGCAGCAAGGCGCTCGTTCAGCGGGCCCGCGCCACGGACAAGACCCTGAAGCTGTACGACGGGCTGTTCCATGACCTGCTGCACGAGCCGGAGAAGGCTCGGGTCATCGCGGATGTCACCCAGTGGCTTGAGGTGCGCGCGGCCCCGTGAGCGCCTGGACCAGGCGGCTGGCCGCGCGGCCGAGCCGCACTCCGGCGCGGTGGTGCAGAGACGGGTGGAACAGGTGCGTGGCGCCGCGCGCGAGCTTGAGGGCCTTGAGCTCCCCGCGGCGCAGCTCGCGCGCCATCAGGTGCTCCGGGAGCCAGCCGTAGCCGAGCCCTTCCATCAGCGCGGCCTTCTTCGCCGCGAAGTCGTTGAGGTGCACCGTGGAGCGCTCCTCCAGCGCTCCGGTGCTGAGCTGCAGCCGGGGATCCGAGCCGCGCACGGTGAGCAGCAGGTGCTCGGCCAGCTCCTCGTCCTTCAGCGGCCCGCGCCCGCGTGCCAGGGGGTGTGAGCGGTGTGCCACCAGCACTGCCTTCAGCTCCTCCAGCCGGTAGGAGCGCAGGCCTGACAGCGTGGGCGGCAGCACGGACACCATCAGGTCCGCCTCCTCCCGGACGAACGCGGCCTCCACTCCAGCCAGGAACTCCGCCGACACGTGGAAGCGCGTTCCGGCGCCTTCGGCCCGGAGCTGCTTCACCGCGCGCAGCAGCGGCTCGGAGGGGAAGATGCCGTCGAAGATGATGCGCAGCGTGGGCTCCCAGCCCGCGCGGATCTCCGCGCAGGTGGCCTCCAGCTCACGCTCAGCCGCCAGCAGCTTGCGGCAGTGCTCGAGCACCCGCTCTCCCGCCGCCGTCAGCCGGGTGCGGTAGCCGCGCCGGTCCAACAGCGCCAGCTCCGTCTGTTCCTCCAGGGTCCGCAGCGCGTACAGGACCGCGGTGTGCCCCTTGTGCAGCGCCTTGGCCGCGGCCGCGAAGGTGCCATGGCGGGCGAGGGCATCCAGCGCGCGAGCCTGCTCCAGGGTGACGTTCATGAGGGGAGATTGTGCATGGGGCTGACAATCTCTGGCAGCCCTTTGTGCTTTCTTCCGTCCAGGGGGCTCCCTACCTTGCCGGGCATGGACATCCCGTACATTCGTGGCCGTGTGGCCGCCCAGGCGCATGTGGCGCTGCCCGAGGGCACCGTGGAAGAGGAGTACGCGCGCAACGGCTTCTTCGGCCGCTATGCCCACCTCTACCGCCGCCATGCCCCCGTGGGCTGGAGCCGCATCGAGGGCCCGCTGCGTCCCCGCGCCTATGACCT
Organism: Myxococcaceae bacterium; assembly: GCA_035296065.1. Classification (GTDB taxonomy): domain Bacteria; phylum Myxococcota; class Myxococcia; order Myxococcales; family Myxococcaceae; genus DATHBR01. The sequence goes on along the minus strand of DATHBR010000046.1, from coordinate 88,932 downwards.
GAGGCGCCTGGAGGGCGACTTCGGCGGAGACTGGGTGGGCGCCCGCCGCGCCCTGCTGGCCAACGAGGATGTGCGCCTGTCCTTCGCCACCCTCACCGCGCCCATGCCCTACCTGTTCCGCAACGCGGACGCGGATGAGGTGCTCTTCATCCACTCCGGCGCCGGCAGGCTGGAGACCGACTTCGGCCCCCTGGCCTATGAGCCGGGCGACTACCTCGTGCTGCCCCGGGGCACGGCCCACCGGCTGGCGCCCACCTCTCCCACGCAGGTGCTGGTGGTGGAGGCCTTCAGCGAGGTGGAGTTCCCCGAGCGGGGGATGCTCGGCCAACACGCGCTGTTCGATCCCGCCGTGGTCCGCGTCCCCTCGCCGGAGGAGGGCTCCAGCCTGAGCGCCAACCCCGACGGCGAGTGGGAGTTGCAGGTGCTGCGCGAGGGAGAGATTACCCAGGTCTATTACCCGTACTGCCCCCTGGACGTGGTGGGGTGGAAGGGCACGCTGGCGCCGCTGCAGCTCAACGTGCGCGACATCCGCCCCGTATCGTCCGAGCGCTACCACCTGCCGCCCTCGGCCCACACCACCTTCGTCATGCGCAACGCGGTGCTCTGCACCTTCCTGCCGCGCCCGCTGGAGAACGGGGATCCGAAGGCGATGAAGGTGCCCTTCTTCCACTCGAACATCGACTTCGACGAGGTGCTCTTCTACCACCGGGGCCAGTTCTTCAGCCGCGAGGGCATCGCCCCGGGGATGCTCACCTTCCACCCGCAGGGCATCCACCACGGGCCTCAGTCCGGCGCCGAGGCCCGTGCCGCCAACGCCACCCGCACCGAGGAGGTGGCGGTGATGCTCGACACCCGCCGCCCCTTGCGCGCCCAGCCCGCCTGCGGCCCGGCGGAGCTCACTGACTATTGGAAGAGCTGGCAGCCCCGGCGCTGAAGCTCCCACTCACCACACACCCGGAGACACTTCATGAGCCTCAATCCCGTGGGCCTGCAGGGCCTGGACTTCATCGAGTTCGCTTCCCCCGAGCCCGAGCGGCTTGACCGCCTCTTCCAGGCGTTCGGCTTCTCGCGGACGCTGCACCACCCCGCCCGGGGGATCGATCTGTACGAGCAGGGCGATATCCGGCTGCTGCTCAACCGGGGCACCCACTCCTTCGCCGCGAGCTTCTCCGCGCTGCATGGCCCCAGCATCAGCGCCATGGGCTGGCGCGTGCACGATGGCCCCAAGGCGAAGGAGGCGGCGGTGGCTCGCGGCGCCCGCTCGCGCGCGGAGGGTGACTTGTTCTTCCGCGAGGGACAGCCGGTCCCCGCCGTCTACGGGATTGGCGAGAGCCTCATCTACCTGGTGGACAGCGCGAATGATGCGCAGCGGTGGGAGAAGCTGGGGTTCGTGCCTCACCCGCGGCCGGTGCGCGTGGCCTCCAAGGGCTTCACCCGCATCGATCACCTCACCAACAACGTGGAGAAGGGGACGATGGGCCGGTGGGCCTCCTTCTACAAGGACATCTTCGGCTTCACCGAGGTGCGCTACTTCGACATCCGCGGCGTGAAGACGGGGCTGACCTCGTACGCGCTGCGCTCGCCGTGCGGCACGTTCTGCATCCCCATCAACGAGGCGGACCAGAAGAAGAGCCAGATCAACGAGTACCTCGACGAGTACAAGGGCCCGGGCGTCCAGCACCTGGCGTTCCTCACCGACGACATCCTCGGCTCGCTGCGCGCCCTGGAGGGCACGGGCATCGAGATGCTGGACATGGACGACGACTACTACCGCGAGGCGTTCGAGCGTGTGCCCCAGGTGACCGAGGACCGCGAGGAGATTCGCCGCCGCGATGTGCTGGTGGACGGGGATGAGGAGGGGTACCTGCTGCAGATCTTCACCCGGAACATCATCGGCCCCATCTTCATCGAGCTCATCCAGCGCAAGAATCACCTCTCGTTTGGCGAGGGGAACTTCTCCGCGCTCTTCCGCTCCATCGAGCGGGACCAGACGCGGCGCGGCGTGTTCGAGGAGTGAGCCCTCAAGGGCGGGCCTGATCCAGCAGCGGGCCCACGGTGGCCGCGAGCCCCAGGGCGCTGAGGCTGACCGCCAGCGCCGCCGCGATTCCCAACAGCAGCGGGGCCACGCCCAGCGCCCGGAAGACGGAGAACCGGGTGCTCAGGCCCACCGCGGCCAGCGCCGTGCCCAGCAGCAGCCCCGCGGTCTGATCTCCCAGCAGCCGGATGAGGCGCACCCAGCTGCTCGGGTCCAGCAAGCCATAGGCGGCCCCGTTGGCCGACACCCCCGCCTCGCCCACCGAGCGGAACACCGAGGCCGCGAGGAAGCCCAGCACGAAGAGCGGGAACAGGTTGCTCAGCGACACGGGCGCGCCGTGCTCCCGGGCCGTCATCCTGCGGTGCAGCAGGCCCAGCACCGGCACCACCACCACCAGCATCGAGTTGCGCGTGAGCTTGGTGATGGTGGCGATCTGCGCCACCAGCGGCTGGTTGAACATCTCCTGGTAGGAGAGCGCCGCGCCCATCACCTGGGAGGTGTCGTGGATGGCGGTGCCGAGGAACGCTCCCGCCGCGCCCGGGTGCGCCGCGAACAGCGCGTGCGCCAGGTAGGGGTAGAGCAGCATGCCCACCAGCCCGAGCAGCGTGACGTTGGCCACCGTGTAGGCCACCTCCTTGTCATCCGCGTCGAGCACCGGCGCCACCGCCAGCGCCGCGGTGATGCCACAGATGCCAGTGGACGCCGCGGCGAGCAGCCCCAGCGTCCGGCTCACCTTCAAGGCCCGGGCAAGCACCAGGCTGGCAACCACCCCCATGGTCACCACGCCCGCCACCATGGGAATGCCGAGCAGGCCCACCTTGAGCACATCGCCAATCGCCAGCTTCAGGCCCAGCAGGATGATGCCCAGCCGCAAGAGCTTCTTCATCGCGAAGTCCAGCCCCGGCAGCAGCCAGCGCGCCCGTACCAGGCCCGAGAGCAGCAACCCGAGGATGACCGACATGGCGATAGCGGACACAGGGCTGGCCCTGCCCGCGGGGGCGAGCCCCTGCCAGCGCAGAAGTTGTTCTCCGAGCAGGCTGGCGACCCGGTGTGCCAGCAGGCTGACACTCAGCGCGGCGGCGATGCCGGGAAGCAGCGTGGGGACCTGTGTCCAGCGCACTCCGATAATTACCTTCTCCCAGGTTGCAAGCTCGCGCCCCCCGGTTGCCTGGGCCGGGGTGCGAGCATCGATGCTGACAGGAGGGCGCCCCATGCTGGAGTCCATGATCGCGGAGATTGAGACCGCCGCCCTGGTGAAGGGAGAGCCCGAGTTCGTTACCCAACGCGTGCGTGAGGCCCTGCGGACGTTGCTCTCACAGGGGCTGCCCGCGTCCCATACCCAGCCGGCTGACAGCTGCTACGCCCGGCACCTCATCCACTGCGATCCGCTGAGCCGGTTCTGCATCGTCAGTATCGTGTTGATGCCCGGACAGTCCACGCCCATTCACAACCACAACACGTGGGGCGTCATCGGCGTCGTCACCGGGATGGAGCGCGAGGTGCGCTTCCGCCGTTCGGATTCGGGACAGCTGGAGGAGCTGGAGACGCGCTTCAATGCCCCCGGGGATACCGCGGTGGTCATCCCCCCGCGTGACGTGCACCGCATCGAGGGCGCGAGCGCCGACGGCAAGCCCACCGTCTCCATCCACGTCTACGGTGGCAACGTCGACCGGGTGACGCGCACCATCTTCGAGCAGAAGGGTGTGACGTACGCGGGGCCGTGCGTCACCTCGCACCCCTCTTGAGGCCTACAGGCCCACGCGGACCAGGAACTCGACTTCGCGCTCCGGGCTGCCGGGCTGTTGCAGCTCCCGGCACAGGGCGGTGATGGCGTAGAAGCGCGTGCTCTGTGGGTTGCCGGGCTTCTGGTCGATGCTCTCGACGTTCACCGTGGCGTCCTGCACCGTATTGGTGGCATCGGTGACGGCGGTGAGCGTGGCGACGCCTGGGTGGGTGGGCGTGCCGGTGAAGTGGCCCGTGGCCACCGAGGCCTCGCCGTCGAGCAGCTCATCGAAGGACACCCGCTCCGCGCTCGTCGCCGGAATCATGCGCATGCGCGACAGGAAGAGGTTTCGCGCGGCCTGAATGCACGCGGACATCTGATCCGCCTGCGACTGGAGCTGCGCCGCCGAGCGCTCGGTGCCGGTGAAGGAGATGGCGCCGGCGACCAGCAGGGTGATGAGCACCACCACGATCATCGCCATGACCAGCGCGGTGCCTCGGGAGTGGGAAGGGACGAAGCGCATGGGGTTCAGCCTCCACCGGGGGAGCCGGGGTTGACGAAAGTGACAGGGGGGAACTGCGCGTTCATCTGCAGGTTCTTGGGCGAGAGGGCCTCACGCAGGATGACCCGGTAGAAGCCGCCGCCCACGGGCGCGAAGTCCGGCGTGCCGGGCGTGCCCAGGTTCTCCAGCTGCCGCCACGGAATGGTGCCGTCCGGCAGCGGGGCTCCCTGGGCGCTCGTGAGCAGGTTGTCCCCCGCGAACTGCTGATCGGATTCGGTGCTGCGCGCTACCACCGTGAGGCGCACCTGGCGGATGTTGGCGGGGTGATCGGCCATGCGCCGGGCGTCTGCCGCGGATACTTCCGGATCGAAGAACCACAAGGCGGGCAGGTTGATGGGATCGATCGCCTCCCACTGCTCGCCGTAGTGAGTGGCCGCGAGCATGGGCGACTCGTTCACGCCCCGGATCAGCGGCTGAGCGGTGGGCGTGTTGGAGTTGAGGATATAGGCAACCTGGAGCTGCTCGATGCCCTGCGCCACCGGCACCGCGTCGCTGGCGTCGATGACACCGTCTCCCTCGAGCGAGGAGGCGCTGGGCAGGTCCAGGCCCTGGTGCAGCATCAGGTAGGGCGTGCGTCCGTCGGTGGCCGGGTCGCCATCGTCATCGAACATGGCCACGTAGAAGGAGGACCGGTCGATCTTCACCACCGTGGCCGAGTCGAAGCAGGGACGGTCGAGGCTCGCGTGCTCCCGGAACAGTCGGCCCGGTCCGCGAGAGGGCGAGTTGGGTGCCCCCGTTGGCGCCGACTGATCCACCGGGATGACAGTCGTCCCCGCGGGCAGGTAGCTGCCCACGGTGACGAAGGCGTAGTCGGTGGCGAGCGGGCACAGCAGCAGCAGGATCTGCCCACGGCGCATCGGCGCTGACAGCGGAGCGGTGGCCGGCAGGGTGAGCTGCGTGGAGGAAGCGGCCTGCACGGAGCGACGGAAGAGCGGATCGCGGGCGTGCAGCACCACCGCGTCCGGATAGCCAGGCACCGCGCTGTCACTCACCACGTCATACGAGTCGTAGGCGAGCACGGCGCGATCCGGATGGACGCCATAGCCCGCGAGGCGCACCTGGCGCTCCATGAAGGCCAGGGCCTGGCGCGCGTTGGCCTGAATGGCGCGCCGGCTGGCGTGCGACTGGTACTGCTGGGCCTGAGCGATGAACGTCATGCTGATGCCCAGCAGCACGATGGAGCCCACGGCGGCGCCCACCAGCAGCTCGATCAGGGTGAAGCCACGAGAGAATTGAGTGCGGCGCATGGCTCAAATCTCCAGGGTGTCGGTGCTGCCCAGCGAGATGGCCGCCGGGTCGTATTTGATGGACCACACGCTCACCTGGCGAAAGCCGCCCGGCGTGGGGTAGCGCACCATGATGACGATGCGGCGCGAGTCGAACGTGCCGGGCTCGGACGGGTTCTCCATCCGCTGGGCGCGCCAGGCCACCTGGTAGAAGGAGCCCTGGCCCTCGGACAGCCGGATGGCATCCGCGGCGCCCAGCAGCGGACGCTGTCCCGCCACGGCCACGGCATCCTCCAGCGTCCACAGCCCATCAGCGTTGTCGAAGTCAGTGAAGGCCGGGTCGCCGGGCTGCAGCGCGGTGGGCCGGGTGAAGAGGGGATGGGTGTACGGCAGGCGCTCGAAGGCGTCAGCGAGATCGCGCGCCAGCTTGCTGGCCGTGGTGTGGCTCAGCGCCAGATTGTTCTGCTGGCTGGCCAGCACGTTCATCTGCAGCACGCCCAGAATGCCCACCACGAAGACGACGAGTGCGGCCATGGCCTCGATGAGGCTGAAGCCCCGAGCGGCGTAACGAGAAGCGCTCATGGTGAGAAGACCTCCTAGAAGACGCGAACGGCGCCCGCGGGCGCGGAGATGCTCAGCAGCCGCGGGGCGAAGTGGGTTTCATCCAAGGTGTTGGGCATCAGGGCCAGCGCGCCTCCCGAGGCGCCCACGCTCGTGGGCAGCTCCACCGTGCCGTTGGTGTTGAAGCGGATGACGCCGTAGGGCAGCCCCACTGCCTCGACGCAGAAGGAGCAGCCGGCCAGCAGCTCGCGCGAGGGCTGCTCCAGGTCGGCCGGAGTGAACGTGGGCGTCGTCAGCGCGATGGTGTTGAACGGCGCGGGCAGCGGCCGTTGCAGGCGCGAGGAGTCGAGATCCAGGAAGGCGAGGCCGCCCGAGTCCGGCCCGGTGCTCGCTCCCAGCGTCAGTAAATCTCGCAGCGGCGCGTTGACCGTCTCACGCGTGCCATCCGGCCGCGTGCGCTCGAAGGCCAGGGCCACCTCGGGGCCTTGCGTGAGATCCAACGCGTCCCACGCGAGCGCTGGCTGTGCGTCCGGGCGCTCGAGCAGCGCGGCGCGAAGGCGCCCCTGCGCGTCCTGGTGCAGCACGAGGTAGTGGGGCACGCCCTTGCTGAGCGCGCGCAGCTGCGCGGCGGAGTACAGCGCCGCCAGATCGAACACGGCGTTGTTCACCCGTGCCCGGCCACCTCCGTAGATCATGAAGGTGACGGAAAGTGCCGCCAGGATGGCGACGATGGCCATGGCGGCCATCCACTCGACGAGCGTGAAGCCCCTGCGGAGCGTGAGGCGATGGAGCATGGTGGGACCTCCTTCGAGGCCCCACTCAGTGCAAACTCCAGCCCCGCTCCGGCCGCGTGCAACTCAGCGAAAGCACAGGGTGTGGGACAGGTGCTTCCCCCCTGGCGCGCTTCGCAAACTTTGCACTGCGCAAAGAGTGGTGAGTGCTCAGAACCGGCCTGATAACCCGACGACGACACCACCTGTCAGGGAGAGGCCGACGGTGGGAGACACCGCGCGCTGCGAGTACGCGTGAGAGAGCTCATAGCCCAGCACCGAGCCCAGCAGCGGCCCCACCGTCAGGCTTATGAACGACACGGCACCCTGCTGGGCGGCCGCCGCCGCGGCGATGCCCAAGGTGGTGCCTACCACCATGCCGAGGAGCGTGGCCCAGTAACTGCCCCGCCCATCCATCAGCCTGCCCGCGATATAGACGCCCAGCGGGATGCCGAACAGGGCAGTCGTTGAGCCCACGAGGGCGACGGTCAGGGCGCAGCTCTCGCTCGAGCAGCTCGGATCGATCGCGGCAACGGTCACCAACATGGCCACGATTCCCAGGCCACCGCCCGCCACGCCGCCAAGAATCTCGGCTGCGCCGCGGCCCATGCTGAAGGGCGCCGCCGGCCGCTCCTCGCGCTCGAACTCGCGAGGAAAGAGCTCTCCCTCGGGAGGCGCGGCCTCCGGGCCCTCGGGCGAGGGCAGCAGCGGCGGGGGCGGGAGCGGCTGGGGCTCCGAGGCGGAAGAGACAGGCGCCTCGTTGGACTCCTGGGCGAGCCCCAGGTACGGCACGAGGAGGGCGAGGCACAGCAGGATGCGCGGAAGGACCATGCAGCACAGCCTACCGGCTTCCGAGCCTAGGAGGAGGCCCCGGCCAGCGGGGCCGCGCGGCCCCGGCGGATGAGGATGAAGGCCAGCGGGGCCAGCGCCAGCAGCAACTGCGGCGCGAGCGACACCGCGTCCGGGTACACGCCCAGCAGCTCCACGGTGACGAAGGGAATGGGCCGCAGCGGCAGCAGGGCCACCTCCTGCAGCGCGTGCAGCCCCTTGCCCAGCAACATGACAGCGGTGGCTACCAGCACCACGGTGGACGCCTGGAACAGCGTCTTCATGGGCAGCTTGTAGCCCACGCGGCGAACGAACAGCACCAGCGCCACCAGCGCCACGCCGCCCGCCAGCGAGCCCCACGCCACCCCCGCCGCCGAGTCCAGCGCCAGGCCCTGGAGGAACACCGCCGTCTCGAAGCTCTCGCGCAGCACCGCCGTGAAGGCGATGAAGAACAGGCCCAGCGTGCTGCCCCGGCCCAGCGCGCCCTGCATCTTCTGGCGCAACTCGCCCATGAAGCGGCTCATGTTGGTGCGCGCGTTGAGCCACAGCGCCGCGTACACCAGCATCCCCACCGCCACCAGCGCCACCACGCCCTCGAGCAGCTCGCGGTTGGCGCCCGCCAGCAGGTGCCGCCCGAACAGGAACGCCACCGCGCCCACCGCCAGCGCCGACAGCCACCCGGCGTGCACCACGCGCACGTGGTGCGGGGCCTCCATCTTGCGCAGCGCCGCCAGCAGCGCCGCGACGATGACGGTGGCCTCGAAGCCCTCGCGCAGCAGGATGAGGAAGGTGAGCCACACCACGGACAGCATGCTCGCCGTGCCGCCGCTGCCCCGCCGCGCCTGGTCCAGCAGCGACAGCAACTCGCGCCCCTCGTCCTTCAGGTGCGGGCTGTTGCGCTCGGCCGCCAGCCGCGACTGGAGAAACGCGTGCTCCAGCTTGTTCACCAGCTCCGGATCCCTCGCGCGCAGCGTCATCTCCACCGGCTCCAGGCCCGTGAGGTACCCGTCCAGCAGGGCGTTGCGCGCGCCCACCATGTCACCCGCGTCACCCAGGCGCAGCGCGGCCTCCACCCGGGTTCGCGCCGCCATCAACGCGCGCTCCTCGTCCACGTCCGGCAGCTTGCGGCGCAGGCACGCCAGGTGCTGCTCGCCGTGCTCCGCCACCAGCTCCGGATCCGTGGCCGTGGCCAGCCGCTCCAGCGACACGCGCGGCGCGGCGCCCTCGCACGCGGGCTGGCGCAGCGTGAAGACGAAGAAGGCGAGCGACCAGCGCTCCTCTTCCGTGAGCGTGGGGAAGCCCGGCATCGCCGTGCCCGGCACGCCGAAGCTGGTGGTGTTGAAGGCCTTGTACGGCGTCAGCCCCGCCATCGTGTCCCGATCATGGAAGTTGGCCGGCTGCGGCTCCATCGTCTGAGCGATGGGCACCTGGGCGCGGCCGTCCGCGCCGTGGCAGGCGGTGCAGGACACCTTGTAGAGCTGCTCGCCCCGGGCGAGGTCCGGCACCCGGCGCGGGCTGCGCGACAGCCCACCGGCCAGCACCAGGTCCTCCACCAGCGCGCCGCAGTCCCGGCTGACGCCCTCGGGATCTTTGCCCTCGTCCACCCGGGCCTTCACCTGCTCAATGCGCGGGACGAACACCTTGGCGGACGGGCCCAGCTCCTCGGCCGCCGCCATCGCCTCGGCGATGAAGCTCTTCTGCTCGGCCAGCTCGAACGCGGACTGAGACTCGATGGCCGCCGGGTAGTCCGCCTCCAGGTACTGAAGGATGCCCACCAGCCGGTGCCAGGCGCGGTTATCGGAGGCTCCCTCGCCGGCGGCCCGCGCCGTCAGAGGAAGCGCGACGAGCAGCGACAGCACGAGGGCGGCACCCGAGGTTTTCACACCCGCTCTTTTAGCAGCCGGGGGATGGCGTTTCAATTCTGAGAATCAAAATCAAAGTCCCATCCGCGGTGAGCCAACCCCCGAAGTAGCCGCGGAAAGCTGGTAGGGTGCTACCCAGGAGGTTTTGTTACCCTGCTCCAACCTCGAATCTTGGCTCTGGTGCTCCTGCTGCTCGGGGCGGTGTCACGGGCGCAGCCGGCACCGGGCCTCGCCCATCGTCAACGCTCGCTCTCCGTCACCGGCCTCCCCGCGGAGTCCGTGCCCGAGGTGCGCGGCGCTCAGGGCGTTGGCATCACGTTCCACTTCGACGGGCCGATTCTCGAGGAGTCCATCAAGGTGGACGAGGAGCGCGTGCGCGTGGTGGACGTGGGCAAGCGCTCGCTGCTGGTGGAGCCCCTCACCACGCCACGGACGGACCCGCCCACGCAGGTGTCGGTGCGGTACGCGGACGGGGAGCCCCGGAGCGCCACGTTCGCCATCGTTCCGCACCCCTCCGAGGTGGACACGTGGGTGGAGGTGACGCGGCCCACCCAACCGCCGGGCGAGGCGTGCCAGGCGCGGCTGGACGCGCTGCGCTCCCGCTGTGACGCGCGGAGCTCCACCGCCTTCCGGCGCTCGGGCCTGCTGACCGCACAGGGCATTCAGGTGAGGACGTTTGACAGGCAAGGGACCAGCAAGGGTGGCTTAGTGGCGGAGAGGGGCGTGTCCTTTCTTGGGCAAACATGGGCTCTGGTGGAGGTGGTACTCCGCAACAGGACCGGGAAGCCGCGGGCACCACGCGTGACGGCGCTCAAGGGCCAGGACGGGCAGCCTGTCCTGGTGCGCTCCGTGACGGCGGAACCCGAGGAACTCGCTCCTGGCCAGGAGGGAACCCTCTGGATAGAGGCGGAGGTGCCCCCCGCGAGCGCGGGAGAAGAGTTCACGCTCGAAGTGAGCGGACCGGGTAGCCATGCCTCCTTAGAGGTATTCACCGTGGAGCTGCCGCCACGCACGCGGGAGGGCAAGCGGTGATCTGGTTCTGGCTCCACAGACAGTTCCCCGCGGGCACGATGATTGACGGCTGGAAGGTGGTGCGGCCTCTGGGCGGCGGGGGCTTTGGCGTCGTGCTGCTGGTGGAGAGAGAGGGCCAGCGCTACGCGCTCAAGGTGGCCCTGCGGCGCAAGTCCCGCCGCGACGACAAGCGCACGCACGAGCGTACCGAGCGCGAGCTGGCCATGCTGCTGATGCTGGACCACCCCCACATCATCAAGACGTTCGCGTACGGCCGGTGGGGGGATCCGCGTGAGGGCCACCTCTACTTCGTGATGGACTATGTGGAGGGCTGGACGCTGGCCGAGTGGGTCAAGCGCAAGCACGTCACCTTCCGGGAGATTATCCGCGTGTTCCGCAAGCTGGCCTCGGCGCTGGCGTACCTGCACGCCAAGAGGATGTTTCACCGGGACCTGAAGCTGGTGAACGTGGTGGTGAGCAAGCGCACAGGCGAGCCGGTGCTCATCGACTTCGGGTGCGCTACCCATGCGCACGCCGAGGAGTTGACGGACTTTCCGGCGCCCCCGGGCACCCCCAGCTACCAGCCACCGCAGATCGCGCGCTTTCTGAAGGAGAACCGGAACAAGCCCGGGGCGCGCTACCCGTTTCAGGTGGCCGACGAGCTGTTCTCCCTGGGGGTGATGCTCTACGAGGTGCTCACCGAGCCGCGCCCCACCCAGCAGAGCGCCCGGCCCCTGCTCAACAGCCTGTGGCGGCCGCCCCCGCCTCCTCACCAGGTGAATCCCCGGGTGCCCGAGGGGCTGAGCAGCCTGGTGATGGAGTTGTTGGCACGCGAGCCCGAGCATCGCCCGGAGGGCGCCGAGACGCTGGGGCGGGAGTTGGCCGAGTTGGAGGCGCACAAGGGGCCGGAGTACGACGAGACGGCGCACCTGCCCTCGGCGCAGCGGACGCCGCTGGAGGAGGAAGAGTCCAATGTGGTGCCCCTGCCTTCGCCGCCGCCGCGTGGCCTGGCGGCCCTGTGGGCCCGGGTGGTCGAGCGGGCCCGAGGGGTGGCGGCCCGGGTGCTGCGCTGGCACAAGCGGCTGGCCGTGGGCGGCGCCGTGGCCGCCGTGGGACTGCTCGCCGTGCTGACGCTCCTGGCGCTCTGGCCCTCCCAGGGCACACGGCCCGCCCTACCTCCCGCGGCGGGAGCCTCCTCCGGGGTGTCTGCTCCCAGCGCTGGCACCGGCTCGCCACCTCTTGCGCAACCGGTGGCTTCCGTGCCCACTGCCCCCACCGAAGTTCAGAAGGAAGGCCCCCCTGTGACGCCTCAGCAGCCTGACGCCCCGAAGCCCCTGTCCGCTCCCCATGCGCAGAAGCCACAGCGCGGCGTGCGCTCCGCTGAATTCCTGGCCTGGTGCAAGTCCTTCGCGATCGTGGGCACCGTGACCGCCGTTGCTTCCGGGTGCCCAGGTGCCCAGGTGCGGCCCGAGCCCTTCCAGTGCCCCGAGGGTGCCTGGGAGTTGATGGACGAGAAGTGGGGGTGGGACGCCGACGGCATGGGCATCAGGCTGCTCGTGGACGACAGGTACAAGATAGACGGCGAGTTCTGGCTGCAGTCCGGTCCTGTGGTGGGCGTGGTGGTAAACGGGCCTCAACAGCCGCGCTCGAAAAAACCTGTTCCCGTGGGTACGCGGTTTATCGGACACCAGTGGGTGGTGCCCGAACCCAATAGCCAGGGTCCCGCACATCTCGTCGTGCGGTATGACCGGGTGGAATTCCCCAACGGGGAGAATGCGCCCGTGTGTCTGCTCGTGGGAGGGGATCGCACCTTCACCCTGGCGGCAGTGAAGGACGGCGCCGGGCAGACCCAGACGGGCTTGGCGGGCTACGCGTACCCCGTCTATCGCTGGAAGCCAGGGCGCCGCGAGTAGTTCACCAGCGCCCCGCTGCTGCTCACGCGTGACGACGCACCCGACCCTGGGCGTCGTCCTCTGGGCGCATGCCGCGGCGTAGCCTTGGCTGCGCGCCAAGCGCGGAGGCGAGCATGACGGGACGTCAATGGGGTGCCCTGTTGCTGGTGGGGCTGACGGCGTGCGCAAGCTCGCCCCGAGGGCCGAGCTTCAGCCCCCACCCGGAGGAGGCGCACCTGGACGCCCTGCGCTACGAACTGCGCGTGCTCACCGCGGGCGCGGTGGCCACCCAGACAGTGTGGGTGGACAGCGAGGACTTCCAACAGGCCATGAGGCGCGAGGCGCTGCCTGTGCGAGCCTCCGAGCGGCCCCGGGACACGGCGCGCTGGCTGCTGGAGCAGGAACTGCAAGCAGAGTTGCTGGCGGAGGTGGAGCAGGAGCGTGTGGTGCGTCTGGTGCCGCGCGAGGAGGGCACACCCCTGGTGGCCGCCTCCCACGCGAAGCTGCTGGCTGGTTACCAGCGCCTGTGCGTGCAGCATTACGGGGGCGGTGACTGTCTGGGGCTCATCGTGGACGGGCCCGTGCTGGACCGGGAGGACCGGCGCACCCTGGCGCTCGCCTTCGCCCTGGCTGGGGTGCTCGGTAAGACACGCCAGTCGCTCCAGCACATGGTCAGCCCCCAGGCGGTGCTGGCCTTGGTGCTCGGCGCCGCCGTGCTCTACTTCACGCTGTGGCTGCTGCCAGACCCAGTCACCAAGGGCGTGGCGGCGCTCATTTCCCTCGGGCTGCTGGCGTGGCTGGGGCCCAGACGCTGTGGGAACTGCTGGAGGGCTGGGGGCGGCTGGTGCACGAGACCGTAAATGCTCGCCCTGCCCCGGGGTGGAGCAACCCGCCGGGCAATTGAGTTCCACTTGGGGTGGGAACGGGGCGCGGAGAACTCTGACGTGGTGTCCGTCTGGCGGACGCCACACATTCGGTATTCCGTTGCTTCTCCGCTTCTCGGACGGGGTACGGCGATCAGGTACGTCCTTTCGCGGCTCCCAGTGGCGCCGTTGCGTGCGGTGTTGCTCGCTCTTTTATAGCCTTGCCCACGCGGTGCGGCCCTGGTGGAGCGCACTCGCCAAGGGCCCCCGTAATGACGGGGCAATGCGAGCAGATACGGCTCCGCGTCCCCTACCTAACTCGGGCGCACTCCAGCGTTGTTCTAGGCCTTGGCTTTAGGAAAACCGTGCGGTTTAGTGTTACCAGCAGTCCCTAGGTCGCAGAACGAGTTGGAGCATCTAGAAGCACTTTCCTGGTCAGCGATTCGGCTGTCTCAAGACTTGCCAGGAGCTTGACACCACATAACCGTTGCAAAGGAGCAGCACCATGACTCGACGATTCATTATGTGGCTTCCCTGCTTTTTTCTAGCACTGTTGGCCTGTCATGGTAGCGATGATCTTCAGCCCGTGAAATCGTCAGTGATGGCCTTGGGCGCACGAGCAGTGCAGATACCTTTGTCAGACAGGGCGACGTATCTGCGCGTTCGCAGTGGAGATGTTGCTGACCCTCCCCTTGTCGTGTCGCTCGCTTCTCACGGGATCATCCCGGGGGATCGGTTGCTACTCAAGCAAGTTGGAGATTTTGATTACAATGCTGGATACGGTGACAAGGAAGGAATCCTGACGGCTGTATTCAGCCAAGGAGACGTGGTACTGGATTCACAACAGGGGCATCGCATTCCGGGAGCGCTCGCGACGGGTCATACCTTCGATTCCAGCACCACACAGAACGACATTCCCGAAGACTTTGGCATCTCATGGCAACTTTTCCGGCTTAACTGGCCCAACCTGCCTCCCAACTTCAATGGAATCGAGGTCCAAGTACCCCCAGGAGCGACACACCTAATCATTGGTGCCTGGGATGACTGGTATTCGGATAACAGGGACCAAGACAGCGACTTGGCAGTCGAACTAGTGCGGCTTCACAGTTCCTGCGAGGTGAACCTGAGCGACTACAATCTTTTCCTGCTGGAGGACTACAGCGGCGGCCACGATGTGGCAGGCAAGGTGGCCGCAGGTGGCAACATCTTCATGACGGACTTCGCGGTGGGCGCAGGTCTGCCAGTTAGTGACATCGCCAATACGTTGGTGGCTGGCGGTAATCTGATGCTTTCCCGCGGGGGGATCTGGGGAGATACCGCTCACGGAGGCAACTATGCCGCTGACACCTCCGTGACTTCCTACCGAGGCACCGTTAGTCAGGGAACGCCTATAGATTTTGCGGCTCGGGGCGCTGAATTGCACAGCCTGTCATTGCAGCTGGGAGGTATAACAGCCAATGGCACCACCACGCGTGAGTCCTGGGGCGGTATTCTACTGCATGGCACGGACGCAGCCGTGAACGTGTTTGACGTAGACGCTAGCGCATTTACGGGCGCCGTGTTTTTGTCCATTGATGCACCGGCCGGTTCCCTAGCGTTGATCAACATTCGCGGTGCTGCGGCTACATTCACTGGTTTCGGCATCTCGTTCAGCGGCGGCATCGATCAGCACGGCGTGCTCTACAACTTTGTGGATGCTACGAACATCGATGCCCACGGTTTTGGCTTCTGGGGCACGGTGCTAGCACCCAACGCTCACATCACCTTCAATGATGGGAGTTGGGATGGCGGCATCTACGCGAAGTCGCTCACGGGTAACGCCGAAGGCCACATCAACGGGTTGCATCATTTCGTGGTACCGTGTGAGTCGCAGCCTTAGCGGCCACGGTGCCTGACTGATGTACGTAGGCGGCCGTTATACTTCCATGCGCATGTAGCCATCAGAGTTCTCCGCGCCCCGTTCCCACCCCGAGTGGAACGGGGCTGCCCGGCTGGTTGCTCCACCCCGGGGCAGGGCGAGCATTTAGTGCGCCGGGATAAACCGGCATGGAGTGGAGGATGAAAGAGCCTCACATCGAAGGGCTAGTGGAGTGTCTACGAAGTGCGTAGACATAGTCGCGGGGGATGCATAGCTCTTCTCGATGAGAAGACGCCCCCCGCGACTGAGCCATCCTGCTGGTATTTCTGACTGGGCGAATGAGGCTGTCCAAGCGTATGCGCTCACGCTATCCCGACAAAGTCATTCTTGAGAACAAAAGCATGGAGGGCGAGCGGCTGGAGTTGTGTGGGAAGAACGTCCGTTATTATCTGGGTTCCAACCTGACTCTGCGGCGCTGTACTCTGGTCTTGGGGATGCCATCCGATCTGCTTCATCTGGCCGGTGCACGGTTGATGGACTGCACCATTGAGATCAAGAGACAGCTGAAGGAAGTGCGCTGGTACGCAGCCTATTTGAAAGGCTGCCGCTTTACAGGACACCTTTTCTCCTGCGATTTCGGCCATTTTCCAGGTTATTCGACGCTGCCCTGCTACTCCATGGGCGGCATCGAGGACTGCGACTTCACCGATGCTCATCTCCATGCGTGCCAGTTCGTCGGTTGTAATGCCAGCACCTTGAAACTCCCTCGCTGGCCCTACTTCACCCTTCTGGAGCCGTATCGCAGGCATCGCGAGTTCGCCTCTATCCTCTGGCCGCGCGAGATTCGCTCCTGGCTCACGGGCTTTGATGAGATCCCCAAGGCAACCAGCGCCATCACCTACTCGGCCACGGCTTTCGCCAAGAAGGCGGGTGTCAGCGAAGACAGGCTCAGAGCTCTGGTCGAAGGCCACTCGGGAATCATCTATTTTTGAGCTTCCTGGCTCATCGCTCGTAGGTGAGGGGGCTTCAGCGCGGTCCTGTGGTGCTGCGCCAGGATGGCAGCTGCCGTCGAGGGCTCCCCAGCTCGGGCTGGTGGTACGCCCGTCGGACAGGGCCGCTTGGGCCGGCGGATCATGCCAGGAGAAGCCCAGCGGCCGCGCTCAGCCCGGAGTAACGCGCCCGCCGATCTCCGGGAAGCGCTCATAGGCCCGCTTCAGCGCGTCCAGGTGAGCAGGGTTGTTGAAGTCGAGCGGCGTATCCATGAGCCGGACAACCCATCCCCCCATCGCTGTGCGCAGCGCCCGTGACAGCAACTCCGCGTCACGCGCCGGGTCTGGGAAACCGATGGTCCGTGCGGCAGCAGCCGACCAGTAGTTCAGCCACCCGAGGTAATGCGGAATCTCAGGTGAGCGGAGCTTCTCTGGGAGGTTGAGCATGGGCAGTCCACGGGGTGAGCGCTCCGGTCCATGAGCTGAGCTGCGTATCTGCTGCGCGACTTCCGAGCCGAACCCCTTCGGTGACGCATGCCCCCAGAACGCGCGAGCGCCTTCCGCAACGCCCTCCAGCACGCGCGCTGCCGCCGTGAGAGCGGTCGCGTCCAGCGGCAGGTCGGCATGGACCTGTAGTTGTGGCTGGCCACCAGGGATCAAACTCGTGGGTCTTTGCAACCCGGCGATCGTCACGGGGCTGCTCTCGTCGCCATTGCATAGGAGAGGGAACTTCCCGCGCTTTGCTGCCTCGGCGAGCCACGCATCGCGCTGTGCCACCGCGATGGGCCGCCCATCCTTGGAGACCTCCCACTCCAGGCGTAAGCCAGGCAGCGCCCTTTCCATCCCGTGGACAGCAGCGAGTGCGCGGCCATCATCGCCCGCAAGCGCTGGCGCATAGACAGAAAGCAGGAGGCGACCTTGTATAGTCATCGTTTGCACCCCGTCACGACGATATCAGCGGCAAGGGAGGGCTCCAGGTCGATCAACGCTTCTCTGTGCGCGGCACTGCTCACCCCAACGACGAAGCCATATCCACATGTCTGCGCGATCCTGCGGTCTTCCAGAAACTCTTGCACCTGATCGGTGAGAACCTGATTCCGAAGAAAGAGCGAATACGTGTCGAATTGATGAGTCTTGATCTCCCACAGCACACGCACGCCGACTTGCAGCGCATCAAAGCGCTTGCCGCCAACGACCACGTCCATGCCGGGGTAGCGGTTTGGCGGAAACTTGTCGGCGCACTCGTTATGCGGGTCATCCTCGCCCGCGTGCGGCACCGGGACAGGCCTGCACTCGGGGCGGCTCTCCGTCGCATCGGATGATATGGGTGGGAGCCAGTCCCTACCCAGCCCTTCCGGCGTGGACTCTCTATTCGCCACGGGTTCCTGCTCACTGGTTGGCCGTGCCTTGCGCTTCGCACGCTCGCGGGACGCGCTCCTTTCATAAGCATCAAAGCCCTCTTTGATGGCAGCCGCCACCACCACGGTGCCAATGACAATCACTGTTCCAGTGACGACTGCCGGAGACGCAAAGACGCAGAGCCCTACGGCCATGGTCGCGGCAGCCGCACCCGCTGGCGCAGAGGCGACAGCGCATCTTCTTGTGACATCGCGGAACTTGACCCTGTCATGGTCGAGAGCGTGATAGCACCTCTCCGCAAGAATAGGCCATTCGTTGGAGGCTTCGCGCACCACGCAATGCCCGTCGTCCGTCCAGGGATACTGCGCTGCCCGTTGAAGGTTAGCAAATCGCGGACTTGGGTCCTCCAACTCCCCTAGGCTTGAATCCATCGTTGCGCAGGCTGCCAGCTGGAACAGGAGCGCAATGCGCGTTCGTTGAAGCATGGACACGTCCTTTCATCGAAGAGGGGCGGTGTGGGTCTAGGCTGAGCCGGTTCTACTCGAGAGTCTGCCAGAATTTTCCGATAGTTTGAGCCGGTGGAGCGTGCCAGGACGTCAGCCCTGTTCGCCGCGCGGCCACGGCGGCGGAGGCCCACGCGGGTGTCACTACCATCATCCGCCACCTGGGCGGCAACCGGCAGATCTCCCTCAACGGACAGCGCTGGCACGTGCCAGTCAAAAGCGCGAGCTAAAGGCGAGTACTGGAAGGCGAACCTGCTGGAGAGCGAGGCGCGTGGGCGCTATGTACACGCAAGGCTGGAGAGACAGTTCCCGCACTTGAAGTGGAACCGTACTGGTGTCGACGTGGTCGACCCGAAAACCGGCATCCAGTACGAAATCCTCACCCGGACCGAGTCGAACATGGCAAGGCACGGTCGACGCATGGCGGAGGAACTGTTCCGGATGATCGGCTTCTGAGAGGTAACCCGCATGCCTTCCGACTATCCCGACAACGTCATCTTCCAGAACGAGGTGTTAGAGGGCCAGAGGCTGGAACTGAGCAGCAAGAACTTCCGTTACTATCTGGGCCCCAACCTCACTCTGCGGCGCTGCACTCTGATCCTAGGGATGCCTTCCGATCTCCTCCATTTGTCCGGAGCGTGGTTCGTCGACTGCACCATTGAAGTCAAGAAACAGCTTAAGAATGTGTGTTGGCACAAAGCTAACCTCAAAGGCTGCCGCATTACAGGGCGCCTCTTCTCCTGCGATTTTGGGCAGACAACAAATCCCATGGCCGCCTATCATGAAGACGTGGGAGGAATCGAAGACTGCGACTTCACCGCTGCCCACCTCCACGCATGCCGGTTCGCCGGGTGTGATGCCAGTACCTTGCGCTTTCCAAAGTGGCCCTACTTCACCCTCTTAGCGCCCTCCCGTAGGAGCCGTGAAATTGCCTCCATCATGTGGCCGCGCGAGATTCGCTCCTGGTTCACCGGCTTTGGCGAGCACCACGAGACAACCGCCGCCATCACCTACTCTGCGGTAGCCTTGGCGAAAGAGGCTGGTGTCAGTGAGGACAGAATTAAGGCCTTGCTCGAAGGCCACTCGGAAATCATCTATTTTTGAGCTTCCTGGCTCAGCGCTCGTAGGTGAGGAACGAGTAGGGCAGGGCCTCGGGGCCCGAGGCGGGGTGGTGCTCCTGCTCGATGAGCTTCCAGCCGGAGAGGTCCACCTGGGGGAAGTACGTGTCGCCCGCGAAGTCCCGCTCGATGCGGGTGAGGTACAGCCGGTTCAACCGGTCCATCGTCTGCGCGTAGATCTCCGCGCCTCCGGCGACGAACACCTCGTCCTGCGCCTGGACCAGCGCGAGCGCCTCGTCCACCGTGTGCGCCACCTTCACGCCCTGGGGGGCGTAGCCGCGCTGGCGCGTCACCACCACGAAGGTGCGCCCCGGCAGCGGGCGGCCAATGGACTCGTAGGTTTTTCGGCCCACCAGCAGCGTGTGCCCCATGGTCAGCCGCTTGAAGCGGGCCAGGTCCGCGGGCAGGCGCCAGGGCAACTGGTTGTTGGCGCCAATCACCCGGTTGGCCGCCATGGCGACAATGGCCGACAGCCTCATACGGCCACGGGCGCCTTGATGGCGGGGTGCGGCTCATACCCCTCCAGCGTGAAGTCCTCGTACTGGAAGGCGAACAGATCCTTCACGTCCGGGTTGAGCTTCATGCGCGGCAGCGGCCGCGGCTCGCGCTCAAGCTGAGTGCGCGCCTGCTCCACGTGGTTGAGGTACAGGTGCGCGTCGCCCGTGGTGTGGATGAACTCGTGAGCGGTGAGCCCCGTCGCCTGCGCCACCATCATCGTCAGCAGCGAGTACGAGGCGATGTTGAAGGGCAGCCCCAGGAAGATGTCCGCGCTGCGCTGGTACAGCTGGCAGGACAGGCGCCCGTCGGCCACGTAGAACTGGAACAGCACGTGGCACGGCGGCAGCTTCATGTTCGGCAGGTCCGCCACGTTCCACGCGCTGACGATGTGGCGGCGCGAGTCCGGGTTCTTGCGCAGGCCGTCGACCAGCTGGCGCATCTGATCGATGCCCTCGCCGTTGGGCGCCGTCCACGAGCGCCACTGGTGGCCGTACACGGGGCCCAGCTTGCCCTCCGCGTCGGCCCACTCGTCCCAGATGGTGACGCCCTTCTCCTGCAGCGAGCGCACGTTGGTGTCGCCCCGGAGGATCCACAGCAGCTCGTGGATGATGGACTTCAGGTGCAGTTTCTTGGTCGTCACCAGGGGAAAGCCCTGGGTGAGATCGAACCGCATCTGATGGCCGAACACGCTCAGCGTGCCGGTGCCGGTCCGGTCACTCTTCTTCGTTCCGTGCTGGAGGACGTGTTCGAGCAGCGCTAGGTACGGTTTCATGGGAGGTTCGCGAGCATGAAGATCTACACGAAGACGGGGGACGCGGGGGAAACAGGGTTGTTCGGCGGCGGGCGGGTTTCGAAAGATGACGAACGGGTGGACGCCTACGGCGAGGTGGACGAGCTGAACGCCACGCTGGGGCTGGCGCGCGGCTTCTCTGTGCCGGGCGAGCTGGACGGGCTGCTGCAGCGGCTGCAGGACCAGCTGTTCACCGTGGGTGCGGTGCTGGCCACGCCCCTGGACACCAAGGCCTCGGCGCACATTCCCCAGCTCAAACCCGAGTGGGTGGAGGCCATGGAGAAGGCCATCGACGGCTTCGAGACCGAACTGCCCAAGATGACACACTTCATCCTGCCGGGGGGCAGCCAGGCCTCGAGCGCGCTGCACCTGGCGCGCACGGTGTGCCGGCGCGCCGAGCGGCGGGTGGTGCCCATGCTGCGCGAGGGGAAGGTTCCCGCCGAAGTGGGGGTTTTCCTCAATCGGCTGTCGGATCTGCTCTTCGTCATGGCTCGGGTGGCCAACCACCGGGCAGGCGTGCCAGATGTGAAGTGGATACCGGAGCGGCCAGGAAAGTAGCTCCTCCTATTGTGGGGAGCGGTAGAAGAGACGTGCCTTGAACCCGCTGCCCACCGCTTATCTGCGCCAGCTCTCCGAAGCCGTTGGCTTCGATCTCGTGGGCTTCGCCCGCGCCGAGCCCATTCCGTCCCAGTCACTGCGCGAGTGGCTCGAGGCCGGGTATGCGGCCGACATGGACTGGATGGGCGAGCGGGCCGCCGAGCGGCTCGATGTCTCGCTGCTACTGCCAGGGGCGAAGACGGTGGTGGTCTTCGCCAATAACTACTACCGGGACGACGAGGAGACGTCGGGCTCGCCCATCGCGCTGTACGCCCGCGGCCGCGACTACCACTCCACGCTGCGCGACCGGATGAAGGCCTTCCGCAAGGCCCTCAAGGAGGCGTACCCGGAGCTCGGCACCTACGGCGGCGTGGACAGCGCTCCGCTGATGGAGAAGGTGTGGGCGGCCCGCGCGGGGCTGGGCTACGTGGGCAAGAACGGGTGCTTCATCACCGAGCGGTTCGGCTCGTGGGTGCTGCTGGCCACCGTCATCCTCGACGTGGAGGTGGATGAGTACGCGGGCGGGCCCGCCGCGGACCGGTGCGGCCACTGCCGCAAGTGCCTCATCTCGTGCCCCACCGGAGCGCTGGTGGGCAACGGCCGGGTGGATGCGCGGGCGTGCCTGTCGTACCAGACGATCGAGAACCGCGAGCGCGAGGTGCCCGAGCCGGTCCGCGGGATGATGAAGAACCTCGTGTTCGGCTGTGACATCTGCCAGGACGTGTGCCCGCTCAACCGCAAGCCCGTCTTCGCCGAGCACCCGCGCTTCGCGCCCCGGGCCGTCGCGGGCCTGGGAGTGATGGAGCTGGCGGGGCTCACCCCGGCGCAGTACCAGAAGTTCATTCCCGGCACCGCGCTGGCGCGAGCGCACTACGACGGGCTGCGGCGCAATGCCATCTACGCGCTGGGCGTGGCGCGGGACGCCAATGCCCGGCCCCTGCTGGAGAAGCTCAGCGCGGACTCGAGCGACCTGGTGCGCAGCGCCGCGCAGTGGGCGCTGCAACAGCTCGCGCAGTAGGGCACCCCCGCGCGAGCCTGTCTCCGGCGCGCGCTTTCAGTCCCCGTTCGGGTCCCAGTCGGAGATGTCCTTCTTCGGCTCCGGCGGCAGCGCGGGCTTGGTCGGCGGAGGCGGCTTGGGCTTCGGCGGGGGCGGAGGCGGCTCCTCGTCCTCGAGCAGCGGATCCGGCTTCGACGCGGCCACGGGCGCGGGCTTGGCGGGCTCGGCCTTGGCGGGGGCGGGCTTGGCGACCTTCATGGGCGCTGGGGCCCGGGTGGGCTCGGCCCTGGCGGGAGCGGGCTCGGGCAGCTCCTCTTCCTCCTCGGGCGCGGGCGCGGGCTCGGGCTTGGTGGCCACGGGCTTGGGCGCGGGAGCAGGCTCGGGCTCGGAGGCCCGGTAGACGCCACGGCGGACGCTGGGCTCCGCCGGGGAAGCGGCCGCGGCGGGGGCCTTCTCCTCGGGCGGCTCGTCCTGGACCTCGGTGAAGCGGGTGGGATCCCGCGGCACCGTGGGCACGGAGGCGGGGTTGCGCTCGATGCCGAGCGTCTCCTCCTCCTGGAGGGCCAGGTGGCGCTCGCGGCACAGGTTGAACTTGTCCCGGCACTTGCCGAGACAGGCGTTGAGCTTGCTGTAGGTCCGCGAGCTGCTGCCGTGCTCCACGGAGCAGTCCTCGCGGCAGATGGTGTTGTCCTCCTTGCAGCCAGCCAGCCCCGAGGAGGCCACGGCGGCGGTGGGCATGAGGATCAGCAACAAGAGCGGTAGTGCGCGCATGACAGTTGGAGAAGTTAGCAGCCTTTGGCCTCCCTTGGCGCGAGGGGCGCGCTATCGTCTTTTCCCAGCGGAGGGCAGGCACACATGGCAGGCAGCATCCGGGTGGGCATCATCGGGGGGACGGGCCTGGTCGAGGCGCTGGGCGCCTCGGCGAAGGCGGAGCCCCACCTCGTCGAGACGCCGTTCGGCCGCCCGTCGGGGCCCATTCTCACCCTGGAGGTGGATGGCTCACCCGTGGCGCTGCTGGCCAGGCATGGCGCCGGCCACCTGCTCAGCCCCACGCGGGTGCCGTACCGCGCCAACCTCTTCGCCCTCAAGGTGCTGGGGGTGACGCACGTGCTGGCCTATGGCACGGCGAGCAGCCTGCGCGAGCACCTGCACCCCCGCCACCTGGTGGTGCCGGATCAAGTCATTGACCGCACCTACCGCCGGCCCTGCACCTTCTATGACGATCTGGCGGTGCACGTGGAGATGGCCTCCCCATTCTGCGAGACGCTGCGGCAGGCGCTGGCCCGGGCCGCCGCGGGCACGGACGCGGTGGTGCACACCCGGGGCACGTACGTGTGCGTGGAGGGGCCCGCGCTGAGCACGCGCGCGGAGAGCCGCCTGTACCGGGACTGGGACGCGGACCTGGTGGGCATGACGGCGATGCCCGAGGCGAAGCTGGCGCGAGAGGCGGAGCTGCACTACGCGCTGGTGGTGCTGCCCACCGACTTCGACAACGCGCAGGACACCCCCGTCCTCGACCAGGAGGCCCACAGCGCGGCGCTGCTGGAGAACCGGCAGATCGCCAACGCCAACGGCCTGGCGCTCATCCGCCGCGCGCTCAGCCGCATCACCTCGGTGGAGCCCGTGTGCCGGTGTGACTCGGTGCTGGCGGCGGGCCTCCGCTCGGACCGTGGGCGCGTGCCCAACGAGGTGCGCGCCCGGCTACGTCCGCTGCTGGGCAAGTACCTGCCCCCTGAAGTCGTCTGAGCGACAGAAGCTCGCCTGGCTGCCTGCTGCCTGCTGCCCCCGGGGTGCCCACCTTGCACTGCCCAATGGGGGGAGGACGGGGTTGCTCAGGCTCAAGCACCTGACATGGAAGGAGTTCGGCCGGCGCTTCGTGAAGGAGTTCCAGGAGGACACCGTCACCGACTGCGCCGCGCAGCTCTCGTACTACTTCCTCTTCTCGCTGTTCCCGTTCCTCTTCTTCCTCGTCACGCTGGTGGCCTATCTGCCGTTCGCCCCGGGCGCGGTCGAGTCGATGATGGCGCGCGTTGCCCCGCTGGTGCCGGGGGATGCCATGGCGCTGGTGGATGCGCACCTGCGCTCGCTGGTGGACCAGCCCCGGCCCCGGCTGCTCACGGTGGGTCTGCTGGTGGCGCTGTGGACGGCCTCGCGCGGGGTGGATGCGCTGCGCAAGGCGCTCAACATGGCCTACGACGTGCCCGAGTCCCGGCCCATCTGGAAGACGCAGGGCGTGGCCATGTTGATGACGCTGGTGGGCACGCTGCTCATCCCCCTGTCCTTCACCGTCTTCCTGCTGGGCGGGCGGATGGGGGCGTGGATCGCCGAGCGGCTGCAGCTCATCGACGAGTTCCACCTCGTCTGGTCCTGGCTGCGCTGGCCGTTCACCGCGTCGCTGGTGATGCTGATGCTGGCGCTGTGCTACTACGTGCTGCCGGACGTGAAGCAGCGCTTCAAGTACATCACCCCGGGCTCCATCATCGGCACGGTGCTGTGGCTGGGCAGCACCTGGGGCTTCAGCTGGTACGTGGAGCACTTCGGCAAGTACAACGTGACGTACGGCTCCATTGGCGGCGTGGTGGTGCTGCTGCTGTGGCTCTACATCACCGGCATCATCTTCATCGTGGGCGGAGAGCTCAACGCCATCCTCGAGCACGCCTCGCTCGACTCGAGGGCCAAGGCCAAGGGGGCCCGGGTGCCCGGCGAGCCGCCGCCGCTGGAGCCGCCGCTCAAGACGCCCGGCGCGGCCAAGAGCGCCAGCAGCGCACGCAAGACGCGCTTTGCCCGCTGGAGCTGGCGGCGCCGCGTGGCCCAGGGCAAGCCTCCCGAGCCCTCTGGAAACGAGCCGCACAACCCGAACCTGCACTGAAACATGGTGGTGGTGCCGCCGGGGCCGACACCCGATAATCGCGCTTCATGAAGAAGCGTCGATACCGGTGCCTCGCGTGTGCCCACATCTATGATCCGGCCGAGGGAGATGTCGAGGGTGGCATCGCTCCCGGCACAGCCTTCGAGGACATCCCCGACAACTGGTTCTGCCCAGCATGCGGGGCCACCAAGGCTGACTTCGAGCCCATCGAAGAGGACTAGTCAGGAGACGAGCCAACCATGATCAAAGTGGCAATCATCATCGGCAGCACCCGTCCGGGCCGGAAGGCCGAAGACGTGGCCCGTTGGGTACACGCGCACGCCAGCAAGCGCACCGACGCCGAGTTCGAGCTGGTGGACCTCAAGGACTTCGGCCTGCCGCTGCTCGACGAGCCCATGCCGCCGGCCATGGGCAAGTACAGCAAGCCGCACACCCTGGCCTGGGCGGCGAAGATCGCCACCTTCGACGCCTTCATCTTCGTCACGCCCGAGTACAACCACGGGCCGTCCGGCGCGCTGAAGAACGCGATCGACTTCCTGTACCGGGAGTGGACCAACAAGGCCGCCGGGTTCGTCAGCTACGGCAGTGCCGGTGGCACCCGGGCGGTGGAGCAGCTGCGCCTGGTGATGGGCGAGCTGCAGGTGGCCGACGTGCGCTCCCAGGTGACGCTGTCGATCTACACCGACTGGGAGAACCACGCCGTCTTCAAGCCGGGCCCGCAGCACGAGAGGGGGCTCAACGCCCTGTTCGACCAGGTAATTGCCTGGGGCGGGGCGCTCAAGCCGCTGCGCCAGGGCTGAGGCAGCAGGCCCACGCTCCTCTTGTAAGAGCGTGGGCCCCGGGCTGGCCGCCGTTAGCGGCCGCCGAGCCGCTGCTTGATGGGCGCCAGCCGGTCGGCGCCCACCTCGGTGCCGCTCAGCTGCCGCTGGGTGATGTAGCGCTCCAGGTACTCGATGCGCTCGCCGCTGGGCGGGTGCGTGCTCAGCCACTTGAAGACGCCGGGCGTGTTGCCCTCCTTCGCCTGCAGCTTCTGGAAGAAGGTGATGAGGCCGCGCGGATCATACCGGGCGATGGTGGAGTAGCGCGCGCCGTACTCATCGGCCTCCGTCTCCTCGCTGCGGCCGTGCGCCAGCATCGCGCCGCCGCCCACCAGCTGCGTGGCGATCTGCGCCGCCGTGCCGGGGTTCTTGCCCAGCGCCGCCTCGGAGACGGCCTGGATGCCGTACGCGTTCACCATGGCGCGCGCCGAGTGCCGGCCCACCACGTGGCCCGCCTCGTGCGCCAGCACGCCCGCCAGCTCCGCCTCGTTGTCCGCCGCCAGGATGAGGCCCGTGTACACGTACAGGTAGCCGCCCGGCGTGGCGAACGCGTTCACCATCTTCGGATCATTGATGACGTGGATCTTCCACTTCACGCCCCGGCGATCATTGTTGGCCGCCTGGAGAATGGGCGTGGCGACCTTGTTCACGTAGTCCACCACCACCTGGTCCTGCACGTACTGAATCTTCTCCTTCTGCTCCAGCTCCAGCTTCACCTGCCGGCCCAGCTGCTCCTCCTGCTCGTCCGAGATGAAGGTCTGCGCGATGGCCTTCTCCGCGGCAATGCGCTGCTTGGCGCAGCCCGTGGAGAGCCCCGCGGCCAGAGTGATGCCCAACACCATCGAGAGAATGCGCCACATAAGAACGTAGCTTCCTTTCTTGACGTCGTTTGTCCGCGGGCCGGACTCGTAGTCAACGCCACGCGGCACGGCAAGCGTCGGCTGCCATGCGCCAGGTGAGACGGCGGGGCGATGGCGCTTATGCAACGCTCCTTTGGGAGCCAGGTCTCCTGACTGGCTCCCCGGCGAGGCGCCCGGCCCTCGTTGCCGGGGCTTCACCCGGGGCGGATCTTAACCTCGGTGCTCCATATGCGGGCGCCAGGGAGGCCCGAGATGTCACGCTCTTGCTGGGTCGGTGCGCTCAGCTTCGGTCTGGTCCACCTGCCAGTGAAGCTCTATTCCGCGGTGGAGCCCCGACAGGTGCACTTTCACCTGCTGCATGACGCGGATGGCGGGCGCATTCAGCAGAAGCGCGTGTGCTCCAGGGATGGCGAGGAGGTGGCGTACGAGCACGTGGTGAAGGGCTACGAGCTGCGGCGCGGCCAGTTCGTGGAGGTGACGCGGGGCGAGCTGGAGGCGTTCGATCCGAAGTCCAGCCGCACCCTCGAGCTGGAGGACTTCGTGGACGTGGGGGAGATCGATCCCGTGTACTACGAGGCGACCTACCACCTGGTGCCCGAGGCAGGGGCCGAGCGTCAGTACACGCTGCTCGTCACGGGGCTGCGCCGCTCGGGGCGGGTGGGGATTGGCCGGCTGGTGATGCGGCACAAGGGGCACCTGTGCATGGTGCGCCCGTTTGGCCGGGGGCTGGCGCTCACGACGCTGTACTACGCGGAGGAGCTCGTCTCGCAGGACACCCTGGCGGAGCTGGCCGTAACGGGCCCGCGCCCCGCCGAGCAGGA
Organism: Myxococcaceae bacterium; assembly: GCA_035296065.1. GTDB lineage: Bacteria > Myxococcota > Myxococcia > Myxococcales > Myxococcaceae > DATHBR01. Next base: position 61,522 of record DATHBR010000046.1, on the reverse strand, counting down.
GCTGGAGATGGTGCAGCGGCTCATCAAGTCGCAGTCCACCGCCTTCGAGCCCCGGCGCTACCATGACACCCACCGGGAGCGGCTGCTCACCTTCCTGGAGCGGCGGTCCCGGGCGCAGTCGCGCACCTCCGTCCAGGCACCTGGGCGCGTGGCGGCCGGGGAGCGCGAGGCCTCGGACGAGCGCAAGGAGGTGTTCGCCCGGCTGGAGGAGGGCATCGCCTCGCTGCGGGGAGGGGAGCGCAAGCCTCAGCGGGCGAGCAGGGCGGCGACCAGCCATGGCTCGCTGCGCTTCCGGTCGCTGGCGGCGCGGGAGGCCCGGGAGCGCCAGCAGGAGGGCCCGGGTGGGGGGCGGCCCAGGCAGGGCCCTGGGAAGCACGGAGTCTCCTGAGCGGGGCCGGGCCTGGGGTACCGGGTCCAGCCCGCCCGTCAGGACGGCAGGCATGCGATGAGGCCGGGGGGCGGTTAGCATGGCGCATGTCCGTTGCGCTCGCCAGCCGCCTCGAGGTGCTCCGCTCCTTCCCCCGCTTCCGTCCCGAGACGATTGAACGCTTCGCGCGGTTCATCGAGACGGCCCCCGAGGAAGCGCTCTACCGCACCAGCCCGTTGCACTTCGCCGCCGACGAGGGCGTGCCGGAGAACGAGGCGGTGGACCTGTTCCTGCGCGCCACCCACGCGGGCATCCTGGAGTTCACCTGGGGCGTGCTGTGCCCGGGGTGTGCGTCGTTCCTCACCACGCCCGCGGCGCTGCGCTCCATTCAGCGCACCCGCGACTGCCAGATGTGCCGCATCACCGTCGAGACGGAGGACGACAACATGGAGGTGGCCTTCTCCGTGTCGCCCGCCGTTCGCCGCATCCGCTTCCACCAGCCCGAGTCGCTGGACCTGCGCAGGGATCTGCTGCCGGTGATGTTCTCGCGGAGCCGCATCATCCACGAGAGCATCCGCAAGAGGGTGGAGGACTCCGTGCTCGACACGGCCACCTTGCCGCCGGGCGGCGTCCACCACTTCTCCGCTCGGATGGAGGCGGGACAGTTCTACTTCCTGGCGGCGCCGCTGCATCACCTGTGGTGCCGGTTGGAGGCGGCGCCCGAGGCCACCACGAGCGTGGTCAACGCGGAGCTGATGGATGGGAACATGCTGCCGGCCGAGGTCCGGGTGCGCGAGGGCCAGGTGTCCATGACGCTGCACAACCGCACGGCGGCCCCGGCGCGGGTGGCGCTGGTGAAGTTCTGGATCCCCCGGGCTGAGATAAAGTGCTCGGTGCCGGCGAAGCATGAGCGGCCGTTGAAGCGCTTCTTCAGCGGCAAGCGGCTGGTGACGCACCAGACGTTCCGCGAGCTGTTCCGCGCCGAGAGCATCCCCTCCGAGGGCGGCCTGGAGTTCAAGTCCATGACGGTGCTGTTCTCGGACCTGAAGGGCTCCACGGAGATGTACGAGCGCATTGGCGATCTGCGGGCGTACGGGCTGGTGCGCGAGCACTTCGGGCTGCTGCGCGACATCATCGCCGAGCGCGGCGGCTCCATGGTGAAGACGATTGGCGACGCGGTGATGGCGAGCTTCGCCGAGCCCACGCCCGCGCTCGAGGCGGCCACGGCGATGACGCGCGAGGTGCGCCGGCTGGGCAAGGCCGCCGCCCCGCTGCAGCTCAAGGTGGGCGTGCACACCGGGCCGTGCATCGCGGTGGAGCTCAACGAGCGGCTGGACTACTTCGGCCAGACGGTGAACGTGGCCGCCCGGGTGCAGGGCGTGGCCGGCGCGGACGAGATCGCGATTACCGAGCCGGTGTACACGGCCCCGGGCTCACAGGACATCATCCGCGCCGCGGCCCTGAGCGCCACGCGTGAGCGCGCCGTGCTCAAGGGCCTCGAGGGGGAGACCACCGTCTACCGGCTGCGCTAAGCCCCGGCGGGCTCAGGCTTAGCGGCTGGCGGTGGGGCTGCAGGACAGCTCCCCGTTGCTGCGGTCACAGCCACAGGTGGTGGCGGAGCTCCAGCAGCCGCAGGTACCGCAGTAACAGTCGCGGCTTCCATCCCGTGAGGCACAGCTCGCCACCTTTCCGGCCACCCGGGCCTTGGCAGGGGGCAGGGGAGGGGGCACCGTGCTACATGCCAGCGTCCCCGCCACCACCACGAACAGCGTGCTGCTCCGCACCGCGCGCGCGAACTTCATGGGCAGGCTCCATTCAGGCAATCGGGCGTGGAATTCACGCCTCATAGGGGAAAAGACGGATTACCCCGGAGCCTTCTGACGCGCCGTACCCCTTTGGTGGCATTGCCCAGACGACAACGGCGGGAAGGCCCTGCTCCAGGCCCTCCCGCCGCGCGCAATCGGGCTACTTCTTCAGCCGTGTCTCCGCGGCCTCGTAGTCGATGTTGGAGAAGTACGCGTCCACGTACTTGGCGCGCTCGTTGGCCTTGTAGTCCGGCACGAAGGCGTGCTCCCACGCGTCCAGCACGATGATGGGCATGTAGCCGGCGATGTTGTTCGTCTCGTGCAGGGTGATCCAGTGGTTGGACAGCCACCCGGTGCGCGGATCCTGGAACGTCACCGCCCAGCCAATGCCCGGCATCGTCGCGATGGCGCGGAAGTCCGCCAGCCACGTCTCGAAGGAGCCGAAGCTCTCCTCCATCGCCTTCTTCAGCGTGCCGCCGGCCTGGCCGCTGCCGCCCGGCTTCAGGTTGCCGAAGTAGTACTCGTGCAGCACCATGCCGTTGTACTCGAAGCCCAGCCGGCGGGTCATCTCCGCGTAGGCCGGGTTGGTGCCCGCCGCCTCGCCCTTGGTGGCCATGCCCGACAGGGACTCGGTGAGCTTGTTGGTCCGGTTGACGTAGCCCTCGTACAGCTTGAAGTGCGTCTCGAGCACCGCGTCGCTGATGCCCTTGAGACCCTTGAGGTGCGCGAACTGCATCGGCGTGTACTTCTTGTCGGCCATACGGCCTCCCGGTTTGGAGTGAACCTGCTTCAAGGCGCTTCATTAGAGGAAGCGCCAGGGTTTGGCGTGCCCAACTTCTCGCGGGTGTACGCGCTTCAACAAGTAAGAAATGCGTGGGCCCGGTGCACGGTGCTATGTGCCGGGGCGGATGCCTGAGCTTCCCGAGGTAGAGATCGCCCGGCGCAACCTGGCGAGTTGGTTCCAGGGCCGCCGCGTCGCCAAGGCCGAGGCGGACGACACCCGTATCTTCCGGGGAGCCAAACGCGCGAAATTCTCGGAGCTCAAGGGCCGTGTCGAGGCGCTGGAGCGCCGGGGCAAGTACCTGCTGCTCACCTTCGAGGGGGGCCGCGGGCTGCTGGCGCACCTGGGAATGACGGGCCGGTTCGTCAAGCGCCCCACGGGGCATGTGGAGCCCTTCAGCCGCGCCCGCTTCCACCTGGACAGCGGCTCCGTCATCCACTTCGCCGACTCGCGCCTGTTCGGGCGCATGGAGCCGGTGCCCGCCGACACGCTGCACCAGCTGAAGGCCATCCAGGAGCTGGGCAGGGATCCGCTCACGGACGGGCTCACCGGGGAGCAGCTGCAGGAGGCGCTGGGGCGCACCCGGCAGGACCTCAAGGTCGCGCTGATGGACCAGGGGCGGGTGGCGGGCCTGGGCAACATCCACGCCGCCGAGGCGCTGTTTCGCGCGGGCCTGCACCCGGCGCGCAAGCCCGCTACCCTCAAGCCCCAGGAGTGGGAGCACCTGGCCCATGCCATCCACGAGACGATTGCCTTCGGGCTGGCGGAGCAGGAAGGCGAGGAGCCCCTGTATCTGGAGGATAGTGGCGCGGAGAACTCATTTCTCATCTACGGGCGCGCGGGCGGCCCGTGCTCGAAGTGCGGCGCCAAGGTGGTGTCCTTCACTCAAGGGGGACGCACCACCCACGCCTGTCCCAAGTGTCAACCGAAGGGAAGGAAGCGATGAACGTCAAAGCCAAGGGCCTGGACCATGTGGCCATCGCCGTGAAGGACCTGGACAAGGCGGTGGCCCTGTACCGGGACACGCTGGGCCTGGAGCTGGCCGAGGTGGAGGAGGTGCCCGAGCAGCAGGTGCGCACCGCCATCTTCGGCCATGGCACCGGGCGGGTGGAGCTCATCTGTCCCACAGCGCCGGACACCGGGGTGGCCCGGTTCCTGGAGAAGCGGGGCGAGGGCATTCACCACATCTGCATCGAGGTGGAGGACATCGAAGCGGCCATCGCGGCGCTCAAGGCCAAGGGGGCGCCGCTGATCGACGAGGTGCCCAAGCCGGGCGCCGGCGGGGCCAAAGTGGCCTTCGTTCACCCCAAGGGAGCCCATGGCGTGCTGGTGGAGCTGCGCCAGGGGCCCAAGCCCTAGGCGTTCACCGCAGGGGCTGTCGGTGTAGTTCACGTTGACACCCCTCCCCCCCGTGGCTTAACTCGCCCGCCCTTTTGACTCAGCCGCCCTGCGCGGTCCTGGAGAACCGTACCCATGTCCCACGTCCTGCTGGCGGCGCTGCTCGTCGCCTCCGCCACGGCCACCGCCCAGACGTCCCCGACGCCGGCGCCCGAGAGCGGGACGCCCGCCTCCGCCCAGCCCGCCGCCCCCGCGCCCGCTGCCGCTGGGCCGGCCCCTGCCGCCACGGGCACCGCTGAGCCCAGCGTGCTCACCCCGGAGATGCAGGAGGAGCTGGAGCGCCGCCTGGAGGCCGCCAAGCTGGAGATGCGCGAGGAGATCCGCGCGCAGATGGCCACCCAGTCCCTGTCCTCCGACTGGGAGCAGGAGTTCTCCGAGGAGCGCCGCAAGCTGGAGCTGTTCACCCTGGACGGCTACTTCCGCGTGCGGCCCAACCTCTTCTACAAGTTCGATCTGGGCAAGCCCCAGGGCCGCGAGCTGTTCCCCCGCTCGCCGCAGTCCAACGCGGAGAACACCCAGGCGGGCGCCAACATGCGCGTGCGCCTGGAGCCCACCTTCAACGTGTCCGAGGAGGTGCGCCTGAAGCTGCAGGTGGACCTGCTGGACAACATCCTGCTGGGCTCCACGCCGGACAGCTCCTTTGGCGACCGGGACATCTTCGCCATCTTCTCCGAGAGCCAGGAGCCGCCCGCCTCGGGCGTCAACGCGCTGCGCGACTCGCTGGCCATCAAGCGCGCCTACGGCGAGGTGAGCACCCCGGTGGGCATCCTGCGCTTTGGCCGCATGGGCAGCCACTGGGGCCTGGGCATGCTGCGCAACGACGGCAACTGCCTGGACTGTGACTTCGGCGACACCGTGGACCGGGTGCAGTTCGTCACCGAGCCGTTCGCCGGCTTCTACGTGACGCCGATGATCGACTTCAACGCCGAGGGCCTCGGCAGCGACCAGACGCGCACCGAGGGCGAGCCGTTCGATCTGACGCAGGCCGACGACAGCCAGAGCTACGTCATCGCCATCGCCCGGCGCGACACCGACCAGCAGGCGAAGGCCAAGCTGGACAACAACCTGGGCGTGCTCAACTACGGCCTGCACTTCACCTACCGCACGCAGCGCTGGGAGAACACCGGCACCGCCGAGGCCCCGGCCTTCGTGCCGCGCGACGCCACGCTGTACATGCCGGACCTGTGGATCCGCTATGAGCAGCGCGCCTTCCGCCTGGAGGCGGAGTTCGCCACCATCTACGGCACCATTGGCAACCGGGCGATGGCGGTGGGGGAGGTCAACGCGCCGGGCCCGTCGCTGCGCGTGCTGCAGTTCGGCGGCCTGGCGCAGGGCGAGTACCGGCTGCTCAACGGCGAGCTGAACCTGGGGCTGGAGCTGGGCTTCGCCTCGGGTGACAAGGCGCCGGGCTTCGGCAACTACCAGCGCCGGGTGCGCACCGACACGGACACGGAAGAGAACGAGGGCCCGCAGTACACCTGTGACGTGGGCGGCTGCGCGGACAACGCCATCCGCAACTTCCGCTTCAACCGCGCCTACCGGCCGGACCTCATCCTGTGGCGCGAGCTGCTGGGCGGGGTGACGGACGCGTTCTACGTCAAGCCCTCGGTGAAGTACTCGCTGGCCGACGGCTTCGACTTGTACGGCAGCTTCATCTACTCGCAGGCCTTCTACGCCGAGTCCACGCCGTCCACCGAGAGCAGCGCGCTGGGCTTCGAGGTGGACGTGGGCGCGCGCTACGAGACCGAGGATGGGTTCGTGGCGGGCCTGTCCTGGGGCATCTTCTTCCCCATGGCCGGCCTGCAGGAGCCGGCCACCGCGGTGGTGCGCCCGGACTTCGAGACGGCGCAGGCGCTGCGCGGCACGATGGGCATCCGCTTCTAGGCCGCCGTGAGGACCCTTCTGTCTCGAGGCCTGGCCCTGCTGTCCCTGACGGCGCTGCTCGTCGGGGGCTGCGGCATGAAGGGGGCTCCCCGCCCGCCAGAGCCTCCGCCGCCGCCCACGGTGGAGACGCAGCCGCCCGCGGATCCTCCGCGTGGCCCTTTCGAGCCCGCCGGGCCGGGCCCCTCGGACGCAGGCACTTGAACCACTTTGACTACCGGCGCGGGGTGCTGCACGCGGAAGAGGTGCCCCTGGCCGCCATCGCCGAGTCGGTGGGCACGCCCACCTACGTCTATTCCACCGCCACGCTCACCCGGCACTTCCGGGTGGTGTCCGAGGCCTTCGGGGCCTACCCGCACCTCATCTGCTACTCGGTGAAGGCCAACAGCACGCTGGCGGTGCTGCGCCTGTTCGCCGAGGCGGGCGGCGGCTTCGACATCGTCTCGGGTGGCGAGCTGGCCCGGGTGCGGCAGGCCGGCGGAGACGCGGTGAAGACGGTGTTCGCCGGGGTGGGGAAGACGCCCGAGGAGATGGAGCAGGCGCTCTCAGCCGGGCTGCTCATGTTCAACGTGGAGAGCGCCGAGGAGCTCGAGGCGCTGGACGCGGCGGGCCGCAGGCTGGGGCGCCGCGCCCCGTTCGCCCTGCGCGTCAACCCGGACGTGGACGCGCGCACCCACCGCTACATCGCCACCGGGCTGAAGACGTCCAAGTTCGGCGTGCCCTTCGAGGAGGCGGTGGCCCTCTACGCCCGCGCCCGGAAGATGAAGGGCCTGCGCGCGGTGGGCCTGGACTGTCACATCGGCTCGCAGCTCACCAGCGCGGCGCCCATGCGCGCGGCGCTCTCGAAGGTGGCGGGGCTGTACCGCTCGCTCAACCAGCAGGGCCACAAGCTGGAGTACCTGGACATTGGCGGCGGCCTGGGCATCACCTACACGGACGAGACGCCCCCTTCTCCCCAGGAGTACGCGCGCACCGTGCTCATCGCGGTCGAGGGCACCGGCGCTCACCTCATCCTCGAGCCGGGCCGGTCCCTGGTGGGCAATGCCGGCGTGCTGCTCACCCGGGTGCTCTACCGGAAGCAGACGCCCTCCAAGACTTTCGTCGTGGTGGACGCGGGCATGAATGATCTCATCCGCCCCGCGCTCTACGAGGCCCACCACGCCCTGCAGCCGGTGGTGAAGCGCCGGGGCAAGCCCGTGGAGGTGGATGTCGTGGGGCCGGTGTGCGAGTCCAGCGATGTGTTGGCCCGGGCGCGCCCGCTGGTGCTGCCTCGGCAGGGCGAGCTGTACGCCGTCATGAGTGCCGGGGCTTACGGGATGAGCATGGCCTCCAACTACAACTCGCGGCCACGGCCCGCCGAGGTGATGGTGGACGGGGGGGCCTGGAGGGTTGTCCGCGAACGGGAGAAGCCAGAGGACCTCTGGCGTGGCGAGCGGGCCTGAACGTATAAGCGGCGTCCATGAAGACCTTCGAAGGCTCCATGACGGCGCTCGCCACGCCTTTCAAGGACGGGAAGCTCGACGAGGCTTCCTTCCGCGCTTCCATCGAGCGGCAGATTGCTGGCGGCACCAGCGTGCTGTTGCCTATGGGCACCACGGGCGAGGCGGTGACCATGAGCCCCGCTGAGCGCAACCGCGCCATTCAGGTGACGGTGGAGGTGGCCAGGGGCCGGGTGCCGGTGGTGGCCGGGGCGGGCTCGAACAGCACCGCGGAGACGATCGAGTCGGTGGCGCGCGCGCGGGAACTGGGCGCGGACGGCACGCTGATCGTCACCCCGTACTACAACAAGCCCACCCAGTCGGGCCTGCTGCAGCACTACCGGGCCATTGCCCGCGCGCACCCGGGCTTCCCCATCGTGGCCTACAACGTGCCGGGCCGCACGGGCGTGGACCTGCTGCCCGAGACGGTGATGTGGATGTGCGACATCCCCGAGGTGGTGGCCCTCAAGGAGGCCACGGGGAACATGGCGCGCGCGGTGGACCTGGTGGAGAAGTGCGGCGAGCGCATCACCCTGCTGTCCGGGGATGACTTCACGGTGCTGCCCTTCATCGCCTGCGGCGGCAAGGGCGTCATCTCGGTGTCGTCGAACGTGGCGCCGCGGATGATGGCGGACCTGGTGGCGGCGGCGCGGGCGGGCGAGCTGGCCCAGGCGCGCGAGCTGCAGGTGGGGATGAACGCGCTGCACCGGCTGCTGTTCGTCGAGTCCAACCCCATTCCGGTGAAGTGGGCCCTGCACCTGCTGGGCGTCTTCGGGCCGGAGATCCGCCTGCCGCTCACGCCGATGACGGAGCCCAACGCGGCGAAGCTGCGCGAGGAGCTGGAGCGGCTGAACCTGCTGTAAGCACGTGCTGTCAGGGGCGAGGAAGCCATGCTGCGTACAGTCATCACCGGTGTCACGGGCCGCATGGGCAGCACGCTGCTGCGGCTGGCGCGGAGCGCTCCGGGCATCTCCATCGCCGGAGCCACGGCGCGGCCGGGCAGCCCCGCGGTGGGGCAGGACGCGGCGCAGGCCGCCCGGCTGAGCGAGCCGCTGGGGCTGGCGGTGGTGGATGACCTGGGCCGCGCCATCGACGAGGGCGCGCAGGTGGTCATCGACTTCACCAGCGCGGAGGCGAGCGTGGCGCACGCGCGGGTGTGCGCCCGGCGCGGCACTCCCATGGTGATTGGCTCCACGGGCTTCACGCCCGAGACGCGCGAGGAGATCGCCACGTGCGCCCGGACCATTCCCGTGGTGATGGCGCCGAACACCTCGGTGGGCGTCAACGTCGTCATCCAGGTGGCGGCGGAGCTGGCGCGGGTGCTGGGCGCCGGCTTCGACGTGGAGGTGCTGGAGACGCACCACCGCATGAAGAAGGACTCGCCCTCGGGCACCGCGCTGCGGCTGGCCGAGGTGCTCTCCAGCACGCTGGGGCGCACGAGCGAGGATCTCGTCTATTCGCGCAAGGGCTGGGTGGGCGCGCGCGGCGAGAAGGAGATTGGCGTGCAGGCGCTGCGGGGCGGGGATGTGGTGGGTGAGCACACGGTGTTCTTCTTCGGCGAGGGCGAGCGGGTGGAGCTCACCCACCGGGCCACCAGCCGGGACCAGTTCGCCAAGGGCGCGCTCCGGGCGGCCAGCTGGGTGGTGACGCAGCGCCCGGGGCTCTACGACATGGCCGACGTGCTCGGCCTCAAGAGGACCTAGATGGGCACTACACGCTTCTGCCGTTTCCTGCACGAGGGCCGCGCGCACCACGGCCGCATCGAGGGCAATGAAGTCGTCGTGCTCAACGGCGCGCCGTGGGCCGGCGGCAAGGAGACGGGGCTGCGGCGCTCGCTGAGCGTCGTCACCCTGCTGGTGCCCTCCGAGGCCTCGAAGGTGGTGTGCATCGGGCAGAACTACCGCAAGCACGCCGAGGAGATGGGCAAGCCCGTGCCGCCCGAGCCCCTCATCTTCATGAAGCCCTCCACCGCGCTCAACGCGCCGCGCTCGCCCATCCGCATCCCCAGGGCGAGCCAGGAGGTGCACTACGAGGCGGAGCTGGGGCTGCTCATCGGCGAGAAGCTGAAGAACGTGGACGAGGCCACCGCCGCGCGCGCCATCTTCGGGCTCACCTGCATCAACGACGTGACGGCGCGCGACATCCAGCGCCGCGAGGTGCAGCACACCCGCGCCAAGAGCTACGACACCTTCGCGTGCGTGGGGCCCTGGGTGGTGACGGGGCTGAGCCCCGCGGACCTGCGCGTAATGTGCCGGGTGAATGGAGAGGTGCGCCAGGACAGCCGCACCTCCGACATGGTGTTCAGCCCCGCGGCGCTGGTGTCCTTTATCTCCCACATCATGACGCTCTTGCCTGGAGACCTGATAAGCACTGGAACTCCTTCAGGAGTGGGGAAGCTGGCGGCCGGGGATACGGTGGAAGTGGAGCTGGAGGGAATCGGGACCCTGAGCAACCCGGTTGAGATGGAGCCTTGAGCACCAACGTCTACGTCGGTCTGGGATCAAACGAGGGAGACCGCGAGGCACACCTCGTGGCGGCCCTGCAGGCGCTCTCGCGCATCGACGCGGTGGCCGTGCTGCGCTGCTCCTCGCTGTTCGACAGCGCGCCGGTGGGCCCTTCCCAGCCGCGCTTCCTCAACGCGGTGGTGGCGCTGGAGTGCTGCCTGCCTCCGCTGAGGCTGCTGACCATTCTGAAGCGCATCGAAGAGGACCTGGGCCGCCGCCGTGACGGCACGCGCTGGGGCCCCCGGCCCATTGATCTGGACATCCTGGTGTGGGACGGCGAGGTGGTGGCCGAGCCCAACCTTCAGGTGCCGCACCTCGAGCTGCACAAGCGCCGCTTCGCCCTGGAGCCGCTGGCCGAGATCGCCCCGGAGCTGCAGCACCCGGTGCTCGGTGTCACGGTGAAGGAGATGTTGTCCCATCTTGCTCCGCAGGACGTGCGTCGGCTCATGGCCACGCAGTGGCCCGAGGCAAGCCCCCCTGGTGAATGAACGATGACCCTCTCTCTGGCCCTCGCGACCGCGGCCCTGCTGGCCGTGCAGCCGTCCAACCTGCCGCCTGATCACCCGCCCGTGCCTCCGGGAACCGGCGCCTCGCCGGCCAGGCCCTCCGCCCAGGGCGGGATGCCCGAAGGCCACCCGCCCATGCCGGGCTCCGCCGGAGCGCTGCCCGAGGGCCACCCGCCCATGCCGCAGGGCGCGCCCTCCACGCCCGGAGGGATGCCGCAGGGCCACCCGCCGATGTCCGGCACGGGCCGGGCGCCGCCCACGGCCGAGGAGCTGCTCAAGCAGCTGGACTCGACCGAGGGGCTGCGCACGCGGGAGAAGACGTTCGAGATCGCCTCTTCGCTGGGCAAGCTCTACTACACCAACGGCCGGCCGGCGGACGCGGTGACGTACTTCCTGCAGGCGGAGACCAAGGCGCAGCCGACGCGCAAGCTGTACGAGGAGCAGCGCAAGAAGCTGGGCAAGCAGGCCCCGTCGAGCCTGGATGCGGCGGGCTGTGGCTTCTCCGAGGGCATGGCGCTGGAGGCCAAGGGGCAGCTGGCCGAGGAGCGCGCGAAGAAGGGCGACACTGCGGGCGCGGTGGCGTGCGCGCGGCTGGCGCTGGAGCCGCTGCTGGAGGTGGAGGTGCTGCGCGCCAACGCGCTGTACCTCACCGGCGACACGGAGGGCGCGCTGATGGTGTACGCCCGGGTGCTGGCGGTGGCGCCGACGAACGAGGAGGCGCTCTTCTCGCGCTCGGCGCTGCTGTACGAGACCAGGGGCGAGGACGTGAAGGCGCTGCAGACGGCCCACGAGGGCTTCGAGGCCTTCGTGGCGGTGCACCCGGACTCGCCCCGCACAGGGCTGGCCCAGCAGCTGAGCCAGTTCGCTCAGGAGACGGTGAAGGCGGGTGGGCGCGAGAAGTGGAAGCAGCAGCGCGCGAAGGAGCGCGCCATCCGCCTGTCCCAGCCGCTGGCGGCGCGCCAGCCCATGCCCGGCACGCAGCCCACGCCCGGCGCGCAGGGCGCCATGGCGGCTGGCGCGGGGCAGCAGGACACCATGCCCACGCTGACGCAGGAGATGGTGGACGCGGTGCAGAACACCGAGCGCACGCCCGAGCTGGAAGCGGGGCTGGCCAAGCTGGTGGAGGAGGGTGAGGAGCACCTGGCGCGTGGCCGCTTCGAGGATGCGCTGGGCGTGTACCGGCGCGTGGTGCCCTTCCAGCCGGAGAACGGGCGCGCCAAGGCGGGCATGGCCTGGGCGCTGGTGGGGCTGGGGCGCGGGGCGATGGCGGACCGGGTGTGGGGCGTGGCGGTGAGCTCGGATCCCTCGTCGGTGGAGAAGCTGGGCGACACGCTGCTGGCCAAGGGCGACGCCAAGGGCGCCAAGGCGGTGTGGGCCAAGCTGCTGACCTCGGCGCCGAACTACCCGAACAAGGCGGCCCTGCAGGCCAAGGCCGGCCAGTAGCCGCCGCGCTGACTTAGAGGAACCGCGCCGCCAGCAGGTCCTGCACGTCCAGCAGGCCCACGGCGCGGCCCTCGGCATCCACCACCGGGAGCTGATCCACCCGCGCCTCGCGCATCTGCGCCGCGGCGGTGAGCACCAGCGTCTCCGGGCTCACGCACCGGGGCCGGCTGCCCATCACCTCGCGGATGGGCACCGAGAAGTCCGTGCGGCCCTGCTCCACCAGCCGCCGCAGGTCTCCGTCCGTGAAGATGCCCACCAGCCGCCCCTCGCGGTCCACCACGCTGGTGGCTCCCGGGCGGCCCGGCGTCTTCGTCATCACCCCCACCGCCTCGGACAGCTTCGCCGTCTCCTTCACCACCGGGTTGGCGGGGCCCGTGCGCATCACCTCGAACACCCGCTGCACCGAGCGGCCAATCTTCCCTCCCGGGTGCAGCAGCGCGTACTCCTGCGTGCCGAACGTGCGCGAGCGCAACAGCGTCATCGCCAGCGCATCGCCCATCGCGTGCAGCGCCGCCGTGGACGCCGTGGGCACCAGCCCCATGGGGCACGCCTCTTCAATCCGCCCCATGCCCAGCACCACGTCCGCCCCACGCGCCAGCGGGCTGTCCATGTCCCCTGTCAGCGCAATCACGGGCGTGCCCAGCCGCCGGAACGAGGGCATCAGCCGCAGCAACTCCTCGGTGGCGCCGCTGTTGGACAGCGCCAGAATCACGTCCCCCTTGCCTACCCGCCCCAGGTCCCCATGCACCGCCTCGGCCGGGTGCAGGAACACCGAGCGCACCCCCGTGGAGGCCAGCGTCGCCGACAGCTTCTGCCCAATCACCCCCGCCTTGCCCATGCCGGTGACGACCACCTGCCCGGTGCACTCGCGCAAAAGGCCCAGCGCCCGAAGGAACGAGTCCCCCAGCTTCAGCCCCAGAATGGCCCGCGCCTCCGCCTCCAGCACGCCCTGCGCGTAGGCCAGCGAGGCCTCGTCCCCTTCGGAGCGGGGCTGCGGCGTGGCGGTGGCGTCGCGCCCGGGCAGGGCACGCAGGCGGGGCTTCTTGGCGGTGGAGCGGGGGGCACGGGCCATGGCTTGCCGCCCTTCTACCCTTGGGCCTCCCGGGCCGCTACCCTTGACCCGGTGCGGGCCATCGACTACGCGCTCGCACGCCCGGTGCCCGGGCTGGACTGTTCACCCTGCTGGCGCAGGTTTTCCCACAAAGGGGACAAGATGAAGTTCTTCATCGACACCGCTGACGTCGGCGAGATTCGCAAGGCATATGACATGGGGTGCGTGGATGGCGTCACCACCAACCCTTCACTGCTGGCCAAGGTGGGCCGCGGCCTGGAGGAGACCATCCGGGAGATCTGCTCCATCGTGGATGGGCCGGTGAGCGCCGAGTGCGTCTCGCTCGAGGCGCCCGAGCTCATCAAGGAAGGCCGCATCCTGGCGAAGATCCACGACAACGTCGTGGTGAAGATTCCCATGGGCGTGGAGGGCATGAAGGCCGTCAAGGCGCTCACCTCCGAGGGCATCCGCACCAACGTGACGCTGGTGTTCTCCGCCAACCAGGCCCTGCTGGTGGCCAAGGCGGGCGGCACCTACGTGTCCCCGTTCGTCGGCCGGCTCGATGACATCTCCGAGGATGGGATGGAGCTCATCTCCCACATCATCGAGATCTACCGGAACTACGACTTCAACACCCAGGTGCTGGTGGCCAGCGTGCGCAACCCCGTGCACGTGCTGCAGGCGGCGCGCATGGGCGCGGACGTGGCCACGCTGCCCTTCAGCGTCATCAACCAGCTGGCCCAGCACCCGCTCACCGACATCGGCATCAAGAAGTTCCTGGCCGACTGGGAGAAGGTGCCCAAGGCCCAGAAGCCGTAAGGCTTCCGGCTCCAAGGGCCTCGAAAGCAGAGAGCCACCGCCCAGACAGGCGCGGTGGCTCCCGGCTTCAGGGTTCAGCGCGCGGGGCTACTGGTACTGCGCGCCGAAGTTCTCGCCCGTCGAGGACGAGAAGTTGTGGTTGGCCTGGATGGTGATGACCGAGTTGATCGGTCCCTGCACCCCGCCGTCCGGCAGGGGCGGCTGGGGCCCGGTGGCACCCTCGAGCCGGATGGTGCCCGTGTTGCCGCCCAGCGGGAACGTGTACTGAGTGGCATGCACGCAGCGGGTGGCCACCGGCGAGGTGCCCGAGTCCGGGGGCGTGGGCTTGCCCGTGTCACACGGGCCGCCCAGCACGATGCCGCCATCCGTCGTGGTCCCCTCCAGCTTGCGGTAGGCGATGTTGAAGCCGCCGTAGTCAAACGTGTTCGGGGCACCGGCCTGCACCCTGGCGGAGCCACGGTTGCCCGTCTTCGTGACGGTGAAGCTCGCGCCGTCCGGGGACAGCCGGTTGAAGTAGGCGTCAGCCCAGCGGAAGTTCACATCGACCAGGCCGTTGACGGGCACGAAGTAGCCGTTGGCCGGCTGCGGCGGGCTGAGCGTGAAGTCCTGCACCAGGGGCCCGGTGTACACCAGGTGGATGGGGCGCCAGATCTGCGTGTTGCTGTCCCAGCAGCCATTGGGGCTGTCCCACTTGCCGTTCTGCCGCGCCGGGGCGGTCGGGTCCGCGCAGTTGATGCGCTCGGTGTCGATGTAGAACTCGCCCGGATCCCACACCCCGTTGTCGTTGCGGTCCACCAGCGGCTCGCCGAGATCCACGAACCACTCGCCCGGATCCCACCGGCCGTTGAGAATGCCGGCGCTGCCCGAGCCGTCATAGAAGTCCTCCTCGCCGGCGACCACCGCGATCACCGTGACGGCCATGTCGCGCGGGTTGCGATCGGCGGGGTTGGTCGCGCTGCCCAGGAAGCGCTCGCCCGGCAGCGGCGTCACGGCATACGGAGGGAAGTTGCTTCGGGTCTGGAAGGTGGTGACGGCCTCGCCCGTGTCCGCCGAGGGCGTATTTCCCATCTGCGGCCTGGAGTCCACCGGGCTGCTGATGGAGCCCGACTCCGGGTACCACTGCACGGAGGTGGTCAGGCCCACGGGGTTACCGAAGCGGTCCACCAGCTTGGCGGAGCAGATGGTCTCCACGTCGCGCGGCGGCGGGATGGCATGCAGCACGCCCAGGTTCTTCTGGACGCAGTCCACCGCCAGGCCGCGGTCAGACGGCTTGCCGCCGACAATGGGCGTGCCCGGGTGGTTGGCCGACACATCCGGCGTCGAGTTCTTCGTGGCGGTGACGATCGCCCTCACGATGGCCACGCCCACGTTGTCACCCGAGCGCAGCGTGGTGGTGGCCTCGCCCATGTTGTTGGTCACCGAGGTGGGCGTCACCGTGGCGCCGGCCGCGCCGGACACCTCGAAGGACACTTCGATGCCAGGCACCGGCTGCTGGGCGGAGTTCTGCACCCGGAAGGTGATGGGGGTGGTCGTCTCGCGGCCGGAGCTGGCCAGGCCCAGCAGCGTCTTGGCCGAGCCCGTCTTGTAGACCATGGAGGACACCGCCGCGAAGGTGATGTCCTTGAGGCCCGTGCCATCGCCATGGGTGGCGGTGATGCGCGCGGTGCCAGGGGCGGTGTTGGCCACATGGAGGGTGACGGTGGCCCGGCCATTGGCGTCCGTGGTGGCCTGCGTGCTCCCCGTGCCCGCGGCGGCGGTGAACGAGCCCAGCGTGGTGTTGAAGGTGACCTGTACGCCCGCCGCGGGCGTGTTGTTGGAGGTGCGCGTCACCGTGGCGGTGACAGCCGTCTGATCACCCGTGTTGCCCACCAGCTGCGGCTTGGCCGTCTCGATGATGATGATGAACTGAGCGGTGCCGCCGTCCGGCAGGCTGGCGTCCGGCCGGCCACCGTCGGTGCCGGCATCCGGCCGGGTGCCGCCGCCGCCGTCCGGCACCGGGGTGCTGCTCACCACCAGCGTGGTGGACGAGGTGGCGGTGTTCCACGTGCCGTCGATGCGCACGTTGCCCGCGCACTTGGCGTCCTGCGCCTTGTTGCAGGTGAACGAGGTGGTCGCCTTGCCACCGGCGCCCAGCGTCAGCGTCTCCTCGGCCGTGCCGTTGCCCAGCTGGCCCGCCACCGCCTTGAGCACCACGCTGCCCGTACCGGCGGTGCCGTCCGCGGTGGTGGCGGTCACATCAATCACGGACGTCATTCCCTGATCGTTGATCTGCCGGGGGGTGGCGGTGATGAGCAGGTCATCTTCCCCGCCTCCATCTCCTCCGCCGCCTCCCGGGCATGCGAGGATGACGGCGCTCATCGCGACCGCCAGAGCGACGGAGACGCGCCAAATCGGACGTTGCATATTGTTGGAACTCCTGATGAAGGAAGTAGGGCGGCAGTATTTTCGACGGCGACGCCCTTCGTCAAAACGTCAACAGCTCTTTACCTCATTGCCACCTCGGGGACTGCATGGACTTCGAACTCTCGGACTCACAGCGCGCGCTTCAGGAGACGGCCCGTAAATACGCTCGCGAGGTGGTGCGCCCCAAGGCCGCTCACTACGACGAGACGGCACATTTCCCACGGGACCTGATCGCCATCGCCCATGAGCTGGGGCTGATCAACATGGCGATCCCCCAGGAGTGCGGGGGGCTGGGGCTGTCGCACATGGATCAGGCGCTGGTGTGCGAGGAGCTGAGCTGGGGCGATGCCTCGGTGGCCACCACCATCGTGGCGAACGATCTGGCCAACCTGCCCATCATCCTGGCGGGCACCGAGGAGCAGAAGAAGCGGCTGCTGTCGCACTTCAACGAGCGGCTGAAGTTCGCCTCGTTCTGCCTCACCGAGCCGGGGGCGGGCTCGGACGTGGCGTCCATGAGCACCACCGCGCGGCGTGAGGGTGACTTCTACGTCCTCAACGGCTCCAAGTGCTTCATCACCAACGGCGGGCACGCCGAGCAGTTCACCGTGTTCGCCACGGTGGACAAGGCCAGGAAGCACAAGGGCATCAGCTGCTTCGTGGTGGAGGGCCGGCCCGCCGGGCTCACCGTGGGCAAGCACGAGAACAAGATGGGCCAGCGCGCCAGTGACACCGTGTCACTGAACTTCGACGAGGTGCGCGTGCCGGTGGCAAACCGCATTGGCGAGGAGGGCCAGGGCTTCGGCATCGCCATGGAGACGCTGGACAACAGCCGCCCGCTCACGGCCATGTTCTCGGTGGGCATCGCCCGCGCCGCGCTCGAGCACGCCATGGAGTACAGCACCCAGCGCCAGACGTTCGGCAAGCCCATCCGCGAGCACCAGGGCGTGCAGTTCATGCTGGCCGACATGGGCATGAACATCCAGGCCGCGCGCCTGCTCACCTACCAGAGCGCCTGGTTGCTCGATAACGGGCAGAAGAACACCCTGGTCTCCAGCTACGCCAAGTGCTTCGCCGCCGACATGGCCATGAAGGTGACGACCGACGCGGTGCAGGTGTACGGCGGCTACGGGTACATGAAGGACTACCCCGTCGAGAAGCTGATGCGCGACGCCAAGCTCATTCAGATTTACGAGGGCACCAGCCAGGTGCAGCGGCTCGTCATCGGCCGGGAACTGTTCAAGTAGAAAAGTAAATCTACCGCCCCGGGCGCTTTAACGTTGCCCCGGGGCAACCCGGATGCCTAATACTCGGGCCCGACTGATTCGCCAATCAATGGCCCCGACCAGAGGAGCAGAAACACCGTGAAGATCCTCGTCACCGCCAAGCGTGTGGAAGATCCCGAGTCGAAGATCAAGGTCAAGCCGGACGGCTCCGGCATCGTCCAGGAGGGGCTGAAGTACAAGATCAACCCCTTTGACGAGATCGCCGTGGAAGAGGGCCTGCGGCTGGTGGCCAAGCACCAGGGCGAGGTGGTGGTGGTGTCCATCGGCGGCAAGGAGGTGCAGGAGCAGCTGCGCCACGCGCTGGCCATGGGCGCGCACCGCGCCGTGTGGGTCAACCACACCGGGCCGCTGGACCAGCTGGGCATCGCGGGGCTGCTGCAGAAGGTGGCCGAGAAGGAAAAGCCGGACATGGTCGTCCTGGGCAAGCAGTCCATCGACGATGACCAGAACCAGGTGGGCCAGTACCTGGCCGAGTTCCTGAACTGGAGCCAGGCCACGTTCGCCTCCAAGGTGGAGTCGCTGGAGAGCGAGCAGGAGAAGAACAAGCAGCCGGCGCTGGCCGTGGGCGCCGACGGCAAGACAGTGCGCGTGGTGCGCGAGGTGGACAACGGGCTGACCACGCTGGAGTGCACGCTGCCGGCGGTGGTTACCACGGACCTGCGGCTGAACCTGCCGCGCTACGCGAGCCTGCCGGGCATCATGAAGGCCAAGAGCAAGCCCATCGAGGAGCTGACGCCGGAGAAGCTGGGCGTGGACGTCACCCCGAAGATTCAGGTGGTGAAGATGTCGTCGCCGCCGCCGCGCAAGGCGGGCATCAAGGTGCCGGACGTGTCGGCGCTGGTGGACAAGCTGCGCAACGAGGCCAAGGTCGTCTAGGCCCGCCCTTTCAACCGATTCGCGAGACTGGAGCTCTCCATGCCGATCGTTCTCATCGTCGCCGAGCAGCAGCCGGACGGGCACCTGCGCAAGGCCACCCTCAACGCCATCTCCGCGGGCCGTACGCTGGCGGAGAAGGCCGGGGCCGAGGTGCACCTGGCGCTGTTGTCCAAGGATCCGTCGAAGCTGGCCGAGGAGCTGAAGGTTACCGGCGTGAAGGCGGTGCACACCGCCGCCGCGCCGGAGTTCGAGCACTACCTGGCCGAGGTGTACACGCCCGCCATCGCCGGCCTGGCGCAGGAGCTGAAGGCCGACTTCGTGGGCATGGCGTCCACGGCCATGGGCAAGGACCTGATGCCGCGGGTGGCCGCGCGCCTGAGGGCCGCCATGGCCACCGACGTGATGGCCTTCAATGGCGGCGGGGCGGACATCACGTTCAGCCGGCCCATGTGGGCGGGCAACGTGTTCGCCGAGGTGAAGCTGACCACGCCGGTGAAGGTGTTCAGCTTGCGCGCCACGGAGTTCCCGGCGGCGCAGGGTGGCCAGCCGGCCGCCGAGGTGAAGAGCTTCACGCCGAAGCTCGAGGCCTCCAAGACGAAGTTCGTGGACTTCAAGGAAGTGAAGAGCGCCCGGCCGGAGCTGACCGAGGCGCGCGTGGTGGTCTCCGGTGGCCGCGGCACCAAGGGCGACTTCAAGGAGATCGAAGCGCTGGCGGACGAGCTGGGCGCGGCGGTGGGTGCCTCGCGCGCGGTGTGTGACGCGGGCTGGGTGCCCAACGACTACCAGGTGGGGCAGACGGGCAAGGTGGTGGCCCCGCAGCTCTACATCGCCGCGGGCATCAGCGGGGCGATTCAGCACCTGGCGGGCATGAAGAGCTCGAAGACGATCGTCGCCATCAACAAGGATCCCGAGGCGCCCATCTTCCAGGTGGCGGACTACGGGCTGGTGGCGGACCTCTTCAAGGTGCTGCCCGAGCTGCGCCAGACGCTCAAGGGCATGAAGTAGGCCGCACCCAGCGGCGCTTCAACCGGGGCCGGGAGCCGCTGAGGGATCAGCGGCTGCCGGCTCTGCTCATTGCGGGCCGTTTACTGGCAGAGGCGGCGGAGCCAGCGGTGCATGTTGTCCTTGGCCTCGGAGGACCAGCCCATGCTTTCCTCGGGGAAAGAGGGCTCCAGCAGGCGTGCCAACACGCGGTAGTGGGGCACGTGAGGCTCCTGGGCCGTGTCAATGACGTCTGGCCCCTCACCCAGGGTGAGCAGCAGGCGTTCACCGTCCAAGCGTTGGAAGGAGACTTCGGGGAACGGCAGTTGCTGGCGCAAGTGCTCGGGACCGCCGAGCTGGCCGAGCAGGGGCTGGCCAAGGAAGGTGAGCCAGTAGGCACCGCGGGCTCCCGTCCCAATGACTTCGCTGGTGCGCTCGAGCTGATAGAAGTCCATGCCCAGATAGCGGTCGAGAGGCTCAAAGAGTTGTTGGCGGACCGCGTACCAGCGGCCCCGGGGTGAGACGAAGGCGAGGCTGGCATAGCCGAAGCTGAAGGGCAGCTCGCGGGCGAGCTCCAGTGCCAGGGCGCGCAGTTGGGCGGGGCCATGCTCCAGAAGGTACTCCGTGGGGAAGGAGAAGGAGACTGCACACGTGGTCCCACTGTCGTGAGCGAAGAGCGGCGCATCGAGCCGCCGACCCCGGTACTCGAAGTGGTAGCCGCCGACTTCCCCGTCGCGCTCGTCCAGGTCGACGTTGCAGGCGTCTGCCAAGGGGCGCTCAAGCACTTTCCTGCGGATGTGCTCCCAGCCCTTGTCGCCCAGGGGAAGGGTGTCCCCGTCGGGGCTGCCGTACCAGGCCAGTGATTGGGGAGGAACAGCCTGCACATACGTTTGCAAGGCTCGCCACACAGCGGGGGCCACCTCTCCATGAGAGCGGCGCATGAAGAAGCAGAGGATGATGCCGTCGCGTACCTCCAGATCGCCACTCTGGTTCCGCAAGCGGATAACTGGAATGCGCTCTCTCATCGTGTCACGCCTCTTCGTGGCGAGATGATCAGCGCCTCTCCTCCCAGCGCTTTCCGGTAGACCTCACCCTGGTTGGAGTCGGCATAGGCGCTATCCTCTCCATACTCCTTCCACCGGGGCTCGTTGGTGTCAGGGCAGGGGAACTTGAAGTCCAGCGTCACCGCGGCACGCAGTAGGTTGCGATCGGCGTGAAGGACAATGTCGGGCTTGATGGTGCGCCAGAGGTCCTTGGTGCAGTCCTGGGCCATGAGCCGCTTTTCATCCGCGCTGGCCAGGAAGATAGGAGCCCACTTCAGCCAGGCGGTGCGGCGAGAGACCATGGTTTTCCTCCAATTACCCATCGAAGCGGAAGGCGGACATCGCCAGGCCGTGCTGGTAGCTGGTGTGCAGCCTCCGGGGGCGCTGCTCGGGTGAGCTGTCCCCGGAGCTGCCCGCGACGACCAGCAGCGGCAGGAAGTGCTCGGGGGTGGGGTGCGCCTTGCTCGCCAATGGGTGGCTGGGAAAGTTCACCAGCGCCTGGTTGCGCTGGAACGCGGACTGTTTGGTCAGCGTCTCGGTGACCCAGGTGTCGAACTCGTGGGCCCATGGCGGCGCCTCGTGCTGCGCCCCTCCGCCCAGGAAGGAGCGGCGGAACTCGCCCAGGTTGTGCACCGTGCCCCCGCTGCCGATGAGCAGCACCCCCTCGTCGCGCAGCGGCGCCAGCGCCTGGCCCAGCGCCAGGTGCATCGCCCGCCCCATGCTCGCATGGAGCGAGAGCGGCACCACGGGCACCCGCGCCTCGGGGAAGAGCAGCGACAGCGGCACCCAGGCGCCATGGTCCAGCCCCTGCGTGGGCGCCTCCTCTCCGCTGATGCCCGCGGCCTCCAGGGCCCGCAGCACGCGGCGCGCTACTTCGGGGCTGCCGGCCACCGGCCAGCGCAAGCCGTAGTGCTCGGAGGCGGGGTGATCGTGAATCGTCTCGGGGGCCAGGCTCGTGCCCACTCGCACGTGGGGAGCGGCATGGTGGTGGGCGGAGACGCAGACAATGGCCTTTGCCCCAAGCCCTTGCAACTCGAGCCCCAGGCTCTTCAGCCAGGGATTGACCGGTGTGCGCGGGTTCAGCGTCAGCGTCGCCGCGCCATGGCTCACGAACAGCGCGGGCATCCGCCGGGCCTGCCCTTCCGGGGCCTGGGGTCGCGCGCTCACAGCTGCCCCAGGGCCGCCGACGCAACGAGCAGCCAGCAGAGGGCCGCGGGAAGCAAGGGCGTCCTCACTTCAGCCTCGAGGCGTAGAAGTCATGGAGCCGGCGGCGCGCGTCCGTGCCCGGCACGTTGATGACGCGCCGCTCCTCACCCGCCAGTTGGATGGACATGCCACCGAAGATCCAGAAGCCGACCTTGATGGCGAACCCCTCCAGCTGATCCACCGGGAAGACGCGCCGCTGGGACTTGTCCCGCGACAGCACCGTCGTCAGCTCCTTCTCGAGCTTGTCCAGCGAGAGCTTCTCCGAGAGGAACTTCTCGATGGCCCCAGGCATCTCCGCCGGGCTCACCTTCCAGCGATTGTTGGTGGGAGTGTTCTCCAGAAAGGCCCGCGCCTCGTGCGGGAAGATGAAGAGGAAGTGGGGGGTGCCTACCAGGCTGGCCTGGGTGATCTGCCCGGCCGTGAGGTGCTCGCTGAGGTTGACCTGGGGGACGAAGACCACGTCTGTGCGCTGCGTCATGCGCCCATTATGGGCCAGCACCTTCCCAAATGGAGGCGCCGCGTGCCCTGGTTGGGAAATGGTTTTCCCTGATCCTGGCGGCCGCGGGCTTCTTCAGGGCGATTGCGCGTCCACTGCCGAGCTTTGATGAGGGTACAGCCCGTGCACGCGGTGTTCACGCACTTTCCCAGTTCAGGAGGTTCGTCGTGAAATCGAGACGCGTCACGGGGGGCAGGTGGATCGTGGCACTGGCCGCTCTGGCCCTGGCGGAGCAGGGGGCGCGTGCGGACTGCATGCGGCGTACGGACACCTATTACCGGGTGACGGGCGCGCTGGTGGATGGCTCTGTCGCCGAGAGTGAGCCGAGGCGCAACTTCGGCTCGGCGCACACGCTGGCAGCGGATGGGGTGCCGCGGCAGGAGTCCTACTTTCAGTTCCAGGTGAACACTGGCGGACTGGACGTGCGCCAGGCGTGGCTGGAGCTGCAGGCCACCACCTCGACCACCAACGGCCCGAAGCTGTACCGGACCGGCAATCAGTGGAGCGAGCGGCTCCTCAACTGGAACAACCGGCCCACGCTGGCCGACAAGCCGCTGGGGAACCTGGGCGCCGTGAGCGCGCAGAGCCGGGTGCGGTTCAACCTCTCCGGCACGGTGAAGGACTCGGAGCGCTACAGCTTCGGGCTGATCCCCGAAGGGGGTGACAGCGTCTCGTTCGCCTCGCGCGAGGGCGACGCCGAAGGCCGGGGCCCCACGCTGCACTACATGCTGGAGAGCCCGGAGTTCTGCTCGTACCGCGGGGTGGGCGGCGGCCACACCGGCTGGGCGCGGCAGCATGGCGGCTCGGGGCAGGACGAGCTGGATGCGATGGCGCGCCACCCCGAGGGCGGCTTCGTGGCGGCGGGCCGCTTCGGCCCGGTGGCCTTCCCCCGGCAGGGCGAGGGGCTGGCGCTGGCGCGCTACAGCGCCACCGGCAGCGAGCTGTGGCGCCGCGTGGTGGTGACCGAGCAGGTGCGGGTGGCGCACCTCACCGTTACTCCCCGGGGCAACATCCTCGTGGTGGGCAACTACCATGGCGCGCCGAACCTGGGCACCGGCAGCCTGCCGTACATCCCCGAGTCGGAGACGTGGGCCGGGTTCTTCGTGGCCAAGTTCTCGCCGCGTGGGGACGGGGTGTGGGCCCATGGCTTCGCCTCTCGGGGAGACCTGGGCCGCTATCAGCCGGTGATGCCGTACGCGGTGGCCACGGATGCCAACGGCAGTCTGCTCGTCGCGGGCCTCTTCACCGGAGAGATGAACCTGGGCGGAGAGAGGCTGAAGTCCAACGCCAAGGGCCGCACGGGGTACTCGTGGGGCGAGGGCGGCTTCCTGGCGAAGTTCTCCTGGGAAGGGCACCACGCGTGGTCCCGGGCTTTCCAGAGCGGCGAGGAGCGGGGCTTCGCGGGCCTCATCTACGCCAACACCGTGTCCGCCGACGAGGAGGGCAACGTGCTGGTGGGCGGCTCGGCCAGCGGCTCGACGGACCTGGGAGATGGACGGCTGCACCACCGGGCGCCGTTCCTGGCCAAGTACAGCCCCACCGGCGGCCTGCTGTGGAAGCGCGTCTTCAAGGGCGCCTATGGCGAGGTGTCGGACGTGAAGCCCCAGGGCTCGGGCCACATCGCCTTCACGGGCAACTTCGGGGACTCGTTCCACTTCGCCGGCAGCAAGCACGTGGGCGGCGACCCCGAGGCCAGCTACCCCGAGGTGCCCAACACCAACGGCTTCCTGGGTGTGATGACGGCGTCGGGAGAGGACGTCTGGATGCGCTCAGTGGGCACCGGGACGGGCTTCTCCCTGTGGTTCGACGAGCTGGTGGTGAGTGAGGACGGCTCGCTGGTGGTGACGGGGCAGGGCGAGGGCGTGTTCGATCTCGGCGGCGGGACGGTGGGCTTCTCGCTGGGCTTCTCGCCCTACTTCAGCACCCGGCGCGGCTTCGTGGCGCGCTACTCGCCCCAGGGCCACCACCAGTGGTCCCGCGTGCTGGACCATGAGCGGCAGTTCAAGGTGGCCCCGCAGCCCGGCGGCGGCGTGGTGCTGGGCACCACGCTGTCCTGGGAGCTCGAGCTGGATGGGGCCACCCGGGAGCCGCAGGGCCCCAGCGACTTGCTCTACCTGCGGATGGAGCCCTAGGCGTAGGGCTCGGGGACACGCCCGCGCCCCGGGCTACAGGTTGATGTCGGCGTCGCTGTCCTGTTCCTGCTCCTGCTCGTCCTGCCCCGGCGGCGCGTCCGGTGTGGGCGGCGCCAGCTCGCGAGTGCCGCCGCCCACCTTGTCCCTCAAGTCAATGGGCGGGCGGCCAGGCACCTCCACCTGGAGCACCGAGTAGTTCCACCCGCCACCGGTGTCCGCGCCCTTCACCCGCAGCGTGCCGTCCGCCTTGTCTCCATCCAGCGAGATGGTGAGGTCCGCACGGGTGCGGCCGTTGGTCGACTTCACCGAGCCCATGGGAAAGCCCGTGTCGATCTTCTGGCCCAGCGTGGCCTGGACCTCCGAGTCGCTCGTGGCGATGGTTACCGCCTCGGTGTAGGCCCCTGTGTTCTTGAACGAGCCGTAGACGGCGGCCGCGAGGATGGCGCCCAGACAGCCACAGGTGGCCAGCACGCCCAGGCAGCCCACCGGCACCATCCACTTCCAGTTGCGACTCCACCACCCGCGCTGCGGCGCCAGGTTGCCATCGGCCGTGTCCATGAGCTCTCCCACGCTGCGCCCACCCCGCCAGGGGTAGGACATGGCCCCGTCATAACGGTTCCCGGGGGCGCGCCCCAAATCCTTGTTCGGGGGCCAGGCAGGGAAGGCCGCGCGCTGGCCCGCATCGGCAAGTGCGGGTAGCATGGCCACGCACTCGTGAGCCCTGAGGGCTCGTGAGCCGGGGGGCCGGCCTCCGGGGGACGTTCGTGGCTGCACTCCTTCCCAAAGATCAACGCGAGCGGCTCGCGGGAGCGGGACAGGACGTGCTGCGCGCGGTGCCCCGGCTGCACCCGGAGACGGGGGTGCAGCGCGTGGGCGGCCGGCTGATGGCGGCCGGGCCCGATGAGCACCTGCACACCTTCGAGGATGCCTCCGGGCAGGTGTCCGCGGTGGCCGAGCGCATCGTGGAGTTGGTGGATGGCCGGCGCACGGTGGATGAAATCGTAGCGGTGCTGTGTGACGAGTTCGAAGTGGAGCCCCAGGCGTGCCGGGTGGACACGGTGGCCTTCGTGAAGCTCCTCGTGGAGAAGAAGGTGCTGGTGCTCGGGCCCTGAGGGCCTGGCGCGCACCCCGTACAGGGCGAGGCCCCCAGGGCCCGCCGAGAGGTGAGTGACGTATGCGGCGAGTCGTCTTTCAGTGGCTGCTGATGAGCTGGGCGCTGGTGCTGGGCGCCGCCGGGTGCGGCAAGCCTCCCGTCGAGTCCCGGCTGGAGGTGGCCTTCGAGAAGCCCACGGACGGGCAGCGGCTGACGCTGGCCGACGATGCGGACCCGGCCACCGATGGCATTCAGTACGAGGTGGTGGCGGTGGCGGGGGACTCGGCGGGCCGCGCGGTGAAGCTGGCCAGCGCGAAGCTGGAGGTGCGCGTGCCCAGCCAGTCGGCGTGGACGCCGGGGCCCGAGGGCATCATCGACGGCAACCGCGTGCGCTTTCCGGGCACGCTGCTGCAGCCGCGCACCAACCTGATGCAGGTGACGGTGACGGAGGCGGGCTCGAAGCGCACGGCCACCCAGCGCCTCAGCGTGACGGTGTCCACCGAGCCGCCGAAGGTGGACCTGACGCAGCCCACCGAGGGCCAGGTGCTGCGCGAGGCGGATGACGCGGATCCGAACACGCCCGGCTATCAGCTGCGCTTCGGGCTGAAGAGCACCGGGCTGGTGGGCAAGACGGGCACCCTTTATTGCGAGCAGGCGTGCGGCGTGCCGCCCACGGACTTCACGGTGAACAGCAGCGAGGTGACGCAGGTTACCGTGACGCTGACGCAGGCGGCGTGCGAGGCGCAGCAGGCGGTGTGCTACGCGGTGGTGCGCAACGGCAACGGGGACAAGGACGTCACCTCGGGCCGGCGCACCATCACCCTGGACACGGTGGCGCCCCGCATCGAGGTGGCCTCGCCGGTGGCGCCCGTGGCCTCGACGACCTTCAAGGTGGAGGCCACGGTGGGCTGCTCCGAGTCGGGCGTGACGGCCACGCTGTCGCGGCAGGGCGTGCCGGACCTGGTGACGCAGGTGGTGGCCGGAGGCGTGACGTTCCCCACCGTGACGGTGCCGGTGGATGGCGAGTACAGCTACACGCTGCGCGTGGCGGACCAGGGCGGCAACGTCACCACGCGGCAGATCCCCGTCACCGTCGCCAGCCTGGCGCCCAGCGTGAGGATGACGGTGCAGAGGAGCGTCACCTCGGACGCGGACGGCCGGGCGGAGAACGGGGTGCAGGTGCCGGTGAGCGTCCAGGCGGACTCGCTGCCCGAGGGCACCGAGGTGCGGCTGTTCACCTCCGTGTCGGGCCAGTTCGCCCGGCCTCAGCGCGCGGCGACGGCGGGCGCGGGCCGCACGGCCTCGTTTACCGCCCACCTGGCCGAGGGCACCAACACCGTGCAGGCCTGTGTGAGCAACGCCGCGGGCATCGAGCAGTGCGCGGTGGAGACGGTGACGGTGTCCCTGGGCCGGGCCACCTGCGCCATCACCTCGCCCGCGGACGGGACGCTGGTGCGCACCTCGCCCACGCCGGTGCGCGTGGTGTCCGGCACGGGCACCGTCACGGTGGTGGCCTATGACGCCAGCGGCGTGGAGCGCAGCCGCGCGAGCGCGGCGGCCTCGGGTGGCACCGCGCAGGTGCTGCTGCCGGTGACGAATCAGGGAGAGTACAGCCTGGTGGCCTCGTGCCCGGGCAATGGCACCAGCCAGGCGCTGGCGCTGGGCGTGGACACCACCGCGCCCACGCTGAGCTTCAACGTGCGCGGCGTGCCCGCGGGGCAGAGCACGCTGGGCTCCGAGCTGAATGACACCTCGGTGAGGCCGGGCATGCAGATCGCGCTGGAGGTGAGCACCGAGCCGCGCGCGACGGTGCTGGCCACCGGCTGCGGCATGACGGCGGGCGTGGCGGGGCAGGCCGATGGCGCCGGCAACCTGGTGCTGCGCGAGGTCTCCGTGCCCTCCAGCGGCACGTGTGAGCTGCAGGTGCGCTCCACGGACCTGGCGGGCAACACCACTACGCAGACGCGCACGCTGACGCTGGCCTTCTCCGGAGGCACGCTGCGATTCGCCGAGCCCGCCTCGGGCCGCTACCTGGGCCCCGGGGACGGCGTGGTGCGCACGGGCGGAGGGCTCACGGTGACGGTGCGCCTGGCGGTGCAGCCCACCGCCGCGGGCACGCTGCGGCTGCTGCGCGGGACGACCGAGCTCGGCTCCATGCCCGTGGCGGCCACGGACGCCCAGGCGGCTTTCGCCGGGGTGAACCTGGAGGAGGGCGCCAACGTGCTGCGCGCCGAGCTCACCGGCCCCGGAGGAACGGTGGCCTGCGCCACGGTGCTGCTGCTGGTGGACACGCAACCGGGCACCATCGCGCTGCAGATCCCCGCGCCTCCGCCGGCACCGGCGCCCACCTACCTGGCCACCTCGGACGTGACGGCTGATCAGGTCGGCATTCAGGCGCCGCTCCAGTACAGCGCGCCCGGGCGCTCGGCCACCGGCGTGGTGGACATCTGCACCGACGTGGCGCTGACGCAGGGCGCCGCGCCGTGCCGCGATGGCTCGGGCTGGTTCACCCTGGCCACCAACGTGGCCTCCTTCACCCCGGACTTCACCTACCCGGACGGGCGCTATGCCCTGAAGGCGGTGCTCATCGATGGCGCCATCTCCAGCTCCGCCGAGGTGCCCATCCGCGTGGACAGCCTGGAGCCCACCGTGCGCGCCGTGGAGCTGCTGGGGGACGCCAACGGCGACAAGCGGCTCAATGCCACCGAGCTGCCCTCGGGCCCGCCGCAGCTGCGCGTCACCGTGGACGGCCTGGAGGACGGGCGCATGGCGCAGGTGCGCAGCGCCAATAACCCCAACATCATCTATGGCCAGGCCACCGTCACCGGGGGCCAGGTCACCGTGCCCCTGGATGCCATGCCCACCGGCGTCGCGGCGGACTACGCGCTCGTCGTCGCGGTGACGGACGAGGCGGGCAACTCCAACCGCATCGCCAACCCCACCCCGTTCTACCCGCTCAACACGGCCGCCTTCTTCTCGTTCCGGTTGGACCGGGTGCCGCCCACCCTGGTGGTGAACGCGCCCACGCGCACCTCGCTGGGCATCGCGGATGATCCGTCCGGCGCCTCGGGCTTCCAGCTGCGCGTCAGCGTGCAGACCGACGCGGACGTGGGCACCGACGGCGTGCGCGTGGAGCTGTCGCCCACCGGCGGCGCGGTGAGCCTGACGCCCGCGTCGCTCGTGGCCACGCATGAGTACACCCTGCCGGCCACGGGCACGGTGACGTACACGCTCACCCTCACCGCCACGGACACCTCGGGCAACCGCACCCCGCCCCTGGTGCGCACCATCACCGTGGACCTCGACGCGCCCACGGTGGACCTCGTCACCCCCATGGCGAACACCATCTACAACGGCACGGACATCCCCGTGCGCGTGGACGTGGGGGGCGGCGATGTGACGATGGTCCGCATCTTCACGCAGGACGGCCCGGGCTCGCGCACCCTCGTGGGTGAGCTGCCGGTGAACTCCGGCGTGGCGCAGGGCACCCTCAACTTCCCCATCGGAGTGCAGACCGTCTCGGTGGAGGCGGTGGACCCTGCGGGTAACTCCGCGAGCGACTCGGCCCCGGGCGTGGATGTGCGGGTGCCCGGCTGCAACATCACCCTCACCACCCCGGCGGATCCGGTGGTGAC
Source organism: Myxococcaceae bacterium (assembly GCA_035296065.1). Taxonomy (GTDB): domain Bacteria; phylum Myxococcota; class Myxococcia; order Myxococcales; family Myxococcaceae; genus DATHBR01. The sequence goes on along the minus strand of DATHBR010000046.1, from coordinate 32,341 downwards.
GCTGCTGCCGGGGGATGATCGCGACCCGGGCACCCCCGGCCTGCAGTACCGGCTGGCCGGCAACACCGTGGACTGCCGGGGCCGCACGGTGTCGCTCTACCGGGGCAGCAGCCCCACCGCCGAGGCCACCGTCACCGCCGACGCCACGACGGGCGCCTTCTTCTTCGACCTGACGCTGGCGGACAACGAGCAGACCCGGCTCACCGTGGAGGTCCTCAACATCACGGGCCTGCGCAGCATCGACTTCGTGGATGTGACGGTGGACCTGACGCCGCCGGTCATCACCTCCGTGTCTCCGGCGGGGGCCACGCTCTACTTCGTCGCCGAGAACAACGCGTTCCTCTTCCCGACACCCGCGCCCGAGTACGTGGTGGACGCGGCTCCGGGCGGCGATGCCAACGCCACCTTCACGATGACCGTGGCCCAGGCGGTGGGCAGCAAGGTGCAGGCCTTCTACCTGAACGCCGCGGTGTCCTCGGAGTTCTCCGTCACCACGGATCCACAGACGCTGAGCGTGCCGGTGACGCTGCCGCACAACACGGTGGGCACGCTGGAGCTGCGCGTGCGCGACGTGTCCGGCAACGTGGTGCGCCACTCGGTGGCGGCCACCGTGGACGTGGTGCCGCCAGCGGCCTCCACCGTGACGCGCACCGTGGTCGCGGGCCAGGAGCGCGCGGCCAGGGTGGAGGTGTCGTGGACGGCCAGTGGAGACGATGGCGTCTCGGGCCTGCCCGCGGGGTATGACCTGCGCTGGTCCACCAACGCCCAGCTCGCCAACGGCATCCAGGACCAGGCCACCTACTTCGGGTCCAAGGTGCTGCAGGAGACCGGGGCGCTGCTGCCCGCGGGCTCCACCCGCTACACGCTCACGGTGCCGCCGCTGGCTCGCTACTTCATCCAGCTGCGCCCGCGCGACGAGGTGGGCAACTACCCGCCGTTCCAGGTGGCGCCGCCGCTGGACAACTTCTGGACCTCGGTGACGCTGACCAACCCGGGCGCCGCGGGCAACAACTTCGGCCTCTATGTCGCCTCGCGCGGAGACCTGAACGCCGACGGCTTCGATGATCTGGTGGTGGCCGCGGGCACGGGCGTTCCCGGCGCGGCGTACGTCTACTACGGCAAGAGCAACCCCACGCAGGCCAGCCCCCCGGTGCGCCAGGACCTGACGCTGCCCGAGACGGGCTCGCAGTTCTACGGCAGCGACTTCGACGTGGGGGACGCGGGCAACAACGCCACCGACGTGGTGCAGGATCTGCTCGTGGGGGTGCGTGGCTACGCGGGCACCAGCGGACGGGCCTTCCTCTACTTCGGCCGCAGGAACACCACGGTGGACACCTCGGCGCCCATCGAGTTCCGCCACGCCACGCCCATTCCAGGCGCCTCGCTGGGTGGCACCGTGAAGTTCATCGGCGACATCACCGGTGACGGGCTGCAGGAGTTCATCCTCAGCTCGCACGCGGAGAACCCGCCCAGGGCGTACCTGTTCTACGGGCGCACGCAGGACGCGTGGCGGGCGCTGACCACCAACTGCTCCACCACGGGCACCGAGCTGTGCGTTGCCTCCAACCGCGCGGACAGGATCTTCACCGCTCCGGCGGGCACGGCCTTCTTCGGCCGCTCGCGTGGCTACGTCCGGCTGGGAGACATCACCGGTGATGGCGTGCCGGACTTCACCATCCCCGCCTCGCACGAGTCGCTCAACAGCGTGTACGTGTTCTCGGGCGCCACCGTGCGCTCCAAGCCCAGCCTCACCCTGGCGGACGCGGTGCAGACGCTCACGCAGGGCCCTAACACCACCGGCCCCGGCATCAACGGCTTCGGTGTCGAGGCGGTGGGCGGCGCGGACTTCGCCGGCGCGGCGGGGCTGGATCTCGCGGTGGGCCAGGCCTTCTACAGCCGGGTGTGGGTGTACCGTGACGCGGGCCCCTCGGGCTTCACCACCCCGCCGCTGCAGATCCAGGGCGGCAGCCGCTTCGGCAACTCCGTGGCGCGCGGGGACCTGAACGGAGACGGGCGGCAGGACCTGGCCATCGGCCAGAACATCACCACCGGCGGTGCCGCGTTCGTCTTCTACAACCGGGGCATTCCCGGCGCCGAGTTCGACACCGTGCAGGAGAACGGCTTCTGGCAGTCGAAGCTGGGCTCGACCAGTGCCTTGGGCATCAGCCTGACGGTGTTGGACTTCAATGGGGACGGAAAGCCGGACCTGGCCGCGGGCGATAGCCAGTCGAATCCGGCCAGCGTCGTGGTGTATTACTAGGTGCCCATGGCGACGACGGCGCAGCCTCCGAAGCTGGAGACCCCCAAGCAGAAGAAGCCCTACGCGCCACCGCGGGTGCGCTCGGAGCGCATTCTCGTGCCGGACCTGTTCACGCCCAGCTGCGTCATCGATCCCGAGACAGGGGTCTGCTGACGCGGCCGGTGGGGACGGGGATGCGGCTGCTGCGCTTCGGGCAGTGGAGCGTCGGGGTGGATGAGCCGCTCCTGTCCCGAGCAGGCGAGCGCTGTACGCTCGGTCCCTTCTTGAGCACGGGCGAGAGCCCGCCGCCTCGCCTGGTGCTCCAGGCGGGGCCGGTGCCCCAGGGCCAGGGGGCGCCGTTGGATCCGCGCCAGCCCACCGGCCCCCGCTTCCTGGTGGAGGGCGAGCGGGTGCGGGTGGAGCCTCCCCAGCAGGAACTGGATACGGAGCTGGCGCTGCGAGTGGGCATGCAGCTGGCCACGCTGCGGCAGGGCGGGCTGCTGCTGCACGCGGCGGGAGTGGCCTTCGGCGCTCGCGCGGTGGCGGCCGTCGGGCCCAGCGGTGCGGGCAAGTCCACCTTCACCCGGCTCTGTGCCCAGGAGGCGGGAGCGGCGGTGCTCTCTGACGAAGTGCTGGCGCTCTACCCCGAGGGCCGGGTAGAGGGCAGCCCCTTCTGCTCGGAGCTGGACTTGCCCTCGACGCTGGCCCACGCGAGCCTGGAGGCGGTGCTGCTGCTCCAGAAGGGGGCGGAGGAGCGGATGGAGGACGTGTCACCGCAAGAGGCCCTCACGGCGATGATGGGGCAGGTGTTCCGGCCGCTGCCCGGCGAGGCCTCGCCGGGAGAGGTGCTGCGCCGCCTGGCGAGCCTCTGCCAGCGGGTGGCCCTGCGCCGCTTCGTCTTCCGCAAGCACGAGGCCGCCGCGGGCTTCGTGAGGGACTGGCTCCATGGCCAACCGAGCGCCCACTGATCTCACGGCCCTGATCGAGGCCACGCCGGTGGGGCAGCAGCTGTGGCTCCGGGGCGCGGGGCGCAGCCTGTACCCGCTGTTGCGCAGTGGGGACTCGGTGCGGGTGCTGCGCTGCGAGCCGGAGGCGCTGGCCCGGGGCGATGTGGCGCTGGTGCGGGTGGGCCGCCGGCTGATCGCCCACGTGGTGCTGTCCACCGGGCCGGTGGTGACGGCCTCGCTGCTGGGCCGCAGGGATCCCGAGGGCGTTCCCCTGGGGCGCATCACCGCGCTGCGCCGGGGGCCGCTGGTGCTGCCGCTGCCGCGGGTGGCCCGCTCGCCGCTCTTTCTGGGGCAGCGGTTGCTGTCACAGCTGTGGTCCTCGCCCGGAGGGCGCAAGGCCCTGGTGCAGCTGAGGGACCTGACCGTCGCCAGCTGGTCCCGGCCGCTGCGGCGGCGGTGGCTGGGGCCGCTCGAGGTGCGGCTGCTGAGGGACTCGGACCTGGATGCGCTGCTGGTGTTCGCGGGAGAGCGGCTGCTGGTGCCCTCGGGCTTTCTGCGCCGGCAGCTGCTGCGGCGCTGGGCGCGAGGCGCGCAGGCGGTGGGCGCGGCGGCGGGGGCCTTTGACGCGGAGGGGCGCCTGTGCGGCTTCGCCTACCTGGATGACTACCGCGAGGAGGGCCTGGCGCTGGAGGGGCTCTGGGTGCGCTCGCTGGTGGTGGCCCCACGGGCCCGGCGCATGGGGGTGGCTCACCAGATCATCCAGTGCCTGGTGCGGGAGGCCGGGCGGCAGGGGGCCGAGCGCGTCTTCGCGGACATCGACGATGACAACTTCGTCTCGCTGCGCACCTTCCGGCGGGCGGGCTTCGGGGACTCCACGCCCGAGCTCACCCAGCGCGTCAATGACGAGTGGCGAATCTCGGGGGGCGTGAAGCCCCTGGTGGTGCTGGAGCGGACGGCGGGAACCGGTGACTGAACAGGCACGGCAGGTGGACCCGGCGAAGGACGCGGCCGCCGGGGAGAGGCGGGGACGGCTGCAGGCGGACGGAGCCCTGGTGCTGCTGACGGTGCTGTGGGGCACCACCTTCGTGGTGGTGAAGGACGCGCTGAGCCACGGCGATCCGTTCTCGTTCCTCGCGCTGCGCTTCGGCATGGGGGCGCTGGTGCTGAGCCTGCTGACGGGGCGCAGGATGTTGTCCCCGGTGCACCTGCGCCGGGGCGCGCTGCTCGGAGTGTTCCTCTTCGCGGGCTTCGCCCTGCAGACGACGGGGCTGACGGACACCACGCCCGCGCGCTCGGCGTTCTTCACCGGGCTGTACGTGCTGCTGGTGCCCATCGTGGTGGTGGCGATGTTCCGGCGGGTGCCTCGGGTGGCCTCGCTCCTGGGCGTGGTGCTCTCGGCGGTGGGGCTCTACTTCCTCACTCGGCCGGACGTGGGCTCCGAGTCAGGCCTGTCCCGGGGAGATCTGCTCACGCTGGGGTGCGCGGTGGCGTATGCCTTCCACATCACCCTCACGGAGCGCTACGCGCCCAGGGAGGACGTGGGCGCGCTGGTGGCGGTGCAGCTGTGGGTGGTGGCGCTGCTGTCCCTGCTGTGCCTGCCCTTCGTGGAGGCACGGGTGGCGTGGACGCCGGCCTTCCTCGGGGCGGTGGCCTTCTGTGGCGTGATCGCCAGCGCGCTGGCGCTGAGCGTGCAGACCTGGGCGCAGGCGCGGACCTCGGCGGTGCGCGCGGGCATCATCTTCTCGCTGGAGCCGGTGTTCGCCGGGGCCTTCTCCGTGGTGCTGGGCTACGAGACGCTGGGCGCGCGTGAGTGGGTGGGCGGGGCCTTCATCTTCCTGGGCGTGCTGGTGTCCGAGGTGGGCTCGGCGCTCTGGGCCCGGCTGCGGGGACTGGCCCCCGCGCGGAGCTGAGAGGCGGGGTTTTCCCGGGCTGCCTGGTTCCTCACACGCTGAGGGGCCGTGCTGGCAGGCGGCGTTGGCGGGGCCCGCACATCGAAGGCGCCACGGGGCAGGGGGCGCGCTATACCGAGGCTCTCGTATGAGCGTGGAGCTGAGGCGAAATGGACTGCACCTGACGGGGACGCCGCTGTCGCTGGACGCGACGCGTAAGACGCCCCTGTCCTTCGTCAGCCATGGCCATGCGGACCACATCGCCCGGCACGAGCGGACCATCGCCACGGCGGCCACGCTGAAGTTCATGACGCACCGGCTGGGCAAGGTGAACGCGCCGCTGGCGGTGCCGTACAACCAGCTGTTCGACTTAGGCTCGCTGATGCTCGAGCTGCTGCCAGCGGGCCACATCCTGGGCAGCGCGCAGCTGCGCGTCATCCGCTCGGATGGCAAGCGCATCGTCTACACGGGGGACCTGAACCTGGCGCCCTCGCTCACCGCCGAGGCCACGCAGGTGGCCGAGTGCGACACGCTCGTCATCGAGGCCACGTTCGGCCATCCGCGCTACCGCTTCCCGCCGAGGCCCGAGGTGCTGGACGCGGTGGAGAAGTGGGTGCGCCAGCAGCTGGAGCGCGACACGGTGCCGGTGCTGCTCGGCTACCCGCTGGGCAAGAGCCAGGAGGCGATGAAGGCGCTGGCGGCCCGGGGCTTCGAGCTGGTGGCGCACTCCTCCATCTTCGAGATGGCGCAGCTGTATGCCGAGCTGGGGGTGCCCATCGAGCGGCTGCGGTGCTTCGACGGGCAGGTGAAGCCGGGCGAGGTGCTGTTCTTCCCGCCGCACCTGGCGCGCGGGGGAGGGCTGTCCGGAGTGTGGCCCCGGGCCACGGCGGTGCTGACGGGCTGGGCGCTGGATCCGGGCGCGGCGTACCGGTACGGGGCGCAGGTGGCCTTCCCGTTGTCGGACCACGCGGACTGTCCCTCGCTGGTGAAGTACGTGAAGGCCACGGGGGCGCGCGAGGTGCTCACGCACTACGGCTTCAAGGCGGAGCTGGCGCAGGTGCTCAAGGATGAAGGCATCGACGCGCGGCCGCTGGGAGGCAAGCCGCAGCAGCTCGCGCTCTTCTGAAGGGGGTAGCTCCATGAGCACGCAGCTGACGGGCCGCACGGTGCGGGTCCTCATCGGTCCCGAGCCCAAGCACGTCCTCACCCGGGACATGCCCGAGGTGAAGGTGTCCCTGGAGGGCTTCGTGGGAGACCGGCACGCGGGGCTCACGCGCAAGGCGGACGTGCGCACGCCCTGGTTCCCCAAGGGCGCGGTGGTGCGCAACACCCGTCAGGTGTCCCTGGTGTCCACCGAGGAGCTGGCGCTCATCGCCCAGGCGCTCGGGGTGCCGCAGGTGCTGGCGGCGTGGCTGGGAGCCAACCTGGAGCTTGCGGGAGTGCCCCGGCTGACGCAGCTGCCGCCGGGCACGCGGCTGTTCTTCCCCGAGGATGCGACGCTGGTGGTGGAGGGAGAGAACGAGCCGTGCCGCAAGGCCGGGCGCTCGCTGGAGGCGCACCACCCGGAGCTGGCGGGGTTGGCCAGCCGGTTCGTGAAGGCGGCCCACCAGCGGCGCGGGCTGGTGGGGTGGGTGGAGCGGGCGGGGCTCATCCGCCCGGGAGACCGGGTGAGGGTGGAGCTGCCGCCCACCGGGGTGTACTCGCTGCCTGTCGTCCCGGAGTCCTGACTCCGCTTAGCATTGGGGAGTGCTCTCCCTTCTGCTGATCTTCTTGACGGCTCAGGTTCCTGCTGTCCCAGGCGAAACCACCCTGGTGTCCTTCTGTAAGCAGGGCCGGGAAGCCGCATGCCAGGAACTGTTGAGGCTCGACCCCAGGCTTGCCGCCAAGGTCATGGCCGAAGCCGCGAAGTCAGCACAGCGGCTGGCGGCACAACGGGCCGCGGAGGAAGAGGCCCGAGAGAAGCAGGACGGTGAGACCGGCGAAGCCGAGGCGGACGCCGCGCCCGAACCTCCTGACTGCAAGGGCCAGAATCACCACGTCATCTCCCGGCCTATCTTCAAAGTCCTCAAAGATCATCTCACCCTGGGCGGCCTTTATGAGGAGAGGGACGAGCGCTTCAAGGCCAGGGCGAAGGACAAGGAGTCGCACTGCGGCTACCAGAAATGGCACCGCGAGGTGGACGAGGAAGTCATCCAGTGGTTGGGCAGGTACCCGAAGGCAACACAGAAGCAGTTCGAGAGTTTTCTCCGGGAGATATACAACCGACCCGCGATGCGCGAGAGGTTTCCGAATGGCTTCTGAGACGAACTCAGATCCACGCCTCTTCGTGCTTGAGGACGTCTTGTGGGGGCCTCACGATACCAAGTTCGACACAGTGGAACCCGTTAACCGCGGAGAAGCTCCTCTCTGCTCTCGATGCAAGGGGGCCCTGGGTTTGCTGACATGGCTGCCTCCTTTCCGCGCCGATCTGGAACTGTATGGTCAGGAACCCGGAGATTTCGTCACAGGTCCCAGTAACAGCTTTCTCATTTCCGAGCACATGGCCACAGCCTTTCAGGCTGAAGGGCTGACAGGGTTAATCGGTTTCCATCCTGTCCAGGTCGTCCGCATGCGCAGGAAGCGTAAGGGGGCCAAGCCTGAGACAGTGCCTCGCTACCTCGTTGTGGACGTCTCCTTTTTTGGCAAGAGTGCAGTCGATGTGGCGCGCAGTCGGTTGCGCTATGGCGTGCCCGTGACATGCCCGGAATGCCGGGCAGAGGGGGTGGACTCCATCCATGGCTTCGTCTTGGAGTCAGGAAACTGGCAGGGCGAGGACGTGCTCCGTGCCCGGGGCCTTCCTGGGACGATCATCGTCTCCGAGCGGTTCGCGGAATTCGTCAAGAAGTACGAACTGACGAACATGAAGCTGACCCCCACCGAGGAGTACGTCTGGGATCCCCTTCGCAGGGGCCCCCCAGATCCAACCGCTCAGTCCATCCGAGACTGATGCCGGATGTCCTGTGCCTTCAGCCTGGACGAAGCCCATCTCCCGGTCGTGGCACTCGCACGTCGCTGAGAAGGCGTTTCATCCGGGACGTGCGCTGAGCGTCCTGTTTCTACGCCGACGAACCCTTCGATTCATCCGCGGCCCGCTGTGCTGCTCGATAGCTGAAGGTCCAGTCCTCGCCGTCGATGCCGGGCTCCACTCGAAACGACTCCGTCCGCCGCTTGAACGCAGCGTCGCGAGCCGCGCTGACCTGCGTCTCAAGGTCTTTTTCGGCGCCAAGCTCCTTCAGGCGATCCAGCACGAGGTCGTGGGTCCAGATCAGCCGAGGCGTTCTTTCAGGAGACGAATAGAACGCCGTGACGAGTTCGCTGAAGCCTTCGACGGATTTCTGAAGCTGGATCATCGCCATGAGAAAGGCATTGTCGGGATGGACCCGCGATAGCACCATGCTGAAAAGAGCCTCGTCCTCGAAGAGCTCCGGCGGGCTCGCGTGTTGACACAGGTCTTCCAACTGCGAGGCGAGTCGCTCGCTCCAGGCAGCTCGCTGCTCGTCCGATGACGCTCGGCTCCACAACGCCGACCAGTACTCACTGAAGTCCTCGTTGATGCTGGCCGTCAGGGTGATGATCACTTCGAAGAGCGGCTCCAAGTTCTCTGGTTTCGTCCCCGCGCACAGCGCCTGCCACTGCCGCAGGAGCGCCTCAGTCGTCTCTCCGCCCGTTGAGTACGCAGCGCGCCAAGCGCTCCCGAAGGCCGTGTGCGTCGGCTGAGAGCGGACGTAACCTGCCGCAGCACGCCAGACCGGGTGGATGTCGACCTGTAATCCCAGCCACCACAGGGGCTGCGGATTTCCGAAAGAGACCTCGAGGCAGCGCACGAAGAGCTCCGGTGAAACGGCTTTCTCCAACTCCGTCGGTAACAGGCCGATCGCATCCGCCAACCCACAAATCGTCTCCACCAGCGCAGGAGGCACGGACTGACTCGTCAGGCTGGCCGCGCGGATCCACTGCCGATCCTTCCGCGCCCCGGTCACTAGAGCACGCACGGCATCACGTTCGGCAGGCAACAGGTTGTCCCAGTGGTTGATGAAAGCCCTGACGTTGATCAGAGTGAACCCGGTGTCCTCGTGTTGCAACAGATCGGGGAGCAACGCTCCACGCTCGGTCGAATCCGACGGGACGACCTCAAGCAGGAAGTTAGCGACAGCGAGTGTGTCGCCAGCAGGGAGCGTTTCCCGCAATCCTCTCTTCACCCAACGCAGCCAGGCCCAGCAGATGTCGCGCTGAAGATCCTGGGACAGATACTGCCGGGCCTGGTGGAACAGCCCGTAGAGGGTGTCCTCCCCGAGCGTCCAGCGAAGCGGCGGCGCGGCGTCCAGAAACGTTGGTAGCAGCGCGCCCCACAGCCGACACCGCTCGCCCTGGACCTCTGCGGATCCCACTTCCAGTTCGAACTCGAAGCGCCACATTTTCCAGGAGAACGCCGCAGCGCCGAGCGGGACGGAAGCCGCGCGCGTGAGTCCCTCAAGGAGAAATTGCCGCAGCTCAGGGGAATAGGACGGCCAGTTAAGGATTGCTCCCTTGAACGCGGCGGCAAGTACGAGCGGGTGGTCGCCCAGTATTGCGCTCCATGTTTTCTCTGACTCCCGCGAGGCGAACGACATGTACCGCTCCGCAGCCTTCGCCCGGATGAAGACCTCCGGGAAGCGCAGGCCGTGCTCGACTACCGCGAGGGTGGTGGTACCCTGGAGCGTCCTCCACGCCTTCTCGGGTGTATCGATCTCGGCGGGAGAGATCGTGTCGCCCGCGTGCCCTTGACTGCGGAACATCTCCCAAGTCGTTCGCTGTGGGAGCCATGCCTGCCCTCGATGAAAAGACACCAGGGCACGACTTCGGCCGCCGTTGGCGAGCCATCTCCAGACCATCTGCTGGTCGGCTTCGCCTAATCGCGAATGTCGAGATAGCAGGAACAGGAGGGCCTCGTCCGAGACCGCGGGAAAGATTGAGTGCAACGCGTCGAGCCCGATCCGAAGCAGCCGCTGCCGATCGTCCTCATACGTGTGCTCCTCGAACAGACGTGCGAGCATCCGCGCAGCCGTGGGCGCGGCGTTCACTCCGAGTCCCACGATGGCCCGCTCCAGCATCGACCATAGGTCACGCCGCTGTCCCTGGGGCAAGGGCGCCAACAGCTTGCGGGCGGCCTCCTCGTAATCCGGATGCGCGAAGAGGATCAGATCGCCGTCGCGGCGGATCCATCCTTTGCGCTCAAGGTCGTCGAGAGGAACAGAATATAGCTCGGGCAGTTGTGGCGGAGGCGAGTAGGTCGGAAAGAGGGTGGGCTCAATCCCGGACGCCACAAGCCCGCCGGCTTTCGAATCGTGGAGTCCCGGCTTGTCCTTCCGATCCGTGATGAGGAAGGCCAGATCATCCAGATGGATTGGCCGCGTCGCGGTCGTGCTGATGCCAAGCGCACGCACGAGCCGGGCCAGATCCGGCGCGGGACGGACTTCGGCGGCCAGCGCGATTGCGTTGACACGCGCTTTGCTGTCCAATGCCTCCAAACGGGTCTCGCCCTTGGGAAAGTTGCGGGCAAGGTGCCGCAGTTGCCCCGGTTGCACAAGGAAGTCGGGCGCAAGAGAGCGCAAGTGTTCGGAGTACCGCTCGCGCTCCACCTCGGAGAGCGCAGCGAGCTCCGCGTGCTTCCTCCAGATCCGGTCCGCAAGCGCGGGATCCCGGACCGTGAGATCCACCCACGAGTGTCCCTCAATTGGAATCGGAGTCCCGGTTACGTCCAGCATGTCTCGAAGCGATTCCTTCGACGCCGTGACGATGAGCCTGCAGTGCTCCGGTAGTTCGCGGATCACTTGCTCCACCGCCTCCCAGGTCTGACGGACGGTTCCCGACGCGGCCGCCTGCTCGAATGCATTTTCGATGATGAACAGGCGATCGTATTCACCCCCCAGGAGAAGGAAGCGGACGGCCTCATGAGGATCTCCGCGCTCGATTTCGAACCCCAGATTCTGCAGAGCCTGGGCGAGCCACTTGGCCAGGAAGGTCTTTCCGCACCGGCTCGGGCCGGTGAGCAGCAGAACGCGCTTGTCCCGCAGACTGTCGAACAGCGACGTCTCTTCCGGCCGCTCGATGTGCTCCGCCTCGTCGTTGAAGATGCGCGGCTTGGCGCTCTCCCGCAGGATCTTTCGGAGCCCAGGGGACACGTCGTCGCGGTCGGGGACTTTCTCGCGGACGTAGTCCACCATCCGCCGGAATACGTGGTCGGCCTGGCTCGCTGGCACGCGATGGCAGACGAGCAACTGCCGGCATTCGGTCTGAATGCGCTCGCGCGTCGCGCGCTCAAGCACGTGGATGCGCCGGGTGAGCCGAAAGACGTCGTTGTTGTTCAGGCTCAGCGCCGAACGATGCTCGCGGCGCTTCTGCTCCAGCGTGGTTCCCGCAGGCATTCCGGCTATGTTCGAGGCCATCCGCAGGAACTCAGCCGCTTCCGCTCGTTCGAGCCCGCGCTCGCGCTCGCCCACCGTATTCGTGCCGTCGGAGACCAGCCGCCGGACGGCATCGGTGCACCGCCCGCCCGTGACGAACAGCGCGCTGCTCCGCGGATTGGAGAGCAACCGCTCGAGGAGTGAATTGGAAGCCTCTCTGTCAGGGAATTTCCACAGCCACTCCAGCAGGAGGGAAAGGTCCAGATCGCCTCGCTCGCTCTTGCTCTGGATTTCCACCTTCCAGGGCACGGCCTTGAATGTGGCTTCCGTGTCCTCGCCCCCTCGCGGTTCATTCACCAGCGTCAGCTCAGGCTCTCCTGCATGGAGCAGGAAGAACCAGACGTCCGCCTCGTATTGGTACGTATAGGCGGGGGTGCTTGTGATCGGGATCGACATTCGGCTCTTCGTCAGCAGCGGAAAAGGCGACGGTTCCTCTTCTCGATTGTTGCGCCAGTGCATCCTGCCAACCCCCTCGGCAAGATGACAGGCCTGCTTCCTCGGCGTACAGTCACAGGCCTGTAAGCGCGGACAGGAAGACACGAATAGTCGCTCCCGAGCAGCACGCGCCGGCCCCGGACGAGTTCTCCACGCAGTGGACTGCCAGGCACTGCGGTCGGGATGAAGCCCTGCGCCTCATCACCTGGAGGCGGTTCTACTCGCCCTCGCGGCTCGCTGCCTGTCGTCCCGGAGTCCTGACTCCGCTTAGCATGGGAGAATGCTCTCCCTCCTGCTGCTTCTGGTAACGGCCCAGGTTCCTGCGGTTCCAGGAGAGACCACCCTGGTGTCCTTCTGTAAGCAGGGCCGGGAAGCCGCATGCCAGGAACTGTTGAGGCTAGACCCCAGGCTTGCCGCCGAAGTCATGGCCGAAGCCGCGAAGTCAGCACAGCGGCTGGCGGCACAGCGGGCCGCGGAGGAAGAGGCCAGAGAGAAGCAGGACGGTGAGACCGGCGAAGCCGAGGTGGACGCCGCGCCCGAGCCACCTGACTGCAAGGGGCAGAATCACCACGTCATCTCCCGGCCCATCTTCAAAGTCCTCAAAGATCATCTTACCCTGGGCGGCCTGTATGAGGAGAGGGACGAGCGCTTCCAGGCCAGGGCGAAGGACAAGGAGTCGCACTGCGGCTACCAGAAATGGCACCGCGAGGTGGACCGGGAGGTCATCCAGTGGCTCAGAGACTTCCCCAGGGCGACTCAGCAACAATTCGAGAAGTACCTACGGGAGATCTACAACCGCCCGGAGATGCGCAAGAGGTTCCCCGATGGCTTCTGAGGCGCTCCTGACTCCACGCTTCTTTGTGCTCGAGGACGTCATATGGGGGCCCCATGACACCAAGTTCGACAAGGTGGAGCCCGTCAACCGAGGGGATGCTCCGCGTTGCTCCCGGTGCGGAGGCCCTATTGGCCTGCGGATGTGGCTACCACCGTACTGCGCTGAACTGGAGCTGCACGGAGAGGCTCCGGGAGACTTCGTGGAGGGGCCTGGCTACGACATCCTGCTCTCGCAGCGCATGGCGGAGGCATTTCGGGAGGAAGGACTCGTTGGGTGGCTCGGCTTCCATCCGGTCGAAATCACCCGCGTGCGGACGAAGCGTAAGCAGGCCAGTAAAGCCGTAGTACCCCGCTATTTCGCTGTCACTTCCTGCTTCGGGCGTGGCGCTCTGGACGAGGCGCGTAGCCGCTTGCGTCGCCCAGAGCCGGTGAAGTGCCCTGAGTGCCGTGATCCAGGGATCGACGCCATTCATGGTTTCGTGCTGGAACCGGGGACCTGGCAAGGAGAGGACGTGTTCCGTCCCCGAGGGCTCCAAGGCTGTATCCTCGTCTCCGAGCGGTTTGCCGAATTCGCCAAGCGTCACGAACTGACGAACATGAAGCTGATTCCGACCGAGGTCTACGTCTGGGATCCGCTTCGCAGAGGCCCTGCCGGTAGCTGACAGGGTGCCCTACTTCGGCCCGCCGTAGTTGGACCACGCGGCGTGGGCCACGGCGATCCACACCAGCAGCAGCGCCAGGAACGGGATCAGCGTGGCCGCGGAGAACCACTGGAAGTACCGCCCCGTCGCGGCGCGGAACAACAGGTTCATCAACGCCACCACCCCCCAGTAGGGCACCGCGCTGGCCAGCCACATCGCCAGCGCGGTCACGAACACCGCGTAGAAGAACGTGTCCACGCCCCGCTTAGTCCACCCGCGACTGAACGATCAGCTTCTCCTTGCCGCACACGTCACAGCGCAGGTGGACGAACAAGTCATCGTCGCTCTCCTCGGGCACCTGGCCCTCGGGCACGCCCAGCTCCGCCTTGGCCAGCGCCGGCACCTTCGCCGGAATGTCTACCGCCCTCAGCGCCTGGATGAACGTCATCTCCCGCTCATGGCACTCGCGCGTCTCCGGGCCCGTGAGCCACTGCGGCTCCATGCCCTCCGGCAGCCGGGTCAGCAGCTCCAGGTTGGACACCGTCTCGGCCAGGTACGCCAGCCGCCGCAGCCGGGCCTCGTCCGGCAGCGCCGCGAACACCTGGAAGCCCTCGAACAGCGCCTGACGGTCCTCGCCCGTCGCCTGCTGCGCCAGCTCCATCGCCGCGTCGGCCGATTCCAGCGCCTCTTCCCAGTTGTTATCCGGCGCGAAGCCCGCCTCCAGCAGCGCCGTGTACAGCTGCGTCGCCGCCAGCCGCCGCCGCGCCTCCTGCATGTGCTCCACCACCTCGTGCGTCAGCCGCAGCTCCAGCAGCGCGCCCGTCACCCGCGGATCGATGGCGCCCGTAATGTCGTCCACGTCGATCTCGGCGCGCAGCGCGTCCTTGAGCACCTTGGCCGCCGAGAAGCGGAACAGCGGCACCACGCCCACCTCGCGCAGGTACATGGCCGCCACCGCCGCGTCCTTGCCGCCCATGCGCAGCGCCTTCTGCGCCCGCTCCACCGCGCCCGGGTCCGCCGACGGCTTCTTGTTCTCCAGCCGGGACTTCACCGCCTCGCGGTACATTGCCTCCAGCGACGAGCCCGGAGGCAGCCGCTGCGGCACCAGCGGCCGCAGGCCCGGCACATCCAGCACCCACGGCGGCGGCGCCGCCTGTCGCTTCAGCGCCCGGAAGAACAGCGCCCCCGGAGGATCCTGCGGCTTGAACGGAGGCAGCTCCTCCGCCGCGGGCCCCATCACCGCCGAGGCGGCCGCGCCCAGCGCCTTCTCCCGCTGCTCGCGGGTGAAGGCCGTAATGCCCTGGGCCGGAGGCGGCGGCGGCGGCGGGGCTTCCTCGCCGTCCAGGCCCACCACCCGGTCCATGTCCACGTCCTCGAGCTCGAGCTCGTCCAGGCCCTTGGCCCCGGTGAAGTCGCAGCGCAACAGCTTCAGCTTCTCGAAGGTCGCCCCCTCGAGGTTGGCGCCCCGGAAGTCACAGTCCTGTAGCCGCCCGCCGTGGAAGTAGGCGTTGGACAGGTCCGTGTCCCGGAAGTTGATTTTCGACAAGTCGCAGCGCTCCCATTCGGAGCCCACCAACCCCAGGCCCGATAGGTCCGTGTTGGCGGAAAACAGCTGCGTGAAGGTGGCGCCGGTGTGGTCGGTCGCTACCTGGCCGGCCTTGCGGAGCTTGTTCCACTCGGCGGAACCATTCTGGAGAAGCTTCTCGATACTGGGTGCCTTCGGCATGGACCGGCAATTATTCGTGTGCTCTGGTCCCGGCGCCAAGAACAAATGATCGAGTACCGAATCGAAGAAGACAGTGTGGGCATGCGCCTGGACAAGTATCTGCGCAAGCGCCTGGCGTCCGTGCCCACCAGTCATCTCTTCAAGATGATCCGGGTGAAGAAGGTCCGCGTGAATGGAAAGCGGGCCCAACCCGAGCAGCTCCTGGCCGCCGGAGACGTCATCTCCATTCGCGGCGACGAGAAGCAGCTGCTAGGCCCCGTGCCCGAGGCCGAGCGCGCTCCGGCCCCCGTGCCCGAGGTGGACCCCAACGAGCTCGTCATCCTCCTGGAGGACGAGTGGCTCATGGCCGTCAACAAGCCCAGCGGCATGGCCGTGCACACCGGCAGCGGCATCACCGGCGGCACCCTGGTGGACTATGTGCGCGCCTACCTGGGCCCCAAGGCCGTGCGCAACGACTTCACCGCCTCCCCCGCCCACCGCCTGGACCGCGAGACCTCGGGCGTCATCCTGGTAGCCAAGCGCCGCCCGGCGATGGTGCATTTCACAGAAGTTTTCACTCACGGTAAATCCCGCAAGCGCTACCTCACCCTGGTGAAGGGGAAGATGTCGAAGGACTCGGGTGTCATCGACTTGCCGCTGTCGGAGCACCAGCAGACAGCCGAGTCCAAGGCCCGTCGTGGGGTGAACATGCAGGAGGCACTCACCCGCTGGAAGGTCATCCGGCAGTCGAGCGAGGTGGCGCTCCTCTCCTGCTCCATCGAGACCGGGAGGACACATCAGATAAGAAGGCACCTGGCCGCCGTGGGCCATCCGGTGGCGGGCGACCGGAAGTACGGAGATTTCGCCTTCAACCGCGAGCTGAAGGCCCGCTGGGGTTTGAAACGTTTGTTCCTGCACGCCGAGCGCATTGAATTTCCTCACCCCCAACACGGGGGCAAGGTGACGGTGGAGGCCCAGTTGCCTCCAGAGCTTCAGGACATACTCAAGAGAGCCGCGCTGGAACCGTCATGAGCACATCCGACACCCACAACATCGATCGCAGCCGCTCCAAGTTGGTCCTCGACGGGGTGAAGAAGGGCCCCTGGTGGCACCTTCCCCTCAAAGTCCTGGGCTGGCTCACCCTCACGGGGGCCACCGCGGGCGCGGTGGGCCTGGTGGCGCTGTACGCCATCTACTCACCGGGACTGCCCGCCATCCCCAAGGTGGACGAGTACTGGCCGCCCATCGTCACCGAGGTGTACACGGACGACGCGGTGCTGGCCGGCGAGTTCTACAACCAGCGGCGCAAGGTGGTGCCCTATGAGCGCATCCCCAAGCGGCTGGTGCAGGCGTTCATCGCCAGCGAGGACTCGAGCTTCTTCGATCACATGGGCGTGGACGTGCTGGGCACGGCGCGCGCGGGCTTCAAGACGATTGGCTCGAAGCTGGGCCTGCGCAGCGGCGGCATTCAGGGTGGCTCGACGCTGACGCAGCAGACGGCGAAGGCGGTGCTCATTGGCGCCGAGGGCTACAAGTCGGCCACGGCCAAGACGCTGACGCGCAAGATTCGCGAGGCGATCCTCGCCCGGCGCCTGGAGGCGGCGCTGACGAAGGAGGAGATCCTCTACCTCTACCTGAACAACGTCTTCCTGGGGCACCACAGCTACGGGGTGCAGAGCGCCGCGGAGAACTACTACCGCAAGGACGTGAAGGACCTGACGCTGGGAGAGATGACGCTGATCGCCGGCCTGCCGCAGGCGCCCAGCCGCTACTCGCCCTTCCTCAAGCCCGAGGCGGCCAAGAAGCGCCGCACCTATGTGCTGCGCCGCATGCTCACCGAGGGAATGATTACCCAGCAGGAGCATGACGAGGCCAACGCCGAGCCGGTGCGGGTGTACCCGGTGGAGGACGTGTTCCACGAGTTCGCCCCGTACTTCGTCGAGCAGGCGCGGCGCGACATCGTCGAGCGCTACGGCAACCCGGCGCTGCTGGAGCAGGGCCTCCGGGTCTTCACCACCATGGACAGCGAGCGTCAGCGCGCCGCGCAGGAGGCGGTGCTCAACGGGCTGCTGGAGCTGGACAAGCGCCAGGGCTGGCGCGGCCCGCTGATGAACCTGGACACCCAGCAGAAGCGCGACGAGTTCGTCACCCGGGCCAAGCGGGCCATGGGCGATGAGGAGCTGGTGCTGGGCCGGCTCTACGTGGCGCTGGTGAAGAAGCTGGACGCGGACGGCAAGGGCGCCGACATCCAGGTGGGGCCGCACGAGGCGCGGCTGCCGCTGCTGGGCATGCGCTGGGCGCGCAAGGTGAACCCCGAGTCCTACTACGCTCCGGGAGGGATGATCTCCCACGTGAAGCGGGCCATCGCCGAGGGAGACCTGGTGGTGGTGCGTCACGTGAAGAAGAAGGACCTCACGGACGACAAGGAGCAGTGGGACAAGAAGCTGGCCGAGGAGATCCCCAACGACGAGGAGAAGCTCGCCGAGGGCACCGGGGGCTCCGAGCCCACGGGCGAGGTGGCGAAGGCGGCGAGCAAGGGGCCCAAGCTGTTCCGGCTGGAGCAGCAGCCCGAGCCGCAGAGCGCGCTGGTCTCCATTGATCCGCACCGGCAGTACCTCACCGCGATGGTGGGCGGGTACGACTTCGACGACAACGAGTTCAACCGCGCCTTCCAGGCGTGCCGTCAGCCGGGCAGCTCGTACAAGCCGCTGGTGTACGCGGCCGCCATCGAGAAGCTGGGCTGGACGCCGGCCACCGTCATCGTCGACTCGCCCATCGTCGAGCACGATCCGGACAACAAGGTGTCCTGGAAGCCGGAGAACTACACCGAGGCGTTCGTGGGCGAGGTGCTGTTGCGCACCGCGATGGTGAACTCGATGAACATCCCCGCGGTGAAGACGTTCGGCGCGGTGGGCACCAAGAACATGTCCGACTGGGCGCGCACGCTGGGCCTGTCCACGCCGATGAACATGGACTTCTCCGCGGCGCTGGGCTCCTCGTGCGTGTACCCGCTGGAGCTGGCGCAGGTGTACGCGACCTTCAACCGCTACGGGCGCAAGAAGCCCACCTACTTCATCCGCAAGATTGAAGACCGGTGGGGCCGCACGCTGGAGGACCACACGGCGTTCGACGATGCGTGGGCGCCCTTGCAGGACCGGGTGGCCGCCGGGTACGCGCGGCTGTTCGAGCCGGGCGAGCAGGTGATGAGCCCCGAGACGGGCTTCATCGTCACCAACCTGATGCGCGGCGTGGTGCTCGAGGGCACGGGCGCTCCGGCGCAGCGGCTGGGTAAGCCCGCGGCGGGCAAGACGGGCACCACGAATGACTCGTTCGACACGTGGTTCGCGGGCTTCACGCGCGATCTCGTCACCGTGTCGTGGGTGGGCTACGACTTGAACCCGCACCCGCTCAACCGGTACGAGACGGGCGGCCGGGCCTCGCTGCCCATCTGGCTGGAGTACATGAAGAAGGCGCTGGCCACCCGGCCGCAGCCCGAGTTCACGCCCTGGGGCAGCATGGAGCTGGTGCGGCTGCCCATCGACGAGAAGACGGGGAAGATCGCCTCCAGCCGCACGCGCGACACGGAGATCATGTACTTCAAGAAGGGGACCGAGCCGAAGGAGGCCACCCCGGAGAAGGGCCAGATCGACGAGCGCGACTTCCTGATGGGCCAGCAGTAGGGCTTCTAGCGGAACCGGCGCGTCACGCTGTCCCCCGCGTGTCCAGGCCACTCACCGGTTCTGACCAGTCAGAAGTGGTCGCCGGTTCTGACCAGTCAGAAGTGGCCGCTCGCTGGTTCTGACCAGTCAGAAGTGGCCGCTCGCCGGTTCTGACCAGTCAGAAGTGGCCGCTCGCCGGTTCTGACCAGTCAGAAGTGGCCGCTCGCCGGTTCTGACCAGTCAGAAGTGGTCGCCGGTTCTGACCAGTCAGAAGTGGTCGTCGGTTCTGACCAGGAGGGTTGATCGGAAATGCGGCTTCGGTGTACGTCCAGGTGGCTGAAAGGTGGACACCAGGCGCCTGGCCCAGCAGGTTAAGAGTGGGCGCTCGGTCCTGACCAGTCAGGAGTGGGCGCTCGGTCCTGACCAGGGGAGTGAGTCTGGTGGTGCTGATGCTGATGACAGGCTGCCCCACCGAGTTTGGCAAGGACGGCAGGGTCAACAAGGCGGTCCGCGAAGACGCGTTGGAACTGATCAGCCAACCATGCGACCCACGAGAACTCGAGCGGTATTGCGGCCCCGGTAAAGAGAACTCCCCCGAGTGCATCGAGAAGTGCGGGTGAGGTGGCGCGCGGTGCTGGCCGTGGTGGCGGGAGTGCTGTTGCCGCTGCCGCTCGTGGTGTTGGTGGGCCTTGTCCAGCGGCCCGTCACGCCGCAGACGCATCCCACCGGCAAGAGGGTCAGCCCGGTGCTCAGCGCCGAGCAGCGGCTGCGGCTGTCGACGTACCGGGCCGACTGCGGAGCGGGAGAGCCGTGTGAGCCGCCGCTGGGCTGCCTGATGGAAGAACGTGCCTTTCGGCAGTACTGCACCGACAGCCAGTGCAGCCGGGATGCGGACTGTCCTGACGGTCAGATGTGCCGGGCTATCGCTACCGCAGGACATGAGCCCCTGGTACGGATGTGCGTACCCATCGGGGTGCGGCAGGAGGGCGAGACCTGCGATGATTTTCCGGAAGATCGCGAAAGAGCGTGTGTCCGGGGCCTGCTCTGCGGCGGCAGGCCTTTGGGGTGGTGCGCCCGGCCCTGCCGGAAGGCAGATGCAGAGGGGTGTCCAGCGGGCTTCTTCTGCGCGGATACAGTGCCAGAGCCGGTGTGCCTCCCCACCTGCGAGGAGCGCGGGTGCCCGGAGGGACAGCACTGCGTGCGGTTCGAGGAAGGCGTGTCGATCTGCGCGAAAGTGTACGGTCCCCAATGCCAGCAGGTACCTTGCCCGCGTGGGGGCACGTGTGAGGCCGGTCGTGACTCCACACCCGGCAAGGCGTGGATGGAGTGCGAGGAGCGGTGTGGTGAAGGCTATCCGCCATGTGGCGACGGGTTGATCTGCGATGGATGGCAGTGCCGGGTGCCTTGCGATCCGAAAGGACCGTCCGTGTGCAGCGAAGGCTTTCTCTGTTGGCAGCGCAGGCCGGGCAGGCCTCACGTTTGTCATCCGGCATGGACGGTGTACTGATCGTGCGGCCCCATCCCAGCCGCCTGATTCTCACGGTGGAAGCTGTGGGAAGGTGATGCCTTGAATCGTGATGGGACGCGCGCCCCCATGCTCCCAGAGCTTGAGGGTAAAGGTGCCCTGGGCTTCCTTCGGGTCTGCCCCGGCTTCCACCATGACGACATGCGTCTGGTCGGCTGTTTCCTGCCATACCCCCAACAGGGGTAACTCACGTCCCCCTGGGCCGATCAGCGCTGCCCCCTCTGCCTTCCAGGCCTTGCCGCCCGCGAGTGTCGTGACTGTAATGGCTACGTGTCAGGGCGTGGCTGCCCTGGGGGGCTGGTGGTACCGTCCGTGAGTTTACGGGAGGACTTTATGCGCGGGAACCCTGTGGGAGGGAGTCTGGTGGTGGTGCTGATGCTGATGACGGGCTGCCCCACTGAGTTTGGCAAGGACGGCCGAGTCAACGATGCTGTCAGCGAGGATGCGTTGAGGCTTGTTCGTAAGCGATGTACCGACGATGAGGTAACCAAGTACTGTGGTGGAGGTAGGCAGAACACCCCTGAGTGCATTAGACAATGCGGGTAAAAGCACGCATGGTGCTGGCGCTGGTGGCGGGGCTCATGTTGCCAGTGCCGCTAGTGCTGTTGGTGGGCCTTGTCTTGCCGCCCGTTTTACCTCCACCGAGCCCTAGTGGCCGGAAGATCAGTCCGGTGCTCAGCGCCGGGCAACGGTCGCAGTTAGCGACCTATCGCGCCGAATGCGGACTGGAGCAGCCTTGCGAGCCGCCGCTGGGTTGCCTCTGGGAGAGTCGGGCCTTCCGGACGTACTGCACCGACAGTCAGTGCAACGCGGATGAGGAGTGCCCGGAAGGTGATTTGTGCCGTACCCTTCCCACTATTGAGGATGGGCTGCTGGTGCGGGTCTGCTCGCCTGAAGGTGTCCGGCAAGAGGGTGAGTCCTGTGTTGACTTAGCATCAACCCGCGATGCGGCGTGCGCCGCGGGGCTGATCTGCGGTGGCAGGTATGAGCAGTGGTGTGCCAAGCCTTGCCTGAACGGAGAGGCACAAGCCTGTCCTGCGGGTTTCTTCTGCGCGGACACGGTTCCAGAGCCAGTGTGCTTTCCTACCTGCGAGGCACGTGGATGTCCCGAGGGGCGGCACTGCGTGCGCTACACCCAGGGCGTGTCGGTTTGCGCGAAAGTCTATGGCCCGCAGTGCCAGCAGACGCCTTGCTCCCGAGGTGGTGAGTGCGAAGTCACTGACGCGTCGGCTCAGCCCGGCAAGGCATGGATGGAGTGTGTCGAGCGATGTGGCGAAGGCAGCCCGCCGTGTATTGCTGGGCGGGTATGCGACGGCTCGCGGTGTCGGGTGCCTTGCGACCCAGAAGAGCCGCCCGTGTGCATCGAGGGTTATGTCTGCCGAAAACACAAACCCGATAGGCCCTATACCTGTCAGCCGGAGTCGTGGGTGCCCTGATCGTGAGAGCCCATCCCAGCCGCTTGGTCCTCACGGTGGAAGCTGCGGGAAGGTGATGCCTTGAATCGTGATGGGACGCGCTCCCCCATGCTCCCAGAGTTTGAGGGTAAAGGTGCCCTGGGCTTCCTGAGCTTCCGCCCCGGCTTCCACCATGACGACATGCGACTGGACAGCGGTGGGTTGCTGCCACACCCCCAACAGGGGTAACTCACGTCCTCCAGGGCCGACCAGCGCTGCACCCTCTGCCTTCCAGGTCTCGCCGCCCGCGAGCGTGGTCAACTTCACCTCCACCTCGACAGCCACCCGTGCCTCAGACCGGAAGCTCACACCGTTCTGCAGTTCGAACAGATTGCCAGCACGAGCGGTAGCGCTCTTGAAAATCGAAGTGGCGGCTACGCCTTTGTTTCCCATCAAACCCGCGCTACGCAAACCGTAGAGCCCGCCCAGGCGCACCGGGGCAGCCCAGAGCTGGGTAATCTCCTCGTGGCACTGTTGAGCCTCCGCTTCCTTGACCTTCAGCTCCTGCTGGTACGACTCCACCGTGCGCTTCCGCCGGAACACCTCTATCTGACGGTGGGCGCGAGCAGGGTGCACCACGAGAGCGAAGGTGACGCTCGTGGGGGCGGCGCCGTCGTCGAAGCGTACCCTCATTGTCAGCCGCCGCCCCGGCATCAGCTTCTCCGAGGGCAGGAGCGTGACAAGCGGCCCGGCCTGGATCAGCCCCCCTTCTTCATCCTCCAGTTCCAGGTGTACAGCCCCGGAGGGAAGAGGGGCATCAAAGAGCCAGGCTGTGAGAACTCCCGGGCTGAGGCACAGCGTGTGCACCTTCTCCTCCGCCTCCGCAGGTAAGTCGATGCGCTCGTGGATGGCTTGACAGCTGGGCAGTGGCGGCTCTTCGGTGGCGGCGGGCGCCGAGGCAAACAGGGAGAGCGCGAGGGCAAGCGGCGGTGAAGCAAGCACGGCGGGAATCTCCTGGGTAGCCAAGAGGAGAAGTGTCCTGTGAGGTCACCTCTACCACGCTTCAGGAGCTCTTTGGGCCATGGCCTGCTCCGCCGCTCACCACGCTCACTCGAAGTGGTTCACGGCCTCGAGGTTCACGGTGGAAAGGACCTTGGCGGTATTGGCACCGCCGTTCGGGCTCCGGATAAGCCCCCGCCCACCTTCCTGGTCATGCATTTCGATGCAGACCGGGAAGGTGCCCTCCTTCGTCCGGGCCTGGGTCAACCGGCCATAGACGCGCTCCCCGAAGATCAGCTCACCGGAGAGAATGCTCGCCTCGAGCTTCCCCCAGCGACGCGTCGTGCGGATGCTGGTCCAACCTTCGCGGACGGTCGTTTCCTTGACGATCTTTTCGCCGTTGAGGAAGAAGGTTCCATAGAGGGTCGTACCCACCCCGATTCCAAGCTTCTTCATCGCCTCGAGGGCTCCGGCAGGGCAAGGCCTGGGCTCTGGAGGCGGGCGTACCTGCGCACCTGGGCAGCCGAGCGCCGCGCACGCCCCCGCCGTGGCGAGCGTCTTCTTCAGGGCGCCGAGCTTCTTCTGCTGCGGTGGAGTCTTCATGGACGCGTCACCCTCCTCAAGCGTCGCGGCGGGGGCGACGGACATGGGTATGGCCTCCCCCGTGGCGGGGAAGCCGCGCGCAGCATCTGGCGCTTTGAGCGGCGGCGCCACTTTCCAACCGCCCTCCCAGGTAGGAAGAGGCGCGTCAAACCCTGTGCCATCCGGCGCCAGCGTCCGGGCCGCGATCGCGCCCACCGCCAACCCCAGCGCCAACCCCGCCACCAGGCGTCCCCCGCGGCTCAGGGCGGGAAGGCGCGGCCATAACCGCAGCGCGCTCGCGAGCGTGGCCTCCGAGCCGACCGGGGCGGCCACCGGCGCCACCGCTTTCGTGGGAGGCTCCTCCGGTGGGACAGGGGGCACGGCCGCAGGCGGCGCGGCCTCCGCCGCGGGCACGGGGGCGCGCTCCTCCAACCCCACCGGCGGGCGCTTTCCCCGGCGGGGGCGGTCCTCATGCCGTTGGAGCTGGTTCAGCCAGCGCGCCTCCTCATCCACCTCCTCGCCGGGCTGGGTGGTGGCGTTCTGCTCGCCGTAGCCCTCGCACAGCGGCGCGTCCCACCCCGTGCCCTCCCGCGCGAGCAGCGCCTCGGCCGCCTGGCACACCGTCTCCGCGTCCGGCTGGTCCCCGGCCTGCTTTCGCAGCAGCCGCAGGCACAGCTCGCTCACCTCGGGCGGCACCCGGGGGTTGCGGACATGGGGCGCCAGCGGCGGGCGCGTCAACAACGCCTCCAGCCCCGGGCCGGTGCTGGCGCTGAAGGGCAGCACGTCCGTCAACAGCCAGTAGAAGACGACCCCCAGCGCGTAGACATCATCCGCGGGGGTGGCCTGGTAGCGCGCCGAGGCCTCGCCCCGGTGGTCGCGCCGGAAGCGCCAGGCCCAGGGGCTGCGGTACTCCACCGTGCCCGGGCCCATCATCCCTCCCGTCACCCGGGAGGCCCCCTCGCAGCCGCTCACCCCGAAGTCCACCAGCACCGCCTCGCCGTCCGGCTCGCGGACGATGATGTTGGCCTCCTTCACGTCGCGGTGCACCACCCGGGCCCGGTGGGTTTCGGCCAGCCCCCGGGCCACGCCCCGCACCAGGCGCAGCACCTGGCGCGCCGACGGGTTCTCGGTGCGCGTCCACACGTCCAGCCGCCGCCCCGGCACATAGTCCATCACCACCACGTGGTAGCGGGGCGCCGCCTCGGGCCACTGCCAGAAGCCGCGCAGCCGCACCACGTTGGGGTGCCTCAAGCGGGCCAGGACGACCACCTCCCGCTCCGCCCACTCCCCCACCTCGTGCAGGGCCAGCAGCTTCAGCGCGCAGCGCTCCCCTCCGCTCTCCGCGCGGAACACGGTGCCAAAGCCCCCGGCCCCCAGCCGCTCCTCCACGCGGTAGGGGCCCACCTCCGTCCCGGGCGCCACCTCCGGGGCCCTGGGCTGGCGCAGCGGACTCATTCGACGACCCTACCATGGCTCGCGCCACCGGGTGGGCGGGCCCCGGGACGCCAGCCGGCGCTAACCCCCCAGGTATGCAAGCGTGTTAACCTGCCAGCATAGCCCCTTCACCGTGAAGGCACCCGCCATGAGAGACAGCCTGGCAGTCACCATTGGAGACGCCGCGCGCGCCGCGCGCGAGCGGCTGGGCCTGACGCAGGCGGAGGTCGCCGGGCTGATGGACCTCTCGCCCATCGTCTACAACCGCCTGGAGCGGGCCAAGATGCTCCCCAGCGTCATGACGCTCGTGCGGCTGTCCGAGACGCTTGAGACTTCGCCCGCGGAGCTGCTTGGCTTCACCCAGCCTGTCAAGAGAGGCAACGTCAAGCCTTCCCAGGGGGATGCGCCCTCGCTCCACCAGCTCGTCAACCTGGCGCGGAAGCTGGACGAGACCGAGCGGCAGACCCTCATCACCATGGCGAAGACCCTGCTGCGCAAGTGAGGCGGGCTGGCGGCGCGTCCGGGCCTCTACGCACCGCCGGCCTTCCCAGCCGTTAACTCGTGCGCCTCCAGGCCATCGGGATAGAGGCCTGGCTCCACGGGCTCGGCCACGTCGCGCAGGGCGCTGGCCTCGGAGAGGAGGCGCTCCACGTCCTCGGCCGCTTGTTTCCGGCCATAGCCGGGGGCGAGCGCGAAGAGCTGGGCGCGCAGCTCCTGGAGCAGCTCTGCGGCGGTTGCATACCGCTGCGCGGGGTCGCGCTTGAGCGCCTTGTGGAGGATGGCCTTGAGCCCTGCTGGGAGGCTGGCCGCCGTGCGCTCCACATCCTCGGGCCCATAGCGATCCACCAACTTCATCATCTGCGTGAGCGGCACCGAGGGCTGCTCATCCGCCACGATGTTCACGGGTGCGGCCCCGGTGTCTGGCAAGTGCCCCAGATCGAAGAGATGAGCGCTCGTCAGCGCCTCCAGCAGCACCAGCCCCAGGCAGAAGATGTCCGAGCGGGCATCCATCGGATCCTGGTGGAGGTATTCAGGAGAGGCGTACAGGACGTCCCCCTTTACCAGCTTCTCGGGCGTCTCCTCCCGTCCCACGCGCTGGGAGAAAGCGGCGCCAAAGTCCGTCAGCTTGACCGCGCCGCTCTTGCGGCTGACGCGGATGTTCCGGGGGCTCGCATCCCGGTGGATGATCTCCAGGGGCCGTCCTCCCTCCTCGCTCTCGGTGAGGGTGTGAGCGTAGTGCAGGGCCTCGGCCACTTCGGCCAGGACGTAGAGGGCGAACGGCGCGGGCAGCGGCTGACTCCGCATGGCCGCCGCGCTCAGCAGCGAATCGAACGTCGGGCCATCCACGTACTCCATGACCACATGCGGCTGTCCCTCGATGACCTTGAAGTGATGCACTTGCGCGATGCCAGGGTGGTGCAACCGGAAGGCCAGCTGCACCTCTTCCCTCAGGCGGTGGCGCAGCTCGAAGCTCTGCGGGCTCAACAGGCGCTTGACCACGACATAGCCCGGGGGCCCATGGCGCAGGTGGCGCTCGAACAGGAGGACCTGTAGCCCATTCGTCCGCTGCTCCAACTGCCGGACGAAGCGGAAGGAGATGGGGCCCGCGGAGAAGGTGGAATCGCACTCGCTGATCATCCGGGTCAGCTTGGTGAGCCCCTGCATCACGGCACCGAAGGCCCGCCGCTGCGCTGGCGTCAGCTCCTCGCTGGCTTCGTCCTCGTTCTCCAGCTCCTCATCGGTGGGCCGCTCGTCTTCTGGCACTTCATCCGCGCTGGGCTTCTGGCTCTTCTCGTCGCTCATCCCGGCTTCTCCCCTCGGCATGATGTGTTACGTCAATAGCCATGTCAGGTTAACTGACGTGGCTAGTTAACACACGCACGCGGGCAGGAGAAGAAGGCAGGGACCGCCCGCCAGGGCTCACGCCGTGGGCGAGGCGAGCGGCAGGTCCACCTCGAAGGTGGCGCCGTGGCCCGGCTCGCTGGCGGCGCGGATGGTGCCTCCGAAGGCCTGCACCAGGTGCCGCGTGAGGTAGAGCCCCAGCCCCAGCCCGCCGAAGTGCTCGGCCGACACGGCCCGCTCGAAGCGGTTGAAGATGCGCGGCAGGTGCTCGGGGGAGATTCCAATCCCCTCGTCCCTCACCGTGAGCCGCGCCCCCCGCGGCCCCCGCTCCACCAGCACGTGCACCGGGCGCCCCGAGCCGTACTTCAGCGCGTTGCTCAGCAGGCTGCTCACCACCTGCTCCAGGCGGACGCGGTCCCAGATGCCCACCACCGGCTCGCTGGCGTGCACCTCCAGCGGCGTGTGGGAGCGCGCCGCCTGCGCCCCGAAGCGGCCCGTCACCTCCCGCGCCAGCGCCGCCAGGTCCACGTACTCCAGGTTCAGCTCCAGCCGCCCCGCCTCCAGGCGCGACACGTCCAGCAGGCTCTCCACCAGCGTGGACAGCCGCTTGCTCTGCCGCTGCAGCGCCGCCACGTGCTCGCGCACCCGGGCCGGATCCAGCGTCGGCCCGCCCCGGTCCAGCTCGCGCCGCAGGCTCTGGAGCCGCAGGTTGAGCGGCGTCAGCGGCGTCTTCAGCTCGTGCGAGGCCACGGCGAGGAACTCGTCTCGCAGCCGCACCGCCTCCTGCGAGGCGCGGTAGAGCAGGGCGTTGTCCACCGCCAGCGCCGCCCGCGAGGCCAGCTCCATGGCCAGCCGCAGGTCCACCTTGCGGTAGCGCCGGTGCGAGCCGGTGTACGCGAACGTGATGGCCCCCAGCGTCCGCCCGCGCGCCCGCAGCGGCGCCACCAGGTAGGACTCGAGCCCCAGGTTGCGCAGCGCGCGCAGGTGCTCCTTGTCCCGCGCCGCCAGGGGCAGCTTGGCGTCGGGCACCTCGCCGCGCAGCTCCGGCTGCCCGCTGCGGATGACTTTCCCTGGCCCGAATGGATCGTTCAGGCTCGAGGGCCAGCGGTGCTCCAGCTCCCACGCCACCGCGGCCTTCTCGGGAGCCCGGTGCGCCACCGCCAGCCGGCGGATGCTGCCGTCCTCCTCCAGCATGTCCACCGAGCACAGGTCCGCCACCGCCTGCACCGCCAGCCGCGCCACCTGATCCAGCGTCGCCCGGTAGTCCAACGAGCCGGCGAGCGCCTGGCTTGCCCGCGAGAGGAACCGCGACCGCCGCTCGGCCCGCCGCGCCTTGCGCCGCAGGCGCGCCGAATCAATCGCCACCACGAGGCGCCGCGCCACCTCCTCGGCGAGCTCGATGTCCGCGGGGGTGTAGGGCGGCAGCGGCTCGCTCCGGGCCATCAGCAGCAGCCCCAGCACCTGCCCGCGATGGGACAGGGGCACCACCAGCACCGAGCGGGGCTGAAACTCCTCCAGCCGCGCGAGGTGCTCGGGCAGCGCGGCCACCTGGCGGCGAATCTCCACCGGGTAGTCCACGAAGCACCGGGAGATGCCGGTGTGCAGCACCTCGATGATGGGGCTGACCGCGGTGTCCGGACGGTAGTGGCCCGGCAGGGCCCGCAGGCGCGTCTCGGTGTCCGCCTCGCGATGCACCGCCACCACCCGGTGCAGCCGCCCATCCGCGCGCACCAGGTCCAGCAGGCAGAAGCTGGCCAGCCCGCAGGAGTTGAGCGCCCGCACGGCTTTCTGAAGCCGCCCGCGCAGGCTGCCCCGCCGCAGGGAGAGCAGGCGGCCAACCCGCGTCAAGGCCCGTAGGGCTTGCTCGGCGTCATGTCCGTGCCGAGCCTGGGCCGCATCCTGCTCTGACAGGCCCGTCTGGGCACTCCTCTCGCGCCTGTTCTCGAAGCTGTCCATGCTGGGGTTGGGGAAGTGGGTGGTCATCTGTCCTAAAGGGCAATGGGCGCTCTGCATTGAAGTAAGTCCGCAAGCGCCGGGCTGCCGTGCCGCCTTGCCGCACATGGGGCGAGCAAGAGGCCTGGAAGGCTGCCTCGCTCGACTCCCTGCTGAGCGCACGGTGAGCCTCACGGGGTGGCGCCCGCTGCTGCTCGTCAGCACCGTGTAAGACAAGGGAGGAGTGGTCGATGGCGAATCCAGGCAGCCTGTTGGTCATCGACGACGATCACGACATCCTCCTCTCGCTCCAGGACGTGCTGGAGGTGGAGGGCTACCGCGTCATCACCGCCTCCAGCGGCCGCGAGGCCCTGGAGTACCTGCGCGAGGGCCTGCGCCCGGACCTCATCCTGTTGGACCTGATGATGCCCGAGGTGAGCGGGTGGGCCTTCCGGGCCCGGCAGCGCGTGGACCCGGCGGTGGCCTCCATTCCGGTGGTCGTCGTCTCCGGCCAGGGGCTGAGCGCGCAGCAGGTGTCCCAGCTGGGCGTGGCGGGCTATCTGCCCAAGCCGGTGGACCTGGACATGCTGCTGGACACGGTGGCGCGCTTCACCTCGCCGCACGAGCACCAGGAGGTGGCCTCCTGGTGACTCACTCAGAGTGAGGACCAGTAGGGGCGCAGCGCCTGGCGGCTCTGGGCCAGCGCGTGCAGCGAGTCCTTGGTTGTCTCACCAGTGGGAAAACTGTCCCTACGGCCTGCAAGTACCTCGACACAGGCATGGACAGATTGGGAGAGCCCTGGCAGCGAGTAGCCCCCTTCCAACAGCAGCACCAGTCGGCCTCCACACACGCTGTCCGCCAACGCTTTTGTCGCCGAGCACATTGCTGCGAAGCAGCGCTCGCTGAGCAGCATTCCTCCCAGAGGGTCATCCCAGTGCGCATCGAAGCCTGCGGAGACGACTACAAATTGAGGCTGGAACGCCTGCGCGATGGGTAGGAATAGACCGTCGAAGATGGCTGCGTAGTCCGCATCTGTGCCGCCTGCAGGCAGCCCACAGTTGACGGTGAAGCCCTCGCCCTCGCCGGTGCCTACCTCGTGCGCGGCGCCCGTACCTGGGTACCAGGGGTACTGGTGGACGGACTGGAGAAGCACGTCTCGTCGGTTTGAGAAGGCTTCCTGGGTGCCATTGCCGTGGTGCACGTCCCAGTCCAGCACCAGCACGCGCTCGGCGCCCAGGCGGCGCGCCGCCTGGGCCGCGATGGCCGCGTTGTTGAAGAAGCAGAAGCCCATGGCCCGGTCCGGCTCGGCGTGGTGCCCCGGCGGCCGCACCAGCGCGAAGGCGTTGCGCGCCCGGCCCGTCATCACCGCCTGCACCGCCTGCACCGCCGCCCCCGCCGCCAGCACCGCCGCGTCATAGGTGTCCGGCGAGGCCTGGGTGTCTGGATCAATCGAGGCCTGCTCTCCGGCCAGGCCCAGCAGGCGGGAGCGCAGCGCGGGGGTGTGTACCGAGGCCAGCTCTGCTTCCGTCGCCCGCCGGGGCTGGTCCAGCTGCGTGCCCACCACCGGTGTACGGGCCAGCACCGAGAGAATGCTCTGCAGCCGCGCCGGGCTCTCCGGGTGCCCCTTGCCAGGATCGTGCTTGAGGAAGAGCGGATCGGTCAGCAGCAGGGTGGGAGGCGTCATCCGGGGCTCCAGTGGGAGGGTGGGCCAGGGCCTACTCCCCCAGTCGGTCAGAATCCACGGTGATCCGGGATTCTTTCCTCCCGGACGGAGGAAGACACTTCGGGTTCCTTGCCCTTTGTTCGGTTCCCTCCGTAGATTGCGGAGCCTTGGCTCGTCGCAACCAGAAATTCGGTCTCCGTGGAGTTCTCTTCGGGTACTTCGCCCTGGCTCAGGGCTTGCTCTTCGTGGCGCTATTCTTCGCGGTGCCGCTGGTGGTGAAGGGGCAGCTGGAGCAACGCCTGGCGGAGCATGGCCAGGCCAAGGCCTCGGAGATCGCCCGGCTCTTTGGTGCCCAGTACCAGGAGCTCCAGCCGGGCGCGGACCTGCGCAACAGCCTCAACAGCACGGTGGCGAGCGACAAGGACTTCGAGTTCGCCGTGCTGCTGAGCCCGGATTATCAGCCGATCGTCTGGAGCAAAGACACGCCTACGGGCATCAAGGAGCTCCTCGCGCTGCACCAGAAGGCCGGCGCCCCCCGGGAGTTCAAGCTGGACGAGGGCTGGTTCGTCTTCCAGCCGCTGCACAACCGGGAGGACAAGGAGGTGGGCTGGGTGATGGTGGGGCTCTCCTCGGCCCCCATCGACGAGGCCGTCAGCCGGGTGCGCGGCACGCTGGCGGTCATCTTCGCCATCGGCCTGGCGCTCTTCATCCTGGTCTTCTTCCTCATCTCGCGCGCGCTGATCCTCCAGCCGCTCGAGGCGATGATGTCCATGGCGCGGCGCCTGGCCGAGGCGGACCTGACGGGCCGGGTGGAAGTCACCACCGAGGACGAGCTGGGCAAGCTGGCCGAGGCGCTCAACCGCATCGCCCTGAGCTGGCGGGAAACCCTGGGCCGGGTGCGCGGCGTGTCCGAGAGCCTGGCGGGCGTCATCGAACAGATTTCGCGCACGGGCACCACGGTGTCCTCGGGCGCGTCCACCATCCAGGCGCGCGTGGAGGAGACCAGCTCCTCCATGGTGGAGATGCTGGCGAGCCTCCGCGGCATCGCGGAGAACGTGGAGGTGCTCTACCAGAGCGCCGAGCAGAGCAGCTCGTCCATCATGGAGATGGCGGCCACCAACGACGAGGTGGCCGAGAACGTGCAGTCCATGGCCGCCAGCGTGGAGGAGACCACCAGCGCCATCGAGGAGATGTCCTTCTCCATCCGCGAGGTGGCCTCCAACATCTCCGCGCTGTCGGGCTCCACCGAGGAGACCAGCTCGTCCATCAAGCGCATGGACTCGTCCATTGGCCAGGTGGAGACCAACGCCAACGAGACGGCGCGCCTGTCCGAGCAGGTGTCCGAGGATGCGCAGTCGGGCGTCGAGTCGCTGCAGAAGACGCTCACCGGTATCGACCGCATCAAGGACACCAGCCGCAGCGCCGCCGGAGTCATTGAGAGCCTGGGCCGGCGCATCTCGGAGATCGGCAACATCCTCAACGTCATCGACGACGTGGCCGAGCAGACCAACCTCCTGGCGCTCAACGCCGCCATCATCGCCGCGCAGGCGGGCGAGCACGGCAAGGGCTTCGCGGTGGTGGCCGATGAGATCAAGGACCTGGCCGAGCGCACCGGCGCCTCGACCAAGGAGATCGCCGACCTCATCCGCAGCATTCAGGAGGAGAGCCGCAACGCGGTGGCGGTGATGAACCAGGGCGTGCGCAACGTGGAGGAGGGCGTGCAGCTGGGCCGCGATGATGGCCGCGTTGAGGGCGAGCAGGTTGGTCTGCTCGGCCACGTCGTCGATGACGTTGAGGATGTTGCCAATCTCCGAGATGCGCCGGCCCAGGCTGTCGATGACGCCGGCCGCCGTGCGGCTGGAGTCCTTGATGCGGTCGATGCCGGTGAGCGTCTTGCGCAGGGCCTCCACGCCCGTCTGCGCGTCCTCGGTGACCTGCTCGGACAGGCGGGCGGTCTCCTTGGCGTTGGCCTCCACCTGGCCGATGGCGGCGTCCATCTCGCTGATGGCCGAGGACGTCTCCTCCGTGGAGGCGGACAGCTCCTGGATGTTCTTGGCCACCTCCTTGATGGAGAACGTCATCTCCTCAATCGCGCTGGTGGTCTCCTCCACGCTGGCGGCCATGGCCGTGACGTTCTCC
>DATHBR010000045.1:0-24293 GCA_035296065.1 Myxococcaceae bacterium | reverse complement strand
CCACTCTCGCGGCGACGGCGGCAGAAGCTCCGACTGCTCGGGCGCGTACGGGCGGAAGACCTTGCTCATAGGTAGGCAAGAGCATCACGTCCGGGCCTACCCGTACAGTAGGTTCTTCCCTTTACCCCAACAGACTCCTAGCCGATGCAGCCCTCTGGGCGGCTGACATTAGAAGAGGTAGCGTAGAGGGGCTGAGGGCACATCGGTTGATTGGCGACCAAAAGGGGAAATGATGGGCCGCTATTCCTACGCGTCGATGCGAAAGAGGGAAGCAAAGGAGCAAGAGCGACAGCATCAGCTGCGCATTGCGCGCGAATCTGCGGAAGACAGCAAGGCGCGGATCGAGGAACTGAAGTCGGCGCACAAGGCATGTAGCGCTCCTATCGATTGGCGAGCGCTCGCGGCCAGTCTGCCTCCTGCGCCGGTGCCCCTCACCCGCTGGGCGGAACGCTCAGCCGACCGCCGAACCCGTCTACTCACCTTATTTGGGATACCCTCGGCAAAATTGCCGAACATGGTGTCTGCCGCAGCAGAGGATTCAGGCCGGTTCCATTCTGCACAACAAGCGTTCCAGGAGGAAACACTGGAACAGGCCGACTCCGTTGCATTGGCGCAAGGTATCCTTCAGAGGGACCCTAAGAGTTACCGGCGCGTTCTGCTGGAGCTTTCCTATAGCTCCATGGCACCTCATGGCGGAACTGCAGTGGATTTCGAAATCCACTCGCCCCATCTGGTGGAGGCAAAGATTACGGCCCCGGGTTCAGCCATTCTACCTACTGAGGTTCAAACATTGACCTCGACCGGCAAGCTTTCGACCAAGGCCATGCCACGCATCCAATTCGTCGAGCTCTATCAGGACTACGTGTGCTCACTGGTCTTGCGAGTGGCGCGTGAGGTTCATGCGCTTTTGCCGGTGAAGGCAGTCCTGATTACGGCGTACTCGACTGACGGACTCCCGACGCTCTCGCCCATACTCTCCACGATCATTCATCGAAAGCAGCTGGAGAGCCTTTCGTTCGACACCCTCGATCCGTCGGACGCGTTGGACGGACTGCAAACTCGAACGAATTTCAAGGCATCTCGTCGCACTGGCGCGTTCCAACCCATCGTCGCCTTCTCGCCTTCAGACGTTCTATTCACCGAACCCGCCAGTTCGCTTCAGTCAATGATCGAAACCGCGAATCGGCTCCTTGAGGAACTCGAGTAAACACCTTCGGGGAGGCTCATCATGGAAATCATGTTTGGATTGATATTTTTCGCATGCGCTTTGGGTTTCATCCCGGTTGCGATCTGGGCGTTCGTACTGCGCGCGCGGTGGCAAAGGACCCAGCAGTCGCTATCGGAAGTCGAACAGGAACTCACGACTGTCCGCGCCGACTCCCTTGCCGAACGGGAGCGTCTAAAGCGGGAGTTCAGCAAAAGACTCGATGACGCGGACGCGGAGTTGTCGCGCGAGCGGGAAAACGCGCAAGCCGAAGCAGAGAGGGTGCGCACCCACTTTGAAGCCGAACGGGATCGTCTAAGGCGGGCGGTCAGCAAGAGACTCGACGACGTGGACGCGGAGCTGTCTCGGGAGCGGGAAAAAGCGCAAGCCGAAGCAGAGAGGGTGCGCACCCACTTTGAAGAGGAATTCAGAAAGGCGATGTCGACCTTCGAACCACTGTTGAGGTTCCAGGGGCTCGCAAACGCGGAAGAGGAAACCAAACGAACTCTCGATGAGGCGACCAAACTAGCAAGTGCTCTCAAACAGCAAGCTGAGACCTTTTCCGCAGCATCCAGATCCCGAAGCGAAATCGAGCTGCGCGAGGCAAGCAACAAACTCAAGGAACTGCGGTCAGAAGCGGATTCCATCCTCAGCAAGGCAACCAAAGATGCGCGAAGGATCCTGGACGAAGCCCACAAGAACGCGGAGCGGATTGCGGGAAATGCATACATCGCCCTGAGAGAGAAGGATGCGCTGGAGCAGGCTATTCAGGCGATCCGCAACGTGATCGACGGCTATGGAGACAGGTACGTCGTTCCGACGCGAAGTCTTCTCGATGAGCTGGCTTCTGACTTCGGGCATCTAGATGCAGGAGTCAAGTTGAAGTCGGCCAGGGAGCAGTCCCGAAGAATGGTCGAGGAAGGCCACGCCGCAGAGTGTGACTATGCGGAATCAAAACGGAGAGAGACCGCAATCCGATTCGTTATAGACGCATTCAATGGTCGCGTGGATGGAATCCTTTCAAGAACCAGGAGCGACAATTACGGGACGCTCGAGCAGGAGATTCGGGACGCCTTCGCCTTGGTCAACCTGAACGGAGAGGCATTCCGAAATGCACGAATTCGGGATGAGTATCTGGCGGCAAGGCTGGAAGAACTGAGATGGGCAGTAGCTAGTCAGGAACTACGCCTTCGTGAACGGGAGGAGCAGCGCCGGATCCAGGAACAGATTCGTGAGGAAGAGAAGGCACGACGCGAAGCGGAGCGCGTAATGAAGGAGACGCAAAAGGAGGAAGAGGTTCTGGCCAAGGCACTGGAGAAGGCGCGCGCCGAGGCTGAGTCTGCGTCGGCTGAAGAGCGTGCCCGCTTTCAGCAGAAGGTCGATGAGTTGAACCAACGCTTGGCAGAGGCAGAAGCCAAGAACCTCCGAGCGAAGTCGATGGCCGAGCAGACACGTTCCGGTAGCGTGTATGTCATCTCAAACGTGGGGTCCTTCGGGGATGGGATCTTGAAGATCGGTATGACCCGCCGCCTCGAACCGATGGATCGCATTTACGAACTGGGCGATGCGTCCGTCCCATTCGAGTTCGACGTGCATGCGATGATCACGACTGACGACGCCCCCAGCTTGGAGCGCGAGCTCCATAATCACTTCGAAGAGCGAAGGGTCAATCGTGTCAACCTCAGGAAGGAGTTCTTCCGGGTTTCTGTCCTCGAACTGCGGGAGCTGGCGGCGGCCAAAGGACTCAAGGCAGCATTCACGATGGCGGCAGAGGCCCGTGAGTACCGGGAATCATTGGCGATAGCCCAAGGCAGCGCAGAGAGATCAGAGCCGATGGGGCTACGAAGAGGCCTACCTGGCACAGCCGTGAAGTCCGGCAGGACAATCGACGAGCCCTCGGGTCCCTAGCGGCGGGTTCGATTTCCCGCCTCTCACTGAGGCGCGAGGCCCTACCGCGCCTGCTGGCCCTCGTTACCATAGCCCCAGGCCTTCATGCGCTCGAAGAGCGAGGTGCGAGAGAGCCCCAGCCGCCTGGCCGCCTTGCCTCGCTGATAGTCACAGCTGCGCAAGGCGTCCTCGACGCACTCGCGCTCCACCTGCTCCAGCAGTTGCTGCAACGTCATCCCCTCCGGCAGCTTGTGCGGTGCGCGCCCGGGTGCTCGGGCCCCTGCTTGGGGGCGGCTCGAAGGTGAGCATGTCGGTGTCCAGCAGGGGGCTCTCGCGCAACAGCAGCGCACGCTGCACCACGTTGCGCAGTTCGCGCACGTTGCCGGGCCAGGAGTGCTCCTTGAGCTTCTTCAGCGCCGCGGGGGTGAACTTCACCGCCACCTCCAGTGGCTCGAAGCGGCGCACGAAGTGCTCGGCCAGCAGCCGGATGTCCCCGCGCCGCTCGCGCAGCGGCGGCAGCATCAGCGGCAGCACGCTCAGCCGGTAGTACAAGTCCTTGCGGAAGCGGCCCTGACTGACTTCGGTCTGCAGGTCCCAGTTGGTGGTCGCCACGTATCTGTTCGCCATGCCCCGTCTGAACGAGGAGAGGGACCGGTGAAGGCACGCCGGTGGTTGGCGGCTCCCCCTCTACGGGGACTGACTAGCTGAGAACCTGGGGGACAGCCTCGTTCCGCCCCACCGCCTGGTTCTGGTGTGGGTGTAGTTGAGCTAGCGGGCACCGCCGGGGTCAGGGCGCATCCAAACCTCGCTTCGCTGGCCGAGGAAGATGGTCGTCCCAAACTCGCGCAGAAAGGATGCGCCAAGCTGCGCTGCGGGTTGGGCATGGCCGGAGATACCGTGGCATCCCGGCGCGGCTGATTGGAAGAGCAAATGGAATTGCGCCACGCGGCGTAGTTGCGCTCCGGATTCGTCCTCGATCCGTACGACATGGCCCGGGAGGATGTATACCTCCTGGCGCTGTTTATTCCCCTTGCAGTCCTTAATCTCTGCCGAGTCCCGCAGGACTGGGGGCGTCCTTGATGCCTTGAGACGATCGAGCAGCGGCCGGTTGATGATGATCGTGCGCGGCCAAACCGTATCATCGAGGCCGGTATCGATCTGCGCGAACGTCCTGATCCCCAGCGGCGTCCCCGCCGCATCGGCGGCTGCAAAGCTGACGTAGGCAACTGGACCGTTATGCACCCCGTTCGGCGCCTGGTTGCCTTGCTGCCAGTGCCCTTGCTGGCCTATCCGGCGGAGACCTGCGGCGGTTAAGGCCGCAGTTGGGCAGTTGGCGCCGAAGTCACTGATAACGACGTGCTGGTCGGCGGGATCCTCATAGTGGAACTCAGCCGACTGGTTGAACAACAGATCGCCCACGCCGAGCACTCCGACCTGCTCGCCATGACCAGCCACAGTGAGGTTCCGGTCATCCACCTGGAAGCTCAGCATCTGGACCTTCGTCCAACCGGGAACTGTGTGTGGGCCCATCGATACCAAGTCGATGACGGCACCGTCCGGTGTCTTGAGGGTGCTCCAACGTGGCCCCGGCTTAGGCGGCAAATGCCACACGCCTTCCTCGATCACGCTCTGGCTCGCGCCATAGTCGATGAGGAACAAGCCCCTACGGCCGACAAGCTCAAGCTCCACATAGGGCGCGCTTCCGTCAGTCGCCGTGAGCACCGGAATGCGCATTCCCGGGCAAATTGCAGCTCGTGTCTGCTCCGCAGCAGAGCCTGCCAGCGGCGCGGGGGGGTGCGTGCAGCCTATAGGGACAAATGCAGCCGCTAAGATGGCCAGCACCCAGATTAAAGGCATATCGTTGCAGCGACCGCGTCGAGTCATGACCGGTGTCCTCCCGATCCTTCGTGGATACCATACCAACCGGGCTCCGCGACCAGAACTGACAACTGCGCGCCCCGCGTGCAGCCTTGTTCATCCCGGGGCCCTCACGGGGCACGGCGAACAGATACGTCGCTACCACCCGCACGTCCACGCGGAAGGAGCGGTTGGAGCCCACCCGTTTGACTTTTCCGCTCTCCAACACCCGCAGCAGCTTGGCCTGCAGCTTGGTCGGTAGTGACAGCCGCTGGCGCTCAGTGCCGACCGTTTCACAGTGACAGCCGCTGGCGGTCGGTGCCGACTGGTCGGATCACCCGTTGGTGAAGCGGACTAGGTGAATCATCATGGGTAGGAAGCGCAACAACCGGCAGAGCAGCGAATGATCAGCGCGCTTCTGGCGGATTCGAGGTGGGCTGAGGCTTCTTGGAAGGAGCTGGAGCGGGGAGATAGCACTTGCCCTTGAAGAACTCGCCATCGTTCTCCACGCACTCCTCGGCGCTCATCGGGAGTTGCTCCAGCCAACACGCGCCGTTGATGGGCACCTGCTTGCGCCCCGGACACTGACCTCGCTTGTTGGGCCGGGGTTGCCCCGGGCGAGGCTCGGGGAGGGACTCCTGGGCAACGGGCTTCTTCTGCTGGGAGGGCGCGGGGGGCGCCTGCGTCTCGGCGGGCGAGGTGTCCCCCACGGCGTCTGAAGCCCACGGTGCGCTCGCGGAGACACGTTGCAGCCTGGTCGGCACCTGCGCCACGTTCCACAGCAGCACCGCGCAGACGCCCACAGCCGCCACCGCCAGCCCGGGCTTCCACGTCCATACCGGGCGCCTGCCACGTTTCACTGCGGGCGGTGACTCCGCGGGCAGCGGCTCTCGTTCCTCCGCGATGGCCTCCAACTCCTTGGCGGCCTGCGCCGCCGTGCCGCGCGCCTCCGGAGCCTCCGAAAGCAGGCGCAGGATCAGCTCCCGCAGGCGAGGCCCTACCCGCGGGTTGCTCTCCAGCAGGGGCCTGAAGTCGGGACGAACGAGGTGCCAGTAGCCCTCTTCATCCTCCTGCGTATCCACCGGCGGCGGGTACTGGCCCATCACCAGGCGAAAGGCCGTCACGCCCAGCGCATACATGTCATCGGCGGCAGCGGGCGGGTAGTAGCCGTTGGGGTGGCGCCCCAGGCTCATCTCGAAGCGGCAGGCCTGGGGCGACAGGTACTCGGGAGTGCCCGGAGGCAGTGACTGCCAGGTGAGCCGAGCCGCCCCCTCGAAGTAGCCCGAGCCGAAGTCGATGAGCACCGGCAACCTGTCCGACAATTGGACCAAGACGTTGTCGCCCTTGACGTCGCGGTGCACCACCCCCGAGGCGTGCAGCGCTTCCAGCGTGCGCGAGAGCCGCGCCAGCACCTGGCACCGCTCGCGAGACGAGACCGCGTGCTGCTGGGCCCAGGCGTACAAGGGCGTGCCCTCCACCCACTGCATCACGAGGAAGGCGTACTCGTTCCCGGAAGCGTGGCGCACCACGCCCGAGTCCAGCAGCCGGGGCACGCCCGGCAGGCTCAGGCGCGAGAGCAATTTCGCCTCGCGGCCGAAGCGTAGGTCCCACGGAGCCAGCGACACCTTGAGAGCTACCGGCTCTGGGCGCTCCGGGTTTACGCTGACAGCACGGTAGATGGCACCGAAGGCGCCCTGGCCGTGCAACGCCTCCACGCGCCACGCGCCTACCTGGGTACCTGGGGCCAGTGGGTGCATGGGCTCCTCGGGGCGCTCTATCCTCCCGCGGCAGGCGGCGTGGACGGCGCCGTTGCCTTCTCTCATGGAGCGTGGACGCCATCAACGCGGCGCCGGACCCGCGAGCAGTTCCAAAGCGCGGAGGCCAGCTCGATGGAACCGGCTCGAGCAGGCGGGCATCCCGGGCGGCAGGCAGGCGGCGGGACCGGACGTTCCGCCGATTCGCCCTTAATCCCCGCCCTCCCCTTCCGCGGGGTTGCGGCACATCCTTGGTTCATGACTCACAAGCACTCCGCCCCTTCCGTCCACCACATCGTGCCGGGCTTTGGCGCCGACCGCGCCGCCCACTACGACGCCCAGGCCACCGTCAACCTCGCCGGCTTCCATGCCATGTACGAGATCGGCGTCAGCGCGCTGACCGCCCAGCTCGATGGCCAGGACACGGCCTCGCTGCTCTACGTGGGACTGGGCACGGGCGCGGAGTTGCTGCCCTACAACCGCTTCGGCGTGCCGGGCTGGCGCTTCACGGGCGTGGATCCCTCCGACGCCATGCTCGCCGTCGCCCGTGAGCGCCTGAAGACCGAGGGACTGCTCTCGCGCACGCACCTGCACGTGGGCGAGCTGCGCACGCTGCCCCCCGGCCCTCCGTTCGACGGCGCGCAGATGATGGGGGTGCTGCACCATGTGGAGGGCGAGGAGGCCCGCCTGGAGCTGCTGCAAGAGGTGACCCGGCGCCTCAAGCCCGGAGCCCCCCTCGTGCTGGGCTGCCGCGTCGGCAAGGATCCCGAGCTGACGAACGTGGAGCTGCGGCGGCTGCGGGCGTATGGAGTCCCCCCGGACGCGCTGGCGCAGCGGCGCCAGCTCTTGTCGGTGATGCGGCCCATCGAGTCGGACGCCGCCCTGTTCGCGATGTTCGCCCGGACCGGGCTGGTGGCGCCGCAGCCCATCTTCGTCTCGCTGCAGTTCAAGGTCTTCCTCGCGCGCTTCGAGCCTGGCGCCGCGGGCTGAGGCGCTATCCGGCCACGGCCCCCGGGCTAGATGCGCGTGAGCGTCAGCTGGCCGAGGGCGTAGTTCATCTGCCAGGTGTACCCGGCTGGCACGTTGACGGCGGCGAACGCCGACGGAACGTTGTTGACCCGGTAGCCGTGGAGCGAGCTGCCGAAGATGTCCACCGTGACGGTGCTGGGCGCGTACCCGTTCAGGAACGACACGTTCAAGACGCCCCCGTAGTAGAGGGTGTGCGCCGAGAGCCGATCGAAGGACGTCGCGGAGGCGATCTGGATGTCGAGGCTCGAGTTGGTCTGGAAGTTGATCGACCCGTCGTTCACGCCGGTGTCGAGGCTGCGCCCGTCCACCATGATGGTTCCGATCTGCGTCCCGCCAGGGCTGATCCGGCCGTTGTGGTAGAGAATGCCGGCGCCCCCGTTGCCGTCCTGCACCCACATTCCAGTCGCGCCGGTGCTGCCCGACAGGACTCCGTCCGTACGGATGGACAACCCGCCGAGGAAGGCATGCTGCGTCACCGCTCCCGGCTGAAGCCGGAGCAGGTTGAGCGTGGCGTACCCGTTGGCGGTGTTGTCATCGCCAATGACGAAGTGCGCGGGGCTCAGCATCTTCGTATTGCCACTGTGGATCGTCCCAGCCCGCCAGCCGCCTGGGCCAGTCGATGACCCGTTTCCGAACACGCCGTAGATGCCGGTAAGACCGGCGGAGTTGGTCTCGATGCCTCCGTCGGTGTACAGCTCTCCTCCAGTCATGGTGAACGTGCCGTTCTGGTTGATCTGGAACCCGCCGCTATCAATCGCGGACGTGTTGGCGCGCAGGTCGGTGATGCGGAACTGCCCGCCGGAGATCTCCACCTCGCTGGCGATAGTCCCGGTCCCGCCAATGACGAAGTGATTGCGGGGAACGTCGATGTCGCTCGGGTTGCGGATCCCGAAGGTGCCACCGGCGAGCTTGAAGATGCCCTTTCCTCGCTGGCTCCCCGCCGGTGCGCCGACGTACACCATCTCGTTCTGGTCCCACACGCCGCCCGTCTGGTTGAACTGGCCGGTGTAGCCACCGTTGCCGCCCATCCCGACAACGAACGGATTGTTCGAGGCGACGTTGCCGGACTCGAAGTTCATGATGCCGTTATTGTACTGAGCGACGATGATGCCCGGCTGCCCACCGGGGATGTTGACCTCGACCTTCGCATTGTTACGGATCGTGAAGGTGCCCAGCCCCTCGTTGCCCACCCAGAGCTGCGTCGTCGGCGTCGATGTGGTGGGGGTGAGGAACAGCTGCCCGCCGTCGAGCAGCAGGTTGGCCGACCCGCTGGCGTGCTTGCCGATCGCCATGT
This sequence comes from Myxococcaceae bacterium, assembly GCA_035296065.1. Taxonomy (GTDB): domain Bacteria; phylum Myxococcota; class Myxococcia; order Myxococcales; family Myxococcaceae; genus DATHBR01. The sequence continues at coordinate 15,268 of DATHBR010000045.1, read as the reverse complement.
ACCCCTTCTGCCGCCACACGCCGACCGTCGAGGCCGTGCGGCCGACCGTCACCTGGGCCGTACCGCCCAGCCCCACGTACGCGTCGCCGTTCTGGTTCCACGTCCCGCCCGTCACCGAGACGGTGGCCGCGTTGGACGCGCCGCTCGGCCCGACGGACGCGACTGCCACGTAGCCGTTGACGTTGACCGAGCCTCCCGTCTGCGTCACCCGGATGTTCGAGCCCGCCACGGTGCCCCGCCCCAACGTCAGCCCCGGGTTGGTAGTCCCGCCGAAGGTCGCCGAGCCGTTCGTCCCCACCCGGAACCCGTCCGTCGTGCTCGTGCGCGAGAGCGTGACGTGAGTGGTGGCGTTGAACGTGCCGATCCCGGTGCCCGAACCGCTGCCCACCAGGAGCCGGGCGCTGGTGCTATCCACCACGAGGTTGCCCGCATCATACTGGAGCGTGCCCCGCGAGCCGTTGAGGTTGCCCAGGTACCACGTGCCCTGCACGTTCGCGGTGCCGCCTTTCAGCTGGAGATCGCCCGTCCCCGCCGACCCGACCTGGAGCGACGAGGCGTTGAGCGTGCCTCCGTTGAGCGTGTAGCGCCGCAGCTCCGAGCCCACATTGGCCCCGGCGGCGATTCGCAAGTCGCCGCTGGTCACCGTGCCGGCCGACTGAGTGAACGTCCCGGTACTGCCTCCAGTGAAGCCCAGGTAGAGCGGGCCCGTGTAGGAGGCCGTGGAGGAGGACATGGTGGCGGCACCGTTCTGGCCCGTGCCGTAGCCGAGCGCGAGCACCGAGGCGGCCGCATTCGAGGAGTCGATGGCGACGGTGCCGTTGTTCATCACCCAGGCCTCGGTGGAGGACGTGGGCACGCCGGCGGTCCAGTTCGCGGAGGCACTCCAGTTGCCCGATGACACCCTCCACTCCGTTGCCCCTGCCAGCCCAGGGAAGGCAACGCCCCACACCGCTCCAGCCACCATGCCGGCGGCCCGGAGCCGCCGCCCATGGCGAGCCGGCTTTGCGTGGGCGTTGAGTTCACGAGACGGGGGGGCTTCGGTGCATTGCATGTGGCCAGGGGTGTGCTTCACGGGGGATCCTCCGGTTGCTGCTCGTAGGACGAGCGGGGGGTGCAAGGGCCTTTCGGCCCAGCACGCAACAAGTCCCACGGCCCCATCACAGAAACGTCACAGGCCATTTCCCCTTCGCGCCCAGGTGAAACGCAGCCGCGGCCCGCTCTGTGCTTACAGCGCTTGTTGCGTGGGGGCAGCCGGCATGGGCCGCGGCAGCCTCAGGGTGAAGCAGGTGCCCCGCCCCGGCTCGCTCTCCACCGAGATGGTGCCGCCGTAGAGGTGCACCAGCTTGCGCACCACGCTCAGCCCCAGCCCGGTGCCTTCATCCGGCTTGGTGGTGAAGAAGGGCTCGAAGATGCGCTCGCGCACCTCGGCCGGCATGCCCTGGCCGGTGTCCTCCACGCGCAGCACGGCCCACGGGGGCTCCTCCGCCAGGGTGATGCGAATCTCTCGCGCGCCAGGGCCGCTCTTCTCCACCAGCGCGTCGCGCGCGTTGAGCACCAGGTTCTTCAGCAGCGAGTACAGGTGAATGGGCTTGGCGGCCACGGTGCAGTCGAGGTTGCCCTCCAGGTGCAGGTTGATGCCCTGGGCCTCGAAGTCCGCGCGGGACTCCTCCCTCAGCGCGGTGAGCACCTCCTGCACCCGGGTGGGCTCCGAGCTGGGGCGCTCACCTCCCAGGCGGGCATAGTCGAGCAGCAGCTGGGTGACGGAGAGCGCACGGCTGAGCGCCTCGTTGGTGTCCTGCATCACCTGGTCCATCCGGGCCTCGTTGCCGTTGAGCTCCTTGAGCACGGTGGCTACCCGGGGCCGCGCCTCGGGCGGCAGGTGCTCGCGCAGCTCCACGTACAGGTCCTTGAGCAGGGCGCCATTGCGCACGCACAGGCTGCGGTCAGGCCCGCCGCCGCCGTTGCGCACCGTGTCCAGCAGCATCTTCGCGCCCGTCAGGGCGTTGCGCATCTCGTGGGCGAAGCCGCCCGCCATCTGCTGCTCGGTGGTGTCCCGCTCCATCTGCAGCAGGCGCGCCTGGGTCTGCTCCAGCTCCCGCGTCCGCTGGGCGACGAGCGCCTCCAGCCCCGCGCGCTGGCGCCGGGCCGAGCGCTCGCGCACGCGGACGGCCAGGAAGAACAGGCCCGCCACCGCCAGCAGGCACCCGGCGTACAACCACCAGGTGCGCCACCAGGGGCGCAGCACCGTGAAAGCGAGGCTCGCGCTGGGGCCCCAGGGCCCGGCCGCGTGGCGGGAGCGGACCTGGAACTCGTACCCCCCGGGCGCCAGCGTGGTGTAGCGCACCTGGTGCCCCTCGAGCACCCGCCACTCCGGCTCGAGCCCTATCAGCCGCACCTCATGCTGCACCTGCCGCTCGTTGAGGAAGCTGTGCGTCCGCACCTCCACCTCCACCGTGTTCCGGGGATAGGGCACCTGGTGCGTCTGGGGCCCCAGCGCCATCTGCAGCCCGCCCGCGCGCGCCGCGGCCACCACGGCGGCCGGAGGCGGCGGGGGCCCGGTGAAGTGCCGCGTCTGGAACTGGCCCAGCCCCGCGCCCGTGCCCACCCAGACATCGCCGTTGGTGTCCCGGAAGAAGGCGCGCCCGTTGCAGCCATCACCGGGCAGCCCGTTGGCCACGCTGAAGTGGACCTGGCCCTCGGGGCCCAGCACGTTCACCCCCTTGCCTGTTCCCACCCAGAGCCGCCCCTCCAGGTCCTCGCCCAGCTGATAGACGCGATCGCTCACCAGCCCATTCGTGGTGTCCAGGTGGGTGAAGCCACCTGGAGCGCCCCCGTCATAGCGGAAGCAGCTCACGCCCGCGGCGGCCTGGAAATAAGAGACGCAGACCTCTCCGCTACGGCGCTCCAGGACATAGCTCGCCGAGCCGCGGCGGAAGCCATCCGCCACCGTGAAGCGCCGGATGGCGGTGCCCTCGACGACGACGAGCCCGTGCTGGCCCGCGAGCCACACCCGTCCGCGTGAGTCCTCGAGCAGATCGAAGACGGTCTCGTTCGGCGTACCGCCAGGCAGGACGATGGGGGTGAAGCGCCACCCGGCGCCGTCCTTCGTGCCGCGGAGCATGCCCGCGTTCGTCGCCACCCAGAGCGTCCCGTCATCATCCATGGTCAGCTTCACCGCCACGCTCGCGAGCAGGCCCTGCGCTGGCCCGAAGCGCTCGAGCGTGCCGGTGCCCGGCTCGTAGCGGAGGAGCTCGGCCCAGCCGCCAGTCAGCCACAGGGCTCCTCCCCCGGGCTCCTGGAAGATGCCGCGCACGGCTTGCGGTACGGCCTCCACCGGCACCCAGCCGTCGGCCGTGGCTCGTGCCAGCCCCTTGCCCGTGCCAGCCCACAGCTGCCCGCTGGCATCCCGATGGATGGCCCACACCTCGTCGGCAGGCAGCCCCTGCAGTGCGGAGTGCGTCCGCCACAGCCCGCCGCCGGCCAACCGGAACAGGCCCAGCCCCCCCACCCAGAGCGAGCCTTCGCGATCCTCGAAGACCCCCCTCACCCGCTGCGTGGGCGGGCCAATGACGCCGCGCAGCCGCCCGTCCTCGTTCACCTCGACCAGGCCTTTGTCCGAGCTCAGCCAGAGCGTGCCGCGGCGATTGCGCACGGCGCGCCACAGTGAGCGGTTGGTCTCCAGGCCAGGGACTGGCTCGAACATGCTGGCGCCCGGCATCAATCGCCACACGCTGTAGCTGCTCCAGACCCAGAGCCGGCCCGCGCCGTCGCGTGCCAGAAACAGGAGCCCCTCGCGCGGCAGCCCCTGCTCCTGTCCCCAGGTGCGCCAGCGGCCATCGGGGCCGCGGTGGTGGAGCGCGCCCGTCGTTACCGCATACAGGTCTCCACTCGGCTCGCTCCACAGGGACATGGGGGTTCCACCAGGCCACCCGGGCACAGGGGAGAAGCGGCCATCCTCCTGCTCCTGGAAGAGCCCTCCCGAGGAAGCCACCCACGCGCGCCCGGTGGGATCCACCCTCAGGTCAACCCAGTCGCCGCGCACGCCCTGGCCGGTGCCATACGGGGTCCACCTGCCCGCGTGCCACCGTGCCCACCCTTCCAGAGTGGCGCACCACATGGTCCCGGCGGGGCCGGCCACCAGGCGGACGATATGCGTCGTCGGCAGCCCTTCGTGCTCCGCGCGCCGGAAGCGGTAGCCGTCGTACAGGTAGATGCCGTCGTCGGTGCCGACCCAGAGGATGCCGCTCGAGTCCTGGGCGATGTCGCGCACATGCCACTGGCCGAAGCCGGCCTCCGCTCCGTACGTGACGAAGGGCAGCGAGCCCGGGGGCGTCTGAGCCCGGGCGGTGAGCCCAGGCCCCCAGGCCACCACCAGCGCGAGCAGCAGCAGCCTTGCCAGCCGGTGGCTCATCAGCCCGTGGAGCGGTCCTTGTTCCGCCGCTGCTTCATCTCCTGTTCGAGCCGGGTGACCAGCCTCTTGTTGTCCAGGGTGATCTTGTAGAGCCGCACGGCGATGTCCACCGACTCCAGCAGCCGGCTGGTGGACCCATCCTTCGTGAAGTAACCGAAGGGCCGGTGCTCATTGATGATGGCGTAGGGGTCCTTCAGGTCCTGGTAGGCCGAGTAGAAGATGATGGGCAGATCCGGATGCGTCTTGCGGATCTCATTGCAGGCCCAGAAGCCGTCATAGCCCTTCATCTTCACGTCGAGGATGGCGGCGCACACCTCCTCGGTGACGGCGTCCACGCCTTCCCGCGCGGACGCGCTGACGATGACGCGGTAGCGCGACGACAGCACCGTCTGCAGGGACTTGCGCATGGTGGCGTCGTCGTCGACCACCAGGATGAGGGGCAGCGGTTCGGTGCTGGGGCCAGAGGGGACGTCCGCCGCGAGGAGCTCGTCAAGCTCGTTGAAAGACATGGAGGGATGATGGCCGGGGCCTGGGCCGGACTTCAAGCCAGGGCGGCATGATCAAGGCGTGGGGGCCAGCACGTCTGCGACGAGAGAGGACAGCTCGGGTGGGGGCGGCGCGGCGGAGCCCCTGGGCCTGGCAGGCTCGCTGAGGCCAAACAGGCGCGCCATGCGCTGCCGGGTCACGTGCTCCAGGGAGGGGTGCGTGAAGATGACTTCGAGGGCCCGCCGCATCCGTGGAGGCCGGGAGGCCGGAGAGAGCAGCTCGGCCAACCCCACCAGCGCGTCGAGCACCTGGGGGGTGGCCCCCAGCTCCATCCCCATCTCGAGCGCGGCGTGGAGGTGGCCGCGGGCCCGCTCGGACTCTCCTGCCTCCAGGGCCATGCGACCCAGGCAGATGAGCGACTCGGTGATGCCACGGCGGGCGTTGAGCTTGCGGAAGATCGCCAGCCCCTCCTCGAAGAGCCGGCGGGCCTGGACGCCGTCCTTGCGCCTCTGGGCCACCCTGCCAAGCCCGTGGAGCGCGCGGGCCTGAAGCTCGGGGTGCTCCAGCTCGCGGGCGATCCGCAGCTGCCGCTCGCCGCAGCGCTGTGCTCCGTCGAGCTCCTCTCGCAGGCAGAGCACATGGGCCATGCTGCCCAGCAGCTCCGCGGTGCGGTGGGGCTCATCCAGCTCTTCCAGCAGCCGCAGCCCTTCGTGGTAGGCGCGCTCGGCGCCCTCCAGCTCGCCCTCTTGCGCCAGCAGGTATCCCAGGCGGCCCAGGCCCGTGGCCACGTTGCGCCCGTCGCCCAGGGCGCGGAACGCCTCCAGGCTCTTCTCCAGAAGCTGCCGGGCCGCCTCGGGCTCCGCGCTGCTCATGGCCACGGCGGCCAGCTCACTCAAGGAGTGGGCCACGCCTCGCCGGTCCTCGAGGTTCTTGCTGATGGCCAGGCTGCCGCGGAAGCACCATTGCGCCGCGGTGTGGTTGCCCTGGAGCAGGGCGAGCCTGCCAGCGGTGTCCAGCGTCAAGCGCAGCTCCTGGGGCACGTCCAGCTCGCTCAAGAGGCTCTGGCTCTCGGCGAGCAGGCCCGCGGCCTCGCCCTGAGTCTCGCCCTCCAGGCACAGCCGGCCCAGCCGTGTCAGCAGCCGGCCCAGCAGCAGGCGGCGCTCGCGCGTGTCCGGCGCGCGGGAGCTGGGCTCCTGGCGCACGCGGGTGATCGCCCGCCGGAGCGCCTCGGAGAGCTCGGCGCGGTGGCCCCTCAGCTCATGGACGAGACAGAAGCCGTCGAGCGCCTGCTGGAGCACCTCGTACAGCCCCTGCTCCACGGTATGCCACCAGGCGGCCCGGAGGTTGTCCAGCTCCGGCTCAAGGGTGCCGAGCGCGGCCCGGGAGGAAGGGCTCTCGAGGGCGGGCTGGCACTGCTGAAGGAGCGCGGCGTACCAGGAGGCGTGCAGCCTGTGGGCGCGCTGGTGCTCCTCGGGCACCGCCTGGAGCTGCTCGGCGGCGTACTGGCGGATCAGCTCGTGCAGCACATGCCGCCCCGCCGTGGTGCGCCGCACCAGGAACTTGCGCATCAGCGCCGCGAGCAGCTCCAGCGAGGCGCCCGCGACTTCCCGGGCGGCGGGCTGGGTGAACCCCCCGCGAAAGACGCTCAGCCGGCGAAGCGCCCCCTGCTCTTCGGCCGAGAGCAGCTTCCATGAGTACATAAAGGTGGCGCGCATTCCGCGCTGCCGCTCCGGGGCATCTCGCGGGGCGACGAGGAAGTCGAGATCCTCCTCGATGCGCGAGGCGATCTCCTCGAGCGGCATGAGCCGCACCCAGGCGGCGGCCAGCTCCAGGCCCAGGGGCATGCCCCCCAGCCGCTGGCAGATGCGCCTAACGTAAGCCTCTCCGTCCGGTGTCAGCGAGAAGGAGGCATCCGCCTGGGTGGCGGCCCGGACGAAGAGCTCCACCGCCTCGCCGCCCTCGGCAGGCAGTCCCTCCAGCGCCAGCTCCCACTCGCCCCGCAGGTTCAGCCGCTCGCGCGAGGTGACGAGCAGCCGGAGCCCGGGGGCGCGCGCCAGCAGGCGTGCCACCAGCTGCGAGGACTCGAGCAGGTGCTCGAAGTTGTCCAGCACGAGCAGCAGCGAGCGCGAGCGCAGGTGCTCGAGCAGCTGGGCCTCCAGTGCCTCGGGAGTATCCGAGGGCGAAGCGGGCAGGGCCAGCGCGTCCGCGATGGCGGAGGCGAGCAGCCCGGGCGCGTCCACGCCAGCCAGGGAGGCCAGACAGGCGCCGCCGCCATGGCGCACCGCATAGGCCCGGGCCGCCTCGATCGCCAGGCTCGTCTTGCCCACGCCGCCAGGCCCCACCAGCGTCAGCATCCGGCAGTCGGGGGCCTCGAGCCGCTGGGAGATGAGCGCCAGCTCCTTGTCACGTCCCAGGAAGGCCGTGGTGGGCGCGGGGATCTCCGGGGGCATGGTCAGCGAGCTGGAGCCTTGCGCGGGGGCAGGAGCCTGGAGGGGCAGCGTGTTGGCGCGGATGGCCTCCTGAAGCCGCCGTGTCTCCTCCTGGGGTGTGACGGCGAGCTGCTCGGAGAGAAGACGGACACAGCTCTCGTATTGCTCGAGGGCCTTCGCGCGCTGGCCGCTCTGGGCGTAGAGGCGCATCAGGTGCCGGTGAGCCGGTTCGCTGGTGGGCTCGATGGCCAGCAGCTGCCGTGCCCAGGAGATGGCCTGGGTGGGCGTGCCCTGCTCGGACTGGAGCTGGATGAGCTGCTCCAGCGCCTCCGTCATCCGGGTGCGCAGACGCTCGGCCTGGAGATCCCTCCACTCATCGAACGCGTCGGCATCGCGGAGGTAGAAGCCCTCGAGGAACGGCCCCCGGTACAGCGGGGCCGCCTCGGAGAGGAGCGCGAGCACGTTGGCGCGAGGCTCCTTCCGGGAGGCGCTGGAGCGTGCCTCCTCGAGGAGCTGCTCGAAGCGGGTGACGTCGGCCCAGAAGCCGGCGCCGGGCAGGATCCGCACCGTCTTCCGGTCCGCCTCCAGCCAGTCCTTGCCCAGCAACTGGCTGCCCTCCCACAGCGTGCTGCGCAGCACCGCGAGCCCCTTCTGCTCGTTCAGGTCTGGCCACAGCAGGGCCGCCAGCTCCGCGCGGCCATGGGGCCGGTTCGACAGCGCCATATAGGCCAGCAGGGCAATGAGCTTTCTGCGTACCACCTGCTGCGGCTTGCCATCAGCCGTGAGGTGGGGACTGCCGAACAGGTGCAGGGCGAGCTGGCTCATATGGGCGGTGCGGTATCGATGAAAGAAAACCCCGTGGCACCTTAATGGCGCGACGGGGTTCCGTGCTGCATGGAGACTTCCGGCGAGCGCGCTCCAGAGCGGTCGGGAGCGGTTTTCGTAGGAGTTCCAGCCGGTTACACCGCTCCTTGCCCACGCAGCGAAGGCTCAGCGCGCCTCTGGTGGGCTCGAGGTGGGCTGAGGCTTCTTGCGAGCAGCGGGAGCAGGGAGGTAGCACTTGCCCTTGAAGAACTCGCCATCGCTCTCCACGCACTCCTCGGCGCTCATCGGGAGCAATTCCAGCCAACACGCTCCGTTGATGGGCACCTGCTTGCGCCCCGGACATCGGCCACTCTTGTCAGGCCGGGGTTGCCCCGGGCGAGGCTCGGGAAGTGGCTCCTTGGCCACGGGCTTCTTCTCCTGAGCGGACCGGCTGGTCGCCTGCGGCTCGGCAGGCGAGGTGTCCCCCACGGCGGAGGTGCCCGCGTCCTGCGACTGGAAGTCTGCGGAGACACGTTGCGGCTTGGCCGGCACCCGCGCCACGTTCCACAGCAGCACCGCGCAGACGCCCACCGCCGCCACCGCCAGCTCAGGTTTCCAGGCCCTCGTCCATACCGGGCGCCTGCCACGTTCCACGACGGGCGGTGACTCCGCGGGCGTCGGCTCGCGCTCCTCCGCGATGGCCTCCAGTTCCGTCGCGGCCTGCGCCGCCGTGCCTCGCGCCTCCGGCGCCTCCGAGAGCAGGCGCAGAATGAGTTCGCGCAGACGAGGCCCTACCCGTGGGTTGCTCTCCAGCAGGGGCCTGAAGTCAGGACGGATGAGGTGCCAGTAGCCCTCTTCGTCCTCCTGCGTATCCACCGGCGGCGGGTACTGGCCCATCACGAGGCGGAAGGCCGTCACTCCTAGCGCATACAGATCATCCGCGGGGGAGGGCGGGTAGTAGCCGTTGGGGTGGCGCCCCAGGCTCATCTCGAAGCGGCAGGCCTGGGGCGACAGGTACTCCGGAGTGCCCGGAGGCAGGGACTGCCAGGTGAGCCGAGCTGCCCCCTCGTAGTGGCCCGAGCCGAAGTCGATGAGCACCGGCAACCTGTCCGACAGTTGGACCAACACATTGTCGCCCTTGACGTCGCGATGCACCACGCCCGAGGCGTGCAGCGCTTCCAGGGTGCGAGCCAGCCGCGCAAGGACCTGGTACCGCTCGCGGGACGAGGCCGCGTGCTGCTGGGCCCAGGCATACAGCGGCGTGCCTTCCACCCACTCCATGACAAGGAATGCGTACTCCGCCCCGGAAGGGTGACGCACCACGCCCGAATCCAACAGCCGGGGCACCCCCGGCAGACTCAGGCGCGAGAGCAATTTCGCCTCGCGGCCGAAGCGCAGGTCCCACGGAGCCAGAGACACCTTGAGCGCCACGGGCTCCGGACGCTGCAGGTCCACGCTGACAGCGCGGTAGAGGGCACCGAAGGCGCCCTGGCCGTGCAACGCCTCCACGCGCCACGCTCCTACCTGGGTACCTGGGGCCAGTGGGTGCATGGGCTCCTCGGGGCGCTCTATCCCCCTGCGGCAGGCGGAGTGGATGGCGCCGCAGCCTTCTTTCTCTCACGGAGCGCTATGCGCCGAAAAAGAAAACCCCCAGAGCGCCAAGCCCCTGCCGCGCACCTCATGGGCGGGCCGCCTGGGACTACGTACGCGTACCCCCTGGGGCTGCGCGGCTTCTCCACTCGCTTGGCGCACTGCTCCGGCGGCCCCCGTCAGCGGCACTCCTTGGCTCCTCCGCTCCAGCCCTCCCCCTCCACATAGTCTCTATCCCGCTGATACGCCTCAGCCAGGGTGCAACCCGAGGACTCAGAGATCAGGCCCTGCGTCAGCCTGGCCCCCTGTCGCCTGGGGGGCGGTGTCCTGAGGCTGGCTCGCAGGCGCAGGCGGCTTCGCTCGTAACTCCCGCTCCTCCGGATGGCCCAGGTACATCGTCTCGAGTTCATCCGCCAGGGGACAGGGCTCCACGCCTACTTCCCGCCCAGCAACCCGCAGGGCGCGGCTCTGTTCCTTGGGAGAGAGCGTGTGGAAGACTTCCCAGAAGCGCCGCCCTTTCTCGCTCTGGGCCTCGTACTCCGCCCAGGCGAGGGTGGCTCCTACGACACTGCTTGCATGGACAGGCGCGCCGTAATCGTTGAACCCCGTGTCGCGAATGCCCGCGCGTTCCATGGCGTGGCACGCATTCTCCATGTCTTTCTTGTAACTGGTGCAGGCGCTGGCGAGCAGCACCGTCAGTCCAATGAAGCAGGAACTGGGCAGTCGAAGGTTCATGGGATGGGGAGCGTAGAGGGTTTGCAAGCGGGCTGTGACGTCCTTGCAAAAGAAAACCCCGTGGCACCTGAGCGGCGCCACGGGGTTTGGTGCTGCTTGGAGGCGGCGGGAATCGAACCCGCGTCCGAAAGCCTTCCGTTCTTTGACCCTACGTGCGTAGTCCGCGTTTTGCTACGTCCCCAAGGCTCCCACGGACGGGATACTCAGAGCCGGTCCTGGAAGATCTCGCCACCTCGGGTCCAGGACCCCTCGGCAGCCAGCCCGCATTATGACGGTCCTACCCCACCCCACGGGCCGAGAGCAGGAGGACCGCGCGCTAAGAACTGTTGTTAGGCAGCCAGCGCGAGCTCAACGTTGTCGTTGGCTTTTGTGTCTGTGTCGGCGGTTTTACGAGTCACTGACAAGCTCGGCACGCGTCTCGAACTTCTATGCCCCCGTCGAAGCCAGGTCGCCCCCTTGTTGGTTCTTCCCTACGTTAACCGCTGACGGGCCCCCGTCAATCCTCATGACGCACTGATCCACCCGGTTCTCCCACGCTGCCTGACATCTGCTGTCAAGCTCGGCTGCCCACCGGCCCACCAAGCGCGTAGGGTGCCCCGCATGCGACGACTACCTCTCCTGCTGCTCCTGCTGCTGGCCACGGCGCTCCCAGCCGCCGCTCAGCCGCGCCAAGACGCCTTTCCCTATGAGCTGAAGACCGAGCGCCTGCCCAACGGGCTCACGGTTGTACGCGTGCCGTTCCGCTCGCCGGGACTGGTGGCCTACTACACCGTGGTGCGCGTGGGCTCTCGCAACGAGGTGGAGCCCGGCAAGACGGGCTTCGCGCACTTCTTCGAGCACATGATGTTCAAGGGCACGAAGAAGCACCCCGAGGGCGAGCGCGAGCGCATCATCGCCACCTACGGCTTCGACGATAACGCCTTCACCACCGACGACTTCACCGTCTACCACTCGTACGGGCCCACCGCGGGGCTCGAGGCCCTCATCGAGCTGGAGGCCGACCGGTTTCGCAACCTCGAGTATGCCGAGCCCTCGTTCCGCACCGAGGCCCTGGCGGTGCTGGGCGAGTACCACAAGAGCGAGGTGCGCCCGGAGCTGAAGATGGAGGAGCGCCTGCTGGGCGCCGCCTTCCAGAAGCACACCTACCGGCACACCACCATCGGCTTCTACGAGGACATTCAGGCCATGCCCGAGGCCTATGCGTACAGCCGCTCGTTCTTCGAGCGCTGGTACACCCCGGACAACAGCCTGCTGTTCATCGTGGGCGACTTCGATGACGAGGCCGTCATGAAGCGGATCCGCGAGCACTATGGCCCGTGGGACCGCAAGGCGGCGCAGATCACCATCCCCGCCGAGCCGCCCCAGAAGCAGAAGCGCTCGGCCCACATCGACTGGCCCTCCAGCACCCTGCCCCGCCACGTGCTCGCGTGGAAGTCGCCCGCCGCCTCGCTCACCACGCCCAGCGCCGCCATTCAGTCCATCCTCGCCGCCTACCTGGTGGGGCCCACCAGCCCGCTCTTCAAGGAGTTGGTCCTCGAGAAGCAGCTCGCCGAGAGCATTGGCAGCGACTTCTACCCGCACCGGGATCCGCACCTGCTCACCCTGGCGGCCACGCTCAAGTCCGAGGAGCACCGCGCCACCGTGGAGGCCGCCCTTACCCGCGCCGTGCGCGAGCTGGCCTCCGGTAAGGTGGACGCCGCGCGCGTGAAGGCCATCCAGAGCAACATCCGCTACGGCCTGCTGATGAACCTCGAGGCGCCCGATGACGTGGGCGTTCAGCTCGCCCTGTACGCCGGCATCTTCGGCACCCCGGACTCGCTCTCGCGCCACCTGCAGAACATCTCCCGCGTCCAGCCCGAGCAGCTCGTCTCCTTCGCGAAGACCTACCTCGTGGACAACAACCTCACCGTCCTCACCCTCGCGCCCGCCAATGGAGGGACGAAGTGATGAACACCCTGCTCCGAACGGCCCTTGCCCTCTGTGCCGCGCTGTGGCTCGGCGCCTGTGCCACCACGCCTCAGCCCACGCCCGAGCCTGCCGCTCCGGCTCCGGCTCCCGCCACGCCGCCCAGGGCCCAGGCTCCCGCCGTGGCGCCTTCGAGCGTGCCGGCCACGCCCCTGAAGAAGCCCGAGCCCATGCAGTTCGTCGTCCAGGCCAATCCGCAGAACCCGATCGTCAGCTTCCGGCTCGTCTTCCACTCGGGCTCCATCGACGATCCGAAGGGCAAGGAGGGCCTCACCGCGCTCACCGCCACCCTGCTCTCCGAGGGCGGCACCCGGGAGCTCACCTCCGCCCAGCTGCTGGAGGCCCTCTTCCCCATGGCCGCCGAGCTGGAGGTGGTGCCGGACAAGGAGTTCACCACCTTCTCGGGCCGCGTCCACAGGGACTTCCTGCCGCGCTTCCTGAAGATCTTCACCGACACGCTGCTGGAGCCCCGCTACGAGCCCAGCGAGTTCGAGCGCCTGCGCACCGATGCGCTCAACTCCGTGCGCAACCAGCTGCGCAACGAGAATGACGAGAAGCTGGGCCAGGTCGCCCTTGACGCGCTGCTCTACCGGGGGCACCCCTACGCCCACTTCGTGGGCGGCACCGTGAAGGGCCTGGAGTCCCTCACGCTCGAGGACGTGAAGGCCCACGCCCGCCGCGTCTTCACCCAGGACCGGCTCGTCATTGGCCTGTCCGGCCCGGTGGACGAGGCGCTGAAGAAGTCCGTCACCTCGCGCCTGTCCGCGCTGCCCGCCACTGGAGCCCCGCGCGTGGCGCTGCCCACGGTGACGCACGTGCCCGGCCGCGCCGTCGTCCTGCAGAAGCCCACCTCCTCCACCGCCATCTCCATGGGCTACGTGACGACGATGCGCCGCGGGGATCCGGACTTCTTCCCGGTGGCCTTCGCCCTCTCGTACCTGGGCGAGCACCGCCAGTCCCACGGCGTGCTCTTCCAGGAGCTGCGCGAGAAGCGCGGCCTCAACTACGGCAACTACGCCTATGCCGAGCAGTTCATGGAGCACCGCGGCACCACCTACGCCCGCCCCAACATCGCCCGCACGCAGCAGGCCATCTCCCTGTGGGTGCGCCCCGTGGTCCCCGCCAACGCGGTGTTCGCCGCGCACGGCGCCGTGTACTACCTGGACCGGCTGGTGCGGCAGGGCCTGCCGCGTGATCAGTTCGAGCAGACGCGGGGCTTTCTGCTGAGCTACTCGCGGCTGTGGGAGCAGACGGACCAGCGCCGCCTGGGCTACGCCATCGACTCGGTGTTCTACGGCACGCCGGACTTCCTGGAGCAGTACCGCAAGGCGCTCTCGGACATGACGCCCGAGTCCGTTCAGGACGCCGTGCGCCGCCGCCTGCAACCCGGCGCGCTCAGCTTCGCCTTCGTCACCCAGGACGCTCCGGCGCTCGTCTCGGCGCTGAAGGCCCCCACCCCGGCGCCCATCTCCTACGCGTCACCCAAGCCGCCCGAGCTGCTCGCCGAGGACCAGGCCATTCTCCAGCACCCGCTGCCGCTGCGCCCCGAGGCCATCGAGGTTCTCTCCGCCAGCGACTTCATGGAGCAGTAGCCACCCGTGAAAAGCAGAGGCCCCGGCGCCAGCCTGAGCTGGACCGGGGCCTCCGTGCTTCAACCCTGCTGGGCGACTAAGCCATCCGAACTAAGTCCTTGCAGGGGCCCGTCGGCGCGTCGGGCGGAGGGCCCGCCGCAGCGCTCTTCTGCGGCGGAGCCGGCGCAGAAGACGAACCGCCGCAGGGTAGAACGCCGCAGGGTCTTGCGTCAGCATCCTACTGAAGAATGCATCCTTGAGGTGCCCCCATACCCCCTCGATGCGATTGAGGGTTTCCGACGTGTACTTCGGCAACCAGAAGACGCTCACCCACGCCTTCACCTTCTTGAATTCCTGAGTGGAGCGTTTCGAGGTGAAGGCGCCGCCGTTGTCGAGGACCAGTACCACGCGCTTGCCGGTGCGCTTCGCGTGAGCCACCAGCAGGCTGAGCATTTTGAGGAACAGAGCCGTGTTGACGCTGCCGCTGCCATGGCTGAAGAGGAAGGGGCCCTCGGGGAAGCAGTAGGCGCCGCAGATAGCCACCTTCACATTCTTACCGGGCGTGGGCACCAACAGCCGTTTTCCGCGGCGGCGCCACATGTGGCGCACCACCGGTAACAAATCGAAGCGCGTGCCGTCCGCGTACCAGAGTTCGAAATCCGCGTCGGGTTGGAGGGCTGCTTGCTCAAGGCGCCGCAGCCGCCTGCGGGCCCGCTCTTTGCTCCCTCCTGTTGGCCAGGTGCCGCGTGGTGCGCTTGGCCCTTCTCCAGACGAAGCCATGCGTGCGCAGCAACTCCCCCACCCAGTCCGCACTCAGGTCGACGCCTGTCTGCCGCCGCAAGTGCTCGGCCAGGCGAGGGGCTGTCCAGCGGCTGAAGACGAAGCCCAACTGGCGCGGGTCCTTCTGCACTGCGGCCACCAGCAGTCGGATGTAGGAAGCATCTGCACGAGGTGGGCGACCTGGCCGCGGCGCATCCTTCAGCCCCTCCAGCCCACTGCGCCGCCAGCGGCGGCGGCACTCATGCACCGTGCGCACGCCTACCCCCAGTGTGCGGGCAATGAGGGCCGCACCTTGTCCCTCCGAGGAAAGCAGGAGGATAGTGGCGCGCAGCCCTGCACCTCCTCCCGCTCCCTCGTGGACCAGTCGCTGCAACGCGTGGCGCTGCCAGAGGCTCAGTCGAACTCCGTCCGCAGTGGAAGCCATCACCTGTTTCCTTGCGGCGCTGGACGCCGCCCGGTGATGCTACCCCTGCGAGGACTTACTCCGGATGGCTTAG
>DATHBR010000044.1:0-54562 GCA_035296065.1 Myxococcaceae bacterium | reverse complement strand
CCCATCCCGAACACGGAAGTTAAGCCCTCCAGAGCCGATGGTACTCCGCGGGAAACCGCGTGGGAGAGTAGGTCGCTGCCGGATTTTTTTCTACACGCCCCTGGCGTCTTCTTCACAGAAGGCCCCAGGGGCGTTTTTTTTGTTTGTGGCCAGTGGCTCCCGGGCCTGCTTGAGTGGCGGCTCCCTCGCATCCTCGGAGCCATCACATGAAACTCCTGCATCCTTGTCTCGGTGCTGCTCTCGCGCTGGGCCTGTGGTTGGCCCCAACTCCCGCGGCGGCCGCCACCAACCTGCGGCTGGGGCTTGGCGCGGACTACTGGTTCATCGAGAGCGCTACCTTCCAGCTCAACATGGGCGTGGAGACACACCTGGCGGGCCCGCTTCACATTGGCGGGCGCTTTGGCGCGCTGCTCGTCACGGGGCAGGGCGGCACGCTGGGCGTGCCGATTGACCTGGTGCTTCGCGCCAACCTGGCCCGCCAGTTCTACATCGAGGGCCTGGTGGGGCCGTGGATCTTCTTCGAAGGGGATGCGTTCCGGGCCCATGGCGCCTTTGGCTTTGGCATTCAGAGCGGAGCGCTCAGCTTTGGCCTCGAGCTGGGGTACCTCAATCCCGAGCCTGTGATTGGATTGCGGCTGGGATACCGGTTCTAAGCCGCCGGCCTAGTAGTGCGGTGGACGCTCGTGTTGCCTGGCGTCCACCAGGCCGGGATCTCCCGCCAGCTTGCTCTTGAGCTGCTCTACCTCCGCCTTCAGGGCGTCGAGGGATTTCTGCTGCGTGTAGAGCACGTCGCTCAATTGCTGCAGCAGCTCCGCCTGCTGCATGTAACGGAGCTCCAACTCCATGAGGCGCGACTCGTCCATGGGTTGAAGGGATATCATGAAGACGCTCGAGCACATTCAGCGCGCCCGCGAGCTGTTGACCCGGGGCCAGGAAGAGCTGGCCGAGTCCGCCCTCAGTGATGCCATGGATGAGGCGGTCCTGGCTGAGAACCTCGTGATGCTCACGCAGGCCCGGCTGGCGCTCGGCGAGCTGCTGTTCGAGCAGAACCGGTATGACGAGGCCCTGCCGTTTCTTCAGGCCGTCGTGCGGACCGAGATTGCCGATGGCTCGGTGGACCTGGAGGTCAAACGCTCCGCGCAGCTGCTGCGTCGCATCCGCGGGCAGGAGCCTTGAGCCCGGGCTAGCGGTTCATCCGGCAGGCGCTTCGGATGAGCTCCGCGCGGTCGTGGAAGCGCCGCTCCAGGTCCATCTTCGTCACCCGGGCCGCCTCCACCTGGCCCGCCTGAACCTGCATCGCACAGAGCGCCAACAGCGCTCGCGGATCCGCGACATTCATCCGGTCCGCCGCGCGCAGCTCCTCTTCCGCCGCGTCCATGTTTCCCAGCCGGAAGTGCGCCATTCCCAGGTGGTAGTGCGCCAGGGGGGAATGTGGCTCCTCTCCCACCGCCTTGGTGAAAATCACCCGCGCCTCTTCGTGGTGGCCCTCGCGCAGCCGCAGCTGGCCCCGCTCGAGCAACACTTTCTGCGCGGGCAGCTTCGGCTCCAGGGCCTGGAGCACCTGGTTCGCCTCGGGGTGATGGCCCGTTTCACTCAAGAGCCGCATGTAGCGCAGGTGTATCGAGGTGTCTTCCGGCGCCTTGAGCAACGCCCGGCCCACCGCGTCCAGCGCCGTCGCCAGGTCTCCATCGTGCTCGCGCATGTCCGCCCACAGCAGGTCCGGCCGCGCGTCCCCCGGCGCCGCCCGTCTGGCCTGCTCGAAGGTCTCGTGGATGCAGCGCTCCATCCGCTCCAGCCAGCAGATCCGCGCCCTCAGCAGCAACGTCTCCACCGCTCCGGGCTGGCGCCGCTCCGCTTCCTCTACCAGCTCCCGCGCCTCCGCCGGTGCTCCCTCGAGCAGCAGCTCCGCCGCCTCTCGAAGCTCGGCTCCCGTGGACTTGGGGTGCTCTTTGAGCGGCTTGAGCAGCCTCAGCCGGTGCTGCACGTCCGTCGTCACCCGCGCGATGGCCAGCTCCTGCTCCGGCATGTTCCGTGGGAGGAACAGCGGGATCAGGTGAATGACAAAGGCAATTCCAATCACGCCCAGCGAGCCACGCAGGGTGTGGCTCAAGCGCCACCGTTGCCGGGACGGCGGCTGACTCACGGCACCGCCCGGAGCCGCTGCCGCGGCATCGAGGGCAGCTCCATTCCGCAGCTCCAGCACAGCTCGAAGTTCCCCGGGTTCTCCTCCCGGCACCGCACGCACTGCACCTCGTGCCCCGCCGCCTCCCGGTTCTCCTCGAGCTCCGCGAGCAGCTGTTTCGCTGCTTCCAGCTCCTGCGGAAACACCCACAGCTCCACCCACGTCTCCGTGCTGGGAATCTCTCCGCTCAGCGGAGCTAATGCCTCGCCGCGCACCTGCACCGACAAGCCGGCGGACTCCAACGCTCCCGCCAGCAGCCGTGCCTCACCCACCGTCCGGTGGATTCCGAACCGAACCCGCTCCATCTCTTCTGTCTGTCACGCCCCCTGCCGGCTCGCAACTGCACCCCCGGGCTCACCCCTCTCCCAGGGGAGCAGGAGCTCATTCCTCCGCGCGCAGCATGTGCGGCAGTACCAGGTGGGCCCGCCTCGGGGCTCTCACGTGCAGCTCCTGGGTGAGCAGCCCGTCCAGCTCCGCCAGCAGCTGGTCGTACGGTGAGCCCGCTCCCCGGGCGGGCAGCCGGTCCGCTGCCAGGCGCACCCGGGGCGCCTCCTCGTCCTCGAAGGCCAGGCTCACCGCCATGCCGTCCGGGCCTCCCGCCTGCGGCTCCACCATGATGGGGGCTGGCATCCGCGCCGCCTCTTCCATCAGCGGCTGCAGCCGGCGCACCTCCTCCGCAGTGAGCTCGCGCTCGGTGACTTCGTCCCCCTGCTCCAGCACCCGGAGGTGGCGCAGGTCCTCCACCCGCACCGCCTGCGCCCCCGTGTTGGTCCGGCCGCTTCGCTCGTAGGTCACCGTTCGCACCCGGTTCACCTCCTCCCAACGAGCTATGCACTCGGGGGCCGGTTGGCCTGCCTTGCCCTGTCCGTCCTGCGCCGGACTTGCCGGGGGCTCGTCCCCCCGCTCCCCCTGGCGCCGTTCCGCCGGAAGCTCTCCCGCCCCCGCTTTGCCCCGGGCGCCTGTCCCCCGCTTGACGCGCTGCGTACACATTCCGTGCCCCCTCGCGGCTCTGGCCGTTACACTGCCCACGTGCGCAACGAATCCGCTGCTCTCACCCGCACCGCTTCACCCCAGGAGCCCGCGCCCAGGCCGCTGCCTCGCGCCGAGCGGCTGCGGCTGCTGGCCTCCGAGCAGTTCGACGTCGTCATCATCGGCGGCGGCGTGACGGGCGCTGGCGCCGCTCGGGATGCCGCCCTGCGCGGGCTGCGCGTGGCCCTGCTCGAGCGCGAGGACTTCGCCAGTGGCACCTCCAGCCGCTCCTCGCGCCTCATTCATGGCGGGGTGCGCTACCTGGAGCATGGCCACCTGGGGCTCGTCTTCGAGTCCAGCATCGAGCGGATGCGGCTGCTGCGGCTGGCGCCTCACCTGGTGCGCCCCCTGGCCTTCACCTGGCCCGTGTACGAGGGCGCCCGCATCCCCCGCTGGAAGCTCAACGCCGGCCTCATGCTCTATGACGCCCTGGCGCTGTTCCGCAACGTCAAGGGCCACCGCAACCTCAACTCCCGCCAAGTCGTCGAGTCCGAGCCGCTGCTGCGCTCCGAGGGCCTCAGGGGCGGCGCCCGCTACTATGACGCGGCCACCGATGATGCGCGCCTGACGTTCGCCAACGCCCTGGGCGCCTCCGAGGCCGGCGCCGTCGTGCTCAACCATGCCTCCGTGCGCAGCCTCGTCATCGAAGAGGGCAAGGCGCGTGGCGCGCTCGTGGTGGATCACCTCACCGGGCAGGAGCTCACCGTTCGCGCCCAGGTGCTCGTCAACGCCACCGGCCCCTGGAGCGATGAGATCCGCAAGCTGGATGCCAACCGCGACGCTCCCTCCGTGCGCGGCAGCAAGGGCGTTCACATCGCCGTGCCTCGCGAGCGGCTGGGCAACCGCGAGGCCCTCACGCTGCTGTCTCCCGTGGATGGGCGCGTCATGTTCGTGCTGCCCGCCGACACCCACGCCATCATCGGCACCACCGAGAGCGCCACCCGCGCCCACCCCGCCCAGGTGCGCGCCAGTGAGAGGGATGTGGAGTACCTGCTCGCCTCGGCCAATGCCTTCTTCCCGCAGGCGAAGCTCACCCGCGACGATGTCGTCAGCGCCTGGGCCGGCATCCGCCCGCTGGTGGCCAAGGGCTACGCCGACGACGGCAACGCCGGCAGCGCCAGCCGCGAGCACGCCATCGACTTCAGCCCCACCGGGGTCATCGCCATCAGCGGCGGCAAGCTCACCACCTACCGCGTGATGGCTCGCGACGTGGTGAACGCGGTGGAGCGCCAGCTGAGCATCTCCCGTCGCAAGTCGCCCACCGACACGCTGCCTCTGCCGGGCGGAGAGATGGCCTCGTTCGAGGCCGAGCTGCAGCCGGCCGTCGCCGCGGTGGGCCAGGCCGAGGTGGCCCGTCACCTGGTGCGCGCCTATGGCAACCGCTGGCGCCAGGTGTGGAGCCTCACTCAGCAGGAGGCCTCGCTGGCTCAGCCGCTCGCGCCCGGCCTGCCCTACCTGCGCGCCGAGGCCGCCTATGGCGTCTCGCATGAGCTGGTGCACACCCTGGCGGACCTGCTCATCCGCCGGCTCAAGGTGGCCTTCGAGACGAAGGACCTGGGCGCTCAGGCCGCACGCGCCGCCGCCGAGGTGATGGCGCCCCGGCTGGGGTGGGATGCCGAGCAGACACGCCTGCAGCTCGAGGCCTACAGCCGCGACGCACTGCGCATCTTCGGCATCGATCCGGCCGAGGGTTAACAACTTCCGCCCTTTGCACGTTCGAAGGTGTGCGTTGCTGTGTTCTCGCGCGCGCTTCCCAGGCAGGCGGCCGGGCGCATGCTTACAATTCCGGTCTGGGAAGGGTCAGCGCGGTCGGCCCGTTCTGTCCGGCTGGCACGGAGCCGGAGTTCGTCCAACCCCAAGCGGGGCGAAAGAGAGCACGTATGAAGCGTTGGGTCTGGCTGGGACTCGTCGGTCTGATGGCGTGTAACGAAGAGAAGCCGGTGGATCCGCCGGTGGAGCCTCAGGACTGCACGGACACGAGTGAGAGCGCGCTGCCCGAGCCCAGCCTGTCGTCCCAGGCGCAGGCGCTGTCGGCCCAGGAGCAGGCCCTGGCGCGAGATGGCCGCGAGCCCGTGCTCATTCAGTACCGGCGCACGCTGTCGGCCTCCGCCATCGTCCCCCGCGCGGTGGAGGATGCGGTGGTGGGCACCGGCGGCAGAGTCTCCGCCCGCTGGGCCCGCCTGGGCGCCATGGCCGCGTGGGTGACGCCCGAGGAGCGCAAGCAGCTGGAGTCCCACCCGGACGTGCTCGCCATCGAGCCGGATCGCGTCGTGAAGGCCTTCACCCTTCAGGCGCGCCAGCCGCTCGTCACCCGCGGCACCGTGGGTGAGTACACCGAGGGCATCAAGCTGGTGCAGGCCCACGAGGTGTGGGACCCGGACGGCGACGGCACGCTCAACGCCAACGCCCCCACCGGCGCCAACGTCAAGGTGTGCGTCATCGACAGCGGCTGGGACAACCGGCACCCGGAGCTGGTGGGCGCCTACGTGGGCGGCAAGGACTTCATCGACCTGGATGACGAGCCGCTGGACCAGGACAAGGTGACGGGCCAGTGGGGCGGCGGCCACGGCACGCATACGGCGGCCACCATCGTCGCGCAGCTGGCGTCGGCCGGCGTGGCGGACCCCTCCGAGGACAGCAATGGCGTGGTGGGTGTGGCGCCCGGCGTGGAGCTGCTGGTGGCGCGCGTGCTCAACACCCAGGGCAACGGGCGCACCTCGCACATCATCTCCGCGGTGGAGTGGTGCCAGCAGCAGGGCGCGAAGATCGCCTCGCTGTCGCTGGGCGCTCCGGAGGCGAGCACCCTGGAGGAGAACGCCTTCGCCGCGGCGCTGGCCGGGGGCATGCTGCCCATCGCCGCCAGCGGCAACAGCGGCACGGGCGTGCCTGTCACCGAGCCGCCCATCGCGTACCCCGCCGCCTACCCGAGCGTCATCGCCGTGGGCGCGGTGGACTTCAAGCTGGCCCACCCCAAGTTCTCGCAGGTCGGCCCGCAGCTGTCTCTGGTGGCCCCGGGAGTGAACGTGCTCTCGGCGATCGTCCGGGGCTCCGAGTCCTATTCGTCGGTGGAGGTCAATGGCGTGAAGTTCGCCTCGCGCTCGCTGGCGTTCGCTCCAGTCGGGGACTACTCGGGCAAGCTGCTGGTGTGCGGCCAGGGTAGCTCGAGCGCCGCGTGCGGCCAGGAGGCCACCTGCTCGGGCTTCGTCGCGTATGTGGATCGCGGCGGCCTGGACAAAGAGGGCAAGAGCCTCACCTTCGCCAACAAGGTGGACTTCATGCGCCGGGCTGGCGCTCGCGCCGTCATCATCGGCAACAATAATCCCACCGAGGACGATGTCGGCTTTACCCTGGGCACCGAGGGCACGTGGGTGCCCACCGCCTCGGTGTCCTTCGCGGACGGCAATGCCCTCAAGGCCCTGGCGGGCAAGGACGCCAACGTGAAGCTCATTGGCGTGGACTATGTGCGCCTGACGGGCACCTCCATGGCGGCCCCGCACGTGGCCGGCGTGGCCGCGCTGGTGTGGAGCGCCCGCCCCTCGCTCACGCCCACGCAGGTGCGTGAGCTGCTCGAGAAGACCGCGATGCCCCTGGGCACGGCGGGCCGCGACAACACGTTCGGCCATGGCCTGGTGCAGGCCAGGAAGGCGCTGGACGAGCTGGCGCTGATGCCTTGAGCCCCGCTCAGTAGGTGGGCAGGGCGGGGGTGGCGATGAGGCACGCTCCGAAGCGGTCCTCGGTCGCCGCCACCGCCTCGCCGCTGGGGTCCATGCAGGCCTGAGGCAGCCCGGAGACGAGCACCTCCTGCGAGGACCACGGCTCTTCACCCGCGTAGTGGGCGGGGCTGGTGGGCTGGCGGCCTCCGAGCACCAGGAAGGCCACCGCGGCCGCCGCGCCCAGGGCCGCCATGGCGCGGTGAGACCAGTGGCCGCGCTGCGGCGCCGTGCGGCTTGTGCGCGGGCTGGGCGCGCTTGCCGCCGCCAGCCGGGCCTGCACCGCCGAGAAGTCCAGGTTGGGGCGCGCCGCGGGCCTGCGGGCGCGCTGCGCCATCCACCCGCGCTCCAGCTTCAGCCAGGACAGCGCGTGCTGACAGGCGGCGCACGCGTCAGCGTGGGCACGCACGCGCTCGGCGTCGGCGGGGGACAGCTCCCCGGCCAGCAGCGCGTCCAGCTCTTGCTCGCGGCAGGCAAGGCTCATGAGCGACCTCCGACGTAAGCGGCCAGCTGCTCGCGCAGCTGAAGCCGGGCACGGTGAATCTCGTTCTTCACCTTGGGCAGCGACCAGCCCATCACCTGGGCGATCTCCTCGTAGGGCAGCCCGTGGTCGATGCGCAGCAGCAGCGCCGAGCGCCGCTCCTCGCGCAGCTCGCCGAGCGCCTGCGCCAGCATCGCCTCGGTCTCCCTGTCCAGCAGCATGTCCTCGGGGGTGGGCGTGGGCAGCACCGCCTCCACCAGGCCCTGGCTGTCCTCGCCGTCCACGTCCAGGTGCACGCCCCGCGAGCGGCGCGACTCCAGGAACACCCGCCGCGCGATGCCCAGCAGCCACGCGGCCAGCCTGTCCTCATCGCGCAGCGTGCCCAGCTTGCCGTGGGCCCGGACGAACGTCTCCTGGGTGGCCTCGTCCGCGGCGGCCCCGTTCCGGAAGCAGTCCTTCAGAAAGCGCCACACCGCCGGGCCATGGTGCTCGAAGAGCGAGCGGAAGGCGGCGGGATCTCCCGCCCGGGCGCGGCGCAGCAGGGTGCGCTCCCCCTCCCGGGCCTCGGGCAGCGCTTCTGGAGCGGCGAGAATTCGCAAGGCGAGCAGGGGAGCCACGAGCTTCAGTGACACGAGTGGGCCGGCGGTTTCAGGGCTCCCTCCCTTTTCTGGCGGGCCGTGTCACCGCCAGCGTGCCCCATTCATGCGCGGAGGGAAACCCGCCCCGCGCTCCCGGGGGGAACCCAGGAGGGTGCGAGTGGGAGCTGCGGCTACCCCTGGCCGGTGAGTTGGCCATCCGGCCCGTGCCAGCTGAGCACCTGGTTTGTGGGCACTCTCTCGCGGAGCAGAGGAGCAGAGGAGGGGGCGGCGGGAAGGCGCTCGCCGTCGGAGGGGGAGGCGTTGCCCCTCAACGTCCAGCGGCCAACTTTGTGAAGCAGAGGAGGCCTGGCTCATGCGCAAGGCGACGTGGACGACGGTGGGGCTGGTGGCGTTGTCGATGCTGCTGTGTGGCTCGAACGAGCTGCTGGCGCAGACGGGCACGGCGGCGGGCACCGGGGGCTCGGGGACGGCGAGCGCAGGCACGGACGCCAGCTCGGCGGACCTGCGGCGCACGGTGCTCCAGCTTCAGGCGGACCTGGGGCGGATGAGCCAGGAGTTGGCGCAGGTGCGCTCGGAGCTGGCCGAGCTCCATTCCGTCGTGGGCGTGGGTGGCTCCGGGCGGGCGGGCGAGCAGGGCGGCGCCCAGCAGGGCACGGGGACGCGCGGAAACACGGCTCAGGGTACGACGGACCGTGGCACGGACGACCGCAGCACGGTGGGGAGCGGCTCGATGCCCCGGGACACCCGCGCCCCCCAGGATCCCGGCGCGGCCGTGGTGAACGCCATCTACACGGGCACGGTGAGCTCGGTGTCCGCCCGGCAGCTGGTGCTGCTGGATGAAGAGGGCCAGTCCTTCACCGTGGCGCTGGGGGAGCGCACCCGCGTGCTCCGCGATGGAAAGCGCATCACCGCCGGCCAGCTCGCCAAGGGCACCCGCGTGCGCGCCACGGTGGATCTGCTCGCGGGCAGCTCTCAGGCCATGGAGATCGTCGCGCTGCCGAAGGCCCGCTAGGCCCGCGAGCGGGCCCGCAGCACCGCCTGGGTGTAGTCCGCCATCGCCGCCACGGACAGCACACACACCGTGGCCACCAGCGCTGGCACCGCCGCGGGCAGCAGCAGCGCGGCGAGCAGCGCCAGCGTCTGCAGGCTGGTGACCGCCTTGCCCAGCATCCGCGCCTTGAGCTCCACCGTGCGCAGCGAGGGGAAGAGCCGCGCCACGATGAAGCCCACCGCGGTGCCCACGTCTCGCACCAGCAGCAGGCCCACCTGCACCGGCGTGAGCAGCCCATCCATCAACAGCACCAGGATGGCCGTCACCGCGAAGCCCCGGTCTCCCACCGGATCGATCACCGCGCCCAGCCGCGAGGTGAGCCTCGCATGGCGCGCAATCCACCCGTCGAGCACGTCCGTCAGCCCGGAGGCCACGATGAGCCCCGCGCGGACCATCGCGTCGGGCGTCACCACGAAGAACGCCGCGAACACCAACCGCGAGAGCGACAGGGTGTGCAGCAGCCCCAACTGCACCCGGCGCGGCAACAGCCCCGGGCGCACCTCCGGCGCCGGGGACAGGCTCCGGGCTGAGAGTTCACTGGGACTCAACAGAGGCTCTCGACGCATGGCGGATTCCAGAATGTGTCCTCACGGGCAGAAAGGGACCCCTCCCCTGAGGACACGCCTGGCCGCCCGCTTGCTCAGAGGTGCTCGGCCCCCAGGGCGCGCACCACGATGGCCTCCTGGCGGAACCTGCGCTCCAGCTCCGCCCGGTAGCTCTTCCACCAGGCGCGCTCGAGCTCCTCCGTCATCACCTCGAAGAGGACCACCTCGTCGTAGGCCGTCTCTCCCTCCTCTTTCCACGCCCCCGATGCCGGGGACTGCAGGAAGGCCGTCACGCCCCCGAAGCGCTCGATGAGCTCCGCGCGGACCTGGTCGAAGTCCGCGCGGGGGAAGGGCCGCCGCTCGTTGTCTCGCAGCGGCAGCAGGAATTGGATGAGGTACATCGTCAGTAGCGCGTCGGCGGGTCGGTGTCCGGGCCGCCCGTGCGCGGCGCCTTCTTCTGCTCCGCCTCCTCGTCCACGCTCAGCGGATCCCACCCGGGCCCCGCCGCGCGGATCTCCACCCGCGTGGGCTCACGCGCCGGGTGTGGCACCAGGGGCGGCTGCTTGCGCACCGCCGGGCGCTCCGTCTCCGCCACGTCTGTGCCCACGCCTCCACCCACGTCATAGAGGCGGTGGTCCTGGAACTTCGCGCTGTCCATGCGCGCCTCGGTGAACTGATCCGGCGGCAGGGGGGTGCCGCCCTCGCGGAACGTCCTCGGGTCGTACTGCGAATGGTCCTGGAAGTGCGCGCTGTCCATGCGCGCCCGCGTCAGGTCCGTGGGCGACAGCCCCAGGCCGTGCGCCGGCGGGGCCTTCACTCCCGCGATGCCCACCGTGGGCGTCGTGTGGTGCTCGTTCGCCTCGGTGTCCGCCAGCCTCAGCGCCGCGTGGTCCCTCACCAGCACCAGCTCCTCGCCGCGCACCACCGAGATGTCGCTGAAGGACACCCGGAAGTCGTGCAGGAAGAACTGGCCTTTCTCGATGGTGAGGCCGTCATCCCTCACCTCGCCGACACGGCCCACCTGCACGCCGTCGTAGCTCATCACGGCCATGCCTCTGCGTATGTTCGTGCGCTGGTACATGCTCGCTCCTTCGCCCGCTCAGGTCTTGGCCAGGCCCCGCCGCGGCAGCCATGGCGTGTCCAACGGGAAAGATGGGGACGGCCCCGCGTGTGGACAGAGGGAATAGCCTCAGCTCCCCCGCGTTCCCCTGGCCGCTGACCTGGCAGCCATTGCTCCGTGCCGCCCATGCCCTCCTCTCTCTCTTCTGCTCTCCCGTGGCGGCCCCTGTGGGCCCTGCTCCTGCTGTGTGGCTGCGCCGCGCTTCCCGGGGGTCTTGGCTCCCAGGCGCCCGCCACCATGAAGGCCGTGCGCATTCACGAGTACGGTGGCCCCGAGGTGCTGCGCTACGAGAGCGTTGCCCGCCCCAGCCCCCGCCCCGACGAGGTGCTCGTTCGCGTGCACGCCGCGGGCGTCAACCCCGTGGATGCCGCCGTCCGCCAGGGCTACATGCGCACCCTGCTCTGGCACACGCTGCCCCTGACGCTCGGGTGGGACGTGTCCGGCGTCGTCGAGCAGGTGGGCGCCCACGTCACCCGCTTCAAGCCGGGGGATGCCGTGTTCGCCTTCTCGGAGCTGCGGCGCGGTGGCGCTTATGCCGAGTACATCGCCTTGCCCGAGCGCGAGGTGGCGCTCAGGCCTCGCACCCTGGATGCCGTTCAGGCCGCGGCCGTGCCCCTCACCGGCCTGGCCGCGTGGCAGGCGCTGGTGGAGCAGGCCCAGCTGGGTCCAGGGCAGACGGTCCTCATTCACGGCGGCGCGGGCGGCGTCGGCACGATGGCCGTTCAGCTCGCCAAGGCGCGCGGGGCCCGCGTCATCACCACCGGCTCGGCGCACAACCTCGAGTACCTGAAGGCCCTGGGCGCCGACGAAGTCATCGACTACCGCGCCACCCGCTTCGAGCACGTGGTGAAGGACGTGGACGTCGTGCTCGATACGATTGGAGGGCCCACGCAGGAGCGCTCCTGGGGCGTGCTGAAGAAGGGCGGCCTGCTCGTGTCGCTGGTGGACTCCTCCGCGCCGAAGAAGGCCCAGGCCCACGGGGTGCGCGGGGCCTGGTTCCTCACCCGCCCCGAGGCCGAGCAGCTCACCGAGCTGTCCCGGCTCATCGACGCGGGCCGCATCCGCGTGGTCGTGAGCACCGTGCTGCCTATTCAGGAGATCCGCCGCGCCCAGGAGCTCATCGAGGGCCACCACACCCGGGGGAAGATCGTCCTGCGCGTCGTCGAGTGACGGGGACTCAAGCGCCCTGCCAGAGGAAGCGGAAGTGCTCCGGCTGGCGCTGGCAGCGGAACAGGTAGCCCCGGCCGTTGTCGCCGAAGTCCAGCCCGAAGGGCATCGCCGACAGCTGCGCCACGAAGCGCGCCGGCTCCTCGCAGCAGGCGGGCGGCGCGTCCCCGTTAATCCACACCGGCACTCCGCCCACCTTGCTCTCCGGCGCCTGCTCCTGGGCCCTGTCCAGCGCCTTGAGCTGCTCGCGGGTGGCCTCGTTCACGTCCACCGTGAGCGCCGCCGTGTCCTCCTCGGCCGGCGCGAAGCCCAGGCTCCACGGGTGGTAGGCGTGCCCCCGGTGCCGCTCGCCCTCCACCTTCGCCGCCCCCGCGCGCACCGGCACCGCCGCGTTGGCCCCTTCATCCGGCATCGAGCGGTAGCACACCGTGTCCGGGTTCTCGCACTGGAACACGTACACCGCCGCGAACGGCGAGAGGTCCACCCTGTCCGGCACGTGCGGCAGCTGGAAGAGAAAGCGCATCGGAGTGGCGCACGAGGCGCACGCCGGCCAGCGCAAGCTGCCTACGGGTTCGGGTTCACCGCCCACCTTCGCGAGCGGCACCCCCTCACCCCCAGGCACCAGGGCCCACAGCGGAGCGTTGGAGAGCATGGGCCGCAGTCTAGGGGCCCCCACGCGGTGAGTCATCTGGAACGCCCGGGTGATGTGCCAGAATGGGGGGATGCGGTCCTCGCGCGTAGTGTCAGGCCTGTTGCTGTGCCTTGTCTCCGTGAGCTCCTGGGCCGAGTCGGATGTGTTCGGGCTCGGCAACGGACAGCACGGCCCGCTGCGGGTGCAGCGGGTGGAGACCAGCATCAACATCGCCACCCCGCTCACCAGCACGGCCACCGTGGGCGCCCGGCAGCTCTCGGTGGGGGATGTGGCGGGCTTCGCTGGCGGAGAGCTCGTCAGCTCTCGGTGGGGGATGTGACGGGCTTCGCTGGCGGAGAGCTCGTCCTGGTGCTGCAGGTGTTTGCCGACGGCGCCCCGCCCGAGCCGGGCACGGTGGGCCCGCTGGAGCTGGGCCCCACCGGCGCGGGCCGCTGGGAGCTGGCCCGGCTGGAGTCGGTGAGCCCCGGGGTGTTGGCCCTCAAGGCGCCGCTGGTCGGCGGCTACACCGCCCCAGGCTCTCAGGTGGTGCGCGTGCCCGAGTACACCAACGTGCACGTGCAGCCATCCTCCTCGCTCATGGCGGTGCCGTGGAATGGCAGCAGCGGGGGCGTGCTGGCCTTCCTGGCCACGGAGTTCGTGCTCAACCAGGGCACCATCACCGCCGCGGGGGCCGGCTTCCTGGGAGGCGTCTTCAAGGGCACCCCCTCACGCCCCACCGGCTGCACCCAGCTCAACCAGTCCGAGGCCACCGGCGGAGCGCAGAAGGGCGAGGGCCTCTACCGCCTGGTGGCCGGCGCGGCCACGCATGGCCACGGGGCCCTGGGCAATGGCGCTGGCGGAGGCAACTGCGAGGACGGGGGCGGGGGTGGCGGTGGCCACTGGGGCGCGGGCGGCCAGGGCGGCTTCACGACGACTACGGATGGAGCGCGGGACGTGGGAGGCCGGGGCGGGCTGGGGCTGCGCTACGAGCCGCTGTCGCGGCTCATGTTCGGCGGCGGAGGAGGAGCCGGGGCGGGCAGCGCGCAGGGGCAGGGCGGCGGCACGGGCTCGGCCGGCGCGGCGGGGGGCGGCATCATCTATATCCGCGCCCGGGACTTTCAGGGCAGCCAGGGCATGGTGCTCGCCAACGGAGCGTCCGCGGCGGCGGCCATCAAGGGCGGAGCGGGCGGCGGCGGCGCGGGTGGCCATATCAGCCTGCGCGTGGAGGGCCGGGTGGACTGCGCGGGCATCGCGGCCAACGGCGGCAACGGCGGGGAGAACACGGACACGCAGGCGCATGGGCCCGGCGGGGGCGGCGGCGGCGGTGTCGTCTTCGTGCAGGGGCAGACGATTGGCTGCACCCCCACGACGGTGACGGGGCAGGCGGGCCATGTGCTGGGCTCCGGGGTCAACCACCATGGCGCCACGCCCCCGGACACGCAGCCGCCGGAGAACCAGGGCTCCGCCACGGTGGTGAACGAGGGCCTGGTCGTGCCGGCAGAGCCCACCTGGGTCAAGCCCGCCCAGGGCGAGTACACCCCGCCGCGGCCCGTGCTCGAGGGCACCGCCGCCGCGGGCAGCACCGTGCAGGTGTTCCTCGATGGCGTGCCACTGGGCAACGTGGAGGCCTCGGCCGGGGGCACCTTCACCTTCCCGCTCACGCAGGATCTGGCGCTGGGCCCGCACGAGCTCAAGGCGCTCTCCGGGCTGCGGGGCCTGCAGAGCCCCGTGTCGGCTCCGCGCGCCTTCATCGTCGGCAACCCCACGCCCCTGGACCTGACGGTGGGCTGTGGCTGCGGCTCGGCAGCGGGCGCCGGGGGTGGGGGGCTGGCCCTTTGCGCCCTGCTGCTGGCGCGGGCCCTCCGGGTCCGCCGGGCGGCCCGGGGCGCCTGCTCAGGCGGCGGAGCGCGGGGGTGAGCCCTGCCGGCCCAGGGCAGGCGGCGGCCCGGGGCCCCAGAACCGCGCTCACTGTCTCATGGGGGCTCTGGCGAGGAGGGGGCATCCTGGCGTACATGTGTCAGGACAAGCCCACGGGGCAGGGGGGTAACGCGTGGCCCCGCTACGCATCCTCATCGTTGAAGACTCAGTGATGGTCCGCAAGCGTCTGACGGACGTCTTCACGGGAGATCCCGCCTTCACCGTCGTGGGGGAGGCCGGGGACGGCGAGCGTGCGCTGGAGCTGTGCAGGCGCCTGCGCCCGGACGTGGTGACGCTGGACCTGATGCTGCCGGGGCTCAACGGCGTGGAGGTGACTCGCCGCATCATGGCCGACTGCCCCACCCCCATCGTCATCTTCTCCGGGATGGAGAACCGCACCATGGGCCTGCACCTGCTGGATGCGCTGAGCGCGGGCGCGGTGGACGCGGTGGAGAAGCCCACCCGCTTCATCACCTCGGGCGAGTGGGCGGTGGAGCTGCTGTCGCGGGTGAAGCAGGCCGCGCGCATTCCCAGCGCCACCACGGCCGCCGCCGGCCCGCTCGCCGCGTCCGAGCCGCCGCGCCCTCAGCCGCCGCGCGTGGTGGCCATGGGCGCCTCCACCGGAGGCCCCGCGGCGATGAAGGACATTCTGGGCCGGCTCTCGCCCGACTTCCCCCTACCCATCCTGCTGGTGATGCACCTGTCCGAGAAGTTCGAGGCCTCCATGGTGGAGTGGCTGGGCAAGGGCTCGGCCATTGCCGTGCGCCACGCGGTGGACGGCGAGCCGCTGCCGGTGCCGGGGCGGCCGGTGCTGCTGATGGCGCGGGCCAACCGGCACCTGGTGCTGCGCGATGGCCGGCTGCGGCTGGTGGACGGGCCCGAGCGCCACTCCAGCCGCCCCTCGGTGGACGTGCTCTTCGAGTCGGTGGCCAAGGACATGGGCCCCAACGCGGTGGGCTGCCTGCTCACGGGCATGGGGCGTGATGGGGCCGAGGGCCTCAACGCCATGAAGCGCTCGGGCGCGATGACGCTGGCGCAGGACGAGGACAGCTCGGTGGTGTTCGGCATGCCCCGCGAGGCCATTCGCCTGGGCGCGGCCCGGCACGTGCTGTCGCTGCGCGACATCCCCTCCTGGCTGGACGGGCTGGCGCGGCACCGGCAGACGAGCCAGGCCTGATGAGCAGCCGGGTGACGGCCGGAGGCTATTGGATGAGCAGCGTGGCGCGAGCGCGCAAGGCCTCGGGCAGCCGCAGGTCCAGCAGGCTGGCGGCGCGGGCGTTGAGGCAGAGGCTGCCCAGGAGGGGCTCCCCAGCGCCGGCCGCACCGGAGAGCAGGCGCTGAGCGGCGGAGGCGGCGCGCTGGCCCAGCTCCGTGGGGCTCACCTCGAGGGCAAGCAGCGCCCCGGCGCGGCACAGGCTCTCGGAGAAGCCCACCAGGGGCACCTTCACCTCGAAGGAGCGCTGCACCAGGAAGGGGAACGTCTCCGAGGTGACGACGGTGGCGTCCGGCAGCAGCCACAGCACGTCCACGCGGCTCAGCAGCGCGCGGGCGAGCGGGGCCACGGTGCGCGCGTCCGTCACCTCGGCGCGGCTCGCCGTGAGGCCCGCCCGGGTGACGGCCTCCGAGTAGCGCGCGGCAAGCTCGCGCGACAGCTGGGGGTTGTAGAGCAGCCCCACGCGCCGGGCCTTGGGCAGGGCCTCGCGCAGCACGCGCAGCTGCGCGGCGGGGTCCGCGTAGGGAAACAGCACGGTGGTGCCCGCCGGGGGGGCCTGGGTGGACGGATCCAACGCCACCAGCACGGGCAGGCCCACGTGGGCGGCGGCCACCTGCTGCGCGGCGTCCGAGCCCAGCGCGACGATGAGCCGGGCCCCCTCGGCGCGGGCCTGCTGAAGGGTGGTGGCCAGCGCGGGGCCGCCGCCCACGGTGCGCACGGTGCCGGAGAAGCCGCCCCGGAAGGCGGCCTCGGCGGTCTTGTGCAGCGAGCTGTCGGAGAGGCGGACGAGCACCACCTGGGCGGCGGAGGGGGCAGGCGTCTGGGCCAGGGCGCTGGCCGCCAGCAAGAGGCCGAGCAGAACCAGGGGGGCGAGCTTCACGGCTCCCTCTCTCTAACGCCGGGGGGGTAGGAGGCAAGCTAGCACGCTGGCCGTGGCGGGGGGGTACGCCCATGTTTGTCGCAGCGGGCCTGGGGTTTTCCCCGGCCCGGCCCAAGGAGGCGGTGGATGGTGCTGCCAGGACAGATTCGCGAGGGGATGACGGTGCGCACGGCGGACGGCCAGACGGTGGGCGTGGTGTCCGCGGTGGGAGATGCGCACTTCGAGCTGGAGAAGGGCCTGGTGCCCATTCCCCGGCGCGACTACCTGGTGGAGTTCAGCGATGTGGCCACCGTGCGGGGGCACGACATCTTCCTGCAGGAGGGCGCCCCCCTGCTGCTCGAGGAGGATGATGACGGCAGCGCGCTGCCGCCCCGGCGCCACGCCAACATGGACGGGGAGCCGGTGAATACCTAGGCCAGCAGGCGCTGGACGAAGCGGCGCAGGCGCTCGGGCTCGAAGGGCTTCTCCAGCAGCTCGCCCGGCTGCGAGGCCAACAGCTCGCGCGCCTGGGGCGAGAAGGTGCCGCTGGACATGAAGCCGGTGCGCCGCGCCAGCCCGGGCTCGCGCCGCTCCAGCTCCTGCAGGAAGTCCACCCCGCTCATGCCCGGCAGCACCATGTCGCAGAGGATCGCGTCATAGCGCTCGCCCCGCGCCAGAAGCTGCAGCGCCGACTGCACGTCCTGCACGGACGTCACCTCCTGCACCTCCTTGAGCACCCGCCGCACCGAGGTGCCCACCGCGGGCTCCGTGTCGATGAGCAGCAGCCGCCGCGGCATCCGCTCCTGCTCGTGCCCCGGCCGCGCCTCGGGCGCCAGGGTGGCCGCCGCCTGCGCGCTCACCGGCAGCGTGAGCCGGAACACGCTGCCCTGGCCCAGCTGGCTCTCCACCCCAATCTCTCCCCCCATGGACTGGATGATGGACTGGCAGATGGACAGCCCCAGCCCGGTGCCCACGCCAGCCGGCTTGGTGGTGAAGAACGGGTTGAAGATGCGCTGGCGCACCTCGGGGCTCATGCCCGGCCCGTTGTCCTCCACCTCCACCACCACGTGGCCGGCGCCCTGCTTGCGGCACGAGATGCGCACGCGGTTGCGCCCCGGCTCATTGCCGGGGAAGGCCTGCAGCGCGTTCACCAACAGATTCACCAGCACCTGGCCCAGGCGGCCCTCGTTGCCGTGCACCGGGGGCACCTGCTCCAGCGCGCGCTCCAGCTCGGCGCGGTACTGCAGCTCCTTGCGCACCAGCCGCAGCGCCCCGTCGATGGCCTGGTGCACGTCCACCGGGCCGAAGTGGTTGTCATCCGAGCGGGCGAATGTCTTCAGGTCCTGCACAATCGTGCGCACCCGGCGGATGCCCTCCTGCGTCTCCGCCAGCACCTCGCGCAGCTCGGGCAGCTCCTCCTGGGGCACCGAGGGCTGGGCGATGAGCTTCTGCATGAACGACAGGTTGGAGCACACGTACGCCAGGGGGTTGTTCACCTCGTGCGCCACGCCCGCCGCCAGCGTGCCAATGGAGGCCAGCCGGTCCGACAGCCGCAGCTGCGTCTCCAGGTTGCGCCGGTCCGTCAAATCCCGAATCGTGGTGATGAGGAACGAGGCGCCCGCGGCGTCCGTGAAGACGGCCTTCTGCGTGACGAGCGTGCGCACCAGCCCGCCGCTGTCGGTCAGGTGCTCCTCGGTGTCCGAGGGCTCGCCGGTGAGGAACGTCTGCTCGTCATGCCGCCAGAAGGCGTCCGCCTCCTGGGGGGGCAGGAAGTCCCGGCACGAGCTGCCCAACAGCTCCTGCTCGCCGCGCTTCATCCACCGGCAGAAGGCGCGGTTGACGGCCACCCAGCGGTGCGCCCGGTCGGTGACGAAGAGCGGATCGGGCACCGCGTCCAGCGTGTTGCGCAGAAAGTCGCGCGTGCGCTCCAGCTCCGCCTGGGCGTGGATGCGCTCGAGCTCCGCGCCCGCGCGCGCGGCGAAGGCGCCCAGCAGCGCGCGCTCCATCGACCCGGCCTCCAGCGGCCCGTCGTGCAGCAGGGCCAGGATGCCAATGGCCGTGCCGTTGCTGTCCTTCAGCGACGCGCCCAGGTAGCCGCGCAGCCCCATCTCCTCGAGCATGTGGTCCTCGGGGAAGCGCTGGGCCACCCCGTCCTCCACGTGGCACACCGAGACGCGGATGGCCTCGTCACACGGCGAGCCGCGCAGCGGGTACGTCATGTCCGGCTGGATGTTGCGGCTGTGCCACAGCGCCAGCGTGCGCACCTGCTCGCGCTCGGGCAAAAGCTCGCCCACCAGCACCACGCTGGCGCGGAAGGTGCGCGCCAGGTGCTTCACCAGGTTGCGGAAGAAGTGGTGGCCCATGTCCGCCATGGTGCTGTCCACCAGCGCCTGCACCGCCTCTCGCGCCGACATCCCCTCGGAGGCCAGCACCGGCTCCGGGGGCAGCGCGCCCACCATGCCCAGCGCCACCAGCCGCCGCGACAGCCCCATCAGCCGCGCCGTCCAGTCGCCCCCCGGCGCGGGCGAGCACTCGTCGGCGCCCGCGCGGATGAGCTTGCCCGTGTCCACCGGCCCGCGCCCGGTGAGCACCACCAGGTGCGTGCGCAGCACGTTGCGGCGCGCGTGCAGCTCCTGGCACTGGCGCACCAGCTCCTCCAGCGGCTGCCCGGTGTCCTCCAACACCAGCACGCCCTCGGGCAGCTGGCGCGGCAGCTCGAAGAGGCTCTGCGCGTACACCCGCGCCACGCCCTCGAGCAGCCCCTGTGCCGTCAGCCCCTGCTCGAACTGCTCCCGGACGTGCTGGGAGACTCCTACCAGGGTGACTTGCATGGCCGCGCCCTCCCCAGGACGTTGGGTGAGGGCGCAGCTTACGCCACCTGGCGGCGCGTGGCTTGGGGGGGGCCCCGCCTCAGGCCGGAGTGTCACCCGCGCGGCGCAGGCGGTCCGCGTTCTCCTTCATGCCCACCGCCACCTGGGCGATGATGGTGAAGAAGCGCCCGCTGCGCTCGACGATGGCCAGCGCCTGCTCACCCTTCTGCTTGAGCGCCGCGGCCCCGTCGAACAGGCTCTCCAGCAGCGCCTTGAGCACCGTGACGAAGTCGAACAGCCGCAGCACCTCGGCGGCCGACACCTCGCGCGCACCCACCAGCGTGTCGCCTGTCACCCGGCGTGTGTCCTCCATGAACCAGGTGTTCACCGTCTCCACGGTGACGAGGCGGCCGTCGGTGAGCATGAACAGCTCGCGGCGCAGCACGCCACCGCTCTCGGTGGGAGCGCTCTTGCGCGGCTCGAGCAGGCGCGAGGCCCCCGCCAGCCGGATGGCCGGCTCGTTGAGCCACGAGGCGGCCTGCTCGCGCACCGCCACGCCGAACTGCTGCTCCAGCCGCTCCACCGCCTTGGCGTCCTCGGGGCTGGGCGCCCGGATGGGCTGCGCGATGGCGCGCGCCTCGGGGAGGATCAGGTCCATCAGCTCCTCGAGGATGCCGGCCTTGGCGTCATGCTCCTCCTGGCCGTAGTCCAGCACGGCGAGGAAGAACTCCTTGGCCTGCTCGGGCGAAACGGCCTCTTCGTCCGTGCCGGCCTGCGGCACCGGGGCCTGGGGGGCCGCGGAGAGGGGCTGCGGGGGGGCGGCCTGCTCGGGCGGGGCAGCCTCGGAGAGCTGCTTGGATTCGTCGCTCATGGCGCGCAGGTTAGCAGCCCTGCCCTCCCGCGCCCCGAGGCTTTCTGTGTGGCACTGTGTTTGCTAGGCGCCGGCTCGAACGCCATCGCCAGCTCGGACGGAGAGCTCCAACGGGCGTCAGCCGCGCCGTCGGAGATCAACCATCAACAAGCGCACAAATGCGGGGGTTACAGCGAGACGATGCCGCCGCAGTCGATGGGGCAGCTGTCCTTGTTCTCGCCACACGACTTCACGCACTGGCCGTCGCCACAG
Organism: Myxococcaceae bacterium; assembly: GCA_035296065.1. Taxonomy (GTDB): domain Bacteria; phylum Myxococcota; class Myxococcia; order Myxococcales; family Myxococcaceae; genus DATHBR01. Next base: position 34,125 of record DATHBR010000044.1, on the reverse strand, counting down.
CGGCCACACAGGTTCACGTCCTTCATCGGGGCACACTCGGTGGGCTCGGCCATGACGGGCTGCGCCACCGGCGCGGTGCTCACGGAGGCCAGGGGGAACACCGCGACGGACAGCAGGCACAGCACCTTGATGACCTTCATTACAGCCTCCGTGAATTCAATGAACAATCAGAATTCTAAGAGAATTTGGAACAACCGTCCACGACTCGCGGGAGCGCGGGCGCGGGGCTGCTAGGGTGCCCGGCCCCCCGGCTTGGCTCTCCACCGGGCGCCTGGCCGAAAAAGTGCGCCCGCTATAGGGAAAAATCCCAGTGGTTTCAGCGGGTTGAGAAATATGAAGGGTGATTCAGGTTTGCACGCAACTTGTGGAGGTGCATGTGCGACAATATCGGCAACTTACCGACTTAAACCCCTACCGAGGTTTCCCATGTCGACGACGCGCGTGAACACCCAGCCCCCTGCCACCGCTGCCCTGGCCCGGACGAGCCGCGCGACGGAGACGGCGAGTGTGTCGAAGGGCTCGCGCTTCTCGAACGACTTCCAGAAGTGGCTGCACGCGAACGGGTACGGCGGGTACGACTTCGCCAAGGGCAACGTGCCGGCGTTCGGCGGCAAGACGGCGGCGGGCGAGAAGGTGACGAAGGAGCCGGTCATCTTCATCCACGGCAACTCGGACAGCGCGGCGGGGTGGAAGAACTCGATCGAGCACTTCGGCAAGGAGGGCTACAAGCCCTCGGAGATGTACGCGATGTCGTGGGGCCCGGCCAACCCGCTGAAGGCCAGCGAGCAGCACCACTCGGCGAAGTACCTGGGCGAGGTGCGCGCGTTCATCGAGGCGGTGAAGAAGTACACGGGCGCGGAGAAGGTGGACGTGATTGGCCACTCGATGGGGGTGACGCTGGCGCGCAAGGCGATTCAGGGGGGGGACGGGTTCGATCCGTACGCGCGCAAGAGCTACAACCTGGGCGAGGCGATGACGGGCAGCGTGGACACGTTCGTGGGGATCGCCGGGGCGAACCACGGCCTGGCGGCGGCGATGATGACGGGGGACCTGGTGCCGACGACGAACAAGACGAGCGGCCTGCACCCGAAGTCGGAGATTCTGAAGGACCTGAACAAGGTGGACCACGACGAGGGCAGCCACGTGTTCAGCATCTGGTCGCACGCGGACGAGGTGGTGGGGGTGGGGCTGGCGGGGTTCACCTCGCCCATCGAGGGCCAGGACGGACAGAAGGTGTACGGCACGTTCCCGTTCGGGCACATGGGGGTGAAGAACCTGACGGCCGAGACGCAGCTGGCGATGATCCGCGACCACGAGGTGCGGTGAGCCACCGGGCAATCCCGCGCGACGTGCGTATACTCAGGGCGTGTATCAAGACACCGACGATCGCTCCCTGGCCCGGTACAACGCGCTGTTGGCGCGGATGACGCCGGCCCAGCGGCTGGAGATGGCGGCCTCGCTCTCCATCTCGGTCCGGACGTTGGCGCTGGCAGGGCTTCGCCAACGTCATCCGGGTGCGAGCGAGGAGGAACTGCGGTGCCGGCTGACCGTGCGGCTCTACGGCCGGGAGGCGGGCATCCGGCTTCATGGCACCATTCCGGATGATGCGGTGTAGCGCATGGAGACACCGATCGATGTCGCGCTCCGGGTAGCGCGCGCGTTCGACGACCTGGGGCTGGGGTATTTCCTGGGGGGCTCCTTCGCCAGCTCCATTCAGGGAGAGCCGAGGGCAACGAACGACATCGACTTCGTGGTGGACCTGGCGCTCGCGAAGGTCGAGCCGCTGGTTGAGCGGCTGGGGCCTGACTTTGATGTGGATGCCGAGTCGCTCGAGGAGGCTGTTCGCCTGCGCCGCTCGTGGAACATCTACTACCTACCCACCGCGGTGAAGATCGATCTCTTCATCCTCCAGGATTCGCCTTTCGATAGGAGCGAGTTCTCGCGCCGCCGGCCCATCGAGGTACGTTCAGGCGAGGCGATCGTGGTCAAGAGCGCCGAGGATACGGTGCTCAGGAAACTGCTGTGGTTTGTGGCAGGTGGTGGCGTTTCGGATCGCCAGTGGCGTGACATCGTTCAAGTGCTTCGTGTCTCTGGGCCTGTCATCAATGTCGACTACCTCGTGCACTGGGCCGGGCAGTTGGGTGTCTCCGAGTTGCTCGTGCGTGCGCGCGACGAGGCTGGCAGGCTTTCAGGCAGGTAACCCCGCCGCTGGCTGTGCTTGCCTGCCATAAGGACGGGGCGGCTGCTGGCAACTGTACCTTTCGCCGATGGTAGGTCCGTGTGCCCGGCCCCACCCTCTAGGACGGGTTGACCACATGGCACTTCTCCTCTTCTGGGCTGTTCTGGCGCTATCCCTGAACTTCGCTTGCTCGGTGCTGGAGGCGGTGCTGCTCAGCGTGACGCCTTCGTACATCGCCTCCTATGAGGCGAGCGACAAGGCGCGCAAGCGGCGGGTTGGCCGCCTGCTCCGCGAGCTGAAGGAGCACGTGGACCGGCCCCTGTCCGCGGTGCTCGCGGTGGGCAACTTCGCGCAGATCGGCGGCGCGGCCGGCGTGGGCGCTCAGGCCCAGGCGCTGTGGGGCAACACCGGCATCACCGTCGCCTCGGCGGTGCTGACGCTGGCGATGATGATCATCTCGGAGCTCATCCCGAAAACCCTGGCGGCGGTGTACTGGCGGGGCCTGGCGCCCGCGTGCGCGGGCATCCTGAAGCTGATGATCTGGCTCACCTATCCGCTGGTGCTGCTGTCGCAGGGTGTCACCCGGCTGCTGTCTCGCGACAAGGACGCTAATGAGGTGAGCCGCGAGGAGCTGGGCGCGCTGGCGGCGCTGGGCGCGGAGGAAGGGGTGCTGGGCAAGGAGGAGAGCCGCCGGGTGCAGAACCTGCTGCGGCTGCGCACGCTCACCGCGGATGACGTGATGACGCCGCGCACGGTGGCGCTCATCCTCCCCGAGTCGCTCACGGTGCGTGAGGCGCTGGACCAGGTGGGCGACGGCCGCTTCAGCCGCATTCCCCTCTACCGCCGGGACGTGGACGACATCACCGGGTACTTCCTCAAGACGGACATGCTGATGGCGGCCGCGAGGGACCAGTTCGAGCTGAAGCTGATCGATCTGCGCCGGGTGCTGCTGCAGGTGACGGAGAAGATGTCGCTGCCCGAGATTCTGGACAAGATGCTCGCGCACCACGAGCACCTGGCGCTGGTGGTGGACGACTTCGGCGGCACCGCGGGCCTCATCACCATGGAGGACGTGGTGGAGACGCTGCTGGGCGCGGAGATTCTGGACGAGACGGACGCGGTGCAGGACCTGCGCAAGCACGCCCGGGAGCGCTGGAAGCGGCGCGCGGCGCTGCGCAAGTCGCTCGTCAAGGGCGACTCCGAGGAGGCGGCCCCGCCAGCGCCTCAGGTCGAGAGCACGGTGCACTGAGAGCGGTGTAGATTGAGCGCGGCTTCCTCCTCGACGCACGGGAGTCCGCATGCCGCACATCCAGGTTCATGGGGCGCAGCTCTATTACGAAGAGCACGGCGCGGGTGACGACACGCTGGTCTTCTCGCACGGGCTGCTGTGGTCCGGAGAGATGTTCCGTGAGCAGGTGGCCGCGCTGAAGGGCCGCTACCGCGTCATCACCTTCGACCATCGCGGACAGGGGCGCTCGGCGCGGACGCACGAGCGGCTCGACATGGACTCGCTGGCAGAGGATGCCGCGGAGCTGATTCGGCAGCTGTCGCCCCACAAGCCGGTGCACTTCGCGGGCCTGTCCATGGGCGGCTTCGTGGCGATGCGCCTGGCCGCGCGGCACCCCCAGCTGCTCGAGTCCTGCATCCTGCTGGAGACCAGCGCGGACCCCGAAGTCGAGGAGAACAAGGGCAAGTACCGCCAGCTGACGTGGGTGGTCCGGTTGCTGGGCACGAAGCTCGTCGCGGGCAAGGTGATGCAGATCATGTTCGGGAAGACTTTCCTCACGGACGATTCCCGGGCCGAGCTGAGGCGCGAGTGGCGCGGGCGCCTCGAGTCACTGGACCGCGGCATTCACCGCGCGGTGGCGGCGGTGACGAGCCGCTCGGGCGTGTACGAGGAGCTGAAGAACATCCGGTGCCCCACGCTCGTCATCGTCGGCGAGGAGGACGTGGCCACGGTGCCGGCCAAGTCCGAGCGCATCCACCAGGCCATCACGGGCTCGGAGCTGGTGCGCATTCCCCGCGCGGGCCACACCAGCACCATCGAGAACCCGGACGCGGTGACCCACGCCATCCGCGACTTCCTCACGCGGAAGTTCGGCTGACGCGGTAGCTCAGCGGAACTCCGCGGGACTCGAGGTGGGCCTGCGGCCCTTCAGGGCGAAGGACGGGGCGTAACACTTGTTCTGGTGGAACAGATACCCGTTCTTCTCGCACGCATCGGCTGCCAGTGTTTGCTCCACCCAGCAGCCTCCTTTGATGGGCACTTGCCCCGGGAACGGGCACCGGCCCTTCTCATCCGGAGTTGCCTGCCTGGGGAAAAGCTCCGGAGGCGTATCCCCGGCCACCTGCGCCTGATCAGCCGGTGGCTGCTCGGAGCTCGGTGGGAGCTTCTTCGCGCTGTCTCCCACGGCACTGGTGCCCGCATCGGGCGCGTTCAGACCTGGAACGGCCTGCACCCTCGCGAACACCCGCTCTGCGCGCTCGTCCACTGCGTGCCAGGCCCAGACGAGAACGAGCAGTCCCACCGCGGCTGACGCAAGCCAGGGCAACCAGGTCAACGTCTCCACTCGTGGCCCCGTGTGCTCGCTCGATTCCTTTACGGGACCGGTTGCCTCGGTCTTCGCGGGCGCCGGGAGCTTCCGAGGCTTGCTCTCGAAGAGAGGCCGATCCGCCTCCACGCCCGCCTGCTTCTCCGCGAGCACCAGGGCCTCGGCCAACTCCTTCGCCGTGCCGCGAGCCCTGGGGTCCGCCGAGAGCATCCGGAGGATCAACGCACTGAGTCTTGGCTCCACCTGGGGATTGAGCGTGTGAGGAGGCTTGGGGCCGGAGCCCTCTGGGCCCCAGGTGTGGGCCTCTTCCAGGCCCGGCTCCGGGGACGGTGGGTACTCGCCCGTCACCAGGCGGTACGCGGTGACACCCAGCGCGAAGACATCATCGGCGGGAGTCGCCACATAGTGCTCATCCGAGGCCAGGCCGAAGCGCAGCAGGAACTGCCAGGCCTCGGGCGAACGGTAGGCCGGAGTCCCCGGAGGCTGGGACAGCCACGTCAGCCGGGCCGCGCCCCGGTAGTTCGCGGAGCCAAAGTCCACGAGCATGGCGCGGCTGTCCTCCTGCCTCATCAAAACGTTGTCGCCCTTCACATCCCGATGCACCGCGCCAGCCGCATGGACGGCCTGGAGTGCCCCAGCCAGCTGGCCCAGGAGCCGGAGCACCTGCCGGGAAGTGGGGTTGTGCTCGCCCGCCCAGGCATACAGAGGCGGGCCATCCACCCACTCCATCACCAAGTAGGGGTAGGCCGCTCCAGTCGGCTGCCTCCAGTGTTGATGGTCCAGCACGCGAGGGATGCTCGGGTGGTCCAGGCGCGAGAGCAGCGTCACCTCGCGGGTAAAGCGCGCATCTCCCAGGTGCAGAGCCACCTTGAGCGCCACGGGAACGGGCTCATCCTGGCCCACGCTGACGGCGCGGTAGACGGCTCCGTAGGTGCCCTGGCCGTGCAGGCTCACCACGCGCCAGGCGCCCACCTTCGCTCCTGGAGGAAGCTGTGCCGGGTGACACGCGGTGGCATGGGGGTTCTTCATCAGGGCCTCGCAGGGGAATGGGAGCGCGCGCGTCGCACGGCCAGGAGCCTACGTCATACGTAGGCCAGAGCCAGAGCTTGTGGGCTGAGTGACAAGCGGATGCTTGCAGCTTTCAGTGACTGAGGGTTTAAGCAGTGCTGGAGGGCGCCATGTACGTCCGGTCGTTGTCCATCCAGAACCTTCGCAGCTTCGAGTCGGTGGAGCTGCCCCTGTGCTACCCGGGAGATGGGGCACCGGCCACCACCGGGAACTTGCCGCACCTGGACAACGTTACGCTGCTGCTGGGCAGCAACGGCTCGGGCAAGACGAGCGTGCTGCGGTCCGTGGCGCTCAGCACCCTGGCTCCCGTGCTGGCCATGGGCTCGGGCTATGTCCCGTACGCGCTGGTCCGGAGAATCAAAGGCCGCGCGGCGGACAAGGCACGCGTGAAGGCCCATGTCGTCCTGCACGAGCAGGACGGCCTGAAGGAGGGAGAAGAAGAGGACGTCGAGGCCACCCTCGTGGCCGCATCGAGCGGATATACGGATCGCTTCCTCATCGAGAAGCACCCACCGAAGTGGCACGTGCGGATGTACGAGGAGGAGTCCCCTGCCTTCTTCGTGCTGGGCTACGGCGCGACACGCCGGGTGGAGACAGGGCCGGCCAGCGTGGAGAGCCATGCCAAGGCGCGCATCCTGCGTTACCGGCGCGTGGCGGGGCTCTTCGAGGAGCACATGACGCTCATGCCCCTTGCGGCCTGGATGCCGCAGGTGGCGCGTAAGGACAAGAAGCGCCATCAGGAGATTGTGGAGCTGATGAACCAGCTCCTGCCGGACGACACCGACATGCTTGGCAAGTGGGACGAGGAGGAGCCTGAGAGCCTCTTCCAGCGCGGTGGTTCCGTGCTGCCCTATCCCGCGCTCTCCGACGGCTACAGGGCCTTCATCTGCTGGGTGGGGGACATGCTGTACCACCTGCACACGGTCTGCGCGAAGGGTCAGAAGCTGGTGGATGTGCGGGGGATCGTTGTCGTCGATGAAGTGGACCTGCACCTGCATCCCGAGTGGCAGCGACGGCTGGTGCCCAGTCTGTCGAAGGCACTTCCCAATCTTCAGTTCGTGCTCACCTCGCATAGCCCGCTCGTCGTGGGCACGCTTGCCTCGAGGAACGTGCAGTTGCTTGAGGAGCGCGAGCAGCGCGGCGGTGTGTTGGCGACGGAGGTGGTGCAGCCGGGCGAGGAACTCTACGGCTTGAGCGCGGATCAGATCCTCACGAGCGAGAGCTTCGGGCTTGAGTCCACGCGGGACGTCCGGTTCTTCAATCGGCTCAAGGAGGTGGCGGAGCGAGCGCGCGAAGGAGGCGCGGAGGATGCGCTGCGCTTCATGCGGATGGTGGCCGGTGGGGCAACGGCGGAAGACAGTTCGTTACCCCCTACGTTCACGGCCGACAAGCCGCTCGCGCTGAGAGGACATGAGCGCATGGCGTTTGCCGTGGCGTGGGACCCCGAGGGACGTCGGCTCGCGAGCGCGGGCGCGGATGCCTCCGTACGATTATGGGACGGAGCGACAGGAAAAGAGCTGGCAGTACTGACTGGGCACAAGCTTCCAGTGATGGATGCCAAGTGGCATCCTGCGGGAGACCGTGTGGCGAGTGCCTCCATGGACAAAACAGTGTGCCTGTGGAACGCAGAGACCGGCGAGAAGTTGTCTGTCCTGAGTGGGCACACGGCCGAAGTCTATTCCGTGTCGTGGGATCCGACGGGGCGTTGGCTGGCAAGTTGCTCGGCGGATGGCACGGCGCGGCTATGGAGTGGAGAGACAGGCGAGGAGCGATCCGTCTTCCGAGGACATGCACTCGGCATGGTTGCCGTCGCATGGGAAATGTCAGGCCGCCGCCTGGCGAGTGCCTCCAGTGAGAACACGGTGCGTGTGTGGGAGGCGGAAACGGGCCAGTCACTGTTGACCCTTCAAGGGCATACGGACATGGTGCTCGCTGTCTCATGGGAGCCAGCAGGGCGTCGGATCGTGACCGGCTCTACGGATAAGACAGCGCGGGTATGGGATGGTGAGACGGGAGCAACGCTGTTGACCCTGTCGGGACATGAAGATGCGGTGAGGGGCGTCGCATGGGCTCCCAGAGGCAGGTATCTGGCGAGTGCCTCCTATGACGGGACGATTCGAATCTGGGACGGTGAGACAGGCGAACAGCTGTCAGTCCTGCAAGCAAAAGGGGGCAAGGTATTCGGTGTGGCATGGCACCCGGGTGGACACCGATTGGCGGGCGTATCAAATGATGGTGTCGTTCGGGTGTGGCAGCTTGAGGAGAAGCCCGGGCAGAAGCCCGCCATAAGGCAACCCACGGCCACGAAGCGCGCGAGTACCAAGAGCCGTTCTTCTCGCCAGCGGAGCCGGAAGTGAACCATGGTTCGCATCCCTGTCACCGCTGAAGAACTGTCACGTTTCATCGAGGCGGAGGTTCCGGGCTGGCTCACCCGTGCGGCGCGGCGCACGCAGCAGGCCCGCAGGCTGCAGCGCTTTACCGGCACAGGTATCTGGAGCGAGGTGAAGCGCGTCTACATGGAGCTGCAGCACTACAAGTGCGCGTACTGCGAGCGCCCCCTGGCCAAGGGCCAACACGCGAGCATCGACTACGACGTCGAGCACTTCCGGTCGAAGAGCCGGGTGACTCCCTGGCCTGATCCGGAGACGGCGAAGCGCCTGCGCATCCGGTACAAGGTCAAAGTGGGCTCCCCGAAGGGTTACCCCCTGCTGGCGCATGAGCCGCTCAACTACGCCGTCACGTGCAAGGTCTGCAATACGCCGCTCAAATCCGACCACTTTCCGATCGACGGCGAGCCTTCCAAGGCAGGAGCGGACATCGCGAAGCTCGATGCCGAGGAGAAGCCGCTCCTCATCTTCCCACTCGGCACGACCGGGCCCGCTCCCGACGAGCTGATCACCTTCGAGGGCGTGCTGCCTGTCCCCACGAAGCGCAGCGGGTACGAGCGCAAGCGGGCGCAGGTGACCATCGACTTCTTCGAACTGCACCTGCGCACTGATCTCCGCGATGCACGAGCCCACCTGCTGGTCCTGCTCTGGGAAACACTGCAGCGCGCCCACACTGGGACGCCAGAGCAGCGCCAACGTGCCGAGGGCATCCTCGAGCGCTCCCGGCGTGACTTCCCCCACGCGGGTTGTGCCCGGGCCTTTCTCGACCTCCATGCGCGCGATCCCGCGAAAGCAGAGGCGTACTTCATCGAGGCGCAGCGCCTGCTGGTGAGCAAGGAACCCGGACTGATGAACAGGGCCGCTACCGCCCGTCCGTCTCGGACTCCCGCTCCCCAGCGGAGGCCCTGACAGCCATCACCGCGACGCGGCCTCCGGCAGCGTGGCCACCGGCTCCGGGTTGAGCACCCAGGGCGCGGTGACGTGCTCCACCGGCACACGGCTGCCCAGCGGATCCACGAAGTCCCTGGACAGCTTCACCTGGTAGTGCAGGTGCGGCCCTGTCACCCGCCCCGTGTCTCCCGAGAGCGCCAGCCGCTCGCCCGCCTTCACCTGCTGCCCGCGCTTCACCTCCACCTGTGACAGGTGGCAGTACTGCGTGCGCACCCCGTCTCCGTGGTCCACCTCGAACCAGTGCCCATTGATGGGGCCCTGGAGCACCCGCGTCACCACTCCGCCCGCGGGCGCGCGCACCTCGGTGCCCACCGGCATGGCGATGTCCACCCCGCGATGCTGTGACAGGCCGCCCACCACCGGATGGATGCGCGGGCCAAACCGCGACGAGATGCGCCAGGTGCGCTCCACCGGCCACCCCAGCCCCGCCAGCGTCGCCCACCGCTCCGCCTCGCGCACATGGCCCAGCGCCGGCCGCTCGCGCTTGCGCACCACGCGCCAGAGCCTGTCCACCGTAATGCGCTCGGGGGGCAGCTTCAGCCGCTTGCGCGCGCGCTCCACCGGCGCCGGGCCCAAAAAGAGCGCCGAGAGCGTCAGCGCCCGCGTGCCGTGCCGCGCGTGCAGCTCCCTCACCACCGAGAGCAACTCCACCTCGCGGCGAGGCACCACCGGCATGGACGCGAACTCCACGCCCGCCGGGGGCGCGGTGACGGGCACCGAGGTGGACGGCAGCCACGCCTCCAGAATGCGCCGCTGCTCGGACTCGGACAGCGACTGGAGCACCGTGCGCGCCGCCCACGTCAGCGCCTGCGCCTCGTCCAGGTCCGGCGCCACCACGGGCCGGGGGACCCAGAGCGGGCGCGGCGCGGACTCGGCGCGCACCGGGCGAGCGCGAAGCTCGGACGGCTGCTGGCAAGCCCCCACCGCCAGCGCGAGCACGCAGACGGCAAGTGAGGGTAGGTGGGGGGATGGAGGGCGGACCAACACGGCGAGCCCGCGAACCCCCACCCGTGTCTATCCATTCCGGGTGCTCGCCTCACCTCTTCCCGGCCGAAGCTCGCCCGCAAGCCGCACGAGCGGCGAGGCACTCCCGCCCAGGCACCCGGCCTCGAGGGTAGTGGGTATCTCCGCACCCGTGGTGGGTACACCAGGCCACAGGGCCCCGCGCCCTGGCCAGTGAAGGGCTCATGGTAGTGTGCACCTCTCCGCTGAGAGGAATTGCGTGTCTGGCCTCTGGTCCCCTGTCCTGCCTCCCGTTGAGTGTCGATGAGCCTCTCGCCTGGCACGCTCGTGGCGGGCCGCTTCTGCGTGCGGCGCATCGCGGGGCGCGGGGGCATGGGGCTGGTCTACGAGGCGCATGACACCCTGAGCGGCAACACCGTTGCCCTCAAGCTGATGCAGGCCCAGGGTGACTCCGACGCCGTGCGCCGCTTCACCCGCGAGGCCCAGGTGCTCGCGGAGCTGGATCACCCCGGCATCGTCTCGTACGTGGCCCACGGGCAGACCGAGGACGGGCAGCTCTTCCTCGTCATGGAGTGGCTCGAGGGGGAGGACCTGGCGCAACGCCTGGAACGCCAGCCCCTGGCCTTCGCGGACGTGATGCTGCTGCTGCGGCTCGTCTCCGAGGTGCTCGCCGCCGCGCACTCCAAGGGCATCGTTCACCGCGACATCAAACCCTCCAACCTGTTCCTGTGCGAGGGCCGGGTGGACAGCGTGAAGCTGCTGGACTTCGGGCTGGCCCGCGTGGCCGCCAGCTCGCAGCCCATCACCAGCAGCCGGGTGATTCTGGGCACTCCCGGGTACATGGCCCCCGAGCAGGTCTCCCACCAGGGAGAAATCACCCCCGCCGCGGACATCTTCTCGCTGGGCTGTGTGCTGTACGAGTGCCTCTCGCGCCAGCCGCCCTTCCGGGCGGCGCACCTGGCGGCGGTGCTGGCGAAGATTCTCTACGCGGACCCCATTCCCCTGCGGGCGCTCAACCCCGAGCTGCCCATCGTCCTGCAGGAGCTGGTCAACCGGATGTTGGCCAAGGACACCGCGAGGCGGCTGGCGGATGGGCTGCAGCTGCTGCAGGCGGTGACGGAGCTGGACACCACCCCGGGCACGGCTCCGCCGCTGTCGCAGGCGGCGCTGGCCGCCGAGCGCTCCGAGCTCGAGCAGCAGGTGGTGAGCGTGCTGCTGGCCACGCCAGAGCCTCCCTCGCGCGAGGGTGAGACTCCGACGATGGAGGAGGAGGACTCGCAGGTGCGCGAGCGCCTGGAGCCGCTGCTGCGGGAGCTGCGGGCCCTGGGCGGCAAGGCGGCGCGGCTCGTCAACGGCTCGCTGCTGGCCACCTTCCTGGTGGAGCGCGGCACCGCCACGGACTCGGCCGCGCTGGCGGGCCACTGCGCGCTGCGGGTGCAGGAGCGGTGGCCCGAGAGCCTGGTGGTGCTCACCACCGGGCTGAGCCTGCGCGGCAAGCCCCTGCCGGTGGGCGAGGCGATGGACAGGGCAGGAGAGCTGCTGCGCAAGAGCGAGCGCGCGGCCGGCTCGGGCCATGTGCTGCTGGACGCGACGACGGCGGGGCTGCTCGAGCCTCGCTTCCAGCTGGACAAGACGGTGTCCGGCAGCTGCGTGCTGCTGGGCGAGCACCTGGACGCGGACGAGGACCGCCCGCTCTTGGGCCGCCCCACGCCCTGCGTGGGACGCGAGCACGAGCTGGGCCTGCTGGAGGTGGCCTTCTTCGCGGGGGTGGAGGATTCGGCCGCGCGCGCGCTGCTGGTGACGGCGCCGGCGGGCGTGGGCAAGTCCCGCCTGCTGCACGAGTTTCTCCGGCGCCTGGAGCGCCATGGCCCCGCGCCGCTGGCGCTGCGCGGGCGCGGAGACCCGATGTATGCCGGCTCGGCGTATGGGGTGCTGGGCCACGCGCTGCGGCGGCTGTGCGGCGTGGTGGACGGCGATCCGCTGGAGGCGCGGCGCCAGAAGCTCTACCAGCGCGTGTGCCGCTACCTGCTGCCCGAGCAGATGAAGGACACGGCGGAGTTTCTGGGCGAGCTGTGCGCGGTGCCCTTCCCCGCGGACGACAGCCCCCGGCTGCGCGCGGCCCGCGAGGATCCCCCCTCCATGAGCCAGCAGGTGCTGCGCGCCATGGTGTGCTTCCTGCGCGCGGAGCTCTCTCACGGCCCGGTGCTGCTGGTGCTCGAGGACCTGCACTGGAGCGACGCGTGCACGGTGCGGCTGGTGGACGAGCTGCTCAACGCGCTGTCCGAGAGCCCGCTGCTGGTGCTGGCCCTGGCGCGGCCCGAGGTGAAGGAGGAGTTTCCCCAGCTGTGGCCCCGGTGGCTGCAGCAGGTGCAGCTTCGGGGCTTGAGCCAGAAGGCCAGCGCGCGGCTGGTGCGCGAGGTGCTGGGCCCGCTGGCCACCGCCCCGGTGGTGGACAGGCTGGTGGAGCAGGCGGCCGGCAACGCGCTGTTCCTGGAGGAGCTGATCCGCGGGGTGGCCGAGGGCCGGGGCGAGGAGACGCCCAGCACGGTGCTGGCCCTGCTGCAGTCGAAGCTGCAGCGGCTGGAGCTGGGGCCCCGGCGGGTGCTGCAGGCGGGCGCCATCTTCGGCCGGACTTTCTGGGCCGGTGGGGTGGAGGCGCTGGTGGGCGAGGAGCTGTCCGCGCAGCAGCTCGAGCAGTGCCTGCGCGAGGTGACGGCGCTGGAGGTGGTGGAGCACCAGAGCACCAGCCGCTTTCTGGGCAAGGCGGAGTACCGCTTCCGCCACGCGCTGGTGAGGGACGCGGCCTATGGGCTGGTGCCCGAGCGGCTCAAGCCCCTCAGCCACCGCCAGGCCGGCGCGTGGCTGGAGGGGGCCGGAGAGCAGGATCCGCTGCTGTTGGCCGAGCACTACCAGCTGGGGCAGGACCAGCAGAAGGCGGCCTGGTACTTCACCCGCGCGGCCGAGCGGCTCGTCGAGCGCCAGGCGATCGCCGGGGCGCAGCGGTGCCTGCGGCTGGCGCTGAGCTGTAAGCCCCGGGGCGAGCTGCTGGTGGAGCTGCAGGGCGTGGAGACGTTGACGCGCTTCTGGGCCGAGGACTACCAGGGCGCCTATGTGATGGGCGGCTATGTGCGCCCCGGGCTGCGGCCGGGCAGCGCGGCGTGGGGCCGGGTGATGGGGGCGATGATCCTCAGTGGCGCGCAGCTGGGCAAACACGAGGACGTGCTGGTGCTCAGCTCGCTGTTCCTGGCGGCCAGGCCCGAGCCGGACACCCTGCCCAGCTACACCCAGGCGGCGTGCTTCCTGGTGTGCATGCATACCTGGAGCGGCCACGCGGCGCTGGCGGCCGAGGTGCTCGAGCGCATGGAGCAGGTGTGCGCCGAGGCGGCCCAGCACGACTGCATCATCCGGGGCTGGCTGTACTGCGCCCGGGGCTTCTTCGGGCACTACTACCAGGCCCGGCCCTGGGGCAGCCGCCTGTGGGCGGAGCAGGGGGCGCAGGCGCTGCTGGAGGTGAACTCGGAGGGCAGCGCCACGTTGCTGCAGGCGCTCAGGGGGCTGACGGTGGCGGCGCTGGGAGACGTGCCCCGGGCGGTGGAGTTGATGCACGAGTGCCTGGAGAGCGCGGTGCGCGTGGGGCTGGACTACCCCATCCACTACACGGAGATGAACCTGGCGCTGGTGCTGGCCGGCAGCGCCCAGCCCGCGCACCACGAGCAGGCGCGCCAGCTGGCGCTGCAGGCGCTGGAGACCGAGGAGCGCAACGTGCTGCGCCTGGGCCTGTCACACCTGACGCTGGCGAAGGTGGCGCAGCTGCAGGGGCAGCTGTCCGAGGCGGAGGAGCGCTCGCGCGCGGCGTGCGAGCTGCTGAAGCTGTTCGTGCCCTACCAGCTCATCTCTCGCACCACGCTCAGCCAGGTGCTGCGCGCGCAGGGGCGGCTGGAGCAGGCGCGCGTGGAGGCGCAGCGGGGCGTGGCGGCCCTGGCGACGCTGGGCGAGGCCGGAGCGCTGTCCGTGGGGTGCTGGCTGGCGCTGGCCGAGGCCTGCTTCGCCCAGCAGGAGGGCCAGGCGGCGGAGCTCGCCCTGCGCGAGGCCTCGCGGTGCATGCACCTGCGCGCGGCGGACCTCCCCAGCGAGTCGGCCCGCGCGCACTTCCTGAGCCAGGTGCCCGAGAACGCCCGCGTCCAGGCGCTGGCGCGCGAGCAGTGGGGCGCCTACGCGGACATTACCGGCGCCAGCTCGCACTGAGGGGACGGGCTACTTCGCCGGCTTCACCGACAGGCACAGCTCCTTCAGCTCCTTCAGGCGCGAGCCCGGCCCGCTGCACTGCGCCTTCACCTGCACCTCCTTGCCGTTGCGGATGACGTGCAAGGTGAAGATGTCGTAGTCCGGGCCGATGATGATCAGGTAGCCGTTGGGCAGCGCCTGCTGCTCGGCCACGGTGGTCTTCACCCCGGCGGGGCGCTTGGAGGTGACGAAGGCGATGGCCGTCTCCAGGCTGGTGATGGGGGTGAGCTCGTCGAGCATCTCCACGCTGACGACGGTGTTGAGCTGCGCGGCGTCGCCCGGCAGCACCACGCGGTAGGAGGTGGTCCACTCATCGCGCTTGACGGTGAACTCGCGGGGCACCTTGAGGGTGAAGCCCTTGGGGTCGGCCTGCTCCTGCCACTGAAGGGCCTTGTCCGCGGAGGACTTGCGAGAGGCGGAGGACTTGCCAGCGGGCTTCTTCTCACCGGCGAGCGCGGTAAAGGCCACGCACAGCGAGAGCAGGCACAGCAGGACGGCGGCGCGCGGAGACGTCATACGTCTCAGGAGAATATGGGCGAGGGGTCCAGGTGCGCCATATATCGCTGGATGCGCTGCTCCTTGGCATCCAGCACGTTACAGAAGGGCACGGTGATGCGGCGGCCGTCCTTGATGCGGTGCATGGACAGCTCGCCGCGCACCACGACGCCCTGCGGGGTGTCCCAGACGTCGAGCAGCTCATGCCGCACGTCCCGGACGAAGGAGAGGATGGCGCCGATGACTTGCTTGGCTCCGTGCGGACCCGACACGGGCAGCCCGCTGCCCAGGCGGAAGGCCGCATCCTCCGAGAGATAGGAGGCCCAGCCCTCGATGTCGCCTCGGTCGAGCTTCGCGAACAGCTCGTGTACCCAGGTATTGTTCGACATGCAGCCCTCCTTGAGGGTTACCTGGCACATCTGATCGTCCGGGGGGCAATCCGTCAAGCGGGGTAGGGTGAATTTCGTGTGATACTCACCTCTCGGGTTGGATGCGGTGTCACACGGGAGGCGGTACGCCGGACAGGCCCCGGCGGCGCAGGTCCTCCAGGTCCTCGGTGAGCCCGGTCTCCAGCGCGCGCTCGGACTCGATGTAGCGCTGCATCAGCGGCACCGGGCAGTACAGCCGCCCCTGGCTGTCCGGCACCAGCACGTAGCTCAGCTCGCGGTGGTCCATCGCCTCGTCGAAGTCCGTGGAGCGGACGTCCGCCCCGCGCGCCTTGAGCGCCTGGCGCACCTCGTCCCGCGTGGGCTTGCCCAGCAGCAGCGCCTGCCGCACCACGGCGCGGTGCAGCGGGTGGTCGCCTCGCCAGCGCCGGCCCTGGTCTCTCAAGTCCTTGTCCTCGCGCAGCACGCGCTCCACGTGCTCGCGGGTGAGCGTGTGCACCTCGGAGGGCAGTGAGTCCACCAGCCCCTTGCACGCCAGCACCAGGAGGTTGGCGCGGCGCCCGGCCTGCTCCAGCAGGTACTCGGGCGTGGTGGGCGCGTCCCACTGCAGGCCCAGCGCCGTCATCGGCTCGGTGACGAGCGCCATCGCCGCCTTGGCGTCCAGGGGCTCCAGCCGCAGGTGCTCGCCGAAGTTGCGCAAGGGCTGCTTCTCATCCAGCACCACCGCCCGGTACAGCTCCCAGAAGCCCGCGAGGATGAAGTACGCCCGGCCCTCCTCGGCCAGCGCCCGCAGCTCCTGCAGCACCGGATAGCCCGCCTTCGCGTCCGCGGCGATGAAGTCATCGGCCTCGTCAATCAGCCACACCCGGGGCTTGGCGGGCGCTCCGGCCGCCACGTCCGCCAGCGGTGGCAGGGGCGCTCCCGGCGCGGGCAGCTTCTCGCGCTCCCGGGCCAGGCGCCGGGGCAGATCCGCGTCGGCGAGCTCCACGTAGTGCACCTCCACATCCGTGCGCACCTGCAGCCGCCTGAGCACCGCATGCAGCAGGCTGCTCTTGCCCATCTGCCGCTGGCCCACCACCAGGAAGTTGCGCATCGCCCGGTCCACGATGGCGCGCAGCTCGCGCTCTCGGCCGAAGAAGAGGTTGTCCAGCTTCACCGCGCCGGCCACCTGGTACGGAGACAGCTCCGACACCGCCACCTGCTCGGAGATGGTCGTCTCCAAGAGGCGCACCGGCTCCTCGGCCAGGAGCAAGTCGCGCAGCCGGTCCGCGCCCACCACCACGCTGCGCACCCGGGGCACGTCCTGCAGTACCTCGCGCGCGTTCTGCGCCTGCGTGCGGTCCAGCACCAGCACCTGGCTGGGGCCCTGCCCGTCCTGGAACGCATCGGCCATGTGGCGCTCGGCCTCGCCGGACTCCAGGCGCGTGCCGTCGATGACGATGACGGCCGTGTCCCGGGCGAAGCGCAGGCGCAGCGGCGGCAGCGCCAGCGCCCAGGCGTCCCGGGCGGTGCTCTGCCCCAGCCTGGCGCCAATGGCTTCCGCGAAAGCCGCCGCCGCTTGCTGTGGCTGCCCCGAGCCCCGCAGCGCGCGCTCCCAGCGGGTGAGGGGAATGCCCGCCGCGGTGAGGAAGGAGTCTCGCTTGCGCACCCGCCACATCGCCTTGTCCGCCGCCGGCAGCTGCGGCAGCGAGTACGTCTTCAGCACCGAGGGCGAGCTCGCCACCTGCACCACCATGGGGTTGCGGTAGACGCGGTCGTGGTACAGGAAGGCCAGCGCCGCCACGCTCAGCACGCCTACCGTCACCAGCAGCAGGTACCAGGACGGCGCCGCCTTGATCGGCAACGGGGCGCCCTCCCAGGTGCGCGGCCACCGCTCATAGTGGACGATGGGACGAACGAAGATGCGGTCAGCCTTGTGCGCGGCGTCTGGCAGCCGGAAGGTGAAGTCCCCCGTGCCTCCCTGCGCCGTGAGGTTCGTGGCCGTGGTCTCCCGGCTGCCCAGCTTCTGCTCGTCCTCATCCAGGAACACCGCGGTGACGGTGAGGGGGCCGGTGTCCTGGGTGCCGGCGTTCCTCAAGGTGAGGGTGATGGCCTTGCCCTCCAGCTGAGGCTCCCCCTCCAGCGTCAGCTCGGAGGACTTCAGCTCCAGCGGCACGGCCGCCTCGGCGGACTCTCGCCCGAGCGCATCGACGAGCTTCAGGCGCAGCTGCGCCGCCGGCAGCCGCGGCGCATCCGGGGGCCTCACGTAGGACAGCCCCACCTTGATCTTCTGCGAGCCTCTCGCCTCCAGGCGGGGAATCGGGCGGGGCAGCATGAGCCGTAACCCCGGCGGCGGGTCCACGGGCTCGACGCGAATCCAATAAGCGCGCTCCGCGCCCTCGGCATTCTCCACCTGGAGCATGAGCTGCCCCGCGGGCTCTCCGAAGTCTCCGGGGGACACCATCGGGGACTGCTCGCTCTCGGCCTGCGAGAGCGACAGCCGCAGCGGAGTTCCCGGCTGCACCGGAGGCTCCGACTGGGGGGGCACCTCACGCAGCTGAGTGTCCTTGCCCCCGCGCGTGAGCAGGCGCCCGTCATCGTGGCGGTAGACGCGCTGGCCGGGCAGGTGGCTCAGCCACCCCTGCGGTGTCCCGCGCAGCAGCGCGCGCAGCGGCCTGTCACCCTCGAGCGACCACAGGCGCACGGCTCCATCCTCGGAGCCCGAGCCGAGGCTGCGCCCATCCGGGCTGAAGGCCACCGCGAGCACGGAGCGCTCGTGTCCCTTCAGCTCGCCCGTGGGCTGGCCGGTGTCGACGGACCACAGCCGCACGCGCGTGCCGCTGCCGGCGGCCAGGGTGCGCCCGTCCGGGCTGAAGGCCACCGAGTACACCGAGGCACCCTGCGGCGGCAGGGTGCGCTTGAGGCTCCGGGAGCGCACGTCCCACAGCCGCACCCGCCCGTCATCGTCTCCCGAGGCCAGCAGCAGCCCATCGGGGCTGAAGGCCACGGAGCGCACGGTGGCCAGGCGGCCCTCGCGGGCCGGCAGCTTGAGCACGGTGTGCTTGCCGGTGGACGGCTCCCAGAGGAAGAGCTGGCCGTCGTCGTCCTGCGGCACGGCCAGGTCCTTGGTGAGCTCATCGGCTCGCCTGCCGCCGCCGCCCGAGGCCAGCAGCGGCTCCACGGGGCTGAAGGCCACGGCCCACACGGCCACCGTGTGCGCCTTGAGCGGAGCGAGCAGGGCCAGCGGCTCGGTTCTCCACACCAGCACCTGCCCGTCCTCGCCGCCCGAGGCCAGCAGCGGCTCCACGGGGCTGAAGGCCAGCGAGCGCACGGGCCGCTCATGGCGTCCCAGCCGGCGAGGGTCCTGGCGGGTGCCCGGCTCCGACAGGATGACGGCGTTGTCATCTCCCCCCGAGGCCAGCAGCAACCCATCCGGGCTGAAGGCCACGGCGCGCACGGGCCGCGAGTGGCCCCCGAGGAACTCGCGCTCGTGGTGGGTGCCCGTGTCCCACAGGTGCACCAGCGCGTCACTGCCGCCCGAGGCCAGCGCGCTGCCATCCGGCTTGAAGGCCAGCGCCCATACCGGCTGCTGGTTGCCTTGCAGGCGCCGCAGCTCGACGCCGGTGGCCACGTCCCACAGGCGCACGGTGCCGTCGCTGCCGCCCGAGGCCAGCAGCCGCTCATCCTTGTCCATGCTGAAGGCCAGCGACTTCACCGGGCCCGCGTGTCCTTTCAGGTTGCGCTGGGCCTGCTGGGGCGCCCGGGCCGACACCACCTGCACGACGGAGTCGATGCCGCCCAGCGCCAGCAGCGCCCCGCTGGGGCTGGGCACCTGCACCGGGTGCTGGAACGGGTACGCGTTGAGGGGCTGCTGAGCGGCGGCGTTCTGCCCGTGCCGCGCCTGCGTCCGGGCAAAGCCCTCGCCCGCGCTCTTCGAGGCCTCGTTGCGCAGCGCCTGCGTTTTCTGATCAGCCACCTCGGGCGGCAGGGCATCGCCGGTCGTCAAGTCCCAGACCTGATGCGGGGTGGTGTTACCGCGCGGGGTGAGCTGTTGCTCCTGGCTCTCGTCTCCGAGCGCGGCCAGCTCGCGCTCGCTGAGAAAGGCCAGCGTGTCCACGGTGCCCTCGAAGCCCTTGAGGTGGCCGGAGTGCAGCAGCCGGCCGGTGAGCACGTCCCACACCAGAATCCGGCCCCGGATATCGCTCGCGGCCAGGGCCTTGCCGCTGGGGCTGAAGGCCAGCCGGTGCACGGGCGCGAACAGCTCCATGCGCAGCAGCTCGCGGCCGGTGCTCACCTCCCATACCCGCACCCGGTAGTCGTCTCCGCCCGAAGCGAGCAGGGTGCTGTCCGGGTTGAAGGCCAGGGCGGTGGTGTTCTCGCCCATCAGCGCCCAGCTGGTGCCCTCGAGGATCGACTCGGGCTCGCCGCCTCGCACCAGCGCCGCGCGCTCTCCCGCGTGCGCCACCGCGGCGGCGAGCGCCACGGCGAGCACCCCGAGGGCCCGTGCGTACCGGCTCACGGCCTCACGTCCTGACGGGCCAGGGACTCGCGCGCCACCTGCTCCACCGCCTTGCAGCGCAGCACCGTGGTGCCCTTGTCGTCCGCGCGCACCAGCCCGGCGAAGTACAGCCGCACCTCGGGGTACTCCACCTGGTGGTCCAACGGCTCCAGCGGCTCCACGCTCTTGCCGGCCAGCAGCTTCTCGAACACGCCGCGGCAGCTTCTGTCTCCCACGTAGCCGTTGCGCTCGTCGCGCCGCAGGCACTCCTGCACCGCGGACATGAGCGAGGGGCTGCGCGCCAGCCGCGAGGTGACGGCGGCGGCGTCCAGCGGCCCATCGCTGCTCAGCGCCTCCTTGAGCAGGCCCAGGTTGCCTCCGGTGGCCTCGTGCACGCTGTGCGCCCAGCGCTTGCCGTCCAGCCCCTCGTGCTCCAGGAACTGGCGCACCTCGTCCACCGTGAGGTCCGGCACCTCGCGCTGCGGCGCGCCGGAGAACACGGAGAAGTTGCGCACGTTGTGCAGCATCCACGCGGAGCGCTCACCCCCGGCGATGAGGAAGTGGAACTGCACCTTCGAGGGCTCGTCCATCATCCGCCGCAGCGTGCTGCCCAGCGACTTGAGGTGCTCGATGGGGCCCCACTCGTAGCGCAGCACCACCAGGTGCTCACGGCCCAGGCCGGCCGCCTTGGCGCGCAGGTGCTCCACCAGCGCGTCGAAGCTGGTGACGTTCTTGTCTCCCGCCAGCGCGCGGCAGTAGTCCGCCTCGGTGCAGTCCGGCACGTTGGGCGGAGCCAGCCAGGTGACGCGGTCTCCGTACTGCTCGGCGATGCGGCGCGCCAGGGAGCGGGCACCGCCCTCCTCGGGAGCCAGCAGCACCAGCCGGAGCTGATTGCGGAGGATGCGGGTGTACTCCTGCTCCAGGCTGGGGCGCGCCACCGGAGGCGGGGGCGCGGGCAGCGGGGCGGGAGGCGGCGGCGGAGAGCGCCCGAACGCGGCCTGCGCCAGCCCCTTGAGGAACTCGGCCAGCGGAGCGCCATGGTCCTCGTACTCGACGAGCTGGATGTTGTACTTGGGCCACAGCGCACCGCGGTCCAGCTGCCCCTTCTTCATCAGCGCGAAGCTGGGCACGTGGCGGCCCTTGGTGATGCCGATGACGTGCTCGAGCTGCTTGAGCACGTAGGGGTCGCTGAAGCTGAAGCCCATATAAAGGAAGGGCTTGGCGCGGATCCACTCGCGCAGGCGCACCAGCGCATTGGTGTACTGCGAGTAGCTGGCCGGTTGGGCCGAGTCTCCGTACAGCCGCTTGTAGTCCGCGCCCGCCAGCACCAGCGTGCTCAGCCGGTGGATGGTGCCGTGCAGGTACCACACGCGCGGGGTTTCCGGCGTGGCCTCGGCGTCCATCAGGTTCAGCTCGTCGTCCTGATCATTGGACACGGCCTCGGCGTCCTCGCGGGCCCACAGCAGCACGTCGTCATAGTTGGGGGTGAGCACCACGGGCGGGCGCAGCTCCCACAGGGCCTGGGTGACGGAGAGGTCCGCGTCGCGCGGCATGCGCAGGCGGATGCGCTCGCGCAGGAAGCGGTTGAAGCGGTAGGCGCCCAGCTCCTGGAAGGCCGTCTCCGCGGCGGACAGGTAGTCACCCTGAGTAATTCGCTGGCGCACCTCGGTGACGGCCGAGTCGGGCAGGCCCTCGTCCTTCATGCGCTCGGCGAGCCCCTCGAGCAGCTGAATCCACGAGGGGAACAGCCCCCGCTTCACACCCATGCTGATGCCAGCGCCCACGAAGGGGACGACCTGGAATCTGCGCACGGCCTCGACCAGCTCCCTGGGGTAGTTCATCACGCCTCTCGTGAGGCGGATGATAGCCGGTCCTCGGGGCTTCGCCTTCAATCGCGAGTGCCCCCGCCCTCTCAGGGCTGCCAGGTCAGCGTCACCCGCGCTCCCACCGCCACCCAAGAGGCCCGGGCATCCACGAGATGAGCCGCTCGGCGGTGGCTTCCAGCACCTGCTGCAACTGCGCCGCGCGGCCGCCCAGGGGCACCTTCACCACCCGGACCTCACTGGTCCGCCCGAAAGTTTTGACTCGCAGGGTCGTCTCCTCCGGCTCGGTGCCGAGCGCCGGGAGCACGAGCGCTCCCCGGCGCGTATCGACGCAGGCCTGGTAGGTGATGAGCTGCTGGAAGTCCTCCGAGGGAGGCAGCCCCTCGGCGGGCAGCTTGTACTTGGCGTCGATGACGAGCCGCGCCTGCCCGTGCTCCAGGACGATGTCGGGGATGACGGTGAGCTGGCCCTCGGTGTCCAGCGGCAGCGGGCGCTGGGCATGGCACCGCACGCCGCGGGTGTCCGCCACCGTGGCCAGCGCCCGGGTGACGGCCGCCTCGAACAGGGGCGCCAGGCGGAGGATGAACGAGGAGAGCGGCTGCGCCCCCGGCAGGGCCTGCGCGCCCGTGCTCTCTATAATGAGGCGCGCCAGCCCCACCGCCGGGCCGTAGGCTGCGAACCGGCGATCCGTGCTCAGCACCTTCACCGCCGCCTCCACGCTGGGCTCTGGCTGCACGTCCGCCAGCGTGGAGCCCAGAAACCGCGCCCGCGCCGCCACGGCGGGGCCGAACGCGCTGGAGCGCTCCATCACCCGCAGCGCCGCGAGCAGCACCCTGTTGGGCGCCACATCCCGGGTGAACTCATCGAACCGGCAGGAGAACCGGTGCCGGTGCGTGGGCGGCTGTGCCAGATCGCTCCCCACCAGCCACCGTCCGCGCAGCGCCGGACGCTCGGACTCCTCTTCGCGATAGCCGCTCACCCAACCCCCGCGCGCCAGGCGCTCCACCCGCCGCAGGTAGAGCGTCCCGAGCACCGGCAGCAGCTCCTCCGCCTCGCCCGCGCCGACGACATCCTCCGCCCACGGCACGGCCCGGGCGGCATAGTCGGCCAGCGCCAGCAGGTGCAGCGCCGGCACCCGGGGCTGGATGTGCAGCACCCCGCCCGGCAGCGAGACGAGCCCCGCGACTCCGTGCGCGCGCAGCCGGAAGCCCCCGGCCGTGGGCTCCACCGAGAGCGCCGTGCCCAGGTGCGCCTGCGCCGCCTGGAGCTCCGCGGGCGAGAGCGGCAGCTCCGCCCACTCCCACTCGGTGAGGGTCCACGCCGTCATTCCGTCAGGTCCACCGGGCCCGGCTGCGCCGCGTCGAACAGGGCGCGCAGCTCCTGCACCACCTGGGGCGCGTCGTAGAAGAGGTCCTCCAACATGGGCGCGATGTCGTGGCGCCAGATGCGCTCCACGCGCCCGGCGTCCAGGTCCTTGTCCATGAAGAACGAGTGGCCGATGCGGAACTCGCGGCCCGGAGAGCGGGCGATGCGCGCGTTCACCGCCTCCAGGCCGCTGACGACCCAGTCACAGACTTCAGGGGCCACGTCCCACTTGAGCAGGTTGCGGCGCAGCACGTCCGTGTCCGGATCCATCCGCACGAAGTGGAACCGCCGCCGCAGCGCCACGTCGATCTGGGCAATCGAGCGGTCCGCGCTGTTCATCGTGCCGATGAGGTACAGGTTCACCGGCAGCTCGAAGAAGTCTCCCGAGCCCGCCAGCCGCACGCGCTCCTCGCGGTACTCCAGCAGGTACAGCAGCTCGCCGAACACCCGGGGCAGGGCGGCGCGGTTGATTTCATCGATGAGCAGCACGAAGCGCTCGGTGGGCGAGGCCCGCGCCTTCTCCGCCAGCGACTTGAGCAGCCCCGCGCGGTACTCGTAGCGCAGCCCCCCAGGGGCCTGCGCGTCCACCTGGGGGCGCAGCCCTTCGATGAAGTCCTCGTACGAGTAGGCCGGGTGGAACTGCACGCGCTCGCACCGGGCCTCGGAGCTGGCCTGGTAGCGCGCCAGCTCCCGCGCGATGAAAGTCTTCCCCGTGCCCGGAGGCCCATAGAGGATGAGCTGGCGCCGGTGCTCCAGCAGCGCGCACAGCTCCTCCAGCCGCTCGCGGCGCAGCGAGGTGGCGTGCAGGAAGCGCTCTGCCGGATCCAACTCCTTGGGCGGGGGCTGTTGATCCAGCCGCGCCTTGAGCCAGTACAGGAAGCGGCGCATGGCGTGCGTGGCGGGCAGCCCTTCGGCCTCGGGCATGTGCGGCGCCAGCGCCTCGCGCAGCGCATCGTTGGAGCGCACCGCCCGCGCCCCCACCGACAGCGAGCCGGGCAGCGGCGGCAGGCCCAGCAGCTCCATCATCCGCGCCTTGCCCGCGTCCCCCTCGTACGCGGGCAGGCTCAGGAAGCGCTCGGGCTGCACCAGCGCCAGGCACTTGAGCAGCACGCCCTCGCTCAGGCCTCGCATGGCGCTGGAGCCGTTGCGGTCCAGCGCGCGGTCCAGCCGCAGCTCCACCCGGCCCTCGCCGTACAGCACCTCGCGCAGCGCGGCGCGAAAGCGCCCCAGGTCCTCCTCGCCCGCCTCGAGGAAGAAGCGGTTGAGCGCCGTCTGCGAGCCCGCCGCGCCCAGCGTGCCCAGCTGGTACACCGGCCGGAAGTCATCCGCGGTGAGCAGGCCCAGCGCGTCCCTGGAGAGCATCCGCGCCCAGGCCTCTCGCTGCTGCGCCTCGCGCGCGTCCGTCTCGTCCGGGTAGCCCGAGGTTCTGCGCCACGCGTCCACCCAGGCCGCCAGGTCCAACACCCGGGGCCCGCGCGCCGAAGAGGGCTCGGCGCCAATCTCCGGTGGTAGGTACGGGCCGAGCACGTCCCGCGTCTCGGGGTTGCGGTCCACCACCAACCGGGCCAGCGGCGGCAGCTCGTCCGCGCGGATGGGCAGCACCAGCCCACTGCGCGGCGAGGCCATCATCATCCCCGACAGCGTCGAGTGCGCCTGAATGGCCGAGAGCGGAATGGGGTGGGGCAGCACGTCGGTGAGGAACTCCACCTCGAAGCGCGCCTCCTCGCCCACCTGCACGGGCTCGCCCACCAGCTTGCCCAGCCCCAGCACCTCGCGCACCGGGCTGGCCTGGTAGAGGAACACCAGGTCCCCCGGCTCTGCGTCCCTGAGCCACTCGCGAGAGCCGCGCTGGGTGGCCGTCCACGTGCCGCGCCGGCCCCGGCGGATCTCCGCGCGCAGGTTGCGCCGCGAGAGCATGTGGCGCACCACCCACGCGCCCACCTCCTCCTCGGGCTCGCCGCCGGTCTCCTCCTCCGGCGGGCCCTCCTCCCACTCCTCCACTTTGCGGCGGGCCAGGTACCCGCCCAGCTTCCTGTCGCACAGCCAGTGGCAGAAGGCGTCGAAGTGGCCCGCGTCCTGAATGCCCAACGGCTTGAGCCGCTCGAGCACCGAGCGCAGTGTGGCGTTGGCCTCCAGGTAGTGCTCGAGGGCCACGCTCACCTCGCGCGGCTCGCCCCACAGCGAGAGGCAGAAGTTGCCCGCGCGCCGGCTCCGGGCGTTCACCACCAGGTACACGTCCGGCCGCAGGCAGTACAGCACCGGGCTGAGGAACCCCGCCCGGAAGCCCTTGGAGAGGGGCGAGGCGGCGAAGGCCTCCAGCGCGGCCTGCTGAGGCCCCCGCTCCAGCGTGCGCAACAGGCCCAGCAGGTTGCCGGCGATGACGCGCCAGGCGGCCGCGTCCGCCACCCAGCCTGCGCTCTGGAACCAGAGTTTGATCTCCCGGTTGATGACGGCCCACGTCGCCGTCCACGCGCCGCGCTGGCGGTTGAAGGGCGTGTCCCGGTGAGGGAGCAGCTTCACCAGCACGCGCTCCGTCACATCCTCGCCCGCGTCCGCGCGGCGGCAGATGTCCTCGAAGGCGGCGCGGGCGAAGGCGGCCTGAGAGGCGTAGCGGCCCAGGTGGCTCTGCCCGGCCGGCTGGTGAATGAAGCGCTGGAGGAACTGGGCGACCAGCTCGGGAAGCGGCGGAAGGACGTTCACTCGGCGACCGGACAGGTAGGGTGTAACTCACACTACCCATCAGCACCTGCCCCGGCCATCAATAATTCAGCGCCCGTGCTTGCCAGCCAGGACACGGACTGAGCGGAGGCGATACAACGAGCGCCGTGCACCCGCTGGTTCCAGGCACTCAGGTAGGCGCGTGGCGCGTGAAGGCCTGGCAGGGCCAGGGGGCCTACGGTGCCGTCTACCGAGCCGAGCGCGTGGGCTTCAGGCGCTCGGGGCCGGTGGCGCTCAAGGTGTCGCTGACACGGTACAACTGGCGCATGGAGCGCGAGGTGGAGCTGCTCTCGCGGCTGAGCCACCCGAGTATTCCGCGGGTGGTGGACCGGGGAGGGCCGTGGCCGCCATCGGGCGAGGAGTACCCATACTTCGTGATGGAGTGGGTGCAGGGCGTGGGGCTGTATGGGTGGGCCGAGCAGCACGCGCCCACGGGCAAGCAGGTGTGCCGGGTGCTGGGGCAGCTGGCGCGGGCGCTGGAGGCGGTGCATGCGGCGGGAGCGGTGCACCGGGACGTGAAGGGAGACAACGTGCTTGTCAGGCTGTCGGACAGGCGCGGGGTGCTCACCGACTTTGGCTCGTGCCACTTTCCGGGAGCCCCTCGGCTGACGTGGCGGTCGCTGCCGCCGGTGACGCCGGAGTACCTGTCTCCGCAGGCGCTGGTGTTCTATCTGCGCTCGCAGCGCCATCCGGAGGACTATTACGCGCCGTCGCCCGCAGACGACCTGTATGCGCTGGGAGTGACGGCCTACCGGCTGGTGATGGGGCAGTACCCCGGGCGGATGGAGGCGAGAGGGGATGAGCAAGGCTGCTGGCAGGTGCCGAGTCTCGACCTCCGGCCGCTGCTGGAGAGCCACGGCCAGGTCGAGCCACTGCTGAGGCAGGTGCTGGTGCGGCTGCTGTCGGAGGCTCCGGAGGCCCGTGGCACTGCGGGGCAGGTGGCCGAAGCGCTGGAGGCCGTGGGGGGCAAGACAGGGGAAGCGGAGGAGCGTCCCGAGGCCGTTGAGCGTCCACGGGGCAGGAAGTACTGGCTGGCCCTGTCGGCCGCGGGAGCCTGCGCGGTGGGGTTGTGGCATTGGCAGCGGGAGCCCCGCCCACCCGTGCACAGCGCCGCGAGCACACAGCAGACTTCAGACGCTCATGCGCCCGAGGAGGGGACGGCGGCCCTGGGTGACTCCTCGGCCCCGAAGTCGCAGGACACCACTGCACCCGCTACGGACAAGCGTCCCCTGGCCCAGTTCATTCCTCCCGAGCCACGCCGAGAGCAGGCCCGGCCCAACAAGAGAGGCCGGTGTCCGGGACCCAAACAGGTGCCCATCAACGGAGGCTGCTGGTTGGAGTTTCCCTCGATGCGTGCTGAGGAATGTACGGAGAATGGCAACGTGCTCTTCAAGGGCAAGTGCTACGCCCCCGCCTTCGAGCCTGCCCAGAAGACACCGCCCACCTCGAGCCCGGCGGAGGCTCGCTGAACGGCTCGCTCTTACCCGCTTCACAGCCAGCGGAGGCGGCGGGAATCGAACCCACAGCAAGTCGGAAGCAAAACCCTCAAGCAGGTCGCGCTGTTACCAGCTAACGCCTTGATCTCACGTCAGTTCGTTCTGGCGCCCCATCCCGTTTCGTCCCGTCTCGTCCCGTGCTCATCCCCGCTGGAGGGGCACACTGGGGGCACATGCGGTCCAACAGGGGCAATCTGCTTGGATGGACGCAATCGGCCTGAGTTCCCCGGTCTCCCAGGGCTCACGAGAACCCCATGCGAGGCGGACAGGAGCGTGTGCCCTGGCAAGGTGTGGCAGGGGAGGAGCGGGCAGAGGAGCGCGGGTGGGCGTACCGGCGGAGGCGGCCGGAGGGGACGGTGCTGTACGAGGCGGTGAAGTACAACTTGGCCACGCTGTTGGAACTTTGGCGCTAGCGAAGGACGCATGCCTCAAGCCGGACGTCCGCGCTCGCACTCTACGGGAGGTTAATTGCGCTGAAAGCATGTCACAAAGGGGGGGAAGTAGGTCCAAGCATGGAAAGCTGCGCTAAAGGCCCACGCCTGCTTGGCCGGCTTACTCCCCAGTGTTCGCCTTGACGCCTTAAGGACCCAACATTAAAGTTGTGACGTGATCCCGGATTTCACTTCCACTGGACTTCTTCCCCCTGGCGTCTACGAGACGACCTGGACGGAACTGTCGGCGCGCTTTGGTGGCTCCTTACGACGGAAAGGCATCCTCCAAGGGCTACGCCAAGCTGCCCTAGCGCTGAAACGTGCTGGCTGCCGACGCCTATGGATCGACGGCAGCTTTGTCACCAATGAGCGGATGCCGAGCGACTGGGACGGCTGCTGGGATTCGATTGGTGTCGATCCGGAGCAACTCGACAGCGTGCTTAAGGACCTGTCGCCCGCAGGCCGCCGACGGATGAAAACCAAGTACATGACCGACCTGTTTCCAGCTTCAATTATCGAGCAGCGTAGCGGGTTGCTGTTCGTGAACTACTTTCAAGTGGACAAAGCTACAAGCGAGCCAAAGGGCATTCTTCTCCTCGACCTGGTTGTGTGGACCCCATGATTACTAACTCTCGCGAGTACCGCACATCACGAACGCAGTTAGCGAAGCTTACTGAGACCCTTGCTGAAGCCGAGTCTCGTGGTCCTGTGGAAAATGTCCATCCGGATCTGCATAAAGCGGAGTTGATGGCCATCGCTTCAGAAGCTGAGCGCATTGCGACTGACCTCAAGGCTTACGAGGAACTTGTGGAAGGCCGCCGTGTTCGCTTCGAAGCTGTTCATTTAGAAGATCTTCCCGTGGTGCTTATTCAGGCGAGAATTGCTAGCCAATTAAGTCAGAAGCAACTCGCTGAGCGCTTGGGTCTGCACGAACAGCAGGTTCAGCGTTACGAGGCAACGCAATATCGCGGCGCCAGCTTCGATCGGCTTCTTCAGGTTGCGCGCGTGCTCGGGCTTCAGATCGACCAGGATGTTCTGCTGCCTGTGCCGATCTTGCGAAGAGCATTAAAACATCTGAGTGACTTAGGCTTGCCAGACAAGTTTATTCGCAGGCGTGTGCTTCCATCTGACAGCACAGACGAAGATGGGGCCGCAGCGAGCGCAAGTCCCAGTCTCGAGCGACTGGGCCACGTATTTGGGTGGACGCTAGATCAGCTTGTGGCAATGATTGCACCACCTATTCCAAGCACCGCTGCAGGGGGTGCTCTATATAAACTCGCGGCGGGTCGTAATACGACATACCTAGAAGCATACACCGCATATGCCTACCGAGTTGCATGCGGGGCCGCCGTTTGCGCGTCACATCTACCGATAAAGCCAGTTCCGCAAGATGCGCGGGAAGCACGGCGCCAACTCCTCAAGAATGGACCGCTTACGCTGCGGCGCATAGTTGAATGGGCTTGGGAGCTCGGCGTGGTTGTGCTGCCTCTCCAAGATCGAGCGGCATTTCATGGTGCATTCTGGCGAATCAATGGGAGGAACGTAATAATCATCAAGCAAAAAACCTCTTCGGCCGAGCGACAGATGCATGACCTCCTCCACGAGCTGTATCATGCGTCGCAGGAGCCCGAATTGCCGAGCAGAGCTGTGCTCGATCGAGATGCCCCAGAAAATAGCCGTGATCGGGAAGAGGAGGAGGCTGCAACGTACGCTAGCGATGTGCTACTTGATGGAAGGGCGAACGAGCTGGCGATGGAAGTAGCCCGTGAGGCAGGCAAATTCGGGCCTGCGTTGAAGTCATCGGTGCAGCGCGTTGCAACTCGCGCAGGTGTTTCCGCTGGAGTTCTGGCCAACCACTTAGCGTGGGTCCTAAGCCGTCAGCCCAAGCCCATTGAGTGGTGGGGGGCAGCAAATAATCTTCAGGAGCAATCAGAAGCTCACCTGGACTGGTCGCGTCAAACTGCGTTTGAGCGACTGATTCCGCCAGGTGAGGATAATGTAGATGCAGACCTGTTGTTTCGCGCTCTACGAGACGATGAGGAGGTCCTGTGATTCAGATTCCGAATTTGAATATCACTTGCAACACTCCGGAGTGTGGAAGCGGGCTACATGCGTTCAATAACCCGGAGCATACCTACCAGAAACGTACTAAGTTCCGGAAACACTTCGACCCTGGAGTATGTCAGGCATGCGGCGTTAACCTAGTGGACTGGTCGCGACTCCATGCCCGGAATCTTAAGGACATGCCCCATACGTTCTCGACGCTTAAGCTTGAGTACATTCGATGGGAATTTTGGTCTCGTGATTTTAATGAGAAATCATTGAACAACGCTCGAGAGCGTGGCATGGACGGCCTTGCTGCCGATGCACACGACACGATCACAAAAGTCATCGGCCCAGTGGCGGTGTCTGGTTGGGCCCGCCGACAGGTACCAACAAAGCCAGATAAGATGAAGAGCGTCATCGAGTACGCTCAGCATTCCGTCGCTGCTTGCTGCCGGGATTGCGTGGAAAAGTGGCACGGAATACCGAACGAGAAGCCGCTCTCGACTGACGGTATTGAATATTTGTCTCAACTCGTGATCGAATACTTAGAGCAGCGATTGCCCCGAGACGTACTACAGCCCTCGTTGAGGTCAAGATAGATGGCGCTCAATACTGATCAAGTATCAACGCGCTATCGTGAGCGGATTATCGACCTTTCGAGGCAGAAGTTGCTCATGTCTCGCATTAGTGGTTCAGAGCAAGAGCGCGACTTGACCGAACCTCCAAACGCAGAAGGGCTTGGCCGCATCCGTCACTTTCGCAGAGGGCCATCTGCGCGTTGGGTACAGAATCCCTTGCCTATCGACCCTGCTGCTGGCCGCCTTGGGGTTCCTCGAGCGGACCAGATGAAAGCTCAAGTTTATCAAAACGCCGCATGTAACTGGCGTTGCTGGTACTGCTTTGTTCCATTCGACTTACTGGCAGCTGTCCCAGCACACTCAGAATGGGTCACCGCTTTGCAGTTGGTTAACGCATATGCGAGCCTGCCTGACAGGCCACTTGTCTTGGATCTGTCTGGCGGGCAACCAGAGTTAACCCCAGAGTGGGTACTGTGGAGCATTGATGCGCTTGAGGCAAGTGGTCTCCAAGCGGACACATATCTCTGGTCAGACGATAATCTTTCGAATGATTATTTCTGGCGGTTTTTATCAGAGGCTGAACGAGAGCGGATCGCAAGGTTCAAGAACTATGGCAAAGTTGCTTGCTTCAAAGGTTTTAATGAAGAGAGCTTTGCATTTAATACTGCGGCAGAGCCGACGGGACTCTCCCGCCAGTTCGACTTATTTAAGCGATATATCGCAGAAGGGCTTGATATCTACGCGTATGTGACCTTAACACATCCCCACAAGCGTAATATTACGGACGATATGCGTCGGTTTATCGACCGGATGCAGGATGTAGACCCCATGCTCCCGCTTAGGACGGTTCCATTAGAGGTTGCCACTTTCGGTCCCGTGACTTCTCGCCTGGACGGCATACGAACCTACGCGCTTAATGATGGGCAATATCAGGCGTTGGATGTATGGCGGAAGGAGCTTGAAAAGAGATTCTCAAGTCAAATGCGGAGCCTGCCTATAGATCAAATCAGGTGGGCAGGAGCATGACGTACGAAGACATGGTCGATGAGTGGGTACGGGATTGCGTATCCGAAGCTTCTACACTGGCTGAGCTCATCCCACTTCTTCCTGGAGTGTTCCCTAGCGAAGTGGCTGCCTCAGTGCGACGACAGGGTATTGATTTAGCAGATGGTGCGTCGACCCCGCTACTCCGACTGCCAGGGCCAATACCACATCCGCTAGATGGTGATTGGCGACTCCATCCCGAAAGTCATCGCCAGTTGCTCGATATTGCGGCTGAGAAAAGAGCAAACCGCATCGCGCTACTTGGGTGCCCTTCATTGAGTGCCTCGTTTGCAGCAATTGGCAGAGTAGCGCTTGTAGACAACAATCGCTCGTGGCAGCCATATGTAAGTGCCTTACCGATCAATGCATGTTGGGGGGATGTCGCCTCTGTTCTTCCTCAATGGGAGGGCCGTTTTGATTTAGTAATCGCGGACCCGCCTTGGTACCCGTTGGATTTCGAGCGGTTTTTGGCGGTTGCTGCCGCGCTTGTTGTGGCTGGTGGTGCTGTGGCCTTCCCATGGCCGGGAGTCGGGACAAGGCCCGGCATAGCACAAGAACGGGAAAGGCTAATCGAGCACGCAGCCCAGTTGCATCTCAAATTACAGCGTTGGGAGCGTAACATACTGCGATATGCCACGCCGTTTCACGAGGGGTGTGCACTTCGGGCGGCTAATCTTCCGATTTTAGCAGCGTGGCGACGAGCTGACCTTATAGTATTTGACCGGCAGCCTGGCTTTGAAGTGCATCATCCATCTCCAATGCCACCTAGCACTTGGCGGGAAGCCCACTGCGGCACGCTAAATCTTCGGATTAGAATAGACCTAAACACAAGCCATAATGATGCCGATCCTCGGCTTGTTCGGTTACTTGAGGGTGATGTGCTCCCGACAGTGAGCCGAAGAGATGGTCGTCGCGGTGCTGCGGTAGTATGGACTGCTGGAAACCGAATTTATAGCTGTGCCCGACCTGAACTTTTCGAGGCGGTTGTCCGTGGAATTGACGAAGCAGTGCCGGCGACATATTCGGTCGCCAACGTGTTGGGACGTGAACTCAGCAGGAGCGAAGTGGCTTGGGCGAATGAAGCTGAGCTCCAAGCAGTTTCAGTAGAGAGAATCGAAGCGACTGAGTACGATGCCCTGCATGAGCCGCGTGACATCCCAACTTGCTGATGTGCTTCCCCAGTTTCGATCTGCGATCGCTGACGATCCCGTATGGAGTAGGCTGGTCGATCAGGCGGTTGGCTTGCATCTCGCTATTCTAGTTGAGCCGTATCTGACATACATTCTTGAAGGTCGCAAAACCATCGAGTCACGGTTCTCAAAAAATCAAGCGCCACCGTTCAAGCGAGTCCAGATGGGTGACGTGATTTTACTCAAGCGGTCCTCCGGTCCTGTGGTTGGCGTGGCGCATGTTGAGCGCGCGGACTTCCTCCTCCTCAATGAGAAGACTTGGCCTCAGATCCGAAATCTCTCGAAACAGCTATGTGCTGATGCAAGTTTCTGGCTTGCGCGGGCCAATAAGCAGTATGCAACACTCCTATACGTTGGGGCTGTGCGGCCACTTCCTCCATTTCAGATACAGAAGACTGATCGCCGGGCTTGGGTCGTTCTCCGTGAGTCGGTCCAAAAAGAAATGGAGCATCCTTGTCTGTTATAATTGGCTTGGCAGGAAGACGAGGGGCTGGCAAGTCGACGATTGCACGTCGACTTGCAACGGAGCACGGCTTCGACTGTGCATCATTCGGCGATATTGTACGCCAGGAGGCGCTGGCGCGGTCTCTTCCAACTAGCACTTCTTCTTTACAAGCGGTTGGTCGGACACTGATTGATGAATGGGGTTGGCCGCGTTTTTGTCAAGCGGTCTTAGGCAATATTCCAAGGACGTCTCAAGGTATCATTGATGGGATCCGCCACGTTGCCGCAATCGAATCCTTGCGGGGCTTGGTTGCTCCTTCGCGTTTCGAGTTAGTGTTTATCCACCTTGCAGAGGATCTAAGGCTAGCTCGGATCCGTATGCGCAGGCGCGTCGGCGATGATGATGCTAGAGTAGAGTTTGATCCTGTAGAACAGGAAGTGGACTCTCTCCGTAGTCTTGCTGCGTTCGAAGTTGATGGGGGCGACGACAAGGCTGCTGAATCAATTGCCCGGTGGTGTAGGAGTATTTCCGCGGAAAGATGGTGAAGCTAATGCCACCTGCTCACATGCGCGACGGTCCGCGAGGAGGAGCGCGGGAACTGATGTGGCGCAAGCATAGGGGGCAGTGGTCGATGCGGCGCAGCAGCAGGTATTAAAGGCGCGGGCGAGAACTTGGCGGGCCTCTACGCCTTGGTGGCCACCTGCGAGGCCAACGGCATCAACCCCGAGCAGTGCCTGGCCGACGTGCTACTACGCGTGCAGACCCATCCCAACTCCCTCATCGACGAGCTGCTGCCGCACCGGTGGAAGCCCCTGCCTGCCGCTGACTCCTTCTGAGCCCGGCCCGCTTTGAAGGCCCCTCTGCCTCTCACCTCGCGGCGATCGCCGAGCACGGTGCTCGTCTGCCCTCCAGCCTCTTCTCCACGTCGTCCGTCGGACGGATACGCCCTGTGAGGTACAGCTCCATGGCGCCACGGCGCTCCAGCCGCCCCATGTCCGCCACCCTCGACTCAATGCACTCGCGCAGCTCCGAGTCGAGCTTGCGTATCTGTAGAGGGGCATCCTGCCCCGCAGGTAGAGCACACCTTGAGGGCTTCAGACACTCGACTAGAGCGCCGATCAGGTTAGGGCGAGGGAGCAGGCAAGGGCCAGGGGCTCGACGTCAGCCCGGAGAGTGCGCAGGTACATGCGAGGACACGGCGGGAGCAAGCATGGACCGGTGGACGCCCGAGGAGAGGTGTAGCGAGC
>DATHBR010000043.1:0-150443 GCA_035296065.1 Myxococcaceae bacterium | reverse complement strand
CCCATCCCGAACACGGAAGTTAAGCCCTCCAGAGCCGATGGTACTCCGCGGGAAACCGCGTGGGAGAGTAGGTCGCTGCCGGATTTTTTTCTACACGCCCCTGGCGTCTTCTTCACAGAAGGCCCCAGGGGCGTTTTTTTTTCCGTTGTCCAGGGCTGCAAAGCCGCCCAGGGAACCGCCAAGTCGCTGGATTCTCTGGGCAATTGGTCGAGCAGCGTTGTTTGACTGACCGTCCGTGCTCCGTCTAGAGTCCGTAGGCTCCGCCCGGCACACAGCCGCCTGCAGCAGCATCGTCCCTGCCCGGGCGGGGGCGACTCCACGAGATGAAGCGTCCCACCACATTCGGGAAGTACCTGCTCCTCGAGCGCATCAACGTCGGCGGCATGGCCGAGGTGTTTGTCGCCAAGGCCTTCGGCGTCGAGGGCTTCGAGCGCTTCCTCGCCATCAAGAAGATCCTCCCGACGATGGCCGAGGACCAGGAGTTCATCACGATGTTCATCGACGAGGCGCGGATCAGCGTTCAGCTGAACCACGCCAACGTCGTGCACATCCATGAGCTCGGGAAGTACGACGAGACGTACTTCATCGCGATGGAGTACGTCGCCGGGCGCGATCTGCGCACCATCCTGGAGCGCTACCGCCGCCGTAAGGAGATCATGCCGACCGCGCAGGCGGTCTTCATCGCGTCGAAGATGTGCGAGGGCCTGGATTACGCGCACCGCAAGAAGGATGCGCGCGGGCAGGACCTGGGCATCATCCACCGCGACGTGTCTCCGCAGAACATCCTCGTCTCGTACGAAGGCGAGGTGAAGATCATCGACTTTGGCATCGCCAAGGCGGCCAATCGCTCGCAGAAGACGCAGGCCGGTATTCTCAAGGGCAAGTTCGGGTACATGAGCCCCGAGCAGGTCCGCGGGATGCCGATTGACCGGCGCAGCGACATCTTCGCGGTGGGCGTCATCCTCTACGAGATGCTCACGGGTGAGAAGCTGTTCGTGGGTGAGTCGGACTTCTCCACGCTGGAGAAGGTGCGCAACGCCGAGGTGCCGCTGCCCCGGCAGTTCAACCCGAACATCCCGTCGGGGCTCGAGAAGGTGGTGCTCAAGGCGCTCGCGCGGGAGCCGGAGGACCGCTACCAGTGGTCGTCGGACCTGCAGGAGGACCTGATGCGCTTCCTCCTCGCGGGGGACGCCATCTACTCGGGCAAGCACCTGTCGATGTACATGAAGGAGGCCTTCGCGGAGGACATGCTGCGCGAGGCCGAGAAGATGGAGCGCTACGCGGGCATCGAGAAGCCCGATCAGCTCGAGTCTTCGGGCGTCAGCTCCACCCCCACGCCTCCGCCGAAGCCGCAGCGCAAGCCGTCATCGACGCTCACTCCCGTGGGCCCGATGCAGCCGCCGCCCATGGTGCGCACCGGCTCCTCGACCAATACGCCACCGCCGCTGATCCCGCCGCCGACCGCCGAGGAGTTGGCCGAGCTGGATGGGGCAGGGGACAAGACCCAGATCGTCGACTCGTCCATCGCGCTGAGCGATGACAAGCCCGCGCCGGTGCTCTTCGATGACAGCAACACGGGGAAGAACTCCAACCCGATGGATGACACGGGACGGAACGACTACCCGGCTGACGACGACAGCGCCACGCTGGACGGAAACAGCAACCCGTTCGCCACCAGTGAAGAGACCATGGCGGCGCCGCTGCCCACAGTGCCCTCTCCCGCGACGCGCAAGGGCAAGAGCGGCTCCAAGTCCCAGGTGGTCATCGGCGAGGGCGAGCAGGAGAACTACGTCGGCGCCACCCAGATTGGTCCCCCTCCGTCCACCCGCGGGCGCGATAACCCCCAGGACGAGGACGAGGATGACTCTACCAAGGACCTGAAGGGCAGCTCGGCGCGTGTAGGCAAGTCGCGCCCGGTGAAGCCCGTCCGCGAAGAGGAGCCGGAGGCCGAGGATGAGACCCTGGAGGAGGGCGACTCCCAGGAGATCGGCAAGGCCGCGGTGGGGCCCCGGAAGTCCGCTGTCTCTGCTCCCAAGGCCGGCAAAGATAAGAAGCCGGCCGCTGTGGGGCCTCGCAAGCCCGTCAATCCCAAGATTCTGATCGCCGCGGGCGGCGGTGTGCTGCTGCTGGGCATCATCGCCACCGTGATTGCCCTGGTCAGTGGGCCCAGCACCGGCAGCATCATGTTCACGGTGGAGCCTGCCACCAATGCGGTGATCCGCGTCGACAACCAGCCTGTGAGCCCCAACACCGTCATCGAGCTCGAACCCGGCTCCCACAAGGTCATGGCTGCCGCGGACGGGTTCGAGGTGCTGGAGACGACCGTTGAGATCAAGGCCGGTCAGAAGCCTCAGCCCATGACGTTGAAGCTGAAGCGCTCGGGAGGCGGCGAGCCCCCGCCCGACAAGGAGCCCACCGAAGAGCCCGACAAGCCAGAGGCGCCCCCCAAGGAGCCGACGCCCGCCGAGCCGGTTGCCAACAAGAACCCGGAGACTCCCAAGGAGCCGCCTCCTCCGAGGCCCGAGCCACCCAAGACGTTCGTGGCCGTCTTCGTGGGTGACGAGGGCGCCGACATCAAGGTCGATGGTAAGTCCGTGGGGCAGACGCCCAAGGCGAAGCTGTCGAACCTGGCCATCGGCAAGACGTACAAGTTCGTGGCCAGCCGAGCCGGCTACAAGCCCTACTCGGGAGAGTTCAAGTCCGATGGGGACACCGAGCTGATGGTGGAGTTCACGCTCGAGAAGGAGGCCACCAAGGTTGCGGAGCCTCCCAAGCCCACGCCGCCCAAGCCCACGCCTACTCCCACGCCTCCCAAGCCGGCTCCCGCCAAGGTGATGGGCAAGCTGGCAGCCAGCACCAAGCCCGCTGGCGCTCAAATCTGGGTGGATGGCAAGTACTCGGGCCGGGATACTCCGGTGGCCATCGGTAATCCGCTGATGTTGCCCGTGGGAGCACGGAAGATCGTCTTCAAGCTCGGGGGCAAGCAGACCAAGCCGCAGACCGTCAACATCACCGAGGCGGATGTGGCCAAGCTGATAGGCGTGCCCATCGAGTGAGCGGGCATGCGACGCCCCCTTCCGTTGTTTAAAGAAGGGCCTACTGCCATCGGCAAAAAGCCCGATGACAGCGCTTCACGATAAGGTTCCGCGCCATGCAAACGAAGCCTATGCGGACCCCGGCCGAGGCCGGGCCCGCGCAGCAGCCGATTACCTACCCGACCCGCCGCGACTTCGTGGAGCCGGACTGGCGTCGCATCCCCGGCTACAAGGATGTCACCGCGGCCGAGTGGGAGAGCTCGGTGTGGCAGCGCAAGCACACCGTCAAGAACCTGCGTGAGCTGAAGAACGCGCTGGGGGATCTGCTGCCGGAGACGCTCGCCGCCAGCATCGAGCGCGACCAGAAGGAGCGGGCGACCATGTCGATCCTGCTCCCGCCGCAGATGCTCAACACGATGAGCCTGGGCGACCTCTGGAGCGATCCGGTGCGTCGTTACATGCTCCCCGCGTTCGATGATCGGCGCACCGACTGGCCCAACCACCCGAAGGCCAGCCGCGACAGCCTTCACGAGGCGGAGATGTGGGTCGTCGAGGGGCTCACCCACCGCTACCCCACCAAGGTGCTGGCGGAGATGCTGCCCACCTGCCCCCAGTACTGCGGCCACTGCACCCGCATGGACCTGGTAGGCAATGACGTGCCCCAGGTGCAGAAGCACAAGTTCACCATCGGCCCCAAGGAGCGCTACGACAAGATGCTGGACTACCTGCGTCGCACGCCCTCCGTGCGCGACGTGGTGGTCTCAGGTGGCGACATCGCCAACCTGCCCATTCAGCAGCTCGAGCCGTTCGTCAGCTCGCTGATGGACATCCCCAACATCCGGGACATCCGTCTGGCCAGCAAGGGCCTGATGGCCATTCCTCAGCACTTCCTCCAGGACCAGGTGCTCCAGGGCCTGGACCGGCTGGCCAAGAAGGCCATCGAGCGCGGCGTGGACCTGGCGCTCCATACCCACGTCAACCACGCCGAGCAGCTCACCCCGCTGGTGGGCAAGGCCGTGCGCAAGCTGCTCGACATGGGCTTCCGCGACGTGCGCAACCAGGGCGTGCTGCTGCGCGGCGTGAATGACAGCGCTCCGGCGCTGCTGGACCTGTGCTTCACGCTGCTCGATCACGCGAAGATCCTGCCGTACTACTTCTACATGTGCGACATGATCCCCAACTCGGAGCACTGGCGCCTGTCCGTGGATCAGGCCCAGAAGCTTCAGCACGACATCATGGGCTACATGCCGGGCTTCGCCACGCCGCGCATCGTCTGTGACGTGCCCTTCGTGGGCAAGCGCTGGGTGCACCAGATCGCCGAGTATGACCGCGAGCGCGGCATCTCGTACTGGACCAAGAACTACCGCACCGGCATCGAGGCGAGCGATCCCGACGCGCTCTCGCGCAAGTACGAGTACTACGATCCCATCGACACGCTGCCGGAGTCCGGGCAGGCGTGGTGGCGGGAGCAGCTCAAGGCGGCGTGATGGACTCCGCGGCCCAGCCGGGAGCCGCCGCCGAGCCGGGCCCGTCCAAGGCTCGCGCTGGGCGGGCTCCCGCGAGCGCCGAGGGGCGCAAGCGCCTGTTTCCCGAGGCGACGGATGCGCAGTGGAACGACTGGCGCTGGCAGCAGCGCCATGCCGTGCGCAGCCTCGAGCAGCTCGAGCGCTATGTGTCGCTGACGCCCGATGAGCGTGCGGGCGTGCAGGAGACGGCCGCGCTGTTCCGCATTGGCATCAGCCCGTACTACCTGTCGCTCATCGACGCCGGGCACCCGTTCTGCCCCGTGCGGATGCAGTCCATTCCCGTGCGGGCCGAGGCGCGCGTTCGCCCCGGGGAACTGGCCGACCCGCTGGGAGAGGACAAGACCCGGCCCGAGGAGGCCATCGTCCACAAATATCCGGACCGGGTGCTGTTCCTGGCGCTGGATACGTGCTCCGTCTACTGCCGGCACTGCACCCGCCGCCGCATCACCAAGGGCGGCGAGGCCGAGCTGAGCAAGGAGCAGATGCGCCGCGGCATCGAGTACATCCGCAGCCACCCCGAGGTGCGCGATGTGCTCATCTCGGGCGGCGATCCGTTCATTCTCAGCGACACGCGCCTGGAGGAGCTGCTGGCGCCGCTCCACGAAATCCCTCACGTGGAGATGATCCGCATCGGCACCCGCGTGCCCGTGTGTCTGCCCATGCGCGTCACGGACTCGCTGGCCCGGGTGCTGCGGCGCTATGCGCCTGTCTATGTCGTCACTCACTTCAACCACCCCAAGGAAGTGACTCCCGAGGCGATCGAGGCCTGTGAGCGGCTGGTGGACCACGGCGTCCCCGTGGAGAACCAGGCCGTGCTCATGCGCCGCCTCAACTCGGATGCGCGCATCATCAAGGAGCTGTCTCACGCGCTGCTGCGCAGCCGCGTGCGCCCGTACTACCTGCATCAGATGGACGTGGCCGAGGGGTGCGAGCACCTGCGCACGCCCATCGCCAAGGGCATGGAGATCCTTCAGCAGCTGCGCGGCCACACCACCGGGCTTGCCGTGCCTCACCTCGCCGTGGACCTGCCTGGCGGCGGTGGAAAGGTGACGCTCCAGCCCGATTACGTGGTCGAGCGCGGCGCCCAGGAGACGATCTTCCGCAACTACAAGGGCGAGCGGTACGTGTACCCCGAGCCCGAGGAGACGGACTGCTCGTGCCCCTATGACGAGGTCTGGCGGACCCGGGCGCGCTGAGGCGCGGGAGTGCCTCTACTCCACACGGATGTCGACGGAGCCCTCGGGGAGCTCTCCGGGGGGAGCCCCTTCAGTGGAGCCTTCCACGGCGCCTTCCTCCATCCCCGCTTCGCCCGGCGGCAGGCCCTGCTCCACCACGGAGGCCGCATCCTCCGAGGACTCCAGCTCCACCGGGTTCTCGTCGCTGATGCCCTGCTGAATAGGGACCTCCTCGGGGAGCTTCTGCGCCTGCTCCGCCTTCTTCTGCTCGGCGGCTTCCCGCGCGGCCCGCTCCTGGGACTCCAGGCGTTTCTCCGCCTGGTTGACGGCCTCGCGCTCCTCGCGGCCCATGCGGGCAAGCTGGCGCGAGTACGCCTTGTCCGACACGCCGTGCTTCTCCATCACTCCCAGGCCCGCCTTCTGCTGGTCCTGGATCATCTGCCGGCGCTCCTCGGAGTTCATCTCCGAGGGCTTGCGGTGGCCGTAGGCCTCCGTCACCTTCTCCTGGGCCTTCTGCTCGTCTCGGCGAATGGCCGCGATCTGCTCGGGCGTCAGCCGCTCGTCCTGCGCCAGGGCCCACCCCGGAGCAGCGAGCCAGGACACCAGCAGCAGGACGGACGTTCGGCGGGACATGACGGCTCCTCGGGTGTTACCTCAATCTAAGAGGGCCGGGGGGACCCGGGCAATCCGTCCGTTGGACGCTCCGCCCGCACTCAGCCAGCCTGGCACCGCGTACAGCCGGTATTGGCCTGGGCGCACTGCTCCCGCGACTGGACGCAGCGCGGCGGAAGGTCGTCCCGGTCCGGGTTCCCCTCCACCAGCGCGCACAGCTCATCCGACACCGCGCACGTCTGTGTGGCCACGGTGCACCGGTCCGCGCAGGACAGGCGCTCGGACTGTTCGCGTACCCGGAGCTCCTCCAGCCGGGCCGCCGCGGCGTCTATCTGGGCGTCATCGGAGCCCGCCACCCGTTCCACATGCTTCGGGCAGCCGGCGAGGACCAGGGCCAGGAGGGCAAGGTTGAGAGCGCGCATGGCCTTCCCTTATGCGTTACGGCGGGCGCGTCCAGTAGAAATACGCCGCCAGCGCCAGCAGCAGCCCCACCGCCAGCCGCCGCAGCAGCTCCTCTCGCTTCCGGCGGGGGGAGGTCGCCTCCGCGCGCTCGGCGGCCTCCCAGGCCGTCTCCACCTGCGTGCCCGCCGCCTGCAGCCTCCGACAGAGCGCTACCGTGTCCGCCAGCGCTGGGCTCACCGTGGCCGTCTCCCGCTCCAGCGCCGCCGAGAGCTGGCGGGCCCAGGCGGACTCCTCGTCCGGAGTCTCCGGAGCGCGGCTCTGGCCTCCGCTGGCCGCCGTGAGCGCCAGGGCCTCTCTGAGCAGGTGGGTGGAGAAGGCCTCGGGGGTTATCCCGTAGAAGGCGGCACAGGCCTCGAGGGGCTCCGAGCGCACCAGGCGCTGTCGCAGCAGCGCGCAGGGGCGGGGAGGCAGCTTGCGCAGCAGCTCCCCCAGCGCCTGGGGCGAGAGCTGCGAGGGTTCGAAAGCGGAGGGCATCTGTCCCCAGTCTCCATCATTCGCCGGCCGTTTTCTTGAGCCGGGATCCGGGGCTCCTACACTCCGGGGGACATGTGGCGACCTGTTGCACTGCTCCTCTGCCTCCTGGTGTCCTCTCCCTCGCTCGCGGTGGAGACGATGCGCATTGCCATGAGCGAGGCGCGCGGTGAGGTGCGCGTCAGCGGCCAGGGGCTGGCCTTCGGCGCGGATGCCGAGGATGCCACCTTCCACCCG
This sequence comes from Myxococcaceae bacterium, assembly GCA_035296065.1. Taxonomy (GTDB): domain Bacteria; phylum Myxococcota; class Myxococcia; order Myxococcales; family Myxococcaceae; genus DATHBR01. Next base: position 142,925 of record DATHBR010000043.1, on the reverse strand, counting down.
CTCAACTCACGGCAGGCGACGGTGCGGCGCAAGGGCCGCAAGCTCGAGCTCAATGGCGCTCCCATCGTCGGGGACTCGGTGCGCTTCCGCGCCGGGGCTCAGGTGAACGATGCCGGAGTGCCCGGGGAGGAGTCCCTGCGCGCCGGGGACATGGAGGTCCGCGGAGACGTGGTGGTGCGCCTGTACCGGGATGGGCTCCAGCTCATCAACGTCATCCCCCTGGAGGACTACCTTGCCGCGGTGCTCGGCAGCGAGATGCCCATCTCGTTCCCTGCCGAGGCGCTGAAGGCTCAGGCCGTCGCGGCCCGGACCTATGCCCTGCAGAAGAAGCTGGATACGTACGGCAGCGCTTTCTACCTGGGCAGCAGCGTGCTCCATCAGGTGTATGGCGGCATCAACCGCGAGGATCCGCGCACCCGCGCCGCCGTCGAGGCCACCCGGGGCGAGGTGCTCACCTACGAGCTGGCGCCCATCGAGGCCTACTTCCATGCCTCCTGTGGCGGGCGCACCGAGTCCGGCTGGGCCGCCCTGCAGAGGGATCTGCCGTACCTGCGGCCCGTCGATTGCCCCTGTGGAAAGCTGCCCGCCAGCCGTTGGTCCGCCGAGGTGAGCGAGGGCGAGCTGCAGGCCGCGCTCCAGGGCTCTCCCGAGGGCCTGCGCATCGCCGCGCGCACCGGCACCCGCCGCGTCTCGCGCGTTACCACCGCCGATGGGACGAGCGTGGACGGCGTCCGCTTCCGGCAGCGGATGGGCTACACCCGGCTCAAGAGCCTGGACTTCGAGGTGGAGAAGTCCTCGCACGGCTATTCGTTCTCCGGGCGCGGTTATGGCCACGGCGCCGGGCTCTGCCAGTGGGGGGCCAAGGCGCTGGCCGATGGCGGCTGGGACTACAAGGACATCCTCCTGCACTACTACCCAGGAGCCGAGCTTCAGCAGCTCTACTGAGGGTTCCGGTTCCGAGGCGGCACCGGGGCTGGTACAAGCGCCCCCGTGTCGTCCCGCCTCTCTGACTACGACTTCGAGCTGCCCGAAGCGCAGATCGCCCAGCAGCCCCTGGACCGGCGTGATGCCTCGCGCCTGATGACCGTGAGCCGGTCCTCCGGGGCCTGGGCGCACCGGCAGTTCTCCGAGCTCTCCGAGCTGCTGCGCCCCGGGGATGTGCTCGTCGTCAACGATGCCCGCGTCATCCCCGCCCGGTTGCTGGGCTCCAAGGTGGGCACCGGCGGCCGCGTGGAGCTGCTCGTCGTCCGCCCCGCCGCGAACACCCTCACCTCGGCCGCGCTGGCGCAGGCTCCCGAGGCGCTCGAGTGGATCTGCCTGGGACAGGCCTCCAAGGGCCTCAAGCCGGGGGCCCAGGTGGCCTTCCCCAGTGGGCTCACCGCCGAGGTGCTCGAGGCGCTCGGAGGAGGGGAGTACCGGGTGCGCTTCCAGGCTCCTGCCGGTGCCTCGTTCCAGGAGCTGCTGGGCCAGGCGGGCCGGCTGCCGCTGCCCCCCTACATCACCCGCGAGCCGGACTCCGCCGACGCCGAGCGCTACCAGACGGTGTACGCCCGGGCCTCCGGTTCCGTGGCGGCGCCCACCGCGGGCCTGCACTTCACCGAGGCCACGTTCCAGGCCCTGGCCGAGCGCGGCGTGAAGCGCGTGATGGTGACGCTGGACGTGGGGCCCGGCACCTTCCTCCCCGTGCGCGAGGAGGACCTGGAGCGGCACAAGATGCACCCGGAGCGCTACGGCGTGCCCGAACAGACCGCCGCCGAGGTGAACGCCGCCCGGGCCGAGGGCCGCCGCGTGGTGGCCGTGGGCACCACCGTGGTTCGCACCCTGGAGTCCGCCACGGACCCCTCCACGGGCCAGCTGCGCGCGGGCACCGGTGACACGACGATCTTCATCCGCCCCGGCTACAGCTTCCGGCAGGTGGATGTGCTGCTCACCAACTTCCACCTGCCCCGTTCCACGCTGGTGATGCTGGTGAGCGCGCTGCTGGGCCGGGAGCGCACGCTGGAGGCCTACCGCGAGGCGGTTCGCTCCGGCTACCGGTTCTTCTCGTACGGCGATGCCATGCTGGTGACGGAGTGAGCGATGGGTGAGGCCAGGGGTAAAGGCGATACACGCGTGGCGCCGGGGCTGGTGCGCTTCGAGCTGCTCCACGAGGACACCGGCTCCAAGGCCCGGCGCGGCCGGGTGCACACCCCTCACGGGCCCGTGGAGACGCCCATCTTCATGCCCGTGGGCACCGTGGGCAGCGTCAAGGGCGTGGGCCCGGATGATCTGCTCACCCTGGATGCGCAGATCATCCTCGGCAACACGTACCACCTGATGCTGCGCCCCACCGACGCCCTGGTGGGAGAGATGGGCGGCCTGCACCACTTCATCTCGTGGGACCGGCCCATGCTCACCGACAGCGGCGGCTTCCAAGTGTTCAGCCTCTCGGAGAAGCGAAAAATCACCGAGGAGGGCGCCGCCTTCCAGTCTCACCTGGACGGCTCGCGCCACATGCTCACCCCCGAGCGCTCCATCGAGATTCAGGAGACGCTGGGCGCCGACATCATCATGGCCTTCGACGAGTGCCCGCCCGCGCAGTCCGAGCGCGCGTACATGGAGCAGTCCCTGGCGCGCACCACGCGCTGGCTGCACCGGTGCGCCAAGGCCTGGAGCCGCGAGCGCTCGTCCCTGTTCGGCATCGTCCAGGGCGGCCTGCACGAGGATCTGCGCAAGGCCCACGCCGAGCAGGTGTGCGCCGTGGATTTGCCCGGCTACGCCCTGGGCGGCTACTCGGTGGGCGAGTCCCCCGAGGCCATGCACGCCGGGGTGGCCTACTCCGCGCCGCTGCTGCCTCGAGACAAGCCGCGCTACCTCATGGGCGTGGGCACCCCGGTGGACCTGGTGAACTGCGTGGAGGCCGGCGTGGACATGTTCGACTGCGTGCTGCCCACCCGCTGCGCGCGCAATGGCCTGCTCTTCACCTCGCAGGGCAAGGTCGTCATTCGTAACGCCGTGTATGCCAAGGACCCACGTCCGGTGGACCCGGAGTGCACCTGCTACACCTGCCGGACGTTCAGCCGGGCGTACCTGCGTCACCTGTTCGTGGCGGGGGAGATTCTGGCGATGCGGCTCAACACGCTGCACAACCTGCACTACTTCCTGGGGCTGATGGGCCAGGTGCGCCGCGCGATCAGCGAGGACCGGTACGCGGCGTTCGCCCGCGAGTTCCGGGCCCGGACCGCGGACCAGGAGGCTGAGCGGACCCGTGGCCGCTGAGCGGTGGGCAGCCCCCGGGTGTCGGGAACAGGCCTTTGGCGGCTCCGTTCACTTGCTCACGAAAGGGGCTACTGCTAAGAGGCGGCCCCTTCTGGGTTGACCTTTGACCACATTCGGGCCGGGGTTGAGCCCGAACCTTTCCAAGCGACGAGGCGGTACGTGGAAGACAGCTTCCTGATACTGGCGCAGGCCCCCGGCGGCGGGTCCAATCCACTGGTCAACCTGGGCTTCATCGCCCTGCTGGTGGGCATCATGTACTTCGTGATGATCCGCCCCCAGCAGAAGCAGATGAAGGCCCACCGCGACCTACTGGCGGGACTGCAGAAGGGTGACGAGGTCGTCACCCAGGGTGGGGTGATTGGGAAGATCCATCTGATCTCTGATCAGACGGTGACGCTGGAGGTGGCCAACGGGGTGCGCATCCGCGTGCTCAAGCGGTCCGTGTACGGCGTCATGAAGGACGAGCAGGCGCAGGCCACGGCCAAGCCTGAGGAAAAGAAGGAGGAGAAGTAATGGACCGCGGCTGGTGGTGGAAGTTCGGGATGATCGTCGCGGTGACGCTGGCGACCCTTTGGCTGCTCATCCCCACGTACGTTTCGCTGGTGGTGCTCGAGCCCGAGCAGCGCAACAACCTGGCGCTGCTGCAGGAGCGGCTGCCCAGCTGGTCGCCTCCGGCCAGCTACCGGCTGAACCTGGGGCTGGACCTGCAGGGCGGTATCCACATGGTGATGCGCGTGGATACGAAGACGGCGCTGCAGAAGCGCACCGAGCGCCGCGGCCAGCAGATCGCCCGCTACATCTCCCAGGACAAGAAGCTGGGTGAGGTGACGGCGGATACGACGCTGGAGCCGTTGAAGCTGACGCTGGTGGCCAAGGACCCGGCCACGATGGACGCCATCGAGAAGGAGGTGCTGGCCACCTTCACGGACTTCTCCAGGGACAGCCGCAATGGCGGCACGCTGGTGCTGGTGCCGGACGAGAGCCAGACCAACAGCTTCCGCGAGGAGTCGGTGGACCAGGCGATGCTCGTCATCCGCAACCGCATCGACAAGTGGGGCGTGGCGGAGCTGGACGTGCGCAAGCTGGGCACGGACTCGATTCAGATCTCGCTGCCGGGCCGCTCGGATCCGGAGCAGGCCAAGGAGCTGGTGGGCACCACCGCGCAGCTGGAGTTCCGCATGGTGGACAGCAGCAACCCGGGCATCTTCCAGGAGATGCTCACGGCGACTCCTCCGCCGGAGAACGCGGGCATCACCCTGACGAGCGAGGACACCATCTACCCGATGCTGTCGAGCACCAACCGCGACGCGCTGCTGGCGTACGTGAAGGGCAAGGTGCCGGCCGACCGCGAGGTGCTGCTGGAGTGCATCGAGAACCCGCTGAAGAAGAACGACTGTCTGTCGTACCGCACCTACCTGGTGGAGAAGAACGTGCCGCTGACGGGCGAGAGCCTGGAGAGCGCGGCCGCCTCGGTGAGCAACCTCAACGAGCCGGAGGTGAACATCACCTTCGACCCGGTGGGCGCGCGTGAGTTCGAGCGGCTGACGGAGGCGGGCTCGGGCCGCTACATGGCCATCGTGCTGGACGAGTACGTGCACTCCGCGCCGCGCATCAACGAGAAGATCGCCGGCGGCAGCGCGCGCATCACCATGGGTGGCGCGGGCATGAAGACGTTCGAGGAGTGGTTCGCCGAGGCGCAGACGCTGGCGCTGGTGCTCAAGGCGGGCGCGCTGCCCGCGCCGGTGACGACGGGTGAGATCCGGCAGGTGGGGGCCTCGCTGGGCCAGGAGCTCATCAAGAAGGGCAGCCTGGCGGCGGTGGTGGGCCTGGCGCTGGTGCTGATCTTCATGGCCATCTACTACAAGCTGGCGGGCCTCATCGCGGACGTGGCGCTGGTGCTCAACGGCCTGCTGATCCTGGCGGGGCTGGCGGTGTTCAACGCCACGCTGACGCTGCCGGGCATCGCCGGCTTCGTGCTGACGCTGGGCGTGGCGGTGGATGCCAACGTGCTCATCAACGAGCGCATCCGCGAGGAGCTGGGGCACGGCAAGACGGTGCGGCAGGCGGTGGAGCAGGGGTATGACCGCGCGTTCTGGACCATCTTCGACTCGCACGTCACCGCGCTGATCGCCGCCGCCATCCTCTTCGCCACGGGCACGGGGCCGATTCGTGGGTTCGCGACGACGCTCATCGTGGGTCTGCTGGCGTCGCTGTTCACGTCCATCGTGGTGACGCGCATCCTCACCAACTATCTGGTCCAAGGCCGCAACGCCCAGACCCTCTCGATCTGACAGAGGCCGTCATGCGCATACTCAAGAACAAGACGAACATCGACTTCATTGGCAAGCGCAGGCTGGCCGTCTTCATCTCCACGATCCTGAACCTGTTGATCCTGATAGGCATCGCGGTGTGGGGCTTCAACCTGGGGGTGGACTTCGCGGGCGGTACGGTGGTGGAGCTGAAGTTCAACAAGCCCATCACCGCCGAGGAGGTGCGCAAGCGCGCCGAGGCCGGAGGGCTGAAGGAGGTGTCGGTGCAGAACATCGGCGCCGACGAGGACAACTCCTTCCTGGTGCGCCTGGGCGGCGTCACGCAGCTCACCGAGGAGAACGCGGAGAAGGCCAGTGCCGCGATCACCGGGCTGGGCAATGTGCGCAACGTGTACCCGGACATGGCCAACGGCATCATCAACTTCCGCTCGGCCACGGCGCTGGACAGGGCCACCGTCGAGCGGGCGGTGGAGGCCACCGGCACGGGGGTGCAGGAGGTGCGCGATCTGGGTGAGGCGCAGGGCGGAGGCTTCGACTACCAGGTGGTGGCCAGCGGCATGGCGGACAAGGTGTTCGCCGCGCTGAGCCAGGGCCAGGCGCAGCCGGACTTCGAGCAGCGCCGGGTGGACTACGTGGGCCCGCAGGTGGGTAAGCAGCTGCGCAACCGCGGCATCGCGGCGCTGCTGTACGCCATGGTGGCCATCCTCATCTACGTGGCGTTCCGGTTCGACTTCAAGTTCGGCCCGGGCGCGCTGGTGGCCATGCTCCATGACGTGGTGATGGTGTCGGGCTACTACCTGGTGAGCCGGCGCGAGTTCAACCTCACGTCGATTGCCGCGCTGCTGACGATCATTGGCTACTCGGTCAATGACACCATCGTCATCTACGACCGTATCCGCGAGGACATGGCCAAGTTCCAGGGCAAGCCGTTCGCGGAGGTCATCAACATCGCCATCAACGACACGCTGGGGCGCACGATTCTCACCGGGCTCACCACCGCGCTGTCGCTGGTGGGGTTGCTCATCTTCGGTGTGGGCGAGATCTGGGACTTCGCCATGGCGATGCTGATCGGCATCTTCGTGGGCGTGTACTCGACGATGTACATCGCCAGCCCGCTCACCATCTGGCTGGATGAGCGCGCCGCGGCCAAGGAGGCTCGCGCCAAGGGCGGTGGCATGACGCCGAAGACGGCCTAAGCGCCCACGCGCTGGCTGGTTTCCGGGCCCTCCTCCCTTCGCGGGAGCGAGGGCCCTGGCTTTTCCGGGGCCTGGCTCTCGCCTGTCTGAAGCTGAATGGATGCACCCGTGGGGCGTTGCCTGCTGGCCGTGGGTGGGCTCATGGTGCACGGGATGAGGACGATGGACGCTCGTGAGTGGAAGAGCGTGGGCGCGGTGCTTGCCGCGCTCCTCGGGGCGGCCTGTGCCCACCCGGAGCCGGTGCGCCCCCTGGCCAGGCGTGCCCCACCGGTGGCCGAGGCCTCCGTGGCGCATGAGGCCGTGGCCGCCGTGCCTGTCGAGCCCGAGCGTCCCCTGTTCGCCCAGGTGCGTGAGGAGCAGGGCCGCGCCTGGAAGCACGAGTGGAACCTGGTCATCGCCGATGCGCTGGAGGAGGTGGGCCAGCCGCTGCTCGAGGATGACAAGGTGCCCGAGAGCGATGTGCGGGCGCTCTGCCCGGGCTACTTCGATGCCAGCCGCGAGCAGAAGAAGGCGTTCTGGGCCCTGCTGTTCGCCTCCATCGCCCGGCTGGAGTCCGGGTTCGATCCCGAGCGCACCTTCATGGAGCCCCGCCCCCTGCGCACCCTGAGTGTGGGGCTGCTGCAGCTCAGCTATGGGGACCAGACACGGCACTCCGGGTGCGCGCTGGAGCCCATGGAGGCCAACATCACCGACCCTTCCGTCAACCTGCGCTGCGGCGTGGCGATTCTGCGCAACCAGCTGTCCGCCCGGAACACGCTGTTCCCGCCGCGCTTCTATTACTGGTCCGTGTTGACGCGGAAGCGCTCACAGATAGAACGCGACTTCCAGCAGCACCGGGCTCAGCTCGCGTTCTGCCGGTAGCTCCCTTCGCGGCGCGGTGTTCCGGTAAGCTGGAGGTGAGATGACCCAGGCGCCGCTCCAAGTCACCGACTGCTCTCTCGATCGCGTCCGGCCTCCGGACCCCTCCACCCGCGGCGCTGGCCCCGTCATTGCCATCGACCTGGGGACGACTACCTGCCGCGTGGCCGTGATGCAGGGGAGCAACCCTGTCTGTGTGCCCTCGGACAGGCTGGAGGGGACGCCCTCGGTGGTCGCGCTGGCGAGCGGGGGACGCATGGTGGTGGGCCAGGCGGCGCGCCAGCAGCAGGCGGCCGTGCCCGGGCTGGCGGTGTGGGGCATCAAGGGGCTGTTGGCCGCGCCCTACGGCGACCCGAAGCTGCGCTGGCTGTATGACCAGCTGCGCTGCCAGCTGGTCCGGGGTGAGGATGGGCTTGCCGCGGCGGTGCTGGGCAACCGTACTTTCTCCGCGCGGGAGCTGGCCGCCATGCTGCTCATCGAGGCGCGCGAGCGGGCGCAGAACTTCCTGCGGCAGCCCGTTTATCGAGCGGTGCTCACCGTGCCGCCCACCCGCCGGGATGATCCGCTGCCGCAGACGATGGCGGCGGCCGCCAGCCTGGCGGGGCTGCATGTGGAGCGCACCATCTCGGAGACGACGTCCGTGGCGCTGGGCTCGTTCCAGCGGCGGCGAGGCAAGCCGGAGCGCACGGCCATCGTGTGCGACTGGGGTGGGGGCAGCTTCCAGGCCTCGCTGGTGCGCTACGCGGCGCGGCAGTGCCAGGTGCTGGCCACCGAGGGCAACGTGTCCCTGTGCGGCTCCGAGCTGGACAAGCGGGTGATGGAGTGGCTCATCCGCGCGCAGGCCAGCGGCGTGCGCGTGGCCGCGGACAAGCGCAACCCCGCGGCGCTCTACCGGGTGGCTGGCGCGGCGGAGTTCGCCAAGATTCAGCTCTCCACGCAGAACGAGATGCGGGTGCGCATTCCCCTGGCCACGGTGGACGCCAATGGCCAGCCCGGAGACTTCGACGCGACCATGACCCGCGGGGACCTGGAGGGGCTGGCCCGGCCCCTGGTCGACTCGGCGCTGAAGATGTGTGAGCAGGTGCTTTCCCAGAAGACGATGTTCCCCGGGGACGTGGACGAGGTGCTGCTGGTGGGCGAGCAGTGCCGCATGCCGATGATGCTCCAGCGGGCCCAGGAGTTCTTCGTCGGAGTGCCCGTGTACGTGGACGAGCCCGGGCAGTCCGTGGTGCTGGGCGCCGCGCGGCTGAGCTCCACCGTCAGTGGCATCTCGGCGGCCGCGCCTCCACCGGGCGGGACGCCGGTGCCCGGGCGGCGCTGAGCCTGAAGTTCTTCTCCATTCGCGCCGAGGTGGGTAGCCTCGCAGGCCTATGGCTTCCTCCTCCGCGCCCGTCCCCGGGAGTCCCGCTCCGTCGCGCCCTCCGTCTGGTGCCTTTGCCCGGTTTCTCTCCGTGGTGGAGCGCGTAGGCAACGCACTGCCTCACCCCGCGACGCTGTTCGCGTCGCTCTCGCTGCTGGTCATCCTGCTGTCCGCCCTGGCCTCGTGGGCCCAGTTGGAGGCGGTACACCCCGGGACGGGAAAGCTCATTCAGCCGGTGAGCCTGCTGTCGGTGGCCGGGCTGCACCGCATCCTGACGGAGATGGTGAAGAACTTCACCAGCTTCGCCCCGCTGGGCACGGTGCTGGTGGCGCTGCTGGGCATTGGCGTCGCCGAGGGCAGCGGCCTCATCGGAGCGGTGCTGCGGCTGCTGGTGCTGTCGGCGCCCCGGAGGATGCTGACCTTCGTCATCGTCTTCGCCGGAGTGCTCTCCAATGCGGCCAGCGAGGTGGGCTACGTGCTGCTCGTGCCCCTGGCCGCCGTCATCTTCCTGGCGGTGGGGCGGCACCCGGTGGCGGGGCTGGCCGCGGCCTTCGCCGGCGTGTCCGGAGGCTATAGCGCCAACCTGCTGCTGGGCACGGTGGACCCGTTGCTGGCCGGCCTGTCCCAGGAGGCCGCGCGCATCGTCGACCCGGCCTACGCCGTCAACCCCGCCTGCAACTACTACTTCATGGCGGCCTCCACGTTCGTCATCTCGCTGGCGGGCACCTGGGTTACCGAGCGGATCGTCGTCCCCAGGTTGGGTGCATTTCAGACGGACAAGCCTCATGAGGCGCTCAAGGGGCTGTCGGCTGAAGAGCGCCGGGGCCTGACGGCGGCGGCGGTGGCGGGGACGATCTTCACCGCGCTGCTGCTGTGGGGCACGGTGCCCGCGGATGGCTTCCTGAGGGATCCGAAGACGGGGGATCTGCTGCACTCGCCCTTCATGTCCGGCATCGTCGCCTTCATCTTCCTGGGAGCGGCGCTGCTGGGCATTGCCTATGGCGTGGCCGCCGGCACGGTGCGCAGTGACGTGGACGTGATGAAGGGCATGGGCAAGTCCATGGAGACGCTGGGCTCGTACCTGGTGCTCGTCTTCTTCGCCTCGCAGTTCGTGGCCTACTTCAACTGGACGAACCTGGGGCTCATTCTGGCCGTCAAGGGCGCGGATGGGCTCAAGTCGCTGGGCCTGGGGCCCGTGCCGCTGATGGTGTCGTTCGTGGTGCTGTCGGCCACCATCAACCTGGTGATGGGCAGTGCCTCGGCGAAGTGGGCCATCATGGCGCCCATCTTCATCCCCATGTTCATGCTGCTGGGCTACTCGCCGGAGCTGACGCAGGCCGCGTACCGAGTCGGCGACAGCGTGAGCAACGTCATCTCGCCGATGATGTCCTACTTCGCGCTCATCATCGCCTTCGTGCAGCGCTACGACGGCAAGGCCGGCATCGGCACGGTGGTGGCCACCATGCTGCCGTACACGCTCGTCTTCCTGGCGTGCTGGACGGTGCTGCTGGTGGCGTGGATGATGGTGGGGCTGCCGCTCGGCCCGGGAGCGGAGATGTTCCTGACGCCGAAGTGAGGCTGTCCGTTACTCGCCCAGCGCCGCGTACCGGACGAGCGTGTAGCGGTACTTCAGCTGGGCGCGCATCTTCTTCGAGATCTCCCCGTGCAGGGCCTCGTCCCAGCGCGTGTACTTCTCGATGAAGCGGTCCGAGGCGGGCTTGTCTCCCGCTTTCTGGAGCGCCAGCACCTCGCGCAGCAGCCGGCCCACCACGTCGTGGTACTTCTCGTAGTGGATGTGCAGGCCGTCGGGGCGGGCCTCCAGCAGCCCCTGCTCGAGGTAGTAGTTGAATTGCATCAGCTGCATCGTCTGGTACGGCTGATCCCTGCGCGGCCGCACCACCTGCAGCACCCGGTGGATGCCGCTGGCGTACAGCTGGCGCAGCGTGGTGTCGTCGTAGAAGCCCCGCTCGCGCAGCGCCTTGCCCAGGTACATCGACACCAGGTCGGACTTCATCTCCTCCACGGTGCTGGAGTTCTCCTCCAGCGCATCGCTGTTCACCGAGCGGCCCTTCACGTCCTGGTCCACGCCCAGGTAGTGGCCCACCTCGTGCCAGAGCGTCCGGTTGAAGCCGCCCGTGGGGCCCAGATGGCCGCGGAAGGGCTCGGCCACCACCGCCTCCCATGCGGCCCGGCTGTTCTTGAACAGGTCCGGGTGCGTCAGGATGTTCGAGCGCAGCAGGATGGTGCGCCCATAGCGCCGCGCGTGCAGCGGATCGTTCGGAAGGATGGTGGCGGTGTTGGTGCTGCGCGCCTGCGCGAAGTCCGCGATGACGTGGTAGACGCCCACCGGAATGTCCGAGCTGACCGTCTTGTGCGGCTCGTAGGGCAGGCTGTCCTCGAGCGCCTGGAACCCCTGCAGCGCCTTGTCGAGCTTCGCCGTGGCCGCGTCGTCCCGCAGCAGCACGCTCAGCGAGTAGAACGCCTTGGCTCCGAAGAGCTCATCATCGTAGACCTCGTACGCTCCAAGCTGTGCGTTGAGCCGCTTGAACCGGCCCCGCACCCAGGCGGCGTCTCCTGACTCGTAGTCGTTGGAGAGCAGATCCCGGGCGCGGTTGCGCAGGTAGCCGGCGAACTCGGCGTCATCGCGCTCCACCGCCGCGGCGGCCTCCCAGAGCAGGCCGTGGGCCTTCATCATCGCCGGGGCATAGGCGACGGCGTACGGCACCGCGTACAGCATGGCCGGATCCGGCTTGGCCGCCAGCGCCCGCAGCTTCTCGCTCAGGCCCGGGTGCAGCCCGGCGATCACCGGGTGCTTCTTCAGCGCGTCCAGGTCCTGACGCAGCGAGGCGGCATCCGCCCGGCGCACCACCGTGCGTGCATCCAGAAGGGAAGCGCGCAGCTCCGGGTGGCGCTCCAGCACCTGCCGCACCTGCTCCTTGGTGATGCCCCACGGGTAGACGTTCTTGCCCGGGACGACCGGGTCCGCGGCCAGGAAGGGCAGCCGCTGGTTGTCCAGCGTGTTGGCGATGGGGCCCTGGAACAGGCGGTAAATTGTTCGCTGCTGCTCCGCGGCCGGGGACTTCTGGGCGTCGAGCTGCTTGCGCAGCTCGAGCGCCTGGGGATGCCGCGAGTCCTCGTAGAGATCCTGGAAGAGCTTGCCCACCTCCAGCAGCCTGGCGAGGGCGGTGCGCTCACCGGGCGTCAGGGTGGACAGGTCCGGCTCCAGCCGGACGGTCAGCGTCTTCTCGAGGAGCTCGCGGGAGTTCTGTTCAGTCCAGGTGGCCGGGGAGGTGGGAGCGCTGAGCATGAGGAGCACGAGGAGGGGAAAGCGGAACATGCGCCCAGCGTAGCGCGGCGGCGGGGCTCAGCGGGGCTCCAACGTGACGCGGATGGTGTCGTAGTAGAGCACGGTGGTGCCCTCGAAGCCCGAGTCCGTGCCCACCAGCAGCCACAGCGCGCCCCGCTCGTCCGTGGTGGTGAGCAGGGGCGTGCCCGCGTTGGAGCGGGTGATCAGCCGGAACGGCGCCTCGGCAGAGCACTCCGGCAGCCCGTTGGCGATGTTGCCCAGCACCTGCGCGTTCGCGCCGCCGCTGGCCTGAATGCCCTTGTCCACGTTCAGCCGCAGCGAGCCGTCCGCGTCGGCAATGGTGCGTGGCTCGGTGCGCGAGGCGCCCGCCTTGAGGTACACGCTCTCGCCCGGAGCGCCGCCGATGCCCGCGCAGCCCGAGCCCGCGTTGCTGGCCAGCACCAGCTCGAAGGTGAGGGCGTAGGAGGCCTGGGGCCTCAGCCCCGTCACCTCCCGCGTGAGGAACATGAACAGGTCATCGCTGCGGTTGTCGCCCGCCAGGTACAGCGCCTTGCCCTGGGGGGCGAGCTCCGCCGGCAGCGCGCGGTGCTCGAAGGTCAGGCGGAAGTCCTGCTCGCGGCCCGAGGGGTAGTCCGCGAAGGCGCCGCGCCAGTCCTCGGGGCCCGTCTCGAAGCCAAAGGAGAGCTCCACCACGTCCTCGGGCGCGGAGAGCTGTCGGGCACAGCCCGTGCCCACGCACAGCGCGAGCCACAGCGGCAGGGTGACGCCAGCAGACAGGACGCGCATGGGCTGCTCCAGAGCCAGAGGTGCCCGTACCGTGAGGCACAACGCCCCGGAAGGGGAAGCGCCACTCACGGTGAAGCCGGGTGGAGCGTCTTAAACCGAAAAACGGTGGCCCGAGGAGTGGACGGGGGAGGCACTGTAGGATTACCGTTTCTTCGAAGGCCTGCCCTGGAGGAGCCCATGCTGCGGACGGAATGGAAGTTTGGGGCTGCCCACCGGGCCTCCTTCGAGCACCCGGACATCCTGCACTTCAAGTTCAGCGGGCCCACCTCCTTAGAGGAGGCCAAGCGCACGGTGGAGATCTGCAAGGAGGTGGGGGCCGTGCGGCCCTTCTTCCTGGTCATCGACGCGGCGGATTCGACGATCGAGGCCTCCAGCCGCAGCTACATCGTCCAGAACCTCAAGCCTGAGTGGTTCCGGGGCATCATCTACACGGGCCTGGGCTTCGTGCAGCGCGCCATGGCCAAGGCCCTGGCGGTGGCTCTGTACTTCACCAAGTGGAACGTGGGCATCGACTTCGTGGCCACCGAGCAGGACGCGCGGGCGATCATCCAGCGCAAGCGCGGCGGCACGGACAACGGCACCAAGGCCGCCTAGCACTCGCGGTCAACCGCCCACGCTGACGTGGCCGCAGGGCCACGCCGCTCGGATGATCCTCAGAGGGGGTGAACTGGCCCGCCCCTTGCTGATAAGCCTTCGCGCAAACCTCGCGCGAAAGCCTCCATGAGCCTGACGCTGCTGTCGATTCCCCTGTTGGTGCTGCACGCCGCCTCGGTGTCTCCGCCGAGCGTTCCCGCTCAGGGGGCGCAGGAGGCGATCATCACGCTGGATCGAGCGGGGCGCTACATCGTCAAGGCTCAGAGCCCCGCGGGCACGGCGTGCGACCTGGTCGATCACGTGCGCGGGCCGTTCGCGCAGTCGGGCACGGTGGGCAAGTCCAGCTGCGAGCTGGATCTGCTGCTGGACGCGGGCACCTACAAGCTGCGGCTGAGCTCGAAGCGCAAGGGCAAGGGCAAGGTGGCCGTGTCGGTGACGCCCTACGAGGAGCTCAACCCCACGCCGCTGCGCCTGGAGCCCCGGCGCGAGGTGAAGCAGGCGCTCAAGCCGAGGCAGCAGGCGTCGTACTGGCTGCAGCTGGACAAGCGCCAGCCGGTGACGCTGCGCATCGCCGGGCGGCACGCGGGGGACGTGCGGCTGTGGCGCACGGGCGAGTGGCTGGAGCCCATCACCCCGCGAGACACCACGCCGCGCCCACGCCCCGGGATGCCCATTCACGAGTGGTGGTTCGAGCCCGTGCTGGAGCCCGGCGTGTATCTGCTGACGGCGTATGGCACCGGCTCCACGCAGTGGACGCAGAGTGACGCGGAGGACTCGGGGCTCACCGTGTCGTGGGGCTTCCCGAAGGCCTCCGAGGATCGGATCGCCAACTTCACCCTGCCGGAGACGGGCCTGGTGATGCTGGAGTTCCCGTCCGAGGCGGCTGCGTACTTCCTGTCGCGCGAGGGCAGCTCGAAGACGACCACGCGGCTGAGCCTGCACCGTATGAGCGACGAGGGCGGCACGGACGTCTTCTCCTCGGAGGAGGGCACCTGCACCATCGAGAGCAAGGCGGTGGTGCCCGAGTGCAGGACGATGGGCAGTGGCAAGAGCCGTCGCATCGCGCTCATCCGCGGCGAGCCCGGGGCGCGGGTGACGCTGCGGTGGGCCCGGCTCATGGACGGCCGGTGGACCGATGGCGTGTATGGCGCGGGAGCGCAGGCGCCGCGCTTCGAGGCTCCGGCGGCGGGCGATTACCTGGTGTCGCTGCACGAGGCGCCGCTGGATCAGGACAGCGCTCCGCTGAGCTGCATGTTGAGCGAGGTGCCGCCCGAGGGGGACGTGAAGCCGCTGGGGCGGGATGTGCTCAAGGTGGGCGATGCGCCGTTCCGCCGCGCGTTCAACTACAGCGGTGGACGCGCCACGCTGCAGTTCGAGCTGAAGAACTCCGGCAACTACGTGTTCCAGACGAGCGGTGAGCGGAAGACGCGCTGCGAGCTGTTCCGCCATGACCGTAACCAGCTCACCCGCATCAACGAGACGGCCCATCTGGATGGTGAGAAGTGCCGCGTGGTGCACCCGGCGACGCCGGGCCTGTACGAGCTGCGCATCTACGGCGGCACCGAAGGTATCGAGACGGTCACCATCGGGGTGGAGAACCAGGCGGTCACCAGCGACTCGCCCACCAAGACGTCCTGTCTGCTGCCGCTGGTGCGCCTGCGCGGCGGCGAGAACCGCTATGCGCTGACCAGCACGCGAGGCTCGGATCTCTCGCTGCGTGGGTTGTTCGTCCGCCCGCTGCCGCTGACGCTGAGCGAGCCGCTGCCGCTGGCGCTCGATGCGGGGGCCAAGGTGCGGCTGCCGCTGGGAGAGGGCCGCCCGGTGGAGATCCGCTCCCTGGGCGGGGAGCCGCTGCGCTGCGTGCTGGGAGAGACGCGGCTGGATGCGCGCAACGGCCTGTGCTCGCTGCCGGGCAAGGCCGGAGAGCTGACGCTGGAGAACCCGGGCACCTCGGCCATCTCGGTGTCGCTGCGCCGGCCTTCGCCTCCGCCCTCCGCGCCGCCTGCGCTGGTGACGTGGAGCCCCAGCCTGGCGCCGCTGCCGGTGCTGGTGCCCGCGCAGCCCGCGTGGTTCGACTTCGAGCGCGGCCAGGCCCATGCGCTCACCTTCGACGTGAAGGACGCGGGGCTCTATCACGTGACGACTCAGGGCCTGCTGTCCACCGAGTGCACCATCCGCACGCCGGTGGTGCAGCAGGTGGGCGCGGCCAACGGGGGAGGGCGCGGGCGCAACTGCCTGGTGTCCACGTACCTGCGTCCAGGCCGCTACCTGCTCAACGTGAAGACGGTGGGGCAGAGCCGGGGGCGCGGCGCGGTGGTGCTCGAGCGCCGCTCGGTCAAGCAGGCCGAGAGCGTGGCGGGCGAGGCCGAGGTGTTCTTCCGCGTGGACGCGGGGGATTTGACGCAGCAGCGGCTGCAGGTGACGCGGCGGGCGGAGTACACGCTGAGCACCGCGGCGCAGAGCGGCACGCTGCAGTGCCGCCTGGATGATCCCCAGGGCTGGCCGGTGGTGCCCGTGCCCGCGCCGTGCACCAGCATGATGGTGCTGTCGAAGGGCACCTACCTGTGGACGCAGCTGCCGCTCACCGTGGAGAGCATGCGCCGCACCTCGCTGGAGCGGGTGCGGCCCACCGTGACGCTCAAGGGCAACAAGGCGCACCCGCTGCGCTTCAACGCCTGGGCTCGCGCGGAGCTGGGCAAGGACGGCAAGGACGAGTTCACCTTCGAGCTGCCCTCGGAGCTGAGCGTGGCGTTCGCGCTCACCCACGGCATGCAGGGGCGCCTGTATACGGTAGGCGCCGACAACAAGCTCAAGCCCGTCGAGACGATCGAGGCGATGACGCCGGACCTGACGACGCCCCAGGGGCAGGTGGTGCAACGGACGCGGGCCTACGTGCCCCCTCCGGAGCCGGCGGAAGAGCCGGAGAGCAGTGGAGAGGAGGAGGGCAGCTCCGAGGAGGGCAGCTCCGAGGAGGGCGGTGAGGAGAGCTACGAGGAGCCCCCGCCCGAGCCCTCTTATGAGGAGAGCACGGAGTCCTCGGAGGAGGTTGCCGAGGCCCCGCCGGAGACGCTGCCGGAGATGGATGCGCCGGCGCCCACCGGCCGCTCGCTGGTGCTGGGGCCCGGCCGCTACCGGCTGGTTGCCGAGCACAGCCGCGGCGACGTGGCCATCACCTACGCGCTCTACCTGCGCGTGGACACCCTGGCGCCGGGGATCGTGCGCACGGTGAATGCGCCGGACCGGCTGCCGCTGATCCTGCCCACGGAGGGCACGCTGCGGCTGTCCACCCGGGGCAACACGGACGTGCGCTGCCGCATCTTCGATGATCAGAACCGCCTGGTGGTGGAGAACTCGGACCGTGGCGCGGACTGGAACTGCACCATCGCCGAGCCGTTCTCGGCCGGTGCGTACACGCTGGTGCTGGAGAGCCAGACGCAGCAGTCGGGCCCCACCCGGGTCTCCGTCGCGGTGGCGAAGGTGACGGACGCGGGCACGCTGGCGGACAAGGCGACGCTCAAGCTGGATGCGGGGGTGCAGCGCGCCACGCTGCCGGTGGTGAGTGACAACGTGGTGCAGGAGGTGGCGCTGCGCAGCAAGACGCCCATCGCCTGCGCGCTCGAGGATGACAAGGGCGCGGTCGTCACGCGGCGGCTGGATACCCGCGAGTGCGTGCTGCTCGTTCGCCCTGGCGGCGCCACATGGCGCGTGCGCGTGTGGACGCTGTCCAGCGCGGCCCAGGTGACCACCAGCCTGGTGACGCGGGCCGTGGCGCCCTTCTCGGGCGGGAGCATTCCGGCTGGCGCGGCGGCGCTGGCAAAGGTGCCTCAGCCCGGTCGCTACCAGACGGGCGCTGGCGTGTACTGCCTGCCCGCCACCGGGAAGGGGCCGCTCAAGAGCTGCGCGGGCGAGGCCTCTCTCGAGGCCGGAGAGTGGATTCTCAGTGGTGCCGGAGCGGAGGCGGTGGCGCTGAAGCTCAGCGAGGTGGTGGACGGCATCGACAGCCCGAAGACCGAGCGTCTGCGGCTCACCCGGGATGTGTCACTGCTGCGGCAGTCCACCCGTTCCGCGGCCCTGCACCTCTTCAAGGCCACCGTGCAGGTGGGAGACCGGAGCAACCCGGCCTGCGCGCTCGTGGGCGGAACGGCACGGCAGGATGACTTCATGTGCGTGGCGGCGACCGGCCCCACTCAGCAGTCGCTGGCGCGCTGGTGGACGCCCGCGTTCAGCGCGAGCGATGCCACCGTGTCCCGGCTGGCCGTGCCGGTGCCGTCGTCTTCCATTCCGCTACAGCCGGGGCTGCAGAGCCTGTCCTGGACGCAAGGGCCCACCGGCCACCTGCGCCTGCCCGACGAGCCGATGCGCGTGCAGCTGTCCCTGCCTCAGAGCGCGTGGGCGGTGCAGGTGGATGGAAAGGGCACGGCGGTGGATCTCTGTGCTCCCTCCGCGACGCTGGCCACGTGCGTGCTCAACGGCCAGGGCGGGGCGATCTTCATCTACTCCCCCGAGGAGCCGCGCGCCCAGGCGGAGGTGATCGCCATCGAGGCCGCGCCGAAGACGGCCTTGCTGGAGCGGCTGTTCGAGGCGGTGGTGCCCGTGCCGACGCGGCAGCGGCTCGCCTTTGGCGCTCAGCCGGCCGCGCGGGAGCTGTCCGTGTCCGGCGCGCTGCGGTGCGTGGCGACGCTCGATGATGGCTCGCGGCTGGATGGCTGTGGCGTCACCGTGCCCGCGGGGCGCTCGGGTGAGGTGGCGCTCGACTTGAATGCCGGCAGCCTGCGCGCCGTGCTCGCCTCCTCGCAGGAGCTGCGCAACGCGGCGCTCGGCACCGTGTCCACCAACTCCGGCCAGGAGCTGGCACCGTCGAAGGCGGTGAAGCTGTCGGGCCCCCGCGTGGAGCGCACCCTCACGCTCGCCGCGGAGGCGCTGGTGCATGTGCGCGCCGACTCGGCCGTGTGCGGCCTCATTCGCGAGAGCACGGTGGTGCGCGTGCAGGGCACGGACAAGGGCTGCGCGATCGACGAGCTGCTCAAGCCCGGCACCTACCGGCTGGTGGTGCGCGGCTTCGCCGACCGTGGCCTCTCCGGCACCGTCACCTGGACGCAAGAGCCCGTGAAGGAGCTGAAGGAGGGCGTGGCCAGCGAGGAGAGCTGGATCGCTCCGACGCAGACGCGCTTCTTCCGCTTCTCCACCGAGTCCGCCGGCCGCATCGGCCTGGGCCTGCAGGTGCCCGCCGAGCTGCTCGAGTGCACGGTGCTTTCCTCCGAGCAGCGGGTGCTGGGCGAGGGCTGCCAGCAGTACCTGCAGCTGGACAAGGGCACCTACCTGCTCGCCATTCACGCGCCCGCCACGGCGCGCCCCCTCAAGTTCAGGCCCGTTCTCGTGGGGCTCGCCGGCGCGAAGACCGACGTGCCCGAGGAATACCTGCGCAACTTCTTCCAGCGGATTGGAGAGAACCCGTGAAGTCCCTCTTCCCCAGCGCGGCCGCGCTCCTCGCACTGCTCGCGGTGCTGCCCGCCGCCGCCCAGGACTATCGCCCCGCCGATGAGAGCCAGCGCCCCGAAGGCGGCGACGTGCGCATCCTCCCCGAGCAGTTCCTGCGCGGGTTCGATCCCGTCACCGTCTACTTCTCCGGCAACGAGGGGCCCGGCAAGCGGCCCGCCGATGACGGCGCCAAGCTGCTGAAGATCACCCCGTCCTGGCCCGGCCAGTACTTCTGGGCGGACAAGAAGACCCTTCAGTTCCGCCCCGCCGAGCCGTGGCCTCCGCTGCAGCGCTTCGCCTTCGAGGCCCGAGGCTCGCGCAAGGTGCTGGCCACGATGATGTCCGCGCCCTCGGCCATGTCGCCCTACGAGGGCAGCACGGACCTGCGGCCCTTCCGCACGCTGACGCTGACGTTTCCTCAACCGCTGCCGCTGCCCGCGCTCAAGCAGATGCTCACCCTGGAGATCCGGGATCTGCCGGGCCTGGCTGACTCGCCCACCCGCGTGGTGAAGGACTTCTCGCTGTCTCAGCTGCCGCGCGACAACCAGCGCAGCCCGGCTGTCTACGCCATCACGCTCGACGAGGATGTGCCCGAGGGCAAGCAGCTGCGCGTCACCGTGAGCCTGGCGCTGGGCGAGGAGGACAAGATGCTGTGGACGGGGCGGCTGTCCACGCGGACGCCCTTCCACCTGCAGTCCATCGTGTGCGGCTCGGCGAGCTTCGCGCTGGTGGGCGGGGCCTCGGCGCCCCGGGACATGGCGCTCTCGTGCGGCAACAAGGGCCAGCTGCCGCAGCTGGTCTTCTCCGCCAACGTGCAGGGCCTGACGCTCACCGCGCTCAAGAAGCTGGTGCGCCTGGAGCCCGCCGTTCCCGACTTGAACTTCGAGAGCTACGGCAGCCGCGTCTCGCTGCGCGGCCGCTTCGTGCCCGACACACTCTACCGGATGCGCATCGCCTCCGCGTCCATTCAGGACGACAGTGGCCGCGCGCTGAGGGATCCCGGCGAGGCGCAGGTGTTCTTCCACCTGGGCTGGAAGACCGCGTTCCTGCGCTGGAGCCAGGCCAACGCGATCGTCGAGGCCAGGGGCCCACGGATGTTGCCGCTGCAGGGGTATGGCGACGCGCGCGCGGACGTGCGCCTGTACCGGATCGATCCGCTCCATGAGGGTATCTGGCCGTTCCCCGACAGCCCGGTGGTCATCAACGAGGAGAGCGCGCCGCCGTTCCCCGGTGAGGAGCCGTCCATTCCTCAGAACAGCACCAGCTACGTGGACGCGCGGGCGTTGACGGCCCATATCCGGCTGCTGGGCTCTCCGCTGGTGTCGCGGGTGGTGGAGCTGCCACTGGGGAACAAGAGTGGCACCACCAGCTTCGGGCTGGATCTGGGTGCGCTGCTGGATGAGGTGGTTGGCAAGCAGCGCCCTGGCACGTACCTGGTGGGCCTGCGCCGCCTCACGGGCGCGCCCGAGCGCCACTACGTCCGGGTGCAGGTGACGAACCTGTCGCTCACCGCGGTGGAGGAGCGGGACCGGGCGGTGTTCTTCGTCCGCACGCTGGATGACGCCAAGGAGGTGCGCGGAGCGAAGCTCATCCTCGAGGGCCAGCGCCAGGCGCCGGATCCGCAGCGCCCCGGGCAGACGATCAGCACTCCGTTCTCGCAGACCCTGACGACGGATGACTCGGGCCGCGCCTCGCTGGGGCCGCAGCCGGGCTGGCTGAGCCTCAAGCGCATCTCGGTGCAGAGCGGGGATGACATCCTGGTGCTCAATCCGCACGCTCCGCCCGCCACCTTCACCGCCAACCACTGGTCGCCTTCGTCCCGGTTCCTCGAGTGGATTGGCCAGGCGATTCCGCCGCCGCGCAACGACGCGCTGCTGGGCTTCATGTTCACCGAGCGGCCCATCTACAAGCCCGGCGAGAAGGTGTTCATCAAGGGCTATGCGCGGCGCAAGACGGGCGGCGAGCTGCAGCTGGCGGGCACCGCGAGCCTCTATGAGCTGGTGGTGGAGGGGCCCGGGCAGCAGCGCTGGCCGCTGCCTTTCACCTTCACCGCGCTGGGAGGGTTCTCGGCCGAGTTCACCGAGAAGGACGTGCCCACCGGCGAGTTCCAGGCCGTCTTCCGCGAGAAGAAGACGCAGCAGGAGGTGGCCCGCCGCAAGTTCCAGATCGAGGCCTACCGCGTGCCTCAGTTCGAGGTGCAGCTGTCGGGCCCGAACACCGCGCGGCTGGATGGGCCGTTCAAGGTCAAGGCCGTGGCGCGCTACTACGCCGGAGGCAACGTCGCCGGGCAGCCCATCTCGTGGACTGTCACGCGCCGGCCGCACTACTACGTGCCCCAGGGCCGCGAGGGCTTCCTCTTCGCGTCCAGCACCCAGTTCGGCCGCGAGGGCCAGAGCCGTGGCCCCGACGTCATGCGCCGCGACGCCGAGCTGGACGAGGGCGGCGCGGACGAGATCCAGGTCAACCCCGCGTTGGATCTGGACGGCAGCGCGCGCATCTACCGCTTCGAGGCGACGGTGACGGGCGCGGACAACCAGCCCGTCTCGGCCGCCACGGAAGTCAAGGCGCTGCCCCCGTTCGTGCTGGGAATGAAGCTGCCCCGGTACTCGGACAAGCCCTTCGAGCTCAAGCCGGAGATCCTCGCCATCGGCGTGGATGACAAGCCCGTCAAGGGCCAGGACGTGACGGTGCGGCTGTACCGGCGTGTCTGGCACAGCCAGCTGCGTGAGACGCACTTCGCCACCGGTGACGCGAAGTACGTCACCGAGCAGGAGGACACCAAGCTGCTCGAGCAGGTCATCACCACCGATACCCAGGTGGTGTCCCCCACGTTCGCGCTCAAGGAGGCGGGCGTCTACATCGTGGAGCTCATCGCCCGCGACAAGCTGGGCCGGGTGCAGACGCTCTTCGCGGACCTCTACGTGGGAGGCGAGACGCCGCTGGCGTGGAAGAAGCCCCGCCAGGGCGTGTTCGAGCTGGCCACCGACAAGGCGAAGTACAAGCCGGGCGAGACGGCGCGCATCATCATTCAGAGCCCATTCCAGCAGGGCCGCGCGCTGGTGGTCGTCGAGGAGCCGGGTGGCAACACGTACACCTGGCGCGAGGTGTCCGGCGGCAAGGCCGTGCACGAGCTGCCCATCAAGGGAAACCACGTGCCGAACATCGCCGTGCACGTGGCGCTCATGCGCGGCCGGCTCGGAGAGGGCAAGACGGAGGACGCGCGGTACCGGCCGCAGACGCTCGGCGCTTCGATCGACATCGAGGTGGAGCCCGTGCGCAACGAGGTGAAGGTGGAGCTCAAGCACCCCGAGGTCGCCCGCCCGGGGACGAAGATTCCCGTGGAGCTCACGCTCAAGGATGACCGGGGCGCCGCGGTGGCCGGAGAGGTGACGCTGTGGCTGGTGGACGAGGCGGTGCTCTCGCTCGCCCAGGAGGGGCCGCTGGATCCGCTCAGCGCCTTCATCACCCGCAACGCCCGGGGCACCACGCTGCGCGACACGCGCAACAGCCTGATCGGCAAGCTGTTCGATCAGGAGGATCCCGGCGGTGATGGCTCCGAGGAGGAAGAGGCCAACGCGATGAGCGGCAAGCGCGTGGTGCGCAAGAACTTCCAGACGGTGCCCTACTACCAGGCCACCTTGCAGGTGCCCGCCTCGGGCCGGCTCACCGTGGAGGTGCCGCTGTCGGACGACCTGACCAACTTCCGCGTCCGCGCGGTGGCCGCGTCCGGCAGCCAGCGGTTCGGCTTCAAGCAGCAGACGCTCAAGGTGCGCCTGCCCGTGCTGGTGCAGCCGCAGCTGCCGCGCTTCGTCCGGCAGGGTGACCGCTTCTGGGGCGGTGCCGTGGGCCGCGTCGTCGAGGGCAACGGTGGCCCGGGCTCGGTGAGCATGCAGCTCTCTGGCCCCGTGGAGGCCCGGCCTTTCAACCAGGCCGTGGAGCTGCAGCTCAACAAGGCCATGTCCTTCGTCACTCCGATTCAGGTGAAGGACGCGGATGTCACGAAGCCCCAGGCGCTCACCGTGCGCGTGGACGTGGAGCGCAAGGCCGACAAGGCGGGGGATGCCTTCGAGGTGCAGATCCCCGTGCTCCCGGACCGGCTGCCCGAGCAGTTCGCCTACTTCGACACGCTCAAGGCGGGCAAGACGGCGCTCAAGCCCATTCCCGAGCCCGTACGGCCCGGCACGGCCTCGCAGGAGGTGCTCGCCAGCTCCGTGCCCGGCGTGCTCGAGCTGTTCTCCGGCGTGGACTACCTGGCCGCCTACCCCCACGGGTGCCTGGAGCAGAGGATGTCCAAGCTGTCTCCGGACGTGGAGCAGAGCGCCGTGTTCCAGCGGCTTGGGCTGGAGACCGCGTTCGCCAAGCAGGTGGGCCAGCACGTGAAGCGGCTCCAGGAGGAGATGCTCACCTACCAGGACCCCAGCGGGCTGTTCGCCTTCTGGCCCGGTGGCCCGGGAGACATTCAGATCACCGCGCAGGCCGTGGAGTTCCTCGATGCCGCCAAGCGCTCGGGGATGCCCGTGGACACGAAGATGCTGGAGCGCGCCACCGAGGCGCTCAAGCGCGTGCTGCGCAGCGACTACGCCGGGCTGCACCCGGACTGGCGCTTCAACCAGCAGATCTCCGCGCTCCGGGCGCTCACCCGCGTGGGCTCGCTGGACGAACACTACCTCGTCGATCTGTTCCAGCAGCGCGGGCGCATGGACGTGATGGCCGTGGCCGACCTGGCCACCACCATGTCCATGCAGCCCAAGGCCTACACCACCAACCTGGAGGCGCTGCGCGGCGAGCTGTGGGACCGCGTCATCATCAAGCTGCGCAACGGCAAGCAGGTGTTCGAGGGCATTCAGCCCGGGCGCACCTCGTGGAGCTATGGCTTCCTCTCGTCGCAGCCGGCGATGGTCGCCGCCATCTTCGAGGCGCTGCTGTACCTGGACCCCGCCGACAAGCGGCACGAGCTGCTGCGCGATGCGCTGCTGGCCAATGCCGACCCCACCCAGGGCTTCCAGAGCACCTATGAGAACCGGCGCGCGCTCTTCGCGCTGGCGCTCTACCTGGATCGGGCCAAGCCCAATGTGCCCAACTCCACCCTGGCGCTCTCGTCCGGCAAGCCGCTCACCCTGAGCAACGAGGCGAAGACGGCGAAGACGACCGTGGCCTCGGACAAGCCGCTGGAGGCCACCGTGACGGGGGGCCCGGTGGGCGTGCGCGTCGCCTACAAGTACGTGCCCGCCACTCCGGGTGACAAGGTGACGGCCACGCAGCGCGGCTTCCTCGTCTCCCGTGGCGCCACGCACCTGCACGCGGATGGCTCGGACCAGACGCGCTTCCAGGACAAGGCCGGAGAGACACAGCGGCTCAAGGTCGGCGACATCCTGGAGATCCATGCCCAGCTGGTGAACGACCAGGCGCGCAACCACGTGGCCTTCGTCGTCCCGTTCGCCGCGGGCCTGGAGCCGCTCAACCCAGCCCTGGAGAACGCGGGCTCGGAGGCGCGGCCCTCGCAGGCGGACTCGATCACCCCCGCCTATGTTCAGCGGCTGGACAACGAGGTGCGCTACTACTTCCTGCAGCTGCCGGAGGGCACGCACACGTTCCACTTCCGCGTCCGCGCGGCGACCGAGGGCTCGTTCGTTCACCCCGCGCCGTATGCCGAGCAGATGTACCGTCAGGAAGTGCGTGGCCGCGGCGAGGGCCTGCGCGTCGTCATCCAGGGAGAGCATGAGAAGTAAGGCGACAGTGGCGGCGCTTCGCCGCTTCCTGGGGCCCCGGCTTCGGTCGCGGCGCACGTGGGCCGCGCTCTCGGCGCTGCTGCTCGTGGCCGGGGTGCTGTACTGGCGCGGCCTGAACGATGAGCTGCTGTCGTTCGAGCCCTCGCGCCTCGTGCTGGATCGCCGGGGGCGCTACCTCGGCGAGGTGCCTGGCAGTGGGGGAGAGCTGGGCTACTGGCCCTTGCCGTATGTGATGCCCGAGCGCGTGGTGCAGGCCACGCTCGTCCTGGAGGATCAGCACTTCCATGAGCACCCGGGCGTGTACCTGCCGTCCGTGGCGCGCGCCGTCTGGCAGAACGTGAAGAACCGCCGCGTCATCTCTGGCGCTTCCACCATCGCCATGCAGGTGGCGCGGATGCAGGCGCCCGGGCCTCGCACCCTGGGCCGCAAGGTCTCGGAGGCGCTCGAGGCGCTGATGCTCGTTCACGCCCACGGGCACGAGAAGGTGCTGCGGCACTTCTTCACGATCGCTCCGTATGGCAACCGGGTGCACGGTGTGTCCCGCGCCTCGCGCCTGTACTTCGACAAGCCCGTCGAGGACGTGTCATGGGCCCAGGCCGCCTTCCTCGCCGCGTTGCCGCAGATGCCGGGCCGCATGAACCCGTACACCCCGGATGGGCTGAAACGGGCGACGCGGCGCAGCCACCGGATCCTCCGCGCGCTCCATACCCGGGGCGTGCTGTCCTCAGTGGAGCTGGGGCAGGCGCTCACCGCGGACCTGGGGCTCGTGCCCCGGCCGTACCGGCACCCCGAGGCGATGCACGCCGTGCTCGAGTGGAGCGCGCAGGCCCGGCGCCGCGACAGCCCCATCTCCATGGCCACGCTCGATCTGGACATTCAGGCCCGCACCGCCGCGATCCTGAAGGACAACCTGGAGCGCATCGAGGACGCCGGTGCGGGCAACACCGCCGCGCTGGTGGTGGACACTCAGACGGGTGACATCCTCGCGTGGGTGGGCTCGCGGGACTTCTTCTCCGAGGAGCACCGGGGCGCCATCGACTTCGTGCGCACCCGGCGATCTCCCGGCTCGACGCTCAAGCCGTTCTTGTATGCCCTGGGGCTGGAGAAGGGGACGTTCACCGCCGCCACCGAGCTGCCCGACACGCCCATGGACGTGCGCAGCGATGCGGACGGCGCCTACCTGCCCGAGAACATCAACCATACGTTCATGGGGCCCATGCTCCTGCGCGAGGCGCTGGGCAACTCGCGCAACATTCCCGCGCTCCGGGTGCTGTCGGACGTGGGGGTGGAGCCCTCGCTGCGCTTCTTCGAGCGCGCGGGGGTGGAGAACATCAACTGGGCTCCGAATCAGTACGGCCTGGGGCTGGCGATCGGCAACCTGCCCGTCACGCTGGAGGAGCTGGCGAAGCTCTACGGGATTCTGGCTCGCGACGGCGAGAGCCTGCCGCTGCGCCGCTTCGCCGATGAGCCGAAGGTCGCTGCGCGGCGGGTGATGCACCGGGAAGTCGCTCAGCTGGTGCGGCACATGCTCGCGGATCCGCTGGCCCGTAGGCCCATGTTCCCGGCGGGAGGGCCGCTGGACTTTCCGTATGCCGTCGCGGTGAAGACGGGCACCAGCCAGGGCTATCGCGATGCGTGGACGGTGGCCTTCAGTGATCGGCTGCTCGTGGCTGTCTGGGTGGGCAACCATGACTGGCGGCGGATGAGCGGGGTGGGGGGCTCGAATGGCCCGGCCGCCGCGGCACACCGGATCATGGACACGGTGATGGCGGGGTTCCGGCCGTGGCAGCCGATCCTCGATGCGTTCCCCTCGCCCGAGCGCTCGGTGGCGGCGGAGGTCTGCCCCGTGTCCGGCAGGTTGGCCGGCGAGGACTGTCCTCACCGCAAGAGTGAGTGGTTCCTTCCGGGGAGCCTGCCCACCGAGGCCTGCCCGTTTCATGCGCGGGTGAAGCTGGATCGCCGCAATGGGCTGCGCGCGGGGCCCGCCTGTGGCGAGGCCGATGTGGTGACTCGCGTGATGTTGGATCTGCCGGAGGTGTACACACAGTGGGCCCGGGGCCAGCGCCTGGAGATTGCGCCTCGGCAGGACAGCCCGCTGTGCCCGGTCGGGGAAGAGGAGCTCGAACCGCGCATCGCCATCCGTGAGCCGCGGGGCACGGTGAAGCTGTTGTTCGATCCGGATACACCGGCCTCGGCCTCCACGCTGCGGCTGGCGGCGGAGGTGACTCCCAGCACCGAGCCCATCGTGTGGCTGGTGAACGGCGTGCCCGTGGCCACGGTGTCGTATCCGCACGAGTTCCGCTGGCCCGTGACACCGGGTAGGCATGTCATTACCGCGGCGATGGCGCGGCGCTCCCAGGTGAGCCGGCCGCTGACCGTGCTCGTCGAGGACTGATAGGGTCCGAGGCCAGTTCCTGCCCTCCGCGTGTTTAGTGGCGGATCCGAGGGTCAGGCTCAGGGAGGTGGCACATGGCGGGGCAGAGTCCAGGGCACTTCGTCGCCGTGTGCGCCAGCCTGTTGGTGATGGGGTGTAGCGCGAGCCGGCAGGGCCCACCTGGGCAGTATGCGCAGGCGAGGGACTCGGCTACGCAGAGGAGCCTGAGCCAGCCCGAGTTGGCAGTACCCCAGGTGGGAGAGAAGGTGCCGGTGGTGCCGCCGCTGAGGCCGGTGCGGCCTCCGGTGGCCGGAGCGCTGGCCACGGCGGCGGCCACGGGCGGCAAGGCGGTCATCGACGCCAGCCAGTCGCTGGACCCTGAGTTGCGGGATCGCATCAACGAGGCGCTGGCGGAGTGCGCGGACCTGGCACGCTCGGAGGTGATGCTCAAGCACTTTGGGGGCAGAAGGCCTACGGCGCAGGAGTGCAACGAGCAGGTGGGTGAGGACGGCCGGGGGGAGCCGGTGACACGGGCGATGCAACTGGGGGTAGAGCAACACCGGGTGGCGTTGCAGTGCACGGAGGAGAGGCTGAAGGAGTTGAAGCCCGGAGGCTTCAGCCTCTCGCCGCGTTACCGCTATGATCCGGCAACGGGGAAGGCGGAGTACATTCCGCGTGAAACAGTCAAGGAGTTGCTGAGCCAAGGACGGAGCGCGGAGCTGAGGGGAACCCTGGAGCCTGATGTTGTCATCCATGCGGGCTCACCGCATCAAGTGCAGGCCGTGTCCGATTTCAAATTCCCGTGTGTGAACACTGACCGGCAGTCTGCCTGGAGGAGTTATCCAGAGAGCCGTGCGGATGGCATAAGCAATCAAGGTGCCTTGTACAACAAAGCCTTGAAGGTAGAGGCTACGCGGGTGCAGCCTCACCTCGGAGTCTACTGATGAGTGAGCACTATCCTCGAATCCGGGTGCAAACCCAGAGTGGGTATACACGGATACGCGAGGGGCTGAGCCTGACTTACTACCTGCCCCCGCGGCATCCTGAATTCGTAGAGGACGTGCTGCGTGCGTTGGACCTCTATCTGCGTTACACAGGGCCAAACGCTTTAGGCCTGTACGCGGATATGGAAGGGGACTGGCAGGAGCTGACCGAGGCAGGTTGGGAGCTGAGCCGGCGCAAGCTCCGGGAGTGGTTGTGCCCCCGGTTGGAATTGGCGGACGCGGACCCCACCGGAAGTGGCTATGCCTTTCATTACTACGGCAAGGATGAGGGGTTCCTCACCCGGATGAACGAGCCAGACGCGATGAGCGAGGTGATGTTCTGGCTGCCCACGGAGTACCTGGAGAAGCATGGCCCAGGGCATGTGCGCGAGTTGGCGATCGAACTGGCTACGCTGATGCCGGTGCGCTCAGGGTCCTGTGGGCTGTCCTTCAATGGGGAGCTCGATCTCGTAGGAATGTATCGCAAGCTGCTGCCGTACTGGAAACGCTACCCAGGCATCGATATCCCCAGCCCCTCCGGCCATTCGTGGGATATCGGGAAGCGGCTGCGGGGGCCGCACTGGATGAACTTCATCGGCCAGCCGGTGTTGGCAGAGCTGGGAGGGGCTCGGGGGTTGCGTGAGCGGCTGAAGAGCCCGGAGACGACAGTGCAGGAGCTGCCAGGGGACAGGGTGGTCATCACCCTGGGGCCGTGGCCCGAGGCAGGAGATATGGAGAAGGGGGAGGCGCTGCCCGCCTACCGGGAGCTGGCGCGGGTGCTGGAGCCCTGGCTCTACCACAGGCCTGTTTCCATGCTCCATCAGTCCCAGGAGGAGACACGCCGCTGGGAGCGCCGCTTCCTGGAGTGAACCGCGGAGCCTCGTGAGGTCCCTTCATGTCGGTTGAGCGTGAGCCCCAGGAGCACCCAACGCGATGGCCCGCTGGCACCCGGGTGGGCCCCTGGCGCGTGGTGGCGCGCCAGGGCCAGGGTGCCTATGGCGTTGTCTACCGTGCCGTCCGCGTGGGCCGGGAGCACGAAGGGCCCGTGGCGCTCAAGGTGGCCGCGCACGCCTGGGATCAACGCCTGACGCGCGAGGCGGAGCTGCTCTCGCGCCTGAGCCACCCCGGTGTCCCCCGGCTGCTGGACCGGGGTGTGTGGCGCGACGCGTCCGGCTGGGAGCATCCGTGGCTCGTCATGGAGTGGGTGGAAGGCACGCCCCTGTATGCCTGGGCCCGGCGGCACGCGCTCTCGAGCCGGCAGGTGTGCCTGCTCCTGGCGCACCTGGCTCGAGCCCTGGAGGCCGTTCATGCCGGCCACGCCGTGCACCGGGACATCAAGGGCGACAATGTGCTGGTGCGTCAGGTGGATGGGCGGCCGATGCTCATCGACTTCAGCTCGGGGCACTTTCAGGGGGCCTCAAGGCTGACCTGGCGGTCGCTGCCGCCGTGCACCCCCGCCTATCTCTCGCCGGAAGCGTGGATGTTCTACATCCGCGCGATGCGCGACCCGGAGGCGTACTACCCGCCCGCGCCCGCGGACGATGTCTTCGCGCTGGGAGTGACGGCCTACCGGCTGGTGATGGGCGAGTACCCGCCCGCCATGAAGCCGCAGGAGGACGAGCAGGGCGAGTGGCAGGTGACGTGCGCGGACGCGCGCCCCTTCCTGGAGCGAAACCCCCGGGTGGAGCCTCGGCTGCGGGAGCTCATCCTGCGCATGCTCTCGGCCTTACCGCAGGCCCGTGGCGGCGCGGCGGAGCTGGCCCTGGAACTGGAGGCCGCCGCTGGGACTCCGGCGCCCAGGCTGGTGCCCGAGCCACCGTGGGCGCTGAGGGCCTGGCCTGGCCTGGTGGCCACGGGGGCGGCGGGGGTGCTGCTGTGGACCGCGCGGCTCGTGTTCGAACATGAGCCCGCGAAGGAGCAGGAGGCTGCGGCTTCCCAGGCTCCCGATGCGGGCACCGCCGCCGTGGGGGACTCAGCGCCCACGGCTCCTCTGGCCGCTGTGCAGGCTCCGTCGAAGCAGAAGCCCGTGGCGCAGACGCCCGCGTTCCAGCCGCGTGCAGGGCAGGCCCGGCCCGATGCGAAGGGCCGCTGCCCTGGACGCAAGCAGGTGGTCATCAACGGTGCTTGTTGGGTGGAGTTCCTGACCACTGATGCCGAGAAGTGCGCGGAAGGTGGCCACGATTTCCTCAAGGGCAAATGCTACGTGCCGGTTCTTCCGTCGCGTTCCCAGCCTCCACCCACGTCAAGCCCCGCAGACGCTCGCTGAGCATCGCCAGCGGTGGCGCCCACGGCAGCCTTCCTCAGCGCGGAGTGTCGCGCCCGCCGATCTTCGGGAAGCGCTCATATGCGCGCAGGAGCGCATCCAGGTGTACAGGGTTGTCCATGTCCAGTGGCGTCTCCGTGAGCTGGACGAGCCACGCCCCCGTCGCCGTGCGCCGCGCCCGTGAGAGCAGCTCTGCATCGCGGGCAGGATCCGGGAAACCGAGGGTTTGTGCGGTAGCGGCAGACCAGTAGTTCAGCCACCCGAGGTAATGGGGAATCTCAGGCGAGCGGAGGTACTTGGGAAGGTTGAGCGCTGGAAGCCCCCGGGGCGGAACATGCGGCTTATCCATCGAGTGGCGAAACTGTTTGGCCACCTCCGACGCCACCCCATTGGGCAACACGCGCCCCCAGAACGCGCGTACGCCTTCCGCCACGCCTTCCAGCACATCCTCCGCCGCGGCGATGGTGGCGGCATCGAGCGGCAACTCTGCATGGACATCGAGAAGCGGCTGGCCGCCCGGAGCCTGACGCCCGGAGGTCTGCAACCCAGAAACCGTCACCGGGTAACTCTCGTCGCCGTTACACAACAGCGGGAACTCCCCACGCGCGGCCGCCTCGGCGAGCCACCCGTCGCGTTGCGGCAATGCGATGGGCCGCCCCGCCTTTGACAACTCCCACTCCAGGCGCATACCTGGGAGCGCCCGTTCGATTCCGTGGACGACCGCGAGCGTGCGCCCGTCGTTGCCCACAAGCGCAGGCGCGAAGACGATATGGATGAGGGTTCTCCGCCTGGTCATCGCTTGCACCCCGTCACGACGATATTGAGGGTGGGCTCCCTGTCGATCAACGCGTCTTTGTGCTCCTGGGTGCTGACCCCAACGACGAAGTCATAGCCACAGGCCTCCGCGATGTCCCGCTCTTCCTTCAGCAACGGCACTTGCTCCAAGATCGTCTGCTGCCGGATGAAGTCAGGGTACGTGTCAAATCGATGGGTCTTGATCTCCCAGAGCACAAGAGCGCCGACTTGCAGCGCGTCGAAGCGCTTGCCATTCACGAGCACGTCGTTGCCGGGGTAGCGGTTGGGCGGAAACTTGTCGGCGCACGTGTTATGCGGGGGATCTTCGCCCGCGTGCGGCACGGGAATGGGTCGGCACTCCGGGCGGCGCTCCGCGGTGTCGGAGGAGATGGGGGGGAGCCAGTCCCGGCCCAATGAGGAGCCTTCTGGCCTGGGCTGTCGCCCCGCCGAGGGCGCCTGCTCCTGCGAGGGCTGTATGCGCACATTGCGCCTCGCACGCTCGTGGGAGGTGCTGCGCTCATACGCCTCCCACTCCTCTTGGATGGCGCCCGCCACCACGACAACGCCAGCGATGAGCACCGCGCCAACGATGATCTCCGGTGCCGCGAAGACGCAGAGCCCGACGCCTACGGCCACCGCGGCCGTGGAGGCGACAGCGCAGCGCCCCGTGGCGTCGCGAAACTCGAGCCGGTCGTGATCGAGGGCATGAAAGCACCGCTCTGCCAGCTCGGGCCATGGGTTGGAGGCTTCGCGCACCACGCAATGCCCGTCATCGGTCCAGGGGTACTGCGCCGCCCGCTGAAGGTTGGCGGCTCTCACGTCCGGTGCTGCCCGCTCCCCAAGGCTTGGCCCCGTCGTTGCGCAGGCCGAGAGCAGCAGAGGCAGGAGTACACCGCAAGTGCGGGAGCGCATGGCCACGTCCTTTCGAGCAGGCGAAGTGCCACTGGCAGGACCTGGCCTACGCATTGTAGCCGTCGATCAGCCACAGGCCGGGTGGTAGCATGGTCCGATGCCTCCCAGGGCGGAAACGCGGCCCCCGCGTGCTTCCACTCCCTCTCGATGCGCCTCAGGGGCTCCTCACAGAACGCAGCCATGACTGAACCGAACCTCTCCTCCTTCATCTGGTCCGTCGCGGACCTGCTGCGCGGTGACTACAAGCAGTCCGAATACGGCAAGGTCATCCTGCCGTTTACCGTGCTGCGCCGGCTCGACTGCGTGCTCGAAGCCACCAAGCCCGCCGTCCTCGCAGAGAAGAAGCTGCGCGAGAAGGCCAAGCTCAACCCCGAGCCCTTCCTGCTCAAGAAGTCCGGCCAGCTCTTCTTCAACACCTCGCCGCTCGACTTGAAGAAGCTCATGGGCGACCAGGACAACATTGGCGAGAACCTGCGCTCCTACGTGGAGGACTTCTCGCCCGCGGTGCGCGACATCTTCGAGCGCTTCGAGTTCCACACCCAGATCGACAGGCTCGAGAAGGCCAACCTGCTGTACCTGGTCACCGAGAAGTTCGCCAATATCGACCTGCACCCCGAGGTCGTCAGCAACGCGCAGATGGGCCACGTCTTCGAGGAGCTGATCCGCAAGTTCGCCGAGCTCTCCAACGAGACCGCCGGAGAGCACTTCACGCCTCGCGAAGTCATCCGGCTCATGGTCAACCTCACAAGAAGGTGTTCGACTCGGTGCTGGTCGTCTCCGACCGCAACGTCATCGATGCCCAGCTCCAGGAGGCCATCTTCGACTTCGAGCGCACCACCGGCGTGGTGGCCACCATCACCAACAAGGACGGCAGCAAGAGCGGCAAGCTCGCCGAGGCGCTCTCGGGCGACAAGAAGATCGTCGTGTGCACCATTCAGACGTTCCCTTTCGCCCTCAAGGCCGTGCGGAAGCTGGCCGCCACCCAGGGCAAGCGCTTCGCCGTCATCGCCGACGAGGCCCACAGCTCGCAGTCCGGCGAGGCCGCCTCCAAGCTCAAGGCCGTGCTCACCGCCGAGGAGGCCGCCGAGCTCAACGACGGGGGCGAGGTGAGCACCGAGGACGTGCTGGCGGCGCAGATGGCCGCACGCGCCGAGGACTCGGGGATTACCTTCGTGGCCTTCACCGCCACGCCGAAGAGCAAGACGATGGAGCTGTTTGGCACCTGGCCGGATCCGTCACGCAAGCCCGCGGACGACAACATGCCCAGGCCCTTCCACGTCTACTCCATGCGCCAGGCCATCGAGGAGAAGTTCATCCTCGACGTGCTGAAGAACTACACGCCGTACAGCCTGGCCTTCAAGCTGGCCCACGAGGGCAAGGAGCTGGATGAGAAGGAGGTGGAGAAGAACGCCGCGCTGAAGAAGATCATGGG
The DNA here is from genome assembly GCA_035296065.1 of Myxococcaceae bacterium. Taxonomy (GTDB): domain Bacteria; phylum Myxococcota; class Myxococcia; order Myxococcales; family Myxococcaceae; genus DATHBR01. Next base: position 109,330 of record DATHBR010000043.1, on the reverse strand, counting down.
CTGGGTGAGGCTACACCCCTACAACATCGCCCAGAAGGTGCGGATCGTCGTGGAGCACTACCGCTCGCACGTGGCGCCGCTGCTGGAAGGCCAGGCCAAGGCGATGGTCGTCGTGGCCAGCCGGCTCGAGGCCGTGCGGTGGCAGTTGGCGATCGAGAAGTACATCCAGGAGCAGGGCTACAAGATCGGCACGCTCGTGGCGTTCTCCGGGGAGGTGATGGACAAGGAGTCCGGCGAGGAGCCCTTCACGGAGAACAGCCGGGCGCTGAATCCTCACTTGAAGGGCCGCGATATCCGCGAGGCCTTCAAGGGCGGCGAGTACCAGGTGCTGCTGGTGGCCAACAAGTTTCAGACGGGCTTCGACCAGCCGCTGCTGTGCGGCATGTACATCGACAAGCGCCTGGCGGACATCCAGGCGGTGCAGACGCTGTCACGGCTGAACCGGGCGCACCCGGGCAAGGACACGACGTACGTGGTGGACTTCGTCAATGATCCGCTGGAGGTCCTCGCGGCCTTCAAGAAGTACTACACCACGGCGGAGCTGGCGGCGCCCACGGACCCGAACCTGGTGTTCAACCTGCGGGCGAAGCTGGACGCGGCCGGCTACTACGACGAGTTCGAGGTGGACCGCGTGGCCAGCGTGGAGCTCAACCCCAAGGCGAAGCAGAGCGACCTGGTGAAGGCGCTCGAGCCGGTGGTGGACCGGTTGACGAAGCAGTTCAAGGCTGCGCAGGCGGCGCTCAAGGCCGCCGAGGAGAAGTCAGACGCGAAGGCCAGCAAGGACGCGCGGGCGGAGCTGGACGCGCTGGTGTTGTTCAAGACGGACATGGGCGCGTACCTGCGCCTGTACACGTTCCTGTCGCAGATCTTCGACTACGGCAGCACGGGCATCGAGAAGCGGGCCATCTTCTACAAGCGGCTGCTGCCGCTGCTGGAGTTCGGACGGGAGCGGGAGCAGATCGATCTGTCGAAGGTCAAGCTCACGCACCACACGCTGAGGGGGCGGGGCAAGGTGGCGATGTCGCTGGAGGCGGGGGAGAAGCCGTTGCTCTACCCGCTGACGGAGACGGGCGGCGGCAGCGTGCAGGAGAAGGAGCGCGCCCGGCTCAACGAGATCATCGAGAAGGTGAACACGCTCTTCGAGGGCGAGCTGTCGGATCAGGACAAGCTGGTCTACGTGAACAATGTGTTGAAGGGGAAGCTGCTGGAGTCGCCCACGCTGGCCCAGCAGGCGGCGAACAACACCAAGGAGCAGTTCGCCAACTCGCCCGATCTCCGGACGGAGATCACCAACGCCATCATCGCCGCGCTGGATGCGCACACGCTGATGAGCACGCAGGCGTTGAACTCCGAGGAGGTGCAGGCCGGGCTCAAGGACATCCTGCTCAACCACGCGCAGCTGTGGGAGTCGCTGCGGGCCAGGGCGGGCGCGGAGGGCGGCGGCGCACCGGCGCAGTGACGCGGAGCCAGCCATGCGGCACATGGGGAGCAAGCAAGCTTTGAAGGTGGATCCCGCGCGGGTTCAACCTCACCTTGGAGTGAAGCGATGAGTGAGCATTATCCCCGGGTCCGTTTCGAGATGCCCAGCGGATACATTCGTGCGCGCGAGGGATTGAACCTGACCTTCTATCTCCCGCCGCGGCATCCTGAGTTTGCGGAGGATGTGCTACGCGCGCTGGAGCTTTACTTGCGGTACGTGGGGCGCGGCGCGCTAGGCAAGTACGCAACCGAGGAAGGTGAGTGGGCGGAACTCGATGAAAAAAGCTGGAATGCTCTTCAGCGCAAGCTTCGAGAAAGGCGTTGCCCTCTGGCCACATTGGAGGAAGCAAGCCCTACCGGGTGTCGCTATGCTTTCATCTACAGAGGTAAAGATCAGGACTATCTCACGCGGATGAATGAGCCAGACGCGATGTGCGAGGCGACGTTCTGGTTGCCCACCGAGTACCTGGAGGAGCACGGTTCAGGCCGGGTGCGCGAACTGACGGTGCAACTGGCTTCGCTGCTGCCGGCGCGCTCGGGGCTTTGCGGGCTGACCTTCATTGGGGACGTCGGCATGACCAGGATTTATCGTCAGCTGCTGCCGTACTGGAAGCGCTACCCCGGCTTCGACGTTCCAAGTTCCTCCGGGCATTCGTGGGACATTGGCAACCGCATCCACGGCCCGCACTGGGTGAACATCCTTGGCCAGCCAGTGCTGGGAGAGCTGGGAGGAGCCTCCGGCCTGGGAGCGCGCCTGAAGAGCCCGGGAACGACGGTAGAGGAGCTTCCCGGCGACAAGGCCGTCATCACCCTGGGGCCGTGGCCCGAGGCGGGAGACCTGGAGAAGGGGGAGGTGCTGCCCGCGTACCGGGAGCTGGCGCGGGTGCTGGAGCCGTGGCTCTACCAGAAGGAAGGCCGCATCCTTTACCAGTCCCAGGAGGAGACACGCCGCTGGGAGCGCCGCTTCCTGGACTGAGCTCGCTACTGGCCGCGCTGCTTGCGCTTCTGCTTGTCCTTCTCGCGGAAGATCTTTCCCATCTCCGTGCCCATCTGCGTGCCCGCGAGCTCCATCGCCTTCGTGTGCGCGTCGATGCTCGTCCTCACGTACCAACGCCCAGCGTCCGAATCGAAGAACTTGAAATAGGCCCGCAGCTCCTCGTCAGTCAGATTGCGGTACGTGTACAGCATGTTGGCGCGCACCGATTGCCGCAGCTCCGGTTCCTTCTGCGCAAGGATGCGCAAGATGAACTCTTCCACCAGGTGGGCTGGCACCCGCTTCTGCTCCGGCATCGCCGCGTTGGCCGCCACCACGGCGCTGCGCAGTGTCACCGACATCAGCCGTAGGTTCAGCTCCGTCGCCCGGCTCGACTCCTTCACCTGTTCGATGAGCGCCTCGCGGGTGGCGGGCAGTGGCCTGGCCTTGAGCTGCTGGGCGTACTTCCGCCGTGCCTGCGCATCCTTCCCAGCGGCGGCTCTCTGCTCGTGAGGCAGGATCTTCTGCCCCTCTGGCCCTCGCATCCAGTCCAGCACCTGGCGGGTGTGCTTCGGGTGATAGGCCCCGCGGTAGTGCTCGACGACCACCTGATAGAGCGGCTCGGGCTGGAACGCCTTCTTCATCGCCGCCTGGAACCGCTTGTACTCCGCCGCCGTGAGCTGCTTGTGCCCCACCTGGCTGTAGGCCTCCTGGCCCTGGGCCACGATCATCCGCAGCAGCCGCTTCTGCCCGGAGTGCTCCAGCAGCGCGCTCACCACCACCTCGGGATCCGGCTCCGCTGCTTCCCGCGCGCCCGCGTGCGCGGCGAACAGGCACAGGCAGGCGATGGCGAACGCTCTCGGGGTGCTCAAGCGCGGGACCTCCGTGGCAGCACCACCAGCCCCAGCAGGATCAGCCCCAGCCCCAGCGCTCCCGCTCCTCCGGAGCCAGCGCCGCAGCCACAGCCCTCGTCGGGCTCCTCGGGGCCGGGGCCGCTGCCCGGGCCCGTGGAGATCTGGAACGCCAGCCGCGCCTCGCCGCCGTCGCCGTCCAGCACCTTGGTGATGACGGTTGCCAGGCCCTCCTTCGTGGGCGTCCAGCGGAACTCGCCGCCCTGGGACAGCAGGCCCTCTCCGCTCACCAGCTCCCAGCGCAGCGGATCATTCGCGCCCGCCGCATCCGAGCCGGCCAGCTGCACCGTGAGCACCTCGCCCACGCGCCCCGTCAGCCGCTCCTGCGGCAGCCCCACCGGCGGCGCGTTGTGGACCACCAGCGCCCGCGCCGCCTCCCAGCGGGTGCCCGTGCCATCCGAGGCCGTCACCCTCACGGTGAAGCGCCCGTCGTCCGCCCAGGCGTGCGTGGTGGCGGCCCCCGTCGCCGTGGCGCTGCCGTCGCCGAAGTTCCAGGTATAGGTGAGCGCGGGATCCGGCTGATCCACGCGGAAGGAGAGGGTGGCACCCTCTTCGCCCGCCGCCGCCGCCGGCTGCGCCGACGGAGCCAGCACGATGGAGGCGCTCCTCACGCGGATGCGCAGGATCGTCGTCGCCTCCTCGGCCGAGGTGCTCGCCTTGAGGCGCACGTCATAGGTGCCCGCCGTCGCGAAGGCGTGCACCGGCAGTTCCTCGCGTGAGCTCTGCCCATCTCCGAAGTCCCACTCGAGCGTGATGGGCGCGCCGCCCTTGTCCACCGCGTTGGCGTAGAAGCGCACCTGCTGGCCCTCGGCCGGGCGGATGACGTCCGCCGCCGAGCTCACCGTGAGCGAGCGCTCCACCACGGTGATGTCCACCGTGGCGGTGGAGATCGCCTTGCCGTCGTTGGCCGAGAACGTGAACCGCGTCGTGCCCACGAAGCCCGCGGGCGGCGTGTAGACGGCATCCGGCAGGTTGCCCGTGAGCAGGCCCGTCTCGGGGTAGGAGGTGATGTTGAAGGTGAGCGCGTCTCCCTCCGTGTCGGTGGCCTCCAGGTAGATGCGGCTCGGCGTCCCCGCGGGCAGCGTGAGGGTCTGCGCCAGCGCCACCGGCGCATCGTTGACGTCCACCACGTTGATCGTCACCGTGGCCGGGGCCGAGGTGCTCGTCGCATCCGCCGCGGTGAAGGTGAAGCTGTCCGGCCCGATGTAGTCCGCCTCGGGCGTGTACGTGAGCGCCGGAGGCGTGCCCGACAGCGTGCCGTGGCTCGGCTGGGTGAGCACCGTGAAGGTGAGCGAGTCTCCGTCCGCGTCGGTGGCCAGCAGCGTCACCGCCGTCGGCGAGTCCTCGTTGACCGTCAGGGTGCGGGAGGTGGCCCGCGGCACGTCATTCTCCGGGGTGACGGTGAGCGACACCGTGGCGCGGGCCGAGGTGACCTTGCCGTCCGAGGCCGTGAACGTGAAGCTGTCGGTGCCATGGAAGTCCGCGCCCGGCGTGTACCTGAGCGCCGGAGGCGTGCCGCTGAGCGTGCCGCGCGAGGGCTGCGTGGTGATGACGAAGGTGAGCGGCTCGTTGTCCTGATCCGTGCCCGACAGCGTGATGGCCACCGGCGTGTCCTCGGCCGTGGTGCGCGCCTGCGCCGTGGCGAACGGCGGATCATTCACCGGGCTGACGTTCAGCGTCACCGTGGCCGGGGCGGACGTGCCCTGCGCGTCCGAGGCCGTGAAGGTGAAGCTGTCCGTGCCGTTGAAGTTCGGCGCCGGGGTGTACGTGAGAATGGGCGGCGTACCGCTGAGCGTGCCGTTCGCCGGCTGCGTGGCGACGGCCAGCGTGAAGGCGTCTCCCTCGGGGTCGCTCGCCATCAGCGTGACGGTGGCCGAGGTGTCCTCCGACAGGTTGATGGTGCGCGGGGTGGGCACCGGCGGATCATTCGATGAGCTGATGGTGATCGACACCGTCGCCGGGGCCGAGGTCTCCTGCCCATCCGAGGCGGTGAAGGTGAAGCTGTCCGTGCCGCTGAAGTTGCGCGCTGGCGTGTAGATGAGCTCCGGCGCGGTGCCGGAGAGCGTTCCCCGGCTCGGTCCGGACACCACCGTGTAGGTCAGCGGAGTGCCGTCCGGATCCGTGGCGACGAGCGTAATCGCCTTGGGCTCGTCCTCTTCCGTGGTGACCGACTGGCTCACCGCCACGGGCCGATCATTGCGCGAGGTGACGGTGATGGACACGGTGGCCGGCTCCGAGGTGAACAGCCCGTCGGACACGGTGAAGGTGAAGCTGTCCGGGCCGTTGTAGTTCGGCGCTGGCGTGTACCGCACAGCGGGCGGCGTGCCGGTGAGCGTGCCGTTCGCCGGCCGCGTGACCAGGGTGAAGGTGATGGGATCTCCATCCGGGTCCGTACCCGCCAGGGTGAGGTTCACCGCGGTGTCCTCGTCCAGGGTGACGGACTGCGCGGTGGCCACCGGCGGATCATTCTCCGCCAGCACGTTGATCGACACGGTGGCCGGAGCGGAGGTGCCCTGCCCATCCGACGCGGTGAAGGTGAAGCTGTCCGGGCCGATGTAGTCCACCGCGGGCGTGTACGTGAGCGTCGGCGGCGTGCCGGTGAGCGTGCCGTTCCTCGGCCCGGAGAGCACCGTGAAGGTCAGCGCGTCTCCCTCCTGGTCCGTGCCCGTGAGGGTGATCGTCTTGGCGGTCTCCTCCAGGGCGATCACCGTCTGCGCCGTGGCCACGGGCGCGTCATTCACCGGCGTAATGGTGATCGACACGGTGGCGGGCGCCGAGGTGGCCTCTCCGTCCGACACGGTGAAGGTGAAGCTGTCCGTGCCGCTGACGTTCGCCGCCGGGGTGTAGACGAGCTTCGCGCCCGTGCCCGTGAGCGTGCCGCGGGTGGGCTGCGTGGCCACCGTGAAGGTGAGCGCGTTGCCCTCTGGATCGCTGCCGCCCAGCTCGATCGCCGCCGCCACGTCCTCGTCCGTGGTGACGCTCTGCGCCTCGGCCGTGGGAGGCGTGTTGAGCTGAGTGCTCAGCTTCCGCGCCTTCAGCCGCTGTACGTTGCGGCCCAGCGAGTTGTCCGTGGCCTGGTACACCGCGAGCACGCCCTGCGCGCCCGAGGCGAGCACCGGCTTGCTCTCGTCCACGGGGTTCTCCGAGAGGGCGAACCCGTCACCGTCCAGCGCCACGCCCGTGCGGCTGACGCGTCCGGCGTAGATGTCCCGGCCCACGCCGCCGCGCTCGTCCTGCCAGGCGATGAAGTAGTCCGGCGCGCTGTAGACGACCGAGGGCTGCTGCTGGTGCCCCGTCGCCGCCGACACCGTGATGGGCGTCGAGTCGACGATCGTCCCCGCGGGCCGCACCCGCCGCGCCAGCAGGTTCGAGTGGGGCGCCAGCCGGTAGTCCGACCAGACGACCAGGTAGTTCGTCCCGTCGAAGGCCAGGGCCGCCTCGGCCTGCGCATCCGTGCCGCCCGCCAACTGCAGCCCCGCCGTGTCCAGCACCGCTCCCGTCGCCGCGCTCACCCGCGTGCCATACACGTCGGCCGAGGCGTTGTTCCGGAAGTCCGCCCACGCCACCAGGTAGTTCGTCCCATCGAACGCCAGCAGCGGCGCGGACTGCTCGCTGGTGTTGGTGTTGATGGCCAGGAAGAGCGGATCGAGCACCGCTCCCGTGGGGCCGATGCGCGTGCCGTAGATGTCGCGCGAGGCGCCGGTGCCGCTCTCATCCCAGACGAGCATGAAGTTGCTGCCGTCATGGCTCACCGCCGGGTTGCCCTGCTCACCGGCGCGCGCGGCCAGGGCCAGGCCATTGGCATCCAGCACGCCGCCGAACGGGGTGACGCGCGTGCCGTAGATGTCGCTGTTGGGGCTGCTGCGCGTGTCCTCCCAGACGACCAGGTACGTCGAGCCGTTGAACACCAGCGCCGGGTTGCGCTGGTTGCCCTGCGCCGTGGAGATGGCCAGGCCCGAGGGATCCAGCACCGTGCCGGCGCCGTCTACCCGCACGCCGTAGATGTCCAGCCCGCTGCCCCGGTTGTCCTGCCAGACCACGAAGTAGTTCGAGCCGTCCGACGCGATGGCCGGGTTCATCTGGCTGTTGGCGGAGCGGCTGACCGTGAAGCCGTTCGCGTCCAGCACCGTGCCCCCCGCGCTCACCCGCGCGCCCAGGATGTCCAGCGCCCGCGCGTCATGCCAGGCGATGAGCGCGTCCGTGCCGTTGGTGGCCACCGCCGCCGAGTGCTGCGCGCCTGGCGCCGCCGTCACCGGCACGCCCGTGCCGTCGAGCACCGCGCCCGCCGCGCTCAGCCGCGTCATGTAGATGTCCGGCTGGCTGGCCGCCGTGCGCTGATCCTGCCAGGTCAGCAGCAGGCCCGCTCCCAGCCGAGAGAGCGCGGGCCGCGTCTGCGCCGCCGCCGCCTGGATGAGGATGACGCCTCCCACATCCAGCACGCTGCCGGCCGGGCTCACGCGCGCGGCGTACAGGTCCGCGCTGGCGCCGCGGTAGTCCTCCCAGACGACGTAGTGGTTGGTGCCGTTGAAGCGGATGGCCGGGTTGAGCTCCGCCTCGGGCCGGGTGCTCACCGCGATGCCGGTGATGTCCAGCACGTTGCCCGCCGGGCTGATGCGCGCACCGTAGATGTCCGTGAGCGTGCCCGAGCGCTCGTCCTGCCACACCGCCAGGTAGTTCGTCCCGTCGAAGTCCAGCGCCGGCTCGCGCTGGTTGCCCGTGGCCGTGGACACCGTGAGCGTGTTGCCCACCGGCGTGCCCGCCGGGCTCATCAGCGCGGCGAACAGGTTGGAGGACGCCGTGAAGCTCGTCTGCTCCTCCCAGAGGATGAGGTAGTTGGTGCCATCGAAGGCCACCGCGGGGTTGTCCTTCAGCAGGCCAAAGGCCGTGGAGGTGGACACCGCCACGCCGTTGGGCTCCAGCACCACGCCGGCCTGGCTCACCCGGGCGCCGTAGATGTCGGTGCCGCTGCCGCGCCGGCCATCGCTCCAGACGACGAAGTAGTTCGTCCCGTCGAACGCCACCGCCGGAGCCTGCTGCGCGTTGAGCCCCTCGCCGATGACGATGCCGGTGGCGTCGAGCACCGTGCCCGCCGCGCTGACACGCGCGCCGTAGATGTCCACGTCTCCCGCGCGATCATCCGCCCACACCGCCAGGTAGTTGGTGCCGTTGGAGGCAAGGGCCGGAGCCGTCTGCGTACCACCGCCCGGATCCGTGACGGGCATGTCCAGGCCGAACTCGGGCGAGACGGTGGGCGCCAGCAGGGCAGGGTAGGCCGCGCTGGCCAGCAGCTCCGCGGGCACTCGCAGCTCCACCGCTCCCGCCGTGGCGCGGGCGGCCAGCTGCGTCTTCTTTCCCATGGCGTCCGTCCACGTGGCGTGGCCGTAACGCACTCCCAGCCCCGTGGCATCCGCGAAGTGCACTCCGTGCGCCGTCTCTCCCGCGAAGCGCGGCCCGCGCACGGGGACGCGGATCAGCAGCGCTCCCTCGCCCGAGGGCGCGCTCGTGAAGCGCCACCGCTGCTCGATGCCCTGCTCGCTGTTGAGCAGCTCCTCGGTGACTTCACCCCGGCTCAGCGCCAGCGAGCCGTCCTGGCGGACCGTGGCGCTGGCGGCCTGGCCGTCCAGCCGCGCCGCGCCCCGGGAGATCGCCGCCGCGCCGAAGGTGACGGGCGTACCGGTGAGCACCCGCGAGCCCTCCAGCGCATGGCGCGGGGTGAAGGTGAGCCCGCTGGTGCCCACGTGAGCCGACCAGGTGCTGTGCCCCGCCTTCCAGCCCGCTCCATCTGGCCGATAGGCGAAGTGCACGCGGCGCATCACCTCGCTCAGATCGAACCGGCCTCCCGGCGTGTCCGAGGTGATGCGGGGAGGGCGCGCGGCAGCGGCGGCCGGGGGCGCCGGCTCACGGCAAGCGGCTCCGAGGACGAGGAGCACCGAGAGCAGGGCGAGGCGATTCGAGCGGGGATTGATCAAGAGCGGGAACCTGACGCAGCTGGGGGAGTGCCGGCCGGACCGCGTCACTCGAGAGGGCATCTCGCGCTGTCGGCCAGGCAACGGAGCGGATGGTACGACTCATGCGCCCGCTGGGCTACAAGCCCGGATTTTCTCGGGAAATGATAATCCCGGCCCGTCTGCCCCAAGGTGCGTGGGTGTGTACAGCGTCCGGGCGAGCGTGCGGCTCAGTCCAGCACGACGAGGGCGTCGGACAGCTCGTTGCGATCGGCGTTCACCCGGGGCAGCACCTCGGCCAGCGCGAGCCCGGCTTGATCGATGGTGTGGCAGAGCGCTTCGGTGCGCTCGCCCTTGCGCAGCCGCGCCACCAGCTCGTTGCACAGCGCGTCCAGCCGCTGCTGGCCGAGCTTCTCCTGCACCTGCTCGTCGGCGAGCACCACCGCCATGTGCTCGAGCAGGCTGATGTAGATGAGCAGGCCGCTGCTGCCCTGAGTGTGGTGCACGCGCCGATCGAAGAACACCTCGCGGGCGGTGCGCTCCACCTCGGAGCGCTGCTCACTGCGCGGGGTGAACAGCCGCCGCAGCGCGCTGACGTGGTGAGCGATCACCGAGCCCACCAGCCACCCGACGATGATGATGCCCACCACCCAGGGCAGCCCCAGCTTCAGCGTGGGCACGCCCCACTCGGACAGCTCGATGCCCTGCGCCCAGCCCCAGGCGGCGCACAGGGCCGCCAGGCCCAGCCACAGGCCGAACAGGTCCTCGGCGCGGTCATAGCGGCCGCTGTCGGTGGCGACCACGGGGATGATCTCCGCGGCTGTCCTGGACTCGGCGCGCAGCACCGCCTCGGTGACGCGCTGGTGGTCCGCTTCGGTAAAGAGCCTGGGGGCGCTGGGCATGGCGGGTGTCTCCTACCACGAGCCTGTGGCGCCGCCGCCGCGGCCACCGGAGGACCTGCTGCTGCCGCCGCTGCTCCAGGACGAGCCGCTGCTGCTGCCGTAGGAGCTGTAGCCCCAGCGGTTGCGCCGCCTGCGGCTGGGAGTGAGCAGGACCTTGAGGATGGCCCAGAGGATGCTGAAGACGGTGCCCCAGAAGGAATAGGCCCAGCCGCTGGTGCCGCTGCGGATCAGAGAGACGAGGCTGAAGAGCCCCAGCGCGCCGCCGCCTCCGAAGAGCATCATCTTCTCCTGGGTGAGCGGCTCGCGCGGAGGGGGCAGGCTGCGGGCCATGCGGTCCAGCGCGCGGGTGCCGTTGACGAGGCCCGAGGAGTAGTTGCCCCGCTTGAAGGCGGGCACCAGGCGCAGCTCCATGATGGTGCGCGACTCGGAGTCCTTCGAGTAGCCCCAGCCCGCGCCCAGCTCGATGCGCGCCTGGCGATCCAGCCGGCTGACGAGCACGAGGATGCCCAGGCTCTCGTCGAGGCTGCCGGCCTCGCGGGCGCCGATGTTCCAGGTGTCGAAGAGGCGGTCGGCGTAGTCCTCGATGCTCATGCGCGCCCCGCCGTACTGGGCCATGGAGTCGATGGTGACGACGACGAGCCGCACGCGCTCCTGCGCGAGGAGCCTCGCGGCGATCTGCTGAATCTCGGCCTCGTCCTCAGGGGTGATGAGGTCCGCGGGGTCCACGACGTGCTGGCCGCTGTCGGGCTGGGCAGGGACGCGCAGCGCCGCCTGGGCCGGGGTGGCCAGGAGCAGCAGCGCGCAGAGCAGGAGCAGGTGTTTCACCGGGAGCCTCGGGGCGTGGACCGTGCGGTGGGCTCATCCTCACATAGAAAGGGGGCGCGGATCCCTGGAAAGCCGCTTGTTCCCCGTCCTCCGCGACGGACTGGACCGTCCGTGGACAGGGACTGCTCTGCGCTGGGGGCCTGGGGTGGGGGAGTGGCACGCGGCGTGCTCCGGGCTCCGCACCATGTCGGGGCCACATGACTTGTTCGCGCGCTTTGCCTTTGGCCACCCCGAGCGGGCGGCGGCGGAGCTGCGCGCGGTGTTGCCTCCAGAGGTGGCGGCGCAGGTGGACTGGGCAGGCCTGCAGCGCGAGCCCAGCAGCGTGGTGGACCCGGAGCTGAGGGAGCGGCAGAGTGATTTGCTGTTCTCGGCGCGGCTGCACAGTGGTGAGCCGTTGCTGCTGTACCTGCTGCTGGAGCACCAGTCTTCCGTGGACCGGTGGATGGCGCTGAGGATGCTGCGCTACGTGCTGCGCCAACTGGAGCACTGGCGGCAACAGAACCCGGACAGTGTGGTGTTGCCGGTGGTCATCCCCGTGGTCATGTACCACGGGACGGAGAGTGGCTGGACCGCCGCGCGGCGAGTGGAGGAACTGTTTCAGTTGCCGGGCGAGGCGCTGGAGCACTGGCGGGCTCTGGTGCCACGCTTCGAGTACCTGCTGGATGACCTGACAACCGAGCGTGAGGAGGCGCTCCGAGCGAGGCTTGGACCACCGCTGGCTAGGCTGGCGGTGTTGTTGCTGCGCTCCGGGAGGTCGGACCAGCTGACGGTGCTGTTGGAAGGGTGGAAGCCGTTAGTGGCGGAGTTGCTGGCTTCTCCTGAAGGACAGGAACAGTTTCGTGCCGTCGTGCACTATCTGTTCAGAGTGGTGGAGCGCGAGGCCCGCGTACCGTTGAGGCGGGTGTTACATTTGATCGTGCGCGAGCAGGGTGAGGAGGGCCAGATGAAGACCATTGCGGACGAGCTCATTGAGGAGGGATGGCAGAAGGGGTGGAATGACGGGCTGGCCTGGGGGCGCGCCGACGCATTGCTGCGGTGTTTCTCCGTTCGCGGGATCGCGGTGGATGACAGGACTCGTGCACGGATCCTGGAGTGCAGGGACGTGGACCTGCTCGATCGGTGGTTGGAGCAAGCGATGAGGGGCAAGAGTCTGAAGGAGTTGGAAAACCTCTGATTCCAGCTTCTCTCTCGTGGTTTCTAAGGTGGCGCTGACTTCCGACGTCGGGGCCTGTGCGCCCATGCCTCGTTATGTCAGGCTCGATCCTGTTTCCCCGCGAGGTGGCTTATCAGCCCCGTACCTACCCAGATGATCGAGGTGGTCCTGGAGCCCCTGAAGGACGCGGGGAACCCCCGCCGCGTCAAAGTGCTGCTCTTCGATAGGGGTCGGCAAGGCAACAGGGAAGAGGGAACAGCCGATCTCGACTTCCGCAACGCAGAGGTGAGTCCCGGGCTCAAGGCGGGGGACTTCCTGACGGCCTTCTTGGGCGGCCACGCTCTGGGCGCGGAGGCGGGGATCGGCTTCGGGCGTCTGCTGTTCGAGCGGCTCTTTGCCGACCCAACAGTCCGACGGCTCTGGCGGGATCTCCAGCTTCAGCGGGAGGGCAAACAGCGGATGCAGATGCTTCTGGTGAGGCCGCGTGAGGAGGCGTGGCTCGCCAGCATCCCCTTCGAACTGCTCTGTGACGATGACGGGTTCCTTTTCCATCGACGTCGAGGCCACTCACTCATTCGGACCTTGCAGGGGCTCAAGGCGGGAGAAGCGCGGCTGTTGCCCGGTGGGTCGGCACTGGTGGCATGGGCCAACCCGGAGTCGGAGGAGGAGCTTCAACCCGTTAATGCCGTTGACCTGGAAGCTCACGAGAAAGCGCTGGAGTTGGCCGCGCGGGAGTTTGGCTGGAACATTCTCCCAGCGTGCCGGAACGTAACGCGAGAGTCCCTGCGCCAACGCCTGCGGGAGGCAGAGCCTCCTGTTCAGCTGCTCTCGCTGCTCGCCCACGGGGATGGGAAGGGCGGTGTGGTGTATCTGGCCAGTGAGAAGGACCCTGGGCGGGGCGATCCGATCACCGCCACGGATCTCGGCAGCTTGCTCCCGGATACAGGCGTCAAGCTGGTGTTCTTGTGGAGTTGTTACGGTGGGCAGATGCCACCTGTGGGCAGTGCGGCGACGGATGCCTTGCTGCACCCGGAGTACGGTGGCGTGCCTGCGGTCATCGCAGCGCCCGGAGCGTTGCGTGCGTCGAGCACCGTGCCTTTTTTCCGCGAGCTGTTGAGAAGCCTCGGTGAGGAGGCTCAGGGGGAACTCGAGCATGCCGTGGCCCGCGCGCGGCTGGCCCTTCCCGAAGCGGACCTGCAGTGGGCTGCACCGGCCTACTATGCACGGCCGCTCAATGGCCGGACGGTCGATGTGTTCAGGGAGTCCGAGCAGGCACTGCGTGCATCGGCTGCGGCGCAGCCAGGCTTGGTGGAGGAGGCCGATGAGCTGACCTCACACTTCCATGGGCGGGACCAGAAGGTCGAAGAAATTCTCGGGCAGCTACGCGCAGGCACTCGATTCATCTCCATTGTGGGGCTGCCAGGGATTGGAAAAACTCAGCTGACCATCGCGGTCGCACAGGCTGCTCGCCAAGATGGAGTACTCGAACTGGAACGTGCCATCTGGATTCGGATGGAGGGACTTGCCGAGGTGATCACGGTCCGCGACCAGTTCGCGCTCTTTATGGGTTTGAAGCCTGACGAATGTCAGGACGACGCGGTGCTGGCCGCGCGGATTGGTTCCCAGCCGTTGCTAGCGGTGCTCGACAACGCGGAGGACCTGCTGCGGGATGAGGCTCAGGCGGTCCGGCTTCTAAAGCTCCTTGATACTTTGTTTCAAAAGTGTCCTGGGCTGCGGGTGCTCGTCTCTTCCCGTAAGCGGGTAGGGAGCAAGGGGGCAGCCAAGGAACTCGTTCGGAATCTGGATAAGATCGAGCCACCTGCGGATCGTGACATCTTCCTGTCCTGGGTTCGAGCCCGAGCTGAGGAAGACGTAAGCCATGAGGAGGCTGTCCGTTTCGTTGATGCCCTTCAATCTTCGCCGGAACTCGCACCGCTCTTGGAGACTCTCAGTGGACATCCACTCTCCCTGGTGCTTGTCGCTGGCCAGGTCTTGCCTGGAACGAGCTTGCGGGAGCTGCGGGAACGCATCGAGCAAGACGTTGATGCGATTCGGGATCGGGACTGGCTTGATCGCGATCCAGATGTGGTAGTGGACCAAGAACTTCGGCTTGTACGCCTCAAGAGCAGCTTGAACCTGTCGTTCCTACCGCTCCGGGAGAAGCATCCCGTGGCAGCCAGCATCTTCACCTGGTTCGGACTTCTGCCTGCGGGACTTCGGTTGGAACTGGTCCCCGCGCTCTTTGGAGAGCAGGCACGTATCCATGTGGAAAAATTGCGGCATTCGTACCTGATGCGGGAGCGTGATGGCCGTGTGGGCTTGCTGGCGCCCATTCAGGTGTATGCGTTTCACATGCGGGACTCGATAGTGGAACCGGGGCAGCGAGCGGACTGGTTGCTGCGCTCAGTTCAAGTTGTTGGCGGTTGGGTGAGCGTGCTGGCGGGAAAACTGGGGACACCAGAGGCCAAGTCTGCCATGGCAGAAGTCTTGAGGGAGGTTCCTAATGTTCGCTCACTTGTTGAACATGTACTGAACGAGCCTAATGCATCGGATGAACTGATGCAGGCTTTCGCAGAGCTGGTTTTGGCGTATGCCGCCTCAATGCGGTATGCAGGAGAGGCCAGAAGTGCCCTCAGCCTTTGCCTGCGCGCAGCGCACGCCTTGCAGGGCAGGCCAGGCGAGGCGAACACGCTGAAAACGCTGGGCCAGCTGTACGTGAGGACGGATCGGCTGAAGGAGGCGGAGGAGGCCTATGAGAAGGCGCTGCCGCTCTACCGCCAGATTGACGACCGGCTGGGCGAGGCGAACACGCTTCAAGCGCTGGGCGAGCTGTACGTGAGGACCGATCGGCTGAAGGAGGCAGAGGAGGCCTATGAGAAGGCGCTGCCGCTCCATCGCCAGATTGATGCCCGGCTGGGCGAGGCGAACACGCTTCAAGCGCTGGGCCAGCTGTACGTGAGGACGGCTCGGCTGAAGGAGGCGGAGAAGGCCTATGAGAAGGCGCTGCCGCTCCACCGCCAGATTGACGACCGGCTGGGCGAGGCAAACATGTATCAGGCTCTTGGGACTCTGGAACTTGCCCAGCGGAATACCTCTGTTGCTTTTTCTCGATACCTCCAGGCATTGGTGATTCATCGAGAAATTGCTCCCGGGCTGAGTGTTGGCGCTGATCATGGGTATCTCAGTCGTGCGGCACTTGCGGCTGGAAACCCCGCCCGCGCCGCTGTGCTCGCGCACATGGGCTGGTCAATCTTGGCTCAGGTGCAGGATCAATTCGGACAGATGCTGTCTTTGGATACTCTGGCACCGGCTCTTGCTAAGATGGGCGATGGTGAGGGTGCTGTGGCAGCGGTTCTCCTCGCATGGTCTCACTCTCGCGCCGTAGGACATCCCTCAGCAGGCCAGCGGGCTCATATTCTTGCTCAAGCCATGAAGGGCTTCGACCCTGCTTCCGCGCTTTCCCCGCAGTTGATTGCCGAGTCGGAAGAAGTGCTTGCGCGGTCAGTGGCTGCTTGCAAGGCTAAGCTTGATGCGGCAGGTGAAGACCCTTACTCCCCACTGTGAGCCTTCATGTCCTCGCGCCTAATCGTCGTTTCGGATCTGCATCTCGCGGGCTCTGGCCCACTCAATAACTTTCACTCGGGAAAAGAGCTCACCGGACTGATCCGGTACAGCACCACACCCCAGACGACCCTGGTCTTTGGTGGAGATGGCTTCGACCTCCTTCAACTCCCGGATCGTTCCGAGACCTTGCGCATGGCCGACGCTCCCGGTCTCGTTGCCCGAACGCTGGAGGCGATCAATCAGGAGCCCTGGGGCCCTGCGCTGTTCGAGGCGCTGCGTAAGCTGCTCGAAGCTGGCGGGCGGTGGGTCATCCTTCCTGGCAATCACGACCCGGAATTGTTCCACCCGGACGCACGCCGAGTCCTCCTTCAGGCATTGGGTGTCTCTTCCGAGTCCGTGCAACTCGAACTCCATGGTTCGGAAGAGCCGTGGCGCACCACCGTGGGACGTTGGCAGGTCGAGTTGGGCCACGGTCATCGGCGGGATGCCTGGAACGACATTGACCCCGCCGAACTCGCGCAAGGGCTCAAGACAGGTGAGCCCGTCACGTTGCCTCCCGGCTCACGGCTCGTGCTCAAGGTGCTCAACCGGTTCAAGGATGCGCGCAACCCAGCCACGGATGCCCCTCGCTTCCCGTTCGTGGACCTGCTCAAGCCCGAGACACCCGCGGTGCCGCTCCTCCTGCTCTACCTGGACCCTCGCATGGCGCTGCCGGCTATCGCAGACGCGCTGAAACTGCCTCCGAGCATGCTCACCCAGAAAGTCCGGATCCATCTTCGCCCGGGAGAGCCCGTGCTCGCTGGGAAGCGCTCCACGAGTGCCCTTCCCGGGGACGAGGAACTGGCCCGTCATATCGCCTTGGGCTTCTCCGATGAGGAGCGCAGCGTGCCAGAAGCCTGCGTCCGCCGGCTCGAGCGGTGGCTGGAGGGCTCCGCTGCTCCGGCGTCAGGAACGCTGGCCTCGCATGGGGGAGGGCGCTTCCTGCTGCGAGCCTTTCTGCGATCCGTCTCCTCGGATGGCAATTTCTTCGATCCCTCGAAGCCGGATGCACATGACCGCGCGCTCATCGACGACTATCTCGCCCCACGAACTGGGCCGCGCGTGCTCATCACCGGCCATACTCACGCGGCGCGAGAGGTCGTGCTCGAAGGGGAGCGCGTCTACCTGAACACCGGCACTTGGACGGACCTGATGAAGGTGCCTAGGTTCGACGATGACCAGGCCGTGCGGGAGTTCGCTGAGGCACTCGAAGCTGGCAGCGTTCCTCGGCTCCGCCAACTGCGGTACGCCGAGGTCACTCCGGACGGGCCCAGGCTCCAGTCCTGGCCCCCGGCTCAACGTTGAGTCAGTCCGCAGCATCTCAGGGCTGCTCCGAGGTCGAGGGGCGTTCCGGGTCCCGGACGGGCAGGTAGCAGCGCTCCTCCCACTCGTACTCCCCCGCGCCGCACGGCGCCTTCGCGGTCTGTTTGAACCAGCAGCCACCGTTGAGTTCCACTTCCCAGCGAGGGTTGCACGGCGGGCGCTTCTGGTCGGGGCGGGGCTTGCTGGGCATGTCCACCCTTACGCCGGGCTCCGAGATGGGAACCTCGGAGGACGCAGCGGGTGCCGCGGCAAGCGCTGTGTCTCCCATGCCCACCGTCCCTCCGTCTCGCTGCGTATCCTCAGTACGTGTCTCCACCCGGGCGCCCCGTTCGTCAGAAGCTGTGGGTTCCGGTTCCACCTTTCGGATCTGCCCCAGCCATGTCGCGCCCAGGAGGCCGAACACCAGCACGGCTCCAGCCACATGTAGCCAGGAAAGCACCCGTTGTCTGGGGCTTACAGTGACCTGCGGAGGGGGTGGCTGCGGCGCTTTCTCTGGCGCCTTGGCGGGCTGCCGCTGTGCCTGGACTCGCGCGGCCTCGGCGGCCACCCGCTCCTGGCCTTCCTTGATGCGCGCGTGGACCAGCAACCGCTCGTACTCCACCCGGGAGCGAAGGCGCTGCCCAGGGCTCAACTGTGAGGGATCCGTCTCCCAGGTGAAGAGCGGCTCCTCCCATGGATGCGATGGCCCCTGGGTCAGGGCTTCCAGGGCTTGTGCCACCTCTGCTGTTGAGGGGCGCTGCTCGGGCCGGGCCACCAGCATCCGCGACACCAGCGTGCTGAGTTCGCGCGGTACGCGGGGGTTCAGCTCGTGAGGGGCCTGCGGTGGCCTTCCTTCCAGGCGCACCTGGGTGCGCTGCTCCTCGTCTACCTCCAGGAAGGGGTAGCTGTCCGTGAGCAGCCGGAAGGCGGTGACGCCCAGGCCATACACGTCATCCGCCGGTCCCGCGCCACTGGGCGTGCCTGGTGGAAGTAGGTTCAGGTGGGTGCGCAGCCGCTCCGGACTGAAGTACAGCGGTGTGCCCGGAGGGCCGTGCACCGTTAGCGGCGCCGCCCCCTCCCAGGTGCCTGCGCCGAAGTCGGTGAGCATGGGCTCACCGTCCGCCAGTCGCACCAGCACGTTGTCACCCTTCATGTCCCGGTGCGCTCCGTCCACGGCGTGTGCCGCGGACAGGGCTCCGGCAACTCTGGCCAGCAGTCGTGTCACCTGCCGCGGGGAGGGGTTGTCCAGTTTCGCCCAGCGGTACAGGGCTGGACCTTCCACCCAGTCCATCACCACATACGGGAAGCCGTGCCACTCGCCGTGACCCTGCAACCGGGGCACGTTCGGGTGCTGCACTCGTGCCAGGAGCTCCACCTCCCGCGCCAGCCGTGCATCTCCCCTTCCACGTGCCAGTTTCAGCGCATAGGGCCCGGCTGTCTCATGGCCCACCCGCACCGCCAAGTACACCACTCCGAAGGTGCCGAGCTCGTGCCGCCACAGCACTCGCCAGCCGTCTACCCGTGTGCCGTCCCCGAGCCCCGTGGGATGGACGAGGTATGAGGCTGCGCGCTCACGGTTGCCTCCCTGCCGTTGTTTGCTGTCCACGTGCTGTCTGCCTCCTTGTTACCGCGCGCAGGCGAGAATCAAAGCGCCCAGATGCTATAGGTCATGTATACACTTCCTACCTTGGGGGAAGGGTTTCGCTCTGCGGTGGGCGTGCGCACCCTTGAGGCGAACTCTGAATTCAACAGTGAGTAAGCAAGGGGGGAGTCAGATGAAGACCATTGCGGACGAGCTTTTCGAGGAAGGGTGGAAGGAGGGGTTCCAGAAGGGCTGGATGGAGGGATGGCAACAAGGGCTGGCCAAGGGATGGGCTGAGGGGGTGATTCTGAGGCTTGGCTATCAGGGCATCGTCGTAGATGAGGGAACGCGCATGCGTATCCTGGCGTGCAGGGATATGGACCTGCTCCGACGGTGGGTGTCGCAAGCCGGCACCGCCACGAGGCTATCGGACCTGGAGGGTCTCTAAGCCTTGGGTACACACGGTGGGGAAGGGGGCTGTCACCCGGGGCGCACGCGTAGCACCACTTTGCCCGTGGCTCGCCGTTGCTCCAGGTCCCTGAGCGCCTGTGCGCCCTGCTCCAGCGGGTAGGTGGGCCCCACCAGCGGATTCACGAAGCCCTGGGCCGCCAGCGCTTCCAGCTCCTTCGCGATCGTCGCGATGAGCCCCGGCTCCTGCATCAGGAACGATCCCCACGCCACTCCCACCACGTCGATGTTGCGCAAGAGCAGCCGGTTCACCGCCACCTCCGGAATCCGCCCGCCCGCGAAGCCCACCACCAGCAGCCGCCCCTCCGCCGCCAGGCACTTGAGGCTCCGGTCGAAGATGTCGCCTCCCACCGGATCCATCACCACGTCCGCCCCGCGCCCGTCCGTCTTCTCCCGCACCTGCTGCACCCAGTCGCCCGTGGACAGCAGCACCTCGTCTGCTCCCGCGCGCCTGGCCACCTCCGCCTTCGCCGCGTCACTCACCACCGCCAGCACCCGCGCTCCCGCTCCCCGCGCCACCTGCACCGTCGCCGTGCCCACTCCGCCCGCCGCGCCGTGCACCAGCACCACCTCTCCCTTCTTCAGCCGCCCGCGCCGGTGCAGCGCGAAGTGCGCCGTGTGGTAGTTCATCACCGCCCCCGCCGCCGCCTCGAAGCTCCAGCGCCCCGGTACCCGGAACACCATCTCCACCGGCACCGCCGCCACTTCCGCGAACCCTCCCAGCATCATGAACGCCATCACCCGGTCGCCCACCCGCACCGGCGCTCCCGTTGGCGCCTGACGCACCACGCCAGCCACCTCCACCCCCGGAATGAACGGCAGCGGAGGCTTCATCTGGTACTGCCCTCGCGACAGCAGCAGGTCCGGGAAGCTCACTCCCGCCGCCACCACGTCGATCAGCACCCCATCCCCCGCCTCCGGCTCGGGCACCTCCACCAGCGCCAGTCCCTCCGGGCCCTCCAGCTTCTGCACTTGCAGCGCGCGCATGTCCTCTCCTCGTCTTGGGGGCACGCGAAGAATGCGAGAAGTCGCCTTGCCCGCGTGAGCGCGCGCATTCTAGGGTGCCGCGCAACGCTTTCGGGAGTGCTCATGCCCGTCGTGGAATCCCGTATCGACACCGTGACCCTGTACCAGCAGGGCGCCCGCGTCACCCGGCTGCTCTGGCTGGACTGCCCCGGCGGCAAGCCCCCCACCGAGCTCGAGATTCCCCGCCTGCCCCTGGCGCTGTTCGATGCCACCGTGCGCGTGCGCGTGCTCTCCACCAGCACCACCCAGGCGGATCTCTCCGCCTCCAACGTCCGCGTGGGCCTGTGGATCCCTCCCCGGGAGGCTCCCCGGGAGACGGTGGATCAGGCCGCCCTGCGCGCGCTCCAGCAGCGCGTGCGCACCACCGAGAGCCAGCTCCGCCAGCTTCATCTGGAGATGGCCGTCCTCGGTGAGATCCCCATCCCCGAGCGCCCCGAGCCCGAGGAGGGCAAGCCCCCGCCGCCCTCGCCCATGGGCCCGCGCATGGCGCTGGAGCAGCTCGCTCACGACGGGGTGCAGTCCCGGCTGGTGGAGGCGCGCTCCCTGCGTGAGCAGCTGCGCAAGCTGCACGAGGAAGTCGCCGTGCTGCAGCAGAAGATCGCTCAGGCCTCCACCGCGCGCGAAGTCACCTCCGGCGAGCTCTACAAGTCGGTGCACGTGCAGCTGCGCCACTCGGGCGAGCCGCTCGAGCGCGCCCAGCTCTCCGTCGAGTACTTCATCCCCGGCGCCCGCTGGGCTCCCAGCTACCAGTGCCGCCTGTCCCGCGACTGCCGGCAGGTGGAGCTCGTCATGCGCGCCCTCATCGTCCAGCACTCCGGCGAGGATTGGAGCGGGGTGAAGCTGGTGCTCTCCACCGCCGCGCCGCTCACCTGGACGGAGCTGCCCGAGCTGTCCTCCATCCGCATCGGCCGCGCCCAGCCTCCGCAGGCCGCGCGGGCGGGCTTCCGGCCTCCGCCGCAGGGCTCCGCCTCGCTCTTCTCCGACTTCGACCGGGACCGCTCGGTGCTGCTCAGCCGGCTGTCTCCCCCGTCACCGTTCCAGCTCCCCGCGCTGTCGGCCCCCGAGGATCTCGAGGGCGCCATCTCGCTGTCGCGTCCGGCCGAGGCCGCGTATGAGCCGGAGCGCGGCGAGCGGCGCAGGTCCAAGAAGAAGGCGAGCCGGGGGGACTATGCCGATGAGGTGCTCGCGCCCGCCTCCGCGCCGATGGACGACATGGTGATGGCCGACGAGGAGGCGCCCGCCGAGGAGCTGGCCGAGCTGTCCGAGCTGTCCGTGAGGGCTCCGCCACCACCGCCTTCCGCGCCCCGCGCCATGCCGGCTCCAGCCCCTGCCATGTCGGCCCCGTCGATGCGGTCCGAGAAGACCGCGAGCGTGGGCGGTCGCCCCTCCCCCAAGGGCATGGCCCTGGCGGGCGGCGGCCCCGGTGGCGGCCCCACCCAGGCCGGCCTGGAGATGGTGGTCTTCACCCACCTGAAGCTGTCGTCCCCTACGGACACCTCCAGCCGCAACCGGCTTCAGCCCATGGACTCGCGGCGCTTCTACACCGAGACGCTGGCGCGCTTCTCCGCGGTGGTGACGTTCGACGTCATGACGGTGGTGGCCGAGGCGGAGAACCGCGCTCGCGCCGTGGCCC
Source organism: Myxococcaceae bacterium (assembly GCA_035296065.1). GTDB lineage: Bacteria > Myxococcota > Myxococcia > Myxococcales > Myxococcaceae > DATHBR01. The sequence continues at coordinate 87,528 of DATHBR010000043.1, read as the reverse complement.
ACCTGCCGCTGCCCGGAGGCACCGTGGACGTGCGCGGCGTGGGCGGCCGCTTCGACTTCAGCTACTCGGCCGACGCCACCGTGGATGTGCCCTCGGATGGCGTGTTCCACTCGGTGGCGGTGGGCACGCGCACCGGCGAGTCCAGCGTCCTCTACGTCACCGTGCCCCGCGAGGACAGCCAGGTCTACCGCCAGGCGCTGGTGAAGAACCCGCTGCCCGCGCCCCTGGTGGCCGGCCCGGCCGAAATCTACGTCGGCGGCGAGTACGTGCTGTCCACCACGCTGCCCTCGGTGGCCCCCAACGGGGACTTCAAGCTGGGCCTGGGCGTGGAGCAGGCCATCCGCTGCGCGCGCAACACCCGCTACCGCGAGGAGCGCAGCGGCACGAAGATCGTCGCCACCAATGAGCTGTGGCACGACATCACCATCGATCTCGTCAACAACCTGGACCGGGAGATCGTCTGCGAGGTGCGCGAGCGCCTTCCCCAGCCCGCGCAGGATGCCGAGGTGGTGGTGGAGGAGGGCACCATTACCCCCGCCTGGGAGCCCTACACTCAGGAGGAGCGTGGCAGCCCGCTGGAGGGCGGCCGCCGCTGGCGCCTCACCGTGCCGGCCAACAGCGCCAGCAAGCTGAGCGCCCAGTACGTGGTGAAGCTGTATGCCAACAACGAGCTCAACGGCGGCAATCGCCGGGAGGCGTGAGATGAGCACGGCCATTGAACCCGCGGCTTCCGGCGTCGAGCGCTACGAGCCCCAACTGCCCACCGGCGCCGCCGCCCTCGAGGCCCCGGTGCGCACCGTCACCCTGCTGGAGGACCGGGCCCAGGTGACGCGCCAGGGCACCGTGCGCGTGCGCGCCGGGCAGAACCGCATCCTGGTGCGCGACGTGGCGCCGGTGCTGCAGGACGTGTCCCTGCGCGCCGAGGTGCTCGCGGGCAAGGCCCGCGTGGCGGACGTGCGCATCCGCCGCGGCCTGCGCATCCGCACCGCGGACAAGCCCGAGGCGGCGCGCCAGCTCGAGGAGCGCATCGAAGCGCTGCGGCGCGAGCGCGAGCAGGTGCTGGAGGACCAGAAGCGAGCCCTGCAGCGCTTCGAGCGGGTGCTTCAGATGCTCAACCTGGGCACCCGGGAGATCCCCGAGGACGCCAGCTGGGGCATGGGCATGGCCTCGCAGTGGCAGGACTCGCTCGAGACGCTGTTCAAGAAGGCCCGGCAGCTGCGCGAGTCCGCCATGCAGGGCTCCTTCACCGCCGAGCGGCTGGCCGAGGAGATCACCACGCTCTCGTACCAGCGCCAGGCGATGGATCGGGTGGACCACCAGCTGGTGTCCTGGCTCGAGGCGGACGTGCTCGCCGAGGCCGACGGCGAGGTGCAGGTGCGCATCGACTACGTGGTGCCCAACGCCCTGTGGCGCCCGCTGCACACCGCGCGCCTGCTGGGCGGCAACCTCGTGCGCTTCACCTCGTCCGCCGCCGTGTGGCAGGACACCGGCGAGGACTGGAAGGACGTGGAGCTGCGCTTCTCCACCGCGCGCTCCTCGCTGGGCACCGAGCCGCCGCTGCTGCGCCAGGATCTGCTCACCGTGAAGAAGAAGAGCGAGCAGGTGCTGGTGCAGGCCCGCCAGGTGCAGGTGCAGAAGGCCGGCCTGGGCAGCGCGCCCGCCGGGGGGCCTGCCCGCCCTGCCTCCACCGCCGTGGACCTGCCCGGCGTGGACGACGGCGGAGAGACGCGCAACCTGCGCGCCCCCGGCAAGAGCTCCATCCCCTCGGATGGGCGGCCCAACGTCATCCCGCTCTTCTCCTTCGAGGACAAGGGCGAGTCGGCGCTGGTGTGCTTCCCCGAACTGGAGCAGAAGGCGTTCCTCCGGGCGGCGGCGCGCAACACCTCGGCCAGCCCGGTGCTCGCCGGCCCCGTGGAGCTCTTGCAAGAGAATGGCTTCGTCGGCTGGACGCAGACGCTCTTCGTCGCTCCCCAGGAGCGCTTCGAGCTGAGCTTCGGCCCCGAGGACTCCGTGCGCGTGCAGCGCGAGGAGAAGAAGACCTCCAAGGAGCACCCGGTCAGCAAGTGGAACGAGACCACCACGCACGTGGCGCTCTACCTGTCCAACCTGGCCGGAGACGCGCGCACGGTGGTGGTGACCGAGCGGCTGCCAGTGTCAGAGATCGAGCATGTGAAGGTGGAGCTGGACACCAAGCGCACCACCGGCTCGCCGGAGCTCGATGACAACGGCTTCTGCAAATGGAAGGTTGAGGTGCCCGCCAACGGGCACCTGTTGTTGCACCTGTGGTTCAAGGTCTCGCTGGCGCCTGGCGTCCAGAGCGCTGGCTGAAGTTCCCCCCGTCTCACCTTAAGGGAGTTACCCACTCATGATGTTGCGTCGCCTTGCCGTGGCTTCCGCCGTGTTGACCCTCTCCGCTTGCGCGGGTGCCCAGAAGAAGGGCGCGGAGGGCACTGATCCCGCCGCCGCCCCCTCCGCCGCTCAGGACACCGTGCGCGTGAGCAATCAGGTCGCCTTCGACGTGGCCAGCTGTTCGCAGCCCATTGCCCTGCCGCAGAACGTCACCCCCAACGCGCTGGTCGGCGCGCTCAAGGCCGCCCGGCCCGCGGTGATGGAGTGCATGGTGGCGCCCACCTCGCGCGGCGCCGCCAAGGCCACCAACGTGGTGGCCCGGCTGAGCGTGTCGGATCAGGGCGGCAAGCACACCGTCACCGGTGACAACCTGACGCCCGAGGGCCAGGCCTGCATCCAGAAGACGCTCGAGACGCTCATCCCGCTCTCGCCGCTGCCCAAGGGCACCGCGCCCGCCAGCGGCGAGGCCGAGTTCTCCCACGAGCAGGGGCGCAGCCACGGCGTCACCCTGGGTGAGAGCGTGGGCTCGGACTACTCGGCCGCGGTGCGGGTGGGCCAGCCGCAGTGGTGCGACTGCTACGCGCCGTTCGCCACCACGGTGCCCCCCTCGCTGCGCGCCTCGGTGAAGCTGGCCAAGGGCCAGGCGGCTCCGGCCAACATCGCCTTTGATAAGGCGGGCTCTCCCGAGGGCGAGACGCTGGTGGCGTGCCTGAAGGGGAAGATGATGGCGCTGCCGGTGGGCACGGTGGCCGAGGACCAGCAGTTCTCGCGCACCTTCCTGCACTACAACTCGCGCGCGGATGAGCCCGCGGCGACCATGGCGGCCGAGCTGCGCTTCAACCAGCTGGAGCTGGCGCGCAACTACCGCACCGGCCAGGCCCAGGCGGCGCTCGGCGCGCACGAGGGCGCCACCGACGCGTTCGACGCCGCGTTCATCAAGTCCCAGAAGGCCAAGGGGAAGATGGCCGGCGAGCTGGCGGACAAGTGCGCCAAGGTGCTGGAGGCGGGCAACAACTGGGTGGCGGCCACCGAGGCGCAGCTTCGGGCCGAGCAGGCGGTGATGTCCAGCGCCCGCGAGCTGAAGGCGAAGAACCCGGCCCTGGCTCAGCTCGAGACGCAGCTGCAGCAGCTGATCGCCACCACGCAGGAGGACGTGGCCAACGCCCAGACGCGCGTCAAGGCGGACCAGGAGACCTGCTCGAAGCTGGGTAAGTAGCGCTGGGCAGGGGCTGCCTGCGCGCGTGCAGCAGCAGCGCGAAGCCCACGCCCACCCAGAACAGCTCACGGGCCCGTTTGATGAGGGCAAAGGCGGCGGCGAGCTCCAGCGCGGAGCCGCCGCCGTCGCCGCGAAGGAAGGCCACGTAGCCGGCATCCTGCACGCCCAGCCCCGCGGGCACGAAGAAGGCCAGGGCGCGCGCCACGGTGATGACGGCCTCCAGGGCCAGGGCGTCGGCCAGGCCCACGTCGAAGCCCAGCAGGCGCAGCAGCAGGTACGTCTCCGAGGCCTCGGCCAGCCACATGAGGAAGTAGAGCAGCGTGGCCTGGCGCCCCGCCCGAGGCCCCAGGGTGCGGCCCATGTGGGCATCCGTCTGAGAGAAGGCGGTGCGCCGGTGCTGCAGCCAGGCGCGCAGGGCGCGCACGGGAATGCGCTCCAGCAGCATGCCGACGCGCGCTGCGGTGCCGCCCCCGCTGAGGGCCCGGCCCATGATGAGTGAGGCGGCGATCAGCGCGGCGGCCATGCCACCGAGGAACAGGGGTAGGCCGGGAATGCCCAGCACGTCCGCCGAGCGCTGGGAGAGGTAGCCCCAGCCGACGGCGGTGGCCAGCGCGAGGTACAGACCATGGCCGCGGATGAGCAGACACTTGCGCGCGGCCAGGGCGCCGACTCCCTCGGTGACGGGCACCTCGCAGCGCGTCTGGAGGAGCATGACGCGCACGCCCTCGGAGAGCACGGCGCCGCCGGGAGCGCTGACGGTGAGGGCATCGGCGGAGAGCCGGATGCTGAGCAGCCGGATGAACTCCGCGCCGCGGCCCAGGGAGGAGAGGATGCGGCGCAGGCCCAGGCCGTCGAGCAGCGAGGCGATGCCGTAGGGCACCAGCACCCACGCGACGGAGGGGCCGAGCTGGACGAGGACGGCCCACACCTGGTGGAAGTTCACATCGTGGAAGGCCCACACCAGGCACAGGCCCGCGGCGAGCAGCGCTACGACAAAGAGGATCGTCTGGCGCCTGCTCGCGCGCCCGGGCTGAACCCCTACCTCCGCCGACATACCAGGGACCCCTGAGTGAAGAGGCGCCGAACATGGCCATGCGGGGGCAGGCGGGCACTCCTGACCGTTTGGAAGTGGCGAGCGGCACTTCCAAACGTTTGGAAGTGGTGAGCGGGCACTCCTAACCGTTTGGAAGTGGCGAGCGGGCGCTCCTAACCGTTTGGAAGTGACGAACGGACCGGCTGTCAGTCCTGTGATGCTTCAGGCAGGTTCACGGCTTGCCGGAGGTATCCGGCCGCTTGGGTGGAAAGCTCGGCCAGTAACACACACCGTCCCACTCGTAGGAGTTCTTGCCGCAGGGGGGCTTTTTCTTGCGAAGAGCCACCCAGCAGCCGCCGCGAATCGCATCCTCATAATCGGCTTTGCATGGTGCGCGGAGCTGACCGGGAAACGGCTCCTTGGGCATCTGCAGTGCGAGCCCTGGTTGATCGTCGTCAGGCTTGGTGGCTTGCGCTCGCTCAATCACCTCCGCGTCCGCGAGCCCGATGGTGTTCCCGTCCGTGAAGGCTTGCGCCTCCTGCCGCCGTGCAGGGGACAGACGGGGCGTCATCCACAGCGTCAGCACCATGCCCGCCACCGCCGCCGCGGCCAGCCAGGCGGAGCGTACGAGCACCGGGCGGACAGCTCTGGCCCAGCGCAGGTGCACAGGAGCCTTTCGGGCCGGGCGCGGGGTGATGGGCACATCCGCCTTCCGCCCCGCCTTGCGTGCGGCGCGCTCTGCTGCTTCAGCCACCTGCTTGGCACTACCCCTTGCCGAGGGCTTCACCGAGAGCAACTGGCGAATGAGCGCCGCCAGCTCCCGGCTCACCGTCACCAACTCCTCGGGAGGCACCCACTTGGGCGTGTCGTCGTCTTCCCGCTCCGCCACCTCCACCTGTACATGGGGAGGAGGGTACACGCCGGTGACGAGCCGGTAGGCCATCACTCCCATGGCATACAAGTCATCCGCGGGCGTTGCGGCGTACGGAGCGCCACTCTCGGGGCTCCACCGGACATAGAAGCGCAGCGCCTCGGGGCTGCGGTACTGCGGAGTTCCAGGCGGCAGGGCGTGCCACGTCAGCAGCGGCGCCCCGGTGAAGGAGCCGGCGCCGAAGTCCACCAACATGGCCGCCGAGTCCTCGGAGCGCACCAGCACGTTGTCGCCCTTGACGTCTCGGTGCAGGCCTCCCACCGAGTGCGTGGCCTCCAGCGCCCGAGCCACCTGCGCGAGCAGCCGCAGCAGCTCGCGGGAGCTGACACGGCGAACCGCGGCCCAGGCATACAGCTGCACGCCCTCCACCAGGTCCATGACGAAGTAGGGGAAGAGCACCCCGCTGTCGTGCTTCCACCAGCCTGTGTCATGCAGCCTGGGCACGTGGGGGTGGTGAATGCGCCGCAGCAGCTCCACCTCGCGCTCGAAGCGAGGGTCCGTGTGGTAGCTGGCCAGCTTCAGCGCGAAGAGCCGCGTATCCCCGGGCTCCGCGCGTTGGACGCGGTACACGGTGCCGAACATGCCCTGACCCGCGCAGCGCACCACCCGCCAGGGGCCAATCCGGCTCCCGGCAGGCAACAACTCCATGCCCAACTCTGGCGTGCCGGGTGTCATCTCATGTCTCCGCGTACAGCACGAATCCCTCTACCGGCATCGGGGCGTGGGGGACGAGCGTCTCCACGAGGAAGAGGTTGTCACAGTGCGTGGCATTTGGCCCGCCAAACACCGTCATGATGGCCTGGTCAATGCACCCGTCAGTGGGGAGATAGAAGTCTCTGTCGCTCTGGAGCTTTCGAATGACGTGAGCGGGGTGGACTCGCCACTCATGGGCTCCGGGATCGAGTTGTGCACCCATCTCTTCGAGCCAGCGCAACAGGTTCGCTCGCTCCTGCGCTTTATCGAAGCTGCTCACCCACCCGGTAATACGCGCCTCCGGCATTGCCGCTTCCGACCATGAAGCAGTGGCTGACGGGTCGATGAGGTGAAAGCGCACCGTGAAGCGGTCTGGTGGAGGCTCGCCACCCCAGTAGCGTGTCACATCCATGCCTACGAACCCTGAGCGCTCCATTCGCCCATCGGCATCCACCTCCAGCAAGAATTCCGGGGTGGAGTCGTAGAGGTTGTACTGGAAGGCAGGTACTCCCATGCGTGTGGCAAGGCGTGCCAGAAGCGGCGGCTCTCCCTGCATCAGCAGCTCGAAAGGAGCGGTGCGTAGCACGGTCCAACCCGGCGCTCCTTGAAAGCCGGCCACGCCCCAGCGCTGGACCTCGTCACCTAGCCCATATTGCATCGGATCAGACCGCGCTGGAGTGCGCGGCCTGGGAGTCGTAAGCCGCCGGCCTCGCTCCGTCAACAGGCGCGAGAGTTCCTTCTCGACTTGTTCCAGGCCCGCGCTCTGGACGAAGGCGACGTTCAGCCAGGTTCCCATAGAGGATGCAGCCAAGTATATCAAGAGTGCCTGCGCGCCAACCCGCACCCGCGCGAACAAGGGAGAACGATGACAGCCATGTGGATGGTCCGCGCTGGCCGCGGTGGCGAGAACGTCGAGGAGTTTCTCCAGAAGTCCGTCGTAGCCCTCGGCTGGTCAAAGATCGGCAAGCTGCCCGCGTCCAGCAACAAGGCCGACCTTGTCGCGCGCATGGCCCAGGCGTACCCGGACGAGAAGGAGGGCACCCACGGTAACTGGGCGGCCACTCTGCTGCGCTTCGCATACGAGTTGGAATCCGGGGACAGTGTCCTCACCTACGATCGCGAGCGCCGCCGCTACGTCGTGGGCACCCTCACCTCCGGCTACGAATGGCAGCCACAGCTGGTGGAGGACAAGCCCAACGTCCGCCACGTGAAGTGGACACACCAGGTCGCGCGAGATGGCCTGTCCACGGGGGCCCGCAACAGCCTGGGTGCCATCCAGACGCTCTTCAAGCTATCCGACGACGTCGCCTCCGAGCTGCGCCGGCTCCAGGTACCGCTGGACGCGCCCCTCCCCGAGGTGCCCACGCGCCCAGCCCCGCCGCCTTCGCCTGCCGAGGACGAGGAAGCCAGCGAGACCAGCAGCGACGCGGAGCTACGGGCCGAGGTGCTGGAGAAGGCTGACGAGTTCGTCGAGGACGCCATCAGCCGGCTGGACTGGAAGCAGATGCAGGACCTCGTGGCGGGCATCCTCCGGGCGATGGGCTACCGCACGGTGGTGAGCCAGCCGGGAGCCGATCGCGGCGTGGACATCTTTGCTTCGCCCGACGGCCTGGGCCTGCAGGATCCGCGCATCTTCGTCGAGGTGAAGCACCGCACGGGCACGGCCATGGGCAGCAAGGAGATCCGCGCCTTTCTCGGCGGACGCAAGCAGGGCGACAAGTGCCTCTACGTGAGCACCGGAGGCTTCAGCAAGGACGCCCACTACGAGGCGGACCGGGCCTCGGTGCCCGTCACGCTGCTGACGCTGGCCTCGCTGCGCAAGCTGTTGATCGATCACTACGACGCGGTCGATGGAGAGACCCGAGCGCTCGTGCCGCTCAAGCGCTTGTACTGGCCCGTCGTCTAGCGCTCAGCCGCTTCTTCAACAGCTTGCGAGGGTCGGAAGATGATTCGGTGGTTCTTGTCAGGACTGCTAGCGCTCCATGTGCTGCTGGGAGCTACCGGATGCGCTACTGGAGGTGCTGGCAGGCCGTACACGACCTTCCGGGATGGAAGAAATCCCTCCTCGCACTCCGAGGTCCGCGGAGGCTTTGGTTTTTGGAAGAAGGCAGACGATTTCCAACTCCTCCAGCAAGCCGCGGGACTGGAGGAGGACTCTTTCCATGCGCTGGGAGAAGAACTCGAGCCCAGCGACGCACGAGCGCTGTGGGCGATATCAGAGCGCGCGGGACTCACGCTTCAGAACTTCGCTCCGCGCCGCTCACTCCTCTTTCTTCTGCGGCAGGTGCTCAGCCAGGGAGAGGACATTGCTTATTCGCAGGTTGTGGACCGGCTGCGTCCCTTTCGGTTCCTGGTGGTGATGAGGCCAGACGGGTATCTGGCCCGTGCGCTCGACGGAAAGCCGCTTCAGCGCATGGGGCGAGTGGAACTGCGTGAGGGCAGATTCATGGCGGGGGCTTTCGAGGTGGGAGCCTTCTATCGGGACAGGGGCGGCGTTTTCTACACAGTGGATGACTCGCTGCGCCAGCCAGGCGTCATGGTGGGGGAACTGGGCCTGGAGCGGGACTGGCTGAACGCGGCTTTCGATGGAGCCGAGGACGCGCTGGAGGAAATGGCGCTAGCCCTGGGCCACTTCATCACCTCTCCTGTGCAGAGCATTCAAGGCCTCCGGCAGCTTCCATCCGCGGTGGCCGCCCTGATTGCCTCCTCACCTCGCTACTTCGCGCGCTACGCCACTCTGCCGTTGCAGGAGCAGATTCGAGAGGCAGCCCGGCTGTCCACGCACTTGCTCATGCTTTGTGGTGGCGCGGCGGGGACCACCGCACGCGTTGGCACTGCGGGTACAAGGTTGCCAGTCCTCTCGCTCTCCGCGGAGGGGACTCTGGCCATGGAGCAGATGGTTGTCCCCATGGGTGCCACGGTAGCGGCGTTGGGCACAGGGGCTGGCGCCGTCTACGTCCTCATGGGGGCTGGAAATGCTCCGGAGGTTGGGAAAGAGGCAGCACGCCACTTCAAGTCGTTTACCGAGGCCAATTTTCGGGAGAATCTCGCACGACTGACTGGCCAGATGCCTGAAGGGGCGCACGCCCATCACGTGTTTCCTCTGCAGTTCACAAGGCAATTCCGGGACGCAGGGATCCAGATCAACGATCCAAGGTTTGGCGCGTGGTGGGAACGCTCCCAGCATCTCAAGAACTCAGCGGCCTACAACGAACGGTGGCGCAGATTCCTGGATGAAAAGCCTGGGCCTGAGCAGATTCTGCAATTCGGCAGAAAGTTGGGAGGCGAGTTTGGGTTCCAGGTCAGCTTCTAAGAGCTTTCCCGGCTTCGATCGGATCTTCCTTCTCGAGGAGCCAGGAAACAGTAAGGCATTTAGAGGCGATCTGGGCGTGAAGACGACCGAAGAAGCCTTCGCCATGACTCGTGCGGAGCTGCGCCCGGACCAGCCTGTCGCTGTCACCTGGGCGATGGGACGGGCCAAGCCCATCGAGGTGATTCGAACGACGTATGCGGCTCCGGTGATTGTCGCGGATTCCGTCATACAACTTCTGCGGTCGAGCGGGTTCACGGGCTGGTCTCTCTATGATGTCTCTATCCGAGACAAAGAGGGCCAGACAGTTCCCGGCTACAACGGCCTCGCATTCACAGGCCGGTGTGGAAGCATCGACAAGTCCCAGAGTATCGAGGTACCCAGAATCCGGCCTGCTGGGATCTTTCCTGTATGGAAGGGAATCTTTTTCGATCCTGCGTCGTGGGATGGCTCGCACCTCTTCATGCCAGCTGGGCCGGTAGGGTGGAAGTTCGTGGTGGAAGAGGTGAAGCAGGCCTTTGAACAGGCACGGATCCGGAATGTGGAGTTCACTCCCCTGAGTCAGGTTGAAGTGGACTGGGTTTGAGTGAAAACAGAGAAAGCGTCGCTCTCCAGCAGGATGCCGATACCGATGGCGATGAGCACCCACGGCAGCACCAGGTGGCCATAGCGGCGGATGGGCGCTCCGAGGCTACGGTGGTTCACGAGAAAGTGGGCCACGAAGCACCACAGCGCCGTCATCACGGCGAACACCGCCACGAGAACCAGCGTCTCATTCACTGAGCGCGTGGCGAGCATCGGCACATAGACCCCGATGTTGTCGCCTCCGTTGGCGATGGTGACCGCCGCCACGGAGAGGATCTTGTGCGCGCCCGGGGCGGGGTGGCGCTCCTCCTCACCATCCTCTCCGCCCCGCCAGGCCTCCCACAGCTTCTTCGCCCCAATGCCCATGGGGAGCAGCCCCAGCAGGCCGATATAGGCCGGCGGGATGACGAGCGCGATGAGCGAGCAGACCAGGCTCACCGCCACCAGGGTGCCAATGCCCAGATACTGCCCGAGCACGACATGCCGGGCCCGGAACGCGGGGTCGGCGAAGAAGCCCAGCAGCACGAAGATGTCATCCACGTTCGTCGAGGCGAAGGCGATGACGGAGACGGCGATGGTGGCGAGCACGGGGGAACCCGCCGAGCGTCAGGCGCTCTGCCCCTGGCGCTTGGCGAGCACCAGGTTCACGAACGTACGCACGGAGAACAGGCTGAGGATCTGCGCCGGCCTCAGCCCGGGTTTGATCCGGTGCGAGGCCTCGGGCATCAGCTCGCGCAGCCGCGCCAGCCCGGCCTCGGAGATGAGGCCCGAGGGAGCGAACTCCTCGTCCGACATGGTGCCCCGCGCGGCGCGCTCCATCTCTCCACGCGTAATCTGAATGTCGAACGCCCGCTCCAGCTTGAAGACGATGTCCAGGAAGTCGAGCGACTCGGCGCCCAGCTCCTCCATCAGGAGGCTCTCCAGCTTCACCTCGCTCACGTCCCGGGCCAGGGCCTCGGCGACGAGCCCGCGCACGCTCTGCTCCGTCTTCTGAATCTCGTCCGCGCTCAACGCGACTGCGGCGGTCATGGCTTGGCCTCCCTCGGCTCGGCGTCATCCTCGAACCACGTCACCACCTGCGCAAGGGGCTTGCGCGGCTGCTTCACTGGCAGTTCAGCCGGGTAGCCCACCGCCACCGCGCCCACCATCTTCCACGGCTCGCGAATATCCAGCAGCCCCTGCACCGAGTCGCGGGCGATCATCGGCCCGGACATCCAGCACGCGCCCAGGCCCTCGGCCAGCGCCTGCTGCAGCAGGGCCATGACGGCGGCGCTCGTGGAGCACAGCTCCGCCTGCATCGACGCGGCGGTGTGGAACTTCGCGGGGTCGCCTCCGCCCGATGCCACCAGGTTGGCGATCAGGTCCGGATAGACGCGGTACTGCGGCACGATGATGGCGGCGGCGGTGGCCAGCGGCTCGTGGAAGAAGTCCCCGTACTTGCCGAAGTCCTCCGCGTGGTGGCCCTGGCGGATGATGGCCTTCATCTCCTCGGCGCGGGTGCGCACGGCCTCGGTGATGCGCTGGCGCAGCGACGGGCGCGTCACCACCGCGAAGCGCCAGGGCTGGCGGTTGGTGGGGGAGGGGGCCGTCACCGCGGCCTGCAGCAGCCGCTCCAGCACCTCGCGGGGAACGGGCATCGCCGTGAAGGCGCGCACGCTCCGGCGCATCGAGAGAAAGTCCAGCATCGCCTCGCCGTTCATTCGAGCTTGAACCCTCCGTCCACGTTCCACACCTGTCCCGTGACGTAGCTGGCGTCCGGGGAGCACAGGAAGGCCACCACCCGGGCCACCTCCTCGGGCTGTCCCGGCCGCCGCAGCAGAATGCGCCGCTTCACCTCATCGGGCGCGAGCGCGAGGATGTCCCGCGCCATCTCGGTTTCGATGACGCCGGGGGCCACGGCGTTGACGCGGATGTTCCTGGGCGCCAGCTCCACGGCCAGGGCGCGCACGAAGGACTCCACGGCGCCCTTGGTGGCGGCATACAGGCTCTGCCCGCGGCCGGGACGCTGGCCCGCCACGGACGAGAGCGCGACGATGGAGCCCCGCCTGCGCCCGAGCATCCGCCGGGAGGCCTCGCGGCAGCAGTGCACCACGCCATCCAGGTTGACGGCGCGCACGGCGTCCAGATCCTCGGGGGTGCTGGCGCCCAGCAGCGTGTCCCGGGTGATGCCCGCGCCGCAGACGAGCACGTCCACAGGGCCCAGGCGCTGCTCGGCCTCCTCGAAGAGGTGGGCCACCTGGGCGGCCTGGGTGACGTCCGCGCGCAGCGGCAGCGCCCGGCGGCCGAGCGCCTCCACCTGGCGCGCCAGCTCGACGGCCTGGGCCTCCTGCTCGCGAAAGCCGATGCCTACGCTGTAGCCGCGGCGGGCCAGCTCCAGCACCACGGCCCGGCCGATTCCGCGCGAGCCTCCCGTCACCAGTGCCACGGGTGCCTCGCTGCTCATGAGGTGCCTCCCTCGCCGTCCAGCTCGATACGGATGGCGCCCACCAGTCCCGGTGCTCCGGTGGACAGTGCCAGCGCCGAGCGCACCTTGGCGGGCGTGGCCTCGCGGACCGGAACGAGCGGCCCCTCCGCGGGAGCCTTCAGCCCCGCGATGGGAGGCAGCTCGCCGCGCCGCAGACAGCTGCCCAGCGCGATGGCCTGGACGAGCGAGGTGGCCGCGCCCAGCTGTCCAAAGGCGGCCTGCACGGAGGTGAGCCGCGCGCCTTCGCCCAGCAGCGGAGCCACGGCCGCCCGCTCCGCCGCGTCCAGCGCGGGCACGGCGCGCCCGGCCCCATCGAGCACGGTGTCCGCGCGAGCCAGGCGTGAAATCACGCAGGCGAGCGTCTCCGCCGAGGCCTCGGAGGTGTGTCCATCCGCCGCGCCCGTGGCGGTGATGCGAGCCAGCGCCCCACCACGGCCCGGCCGCTGGAGCACGAGCGCGGCGGCGGCCTCTCCGGGCACGAAGCCACGGGCGCGGGCGTCATAGGGAGCCGTGAGGTCCGCCAGCTCCGCCGCCGTCGCGACGCCGCGCGCGGCCAGGTCCACCAGCGTCTCGGGCTCGAGCAGCGAGTCGTAGGCGAACACCACCGCCGCATCGACGCTGCCAGCCTCGAGGGCGCGAATGGCCGCCGTGAGCGCCTGGGCGCCCGCAGTGGCGCCGCCGTACGTGGCCCCATCTCCCCGCGCTGACACATCCGCGGCCAGCAGCGCGTGGGCGTTGTTGGACAGGTGCTTGAGCATCCAATACGGGTGGATGCGCTGGAAGCCCCGCTCCCACGTCCCGGTCTGCTCCGGGCGCTGGCCGGCGAGCGCCTCCATCATGTCGTCCCAGTGGGCGCGCAGCCCGCCGTAGCCGCAGAAGATGCCCAGCCGTTCGCCAGCGGCGTCACAGCCCTGGGCCCGTGCCTGCTCGAGCGCCTCGTGCGCGGCCACCAGCCCGAAGAGCCCCATCCTGCGCAGGAAGCGCGAGTGCCGGGAGCGGGGAGGCGAGGAGAGCAGCGGAGCTCCCAGCCGGCACGCATACGTGCTGGCATCGAAGCGCAGCCGGTCCGTGGCGGCGCGCTCTCCGGCGAGGAGCCGGCTCACGGCCGCGTCCACCGTGTCACCCAGGGGCGTGCGCCAGGCCCAGCCGATGATGTCCGCGCTCATGGCGCTCTCCCGAGGATGACGGTCGCGTTCTGCCCACCGAACCCGAAGGAGTTCGAGAGCACCGCGTCCACACGGGCCTGCCGCGGCTGCTCGCCGATGACGTCGATGTCGCAGTCCGGATCGCGCTCGCGGTGGTGCGCCGTCGCGGGCAGGCAATCCCGCTGGAAAGGCAGCAGGCAGGCCGCGAGTTCGATGGCTCCCGAGGCCGCCATCAAATGCCCCACCGCGCCCTTGATGGAGCTGACGGGCACACCGCCGAGCACTTCGCGGATGGCTCGCGCCTCCGCGGGATCATTGAGCGGAGTCCCCGTGCCATGGGCATTCACGTAGCCGATGGCGCTCGCGCCGAGCCCCGAGCGCCGCAGCGCCTGCTGCATGGCCTTGCGAGCCATCGCGCCATCCGGGAGCGGAGCGGTGGCGCGGTAGGCATCCTGGGTGCTGCCCCACCCGAGGATGCGCGCCAGGGGACGAGCGCCGCGGGCCAGCGCGAGCTCCTCCGCCTCGACGACGAACATGGCCGCGCCCTCGCCAATGACGAGCCCATCCCTGCGCCGATCGAAGGGCCGGCACGCATCCGGCTCGGCGCGAGGAGAGGGAGCACCCAGGCGGGACATGCCGCCGAGCCCCAGCGGATTCACCATCGAGTCACTGGCGCCGCACAGCACCCGCGTGGCCGCGCCGCGCTCGATCAACGAGGCCGCGTGAGCCACCGCGAGCGTGCCCGCCGCGCACGCGGAGACATGCGCCTGAACCGGGCCGGACAGCCCCAGCATCCGCACGAGCCCGTCCGCGCACAGATCGATGCGCGAGCGGAAGCGCACGCGGGGCAGGGGAGCACCAGGCTCGGCGGACCAGTCGATAGGCCTGCGAGTCCCCTCGCCGCACAGCAGCGGAGCGAAGTCCTCGAGGAAGGCCTGCTCCAGCCCGAGCGCCACGGACAGCCAGGTGCCCTGCCCATCACCGGGGCCACAGCCGGCCTGGCGCCAGGCCTCCAGCGCGGCGACCCACCCGAAGCCAATCTTCCTGTCGCGCAGGGCGCCCGAGGCTTCCCAATCTTCCAGGGCGGCCCAGGGCACGGACGCGCCGAGCTGCTCCTGGAGCCAGGCCCCATCCGTCCTGAGCACGGGCACCTCGCCCGCCACGCGGGTGGGCAGCCCCGAGGCATCGAAGTGGCGAATGGGCCCCACGCCCGCGCGTCCCTCGCCGAGCGCGTCCCAGAAGGCGCGAGCACCGAGCCCCAGGGCGGACACGACGCCACAGCCGGTGATGACGGCGCGGCTCACGAGGGCATCTCCCGGGTGAGCGCGACGAGGCCCACGTCTCCATCCGGGCCACAGACGAGCACTGCGGCGCGGCGAGTCTCCCCGTCCTGCAGCAGGTCCAGCGCAGCGACGGTGGCCAGGGCCGCGGAGGCCGCCAGCGACTCACCGAACAGCGGAGCCGCCTCGAGCAAGCCGCCGGGACAGACGGAAGAAGCCAACGCGAGCGTGGCCTCGCGCCGGCTGGGAGTGGCCGCGAGCACCACCCGCTCCGGGCTCACCGCGAGCAGGGCGCCGCGCGCGGCCTCGAGCGCCCGGGGCCCTCCGGGGTACACCTCACAGCGTGACAGGAAGGCCAGCGGAGGCGCGGCCCAGGAAGAGGCCAGCGCGAGCAGGGCCGCACCCTCGCCCGGAGTGGCGTCCGGCTCGCCCTCGCGGCGCAGCTCCGCCCACGTCACCGGGTGCAGCGCGGAGTCCGCACCGCCGCCCAGGGCCAGCTCGCACTCACCCTGGGCCACGGCATGAAGCGCCTCGGCCAGCGCGAGCACCGTCCCCGCGCCGCGTGAGAAGAGCGCCGCGTTCGGGCCCCGCAGCCCCTCGCGGATGGCGGCATGGCACAGGGTGTAGTTGTTCATCAGCTGGAAGGCGAACAGCGGATTGCAGGCGCTCAGGCCCGCGTTTCCGAACCGGCTCAGCTCGAAGCCGTCCTCGGAGAAGCTCGCGCCCAGCATCGCCTCGAGCTCCTCCACCGCGCCACCGGAGGCGCCGACGCCCAGGAAGAACCCCGTCTCCTCGCGAGGCAGCGAGGGGGCCTCCTGAAAGAGGCTCCGGGCCGCCACGCACGAGAGCCGCGCGCCCCGGCTCATCAGCTTGCGAAGCCTGGGCTCCACATCCTGCGCGGCGGGCAGCGCGGGCACCTGGGCCGCCAGCACGCCTCCGAGCGCCGCACAGGCCGAGGCCGCGCTCTGGCCCGAGCGCAGCGCCCGCCCCAGGCCCCGCCACCCGAGGCCCTGAACACTCACGGCGGAGGCGGCCACCACGGCGACGGGCCTCACGTGCGCACCACCACGAGGCTGGTGTTCGCTCCACCGAAAGCGAACGCATTGACGAGCGCCGAGTCCACACGCCTGCGCAACGCCTGGCCCTGCACGTGCGGCAGCGGGCAGCGGGGATCCGGGTGCTGCAACCCAGCGGTCGGAAGCACCTCCTGGTGCTCCAGGGCGTGCAGCGCGCACAGCAGGCCCAGCGCCCCGGCGCCAGCGATCCAGTGGCCCAGGGCACCCTTGACGGAGCTCACATGCGCATCGGCCAGCCGGGCCCCCAGCACCCGCTGGAGCGCCCGGGCCTCCACCTCATCATTGAGCTGAGTCGAGGTGCCATGCGCCTGCACACAGTCCACCGCCTCGAGCCCCGCCTCCGCCAGCGCGGCGCGCATGGCCGTGGAGGCGCCCGAGCCCTCCGGATCCGGAGCGGTGAGGTGATAGGCATCCAGCGAGCGGCCCACGCCCTTCACGGCGGCCACGGCGGAGCCCTGCTCGGCGGAGAGCACCACCATGGCGGCGCCCTCTCCGACGACGAAGCCATCCCGGTGCGAGTCGAACGGGCACGAGACGCCCCGGGCCGACAGCGCGCCCAGCAGCCCGAAGCCCGCGAGCATGAGCGGATCCACGTCGGCCCCCACGCCGCCACACAGCGCCACATCCACCTCGCCGCGGCGAATGGCGCGCACGCCCTCGGCGATGGCCGCCGCCCCAGAGGAGCACGCCAGGGACACCGTCTCACACGGCCCGCGGGCGCCAATCTCTCCCGCCAGCATCGAAGCCACGGCCGCGGGAGACACCGCCGCCGCGTCGATGCGAGGCGCCAGCTCCCGCGCCTGCTGACCAAAGGCCCGGTGATCGAAGCGCGCCCCGCCACCGGCCGCCTGAGCCAGCGCCAGCACGGTGGTGAAGCGGGCCCGGCCGGACTCAGCTCCAATGAACACGCCGATGCGCTCGGGCGGGGCGGAGAGGCCCGCCTGGGCCCACGCCTCCCGGGCCGCATGCAGCGCGAACTCCCGCCGTCGATCCTCCACCTCCTCGGCGATGCCCCGCACGGGCGCGGCCACCTGACACGGAAAGCCCTCCACGTCGAAGTGCGCCACGCGCGCGATGGCACTCTCTCCGCGAGCCAGGGCCGCCGCCGTGCTGGGCCAGTCCCGGCCGAGGGCCGACAGCGCCCCGACCCCTCGAACGAAGGCCTGCCTCAAGGCTCCTCCGCCGCCCCGGTGAGCCACACATTCAACACTTCGCGCCGCCGCGCGCGCAGCTTCTCGCTCTTCACCTCGGCGAAGGCGAAGGTGAGCTCGGCCTCGGCCACCAGCTGTCCATCCACGGAGGCCGTGGCGCGCACCTGGCCTCCCTCCTCGCGGGCGGTGATGAGGCGCGTCTCGAGCTCCATCTTGTCCCCGGGGCGCACGAGCCGGCGGAACTTGGCCCGGTCCACCATGGTGAGCAGCGCGTGCAGATCATTGCGCCCGCGCTCGCGCAGGGTGGCCTCCACCAGCACGCCGCCCAGCTGCGCCAGGGACTCGACGATGAGGGCGCCAGGCATGACGGGGTGGCCGGGGAAGTGATCGACGAAGATGTCATCCGCGAGCGAGACGCACTTGACGCCCTGCGCCAGCTCCGCGGGGACCAGGCGGGTGATGCGGTCGAGCAGGACGTAGCGCACGAGAACCCCTCCGCGAGGCCTGCGCTCATACCACGCGCCGCAAGCCCCTGGACAGGCGCATCCGGGGCGGACACGATGCGCCACCCGCGTCGCCCGAAGCGCGCAACCCGCGTGCCGGTGCCGCGCCATCCCGGAGGCATCATGGAGTGCACGAGCTGCGCACCGACGACGGGCATCACCGAGCGTGCGGATCGGCCCCACACCTTCCTGCACCACGAGCCGTCCCGGTGCGAGGGCTGTGGCCAGGACGTGGAGGCCCGCGTGGTGCTGCGCAAGGGCGAAGTCTTCGCGCTGAAGTTCTGCGAGAAGTGCGGCCAGACGGAGTCGAAGCTGGCGGACAACGCGGACGCGTACGTCGAGGCCTTCGTGAAGCGCGGCGAGGTGGCGGACGACACGCGCGATCACCTCTTCAAGCACACCACCTCCACCTGCCCCTCGTGCCTGGCGCTGCTGCAGGCGCAGGTCGTCATCCGCCGGGGCAAGGTGTACTTCAAGAAGGACTGCAGGAAGTGCGGCCCCTCGGAGGCGCTGGTGAGCGAGGACGCGCGCTACTACGTGCGGGCCTACGCGTTTGCCCGCGCGGGCACCGAGCCGCTGAAGTTCGCGGCCGAGGTGAAGCACGGCTGCCCCACCGACTGCGGCACCTGCGGGGACCACGAGCAGCACACGTGCCTGCCCATCGTCGAGGTGACGGACCACTGCAACCTCGAGTGCCCCATCTGCATCGTCAACAACCAGTACTCCAACCACATGTCGCTCGAGGGCTTCCAGCGCATCGTCGATCAGATGGTGGAGCGCGAGGGACAGCTGGAGTCGCTGGCGCTCTCGGGGGGCGAGCCCACCAGCCACCCGAACATCCTCGAGCTGGTGGACATCGCGAACCGCCCGGAGATTGGGCGGGTGGTGGTCATCACCAACGGCCTGCGCCTGGGGCGGGATCGCAAGTTCGCCGAGGGGCTCAAGGCGCGCGGGGCCTACGTGGGGCTGCAGCTGGACGGCTTCACGGCGGACACGCACGAGAAGATCCGCGGCCGTGACTTGTGCAAGGAGAAGCTGGCGGCGCTCAAGATGCTGGAGGAGCTGAACATCCCCACGCAGATGATCTTCGTGGCCACGCGCGGGGTGAACGAGCATCAGATTGGCCAGGCGGTGGAGCTGTTCCTGGAGAAGGACTTCATCCTCTCGCTGAGCTTCCAGCCGGCGGCGTACACGGGCTTCGGCGGCGGCGCCTACAAGCATGATCCGATGGATCGGCTCACCATTCCGGGCGTCATCCAGCGCATCGAGGAGCAGACGGGCGGCAAGCTGAAGATGAGCGACTTCTCGCCGCTGCCGTGCTCGCACCCGCAGTGCGTGTCGCTGACGTACCTGCTGCGGCTGAACGACGGCACGCACCTGCCGTTCGGGCGCTTCGTGGACTTCAAGCGGCACGGCACGCTGCTGCGCTCGTCGGCCACGCTGGGCGCCTCGCCGGAGATCCACAGCGCGCTGGAGGAAGTCATTCACGACGTGTTCGCCCGGCAGGACGAGGTGGAGCGGGGCCCGGACATCCTCAAGGCGCTGCGGCGCTCGCTGGACGCGATGTTCCCGGACCGCAAGCTGACGGCGAAGGAGTCGGTGCGCATTGGCGAGGGGCAGGCCAAGAGCATCTTCCTGCACCACTACATGGACCGGCACGACTTCGACCTGGAGCGGCTGCGCAAGTGCTGCCACCACTACCCGCAGGTGGACGGGCGGGTGATGCCGGCGTGTGGCTTCAATATGTTCCACCGTGGCGCGGCGAAGGGCTCGGACACGCAGGTGGCGCCCTGGGGCAAGAAGCCGTGGACGACGAACCCGCCGGTGAACGCGGCGGGCCCGGCGTCGTTCAAGCTGCCGGTGCTCAAGTGAAGTTGTTGCAGGGGCGCACGGCGCTGGTGACAGGAGGCTCGCGCGGTCTGGGGCGGGCCCTCTGCCAGACGCTGGCGCGCGAGGGGGCCAACGTGGCCTTCTGCTACGCGCGCTCCGAGCAGGACGCGGCCAGCTCGCTGGCGGGGATTCAGGCGCAGGGCGTGCGGGGCTGGGCTTTCAAGGTCTCCGTGCTGGACAAGCCGGCGGTGCAGCAGATGGTGCGCACCCTGGAGCAGGAGGCGGGGGGCGTGGACATCCTGGTGAACAACGCGGGGGTGGGCCAGGTGGTGCCGCTGGCGCTGATGGAGGAGGAGGACTGGGACCGGGTGATGAACACGAACGTGAAGGGAGCGTTCCTCGTCACCCAGGCGGCCATCCGCGGAATGATTCACCGCAAGCGGGGCCGCATCCTGAACATCAGCTCGTTGGCGGGCGTGAAGATGATGCAGGCCCCGGTGCACTACTGCGCGGCGAAGGCGGCGCTCAAGGGCTTCACCGAGGCGCTGGCGAAGGAGCTGGGCCGCTACGGAGTGACGGTGAACTGCCTGGCGCCGGGCATCCTCGAGGACGGCGTCTCGGGCAACCTGCCGGCGCCGCGGCTCGAGGAGTACCTGCGCAACTGCGCGCTGGGGCGCGTGGGCACGCTGGCGGAGGTGGCGGAGGTGGCCACCTTCCTCGTGTCGGATCGCAACAGCTACATGAACGGCTCCACGCTCGTGCTGGACGGAGCGGTGTAGGGCCACGCAAGTCATTCGGATGGGAGGGGCAGATGTCAGGTGGACCCGTACCGGTGGAGCGGCTGCTGCACGAGACGACGAGCCTGTGCCGGCAGTGCAAGAACGCGGTGCCCGCGCAGGTGATGGCGGTGGGCACCGAGGTGCACATGCGCAAGCGGTGCCCGGTGCACGGCGCGCAGACGGTGATGCTCTCGGATGACGCGGGCTGGTACGAGCGCACGCGCGCCATCTCCACGCCGCCCGCGCCCCCGGTGGTGCGCAAGGAGGTGGAGCACGGCTGCCCGTTCGACTGCGGGGCCTGCTCCACGCACGAGCAGAAGGTGCGGCTGCCGGTGGTGACGATCACCAGCGCGTGCAACCTCAACTGCCCGATCTGCTACGTGCACAACAAGAACGAGGGGGCGTTCCACATGACGCTCGAGGACTTCGACAAGATCCTCGGGCACCTGGTGAAGGACCACGGCGGCGAGCTGGACCTGATCAACTTCACGGGCGGCGAGCCGACGGTGCATCCGCACTTCCTGGACTTCATCGAGCACGCGCGGGCGGCGGGCGCGCACCGGGTGACGATCTGCACCAACGGCATCAAGCTGGCGCAGGACGAGCGGCTGGTGAAGCGGCTGGGTGAGCTGCAGGCGCGGGTGGCGCTCTCGTTCGACTCGTTCCAGGCGGACGTGGACCAGGCGATGCAGGGGGCGCGGCTGCTGGACATCAAGATGCGGTGCCTGGACCTGCTGGACAAGCACAACGTGGACACGACGCTCATCCCGGTGATGACGCGCGGGTACAACGATCACGAGGTGGGGCGCATCATCCAGCTGGGACTGGAGCGCAGCAGCGTGCGCCACCTGGAGATCCACACCATCACGTATACGGGGCAGGGGGGCGTGAGCTTCGATCGCTCGGGGCGCATCTCGATGCACGAGGTGCTCAAGCGCATCGAGGAGACGACGGGGGGAATGCTGCGCGAGGACGACTTCGTGCCGTCGCCGTGCGCGCACCCGCTCTGCTACCAGATCGCCTATCTGCTGTTGGATCCCGCGGGAGGCCCGGCGGTGCCGTTTACGCGGTTCATGCCGCGCGAGCAGTTCTACTCGGTGCTGGGCGAGCGGCTGTACCTGGAGCCGAGCCCGAGGCTGGAGGCGGCGATGCACGACGCCATCGATCGGCTGTTCGCGTTCGGAGGCGACGAGGCGGAGCGCACGCTGGGGATGCTCAAGCACCTGCTGGCGCAGCTGTTCCCCCAGGGGCAGGTGCTCAGCCGGCAGGAATCGCTGCGGGCGTCGGAGAAGTGGGTGAAGGCGGTCTACATCCACTCGCACATGGACGAGGAGACGTTCGACGTGGAGCGGGTGATGAAGTGCTGTGACTCGAACTGCTACCCGGACGGGAGCACGATCCCGGTGTGTAACTACAACGTGCTGTACCGCGAGAAGGAGGCGCGCTTCATGAAAGCGCCGAAGGCGTGGAACGAGCGCAGCGGGGGTTACAAGCTGCCGGTGCTGCACGGAGGGCATGGCAAGTGATGCCCCGAATGGAAGGCAAGCGCTGCCTGGTGACGGGAGGCTCGCGAGGGCTGGGGCGGGCCATCTGCCAGGAGCTGGCGAGGGCGGGGGCGAAGGTGGCCTTCACCTGGTCGCGCAACGCACGAGACGCGGAGGAGGCGGCGGCGCGAATCAAGGAAGTGGGCCCAGAGCCGCTGGTGTTCCAGGGCTCGGTGGCGGACGCGGAGCACGTGAAGAAGACGGTGGCGGCGGTGACGGAGGCGTGGGGCGGCATCGACGTGCTGGTGAACAACGCGGGAGCCAACCAGGTGCTGCCGATCGCGCTGATCGAAGAGGCGGACTGGGACCTGGTGATGGACGTGAACGTGAAGGGCACGTACCTGTTCTCGCGAGCGGTGCTGCGGCCGATGATCCGCGCGAAGGCGGGACGCATCCTGAACATCGGCTCGTTCGCCTCGGAGCGGGTGGTGGAGGCCCCGGTGCACTACGCGGCGGCGAAGTCCGCGCTGCGAGGCTTCACGGAGGCGCTGGCGCGGGAAGTCGGGCGCTATTCGATCCAGGTGAACCTGCTGGCGCCGGGGCTGCTGGACGCGGGGCTGTCGAAGTCGCTGCCACCGCACCGGCTCAACGAGTACCTGGGACAGTGCTCGCTGGGCCGGCTGGGGAACACAGAGGAGATCGCGAGGATGGCGGTCTTCCTGGTGTCGGACGACAACACCTTCATGACCGGGGCGAAGGTCGTCGCCGACGGTGGGCTGTAGGAGCGGATGATGACGGTAAGCGTCGAGGACATCCTGCGGCGGGGGTTCGAGGACTTCCGGGAGTTCGTCAACCCGCTGATCACCCTGCGAGCCGAGATCGCCGGCGAGCCGCTGCGCATCGTCCACACGAAAGAGGGGCGGCTGGAGGACACGGAAGGCCAGCTCATCGAGGACTTCCATGGCACCCAGGCGTTCGGGCATCGCAACCCGGCCATCACGGCGGCGGTGCGCCAGTTCCTGGAGACGGACTCGCCCTCCTGGTTTCCCTCGCGGGTG
Source organism: Myxococcaceae bacterium (assembly GCA_035296065.1). Classification (GTDB taxonomy): domain Bacteria; phylum Myxococcota; class Myxococcia; order Myxococcales; family Myxococcaceae; genus DATHBR01. Next base: position 64,641 of record DATHBR010000043.1, on the reverse strand, counting down.
AACCCGTACGCGGGGAGCCTGGCGCGCAGGCTGTGCGAGCGCACGGGGTACTACTCCAACGCGTACTTCGCGAGCTCGGGGAGTGAGGCGGTGGAAGCGGCGCTCAAGCTCGCCAGAGCCGTCACGCGCAGGCCGAAGGTGCTCTCGCTGGAGCGCGCCTACCACGGCTGCACGATGGGCAGCTGCGGCCTGATGACGCCGGGCACGTTCCGGGATCCCTTCGAGCCGCACCTGCCAGGGCTGTCACACCTGCCCTTCGGAGACATCGACACGCTGGCGCGCACGCTGGCCGCGGGAGACGTCGCCGCGGTGGTGGTGGAGCCCATCCAGCTCGAGGGTGGCGTGCGTCCGTTGTCACAGGCTTATATCGAGGCGCTGTGCGAGCTGACGGAGCGCCACGGCACGTTCCTGGTCGCGGACGAGGTGCAGACGGGCCTGGGGCGCACGGGCCGGTTCCTCGCGAGTGAGCGCTGGCCGAGGCGGCCCGAGTGCGTGTTGCTGGCAAAGCACCTGGGCGGAGGGCTGCTGCCCATCTCGGCCATGCTCACCAGGCGCGAGCTGTTCGAGAATGCATACGGGAAGAACTTCGAGACGGCCGAGGCCCACAACTGCACGTTCAGCGGCAGCGCGATGGTGTGCGTCGCGGCGCACGCGGCGCTGGATCTGCTGACGGACGAGCTCATCACCCGGGTGAGAGAGCAGGGCGCCAGCTTCCGGGCTGGGCTGACGGAGGCCCTCTCGTCGCTGCCGCTCTTCGAGGAGATCCGGGGGGAGGGGCTCGTGGCGGGCATCGTGCTCAAGCCCACGGAGCACCCGTGGCTGTCGTTCGAGCACTTCGGCATGGACGACTTGTCACACCGTCCCACGGTGGGGCTGCTGCTGTGCCACCGGCTCTACAAGCGCGGTTACTTCTGCTTCGTGTGCGGCCATGACTGGAGCGTGCTGAGGCTTCAGCCGCGCTTCACCATCGCGCCCGAGGCGCTGGCCACCTTCACCCGGGTCGCCCGGGAGGAACTGGAGTTCCTGTGCAACCTCGACTGAATCCCCCCCGGGCGCTGGTCTTCGGAGGCACGGGAGCCGTGGGCGCGGAGGTACTCCGGGGCCTGGCCAAAGCGGGAGTCTCCACGGCCTTCACCTGGCACCAATCGCGCGAAAGGGCCCACGCCCTGGCGGCGGAGCTGTCGATGCGCCCGGTACAGGTGGACCTCGCGGACGCGGCGGCGACACGGTCCGCGCTTCGGGCCCTGAAAGAGGAGGGCTTCGTCCCGAACCTCTTCATCCATTGCGCGGGAGTGAACCAGGCGGCGTCCCTGGCGGACATCACCGACGAAAGCTGGAGCCGGACGATGGCGGTGAACAGCCAGTCGGCCTTCATCGCCTGCCAGGAACTGACGCCAGCGATGGCGCAGGCAGGGGAGGGGCACCTGGTGCTGGTGGGCGCGCTGGACCGGACCCAGTCCGCGCCATCACCCATTCACTTCGCCGCGTCGCAGGGAGCGCTGTCCGCGCTGGCCATGGCGGTAGCCAAGGAGCTGGGCCCCAAGGGCGTGCGCATCAACGTGGTGGCGCTGGGCCTGCTGGAGAGCGGCCTCTCACGAGAGGTCGGCACGAAGCTGGTGGCGGACTACAAGGGCTTCAGCGCGCTGCGCCGTCTGGGTCGGCCCGAGGAGGCCGCGAAGGCCGTCCTCTGGCTGGCGCTTGAGAACACATACATGAACGGCAAGGTGCTGCCGGTCAACGGCGGCATCTGATTAGCGAGATAGTAGCGGGTTCGATTCCCGCCGCTTCCAAGCAGAGCAACCCCAGCACCCAGCACCCGGCGCCTTGGCGCTCAACCGCCAGGGCGCCTTCAACCCACGGACCTACTGCCAGGTGCCGTTGACGCACGTTGCGTAGCACTCGCCGCTCGCGACGCACGGCTCGCCTGCGAACGGGCCGCCGGTGCAGTAGCCATTCACTTTGGCCGAGCAGCGGTTGGTGCCGTTGGCGTAGCCATAGACATACCCGTCCGGGAACTGCGTGCCGTTCAGCTCGCAGGTCGCCATTGCATGGACGGTGGACCCGGCGGCCGGCACCTGGGCGGGAGCGGTGTCCTCGGGCTCAGGGCCGACGTTGCAGCCGAGGAGGGGCGCGAGCAGGAGCGTGGCGAAGAGGGAACGGGCGGAGCGGTACATGGGGCGATCTCTTGCGGCGACCGGCGACCGGTGCAGCATTGGGGTGGGACTGCGGGCACTATTCCAGAAGCAACGCGGGTGATCGTCAATCCGCCCCATGACATACCCGCGCCCTGTGTCAGCTCTGCGACGTGGGCGCGGGCTTGAGCTCCGACATGGATTCCGATTCGGACGGAGGCGCGAGCTCGAACAGAGGAGTGGGCGACTGCATCGCTTCGCGCCTTGCGCCGGGCTTTGCGCTGCTCGGCGAGGAGGTTTCCCAGAATGGGACCCGCCTCCGACAAGATGCGACGCAGCAACCCAGCCCAATCCAGCCGTGATTTGCGCTCCTTCTTCGGCTCCTTCACCCGCGCCGCCAACGGCAGCGGGCTCACGCCTTCCCCCCGGCTCCACTCTCGCTTGAGGGAGCCGACACTCTGGGCCAGAAATTGCTGCACGCGCGTGTGCCGACCCACGCCAGTGGGAGGTCGTAGTCGCCGCCGCCGGAAAATCGCGCGCCACTTGCCCAGGGTGAGGTCCGCCCCCTCCGGCAGCACCCCGTGCGTCATCGGTTTGCCCGCAGCCAAGGTGCCGTTGCCGGAGAGATCCTCAAGCAGGCCCCCTGGGGGCCGTCGGAGGCGAGCGGCACGTGTTTGCGGCTCACGTCTGAATCGGGGATGACGACGTCGCACTTCTCTCTGCGGCCGAGCGCCAAGCGCTGACGCTAGAGCCTCACCCTGAGCACTTCCTTGCTACGGCAAAAGAACACCAACTCCGGCATATCGGGCTCCTTTTGATGCAGGGTGCTTTACCTGAGGGACCCTCAAGCGCAGGCCATCAAGTAGGGCAGTCGGCACATGCCAAGAGTAGCCGCCTGACCCACGAGACAGGGGCTCGAAGTCATGGCAGCCTGCGCGCTCCTAACCAAGGAGCCACTCCATGCCCTCCAACCTCTTCTTCGTTCGCCTCGTCGCGAATCGTCTCGACTTCGCGATGGCGATGCCCCCTGAGGAGCAGGTCACGATGGGCGCGCATGGAGAGTTCCTCCAGAGCCAACTGGCAGTCGTCACGTTGGTAGGGCGGGCTCGGTGATGGACTCGGCCGGTGTCTTCGGGATGGTGGTGTTCGAGGCGGAGTCAATGGAGGCGGTCCACCGCCTGCTGGAGAAGTATCCTGCCAAGGCGATTGAGCGCCACGAGGTCGCTCCTCTGGAACCGAGCATCATACGGCCGGTGCGTTCTGCAGGCGCCTGAGCCACGGCGAAGCCAGAGACTACGGAAAGACACCGCATGCCTCGAAAGCCAAGTCAGAAGAAACCACATTCAAGCAAGCTCACGGCGCTATCTGATCCGAGTGCTGATGGTCTAAGCGACGCGGAATACCGCATTGAGGAAGCAGCGAGGTTAGGGGAGTCTTCTCTCGATCTGAGTAATCTTGGACTCACCTCCTTGCCAGACTCGCTGTGGCACCTGACGCATCTGGAAGGACTTGATATTTCTGAAAATCGGCTGTTCGCCTTACCGGAGGCGATGGGCCAGTTCACTAATCTTAGAGAACTCCTTAGCTACAGCAATCAGCTGACTTCAGTGCCGGAGTCGCTGGGCAAGCTGACAAAGCTTCATACGCTTAACCTCTTCGACAATTGGCTCACTGTTTTGCCAGAGTCGTTTGGACGCTTGAAGAAGCTGGAGTACTTCGATGTGACCGACAACGACTTAAAGGAACTGCCGACGTGGGTGTGCGATCTGTCAAAGCTTCAGTATCTTGGTCTTAGCCAGAATCCCCTGCGTACATTGCCAGATTGCCTGGGTCAGCTCACTCGGCTCAAGTACCTTACCGCGTCAGAGAACGCGCTGACGCTGTTGCCAGGCTCGATGCGGGAACTTATAGAGCTCGAAGGTCTTGATATTGCCGGCAATGAAATCTCGGCTTTGCCCGAGTTGTCCCGCTGGCCTCCCAGGCTCAGGTACCTCTTTGCTAGCTTCAACAAACTGAAGTCGTTGCCTCCGTCATTGCGAGAAGCTTTGGAGGCACTTAAGGTGCTTGACCTGAATGGAAATGAAGGCCTCGGGCTCCCTCCCGAGATCCTGGGACCGGTCAGGTACCAAAGACGGTGGGTATTTAGCCCGTTTTCGATCACTGTGCACCCGCCTGCTGTCCCGCCTGTCGCGATCGTTGACTACTACTTCCGCGCTTCCCGGGAGCGGAGGCCGCTCAACGAGGCGAAGCTGATCCTCGTGGGTCGTGGTGGAGTAGGAAAGACCTGCCTTATCAAGCGGATGCTCCACGACTCCTTCGATAAGCATGAGCCGGAGACACCCGGGATCGAGATCCAGCAGTGGCCAGTCACTCTGTCTGATGGTGACAAAGTGCGGTTGCATGTATGGGATTTTGGTGGCCAGGAGATCCTTCACGCGACGCACCAGTTTTTCCTCACTGAGCGCACGCTCTATCTGTTGGTCTTGAGTGGGCGTGAGGGAAACTCCACCCAAGACGCTGAGTACTGGCTGCAGTTGATTCGCAGCTTTGGCGGCGACTCATGCGTAATCATCGCGCTGAACAAGGCCGTCCAGCACCCCTTTGATGTGAATCGAGGTCTGCTGCTGGAGAAATACCCGGCGATCGCAGGCTTCGTGTTGACGGACTGCGAGGACGCAAGCGGTATAAAAGAGCTAAGGAGCTTGATCCTGCGGGAGACCGAGACCCTAGAGCATCGCAAGGCGGACTTTCCGGCGGATTGGTTCGAGATCAAGGAGCGGTTGGCAGGGATGAAGGAGAACTTCATCACCTGGGACCAGTATCAGGAGATCTGCCGCGAGTTGGGTGAGCAGGATGCAGAAGAACAGCGCCGTCTGGCGAACTTCCTGCACATTCTCGGCATCGCACTGAATTATCGAGATGATCCCCGCCTCAAGGAGACGCACGTTCTCAATCCCCGCTGGGTCACAGAGGGCATCTACAGCCTGCTGCGTGCTGGGCAAAAGCAATGGCGTGGCGGGGTCCTCACCAAGGCTGAACTTGCTACGGTCTTGGATGAGCAGCGCTACCCCAAATCCCGCCATGAATTCCTGCTGCACCTCATGGAGAAGTTCCAACTCTGCTTTCGGCTGCCAGGTAAGGATGAGCGCTACCTGGTGCCTGAATTGCTCGGCGAGAATCAACCTAACATTAGAGAACGCCTCGCAGCACACGGCCTCGACTTTCGCTATCAGTACGAAGTCTTGCCCGAAGGGCTGCTGCCGCGCTTCATCGTCCAAACGCATGCCTACAGCCAGGAGGGCCGACGCTGGCGTACAGGCGTGATCCTTGAGCATGAGGGCTGTCACGCTATCGTTCGAGCAGACTCCCTCGAACGTCGCGTGGACATTCACATCACGGGAAGCAAAACGCATCGGCGCGGTCTGCTTGCCATCATCCGCGAGAAGCTCGACGAGCAACACCGCGACCTGAAAGGATTGGTCGTGGACGAGCGGGTGCCGGTACCTGATGAGTTTGAGGTGACGGTCAGCTACAAGCACTTGCTGATGTTGGAGGAAGAGGGGGAAAGGTTGTACCGGCCGGAAGGTACACGCCACAAGGTGAGCGTGGCGGAGTTGCTGAACGGTGTAGAGGCAGTTGAGGATCGCCGTACGCGAGCACGGCAAGGGGCCCTTGTGGGCGCGCTGCGGACCACATCCAAGGGAAGCCGCCCTCAAGAATCGCTGATTGCTGATGTCACCATCGGGATCATCACAGCGCTTCCCAAAGAGTTCGCCGCAATGAAAGCGGCATTGCATGACTGTCAGGAGCACCATGTGCCAGGCGCTGGCGCAGGGCGCCGGTATGTGTTGGGTCGAATGAAGTCTCTCGATGGTAAAGAGCATCGAATCGCGCTCGCAATGCTGCCAAAGATGGGCAACAACATGGCCGCTGCTCGCGCCACGCTTCTGTTGGAGCACTTCCCCTCCGTGGACGCCATCATCATGGTCGGCATCGCGGGAGCAGTCCCGTCTCCACAGACTCCTGATGACCACGTCCGGCTTGGAGACATCGTCGTATCGGACACTCGGGGAGTGGTGCAGTACGACATGGTAAAGCTTGAGGAGATCCGGTCCAGCCCAGTCCCCCCGAGCGCCAAGTTGATCGAAGCTGTGCGCCTGCTTCAGGCTGACGAAATCGCGGGGCATCGGCCGTGGGATGAGCACATTGATGCTGTCCTCAAGCGCTTGAAGCACAAGCGTCCGTCGCAGACGGCTGACAAGCTCCACGCTACCGACGACCCAGATAAGCAACTCAAGCATCCTAAGGATCCCAAGCGGCAGCCTAGGCGGCCACGGGTGTTCTTGGGGCCCATTGCATCGGCCAGCGAGCTCTTGAAGAGGCCTGCCAAGCGGGACGAGCTCCGTCAGAAGTTCGGAGTCAAGGCGGTGGAGATGGAGGGCTCTGGGATCGCGGATGCCACCTGGGACCACGGCAAGGGGTACCTAGTCGTCCGTGGGACGTGTGACTACTGCGACTCTCACAAAAACGACGACTGGCAGGAATATGCTGCGGCGGTCGCTGCGGGTTACACGCGGGCGCTCATCGAGTCGATCTTCGCATCAGAGCGTCCGTCGACTTGAATTCGTCCAGAGTCCGTTCCACGTGAGCGGTGCACAACATTGCGTGGCTCGCGGATGCTGCCCATCCAAGAGAGCTAGGCTAGCGCCTCGTGCCCCTCTCCCACCGTCGCCACCCGTCCCGATGTCCCTCTGCCGCGTGCGCTCCCGCCACTGAAGGGGGGAGACACGCCCCGCCACCAGCCCACGGTGGGGCTGCTGATTACCGGAGCTCAGGCCGGCCCAACCACCTGGCGCACGGGCGGCGCCAGGACCCGGGCCAGCCGCTCCACCGCCTCGGCCAGCTGGGCCTCGGTCGTGAGCACGTCCGGGCATAGCCGCAGCCCCGCGTGGCGGGCATCCGCGTTGACTCCCACGCTCTTCATCCGCTCAGCCAGACTCTTGGGGTCCGGGTGCGGAATGGTCACGAACGCACCATGCTCCACGCCCGCGCCGAAGTGGGCAATGCCCCGCTCGGTCAGCAGGCCCGAGAGCAGCTGCTTCTGCGCCAGGGAGTATGTCCGCAGCCGCTCCACGCCCATGGCGAGCACGAAGTCCAGGCCGGCCCGGGCCTGGAACAGCGGCAGCGGGGCGAAGGTGGACTCCAGCCAGCCATCTCCTCCCGCGGCGAGCTCTGGCGTCAGCGCCCGCTCGTAGCGGAAGGGCTCCTTCTTGGCGAACCAGCCGACATCCAGCGTGGACAGCCCTCCGTCCAACCAGCGCGGGTGCACGTAGAGCCAGCTGCAACCCGCCCCGCCTCGCAGGTACTTGTAGCTGCCGCCCACGGCGAAGTCGGTGCCGCACCCCGAGAGGTCCAACGGCAGTACGCCATAGCTGTGATAGCAGTCGAGCAGCACCTTCGCCCCGGCCGCGTGGGCCGCCTGGATCAGCTCGGCGAGCCCGGAGAGCACCTGCCCGGTGGCGAAGAAGACGTGAGAGACCACCACCAGATCCACGCCCCGCAGCCGGGCGATCAGATCCTCCGCGTGGACCTGGCCATCGGCACGCGGCTCCACCTTCTCCACCACGGCCCGGCCCCTGGCGGCGTACTGGTGAAGGATGACTTCGATGGAGTCGAACTCGGCGGTGGTGGTGAGCACGCGGGGCGGCGCGGGGAAGCTGTTGAGCACCGCCCGCAGTCCCTGCCCCGCGCTCGATTTGGGCACGATGCAGTCAGGACGTGGCGCCCCCGTCAGCTGCGCGGTCTTGAAGCGGAAGCCCGTCAGCTCGTCGAACCAGGGCCCCCAGGCCCCGTCCATTTCCGAGTACCAGGCCTCCACCGCGCTGGCGACATCCTCGGCCATCCGGTCCGGAGGACGGCCCAGTGAGTGGTTGGCGAGGTACAGCTCGTGCGCGTCACGGCGCAGGACCCGGGAGAACAGCGGGAAGACGTGCTGGACGAGCGCGGCTTGTGTGAGGGGCCCCTCGCCCAGCGAGGCGACTCCGGTCAGGATGACATCCATTGAAGAGGATTCCAGTGGTGTGAGTTCGTGGATGAAGGGGTGCTTCAGCGGCCCTGCTTGAACCAGGGCATCATCTCGCGCAGGCGTCGGCCCACCTCCTCCATGGGGTGGGCGCGGCCCTGCTCCTTGAGCGCCTCGAAGACAGGGCGGCCCGCCTGGTTCTCCAGGATCCACTCCCGGGCAAAGCGGCCATCCTGTACCTCGCGCAGCATCTCCCGCATCCGGGTCCGCACACCCTCGTCCACCACTCGCGGCCCGCGGGTGAGATCGCCGTAGGTCGCCGTCTCGCTCACCCGATCGCGCATCCCCGCGATGCCGTGCTCATACATGAGGTCCACCACGAGCTTCAGCTCGTGCAGACACTCGTAGTAGGCCACCTCCGGCGCGTAGCCCGCCTCCACCAGGGTGTCGTAGCTGGCCTGCACCATCGCCGTGACGCCCCCACAGAGCACCGCCTGCTCGCCGAACAGGTCCGTCTCCGTCTCCTCCCGGAAGGTGGTCTCGATGATGCCCGCGCGCGTGCCGCCAATGCCCTTGCCGTACGCCAGCGCCCGCTCGCGCGCCCGTCCCGACGCATTCTGGTGCACCGCCAGCAGGCACGGCACGCCCTGGCCTTCGGTGAACATCTTGCGCAACAAATCCCCCGGTCCCTTGGGGGCGATCATCACCACGTCCACCTCCGGTGGCGGGCGCAGCTGGCGGTAGTGGATGGCGAAGCCGTGGAAGAACAACAGCGTCTTGCCCGGCGTGAGGTTCGGGGCGATGGCCGTGCGGAACAGCTCCGGCTGCTCCAGATCCGGCACCGCCAGCGTCAGCACGTGTGCGCGCCGGGCTGCCTCCTGCGCCTCCACCAGCGTGAAGCCCTCGGACTCGGCGCGCCGGGCCGCGGCGCTGCCCGGCTTCTCGCAGATGATGACCTGCACCCCCGAGTCGCGCAGGTTGAGCGCCTGCGCCCGCCCCACGCTCCCATAGTCGTACACCGCTACCGTGAGGCCCTGGAGGTACTGCAGATCCGCGTCCGCGTCGTAATACACCCGTGTCATGGGGCTCCTGTGGGGGCGAGTTGTTGAAGGGCGGCCAAGCCGCTAGAGGGGATACACCACCAGCCCGGGAATGCGGCAGGTTTCATAGATGACGTCCATGCTCTCGAAGAGCGGGGTTGGCTCCAACCGGACGCGTGCCTCCAGCCAACCCACGCTGAGCAGATCCGTCTCGCCGCTCTCCACCGAGCGGTAGACGGCGTAATTGGCGCGAGCCACCGCCCGGCCCGCCTGCACCTCGTCCACGAGGACATTGGTGTACAGGTGCCGGATGGTGTGGGGGGTGAAGACGCTGGCCTTCTCGATGGCGGTGACGCGGTCCTCCATCATCGCCCGCGAGGTGCAGAGCATCAGCGCCGCGGGCAACCCCCGCGCGAAGTTCTCGCGGGGGATGAGCCGGTAGCGGCCATCCTCGGTGAAGGAGCGCGGCCAGTGCTCCAGCGGACCGTTGTCCAGCACCAGGGCATAGCGGTACAGCAGCGTCTCCACGGTGTAGCGGGCCAGCAGCAGATCGTTCATGGGAGGCTCACAGCGCCATCAGGCCGCGCCAGGTCTTCCAGAACCCGCGGATGGCCGTTTCGTTGGTGAGATCGCCGACAGGCTCGCCGTACTGGACATCGCGCCCACCCAGGCCCACGAAGGAGCTGCCCGCCTGCTCATCCTGGATGGCGCGCTGGATGATCTCCAGCGCCTCCACATCCTCGAGCGAGATGTAGCCCGAGGGGCCCACCAGATTGGCCTGGAGGATGCGCTGGGTGCGCAGCTCCGGCGGATCATCCGCGTAGCCCAGCAGGGTCCAGACCAGCTCGAACTGGTCCACGGCCCGGGGAATGATGTGGCGCGTGGCCAGCGTGTTGGCGATGCGGTGGTTGACGAGGCTGGGGAAGATGCTCTGGATGGAGACGGAGATGTCGTCCTTGAACTCGGGCAGGGTCTGCATCAGCTCCGGGGCGCGGAGCTGGTAGCCCTTGCGATAGGTGGTGATGCCCTGCTGCTCATACTCCTCGCGGCGCTCCTCGGCGCTGCCGCGGTAGGCGATGAGGTGGCCGCAGCCGCTGGGCTCGGCGAGCGTCTCGCCCCGCTGCGTGGAGCGGAACAGGCCGAAGGTGGCCACGAACAGGTGCAGCAGCCCCGCGTGATAGGGATCCTTCACGTTCTCGAAGTAGAGCTTCCAGTTGGCTTGCACGCGTTGGCGCAGGTAGCCCAGCACCACCAGGGGCCGCCCGTCGAAGACGCGGGTGAACTGAGGGTAGACGCCGCCCAGGTATTCCTTCAGGGGTGGGGTGTCGTCGCGGAAGGTGGCGAAGACCAGCCCGTTGAGCGTCTCCACGCGCAGGTTGCGCAAGCCGTGCGCCGCCATGTCCAACTGCCCGCCATAGCCGCCCTTGCCCCCCGCGCCCTCCTTGAAGGGCACGGCGCGCAGCGCCCCATCCGGATCGTACCCCCACTGGTGGTAGACGCAGTTGAAGCGCTTGCGCACCCCGCAGGCCTCGCGCAGCACCATGGCGCCCCGGTGGGCGCACCGGTTGACGAGCACGTGCACCCGCCCGGTTTTCGCACGTGAGAGGATGACGGGGGTGTCACCGATGTGGGTCGTCCGGAAGCTGCCCTCGGTGGGCACCTCGGCCTCCAGCCCGACGTAGCTCCAGGTGCGCCCCCGGAAGATGTGCTCCAGCTCCCGCTGGTAGAGGTCCGCGTCGGTGAAAACGCGGTAGGGCACGTGCACCACATCATCCGCGGGCCAGGAGAACTCGGTTGGGCGGGGGGTCATCGGCCCCGGCATATAACCCAAGCCCTTCCGTTTCCCCAAGGCCCGGCCCCGCCCAGGGCCTGCGAGCACGCTTGCACTCCGGGGGGACGAGAGGGGCAGGCCTGGACCCGGCCTGGGCAGTCGGCACACTAGGGGTTCCCCATGCCAGAGGAGCCCCATGCACGGCGCACGTGAGTTGTCCCCCTACGATCGCAGAGCCCTGGCCGAGATCGACGCCTTCCGGAAGCCCACGCAGTCCCGGGCTGGAAGAGCGCTGAGCCGCATCACCGCGCCGGCTGGCAAGGCCGCGGATCTGGTCTCCGGCTCCTTCGTTGGCGAGGCCGTTACCCGGGCCGTCGAGGGGATCCTCAGCCTGCTGAACGATGGGGCGTCCTGGTCCGTGCGCACCCAGGCCATCCACTCGGAGTTCCGCGCCAGGGGACACGCGCGGGTCCACTCTTCCGGTGACATCCACTCGCTCGAGCTGGAGCAGGTGGACAGGACGGTGGGCTACCTCGCGGCGAAGTACAAGGCGCTGGCCGCCGCGGAAGGCGCGGGCGTGGGCGCGCTGGGTGGCGTGGCGATCCTGGGAGACATTCCGCTGCTGGCCACGCTGGCGCTGCGGGCGGTGAACGAGTTCGCCGCCTACTACGGCTTCGACACTTCGCTCCCCAGCGAGCGGATGTTCGCCCTATCCGTGCTGACGTTGGCCTCCTCGCCGACGGTGGCGGCCAAGCAGCTCACGCTCGTGGAGCTGTCTCATGCCAGCGCCATGCTGAGCCGGGGCGCGGCCGTGGGAGAGCTTCAGTGGGGCGCCAGCGTCAGCGCCTTCAAGACTTCGGCCGAAGCGCTGGGAATGCGGCTCACCAAAGGCAAGCTGGCCCAGCTCATCCCGCTTGCCGGAGCCGTCGTGGGCGCCGGCTTCAACGCCTGGTACCTCAACGAGGTCACCCACACCGCGTACATGCTCTACCGCGAGCGTTTCCTGAAGGAGCGCTACGGCGGCACGCTGCCCCTCGCCTGACTCACGTCGAACCCCAGGGCACTCAGCCGCGCCCGGGGTTAGAATTCGCCAATGAACTCGGTCGTCGTGGCGGAGCTGGGGCCCACGAACACAGGGAAGACCCACCGCGCCATCGAGCGGATGCTCGAGCACGAGACAGGCATGATGGGGCTGCCGCTGCGCCTGCTTGCTCGCGAGGTGTACGACCGGGTAACCGCTCGGGTGGGCGAGGGGCGTGTCGCGCTGATGACGGGCGAGGAGAAGCGCCTGCCGCCCCGCCCTGACTATTGGATCTGCACGGTCGAGGCGATGCCGACCGACCGGGTGGTCGACTTCCTGGCCGTGGATGAGATTCAGCTGGCGGCCCACCGCGAGCGCGGGCACGTCTTCACCGATCGGCTGCTGCACGCGCGGGGGCGCCGGGAGACGTGGTTCCTCGGCGCGGACACGATGCGGCCCATTGTCCAGGGGCTCATCCCCAAGGCCTCGGTGAAGCGGGCCACGCGCCTGTCGCAGCTGCGCTACTCCGGCACGCGCTCGCTGAAGAGCCTGCCGCCGCGCTCGGCCGTGGTCGCGTTCTCCGCCGACCGCGTGTACGAGCTGGCCGAGGCGCTGCGCCGCCTGCGCGGCGGGGTGGCGGTGGTGCTGGGCGCGCTCTCGCCCCGGACGCGCAATGCCCAGGTGGCGATGTACCAGGCCGGAGAGGTGCAGTACCTGGTGGCCACGGATGCCATTGGCATGGGGCTGAACCTCGACCTCAACCATGTGGCCTTCGCGGCGCTCTCGAAGTTCGACGGCGCCGAGCAGCGGGAGTTGTTCCCGGACGAGCTGGCGCAGATCGCGGGCCGGGCGGGGCGCCACCTGAATGACGGCAGCTTCGGCACGCTGAACACGCTGCCCGAGCTGCATCCGCGGATCGTCTCGGCCATCGAGTCCCACCGGTTCCCGGCGGTGCGCAGCCTCATCTGGCGCAACCCCGAGCTCGATTTCTCGAGCCCGGAGTCCCTGCTGGACTCGTTGGCGCGGGCGCCGCGCCACAGCGCCTTCATCCGGGTGGAGCGCGCGGACGACTTCGATGCGCTCAAGGAGCTGTCGCACGTTCCCGCCATCCGGGAGGTGGCCACGGATCGGGCCACGGTCGAGCTGCTGTGGCAGGTCTGCCAGATTCCGGACTTCCGCAAGGGGCTGTTCGGCCAGCACGTCGCGCTGCTGCGAGAGACGTTCCTCCAGCTCACCGAGGGTGACGGGAAGCTGGAACAGGCCTGGCTGGCCAAGCAGGTGACGCCGCTCGACGATGTCTCCGGAGACATCCACACGCTGATGGATCGGCTGGCCGCCATCCGCATCTGGACATACATCAGCCATCGCTCCAGCTGGCTGCACGAGGCCGAGCAGTGGCAGGAGCGCACCCGCCACATCGAGGACGCGCTGGGTGACGCCCTGCATGAGCGGCTGGTGGAGCGCTTCGTACAGCGTGCCGCACGCAGGAGCGCGCGCCGCTTCGTGAGAGCCACCGCCCAGCCGCCGCAGGGCTCGGACAGCCCCTTCGCCAAGCTGGGGCAGCTGCTGGGGGACGTGCCAGGCGCCGACGGCGCAGTGATGACGGAGGAGCAGTTCGTCCAGCAGGTGGTCGATGCGACGCACGAGGCGTTCGAGGTGGACGCGGCGGGGAGCATCTCGTTCGAAGGGCAGCCGCTGGCCCGGCTGGTGCGCGGCAAGGACCGGCGCTCGCCGCAGCTGGCGTTGGCGGAGCCGGAGGTCTGGACGGCGGGAGCGCGGCGGCAGCTCGAGCGCCGGCTGGTGGCACTGGCCAAGGATCTGGTCACCGAGGCCATGGGAGGCTTTCCCTCCGAGACCTTCACCGGGGCAGGCCGCTCCGGGCCGATGCGGGGGTTGGCCTACCGTCTGGCCGAGGGGCTGGGGGTGATCTCCCAGGGCGAGGCGCGCGAGCAGTGGCGGCTGCTGAGTGAAGAGGAGCGAGAGCGCTTGAGGCAGCTGGGTGTCCGGGAGGGACAGCGCTTCCTCTATGTCGCCGAGGCGTTCGCGCCCCATGCGATCCAGCGGCGGTGCATGTTGACGGCGCTGTTCCAGCAGAGTCCGCCGCCCAGGGGTGTTCCCCAGGAGCCGGTGCTCGAGTCCACGGAGTTTGGGGGCCGGGACGCGCGAGCCTTCGGCTATGCGGTGCTCGGCACCGTGGCGCTGCGGATCGACATCGTCGAGCGGCTGGGTGAGGCGCTGCGCCATCCGCACGGTGCTCAGCAGGCGCACACGCTCATGCAGCAATTGAAAATGGAGAGCGGTGTTCGCGCTCGCATTCTGCGCGAGCTCGGAGGCCCGTCTGGCAGTGGTTCGTCGAAGAGGCGGCGCAGGCGGCGTAAGCCCCGCAGGAACGGGGGCGGGGAGGGTGGAGCGCAGGGAGGGGGCCGGAGCCCAGTGGATGGAACAGGAAAGCGTCTGTGAGTCAGAAGACCCTGCCTCCCATTCCCGCGGTGCTGCTTGCCATCGTGAGCGTGCAGGGCGGCGCTGCCTTCGCGAAGGAGCTGTTCCCGGCGCTTGGCTCGGCCGGCACGGCGGGCATGCGCATCGGTCTGTCCGCGCTGCTGCTGTTCGCGGTGTTCCGTCCTCCGCTCGCGCGGATCACCCGTGCGCAGTGGCGCGCCGTCATTCCCTATGGGGTGGTGCTCGGCGCGATGAACCTCAGCTTCTACCTGGCGCTCGAGCGCATCCCGCTGGGGTTGGCTGTCACGCTGGAGTTCATGGGGCCCCTGTCGCTCGCGGTGTTCGGGTCGCGGCGTGTCCTGGACTTCGTATGGGTGGTGCTTGCCGCGATGGGCATTGCCCTCATCGCTCCGTGGCGGGGGGGAGTGGGCGCGCTGGACCCGGTGGGAGTGCTGCTGGCGCTCTTCGCGGGGGCGTGCTGGGCGGCCTACATCGTGCTGGGCGGGCGCGTGTCCAGGGTGTTCCCCGGAGGGCAGAGCGTCGCGACGGGCATGCTGATCGCGGCCGTGACGGTGCTGCCCTTCGCGCTCTCACAGGGCCTGGCCGCACGTGTGACGCCTCCGCTGTTCGTGGCGTCCCTGGCCGTCGCGCTGCTCTCCAGCGCGGTGCCGTACACCCTGGAGATGATGGCGCTGCGGGTGCTCTCGTCCCGTACCTTCGGCATCTTGATGAGCCTGGAGCCCGCGGTCGCCGCCCTGGCGGGCCTGGTGTTCCTGCGCGAGCAGCTCACCGCGACGCAGTGGCTCGCGCTGGTGTTCGTGAGCGCCGCGTCCGCGGGGGCCGTGCTCACCTCGCGCCGGATGCCGCCGCCGATAGAGGCCTGAGCGCCCCACGCCAAGGCCGGCGCGGTCGTCTGATCAGCAGGGCAGCAGGCCCGGACGGAGCGCCCGAGCTTTTGGGTTAAGCTCAGGTGCTCAGGAGGCAGCAATGGCCACGCCAGCGAAGGTTCTCGAGAGCAGCCGCTTCGAGGTGGTATCCACGCTGGGGCAGGGAGGTATGGGCACCGTCTATGAGGCGGTGGATCACGAGCGGCACCTGCGCGTGGCGCTGAAGATGCTGCATCGGCTGGAGCCCAAGGCCCTGCTGCGCTTCAAGGGGGAGTTCCGCAAGCTGCAGGATCTCCACCATCCCAACCTGGTGAGCCTGGGCGAGCTGGTGGAGGAGCAGGGCCAGTGGTTCTTCACCATGGAGTTCGTCCAGGGCTGTGACTTCCTGGCCTACATTCAGAAGCACACCCTGCCGCGGGAGGATGAGCAGGGGCCGACTCTGCGCGCCCCCGCCCCCGCCGCCGACCCGCTCACCGCGCCCACCGTGGCGCTGGGGCCCGGGATGATGGCCATGGCCGCGGCCCAGGCTCCTGTGTCGGCTCCCGCGGTGTTTCACTCCTTCGATGCGGACCGGCTGCGCAACGCCCTGGGCCAGCTCGCGCTCGGGCTGCACGCGCTGCACCGCGCCTGCAAGGTCCACCGCGACATCAAGCCCTCCAACATCCTCGTCACCTCCGAGGGGCGGGTGGTGCTGCTGGACTTCGGCATCCTCTCGGACGTGGAGGATGACGAGACGTGGGACGGCTCGGTGGTGGTCGGCACCGCGAACTACATGGCGCCAGAGCAGGCCCGTGGCGAGCCACCCACGCCGCAGGCGGACTGGTACAGCGTGGGGGTGATGCTGCACCTGTGCCTCACCGGCAGCAGGGCGCGCGCCACCTCGGTGCCGCTGCAGTGGCCCCCGGGGCTGCCGGAGGATCTGTGCCAGCTGTGCGAGCGGCTGCTGCGGCCCGAGCCGCACCTGCGCCCCACGGGCGAAGAGGTGCTGAGGTGGCTGGGCCTGGAGCAGGTGGCGCGTGAGGAGGCCTGGGCCACCGCGGTGCTGCCTTTCGTCGGCCGCGCCGCGGAGCTGCGGGAGCTGAGCCAGGCGATGGAGGACTGCCGCCAGGGCATCTCGGTGGTGCTGCGGGTGGAGGGGGACTCGGGCGTGGGCAAGTCCCGCCTGGTGCGCCACTTCCTCCATGAGGTGGCCCGCCAAGCTCCCCGGGCGGTGGTGCTCACGGGCCGCTGCTATGAGCGCGAGAGCGTGCCCTACAAAGGCGTGGACGGCCTGGTGGATGGGCTGGTCCGTTATCTCCAGGGACTGGGGCAGGGCCTGGCCTCAGTGGTGGTGACGGAGGGGCTCTCCGCTCTCGGCCGCCTGTTTCCCATCGTCCAGGCACTGAACTCCTCCGGCTCGGGTGCGCTGGGGCCGTCCACTCCCGTACTGCAGCTGCGCATGGCGGCGTTCGCCAGCCTGCGTCGGCTGTTCGAGCGGCTGGCCTCGCTGCGCCAGGTGGTGCTCTGGGTGGATGATCTGCAGTGGGCGGGCAGTGACACCGTGGCGCTGCTGGAGGAGCTGTTGCAGGCGCCGGGGCTGCTGCTGGTGGCCACGATGCGCCGCTGTGACGCGGGGCCGTTACCGGAGCTTGCCCGGGAGCGCCGCTGGTGGACCTCGAGTCGGGTGCTCTCGCTGGAGGGCCTGCCCCGGGAAGACGCTCAGCGGCTGGTGGACACGCTGCTGGGCAGGCGCTCCTCCCAGGCCTCCGAGGCCGCGCTGCGCATCGCCCGCGAGTCCGAGGGCCATCCGCTCTTCATCGACGCGCTGGTGCGCTACCAGGAGCTGGCGCAGCCGGGGGATCAGCCCGCGCGACTGGATGAGGCCCTGTGGGCCCGGGTGCGGCGGCTGGAGCCGGCCGCGCGCGTGCTGCTGGAGGTGCTGGCGGTGTCCACCGGCATGCTCTCCCATGAGGTGGTGGCCCAGACGGCCACCCTGGGGCCGGTGGAGTACTCGCGGCTCATCGCCAGCCTGCGTGGGGCCCACCTGGTTGTCACCACCGGGCCGGCGGATACGGATCGCGTGGAGGTGTTGCACGATCGGGTGCGGCAGGCGGTCGCGGGCCACCTGTCCCTGGAGCAGCGCCAGCAATGGCACGGGCGACTGGCCGGTGCGCTCGAAGAGCGGCGGCAAGGCAGGGCGGAGACGCTGGCGCTGCACTGGCGTGAGGCGGGTGAGCGTGAGCGCGCTGCTGGCTACAGCGTGCAGGCCGCGAGCGAGGCGGAGCAGGCCCTGGCCTTCTCTCACGCGGCCGACCTGTACCAGCAGGCGATCGAACTGGGCGCCTGGGCGCCAGCGGAGCAGCTCCGCCTGCGGCTGACCTGGGCCGAGGCGCTGGCCAACGCCGGGCGCGGGCATGAGTCCGCCGAGGCCTTCCTCGCGGCGATCCCGCTGGCCTCCGAGGACGAGGCCCGTGGGCTGCGCCGCCGTGCCGCCGAGCAGTACCTCTTCACCGGTTATGTGGACGAGGGGCTCGCCACCGTGAGCCAGACGCTGGCGGAGCTGGGGCTGCGTCTTCCGAGGACGAACGTGAGCGCCAGGGCGCTCACGCGCTGGCAGCGCAGGCGCCTGGCCGCGAGCCTGCAAGAGCGGCCCTGGCCTCGGCAGGCCCACTGCGCTCCAGAGCCCTACCGTACCCGGCTGGAGGTGCTGCACTTCCTGTCCTCCGGGCTACAGTTTCTCTCGCCGACGTACGCCATGCTCTTCGTCACCATCTACCAGCGCGAGGCGCTGGAGGCGGGAGACTCGCTCCACCTGTGCCAGGGGCGGGGCGTGGAGCTGCTTCATATGGCGGCCCATAACCCCAGGGCGGGCGAGGAGCTGCGACAGCTCGAGGAGCAGGTGCTGCAGCTGGCGGCGCTGCACCCGGAGGTGCCCACCCTGCAGGCGGCCGTGAGCCTGCGGCTGACCGTCAAGGCGATGATGACCGGGCACCTGGAGCAGATACGCCCTCTGTTCGAGCGGACGTTGTCGCTGCTGCAAGGGCAGAAGGGCGGCCACTGGATGCTTGCGGGCGCGTGGGCGATGGCGGGCCACATGTTGAGCGCGGCGGGCGAGCTGAACGAGCTGCACAAGCTCTTCGCGCTGCCCACGGCGGAGGCATGGCAGCGAGGGGATCTGCTGAGCCTGGCCAGCCTGGAGCTGGGCCCCTGCTCCCTGCGCTGGCTGGCCATGGATGACCCCCAGCTTGCCCGCCAGAATGCGGATGCCGTGATTGGCCGCCTCTCTCAGCGGGGCTTCTTCATTCCGCACGCCAACCACCTGGCCTCCATGATGTTGGCGGACCTCTACGAGGGGCAGGCCGAACAGGCCATCAGCCGCGAGCGCGAGCTGTGGCCGCGGGTGGACGCCATGCAAGCCGCTCAGTCGCTGCGGGGCCGGCTGCTGGACCTGGGCGCGCGAGCGCGGCTGATGCGGGCCATGAACCAGGACGGCCCCGGGCTCGAGCCGCTGCTGGCCGAGGTGTTGGCGGAGGTGCGGCTGCTGGATGAGCTGGGGCTCGACGTGGCACTGGCCAAGGCGGACCTGGTGCGAGCCGGAGCGGCCGCGGCGCGGGGGCAGCCGGAGGCCGGGGCGATGTATGGGCAGGCCGCCGCGCGGCTGGAGCGCTTCGGGATGTTGCTGGCGGCACAGGCGGCGCGTGTGCGGCAGGGCCAGTGGCTGGGCGCGGAGCAGGGGCGTGGGCAGGTGGAGGCGTCGCTGGCGTGGATGCGCGAGCGGGGCATCCACAGGCCGGAGCGGATGGCCCACCTGTTCGCGCCCTGGGGCCCCGCCGCCGAGCGCTGGGGCGGACTGAAGTGAAGCCCTGAGTGACACCGCCAGGTGTAGCCTGTAGACAGCCGTCGCCCGGTGCTTCGCTCTTCCACGCCGGCTCTTCTCCATGAGTACGCCCGTCGCCGGACCGCCTCCTTCTTCCGCTGTCACCTCCGGGCTTGCGCCGGGCCCCGTAGCCGAGGCCGCCGAGTTCACCCGGCGCGCGGTGCTGGCCGGTATCCTCTTCGGAGCGATGTTCGGCGCCGCCAACGCGTACCTCGGCCTGCGCGTGGGGATGACGGTGTCCACCTCCATCCCCGTGGCGGTGATGACCGTGGCGCTGTTCCGCGCCCTGGGCTCGCGTGCCTCCATCCTGGAGGCGAACATGGCGCAGACGATCGGCTCGGCCTCTACCTCGCTGGCCACCGGCTCCATCTTCACGCTGCCCGCGCTGTTCCTGTGGGGCTTCACGCCTCCGTACCTGCAGATCGTCGCGGTGGCGGTGCTCGGAGGGCTGCTGGGCATCTCGGCCATGATTCCCCTGCGGCAGCTGCTGCTGGTGCGCTCGGCGAAGGAGCTTCCCTATCCCGAGGGCCGGGCGTGCGCGGAGGTGCTCCAGGCGACCTCGGGCACGGCGGCGGGCACGGTGAGCGCCGGGCGGGCCGGAGCGTGGATCTTCCGCGGCCTGGCGCTGGGCATCGTCATCAAGCTGGCGCTGGAGCTGCTCCGGGTGGTGCCGGGCGAGGTGGCCGTGGCGCTGCCCGCGCTGCGCAACGCCGAGCTGGCCCTGGAGGTGGCTCCGGCGCTCATCGCGGTGGGCTACATCCTCGGGTTCCGGCAGTCCGCCATCGTCGTGTCCGGCAGCGTGCTGTCCTCGCTGGCGCTCATCCCGCTGCTGTCCCACTTTGGCGCGGGCCTGACGGCGCCGCTGGCTCCGGAGGCGACGCGGCTCATCTCTCAGATGGACGCCGGGGCGATCTGGAGCAGGTACGTGCGCTACATCGGCGCCGGAGCGGTGGCCGCGGCGGGCATCGCCACGGTGGCGGGAGCGCTGCCGTCCATGGCGCGCTCGTTCATGGAGGTGGCGCGCGGCATCCGCGGCGCTTCGGACGGTGGGCAGGCCAGGGTTCCGGAGCGCACGGAGCGGGATCTGCCGGGCAAGGTCATGTTGGGAGCGCTGTCTGTCGTGGTGCTGTCGCTCGTGCTGGTGCCGGGCATCCTCGGTAACGGGCTGAGCCTGGTGCAGCGGCTGGTATGCGCGGTGGCGGTGGCGGTGCTGGGCATCGTCTTCGTGGCGGTGGCCTCGCGCATCGTGGGACTGGTGGGCGTGTCCTCGCAGCCCACCTCGGGCATCACCCTGGTGACGCTGCTGTGCATTGGCACCATCTTCGCGGTGGCCGGGTGGACGGGGCCGGGCATGCAGGCGGGCGTGCTGATGGTGGGCGCGGTGGTGGCCATCGCCGCCTCCAAGGCGGGAGACATCTCCCAGGATCTGAAGACGGGGCAGCTCGTCGGGGCCACCCCGTCGCTGCAACAATTGGGGCAGTACATCGGCGCCACCACGGCGTGTTGGGCGGTGGCGGCCACGCTGCTGTTCCTGGGTAAGGCCTATACCTTCGGCTCGCAGGACCTTCCCGCGCCGCAGGCCACGCTGATGAAGACGTTCATCGAGGCGGTGCTCACCGGCTCCCTGCCGTGGGAGCTGGTGCTGTCCGGAGCGGGGCTCTCGGTGGCGGCGATGCTGGCGGGCGTCAACGGGCTGGGGTTCGCCATTGGCGTGTACCTGCCGCTGGCGGCCATGGCGCCCATCTTCGTGGGAGGCTGCGCGCGGCGCCTGGCGGACGGGTGGAGCAAGAAGGCCGAGGCCGACGCCGAGGGCGGTAACGGGGTGCTGGCCGCCTCGGGGCTGGTGGCGGGTGAGGGCCTGGCGGGGCTGGCCGTCGCGGTGCTGGTGGGCGGGCTCAAGTACGCCCGTCCCAAGGAGGCACTGCTGTCGGGCACGGCGGGCAGCCTCGCGGCGCTGGCCGTCGTCGCGGCCCTGTGCTTCTTCCTGGTGCGCGCGGGCCGCTCGAGCCGCCGCGCTCACTGACTTCCTCACATCCACAGTGAAATCGCGGGCGCGGCGTATGTCACAGGGGACACGGCCGCGTCCACCGGTTCAGACAACCTGTCAGTACGGGTCCGCCGAGATGACGCCGTTGGTTACCCCGCGCAGGGCAAAGCCGCTGGTGGACCAGGTGGACAGGGCGAAGCCATTGCCGGTGGTCACCTTCCAGACGCGGAAGTCCGAGTAGCTCAGCGACTGCGCGGCCACGCACCGCTCGGGCTGGTGCGTGCCCTGCACGAAGTAGACGGGGCCCTGGCCCATGACGGTGGCGTAGCCGGTGCGGTCGATGACCAGCGAGGTGGCCTCGTTGATGCCGATGCCCAGCACCGTCGCGTCATGGCCGTCCTGGATGCGCCGGGCCACGAACGTCATCAGCCGCCCCATGCGGTCGCGCTGCCCGAAGTGGGTGTCCACCACGGCGTTGGCCAGCGGAGCCCAGGGGAACAGGCCCCCGCTCAGGCTCATGTAGCGGTTGTACGGGTCGGCCAGCGCCTCGCTCGAGTACACGCTGCCGGTGCACGCGTCATAGATGTGCTCGCCCTGAATCATCGCCCCCGCGCTGGTGCCTCCCACCGCGCCGCCCCGGGCGTACACCGCCTGCACGGCGCTCTGCACCCCGGTGCCCCGGAAGAACGACACGTAGTTGCACTGATCTCCGCCCGCGAAGAAGACGACCTCGGCGTTGCGAATGGTGGCCACCGCCGCCGCGTCACTGGCGTCCCGCGCGCTGGGGATGACGAGCGTCTCCACCGAGTCCACGCCACTCATCGCGTACACCGGAGCGTTGTAGCCATTGGAACCGCTGGCGCGGACGATGACCACGTCCACTTTGGTGGCGCATGTGGTGCAACCGCGCGCCTGATCGATCATCCATTGGAGTGCGGGATCCACATCCGTCCCGCCGCCGCCCAGATTCAGCGCGGGCCCGTAGAGCGTGGGGCTGACGTCCGCCGATGAGCCCGTCAGGTAGCGGGTGACCTTGGCCTCCGCTGTGGTGCCGATGAACAGCGCGACTGCCGCCAGGATGCTTGGAACGAAGCGGTGACAATTCTTCAGCATGTGTGATTCCTCCAAGGCTGGCTTAGCACGGAAAATCAGAAAAACATGGCCGTGCTGACGCGGCCGTACGGAGAAGACGACATGGCGAGCACGAGGTTGCGTTGGCAGGGCTGGTGGGTGCTGGGGGCGCTGGTGCTGGGGGCGGCGCTGCCCGCCCAGGCGCAGGGCGTGGTGGTGATCGCGGGAGGAGGGGCCGAGGGAGACGTGGGGGACACCACCGCCTGGAGCTACAAGCTCTACGGCGAGCTGGTGAAGAACGGGGACCGCACGGGCGATGGGAGGATCCGCGTCGCGATCCTCTCCACGGAGACGGCGCCTACGGCGTTCCTGGTGGACTACTTCAAGTGGCTGGGCGCTCAGGAGGCCTTCACGCTGCCGGTGCTCACCCGCACGGCCGCCAATGACGCGGCGGTGGTGGACGCGGTGCGCGGGGCGGACGTCATCTTCATCAAGGGCGGCGATCAGGGGCAGTACTACGACTTGTGGAACGGCACCCGGCTGGAGACGAACATCCGCTACGTGGTGCAGACGCTGGGCGGGGCCATTGGCGGCACCAGCGCGGGCGCCATGAGCCAGGCGCAGTACGCGTTCGCTGGCGGCAACGATCTGATCTCCGCGGACGTGCTCACCGACGCGCGCACGCCGTACCTGAATGACGTCTCGGACGGAGGCAGCGGCATTCACAATGACTTCCTGGGCTTCGTGCCGGGGGTGCTCATCGACACGCACTGCACCAGGCGCGGGCGGCTGGGACGGCTGGTGGGGCTGCTGGGCAAGGCGGTGCAGGACTTCGCGGCGCCGGGCCTGGTGGCCATCTGCCTGGAGGAGCGCACGGGCCTGGTGATCCGCGGCACCAGCGCGCGCGCGGTGGGCGTGGGCGCGGTGGAGCTGGTGCAGCAGCGCGCCTCCTCAGTGCTGCGGCGTGATGCGGGCCGGCCGCTGTACTACACGAACCTGCGGCTGGACCGGCTCACCGAGGGCTGGCGGTACGACTTGTCCACCCGCCTGCCGGACACCAGCACGCGGCCCTCCACGGCGGTGGGGCTGGTGTACCCCGGTGACGGCTCGCTCAACTCCGGCAGCCTGGACATCGACGGGGACTACCGGCAGCACGAGGACCGGTTCGCCAAGAAGACCACCTACGCTCCCAGCGACTACACCGTGGTGAGTGGCACCGGCAGCCCGTTCATCCGGGGCGCCATCGGCCTGGTGGACGCGCACAACTCCACCACCCGGGGCGCGGTGCAGGAGACGGCGTTCCGCGCGCTGTATGACTTCCCGTCCCATGTGGTGCTCCTGGTGGGGGCCGGCTCGGAGCTCTGGCGCTCCACCAGCACTCCGGATCAGGTGGAGTTCGCCCGCAACAGCTACTCGACGGATGGCCAGCTCTCCACGCTGGTCATCGACGCCAAGACGGCCACCTATAAGGATCTGTCGCCGTACACCTCGGTGTCGGCGATCGCGGGAGGCAAGCTGCGCGCTGCGGGCTTCATCAACCTGACGCTGCACGCGCTGGCGGAGACGTCCTCCCGCGGCGGCCGCTACGACACCGTGCGGCACACGGTGGTGGGCGGCCCGTAGGCACCGCGCGCCTACTTCTGGTTGAGGCTGGCCGCGATGGAGCGCACCACGCCGCGCGGAGTGAGGCGCACCGAGGCCGCGGCCAGCCAGTTGACGAAGCCGTGAATGGCGAGCACCCGGCCCTTCATCATCGCCGTATAGGCGTCCTGGGCCACGTCGGGCGCCTTGGCCACGCCCGGGCGCTGGAACAGGCGCGTCTGCTCGTTGCCGGCCCGTGAGGCGAACTCGGTCTGCGTGGCGCCCGGGCAGTGGCACGTCACCGTGACGCCAGTGCCCTTGAGCTCGTGCGCCAGCGCCTCGGAGAAGGACACCACGAACGCCTTCGTCGCGTAGTAGGTGGCCATGTACGGGCCCGGCTGGAAGCCCGCGGTGGAGGCCACGTTGAGAATGCGCCCGCTGCCGCGCTGGCGCATGGGCTTGGCGAACAGGTGCGTCAGCTTCAGCAGCGCGGTGCAGTTGACCTCCACCATCTGCGCCTCGCGCGTCAGCTCCTGCTCCAGGAACGGGCCCGTGGAGCCATAGCCCGCGTTGTTGACCAGGAACTCCACCTCGAGCTGCCGCGAGCGCACCTCGTCGAAGACGCGCTGAGGCTCCTCCGGGCGCGACAGGTCCGCCGCGAGCACGTGGGCCTTCACCTTGTGCTCCTGCTCCAGCCGGGTGGCCAGCGCCTCCAGGCGCGACGCGGTGCGCGCCACCAGGATGACGTCATGCCCGTCCCGGGCGAAGCACTGCGCGAACTGCTCTCCCAGCCCTGCTGAAGCACCCGTGATCAACGCCACCTTGCTCGACATGAGGAAGCCCTCCTGGCGGGCCCTATATCACCGCCGTGAGGGGGCCTTGCCAAAGCCCGGGGGCCGGTGTTACTGAACATGTTCAGTGAACGAGTTCATTGGATGAACGGAGCGCCGCCCGGATGAGTCGCGCCGAACAGAAGACGGAGACGCGCCGGGTCATCCTCGAGGTGGCCAAGCGGCACTTCGAGACGAAGGGCTTCGCGGGGACGAACATCCGCGAGGTGGCCCGGGAGGCCGAGGTCGCCCCGGGCACGGTGCTGCTGCACTTCCGTGACAAGGAAGATCTGCTGCACGCCGCGCTCTTCGAGGACCTCGAGCGGGAGATCGCCGGGGCGCTGAGCACCGTGCCCGCGGGGACGCTGGAGGAGCGCCTGGCCCACCTCACGCGCCGCATGTTTGGCTTCTACGAGGCCCGCCCGGCGCTCTCCCGTGCGCTGCTCAAGGAGTCGCTGCTGGCCTCGCAGCCCTGGGCCGAGCGCTTCGCGGGACAGGTGACGCGGGTGCACCAGCGCATCGCCAGCTTCGCGGACGAGGCGGTACACCAGGGTGAGCTCGCCGCGGAGGCGAACCCCGCGCTGCTGGGGGCCGCGTACTTCTCCTTCTATTACTTCGCGCTGATCGCCTGGGTGCAGGGGGGGCTGCCTGATCCTGTCGGACTGGTGCAGCGCCTCATGCGTCAGCACCTGGACGGGCTGCGGCCAGCACCGGCCCGGCGTGCGCGAGGCACACGCTCACCCACGAGGAGGAAGCAATGAGCCAACGCATCTTTCAAGACGCCTCTAGCCGGCACATGCTCCAGAACTGGTACGAGCGCTTCCTCTCGCGCGTGAGGGTGCCTGTCTCCCACCGCGAGGTGATGACGGAACATGGGCCGAGCCACGTGCTGTGCGTGGGAGACCCGGCGCGGCCCCCGCTGCTGTGCCTGCACGGCGCGCTGGCCAGCTCCGCCCACGCTGCTACAGAGCTGGGCCCGTTGGCCGAGCGCTTCCATGTGCTCTTGCCGGATGTTCCGGGCCAGTCGGTGCGGGCTCCCGAGGTCCGGCTGCCGCTGAAGACCGGCGCTTACGGGCGCTGGGCCCTTCAGGTCCTCGACGGCCTGGGCCTGGAGCGTGTCGATGTCTACGGCATCAGCTGGGGCGGCTTCGTCGCGCTCCAGACGGCCCTCACCGCACCCGAGCGTGTGCGGCGCCTGGCGCTGCTGGTGCCCGCGGGCGTGGTGTCCGGCCCCGTGTGGGCAGGCCTCACCCAGATCATGATCCCCATGATGCTCTATCGCGGCTTTCCGTCGGAAGCGCGGCTGCGCCGCTTCATGGCGCCGCTGGTCACCACCTGGGACGAGCAATGGGTGGCCTATATCGGCGACGCGGTCCGGGCCTTCGTGCCGGATCTGCGCCCGCCACCGCTGGTCACGGCCCAGCAGCTTCGCGGCTTCAAGACACCGCTGCTCATGGTGGGGGCCGAGAATGATCTCAGCTTCCCGGGCCCCAGGCTCCTCCAGCGCGTCAAGGAGCTCATTCCCCACGCGCAGGTGGAGCTCATTCCCGAGAGCCGGCACATCCCGCCAACGACGGATGCCTTCCGCGGCTGGATGGCGGAGCACGTGACACGCTTCCTGTCACAGTCCGTCAACTGACCCGCCAGGGGCAGCGGGTGGCGGTAAGTGTCACCACGCGGACGCCAGAGATAGGGCTGCACCTGGAGTGGCGAAATCGCCCCCGGGCGCGAACCCTGAAGGCCGTGTGTTTCGTCAACCCCAGGACGCGGCCTCAGCGCGCATCCGCCCGTTTCGTCGCCTGCGCTACGGACGAAACGGATCAGGCTCGGGATGAAGCCCGGGGGGGCCCACGTTCGCGGGGCCCATGAAAAAGACGCTCGTGTTCTTCCTGCTGGCGGTGGCTGTGCTCATGCCGCGGACGATGTATGCGTATGAGACCACCGCCGCGGGAGCTCCTCCTTCCGGGCTGCCATCTCGCCTGCTCGTCGGGCTGTTCGAGGACACCGGGCAGACGTGGATGAGGGACAGCGGCGTGCCGTGGGACGTGCGCTACCGCTATTTCACCAAGGGCTGGCTCAACAACTGGGGCTGGTCGCCGCCGGACGGGCAGTGGGGCCTGCAGTTCATGCGCGAGAGTGATGCTCAGCGCTTCCTGCCCGCCATTCAGTACTACCAGATGAACGGTGAGCCCGGGGGTGGCGAGGATCAGTTCCTCGCCAAGGTGCGCAACGCCACGACGATGCGCGGCTACTTCTCCGACTTCAAGGTGCTCATGCAGCGCGCGCGAGACTTCGGCAAGCCAGTGCTCGTGCTCGTCGAGGCCGACGGCTTCGGGCTTTTGCAGAAGCAGACGCTGGGCAACCCGCTCGCCTCCGCGGCGGTGGCGTCCACCGGGCTGCCGGAGCTGGCGGGACTGCCCAACACCGTGGCGGGCTGGGGCCTGGCGTTCCTCCAACTGCGCAAGGCGGTGGGGGCCAACAACGTCATCCTCGGCATCCATGTCTCCGCCTGGGCCGGGCCCGGAGGGGACATCGCCCATTTCTCCGTCACCGCTCCGCTGGGGACCGAGGTGGCCACGAGCTATGCCTTTCTCCAGCCGTTCGGGCTGGCTCCCAACGCCACCGGCGCCACCTGGGACGTGCTGGTGGGGGATCCGCTCGATCGCGACGTGGAGTTCTATCGTCGCACCCTGGGCCAGGATCGCTGGTGGGACGCGAGCGACTCGGCGCCCATCACCTCGAGGAGCTTCAACCGTTACGCGGAGTGGCTGAGGCTGTGGAACATCGCCTCCGGAAAGCGGTGGGTGCTGTGGCAGATGCCGCTGGGCAACTCGAACCACCTGGACGTGCCCAACACGCGTAACGCCCCCCGCGAGGGCTACCGGGATAACCGCGCGGAGTACTTCTTCGGCACGGGCACGCTCACGCACCTGCAGAAGTTCGCCAACAGCGGCGTCATCGCGCTGCTCTTCGGCCGGGGAGAGGGCCAGCAGAGCTCGTACACGAATGACGTCTACAAGGACGGTCAGCTCTTCATGAAGAGCCGCGCCGGGGCCTTCCTGAAGGCGGGCGGTCTGCCCCTCACCTCGGGGCCGGGACTGCCGCTGCCAACGCCGCTGCCAACGCCGACACCAACGCCGACGCCCGTGCCCACCGACAGCGCCCCGTACAACTTCGAGAGCGGCACTCAAGGGTGGATGTCCTGGGGACCGATGATCACCGGGGTGAGCAGCTCCACCACGCGGGCCTGGGCGGGCAGCCGGTCGCTCGCGGTGACGATGGCGACGGTGACCAACGGGGTAGCGAAGGTCCGCGTCTCCGGGCCCGCTGTCTCGGGCGGCAGGACCATCTCCTTCCGCGTCTGGCTGCCGACGGGAGCCCGCGTCAGCGCGCTCCAGCCCTACGTGCAGCAGGGCTCGAGCGGCGCCTGGCAGTGGACGGGAAAGTGGGTCGCCGCCACGAGCCTGACGCCTGGCGCGTGGAACACCGTCACGCTGCCGGTCCCCGCGGGGGCGGTGTCACCGCTCCACGAGCTGGGGCTCGAGCTCTTCACGGATGCCACCTGGGCGGGCACGCTCTACGTCGACTCGGTGAGCTGGTAGCCCCCGGCGCGCGAGCGCACACCCGGCCGGCGTGTGCGCTCAGCCCAGGTTGTGGAAGACGCGCTGCACGTCCTCGTCCTGCTCGAGCGCATCGACCATCTTGAGCACCTCGGTGGCCTTGTCCTCGGGCAGCTCCACCAGGTTCTGCGGCACGTACTCCGAGTCGGCCGAGAGCACCGTGAGGCCCTTGGCCTCGATGGCCGCCTGCAGGTGGCCAAACTCGTTGAAGGCGCAGCGGATGACGAGCTGCTTCTCGCCCTTCTCGCCGGTGCTCTCGCCCATCTCCTCGAGGCCGTGATCGATCAGGTCCAGCTCCAGCGCGTCCTGGTCCACGCCCTCGGCGCTCAGGCGGAAGACGCCCATGCGCTTGAACATGAAGCCCACGCTGCCCGTGGTGCCCATGCTGCCGCCCCAGTCCTTGAAGTGCATGCGCACGTTGGCCACGGTGCGGACCGTGTTGTTGGTAGCCGTCTCGACGATGACGGCGATGCCGTGCGGCCCATAGCCCTCGTAGAGGACGACATCGTAGACCTCGGCGTCCTGGCCGCTGGCGCGCTTGATGGCCGAGTCGACCTTGTCCTTGGGCATGTTGGCCACGCGCGCGTTCTGAATGGCGCGGCGCAGGGCGGGGTTGGATTCGGGGCTCGGGCCCCCGGCCTTCACGGCGATCGCAATGTCCTTGCTGATGCGCGTGAACAGCTTTGCCATCTTGTTCCAGCGGGCGAACATGGTCGCCTTGCGCGTCTCGAAGATGCGTCCCATAGCGGGCTCCTTGTAGCAGGGTGGCGAGCGAATGGAAGCCGCGTCAGCGCGAGGGCTGGGGCGGCTCCACCGCGCGTGGAATGGACCGGGGCCAGAGCAGCACGAGCGCGGCTCCGCTCAGCAGGAAGCAGGCGGCCATGGGGAACAGCCACGGGGCCTGGAAGCGCGAGGTGCCCACCAGCGCCACCGCCGCCGACACGCCCAGCCGCAGCAGCTCGAGCCGCACCGCCCAGGGCTTGGATTCGAACAGCGCGCCCATCGTCCCCGTGCCCCACAGCACCAGCACGACGATCATCGCCGAGCCGGCCAGCCCCACGCCTCCGCCCAGCCACTGCAGCGCGCAGCCGATGATGGTCAGCAGCAGGAACTGCAGCACGCCATACGCGGCGAGCCACCCGGGCACCTCCCGGGGCGGGCGCGCTCGAGGCTCGGGAGCTTCCTGCTCACCGGGCGCCCGCCAGCCCGGCGGCATGAGCCACATCTTCGCTGCCTCGCTCAGCGAGCGGGCCCGGCGCGTGCGCCGCACCATCTCGACGAAGGGCTGGAACTGGGCCCAGAGCGGATTCCAGCTCGCCAGGGCCCTGGGGGTTCCGTAGCTGGGCGAGCGCGTCTGGGGCACCCAGGTGCCGAAGAGCCGATCCCAGATGATGAGCGTGGAGCCGAAGTTGCGGTCCAGGTACTCCGGATCCCTCGCGTGGTGCAGCCGGTGGAACGTGGGCGTGTTGAAGACCCAGCCCCACAGGCCCGTGCGCCGGGTGAGCCGCGAGTGCATCAGCGCCTCGTAGAGCGACAGGCAGCCCACCGCGAGGAAGAAGGCCTCCTTGGGCACGCCCAGCAGCGGCAGCGGCCAGAAGAAGAGCAGGGCGCTGATGTCGGAGATCCACGGCTGGCGCAGCGCCACGGAGATGTTCATCTCCTCGCTCTGGTGGTGGACCGCGTGAATGGTCCACAGCCCCGCCACGGCATGAGAGCCCCGGTGGTAGCAGTAGTAACAGAAGTCCACGCCCACCAGCGCCAGCGCGTACGGCACCCAGGAGCCCTCGGCCCAGCGGATGAGCCCGAAGGTGGCCTGGAAGCCGTCATAGAGGGCCAGCAGGAAGCCGCCGGTGAAGATGCCCAGCAGCACCTGCCCCATGCCGCACGAGAGGTTGGAGAGCGTGTCCGGCAGCACGTAGGCGCGCAGCCCCTGGCGCCGGGCCACCAGGGCCTCGACACCCATGAGCAGGAAGAAGACGGGGACCAGCAGCGCGTAGTAGTCGTTGGTGTCCATCTACCCCTCCGCTGTCTCTGGGAGCCGCCCGGAGCCAAGCGTGGCCAGGGGCAGCGCGGGACGTTGACTGAAGCGGGTGTCGCGGTTTCGGTACAGCACGTTATAGGCGCAAGAGGGCACGTTGGTGCCGTCCGGCTCGCGGATGCCCACGCAGCACTGGCGGATCCGGTCGGTATCGAACGTCTCCTCGTCCATGTGCGTGTGCAGGTAGATGGCCTTCGAGCTGCGCTCGGCCAGCCGCAGCCGCTCCAGTTGGTCCACCCCCGGCGCCGTCAGCCGCCCGAGCAGCTCCTTGAGCGTGCTCAGCACCGCGTCCGAGTCCGGACGGTCCAGCTCTCCGGACCAGAGGCGATTGATGATGTCCTGCAGCCGCTGCTCCATCTCGGGGCCGGGCTCCAGGTACAGCATGCCTCCGAGCAGGGCGCGCAGGTCCGAGCGCTCCATGAAGCGGGGGTAGGGCAGCCAGCGCCCGTCCTTCATCTTCATCACGTACGTCACCTGGTAGCAGAGCGGGTGCGCCGCCGGTGAGGGCACGAAGTCCGAGACGCGCAGCTGCCCGTCGGTCTGCCGCTCCAGGTCCACCAGCACGTCATACGGGGTGTAGCGCGCGCGCCGGTCGAAGCGGGCGCCGCCCTGGCCGGTGAACGTCATGGTGTGGAACTCCACGCTGCGGATGAAGTCCTTCTCCAGCGCCAGCTTCACGAAGTCCCCGAGCTCCGCGTCGTTGTAGCCGCGCGCCAGCACGGGCAGCAGCGTGGTGTCCACGCCGTGCTTCTCCAGCAGGGTGAGCACCTTGAGCTTGGAGGCCAGCAGGCTGCCGCCCAGCATCTGCTTGTTGGGCTCGGGCTTGAACGAGTCGAACGAGAGGATGACGCGCGCCTCGAGCTGGGCCAGGCGCTCCAGCAGGTACTCGTCCTTGAGGAAGCGCAGGCCGTGGGTGGACACGGTAATGCGGTGGATGCCCTCCTCGCGGCACAGCTCCACCAGGCGCTCGAAGGCGGGGTGTTGGGTGGGCTCGCCGCCGGTGAGGTTGATGATGCGCTTGTCGGGGGCCGCGCGGCGCAGGTGGCCGAGGATGGCGCGCAGCTGCTCCTCGGACATGTGGTACGCGCCCGCGTTGCGGTTGTGCGTGTAGCAGATGGGGCAGTCGAGGTTGCACGCCGAGGTGATGGGCACGATGGGCAGCTGCACTTGCTGCTCATGCTGAGTGCAGGGGCCACAGTCGTACGGGCAGCCCTGCGAGGCCTTCTTGAGGGGCAAGGGGCGCTGCAGCGCGGGCGCCTCCTTCATGATGGACTCGTACCAGTCGGCATTGGAGGCGACGAGCCCCTCGGAGGGGCCGTGGTCCGGGCAGCTCTTGCGCATGACGACCTGCTCGTTGCTGCGCCACAGCGTGGCCACGACGGTGCGCAGACAGCGTGAGCACAGGCTCGTCGTGGAGCGCAGCAGTTGGTCAGCCATGGGCGCAAGTGTACTGCGGCAGCCGCGCTCAGGGCGCGCTCTTCTGCTCCAGCGGCTCGATGGTGAAGCACTGCCTTACCTCGGGGGGAATGCGCACGGGCCGCCCGGTGGTGATGGAGACGTAGGCCCAGTGTGTCTTCGCCTGAACCATCACCTGGCCGTCGGACAGCCGGCGGATGAAGGTCTGCCGGGTGGCGGTGACGAGGCTCGACTCGCTGACGCGCGTCTCCACCTCCAGCTCGTCTCCGAGCACCGCCGAGCGCAGGTAGTCCACCTCGTGGCGGCGGACCACGAAGAAGGCGCCCAGGCTCCGGTACTTCTCCATCGGCAGGCCCACGGCGATCGAGTGCGCGAAGGCCACGTCCTGGATCCACCGGATGTAGACGATGTTGTTGACGTGCCGCAGCTCGTCGATGTCCTGCTCGGTGACGCTCACCCGGAGGGAGAAGGGCATGGCCCTATATGCCTGGAGGACTCAGCCCCGGGGAAGCGCGAAGTCAGCGCGGACGGCGGCATGGTCCGAGCCTCCGAGCCCGCTGACGGCCGTATCGCCTACCACCCGGAACGAGCCGGGGACATAGGGGCCCGCGGCACGAACGGCCTGGTAGAGATGATCGATCGGCTCACGCACGCCCCGGTACCACAGCGTGCCAATCTCGCTCACGGGCCGATCGCTGGAGACACGCAGCAGCGCTCCGTCCTGCTCCATCGCATCGAGAGGCGGCGAGCCCGGCACATCATTGAGATCACCTCCGAGCACCACCAGCGCACCGGGACGCTCGGCGGCCACCTCGGTGAGGATGGTGTGCGCCATCTGCGCCTCCGCGTACCGGCGGCCCGGATCGTCGTTCACCTTGGAGCGGAAGTGCGTGGCGAAGACGATGAGCTCAGCGCCCTGCGCGTCCAGGCGCACCTCGAGGAACTCGCGGGTGAAGAGCGTGCGTGACCCGTCCGGACGCGTCAGCACGCGGCTCGCCCTGTGCTGGCGCACCTGGCGGACGGGGTACCGGGAGAGCACGGCCACGTCCACCGAGGCGGGTGTTCCCATCTCTCCAAGCACGGCGGTGGAGAACCCGGGCAGCCGCTCCTGGAGCGCGTCGAGACACGGCTGAGTCTCCACCTCGGACAACAGCACCACGTGCGCCTTCAGCGCCGCGATCGCCTGGGCAAGCCGCACCGCACGCGAGGTGAAGGCCTCGGGTGACGGAAGCTCCTCGTAGGCCGAGCCTCCGCAGGTGCCGGACTCGCAGACGGTGTCGAAGAGGCGATGCACGTTGAAGGCCGCGATGCGCACCGTGCCTGGCGCGGGCTCCTCCTGGACGATCGGACCGGGGGGCGGTGTCCCCTCCGTAGGAAGCGGCTCGGAGGTTCCCGGGCGATCTTCGGGGGGGCTACGGTCCTCGCACCCCGGCAGGCCCAGCAGTAGCAGGAGCAGGCTCGCCAGGCACAGGCTTCGTCGAGCGGAAGAGGAGGGCAGATAAGCAGTCATGAAGGGCTCGGGACCGCACGGGCGGTCAGGCGCCGCAGCGCCGCGTTCGCGATGAGGAAGCCCCCTAGCATGGAAGCCGCGTTCAAGGCTCCCGAGACCCAGACTCCGCCTGTCAAGTGAGCCAGCGGCCCCCAGGCCGCGTGCGAGAGGTTCACATTGAGCGCGGGCTCCGTCACCCACCGCGAGAACAGCACCCAGGCCGTGAAGAAGCCCCAGGCGGGCAGCACCACCTCTGAAGGCCACCCCTTACGCCGGATCTCAATGGGGCCGATGACGAGCGGCAGCAGGTGAAGGATGACAGAGCTGGGCGTCGTCTCACGCGTGGCCAGCAGATCGAGCAGCCAGCCCAAGGTCCCGAAGCCCACGTGGAGCAGGAAGCCCGCGGCCACCAGCCGGTGCACTCCGGTGAGCAGCCCAATGGCCATCACCGCCGAGGCCACGTGGCACAGCCAGAGCAACTCCTGCAGATGGACCCCCGCCTTCGTCGAAGCGTGCAGGGCCCACGCGGCGGCCAGTACCAGCCCGAGCACGCGCGAAGAGGGGAGCCTCACGGCGAGGCATCCGCCATTCCCAGCTCCCGGCGCAGTGCCGGATCCCGCTGCGGGTGCCAGATCTTCGAGTCCAGGTAGTAGTGGTGCAGCGCCACGCCCCAGTAGAGCGCCAGGAACGTCCTCGCCGCATCCGAGTCATACGCGAACACGGAGAAGACAGGCGAGGCCCCCCGGAGCGAGTTGACGATCAGGTAGAGCAGCGACGCGGCCAGCATGACGCCGTACGCGAGCAGCGGAGCCCGCCCCAGCCGGGCGGCCAGCGAGGTGTTCGCCCCGTCCCGGTACCGGCGCTGGTTGGTGGCGAAGATGATGCCCAGGTACTGCATCCCGTGCAGCGAGCCGCCGACGAGCACCACCGCGAAGGACAGCTGCTCGGGGTTGGAGGGGCTCGGCACCAGCGGCTCGAAGGCGCCCACGACGAAGTAGGCGAAGGCCGACGTTCCAATCACCACGAACAGGGCGAACAGGCCGGGCTTCAGCGGGACGCCCTGGCGCCAGCGCAGCCCCAGCAGCAGCGCATAGCCCACGATGGTCGCCACGGACGTGGCCGACAGCGCGCGGATGGCCCACTGCTCGGGCCCCGAGGGCTCGGCGGGCAGCCCCAGCAGCGTGCGGTTCCACGGGAAGACGAGCAGGAACATGAGGAACAGCAGCCACATCGTCCCGTGCAGAAACGCCCAGTCCAGCTTGCGCGCCTGAGCGCTGGCCCCGGACAGGCGCTGGTAGATGGACATGATGCCGAAGTGCTGGCGCACCGCGTGGTGCACGGACCACAGCGTGGCGAGCGCCAGGTAGCCCTCGAATGGCGCCTGCGAGTCCAGCAGCCGGTTGAGCCCCAGCGCCACGAAGCCGGGCAGGATGAACACCAGGCTGCCGAGCAGCAGAGGCCCCCGGGTGCGCCACTCGTCGCGATCCAGGTAGGTGCGCGTCCAGGTGGCGGCGAAGTGCGGCCCGTCCACCAGGCCCAGCCACAGCCACCACAGCGGGACGACGAGCACCGGAGCCGCGAGGATGAGCACGCCCGCCAGCACCGCGACCAGCGCAGTACCGAAGAAGAACACCCCGTCATAACGGGCGCTGACGATCCAACCCTGGGCGGCCATGGCTCACCCAGCAGTATAGCGCGTCGCGCCCCGCGCTCTCCGGGGGAGGAGCTACTCGTGGGCTCAGCTCAGCAGCCAGCGCAGCGCCTGGGGCAGCCGGCGCTGCCAGTCCAGCTCGTGGTGGCCTCCGTGAGGGTCCATCACGAGCTGCACCTCGTGGTCGGCATAACCCAGGTGCTTGAGGTGAGAGTAGAAGTCGCGCGTGGCCTCTCCGTAGAGCATCGGGTAGCCCACCGGATCGATGCTCTCGTGGGTCCCCGCGTCCAGGTAGATGCGCGTCCAGCGGCGGGTGTGCGACGTCCACTCGTGGAAGAGCTGGCCGTAGCTCCACATGACGGACGGAGACATGCCGCCGATGCGGCCGAACAGCTCCGGGTGCTTCCAGCCCATGTAGAGCGACATCAACCCGCCGAGCGACGAGCCCATGACGCCGGTGGACTCGGGGCCCTGGCGGGTGCGCCACTGGGCATCGACGAAGGGCTTGAGCGTCTCGACGAAGAAGCGGACGTAGGGCTCGGCGCGGGCGGTGACGCCGCTTCGGGGCTCGTCCCAGGGGGAGTATTCGCCCAGGCGGTTGTGCCCGTGGTCCACCGCGACGACGAGCCAGGGCTCCAGCTGGCCCTGCTGCACGGAGGCGTCGAGCACCTGATTGACACACCAGGTGTCGAAGACGGCGGACTCGGGGTGCGCGAACACGTTCTGCCCGTCGTGCAGATAGAGCACGGGGTAGCGCCGGTCCGAGTGAGGCTCGTACCCGTCTGGGATGTAGATGCGCAGGGTGCGGGGGAAGCCCTCCTGCGGAGAGTAGAAGTCGCGGATGATCTGGATGGAGCTCATGGCTGAAGCGGCTTTGGCGGGTTGGGCTCGCCTTCTCGGGGAGAAACGTTACAAGATCCTCGCGCATGTCGATCCTCGAGCGCACCTGCCGTGTCACCCGTCTGTTCTCCCTGTGCCTGCTGCTGGCGGCCTGCGGAGGCGAAGAGTCCCCGAAGGACCCCACGCCTCCGCCGGAGCCATCGCCTCCGCTGCTCCCGGCCATCGAGCCCAAGCTGTCCGTTATCCAGGTGCAGATCTTCGAGAAGGGGTGCAACTACAGCCAGTGCCACGCCGCCGGGCAGAGCGCAGAGGCGCTGGAGCTGGCAGCGGGCAAGTCCTACGGAGAGCTCGTCAACAAGCTCTCCTATAACGCCGCGGCCCGGAGCGAAGGCCGGATATTGGTGGTCCCCGGCAAGCCGGAAGAGAGCTTCCTGGTGACGAAGCTTCGGGGGCCGCTGGATTCCAAGTACGGCACGGTGATGCCGCGGGGCACCGAGGGAGCCAGGCAGAACGAGTATGACGCCATCGTCGAGTGGATTCGCCGCGGCGCCTTGAACGACTAAAGAGGGAGGGACTCACCGTGGAGCTTCGAAGGCTGGGGAAGTCGGAGGTTCAGATCTCCGCCGTTGGTCTGGGGTGCTGGCAGTTCTCCGAGGGCTTCGGCGTGACGGGCGGCTTCTGGGATGCGCTGCCCGCTGACACGGTGCAGGAGATCGTCGACGCGTCGCTGAAGGGCGGGGTGAACTGGTTCGACACCGCGGAGATCTACGGCCGAGGCCGCTCGGAGCGGGCGTTGGCCGGGGCGCTGACGCGGCTGGGCAAGAAGCCAGGTGAGGTCGTCCTGGCGACGAAGTGGTGGCCACTGCCTCGTGGAGCGTCGAGCATCGTCAACACGATCGACAAGCGGCTCGAGTGCTTGAATCCGTTCGGCATCGATCTGCACCAGATCCACCACCCGTACACGCTGGCGGGCGTGGGGGCCCAGGCCAATGCGATGGCGGACCTGGTGCAGGCGGGGAAGATCAAGACGGTGGGGGTGAGCAACTACTCGGCGAAGCGGATGCGCGCGACGCACGAGGTGCTGGCTCGCCGGGGTGTGCCCCTCGTGGCCAACCAGATGCAATACAACCTGCTGGACCGGAGGATCGAGTCGAACGGCGTGATGGATGCGTGCAAGGAGCTGGGCATCACGCTGATCGCGTACTCGCCGCTGGCGCAGGGCCTGCTGTCGGGCAAGTTCCACGATGATCCGACGCTCATCCGCAAGAGCCCGGGCCCGCGCAAGTACCTGCCGGCCTTCTGGGCCAGTGGCCTGGAGCGCACCCGGACGCTGGTCAACGAGCTGAAGAAGATCGCGACGGCGTACGGCGTCACCGCCTCGCAGGTGGCGCTCAACTGGCTGATGACCTTCCACGGGGACACGGTGGTGGTCATCCCCGGAGCGACGAAGCGGCGCCACGCCGAGGAGAACGTGGGCGCCATGGGGTTCAAGCTCACGCAGGACGAGCTGCGCCGCATCGACGAGCTGTCACGGCAGTTCCGCTGAAGCAGGGCTCATCGCGAGTCTGAAGGATTCGAGGTGGGCCTGCGCCGCGTCTGGGTCTTGAACACGGGGGCGTAGCACTTGCCCTGGGAATAGATGTACCCGCTCTGCTCGCAATCCTTGGCCCCCATGGATTGCTGCGCCCAGCAGAGCCCGTTGAGGACCACATGCGTTGGGCTTGAGCATTGGCCCTTCGCATCCGGCTGGGCCTGTCCCGGGAACGTTCTATCGGGCGTGTCCGAGGCCACGGGCTCCTTGTCGGAGGGGGCCTCGCTGGAACGCTCAGCGGCCGCATACGCGGTGTCTCCCACGCCCACGGTGTTCGCATCGGGGCTGTAGGCATCCGAGGTTGCCTGGGCCGCCGAGGCGCTCCCATTGATGCGCGTGCTCAGGGACGAGCAGATGCGGATCGCCAGCAGCAGCCCCGCGGCCGTCAGAACGAGCCAGGGCAGCCAGCTCAGGTCCCTGGCCCGAGGCTGGCGGTGGCCTGTCGGAGCCTTTCCTCCCGTGGGAGGCCTTGCGGGTGGCGGTGCTGTCTCCGCGGGCACAGCGACGGGTTGAGGCGGTGGCTCCGGGTTGAAGAGCTGCTGATCGAACTCGGGTACCGCTTCCTCCGCCCCAGGCTCCATCGCGTTGGCCAGCGTCTTCGCCGAGGCGCGGGCCTCCGGTGCAATCGAGAGCATGTTGAGGATCAACTCACTGAGCCACTGATCCACCCGGGGGTTGAGCTCCAGCGGTGGCTTCGGCCCGGAGCCACCTGGCTCCCAGACGCGGGCCTCCTCCTGGCCAGGCTCCGTGGAGGGAGGGTACTGGCCCGTGACGAGCCGGTAGGCGGTGACGCCCAGCGCGAAGACATCATCCGCGGGCTTCGCCACGTAGTGGGCATCCGACGCGAGGCCGAAGCGCTCCAGGAACCGCCAGGCCTCGGGCGAGCGGTAGGCCGGTGTCCCTGGCGGCAGCGTCTGCCACGTCAGCCGGGCCGCGCCCCGGAAGTTCGTGGAGCCGAAGTCCATCAGCACGGCCCGCGAGTCCTCGTGCCTCACCAGCACGTTGTCGCCCTTGACGTCCCGGTGCACCGCTCCTGCCGCATGGGTGGCCTGAAGCGCCCGCGCCAGGTGGGCAAGCAGCCGAAGCACCTGCCGCGAGGTGGGGTTGTGCTCCCGCGCCCAGTCGTACAGCGGCGTGCCCTCCACCCACGCCATCGTGAGGTACGGGTAGCGCACGCCCGAAGGCAGCCGCCAGCGACCGTAGTCCAGCAGCAGCGGGACGCTCGGGTGATCGAGCTGGCACAGCACCGCTGCCTCACGCCCGAAGCGGGGATCCTCCGGGTAGCGGGCCACCTTGAGCGCAACGTACACGGGCTCGTCCTGCTCCAGGCTGACGGCGCGGTACACCGTGCCGTAGGTGCCCTGGGCGCTCCGGCTCACCACGCGCCAGAGCCCTACCGGAGTTCCCGGGGGCAGGTGGGCCGGGTCCAGCTCCGCGCTGGGAGGATTCACCATGA
The DNA here is from genome assembly GCA_035296065.1 of Myxococcaceae bacterium. Taxonomy (GTDB): domain Bacteria; phylum Myxococcota; class Myxococcia; order Myxococcales; family Myxococcaceae; genus DATHBR01. Next base: position 25,903 of record DATHBR010000043.1, on the reverse strand, counting down.
GGTACCTCGCAAGGCCGGGGCGAGCACATCCCGCCGATCTCCGGCAGCCTACGCTACACGTAGGAAATCGTCAGCCTACGTCCAGCGGTGCCCAGAGTCAGCGAATCCATGTTGTAGCAGCGCCGCGTCGCGGGTACGACAATGCGCGGCATGAAAACCCTGGTGCAGGACCCCGCGCGCACGGGGACGACGCTGCTGCCGGATGGAAGGCAGCTGGGCTGGGCGGAGTGGGGCCCGAGCTCAGGCTCCCCCGTGCTGTTCTGCCCCGGAGCGGGCATGAGCCGCTGGATGGGCCTGGGTGCTGGCATCCTCGAGCGACTGGCGGTCCGGCTCATCTCGGTCGATCGGCCGGGGCTCGGCTCCTCCACGCCCGCGCCAGGCAGACAGCTGTGGGACTGGGCCACCGACATTCAGCACTTCGCCACGGCACAGGGGCTCAATGGGCTCGCGGCGATCGGCTACTCCCAGGGGGCTCCGTTCGCGCTGGCCTGTGCGGCCGGTGGGGGAGTGACGGCAGTGGCCATCGTCGCTGGCACCGACGAGCTGGCTCACCCGGCTCTGCGCACAGCGCTTCATCCCGAGGTGGCGAAGCTGGTGGACCTCGTTGCCACCGAGCCGGCTCGCGCGGAGGCCTTCTTCGCCGGGATGAGCCCACAGATGATGTGGGACATGGTCATGGGCATGAGCTCCGAGGCCGACCGTGCCGTGTTCAGCGAGCCGTCTTTTGCCGCCGCCTACCGGCGAGCCCTGGACGAAGGCTTCGCGCAGGGCTCCGCTGGCTATGTGCGTGACACCCTCCTGGCGAAGTCCCGCTGGCCGTTCGAGGTGGAGGCCGTCCGCGTCCCCGTGGACCTCTGGTACGGCGGCCTCGATACGAGCCCCGTTCACTCTCCCGATTTCGGCGGGAGCCTGGGCCGGCGGCTTCCCTCGGCGCGCCGCCACCTGCTGCCACAGGTTGGCTCCGCGCTGCTGTGGACCCACAGCGAGGACATTCTGGCCTCGCTGCTGGCCCGGAGCGGGGCTTCGGGGGCTACTCGGCCCGCAGGGTGACGGCTTCCCCTGAGCCGTCAAGGGGAGCGCCCAGCGGGCGGGGGCAGGCGCGCTGAAACTCCGCCACTGGCGTTGGCTCTGGTGGTAGGTCGTCGCCTATGTCTTCTCTGACCGCCATTGGCTTCGACGCTGACGACACGCTCTGGCACAACGAGCAGTTCTACCGGATGACGGAGGAGCTGTTCACGGAGCTCCTGGCCGAGTACGCGGAGCCCTCGCACCTGTCGGCCCGGCTGCTCGAGGCCGAGAAGCGCAACCTTCGGCACTACGGGTTCGGCATCAAGGGCTTCACGCTGTCGATGATCGAGACGGCCATCGAAGTCACCGAGGAGCGGGTGCCCGCGTCCGTCCTCCGGAAGATCCTCGAGGCGGGCCGCGAGATGCACAGCCACCCGGTGGAGACGCTGCCCCATGTGCGCGAGACGCTCGAGAAGGTGGCGGGCGCTTACCGCCTCATCCTGATCACCAAGGGGGACCTCTTCGATCAGGAGCGCAAGCTGGCGCAGTCCGGGCTCGGCGAGCTGTTCGATGTGGTGGAGATCGTCAGTGACAAGACCGCGGCCACCTACGAGCGCATCTTCACCCGCTACGGTGATGGTCCGGCCCGGAGCATGATGGTGGGCAACTCGCTGAAGTCCGACGTGCTGCCGGCCATTCAGGCGGGGAGCTGGGGCGTCTACGTCCCGCACTCCGTCACCTGGGCCTTCGAGCACGCCGAGCTCCCCCAGGCAGAGCCCCGGTTCAAGCAGCTGGCCCACCTGGGCGAGCTCCTCGGCCTGCTCGAGCAGCTTCGCTGAACCAGAGAGGGTATCATGGGCGCCATGTTGAAGACGCCCCTGGAACGCTTCCGCGCCGTCGCTCTGCTGGAAGGCCTGTCCTTCATCCTGCTGCTCTTCGTCGCCATGCCGCTGAAGTACCTGGCGGGCATGCCCCTGGCGGTGAAGATCGTCGGGATGGCGCACGGCGTGTTGTTCGTCGCGTACATCCCCGCGCTGCTCGAGGCGGCGATCACCTACCGCTGGTCCTTCTTCCGGGTGGTGGCCGCGTTCGGCGCGTCACTCGTCCCGTTTGGAACCTTCGTGTTCGACGCCAGGCTGCGCCGCGAGGCCCGGCTGGACACCCAGCCGAGCCCCTGAGGTCGCTTCGGTTACGGCACCAGGCCCGTGCACACGTCCGTGAAGGTGACGGCGGTGGTGCTGGTGTTGAACGTGCGGCGCTTGGAGGCCGGATCGTTCGGCACGCGCGCCGGCCGCGTGTTGTTGAGCATGTCGTTCAGGTTGTTCGAGTTCCAGTAGGAGTCCGTGGTGCGGTCGGCCCAGTACTCCCAGCGCACCCAGCCGCGGCCCTTGGCGAACCAGAAGCGCTCGGCGCTCTTGGGCATCCATTCACAGCCTGAGCAGCTGCGGTCGTGGTAGCGGTCCACGATCGCCACGTCCACCACGCCCAGGTTGCCGCCCATGTTGATGGGGCCCAGGAAGCGGAACAGGTGCTGGCCCTTGGACCAGGCGGTGGTGTTGCCGTTGTAGCCACACACCGGAGCGTTCTGGAAGTTGAAGTACTTGTGGTTGGTCGAGAAGTTCTGCACCCGCCCCGGCGCCCACGTCACCGCGCTCCACACGCGCGGCATCCAGAAGGAGCCCGCGGGGAAGTTGTCGTAGGCCTCGCCGGGGCCCTCGCCCACCGGCAGCGTGGTGTCGCGCTCCAGCCAGATGCGGTTGCTGTCGTAGGCGTAGCGCTCCCAGCGGCGGCCGTTGCCCGGGTTCTTCAGGTACCAGAACTTGCCCGTCGCCGTGCGCGTCTGCTGCATGTCCCCGTAGGTGGGATCGCGCAGCGGGCCGCCGGTGTTCAGCATGTAGTCCAGCAGGTTGATGCGGCAGTAGGTGTTGCTGCGCCAGATGGGGCTGCCGGCGGTGTTGTAGATGACCATGTTGCAGTCATCGTGAATGGACAGCCGCGCGCCGGGGTTGCCCGAGGTGCCCGAGCTCCAGATGGCGCCCGCGTTGCTGTAGAGCACCAGGTTGCCGTCCGTCTGCATCACGAACCAGGTGGTGTCCGAGCGGCCGCCCGTCCACGTGGCCCAGCTGTGGCTCACGGCGTCGTAGAGCACCACGTTGCCGTCGCCCTGGTGCACCAGGTTCGCCCGGCCGTTGCACGACTGCACCGACTGGCCGCGCCCCAGCGCCTCGCCTGAAGCCAGGCCGCCGCAGGACAGGCCCTGCTCGCTGGACTGCGTCTCGCCGCCCGTGTCCTGCCCCTCTTCCATCGGGCCGCACGCCAGCAGCGCCGTACACCCCGCCAACATTCCAAAAAGACTGAGCCTCATTGTGATTCCTCCAGATGGATCGGCTTCGTTCTCACCGTTCATCTGGCAGGACGGGAAAGGGACATTTTCGTCCCATTTCCCGGCTCTCTCCCGGGTTCTTGGATTGCGCGGGAGAGCTCGTGGCGCTCAGTTGCCGGAGGCGAGCAGCTCCACCAGCTTCTCGCCCACGAGCTCGGCCGAGGGCGGGTTCTGACCGCTGATGACGCGGCCGTCCGTCACCACGTTGGCCGTCCAGGCCGTGGCCTCGACATAGGTGGCCCCTCGCCGGGTGAACTCGTCCTGCAGCAGCAGCGGCATCACCTCGGCCTGCTGCAGGTAATTCTCCTCGGCGTTCGAGAAGCCCGTCACCCGGCGCCCCGCCACCAGGTAGCTGCCGTCCGACAGCTTCGTGTTCAGCAGCGCCGCGGTGCCGTGGCAGGCCGCGGAGACGATCTTCCCGCTCTCGTAGAACTCACGCACCGCGCGGTGCACCGGCTCGCTGTTGGGGAACTGCCACATGGCGCCATTGCCACCCGCGAAGTAGATGGCGTCGTAGTCCGCGGGGTTGAGCTCCCCCAGCTTGAGCGTCTGCGTGAAGCGGTACTCGACGGCCTGCCGCGTGGTGCCATCCGGGTTCTGGACCGTCACGTTCTCCGAGGCGATCCACTTGCGGGTCTGCTCGGAGTTGATGAACCGATCATTGCTGGCCTCGCCGGAGACGGGGTTACCGGTGGCCAGGAAGGTGGGGAAGTCGAAGCCCACGCTGAACGAGTCGATGGGTGCGTCCCCCCCGTCCGGGCTGGCCAGCTCGAGGGTGACGTCCTGGCCCGAGTCGGCCAGCTTCCAATAGGGGTGAGTGAGCTCGGCCATCCACACGCCGGTCTTATGCCCGGTGTCCCCCAGCTGCCCGTGGTTGGAGACCACCAGCAGCACCCGCTTGCTGGAGTCCTCTCCGCAGCCGAAGAGGCTGACGCTCAGCAGGGTGATGAGGGACGTGAGGATGAAATTTCGGGTCGGGTTCATGGTGTGTCTCCGTGTCGAGAAGCGGTGCGCTTCACGGCAGGAGAAGTACGCCCGGGGGCTCGCGCGGAAAACGCAACGTGGTGCAAGGACTTGTTGCACGCGATGAACAAGTCCCCTGGTGCGCTGCGTCAACGATTTCTGATTGACCCGGGATAGCTTGAGTTCCAATTATCCCCGTTCTGAAGTCTCACCCACCGAGAAATCGAGAACCCGATGAAGAAGCTCCTCCTGTGCGTAGCCGCGGTCGTGATGGCGATGGGCTGTTCGAACGAGTCCCCGGAGCAGGTGGACAGCGGCGAGGGCTTCGCGCTGCTTCAGCACGACGCGACGACGCTCGAGGCCACGTACCGTTCGGGCGGAGAGTCGGTCCGCGCGCTGGTGACCGAGGTGGCCCCCGACATCGTGGAGGTGACGTACGACTTCGGGGATCCGGTCATCGGCTTCCGCATCGATTACAACCAGAGCGTGGGGCAGTTCATGCCGAGCGGCAAGGCGCTGGATGCGGCGCAGGCCCGGCTGATCGATCCGCTGCTCGAGGAGATCTCCAAGGCGGTGCCGCAGGAGTCCTCGCAGCGCACGCGCATCGAGGACGTGGCGGTGCGCCAGACGAGCTTCCTGCAGATCGTCCCGGTGGGCGAGCTGCTCACGCCGTACGACTACGTGTCCGAGCGTGGCTGGACGCACATCTCCTGCACCTGCGGCAACCAGTACATCGGCTCTGGCTACTACCGTCAGGCCGGCCGTGGCTGCGGCTGCAACGGCGGTAGCGGCAACGGCTGCAAGGGCCGCTGCGGCCAGGGCTGCGGCATCACCAGCACCCCCGCGTGCGTGGGCACCACGGCGTACACGCAGGACTGCGCCAAGCACGACTACGGCCTGGGCAGCTTCTCGGCCGCTTCGGACGACTACTCGTTCGCGGGCAACAACTGCAGCTGCAGCGGGGTTGGCACCTGCTCCTAGCATCCGCTCGCAAGGTGTTCGTCGCGCTGGCGCTGGTGGCCAGCGCGACGGTGGGGTGCAGTCGCGCCGCCGCTGGTGAGTGCCCCGAGGGTGCGCGGCCACAGGGCCGTGCGCCCCCGGAGGGCACGCTGCGGTGGTGCGCGAAGCCTGACGGGCAGAAGCACGGCCGCTGGGTGGAGTGGCACGCCAATGGGAAGGTGAAGAGCGAAGGCGCTTACGTCGACGGCAAGATGGAGGGCCGCTGGGTGAGCTACTTCGACACGGGCGTGAAGCAGCTCGAGGGCGAGTACCGCGGCGGCCTCAAGCAGGGCCTGTGGACCCTGTACTACGAAGAGGGGCAGAAGAACCGCGAGGAGGTTCACTCCGCCGGCTCACGCGAGGTGCAGTGGACCGCGTGGCGCTCGGATGGGAAGAAGTGGGCCGAGGGAACGCTGCTCGAGCACCGTGCGCAAGGCTCCTACTCGGAGTGGCACCAGAACGGCACGCTGGCCGTACAGGGCCAGTACGCGAATGGCGAGAAGGCCGGTGAGTGGAAGTACTGGGAGATCGACGGCAGGTCCTCCGCCAGTCCCCAGGGCGACTTCGCCAGGGACTGAGCCCCGGCGCGCGGAGGTGAGGCTCCATCGTCTCGTGCTGCTGCTGGTGATGGCGGCGGGATGCGGCGTGGAGCCTCCTCCCGGGCCCGCTGTGAAGAAGCAGGCCGTGATTGGCGGTGCGCCCGAGCCGGGCTCGCCGGCGGTAGGGGCGATCGTCCCGGTGGCTCCGACCTGTGGCGAGCCGGTCGCGGCGGCGCCCATCACGTGCACCGGCACGCTGGTGGCACCCCGGGTCGTCCTCACGGCGGCGCACTGCGTGGAGAACGACGAGGCTCCCCAGGTGCTCTCGGTGGTGTTCGCCTCCGAGCCAGCCCGGGCGCTGGCCTCCGAGCGCGTGCGCACCGTGGAGGGGCGGCTGCATCCGGCCTGGCGCGCGGGAGAGAACGACATCGGTGTGCTGATCCTCGCCGAGGATGCGCCCGTCGCGCCGGTGACGTTGAATGGGACAGGGCTGCCCGAGGATGTGGTGGGACGGCTCACGCGGGTGGTGGGCTTCGGCATCGACGATCAGGGCAGCACCGGTGGCAGGCGCAGCGGCACGGCCCGGGTGACGGCGGTAGGGCAGGGGACCTTCGCCATCGAGGCCGCGCCAGGGATGACGTGTGGAGGCGACAGCGGCGGCCCGTCGTTCCTGGAGCTCGACGGGACCGAGCGCCTCGTGGGTGTCACGTCGTTCGGCGACCTCGCCTGCACCCGGGGCACCAACACGCGCGTCGATGTGCACGCGGAGTTCCTTCGGACGATCCTCGACGAAGTCGCTCGGGCCCCGCCCACGCGGCCTGCGCTGGACCTGACGGTGGACGCCTGCACGGCAGCGTGCCAGCGCCACGCGGACTGCCCGCTTGGAATGGCGTGCGTCACCCGGCCCGGGGCAGACAAGAGCTGCGCGGTGGCGGGGCTCGAGGCAGGGCGCTTCGGCGCGGCGTGCACCGGACCTGAAGGGGAGCGCCTGTGCGTGAAGGCGGGCGAGACGTGCCGGTTGTGGCTGCCCTGTGCCGAGGCGGAAGAGGGCGGTTGCTCGGCGGGCGGCGGGGCCTGGGCATTGCCCGCGCTGCTCGTCCTGGCGGCGTGGCTGCGTCCGTCTACCCGTGCCACTCGACGGACCCACGGTGAGTGGGGGCTCGAGGCCCCCGCCCGAGTGGCAGATCAGAGCTCGACCAGCGACTTGAAGCCCCCGTAGACCATGCGCTTGCTGTCGAAGGGCATGGCCTTGGGGTCCATCATGTTGGCCAGGCGCGGATCGGCCATGACCTTCTTGTTCACGCGGTCGCGGTGCGCGCGCGACTTGAAGACGATCCACGAGAACACCACGAGCTCATCCGGCTTGAGCTTCACGCCCTGAGGGAGTGAGCCCACGGTAACCTGCCACGTCCTGGCCATCGTGGCATGCCTGAAGAGTTCTGTGTTCGGCATGGTCCCGCGCGCGAAGTGGCTCGCGTCAACCTCTCCTTGCCCTGCTCAGCTGACGCGCTGCACCGCCTCGAGCTGCTCGGCGTACAGCTCGGCGAGCTGGCTCGGGCTCAGCTGCTGCTCCTGGCCCAGGTGGGTGCGCTCGCTGTGCAGCCCCACCTCGCCGCCCGCCGCGCCCGCGTGGAAGCCGATGCCCAGGTCGGTGCTGGCCGTCGTCTTGTCCTGCACCGTGGCCTTGCTCTGCACCGAGCCCTGCAGCTGGCTGTAGGCCTTGGCGAAGTCACCCTGCACGGCGCTCTCGAAGGCGCCGCTGTTGGCCAGGTCCTGCACCTTGCCCTTCAGCTCCACCTTCACCTCGCTGCCCGTGCGGCCACCCACGCCCAGCGCCTTCGCGTGCGCCTCGCGCGAGTCGGTCAGGGTCAGCTTGCCCTCGTGCGTGGCGCGGGCCGTCTGCGCCAGCTGCCGCGTGGCGCCCGCCGGATCCTTCAGCAGCGACTGGGCATCGAAGTCCTTGGGCAGCTCGAAGGTCTGCTCGAACTCCACCTTGAAGGAGCCCTTGGCGCCCGCCGAAGCGTTCGTCGGCAGGCTGACCGAGCCGCTCTCGGACTTCGGCAGCCCCAGGCCCAGCGATCCGCCGGCCTCTCCGCCCGCCTGCCACGTCTGCTTCACGGCCAGCTTGGTGGGCTGGCCCTCCTTGAACTCCAGGCGCCCCGTCTGTCCCAGCGAGCCGTTGATGCCCGCCTTGGCGCTGGCGGTGGCCGCGTTCTCCAGCCCGTCCACGCCCACGCTGGCCGAGCCCTCGGCGTCGATGCCCAGCTTGAACTCCACCGCGTTCAGGTTCTTGCCCAGATCCTTCAGGTCCGACAGCGGATTGCCCAGCACCTGGTTGGCCGCCGCGCCCGTCACCGGAGCCAGCATGGGGTTGGCCGCGCCCGTGGCCCCCACCAGCGTGCTCTTGGCGATGATGTCCGCGGCGCGCTTGGCCTCCTCCGCGGTGGCGAACTTCAGCTCCACCTTGGCCCCGCCGTTGAGGAACGCGCTGCCGCCCACCTCCGCCGCGCCCGTGGCGCCCAGCTTGCCCACCAGGCCCACGCCCAGCTCACCATTCACCGACACCGTGTAGCCGTCACCCTGGCCGTTGGCGTCCTTGGCGTGCTTCACCTCCAGCTCGCCCTTGCCCTTCAGGCCCACGCCCGAGACGTCTCCCTCGGCGCTCAGCCCCACCTTCACGTGCTCACCCGGCTTCAGGCTGTCCACCTGCCGGTTGAGGCTGGCGGCATCCTTGACGGCCTTGGCCGTCTCCACCGGGTCGCGCACCACGTCCGCGCTCGTCTGGAGCAGCCCGCCCACCACCTCGTTGCCGACCTTGGAGATCGGATCCGCGGCGGGCGCGTTCTGAATCGTCTCGCCCAGCGCGTCCAGGCCCGCGGCCGCCAGGTCCGTGCCCTTGTCGAGCACCGGGCCCGCCTTGCGCGCCACGCCCGCCAGCGCCTTGCCCGCGTCGCCCGCCACGTCCTTGGCGTCCTCGAACACATCCCGGGAGAAGTCCACCACGCCCTGGGCCGTGTTCGCCGCGCTGCCCGCCGCCTGCCGGGCCCGGTCCGTCACGTCCTCGCCCACGTCCTTCGCCTTGCCCGTGGCCGCGGAGATGCCCTCCTTGGCGCCCTCGTACACGTCGCGCGCGCGCTCGGAGGCGAAGGTGGAGACCTTCTCGCCCACCTTCTGCGCGCCCTCGGAGACCTTCTCCGTCGCCTTCGCCGCCGCGCCGGCCGCGGCCTCGGCCGCTGCCTTTGCCGCCGCCGCCGCCGCCGCCGCCGCATTCGCCGCCTTGCTCGCTGCCCCAGAAATGATTCCGCCGATGCCCACGAGAACGCTCCAGTTCAGGCGCCAGGCAAACCGCGCGGCGCTTCAGCAGAGGGGATTCTCGGGCCTTGAGTGCGGAAGTTTCCTCACCTTGGGCGATATTTGCCGACAATGTAGGCGAGGGCGCTCCAAGTGCCTGGAAGCACTGGGCTTGGGGCGGCGCCCCAAAAAACAGAGCCCTGCCAACGGGGCAGGGCTCGGGGTGAGACGCAGGGGAGGGCGACGGTTACTGCTGAGTCGACACGGGGTTGGGGCCCACCCAGCGGTTCTCGCGGTTGAAGGCCTGGTCCTTGGCCTCTTCCGCAGTGACGGTGCCCTTATCGTTCTTGGTGTTCTTGGTCATGGTGATCATGAACACGGTGGAAGAGCCCTGGCCGGCGATGATCACCGACCAGCCGAGGAACACCAGCCACATGCGGTACCAACGCTGGCCGTACTTGGCGACGACGGCCGCCTCGTTCTTCTTCCAGTTCTCGTACCACTTGCGGATCGTCAGGCCGTAGTGAACGCCGCAGTTCTCCACGCGGTGCACCTCGAACTCGGCGCGCTCGGCCTGGTTGACGACGAAGCCCAGGGGGCAGCTCGCGTCGGCACCGGGGAAGATGTACTTGCCCATGAACAGGCCCCACACCAGATCCTCGAACTGCCAGGCGCGGCGCAGGCCGGCGATCTGCAGGTAGAAGATGCCGTCGTCCTTGAGCATGCCGCGCACCTGCAGCAGGAACTTCTGGAAGTTCTTGATGCCCACGTGCTCGGCCATCTCGAGGCAGGTGATCTTGTCGTACTTGGTGACGGGCAGGTTGCGGTAGTCGTCGACGATGACCTTGACCTTGTCGCCCACCCCGTTGTCGGCGGCGCGCTTGTTGGCCCACTCGGCCTGCTCCTTGGCCAGGGTGATGCCGGTGCTGTGGGTGCCGTAGTTCTTGGCGGCGTGGACGATGAGCGGGCCCCAGCCACAGCCGATGTCCAGGTGCTTGTCGCCTGGCTTCATCTGCACGTACTTGCAGACGGTCTCCAGCTTGCGCTCCTGGGCGGTCTCCAGCGTCTCGTCCGGGCTGCGGAAGATGCCGCTGGTGTACGTCATCGACGGGCCGAGGAACCAGTTATAGAAGTCGTTGCCGCGGTTGTAGACGTGGGCGATGTCGCCATGGTCCGACTTCAGGCTGTGGGTGACGTTCTGCCCCAGGAACTCGCGGAAGTAGAACTTCACATCGCCCCAGGTGAAGCAGAAGCGGAACAGCATGTTGCGGCGCACCAGCGTCTCGTAGACGTCCTGCTTGAAGTCGAGCTTCTCGGCCATGAAGGCCTCGTAGACGATCTCCATGGGGATCTTCTTGCCGGCCCACTTGGCCGCGTCCTGAGGATCCTTCCAGCTGATGTACTCCTCCCACTTCGCGGTGCCGTCATCGTGCTGGTGCGAGCGGTAGACGAGGTAGAGCAGGGGGGCGAACACGCCCAGCAGGGGCACGGCGATCCAGCTGATGAGGAACACGGTCAGCCCGCTGCTCAGCGCGATGGGCCAGCCGCGGTTGATGATCAGCGTCATCGCGGCGGCGAAGACGGTGGGGATCATCAGCAGGGTGGGCAGGCGCTGCTCGAGCAGCCACAGGACGAACGACAGGCCATTGGTGCGGCCGTGCTCGACGGGGCGAACGAGTTGAAGAGCAACCGGAGGGGTAGTGGAAGTGACTCCCTCCGAGGAGAGAGGCGGGGGGGCAGCGGTCTGGTTCATGGGCGCCCCTCATAATCGCAAGCGGGGGGCGAGGAAAAGACGCGATTGTCGAAAGTTCCCCTCCGCCTTATCCCACCAGGGCTCCTGCTCCCGCGGGGTTAGAGCTTTGGCGCTTCGAACAGCTCGCGGATGTCCCCCTCGATGCGTGGGGGGCTGGCAATGCGCTGCCTGGACAGCACGCGCATGGGCAGGCCCGCCTTCGTCGACAGCGTCGCCTGCACCTGATGGTCGATGCGCGCCCCGTCGGGCGGCAGCAGCGTGAAGCGCTGGAGCAGCATCGCCAGGGTGAGGCGGATCTCCAGCGCGGCGAGGCTCGCGCCCACGCACACGTGGGGTCCGGCGCCGAAGGGCAGGTATGCCCAGGGTGAGGGCTGCTGGCCCTTCAGCCACCGCTCGGGCAGGAAGCTGTTGGGGCGCTCGTAGAGCTCCGGCAGCCGGTGCGTGACGAGCGGGCTGAGGAAGACGTCGGCCCGCGCCGGTATCGCGTGGCCACCCAGCGTCGCGCCTGGGGCGGCGGTGCGCACGGTGAACGCCACCGGGGACAGCAGCCGCATGCTCTCTTTCACGACGGCGTCGAGCAGTGGCAGCGCGGCGAGCTGCTCGTGCGTGGGTGCCGCCCCCTGGAGCACCGTCAGCTCGTCCTGCACGTCATGCAGCACGCGAGGATGCAGCGCGAGCAGCAGCAGCGTCCAGCTCAGCGCATTGGCCGTGGTGTCGTAGCCGCCGAAGAACAGCAGGAACGAGTGTCCCACGAGCTCCTCGTCCGTGAAGGGCGCGCCGTCCTCGCCGCGCGCGTGGACGAGCGCGGACAGCGCGTCGCGTTGCTCGCCCGGCTGGTGGCGCTTCTTCGAGATGAGCGCGAGCAGGTCCTGCTCCACGCCCTCGGCCCTGTGCAGGAGCGTGCGGTACGGCGAGCCGGGAATGTCGTAGGGCAGCAACATCCCCACCGGTGAGAACAGCCCCTGGACAATCTGCTTGATGCGCAGCCCCAGGCTCAGGTTCGCGTCGGTGGGGGACACGCCGTAGACCGTGTGACTCACCACCCAGAGCGCCAGTTGCTGCATCTCCCGCTCGACGTCAATCACCTCGCCCGGGCGCCAGCGCTCGAACAGCTTGTGCGCCAGCGCCGCCATGTCCTCGCGGTAGCTCTCGACGCGGGGGCGGGTGAAGGCGGTGCCGACAATCCGCCGCGCCCGGCGGTGGGCATCGCCGTTGAGCGCCAGCAGGTGCGTGCGCAGGCGGTAGAGCGCCGACGTCTTCGGCGCGGTCTCCATGAGGGCTCGCACGACAAAGCGGTCCGTGCTGGCGAGCAGCTCGCGGTTGAGCTCGGGAGAGAAGGCGAACACCATTCTCGCGTCCCCCTGCTGGAGGGTCGAGAGCGCCCCGTAACGCTCACGGATGCGCAGCATGGAGCGCACCGGATCACTCAAGAAGCGGCCCATGCGCAGCGGCCGGCCCACCAGAGGAACCTTGAGAGGTCCGCTCAGGGGGCCAACGGGCCTGGCTGCTGGTGTCGTCTCATCCAAATGCATCACGCTGTCCCTCGGTGCTTCAGTGTACCTGCCCGCTCCCTCGGCAGGGCTGCTCGCTTCCGTTTCCGGGCCATCGAATGGATGTGTGCGCCGTGAGGGGTTGTGTCCAGACCTGAGCTTCCTCGTTCCCTGGCCGTTGACGGTAAAGACGCCTCTGGGCACACCCGTGGACCCCCCTGGGCCCCATCGAGATGGACACCTCACAGAACCCCGCCCACCAGGCAGCCGAGAGCAGCCGTGGCTCCCCGGCGCTCGAATATCAGCAGATGTTCGAGGCCTCTCCCAACCCCTACCTCGTGGTGACGCCGGAGCTCACCATCGTCGCGGTGAACGATGCCTACCTGCGCGCCGTGAAAGCGGTGCGCGAGAGCCTGCTCGGGCGCTACCTCTTCGATGCGTTCCCGGACAACCCCATTGATCCGGGCGCCACGGGCGTGAGGAACCTGCGCGCCTCGCTGGAGCGGGTGATCGCGACCCGCGCCCCGGACATCATGGCGGTGCAGAAGTACGACATCCGCATGCCGGGGACTGGGGACTTCGAGGAGCGCTTCTGGAGTCCCCGCAACGTCCCGATCCTCACCGCCGAGGGACAGGTGCGCCTCATCATCCACCACGTGGAGGACGTGACGGAGTTCGTCCGGCTCTCCAGGCGGAGCGAGCGCGAGCATGAGGTGAACGTCGAGCTGCGCAGCCGCAACGCGCGGATGGAGGCGGAGATCCGCCAGAGCGGGCTGGAGCTTCAGGCGCTCAACGTCGAGCTGCTCGCCGCCAACGAGGCGCTCGCGCAGCGCATCCGGGCGTCGGAGCAGGCCGAGCGGGCGCTGCGCGAGAAGGAGGAGCTGCTGCGGGTCGTCATCAGCTCGCTCACCGAAGGCGTCACGGTGCAGGACGCCCGGGGGGTGCTGTGGCTCGCCAATGCGACGGCCGAGCGGCTCTTCGGTCTGACTCACCCGGAGCTCCAGGGGCGCGACTCCTCCGATCCCCGCTGGGGGGCGGTGTACCTGGATGGCACCCCCATGCCCACAGAGCAGCACCCGCCCATGGTGGTGCTGCGTACCGGGGGCCCCCAGGTGGATCGGGTGATGGGCATCCAGCGGCCGAACGGCACGCGCGTGTGGCTGTTGGTGCATTCCCAGCCGCTCTTCGGGGCCGACGGCCACACCGTCTCCGGAGTGGTCTCCTCCTTCTTCGACATCACCGAGCGCATCCAGAACGAAGAGGAGCGGGCGCGGCTGCTGCGCGAGGCCCAGGAGGCGGTGAAGGTGCGGGATGAGTTCCTCTCCGTCGCCTCACACGAGCTGCGCACGCCGCTCACGCCGCTGAACCTCAAGCTGCACATCCTGCTGCGCGCGGCGGAGTCCGCTCCGGGGGGCGTGGTGCCGGCCGAGCGCGTCGCCGCGGATGTGCGGGTGGCCCAGCGGCAGGTGCGCAAGCTGGCGGACCTGATTCGAGACCTGCTCGACGTCTCGCGCCTGGCGCACGGCAAGCTGTCGTTGAACCCGGAGGACGTGGATCTGGCGGCGCTGACGCGGGAGGTGACGGCGGGGCTAGCGCCGGAGGCCGAGCGGGCTGGGTGCGCGCTGGAGGTCCACGAGGCGGGGCCGCTGGTGGGGCATTGGGACCGGATGCGGCTGGAGCAGGTGCTCAGCAACCTGCTGACCAACGCGCTCAAGTACGGGGCGGGGCAGCCCATCCGGGTGGACGTGCGCGCGGAGGCAGAGGAGGCGGTGCTCGAGGTGCGCGACGGCGGCATTGGCATCGAGGAGGAGCATCTGGCCCGCATCTTCGGCAAGTTCGAGCGCGCCGTGTCCGAGCGCCACTATGGCGGACTGGGGCTGGGGCTCTACATCACGCAGCAGGTCGTCCAGGCGATGGGGGGCAGCATTCAGGTGGAGAGCCAGCCAGGGCACGGCGCCACCTTCCGCGTGCGCTTTCCCCGGCGCGGTGGCCCGGCCTGAGTTCACTGCGTCAGTTCACCCAGGACTTCCGAGAGGCGGGTAGCGGTCAAGGCCCGCTCACGACGTGAGCATCGAGATGAAGAAGTAGTGGCTCCCCGTCTCCAGGAAGGCCTGTCTCTCATTCCCATCGAGCACCTTCAGGAGGATCCCGGTGATGGGCTCGAAGGCCCCGGGCAGCACGGCCTCCCCGAACGTGCCGTGCCTGGAGCACAACGCCGACAGGGCACCCACGTCGTTGAAGATCAGCTCCTCCATTTCGGCACGTGGCAGCCCCTTGCGAATGTCCGGCAGCGCCGCCAGTCCGTCTAGCGCTCGCTGAAGCACGTCCAGCATGCCGCGCTCGTTCAGATCGGGAGGAACGTTCACGAAGATCCGAGGCAGGAACCTCCCGCCGAACGTCGACCGGGCATAGACGTCTTCGTCCCAGCCTGACCGGTCCTCTTTGCCCAGCAGTTCCAGGGTCTTCTGTTTCCAGTCCCACATCAGGCAGCCGAAGTTCGCGAAGTCCCAGAGCACGTCCACGGGCGCCCGGTGAGGCAGTGAGTCCACGAGCGCGACCGCCTCCTGCGGCGGGGGAGCCTTGGAGAGCAGCCTCCGGTGCCAATGCTCCCGGAGCTGGAACCGTCCCTCGGCGGAGAGCGCGAGCTCCGAGCCATGATTGCTCTCCAGGTACCGGCGGCGGAGCTCGTTGGCGATGACCCGCGTGAAGTCCGCGTCCGGAGCGTGCTCCCGGGGCATGCAGGACACGGTGAAGTCGTATTCGCCGCAGTAGATCTGCACGGAGCTGCGCAGCGCCTGGACCTCGGGATCCCGATGCTCGAAGCGGAAGTTGTCGCCCCACATCAAGGGCCCGGGCAGCTCGAGGAACGCGTGATCGCCGTCCAGTAAGTCTCTCGCGGAGAGTACGCGCAGCCTGTCCATGGACGGAGGATATGCCAGCCACTCGCTTCTAGCGCAGCGCCGCCAGGGCCGCGCCGACCTTCGCCACCGTCACCGACACGGGCGTTGTCACCTCCGGAGCGAAGATGGCCACGCGGAGCTCCTCGAAGGCCCACCGCAGCTCCTGCGCCGCCTCCTGGTCACGCACGGTGGCGCGCCTGGCGAGGAAGCTCTCCCACAGGGGGGTGAAGGGCGCGGCTTTCTCTGCGTCCTTGCCGGGGTTCGACACCGCACGCGCCAGCCGTGCCTGGGCCGCGCGGAGGTAGCGCGGGTAGTTCAGCAGGCGCACGAAGGCAATCCACTCGATGAGGTTCGCGGGGAACAGGTGTCCGAGCTGCGAGCGGATGTCCCGCACGGCCGCCGCGCCGCTCGGCCCCTTTGATGCTGTCTTGAGTGCAGCGAGCGTCGTGGCGAGCTCCGAGGAGGTGACAGCGACGGCGTTCGCCCAGTCCCGGGCCGCACGCTCGATGCGCGGTGAGCCCTCATGGACCAGCGCCTCGAAGGCCGCCTTCGTGCGGGGCAGTGGCGCACCCGGTGCGAGCTTGAACGCATCGTCGACGCTGCGTGCGAGGACGAGCGCCCGGAAGGCGTCGGCCTGGCCCCGCGCGGGCGGCGCGCCGTCCAGGGACGGGAAGGGCAGCGGCATGCGCGCGGCGCTGACGGCCACGTGTCCGCGCGCGGCGAGCATCAGGAGCCGGCGGACCCCCGTGCGCGTGGCCGCGTCGGCGGCGGCGGAGGTCTCGAGCAGCACCAGGTCCACGGCAGCGCCCCGGTCGACGAGCGCGGGGTAGCTGCGGACCTCGAGCCCGCCGACCCGCCGGGTGACCACGGGGGGCAGCTCGCCGAAGGTCCAGGCCGTCAGCCCCTTGCGCTCCCAGTCGGAAGTCGGTGCCGCGCTGCGCAGCGCCGCCCGTGCACGTCCCCCGTACTGCTCGAGCAGCGCGTCGGCGTCGCGGCTCCGCGCGAGCTCCTTTCCCCGCTCGTCGAGCACCCGGAGCGTGATGCGCAGGTACGGCGCCACGGCATCCGCCCGGAGGGACTCCTCATGCACGTCCACGCCGCACAGCCGGGACACCGCACGCGCGAGCGCTGGAATCATCGGCCCGCGGAAGGGCACGAGTTCCTTCTCGAGACGGTCGACCAGGTCCGGCACTGGCCCCAGCTGCTTGCGCTGGGCGCGGGGGATCTGCTCGAGCAGCGCGGTGAGTTTCTCCCGCTGCCACCCGGGGATGGCCCAGTCGAGCTCACCCGGGACCAGCTGGGCGAGCAGCAGCAGCGGCACGCTCAGGGTGATGCCGTCGTCCTCGTCCCCGGGGTCGAAGGTGTACGTCACCGGCACGGACGCGCCGTGCAGGGTGATGGCGTCCGGGTAGTGTGCCGGGGACAGGTCCGGGTCGTGCGAGAGGGCATCCTCCATCGAGAGGACGAGCACGTCGGGGTCGGCCGCCTCGGCCTTGCGGCGCCAGGCCTCGAAGCTCGCTCCGTCCGTCACGTCCGCCGGGAGGCGCTGGTCGAAGAACGTCAGCAGCGCCTCGCTGTCGAGCAGCTCGCTGCGCCGGGCCTTGTCCCGCAGGCGCGCCACGCGCTCGAGCACCTGGCGGTTCTTCTCCTGGAACGCCCCCCGGGTGCGGTACTCGCCGCGCACCAGGGCATGCTCGAGGAACATCAGCCGTGCCCGGGCGGGGTCCATGCTGGCCAGGGCCACGGGGCGCTCCTTGAAGACCTGAAGCCCGAAGAGGGTCGCGTTCTCCTTCACCACGGCGCGCGCGGACTTCTCCGACCAGTGCGGTTCGGAGTAGCTGCGCTTGAGCAGGTGGGGGGCCGCCGCCGCGAGCCACTCCGGGTCGAGCTTCGCCACGGTGCGCGCGAACAGCTGGGAGGTCTCCACGAGCTCGAACGCCATCACCCAGGCAGGGGGCTTTTTCGCGAGCGCCGACGAGGGGTGAACCATGAAGCGCGTCTGCTTCGCGCCCGTGTAGTGGCGCTGCTCCGGATTCCACTGGCCGATGCGGGACAGCAGCCCGGTGAGGAGCGCCTGGTGCAGGACCTCCCCGCGCGCCGGGGCGCCCTGGCCCTTGCGCGGCAGGCGCAGCTCGCGGACGGTCTCCTCGAGCTGGCGCTGGACGTCCCGCCACTCGCGCACCCGCAGGAAGGACAGGAAGTTGTCCCGGCACACGCGCCGCAGATGGGACGTCCCCCGGCCCTCGGCCTCGCGCACGAACGCCCACAGCTTGAGCAGCCCCGTGAAGTCCGAGTGCTCGTCACGGAAGCGCCGGTGCAGCTCGTCCGCCTTCTGCGCCAGCTCCCGTGGCCGCTCGCGCGGGTCCTGCAGGTTGAGCGCCGCGGCGATGATGAGCACCTCGTCCAGGCACCCGTACTCGGCGCCGGCG
Organism: Myxococcaceae bacterium; assembly: GCA_035296065.1. Lineage (GTDB taxonomy): Bacteria > Myxococcota > Myxococcia > Myxococcales > Myxococcaceae > DATHBR01. The sequence continues at coordinate 8,148 of DATHBR010000043.1, read as the reverse complement.
AGAATCATCCGCGCGATGCGCGGGTCCACCGGGAAGCGCGCGAGCTGGTGCCCCAGAGGCGTCAAGGTGCGATCCTTGCCCTCGATGGCCCCGAGCTCCTCGAGCACCCGCCAGCCCTCGGCGATGGCCCTGGGCTGGGGCGGGTCGAGGAAGGGGAAGTCCTCGACGTCACCGAGGCCGAGGGACTTCATCCGCAGGATGACCCCCGCGAGCCCGGTGCGCTTGATCTCCGGGTCGGTGAAGGCGGGCCGCGTGGTGAAGCTCGCCTCGTCGTAGAGGCGCACGCAGATCCCCTCGCGCACGCGTCCGCAGCGCCCTTTGCGCTGGTCGGCGCTGGCCTGGGAGACCGGCTCGATGTGCAGGCGCGTGGTGCCCGAGCGTGGATCGTAGCGCGACAGGCGCGCCACCCCCGTGTCCACGACGTACACGATCCCCGGGATGGTGACCGACGTCTCCGCGACGTTGGTGGCGAGGATGACCCGGCGCTCGGGGATGGTGGCGAAGACGCGCGACTGCTCGGCGGCCGACAGGCGCGCATACAGGGGCTGCACCACCGTGCCGCGGAGCTCGCGCGCGTTCAGGGCACTCTCGGCCTCGCGGATTTCCCGCTCCCCGGGGAGGAACACGAGGACGTCCCCGTCCGGGTCGAGCGAGAGCACGTTCGCCACGGCATCCGCGACGGAGTCGGCGAGCTCGGCGTCCTCGGGGGGCGGCTCGTAGAGCACGTCCACCGGAAAGGTACGGCCCTCTACCTGGATGACCGGAGCCCCCCCGAAGAACTGCGAGAAGCGCTCGGTCTCGATGGTGGCCGAGCTCACCACCACCTTGAGGTCGGGGCGCCTGGGGAGGATGCGCTTGAGCCACCCCAGCAGGAAGTCGATGGTGAGGCTGCGCTCGTGGGCCTCGTCGAGCACGATGGTGTCGTAGCGGCTCAGGAGCGGATCGCTGTGAATCTGCGCGAGCAGGACCCCGTCGGTCATGAACTTCACGGCTGTCTGCCGGGACGAGCGGTCCTCGAAGCGAATCTGGTAGCCGACGTCCGTGCCCAGCTCCGTGCCCAGCTCGCGTGCCACGCGCGCCGCCACGCTCGTCGCGGCGATACGCCGGGGCTGGGTGACGCCAATCTGGCGCGGGCGGCCGCGCCCCATGGCGAGCAGGACTTTGGGCAGCTGCGTCGTCTTCCCCGAGCCGGTGGCTCCCGCGACAATGACCACCGGATGGGCGGTGATGGCCGCGGTGATGTCCTCCACCCGGCTCGAGATGGGGAGCTCGGGGGGGAAGCGCAGGGTGGGCAAGCCGCCGGGGGGCGGGACGGGTGAGTCGCCGGACATGACAGCATGGCCTAGCACTGAAGCGCACTCTCCGCCCCATCCTGACGCGCTCGGCGGACGCCACGGCAGGCGAGCGGGGGGCCTGTTCCAGTCACCTGGAGCAGGGCCTGGGCATCACACGTTGTGAACACGCCATCACGGCGAGACACATCGAACAAGCAAGGGTCATGACGTGGGAAATAAAGTGAGCAAGACACTGATGGGACTGGGACTGGCGCTGGTGAGCGGCTGTGGCCCGGAATTCCAGGAGGGCGCTCTGCGGGATACGCCCGAGGAGACGGGGACAGTGGGCCAGGGGCTGACCTTCCTCAACGGGAGCTTCGAGACTGGGCCGAGCATCCCCTCGGGCTGTTCCGTGGGCACCACGAGCTCGACGGCATTCTCGGGCTGGACGCTCGCGGGGAGCGCGACGGTGCTGGCCTCGTGCGCCAAGACGCCCGCCAACGGGGCGCGCTCCATCGTGCTCAACTCGGGCACCATCTCGCAGACGTTCACCACCGTGGTGGGAGGCGGGTACACGGTGACGTTCGCGCATTCCATTGCCCCGGGCTGCACCGCGGGGAACGCCTATACCGACATCTCGTACCAGGGCACGACGTACAACTTTTTCGTGAACTCGTCGGCGTGGGCTACCCGCAACGTGGTGTTCAATGCCACGAGCACCACCACCACGCTGACCTTCAAGAACACGTACACCTCTGGTGGCTGCCGCATGGCGCTGGACAACGTCACGGTGACGGGTCCCTGAGCGGCTGGGGGGCCTTCCAAGGCCCGTGTGTCCCCGGGGGGCAGGCGTGACCATCGGCCCCCCAGAAGGCCCCCTCCGCCGTGGATGGCAGAATGAGGCGCGTTAGAACCGGCCGCCCAGCGTGAACGAGGCATCGAAGAGGCCGCCCTGCGGGTTGCCCACGTTGGCGCCATCCGCCATGCCCTCGTCCACCAGCATCCGGTACGTGCCGCGCACGCCCGCGGTGATCGCCCCGGTGTTGAACTCGATGCCCGCCGCCACCGGCACCTCCTCCACCAGGTCCGAGTCGTACAGCCCCGCGCCTCCGTCCACAGAGATGTACGAGGCTCCCAGCCCCACGCCCACGAACGGCTTCACCTTCTCGATGAGCGGCGGGGCCACCTTCAGCATCCCGCTGATGCCGTGCCGCGTGAACGAGGCGTCCGGCGCCAGATCCGGCGTCACGTCGTTCTTCGAGCCCTCATAGCCCAGCTCGAACCCCAGGCTCCTCATGGGCTGTACGTTCACGGTCAGCCCCCACGCCGGGCCTGCCTGCACGTCGTTTCCCAGATCGCCCGTGTAGTCGCTTACCCCGCCTCGCAGGAATACGTTGAGATCCCCCTGCTTGTTGTCTTCCTGGGCCAACGCGGTGCCTGCCACTCCCAGCCCCAGCGCCAACCCCAGCACCTGGATGCCTCTTCGCTTCATTCCCGCCTCCGTGTCAGGTGGTGCGCACTCAAGCTGTGCACTCAGGTACCCTCGCGCGTCCCCACCCAAGGGAGCGGACGAGCGCTCGCCTGAACGCGCGTTCAGGAAGGGAAGTGTCATCCTTCAGGTCGGGGTGTTCTGGTCAGACGCTTAGGGTAATGTGTGGTCACTCATGATCAGGTGACCCGGCGCTGCACCCTACCGGGTAGAGGAGACAGGCGAGTGCGGTGGCTCTTACCCGAGACGGTCAATGATCAAGCGAAGTCGCTCGCCGGTGAGCTCGGCCTCCACCCGCTGCCCGCTCGCATCCTGCTGCATCGCGGCTACCGCACCCCCGAAGCCGCCTCCGCCTTCCTCTCCGACAAGCTCGCGGACCTGCCCGACCCCTTCCGAATGAAGGGCATGCCAGCCGCCGTCGAGCGCCTCACCCGCGCCCTGCGCACCGGCGAGAAGATCACTCTGTACGGCGACTATGACGTGGACGGGGTGTGCTCCACCTCGCTGCTGACCCTGTTTCTGCGCGAGTTGGGTGCCCACCCGGGCACTTACATCCCCCACAGGTTGGGTGAGGGCTATGGCCTGAACGTCCAGGCGGTGGAGAAGCTGGCAGCCGAGGGCACGCGCGTCCTGGTGACCCTGGACTGCGGTATCTCGGCCGTCGCCGAGATCGCCCGCGCTCGGGACCTGGGGGTGGACGTCATCATCGTCGACCACCACACCGTACCCGCCACGTTGCCTCCCGCCGTCGCGGTGCTCAACCCGCACCAGCCCGGCTGCGACTACCCCACCAAGACGCTGTGCGCCGCCGGTGTGGCCTTCAACTTCTGCATGGGCATCCGCAAGCGCCTGCGCGAGGACGGCTTCTTCGCCACCCGCAAGGAGCCCAACCTCAAGGCGCTGATGGATCTGGTGGCCATGGCCACCGTCGCCGACGTGGTGCCCCTCACCGGCGCCAACCGCATCCTCGTGGCCCACGGCCTCCAGGAGCTCACCGCCGCCCGCCGCCCCGGTGTCCGCGCCCTCAAGGAGGCCGCGGGCATGGAGCCCGACGCTCCCGTCACCGCCGGCCAGGTGGGCTTCCGGCTCGGGCCCCGCATCAACGCCGCGGGCCGTCTGCATGACGCGTCCCTGGGGCTGCAGCTGCTCACCTCGGACTCGCTCGAGGAGGCCCGCCGCCTGGCCAAGGTGCTCGATGGCGCCAACGCCGAGCGCCAGGGCATCGAGAGCACCATCCTCACCGAGGCCCTCAAGCAGGCCGAGACGCGCAAGGAGGCGCGCGGCTTCGTCCTGTACTCCGAGGGCTGGCACCCGGGCGTCATCGGCATCGTCGCCTCGCGCGTGGTGGAGCGCTTCCACCGGCCCACCGTCATGGTGGGTGTGAAGGACGGGGTGGGGAAGGGCTCGGCGCGCAGCATCGAGGCCTTTCACCTCTTCGACGCGCTCAGTGGGTGCTCGGATCTGTTCGTCCGCTTCGGCGGGCACAAGTACGCCGCCGGCCTCACCATTGAAGAGGACCGGCTGCCCGCCTTCCGCGAGGCCTTCGAGCGCGTGGCCAACGAGCGCCTCACCCTCGAGGACCTGGTGCCTCGCTGCAAGGTGGACGCGGTGGTGACGCCCAACGAGCTGGACGAGCGCGCCGTGGAGGGCCTGCAGCGGCTGGGGCCCTTTGGCCAGGGCAACCCCGAGCCCGTGCTGGTGATGCGCCGCCAGGTGGCCCGGCCCCGCGTGCTCACGCCCAAGACGGGCTACGGCTCGGCCCACCTCAAGCTGGCCCTGTTGGACGCCCCCGACATGGACGCCATTGGCTTCGGCATGGGCGACAGGCTCTCCGTCGTCGAGGGGCCCGTGGATCTGGCCTTCCAGGTCGGCATGGACACGTTCCGCGGCCAGCGCCGCGTGTCCCTGCGGCTCAAGGACCTTCGTTCCGCGGCGTAATCGGCAGCGTCACCCGGAAGGTGCTGCCCTGGCCCACCTCGCTGTCCACCGTGAGCCGGCCCCCCATGGCCAGGACGATGCCGTGGCAGATGGACAGCCCCAGCCCCGTGCCCACGCCCGCCGGCTTGGTGGTGAAGAACGGATCGAACAGCCGGCTCAGGTGCTCCGGGGCGATGCCCACCCCCGTGTCCTTCACCTCCACCACCGCCCACTCCTCGCCCTGCCGCCGCGTGGTGATGCGCACCTCGTGCGCCTTCTCGTCGCCGTTCTCCGGAATGGCCTGCGCCGCGTTGATGATCAGGTTGAGGAACAGCTGCCCCAGCCGTGACTCGCTGCCGTGGATGGGCGGCAGCTCGCCGTAGTGCTTCACCAGCTGCGCCCGGTGCTTGAGCTGGCCCCGGGCGATGCTCGCGCACAGGTTCAGCACGGCGTGCACGTCCACCGGCCCCCGGTGCCCCTCGTCCCTGCGCGAGAACATCTTCAAGTCGCGCACGATGTCCCGGACGCGATCTCCTCCCGAGAGCGTCTCCTCCAGCGCGTCCTGCACCTCGCGCAGCCGCTCCCGCAGCGGGTTGCCTTCCTCGTGGATCAGCGACTGCAGCTCTTCGCCAATGAAGCGCAGGTTGCTGAGCATGAAGGACAGCGGGTTGTTGATCTCATGCGCCACGCCCGCCGCCAGCGTCCCCAGCGAGGCCATGCGATCGGCCGAGTGCAGCTTCTCCTGCATCTGCCTGCGCTCGGTGATGTCGCGCACGATGGACACCCGCACCTGCTGCTGCTCGAACACCAGCGGGAACGTCACCACCTCGCCCAGCACCTGCCGGCCCGAGCGGTGCTGCCAGCGCACCTCGCGCGGGGTGCCGTCCTCCTTCGAGTCGGTCAGCGCGCTGACGTCCTCGGGCACCACCAGCTTCTCCAGGCGCCCGCGCTGCAGCTCCGCCACCTTCTCGTAGCCCAGCAGCGCCGCGGCCGCTGGGTTGGTGAACACCAGCTGTCCCTCCCAGTGGATGAGGGTGGCGTCGGGCGAGCGGTCGATCAGCGTCTGGAACCGCCGCTCGTTCTCGGCCAGCTGCTGGCGGCTGCGATCAATCTGCTGGGCCATCTGGTTGAAGGCCTGGCCCAGCCGCCCCAGCGCGTCGTCACTGTCCTCGGCGCGAGGGGCCGCGGGCAGCTGGCCCACCAGCCCCTGCGCCTCCTCGGCCAGCTGCTGGATGCGCCGCCCCACCGTCATCTGCACCACCAGGCCCATCGCTCCGGCCAGCAGCACCAGCATCAGGCTCGAGCCGAGCACCTCGCGCTGCACCGTGTACGCGCTGCTGGCCTTGAGCTCCGTCAGATCATGCTGGAAGTAGAGGAAGCCCACCTCGCGTGGGGGTTTTCCGAAGCTCAGGAAGATGGGGTAGTAGCCCAGCACGCGCTGCCCGTCCGCGCTCACCTCGACGATGCCGCGCATGTACTGCCGGGCCCGTGCCATCCGCTCGGCGTGCTCGGGGCGCGTCAGCTCCGGCCAGGCCTCGGCCACGGGCCTGTCCGCCAGCGCCAGCCGCGTCGAGGCCCGCACCTGCTGCCGCTCGTCCACGAGCAGGCCCACCTCCAGGTAGGGATCGGCGCTCATGCCCGCCAGCTGCTCACGCACCGCGGCCAGCTTCCCGTCACGCAGCAGCACGTCGAAGCTGCCCTGCAACTGCGCCATCTCCAGCGTGACTTTGCGCACCCCGAAGCTCTCGGCGTTGCGCACCCCCTCCTTCGTCTCCTCGTGCAGGCTGTAGAGGCCGAAGGAGAGGGCGTAGATGAGCAGCAGCAGCAGGGGCAGGCCCGCGGACTTCAGCCACCGGTAGCGCAGGGTGGGGCTCATGGAGGGGCGATCCGGCTCATGGGCCCCAGGTCCAGCAGGCGCTGGGTGTCCGGCGCGCTCGGCAGCAGCCCCTGGCGCACCATGAGCACTCCCAGCCGGTCCATCGTCTGCCTCAGCGGCGGTGTGTCTCCGCCCATCAGCACGTGCTGCTCGCGCGCGCTCGGGTGGCGCACCCCGTTCATGCTCTCCAGGAAGCCCGCCCCATCCAGCCCCAGCCGCGGCCCCATCCGCCGAGCGGCGTCGTCGCGCGAGTTCTGGAAGTGCGCCAGCGCCGCGAACCACCCGCGCAGCAGCGCGTCCACCCGCTCCGGGTGGGCCTTGAGGTAGCTGCCGCGCACCACCAGCACGTCGATGATCTCTCCGGGAATCCGCGCGCTGTCGAAGAGCGTGTGCGCGCCCGCGGCCCGCAGCCGCTGGCAGAACGGCTCGTAGCTCACCAGCGCGTCCACCTCGCCGCGCCGGTACAGCTCCTCGTGCTCGGCCGGATTCTGGAACCGCCGCTGCACGTCCTCGATGCCCAGCCCCGCCTGCTCGAGCGCCCGGTGCAGCATGTACGTGGGCAGCGCCATGTCCTCGGACACCACGCGCCGGCCCTTGAGGTTCGCGACGGATTTCACCTCGGGCCGGGCCACCAGGCAGTCGGCGCCGTGCGAGGCGTCCATCACCAGCACCACCCGCACCTGCTGGCCCAGGTGGTCCAGGCTCATCACCTCATCCAGCGTGAGCTGAACCGCGTCGATGACACCATTGCGGAACGCCTGCAGCCGCTGCGGAGTGCTCAGGTACTCCGCCAGGTGCACCTCGCGGGGCGAGTACAGCCCCAACTCGCGTGCCAGGAACAGAGGCTCGGTGCCCACCCACGGCACGGTGCCGACGACTAACGGGGTTTGCGGCGCGGAAGAACACGCCAGCAGCCCCACCCCCAGGAGCATCAGCCACTTCGTGCAAACTCGTTGCATGAACGTGACGGTTTAATTCAGATGACGGGGGAATTTCACCACTCGTCTGTAATCATGGACTAAAGTGCAGTGAGCCCGGGGCTCAGGAGATGCCCCAGCGCACGCGGCCCGGAGAGAGCAGGGCGCCGGCACGGGCGAGATCATTGAGACGGAAGCGCTCGGCCTGCTTCTCGAAGGTGGAGCGGCAGCGCTCGGAGCAGAAGAAGTACCGGCGCTTCTTGTATTCGGACGAGGGGCAGCCCTCGGGCCCCTCCAGGTGTCTGCCACAGACCGGATCCAGATGACGGCTCTGCACGCCCTTCATCACACTCGCCTCCCACCTTGGGACGAGGCCTTGGTGCGGCCTGCGCGTCCCTACCCGCACCTGGCTCTAAGCAGGGCGCGTGCCAACGGCCCAGGCCTGGGAAGGCCTGGGAATGCGGGGCAAAGGAGCAGGTACGAAGGAAAGCGTGGCACCCAGGGAGGGAAAATTTTTCCGCTCCCCGCGGGCCCCTAAGCCATCCGGAGTAAGTCCTCGCAGGGGTAGCATCACCGGGCGGCGTCCAGCGCCGCAAGGAAACAGGTGATGGCTTCCACTGCGGACGGAGTTCGACTGAGCCTCTGGCAGCGCCACGCGTTGCAGCGACTGGTCCA
>DATHBR010000042.1:0-142644 GCA_035296065.1 Myxococcaceae bacterium | reverse complement strand
GACTGGCACGGGCGCGCCCTCGGAGGGCTCGGGGGGGAAGTGCGCTCTTGCCGGGTGAACGGAGCCCGCGCGCCACGCGGGATCCTCGCTCTGTACGAGCTCCTTGAGCGCGCGACTGGCGCCTCTGGCGAGCGTGTAACGCACGCCGAGGTCAGGGCTGATGAGCTTCATGGTGAAGCCGCTCAAGTCCAATGGAACGCGGCCCTTGGTGACCTTCCAGGGTGAGGGCGGCTCGAGCACCCCGCCACCGAGCGGGGGCCTGCCCAGGCCGCGCGTGGGCGTGGGGTCCGTCAACAAGTCGTAGAGATCAGCCCCGAGCGCGAAGATGTCGTCCGCCGCCGTGTACACGTAGTGAGCCCCGGGCGTGAGGCGGTGCTCTTCCCAGAAGCGGTGCGCCTGCGGGCTGCGGTTGCGCGGGGTGCCAGGGGGGATGGGCCCGTCCGTGAGCTGATCAGCGGTGGCGTAGTTGGCTACGCCAAAGTCGATGATCACCGGCTCGCCGGCCCGGGTGACCATGATGTTATTGACGCTCAAGTCGCGGTGGAAAATGCCTTTGCCGTGCATGTAGTCCGCCGCGTCGAACAGCTTGAGGAACAGCACGGCGCACTCATACGGCGTGGGGCCTGTCTGCTCGGCCCACTGCGCCAGCGTGAAGCCATCCACATAGTCCAGGACGATGAAGAGCAAGCCCTCGTCAGGGTCCGGCCAGCGGCCGAAGCTCTTCATGCGGATGATGTTCGGGTGCTCCAGTTGCTTGAGGCAGGCCACCTCTCGATTGGCCCGCGCATCCACCTGCCTTGGATCGAGGCTACGCTCTGTCTGACAGGCCAGCTTGAGCGCATAGCGCTTGCCCTCGTTCTCCACCTCGTAGACGACGGAGTAGCCGCCCCGTCCGATGCGCCGGACGATGCGCCAGCCTTGCACCAGCGTTCCAGGCGGAAGGTCCAACGGATTCACCTCTGCCGACATGCCGTGCACCTCTCGCCTCGTGGCTACAGCTTCACCCCGGGAACGGACAGACAGCGGCTCCCGTCCTCGTTACACACCCGCAGCGAGTGCGGCGCCTCCAGCCACTCTCCCGGCTCTCGCGCGGGCATTTCCACCTCGACGGCCACGCTCACCGCGCCCCCTGGACTGCTGGTTGCCTGAATGGAGAGCACCGCGCGAGCGCGGCGCGGCCCCCCTCCCCCCGCTGGCGTCACCTCGGCCCACGCGGGCGTCCATGGCTGCCCCCCAGTGTTGCTCACCTCCAGCACCACCACGCTCCACGTTGCCGCGCCCAGCCCCTTGCACTGCCCGGCGCGAAATTCTCCCTGCACCTTGATGCAGGCGCGCTGGAAGTCCCTCGTTGTCACGCCCTTCGAGCCCACGAGTCCCGCGAGCGCCACGGCTGCCGGGCTCAGGGCCGCGGGCCGTGACTTCAGCGCCTCCAGTTCCTTGGATTGCGCCTCGCAGCGCTCGCGCGTGGCGGACAGTTCTACCCGGCACGCCTCGACGGTCTGCGGCGGGCGGCTCACGTTGACCAGGCCGTCCGCCGTGCCCAACTGCCCGGTGAGCAGAAACATGACGCTCGCGGGCGAGCCCTCACGGTAGCTGAACCGGAGCACCAGCCGTTCACCGGGGTTGAGAGCCTCAGCGGGCGAGAGCGTGATGCTCTGCTCCCCCACCTCGACAACAGCGAAGCGGGCGCGGCCCTCCACCTGGACAGACTCAGGAATGAGCAGAGCGTCCAGACGGAGCATCGTGACGACACCGGGCGCCAGGAAGATCAGCGGAGACTCGCCCGCCTTGCCCGTGAGGCCGAGGGAGCGCCCTGCCGGTGTGCCCTGGGCAGTCGCGGTGAGGCCCACCAGCAGGGAAGCGAGCGCAAGGCGGGGTGTGAAAGGTCGGAGCACGGCGGGGGAACCTCCCAGGTAGGCCCCAGCCTAGCAGGCGAGCCCGTGAGAGAGGGGGCGAACCCTCGCCACCCCACCCACTCCGGCTCAGCCCCGCCTGGGCGGCTGCTCGGCCAGGCCGCGCTTGACGAGCTCGCGCACCACGGCCTCCAACGCCTGGATGCGCCGCCCCGCGCGCCCCTGGGCCCAGAGCGCCGGGGCCTGGGTGCCCAGCAGCGGCACGGCCTGCTCCACCCCGCCCGCCTTGCCTTTCAGGGCCCGGGCCGTGGCCAGGCGCACGTTCACCGAGGGCCGCTTGGCCACCCCGTCACGCCACAGCAAATCCAACGCGTAGGTGGTCCACACCGCCAGCTTCTCGTCCGGGCGCAGGAACGCCGCGAAGCGCGCGAGCGCCGCGTCTCGATCCTCGCCCGCGCGCAGGGCCTCCTCGGACAGCTCGGTGTGCAGCGGCGTGCTGCGCGCCAGCGGCTGGCGCGGCGCCAGAATGGCCTCGAAGCGCTCTGAGGTAGCCGGGCGCAGCGCCACCAGGTGCACCAGCTCCGGCTCCAGGCCCGCCTCCATGGGGTGGGCGTTGGCTTCGGCGTACAGCAGCACCATCCGGGAGAAGTCGTCGGCCAGCGAGCGCAGCTCGAACGGAGGCCGCCACGGCGCCTTGTAGATGCGGCGGCGCGGTGGATCCATGCGCTCGGTCTGGCTCTCCAGCTGCGTGTCCACCATGAACTCGAAGGGGCGCAGCATGGCGTCGAAGCGGGAGGGGTCTCCCCCCTCCAGCACCCCGAGCACCTCGACGACGGCCTCGATGGTGGAGACGCAGTGCTCGGCCGGCTCGGCGCGGATGCGGTAGTTGCTGGGGCGGCGCGGGGTGAAGCCGATGCGCGGCAGGCTGGCGAGGACGGGGTTGCTCTTGACGACCTTCTTCGCCAGCGGCCAGGTGCCATCCACGACGATGAGGGCCTCGGGAGGGCTCTGGCGCGCCTCTTCCAGCGTCATCGCCCCCTCGCCGGGGAAGAGCACGGCCACGCGCTGGGGCTGGGCGGCCAGCGCCTCGATGCGGGTGTTGCCGGTGAAGTCCACGCCCAGGTGCAGCTCGGAGTTGGGCAGCGACAGGTGGGCCATGCGCGCGGTGCCAATGGCGACGCGCCGCTCCCGGGGGTGCTGAAGGAAGACGACGCGCGTTCGCGTCTCCAGGTTTGGCAGACGCGCGCAGTAGCACGTGGCCTCGGGACGGCGGCAGCGAAGGCAGACAGGACGCACGGCCTCGCTTTATGGCACCCGGCCCGCCCCCGCAACTGGGGACACGGTAGGAAGAGGAGGAGGTTGCGGCGCGCTCACTCTCCAGGCAAGGAGGCTTCACCGTGAACCTGCTGCTGCTCTTCGACGAGGACTTTCTGCCTGATGGCACCGCCCGGCTGACGGGACGGCGGGCCCAGCACGCGCGCGAGGTGCTGCGCGCCGAGCCGGGCCAGGCGCTCCGGGTGGGCCGGCTGGGCGGCCTGGTGGGCACGGGGGAGGTGCTGGAGAACACCCCCGAGGCGCTCCACCTGCGCTTGGCCCTCACCGAGCCGCCTCCGGCCCGGGCCCAGGTGGACCTGCTGCTGGCCATCCCCCGCCCCAAGGCCTTGAAGAAGGTCCTCCCCGCCGTGGCCTCGCTGGGCGTGGACCGGGTGGTGCTCATCAACGCCGCCCGGGTGGAGAAGAGCTACTTCGACTCCAAGGTGCTCGCCCCCGCCTTCGTCCAGGAGTTGCTGCTCCAGGGGCTCGAGCAGGCGCGGGACACCCACCTGCCCGAGGTGCTGGTGCGCGAGCGCTTCCGGCCCTTCGTCGAGGACGAGCTGGAGGGCCTCTTCGGCCGGGACGCCCTGCGGCTGCTCCCCCACCCGCCCGCGCGCCAGCCGCTCACCGCCACGGGCGTGCAGAAGGCCCCCCGGGTGGTGCTGGCCATCGGCCCGGATGGGGGCTGGGTGCCCTTCGAGGCCGACCTGCTGGCGGCCCACGGCTTCCACCCCTTCACCCTGGGCCCCCGCATCCTCCGGGTGGAGACGGCCGTGCCGGTGCTGCTGGGCCAGGTGGCGCTTCTCCGGGAGCACACACCGGCGCCGAATCCCGCTGCTCGGACTTGAAGCCGCTCGCTCGGTTGTTGAAGAGTTGCCACCATGACGACCCAGCCCGAAGCCGCCGCCGCTGCCGCCGAGCCCGCCACCGCGGAGACCGCCGCCGCTCAGCCCGTCACCTCCGAGCCGCAGGCGAAGCCCGCCAGCCATGACTCCGTGCCTCCTCCCGCGCTGTTGGACTTCATGGTCAAGCGCTGGAAGCCCTCCAACCGTAAGGCGCCGCCGAAGCTCAAGCACGCCGCGGCCTTCCTCGCGCGCCGCCGGGCCCTGTCGCAGCTGTTCCCGGGTGAGACGCTCATCATCCCCACGGGCCACGAGAAGGTGCGCGCCAACGACACCTACTACCGCTTCCGCCCGGGCAGCGACTTCTACTACCTCACCGGCAACACCGAGCCGGACTGCGTGCTGGTGCTCCAGCCCAAGGAGGGCGGTGGCCACACGGACATCCTCTTCGTGGAGCCCAACCCGGGCCGCAGCGACGCCACCTTCTTCACGGACCGGGTGAAGGGCGAGCTGTGGGTGGGCCCCCGGCTGGGCGTGAAGGAGAGCCAGGTGCGCTTCGGCGTGGACGAGGCGCGCGGCCTGCCCGAGCTCCAGAGCCTGCTGGACGGGCTGCACGGCGCGGTGTCGCGGCCCACGCGGGTGCTGCGCGGCTTCTCGCCCAAGGTGGACGAGGTGCTGCCCGCCCAGGCCGAGCGGGACAAGGCGCTGGCGGTGGCGCTGTCGGAGATGCGCCTGCTCAAGGACGCGCAGGAGCTGCGCGAGCTGCAGGCGGCCATCGACTCCACGCAGCGCGGCTTCGAGGACGTGATCGCCGGCCTGAAGACGGCCCGGAGCGAGCGCGTGGTGGAGGGCATCTTCAACCTGCGCGCCCGCGTGGAGGGCAATGACGTGGGCTACGGCACCATCGCCGCCAGCGGCTCGCACGCCTGCGTGCTGCACTGGACGCGCAATGACGGGCCGGTGAAGAAGGGCGACCTGCTGCTCTTGGACGCGGGCGTGGAGGGCAACACGCTGTACACCGCGGACATCACCCGCACGCTGCCCATCTCCGGCAGGTTCTCGCGCGAGCAGAAGGAGATCTACGAGCTGGTGCTGGACGCGCAGGTGCAGGCCATCCAGGCGGTGAAGCCGGGCAACGACTTCATGGAGCCCAACCGGGTGGCCATGCGGGTGCTGGCGGCGGGCCTGGAGCGCCTGGGCATCCTGCCCAGCGCCCAGGAGGCGCTGAAGGACGAGCACCAGTTCTACAAGCGCTACTCGCTGCACAACGTCAGCCACATGCTGGGGCTGGACGTGCACGACTGCGCCCAGGCGCGGCAGGAGGCGTACAAGTACGGCAAGCTCAAGGCGGGCATGGTGCTCACGGTGGAGCCGGGCCTGTACTTCCAGACGGACGATCTCACCGTGCCGTCGCGCTACCGCGGCATCGGCGTGCGCATCGAGGACGACGTGGTGGTGACGAGCAAGGGCTGCAAGGTGCTCTCCGACGGCATTCCGCGCACGGTGAAGGACGTCGAAGCGTGGATGAAGCGCATCTGGGCGAAGAAGAAGTAGCCACCCAGCGCGGCCCTCTCCCCTCTCGGAGAGAGGGCCGCTCCTTCACTCAGGCACCAGGGCTCACGCCACGGGCAGCACGTTCTCCACCAGGCGCAGCTCCTTCGCCGGGGGCAGCTCCGCCGACAGCGCCTCGGCCAGCTTGGCCACCTGCTCCAGCGGGATGCCCTTGAAGTCCACCACCGCCTTGCCCTTCTGGTTGCGCACCTGCACCTGGATGAGCGCGCCCGTGGGGAAGTGGCTCGTCACCACCTCGCGGTAGCGGCCCGCCAGCACCTGCGCCTCCGGAGGCAGCGGCCGGGTGGAGGTCGGCTTGCGCTTGCGCCGCAGCGCCTGGCGCATCTGGTCCACGGTGCACTGCGAGAAGGGCTTGAGGCTCACCTGCCCGTCCTGCTCGGGCACCTCGATGGGGGTGTTGCCCGGCTCCTCGTGGTTGAGCTCCAGGCCCGCGGCCTCCTTGTAGGTGAGCAACAGCGCCAGGCAGGTGAGACCGAAGCGGCGGGCCACCGGCTCAGTGAAGGCCTTGGCCACCGCGCCGTAGGTGCTCAGCGTCGCCTGGGACAGGTCCACCAGGTGCTGGGTGAACCAGTCGCGGGACTCCTTGTAGCCGGCCGCCTCGGCCAGCTTGGTGTCCACCACGTAGTTGTAGAGCTGCCCCATGCGGTGATGGTTGCTGCTCTCGTCCGCCATCAACTGGACGAAGGCCACGCGAACCTGCTCCAGCGTCATGCCCTCGGTGATGAAGGACGTGGGGGGTGGTGGGGGTGGTGGTGGGGGTGGTGGCGACTTCCAGCTTCTTGAACAGATTGAACATGTGAGGTTTCCCCTGGAGACGCGGGATGCGTCCCGGCCGATTGAGTGGCGGCCGAAGGGCCTCTAGAGCACGGAGCACGCCAGCCGCTGGGGCCTGGAAAAACGCGCACTTGCGCGGATTCGCCCCTCGGGGCCGTCCGTGGGCGCGGACGATTCGGCCGTGGCGAGAGCCGATTTGAAAAAGCGTCGAAGTACCAAGCGGTTACGCGGGGCGTCCGCGAGAGGCGCCTTCCGCAACCCATTGAATTGACGTGAGGCTGCCTCAGCGCAGGTGGCAAGGGCAGTCCGTGCGCGCGGATCGGCGCTCATGCGCCCAGTTGGGCAGCCGGGGGCTGGCCCGCCCACAGCAGTGGGATACACGCCGACTCAAGCAGTCGGATGCGGCAGCACGACTTGTCAGGTCTACCTATGCGTGCATCAGTTCTGACCAGTCAGAACTGGCCTCTCACCGGTTCTGACCAGTCAGAACCGAACCCCGGTCTCTGGCCCTGGTCTCTCTTCGAGCCCCGGTTGGAGCAGCCCCGGGACACGGAGCTGCCGGAACTGGAGCGGCTGGAACTGCCGGAGGGCGTGTTGCTGGAGCAGATGGAAGACGCGACCCCCGAGCTGCGCGTGCACACCCAGGGGCTCGAGCTCATCTACCAGCGCGACGATGAGAAACGGACGGTGACGCTGCTGGACTTCGCCGTCACGGACGCGGAGCCCTGAAGCTAGCGCGTGGTGAGATCCTCCAGCGAGCGCCCCCGGCCGCGAGAGCGCAAGAGCTTGCGGTCCACCATGTGCTCGCCCGCCTTGTCCGCCGCCCCCTTCAGCTCGGCGGCCGCCTCCTTCGCGCCGAACATCCCCCCGAGCCAGCCGCGCAGGTGCGCCTCCAGCTCCGCCGCCGTCTGGTAGCGCGCGACGGGTGAGCGCTGGAGCAGCCGGCACAGCGGCACCCGCAGCGTGTCGGGCAGGCCCGCCGTCACCGCCTCTACATCCTCGGGGGTGTACGTCGCCGCGCGCCAGAGCACCTGCTCCAACTCGTCAGCACACCCCGCCAGCCGGGCCCGCTTGAGCGCGCGTGCCACGCGCCCGCGCTGCTTGCGCGACAGCGCCGCGATGGCCGCCTCCGGCACTGCCTCGGGCGGGTGCAGCAGGTTCCTGCCCGTGGCCAGCTCCAGCATGACGAGCCCCAGCGCGAACAGATCCGAGCGCCCATCCACCCGGCCCGTCAGCAGCATCTCCGGCGAGGAGAAGTAGGTGTCTGCCTGGGGGCGGCGCACCGTGGTGGCCACGCGCCCCGGCAGGCTCGAGAGCGCCATGCCGAAGTCGGACACCTGCACCCGGCCCTTCCAGTCCATGAACAGGTGCTCCAGGTCGATGGCGCGGTGGACGATGCCCAGCGGGCGCCCGCCGCTGTCCCGCACGGTGTGCGCATGGTGCAGGGCCGAGGCCACCTGGGCGCCCACGTACAGCGTGAAGAAGGGCGAGAACCACCGGCCGCACTCCTGCACCAGCTCCAGCAGCTCATTGAGCGAGTGGCCCGCCGGGTGCTCGCAGATGACGTACCAGGTGCCCTCGCTCTTGTGCAGCCCGTGCACGCGCAGGATGCCCGGGTGCTCCAGGTGGGTGGCCAGGCGCACCTGCTCCAGCAGCTTGGCGCGGGCCTTGTCCACGCGCTGCCACGCCGCCGTGGCGGTGGGCCGGCCCACGGCCTTGAGCAGCACCTTGCCCTCGGGGCCGTGCGCCGTGCGCCGCCGGGCCAGCAGCAGGCTCAGCCCATGGTGGGCCTCGCCCAGGTGCTCGCGGAACTCGTACGCCACGCCCCCCTCGGAGAAGAGGATCGCACCCCGGGGAATCTGAAACTCGATAGCCGCCATGTGTCCCTGCTCCTTGCCTGGCGCGGGCCCGGAAGAGGCCCGGCTCACGAGGGCGGCAGGTTACCCACTGTGTGGGGTGCAAGGGAACAACGTCCTGGGTGGGAAGCGTTGCGCGGGCAACGGGCGCGATTGGGCCCGCCTACCTGGTGCGTCACTTGTGTCCAGGGCCACACTGCCGCCACTCATCCACCACACGACCCGCGGCGGCTTGGATTGTCTGGAACCGGCCATTGATCCGGGGTTGCCATTTACGAGCTCAGGGCAACCGCTAAACAATGAAGGAAAAATAGAAAGACAGGCTTTCCTCCCCAGGCGCAGGAGAGAATATGAGATGGGCTGCGTTGATCATTGTCATGGCGCAAGTGAGCGCTGGCTGTAGCCACGTCCCGCCTGCACCGGAACGCAGGATCTATGTCGTTGCCGAGAGCGCGGATGGAGCTGGCAGCGCGCTGGGAGTTGGGGGCTCTGGTTTTCGTAACTGCGAGAACGAGCAAATACAGTGCTGGGACGACTGCTGGAAAAAGAAGCCGCCGTACCCAATGAAGAAGAAAGATCCAGGGCATTATGAATACTGTACGCGAACATGCCGTGAGGCATACACGCGCTGTGTTCAGGAGAATGAAGAGAAAGCCAGGGAGTTGGCAAGAGAGGCGAAGGGAAGGGAGCTTAAGTTCTCGCGGGTCGACAAAGCGATCGAATGGATCGGCGAGCACAAGACGGAGATAGCAATCGGCACCGTCGTCGTCGTCGCGGGTGTTCTCTTCGTCCTCGCGGTGGGGCCCGGTGGTGCATTGATTCTGGTGCCCCTTCTTTAGCGTTGCTTCGGGTGGGAAATGGAATCTAACGCAAATTTCGATATCGATGCTGTGTTTCGTGCTCTCGAAACCGTGAACGCTCAATATCAGGAAGGCTCGCCAGAGGACGAGGCGGTTCGAGTCGCCGCGGTAGCCTTGTATTACGTGTGTGTTACCCGGCAACTCGATGATTACCGCAAGTACTTTCAAAAGCTTTCCCTCCCAGCGGCTTCCACGGTGACCGCTGCCTACACCTTCGCGACACGCGAAGAGGCGGAGACGTGGCTGACGCGGGGAGGGGCCCGTGATGGGGAGCTCGTCAAGATCGCGAACCAGGGGTTCCTTGTCATCACGCTGCCACAAGGTCTGCGGTTTCTGCGAAATCCTCTGCCGGAAGAGCTCGAAGCCCCGTCTTCGAGCTAGCCGCTTGAGTTGTCGCGGGAGCGGAGTTCAGGTTTTGGCCCGCCTACCGGGTGCGTCACTTCGGGTCCCTCCAGTAATCCCACTCGGGATAGAAATCCCTTACGCCCGCCTCCATTAGGTTCGAGGCTGTCACACTGCCATCTTTATTGAGGGTATTGACACTGATGTTGATGCCGAGGACGCAGACAGGAAGCGTCTCCGTGTGGCCAGGCAACTTCACGCGGTCATACTTCACGGTGATCAAAGCGGGCCTTCCTTGCTCTCCGTTCTCCGGGTCCACGTAGACCGTTCCGAAGAACTGCGTGCCGGCAGGCATCTTCTCGTCGTCACCATCAAACATTACCCCCCCACGGGCGATGCTCACCACCTCCTGGCCGGGGCGAACGGTTACTACCTCTCTGCGTTCATAGCGGTCATCCATCAGGACCATGAAGCGACCCCGGTACTCCCAGCCGAGCTGCTCGGTCATTACCCTCCAGACTCGATTTGGGCAGTCGAAAGGCTCGGGCCTCGGCTTGAAGCCGGTGCAGCCCGCCGCGATGGCCACGGCGTAGGCCATCGCCTTGCAGACCGCGGGGCTGGGGGGCGTCTTCTGTGAGCGGGCGGGGCGAGCGGGCTTGGGAGCTTCTTGCTTCTGAATCGTCACGGTGGAACCTTTCTCGGGGTTGGGCAGGGACACGGCAGCGGCAGGCGGAGGTGAGCGCTCGGGGCGGGCCTGGAGCGGGGCTGGCGTCGGGGCCACCACCGCAGCGGGTGCCGGGGCAGGCCTGGGCGCTGGCCTCTGTTCGGGCCACAGCGCCACGGTGAGCCCCACGGCTATGGCCGAGGCCACCAGGCCCCCCACCGCCAGCGCCCTGGGCGAGCGCAGGCGGGCCCTGGCCCAGGCCAGCCAGGAGGCGCGCGGCGGTGAGGGCGGCGGCTCCGGCGTCGCGGGCACCTGCTCGCCAGCGGGGGGCGGCAGGCGCTGCGTGGAGGGCAGGTGCATGGTTTGCGCGTACTCCTCCCCCGTATGCGCCGCCAGCTCCTCCAACTCGCGCAGCAGCGCCGCGGTGTCCACCGGGCGCCGGGCGGGGTCGCGCGCCAGCAGGCTGTCCACCAGGTCGCTGAGCGCCTGAGGCACCCGCGGGTTGAGCTCGCGCGCGGGGGGCGGCGGCAGGCGCAAGCTGTTGAGCAGGGAGCGGGGGCGCTCGTCCGTGGGGCGCGGGTCCGTCAGCAGTTCGTAGAGCATGGCCCCGAAGGCGAACAGCTCGTCGGCCACCTGGTAGGCATAGCGCGCGCGCAGCTCCTCCCGGTGCTGGCGCAGGTAACTGAACTGCTCGGGCGCGCGGAACCTGTCGGTGCCGGGGGGTAGGCCCTCCTCCGTCAGGTCCTGCGCGAACGCATGGCTCGCGCAGCCGAAGTCGATGAGCACCGGCTCCCCGTCACTCTTGCGCATGAGCACGTTGGGCCACTTCACATCCCGGTGCAGCATCCCCCTGCCGTGCATGGCGTTGAGCGCGGCGGCCAGCTTCACGCTCGCGCGCAGCAACTCCTGGAAGGTGGCGTGCGTGCGCTCCATCCACTCGCCCAGCGTCCAGCCCTCCACGTACTCCAGCACCAGGTACAGGTAGCCGTTGCCCTTCTCCGGCCAGTACCCGTGCCCGCATGAGTGGACGATGTGGGGTTGCTCCTCCAGCATGACCAGAATGGCCAGCTCGCGCAGCGTGCGCGCGTGCGTCTGCTTCTCGTCGCCGCTGGCCTCGCGGTGCCGGGTCAGCTTGAGCGCGTACCGCTTGCCGCTCTTCTCCACCAGGTGGACGATGCCAAAGCCGCCATCCCCCAGCACCCTCACCACCTTGTAACCGTCAATGTCGGTGCCAGGAGGCAGCCCTACTCCCACCGTGCTCATTGCTTGCCCTCCTGCTTTCGCTCGGGAATCTCTACTTTGTGCAATATCAGGCTCTGGCCCTCCGCCCCCCGCAGCTCCAGGGAGAAGACGAGGCCCGCGCTGGGAGGCGGCTCCTCGGTGACGACGAGCACCCGGGTTACCTCAGCGCCAGGCTCGCCTTGCGCCCGCGTCACTACCCGCCCTGGCAGCCGTTCCCCGGCCTTGCCCACCAAGGTCGCCTGGCTCGGCAGCCACGGCGGAGCGGCTTCCGGGTCGCTTGATTCAAGGTCCAACAGCACCCAGCCGCTGCCGCGGTAAGCCCTGCCGCCGCTGAAGCTGAGACTCGGCGTAGCGTCGGTAAACACACGGAACGCGGCGGTCCCCACGCCTGTGCCGTCCAGGTAGCCCAGCAGCAGGAAGTCCTCCGGCCCAGGAGCACGCTCCGGCGCTGGCGCGGGGCAAGGGGGCTCGGGCGGGGGGGGCTCGGGCGGTGCTGGCCGCGTCACCTGGAGCCACGTGTCCGGCGCCTCACCGGCCGCCGGGGGCACCAGGAGGAACGTGGCGCGCTCGGGTGCCCGCCCATCCGTGAAGGGCACCTCGAGCTTCACACGCTCGCCAGGCCCCAGCCCCTTCACGAGCTGTACGAGGAGCGAGCGCGCGCCCTCGGCCAGCACCCGCACCCGGGCGGTGTCCACGGTCACCGCGCCCCCGCGGATGTCCGCGTCGAACATGAACACGATGGGCCTGTCCGGCAGGACGTGCACCCGCTGCGGAGGCTCAGCGGGGTCAGCGGTCAGAGTGAGCGTGCGCTGCGGCTGCGCGGGGACGGGGGCCTGGGCTCGCGCGCCGGTCCCCACGAGGAGCACGAGTGCGAGAGCCAGGGGCACGGATTGGAACAATGGGGCGTAACCTCCAGGGTAGGCACGCTACCAGAGCCCACCTCGCGGCCGTGAGTCCCGACGGCACCGCTACACTTCCGTGAAGCGCGTTCCCGTGGCGCCCATTTGCTCCAGGGCGTCCTTGATCTCCTCGGCGACGATCAGCGTGCCGGACCAGCCCCAGGGGCGGAACACCTTGGCATCATCCACCTTCGCCCTGTCGATGCGCATGTCCCGGACGTCACGGTACTTGCCAACCTTCTCAGGCTCTCCATCCTCCTCGGTCCAGAGCAAGACTCTTGAGGTCTTCTCATCGATGCAGCGGATGAGACGTGTGGCCACGAGGACGCAATACTGCTCCGGTTGGCCTTCGATGTCCGCAGGAACGAGTTGCACATCGCCGGGAGCAAGTTCCGACAGCATGGACGCGACCCTGACATGAACCACGGGAATCCGGATACCCGCCTCGGAGAAGTCCAACGGCTGGCCCGCGACCTTGATCGGAATCTTCAACCGTCCCTCGATTTGAACGGGCGTGCCACGCTTGAAGTCCCAGTCGTGCACCTTGTGGCCCCGGCTGTCGAGGGGCATCGCCAGGTGCCAACGGTGAGGGACATAGACGTCGTCGCTGAGCTTGAAGAAACGCTGAGACATCGGAAGGTTCTAGCCTCATCTTCCCAATGTGACGAGGCGGTTCAGCTCGGTGTCTGGTGTGGCAATCTCTTGTGCAAGGCGTTCGTAGACGATTTCGTGGTAGCGCTGTGGATGAGGCCCCTGATGCCCCTCGATGGGCACGGTGTTCTCGCGGCTATTCAGCCGCATCCCCGCCTTGGCGAAGAGTTCCTCAAAGCGGAGTGTCCATGGGCCACCGCGCAGCGGCGACTTGCTGTTCGCGATGGTCGCGATGTGGTGCTTCTGCACGCGGGCCCGCGCCCGCCATCCGCGGCAATGGCCATCGCCAGCGGAGGCAGCACCACGCTGAAGCCCTCGGCCGTCACCGCCACCGACTCCACCGCGATTACCTCGCTCAGCAGCAGGCTGTCCCGGCCCGCCGCCTGCATCGACACCTGCGCCGAGCCCGGCAGCTTCGCCACCTGCTCCCCAAAGCCCTTCGCCGTGTGCGTCAGCAGCGCCATCGTCACCAGGGCGAATGCCTGCGCCGCCTCGCGTGAGAACAACCGGCCGAACCGCTATCCCGCCTCCCGGATTTCTTCGAAGGTGGTCGCCTCCCTCACCTCCTTCATCAGCTCGAACCAGCCGGTAATCATCTACCTCCGTGAATCAGTTGCCCGTGGTGTTGTCGACGGGCAGCTCCACGGTGAACGTGGCCCCTTGCCCGGGGGCCCCCTGGGCTTTCACGGTGCCGCCCATGGCCTCGACGATCTTCCGGGTGATGTACAGGCCAAGCCCCAGCCCGCCATAGTGGCGCTCCGACACAGCCCGCTCGAAGCGCCCGAAGATGCGCTCCAGGTGCTCGGGCGCCAGCCCGATGCCCTCGTCTCTGACGGCCAGCCTCACTGCCTCGCCATCCGCCGTCAGGGCCACATGAATCGGCTGGCCGGCGCCAAACTTGATGGCGTTGGAGAGCAGGTTCGTGACGACCTGCCCCAGCCGTACGCGGTCGAAGCGGCCCACC
Source organism: Myxococcaceae bacterium (assembly GCA_035296065.1). Classification (GTDB taxonomy): domain Bacteria; phylum Myxococcota; class Myxococcia; order Myxococcales; family Myxococcaceae; genus DATHBR01. The sequence goes on along the minus strand of DATHBR010000042.1, from coordinate 128,811 downwards.
GCCCGTGCCGGAACCTCCACCCGCAGCGGCGAGCCGGCCCGCTCCGCCTGCGGCGCCATCCCCTGTGCCATCTCCCGGACGAGCTCCGCCACGTCCACCTCTTCCAGCACGAGCGAGAGCCGGTCCTCGCCGATGCGCGTCACGTCGAGCAACCCATCCACGAGCATCGCGAGCCTGCGCAGCTGGTCCTCGGCGATCTCGAGGTTGCGGACCTCTCGGGCCCTGGCTTGATGACCGGCCGCCGTCCCCCGGGCCTCGCGCTGCACCTGCGCGAGCCGCAGTGAAAGGGACGTGAGCGGCGTCTTCAGCTCATGGCTCGCCACCGAGAGGAAGATGTCCCGGGCTTCAATCGCCTTTCTCAGCTCCGTGGCCTGCCGGCGCTGGTCCTCGACGTCCGTGTTGGTGCCAAACCACCGGACGATGTGGCCCTCCGCGTTGCGCAGCGGCATGGCGCGGGACAGATGCCAGCGGAACTCTCCGTCGTGGCGCCTGAGCGGAAAGGTGTCCTCCCACGGCTCGCCGGACGCGATGGCCGCCTGAAAGCCCGCCACCACGCGCGGCAGCTCGGCCGGGTCATGCACGCTCTTCCAGCCCCAGCCGTCCTCGGCCTGCATCTGCTCGGCGGTCGTGCCCGTGTACTCGTACCAGCGGCGATTGAACCAATAGATGGCGCCGTCAGCCTCGGCGATCCAGGCCAGCTGCGGGATGGCATTGGCGAGCGAGCGAAACCGCGTCTCGCTGTCGCGCAGGCGCTCCTCGGCCTTCTTGCTCTCGGTGATGTCGCGCGTGATGGTGAGGGCCAGGATCTGCTTGCCCTGCTCGTCCCTCACCGGCGAGCCGCTGTACTCGAAGAACCATTCCTGTCCCGTGTCCTTGCGCCATCCGCGCAGTTCCCACTCCAGCAGCGTCTCCCCGCGCATGACTCGTGACACGGGCCACTGCTCGACAGGCAGCGGCTGTCCGTCAGGATGCGCGAGCTCGAAGACCTGGGCGAAGTACGGCAGATCCCGCTTCATGTCCTCGGCGCTCGGGTAGCCGCAGATCCGCGCCTCCGCCTCATTGACGAAGGCGACGCGGCCCTCCATGTCGAACACGACGACCCCATCACTCATCGACTGGAAGGTGGCCTCGAGCTGGGCACGGTTGCGGCCGGCGACCGCGGCGGCCTCACGGGCCCGCGCCTCGCTCTGCCTCAGCTCCGCCTCGCTCTTCTTGCGTGCGCTGATGTCCAGGACGAAGCCCACACCTTCGCGCCGGCTGCCGGGGAGGAACGTGGAGGCGACGATGACCGGCAGCCGGGAGCCATCCTTCCGGAAGTATTCTTTCTCGGCGGGCGGGTGCTTGCCCGTCTCGAGCAGCATCTTCACGAGCTCTTCGTCCTGCGCCCGCCATTCAGGGGGGGTGACCTGCCGCCAGTCGATGCGGCCCGTGTCCAGATCCTCCCGCGTGTAGCCCAGGGCCTGGAGGAAAGCATCGTTCGCCCCGGTGATGCCACCCTCGATGTCCCAGAAGATGACGCCGATGATGTTGGCCTCCGCCAGGGTGCGCAGGCGCGCTTCTCCTGCGCGAAGCTCCTCCGCGAGCTCCTCCGCCTTGCGCCGCGCGAGCACCTGGTCCGTGACCTCGAACGCGAACCCGGCAATGCCGTCGATGCCCCCCTGCGCATCCCGCGTGGGCTGATAGACGAAGTTGATGAAGAGCTCCCGCATCGTGCCGTCGGGCTGGGTCAGCCTGAGAGGCATCTCCGTGACGGTGACGGGCTCACCTGTGCGGTACACACGGTCGAGCAGGGCCAAAAAACCGTCGGACACAGCCTCGGGAAAAGCTTCGCGAACAGGCTTTCCCAGCACCTCCCGGTGCCCAATCCAGGCGTTGTTGATCGGGTTCGAGAGCACGTAGATGTGCTCGGGCCCTCGCGTCATGGCGATGGAGGCCGGAGCGGCCATGAGGAGGGAGGACAGCCGCGCGCGCTCTGCTTCCAGAAACCGTGCGCGCCGCTCTGCCTCACGCCGTGCCTTCGCTTGCACGAGTGCCAGGGCCAGGAGCGCCAGGCTCGTGACAAGGCCGGCCAGTGAGCCGAAACCCACCGTCCAGGCGCCGCCCGCGGTGTCCCCGGTGGCGGACCTGGCGAAGTCACCCCCGAAGCAGGCGGGAGTGGTGAGCAGAAGAGAGCTGAGAAGGACGCGAAGAATAATGGGCTCGGCTCGTTCGATGATGCGTCTAGGCAACAGCGCACGAGAGCCTCGGGCGCCAACCGGCCTGAAGTGCTCTCGCCGGAAAGACTGCCTGGCTCAGTCCAGCACTTCCACCATATCGCCCACCCGTAGCGTGCCCGGGCGGCGCACCACCACGTTCTGCCCGAACATGGCCTTGCCGTTGATGCGGCGAATTCTCGCCAGCGTGCGCAGCGGCTCGCCATCCGGGGCCTTCTCACCCGTCGCGGGATCCACCGTGGTGAAGACGCACCGCGCGCAGGGCTTCACCACCTCCAGTTCCACCTCTCCCACGCGCAGCCGCTTCCACCCGTCCTCCGCGAAGGGCGCGCAGCCCTCCACCACGAGGTTGGGACGGAAGTTCTCCATCCGCACGGCGCGCGGCAGCTGCCGGTTGAGCTCCTCCAGCGAGCCCCGAGACAGCAGCAGCAGCGGAAACCCATCCGCGAAGCCCACCCGGTCCTCGGGCGCCGCGTAGTCCGGATCCACCGGGCGCTCCATCCGGGCATCCACGTACACCAGCGAGACAGACTCGCCGAGGAACCGGGTGAACCAGGCCCCCGCCTCCTCGCTCGCCACTGCCGCCGAGCAGGTGTCCCCCCAGATGACGACGTCCCGGCGCGGCGCCCCACCGAGCGGAGCGGGCACTTCCAGCTCGGGCAGCCCCGGCGCGGCCACGCGCAGCCCCGCCCCCGTGGGCACCGCGCTCACCCGCACCAGCGAGGGAAATTCACGCCCCGTGACAAACGAGCCATCCGGACGCACCAGCATCCACCGGCGATCGTGCTCCAGCCCCAGCAGCTCCACCTTCGCCTGCGTCAGGGACAGGCTTTTCGTGGACTTCAGGGGGTGGATGAAGACTTGGCTCAGAACAGGCATGGCTCTCAGGACCTGGGACCGGGGGCCTCTTGATGAGACCTGCCAGGTCACCGTATGACGCGCGCGCTGTCGCGTTCCACTGCCTCATACAAGGAAGTCCCATGCTCAAGAAGATCCTCCTCGGCCTGGTCGCCGTTATCGTGGCCCTGGCCGGCTTCGTCGCCACCCGCCCCGGCGAATTCTCCATGCAGCGCACCGCTACGATTCAGGCGCCGCCGGACATCGCCTTCGCGCTGGTGAACGACTTCCACAACTGGGAGCAGTGGTCGCCGTGGGAGAAGCTGGACCCGGCCATGAAGAAGACCTACGAGGGCGCGGCGGCGGGCACCGGCGCGAAGTACGCCTGGGTCGGCAACGATGAGGTGGGCGAGGGCCGGATGACCATCGAGGAGAGCAAGCCCAACGAGGCCATCCGCATCAAGCTGGAGTTCCTCAAGCCCTGGCAGGCCACCAACACCACGCACTTCCTCTTCAAGCCCGAGGGCGAGACGGTCTCCGTCACCTGGAAGATGGAGGGCACCAACACCTTCGTGGGCAAGGCCTTCTGGACGTTCATCGACATGGAGGGGATGCTCGCCAAGGACTTCGACAAGGGCCTGGCCTCCATGAAGACGGCCGCCGAGACCGAGGCCAAGAAGCGCGCCGCGGAGGCCCTGAAGGTGGCCGAGGAGAAGGCGGCGGCGGAGAAGGCGGCGGCCGAGGCTGCCGCGGCCGCGGCGGCTGCTCCCGCCGAGGGTTCGACGGCGGCGGCTCCCACGCCGTAACACGCCGCATCGTCTCACGGGCGGGGACACCTCCGCCCCACTGTCAAGGGCCGCCCTCCCCGTTCAGGGCGGGGAGTGAACCCTGGCGGTGGGGCGTGGAGGCGTCCCCGTCGCGCTTCGGGGGGCCCCTCTCACGCTCGCGCCTGCACCCGCGTAGACTTCGCCCCGCGAGGACTGCGCGATGACGAGCAGGCTGAAAACGGGGCTGGTGCTTGGCGGCGGCGCCGCACGAGGTGCCTACGAAGCGGGAGTCCTCTCCTACCTGCGAGAGGAGTTCGAGCCCGAGTCCGGCCGGGACCTGAAGCTGGACATCCTCGCCGGCACGTCCGTGGGCGCCATGCATGCCTGCTATGTGGCGGCCACGTGTGAGCAGCCCCGGCAGCAGGCCCGGGGGCTCATCGCGCACTGGCATGCCATGAAAGTCGAGGAGGTGCTCCAGTGCAGCTACGGAGACATCTTCCGCATCCTGCGCGAGGCGATGAGCAAGCCCGAGCCCCACGAGCGGGGCATCAACTACGGAGGGCTGGTGGATCCGCGCGGCCTGCGCTCCCTGGTGGGCGGCGGCATTCCGTGGCTGGGCATCGGGCGCAACCTGCGCAAGGGGCACCTGGAGGCCCTGGCCGTCAGCGCCACCCACGTGGGCACCGGCAGCGCCACCGTCTTCATTCAGCGGCGCGGCGGCGGCACTCCCCCCTGGAGCGATGATCCCTCCTACCGCGCGGTGGGCACGCGCATTGGCCCCAACCACGCGCTGGCCTCGGCGGCCATTCCCGTCATCTTCCCCGCGGTGCGCATCCGGGGCGAGCTGCACATCGACGGGTTTCTGCGCCTCAACGTCCCCATCAGCCCCGCGCTGAGGCTGGGCGCCCAGCGCGTCATCATCATCTCGCTGCGGCCCGATCCGGGCGTCCTGAAGGCCCCCGCGAAGGTGCTCGAGGAGGATCGCGAGCAGGCCGTCGCGAGCGCGCCCTTCCTGGTGGGCAAGATGCTCAACATGCTGATGACGGACCGCACGGACCAGGACCTGGGGCGGATGCGGCGGCTCAACTCCATCCTCGAGGCGGGCACGGTGGCCTACGGGCCGGGCTTCGCGGAGACGATGAGCGCGGCGCTCTACCCGCACCGCAGCCAGCCGGTGCGCTACGTGCGCGAGTTGCTGGTGCGGCCCTCGAGGGACTTAGGCGAGCTGGCGGCCGAGTACGTGCGGACGACCGAGTTCCGCCGCCGCAGCTCCGGGCTGGCCCACAAGACCATTCTGCGGCTGGTGGAGCGAGGAGCCCCCCGCGAGGCGGACCTGGCCTCGTACCTGCTATTCGACGGGGGCTTCGCGGATGTCCTCATCGACCTGGGGCGGCGGGATGCCCGGGCCCAGCGCGCGCAGTGGCAGCGCTTCTGGTCCGAGGAGCCGCAGAGCGTGGCGGAGGCGGCGTTGATGAACAAGCCCGCCCCCGCCAGCGCCGCCTGAGCCTCAGGGCTTCGCTGGAGCCGGAGCCGGAGCCGCGGTGGGCGCCGGAGCCGGCGCGGCAGCAGGCTTCGCCGCTGGCGCCGCGGCGGCCTTCTTCTGCGCCGACACGTGCCTGTGCACGAACACCTCGAACTGGCGCTCCTCGGTGCGCTCGTCCTTCTCCACCGTGAAGGACAGGCGGTTGATCTCGTGCCCGTCCTCCGTCTCCAGCACGGCGAGCCAGTCGCCCTCGGGAGGGTTGGTGAGGTTGGCGTAGGTGCGGTAGCCCACCTCGGCGCCGCTGGAGCGCGCCGGCAGCGGCATCCGGTAGAACTGGCGCCAGCCCTTCTTCGGGTCGTCGTAGTGCCAGGTGACGAACACGCGGTACTGGTTGAACCCCTTCGGAGCGAAGACGCTGACGAAGTAGTTCACCTTGTCGCCAGGGCGCACCCGGAAGTACTGGTCTCCCTTGTGCCAGAACCGCCACCACGGGCGCTCGTGGTGCAGGTGGTACTCGGTGCCGCCGGGCACGCCGTCCACCCGCTTCACCTGGTGGTAGATGCCGCTGAACGTCACCGACAGGGGCACCGGCGGAATCACCCGCACCACGTAGAGCAGCAGCAGCGTCGCCAGCACGCCGAACCCGGGGATGGCGATCTGCCGGATGGCCGCCTTCATCTCCAGCAGCTTCCACCGCAGCAGCACCCGCATCATCCCGTAGATGACTCCGCCCGCGAGCACCTGCGCGAGCAGGAAGATCCAGAAGTTCAGCCGGCCAATCACCACCGGCAGCACGTACGACAGGTACATGCTCACGCACATGGCGAACAGGCCCACGCGGATGATGGGGCCCAGCTGCCGGAAGCGCGGCAGCTCATTGGCCACCAGCAGCGTGAACATGGACACGATGAACAGCACCGCCACCAGCCCCGACGCGCTCTTGAAGAAGAGGAGCATGAAGGTGCTCAGCAGGCTGCCGTAGAAGAAGTGGATGGCGTCCTCGCGCCACCTCCACACCTTGGCCAGCGCCTTCGGCGGCTCGACGCCCACGGGGTAGCGCTGCTCCAGCAGCAGCAGCGAGGCCAGCACCCCCAGGTACACGAACTGCTGCACCATGGTGAGCGTGTCATCCACCCGGCTCAGCGTGAGCACGTCGTAGAGGAAGCCCACGAAGAAGAACGCGGCGATCTCCCACTTCTCATAGCGCGCGCGGAACTCATGCACGCGGTCCATCAGCTTCTGGCTCTTCTGCGTGGGGATCGCGTCCTGCGCATCCCCAGGCCTCGCCACGGGTGTGAGCGGAGGCTCGGGGGTGGCCGCGGGCGCGGGCGCCGTCAGCGCCGCCGCTTCGGCGGCCAGGGTGTTCGAGCTCGTCGAACCATTGGAGACGTCAGCCGGTGTCGGCTCAGGAGTAGCGATCGTCTCGCCAGGGGTGGGCGGTGTTGCTGTAGCCACGGCGTTCCCAAAAGCCTGGTTCATCGTGCAGGAGGAACTCGATGCGGTTGATCCACTTCGCCCCCTTCCAGGCGTACAGCTGGGGAGTGCTCATCCGCACCGGGCCACCGTGTTCTTGCGGTAGCGGCTGCCCATTGTATGTGTGAACGAGCAGCACGTCGTCCTCGCACAAGCGCGGCCAGTGTGGAGAACTGTACCCCCTGGCTCAGGAACCAGAGGGCGCGCCGCCGGCGATGAGGCTCTTCAGGTCGCCGCTCTGCTCCATCTCCATGAGGATGTCCGAGCCGCCCACGAACTCCCCGTTGATGAAGATCTGGGGGATGGTGGGCCACTTCGTGTACTCCTTGATGCCCTGGCGGATGTCGGGGTCGGCCAGCACGTCCACCGTGTGCACCTCGCCGTACTGCTGCAGCAGCTGCAGCGCGCGGGCGGAGAAGCCACACTGGGGGAACAGGGCGTTGCCCTTCATGAAGAGGACGATCTTGTGAGAGCGCGTCTCCTGATCGAAGCGGGCCTTGAGTTCCGGAGTCATGTCGCGTCCTTCCTATTGCGAGCCGAGCTTCTTCCACTGCTCGGGCGAGTAAGTCTTTAACGCCAGGGCGTGCAGCTCGCCCGAGTCCAGCCAGTCCTGGACGGCGGCATAGACGAGCTTGTGCTGCTGTACCAGCGTCTTGCCGGCGAAGGCGGCGCTCGTCACGTGCGCCTCGAAGTGATCTCCGGTGCCCTTGAGGTCCTCGATGCGCATCTCCGCGCCCGGCAGGGCCTTGAGGATGCGCTCCCGAATGCGCTCTGCGTCCAGCATCAGTTCAGCCCCTTTCCCATCATCAGCATGGCCGGGTCCACGCCCATGCCACGCAGTGTCACGTCCCAGAGCTGGGCAGGGTCACCCTTGAGCAGGGCGTCGGCCGTGGCCTCGGCGAACAGCCAGGAGCCGGCGGCCATCTCGCCCTCGAGCTGACGGGGGCCCCAGCCGGCATAGCCCAGACAGAAGCGCAGGTTCACGTGAGGGCGCTCGAGCAGCGCGCCCAGCGCATCCAGCGTCACGCTCAGGTGCAGGCCGGGCAGCACCGTGTGCTTCTCGAGGATCGTCTCGTCGTCATGGAGAATGAAGCCGCGGTGCGGCTCCACGGGTCCGCCGACGAAGACGGGGTGTTGGGTCAGCTCGGTGGCGATCTTCAGCGACTGCCCGCGGGCCAGCTCACCCAGGGTGAGCGGCGCGCCGCGGTTGACGATCAAGCCCATGGAACCCGTGTCTCCGTGCTCGATCATCAACACGACCGAGCGGTGGAAGTTCGGGTCCCCGAGCTGGGGCATGGACAGGAGCAACCCGGGAGCGAGCGTCTTCACGCCTTGAGCATCGGGCGTTCCCGGGGAGCGCGCAACCGGTTCTCGCGCTCAGTGCCAGCTTGTGTGCTTGGACTGCAGCGCCTGGGCCAGCTTCTCCGGAAGCACGGGCTTGCCAATGAACAGGTCCGCGCCCAGGCCCTTGCACTTGCGCGCCATGGCCGCGTCGCTCATGGCGCTCACGCCGATGAGCACCGCCTGGGGGAAGCGCTCGCGCAGGCGCGACATCAGCGTGGCGCCGCTGCGGCCGGGCAGGAACACATCCACCACGGCGGCGTCCATGCGCTTGTTGCGCACGGCGAACTCGGCCTCCTCGGCGCTGCCCACGGGCAGTGGCTCATAGCCCCACTGGGTGAGCAGTTCCACCAGGAACTCACGGCTGGAGGGATCATCCTCGACGACGAGGACCGCGCCGCGGGCCGGCTCGACCTTCAGATCATCGCTGCGCCGCTGCTCGGGCTCGGTCGTGGCAATGGAGAGATCATCGGTGGGCAGGGACATGGCTTCGCTCAGGAATGAAAGAGAAAGCTGCGTTGGAGGAACCCTGCCGCACATGGGGGGAATTCCTTGCGAGAGGTGCGATAAACCCAGGCCGCCCGAGGGCTTGCGCGCTAGGCCCGGCGATGCCCAGAGGCGAGCGCCTGAGACGCGAGCGAGGCGCCGAGCACCAGCAGCACCAGCAGCGTCCAGGCGGGAATAACCACGCGAGAGCCCCCCTCGTAGATGAGCGCCGCGTAGCTGGTGCCCAGGTAGCGGCCCAGGGACATGGGCTCCATGCGGGCGATGCCGAAGAAGCTCACGGTGGACTCGGCGAGGATGGCCGCGGGCAGGCGGCTGAGGAAGACGGCCAGCACGAAGGGGCGCAGCGCGGGCCACAGGTGCACGCGCAGCACATGGGGCCGGGTGCCGCCCAGGGCGCGCGAGGCGGCGATGAACTCCTGGCTCTCCAGCGTGTCCAGGCGGTTGCGGAACATGCGCGCGGGCCCGGCCCAGCCCACCAGGGCCAGGGACACCACCATGAGCCCAAAGGGCCCCAGCCCGGCGCCACCGCCCGCGTCCACCAGCGACTGCCCGGCCAGCTGCAGCACCATCACCACCAGCACATCCGGCAGCGCGAAGAAGGCATCCGCCAGGCGCATGACCCAGCGCTCCAGGGCTCCGCCCACCAGGCGGGCCACGGCGCCCACCAGCAGGCCCAGCCCGGTGGAGAGCGCTCCCGCGGACAGTCCAATGGCGAGCGAGATCCACAGGCCCCCGAACGCCAGCTCGCACACCGTGCGATCAGGCCGGGTCGGATCCCTGCCGAGCGGGCAGGCGTCCGCGAGTGCCTCGGGGAACAGGCGGCCTGCCAGGAAGCTCAGCAGGCCAAGCCCCACCAGGAGCGCCAGCCCCACCCAGGCCCGGGACGGGATGCGGCTCATGGCTGGGCCTCCCGGGCACGCGGGTCCACCAGCAGGCGCACCCCCTCCACGAGCAGCCCCACGACGACGAGCACCGAGGCGAAGACGGTGGTGGCCACGACGACGACGGCCACCTGCTTCTGGAGCACGGCGAGCACGTAGAGCTGGCCAAAGTACGGCAGGCCGAAGACGCGCTCCGCCGCGAACGAGCCCGCCAGCAGCGCGGTCGCCACGGGGCCAATGGCGTCCAGCAACGCGGGCAGCACGTTGGGCAGCACATGGCGGCGCAGCACCAGGTGAGGAGGTAGCCCCTTGCTGGCGGCGGTGCGCACGTAGTCGCGGGCCAGCTCGGTCTGCAGCGCATCGGCGAGCAGCGTGCCCAGGAAGATGCCCGGCCACACGGAGATGACGAGCGCGGCGGTGAGCTCCGGCAGCAGGTTGCCGCGCTCCACCACGGCGGGCGCCAGCAGCAGCGCGGGGATGAAGACGGGCGTGCCGAAGGCGGCCGCTGGCACCGCGTCTCCCAGCACCGCGAGCCGGCCCCGCCTCCACCGGTTCTTGAGCAGCGCGAAGCCCAGCGCCCACACCAGGGCGAGCACCAGGGCCACGAGCCCCACTGCCACGCTGCCAGAGAGCTTGAGCAGCAGCTCATCGCCGGTGACGCCCTGAGCGCTGGTGCCCAGGCGCTCGCCGCGCAGCAGCTTCTGCCACGGGCGCAGGAAGCCCAGCGGCTCGCCGATGCCCAGGTCCCTGCGGTACGAGGCGGCCAGCTCCGGAGACACCTGGCGCTTGTTGTCGTCCTCGGTGGTGAGCGGCAGGCTGGCCATGAGGAAGTACGAGGCCACCGCGACGATGGGCACCAGCACCAGCTGCCGGCCCACCCGGAGCAGCAGCTGCCTCATGGCTGGGCGCTCCGTTGCGCCTCGGGCCCGAGCCGCAGGGCCTTGAGCGCCAGGAAGTTGAACGGGTCCACGTCCAGCCCGCGCAGCCTCTCGCGAGCGCGGTAATAGCGGTCCGGGTGGTACAGCGGGACGATGACGGCCTGCTCGTCCAGCAGCACCGCCTGGGCCTGGGCGTAGCGCGAGCGCGCCCGATCGGCGTCGGCCTCCGCGTCCGCCTCCGCCAGCAGCCGCTCGAAGCGCGCCATGGGCTCGCCTGCCCCCTGCAGCTCCCAGCCGGTCTGGTGGTTGCCCTCGCGCTCGAAGAGGGTGAAGAAGGTGTTCGGGTGCGCGTAGTCGGCGCCCAGCCGGCGCAGGTACATGTCATAGGCGCGCGGCCCCTCCGGGGTGCGCCGCGCCACCTCGGACGAGAAGTCGCTCCGCGCATCGAGCGTCACCTGAATGCCCACCGCCGAGAGCTGCGAGGCGATGCGCTCGGCGATGGCCACCTCCGGAACGAACGAGTCCCCGGCCCGGTAGACGAGGCGCAGCGGGCGATCCAGGCCCGGTACACCCTTCAGCTCCGCCTGGGCCCGCTCCCTGTCGAAGCCGGGCAGGCGCGCGGCCTCCTCGGGTGTCGCGGCTCCGGGCAGCTCTGGCGGCAGCAGCACATGGGTGGGGCGCACCGCGGGCAGCAGCCCCGCCATCAGCGCCTGCCGGTCCAGCGCCCGGACGATGGCGCGCCGCACCTCGGGCCGGTTCAGCGGCGGCCGCTCGGTGTTGAAGGCCATGAAGTACGTGGACAGCAGCGGCTCGTGCCTCAGGTCCTTCGCGCGCTGGCCCCGCAGCGCCAGCGCGCTGTCGACGAAGACGAAGTCCACCCGGCCGCGCTCGTACAACGCGGGGCCGATCTCCGACTTCATCAAGGTGACGACGGGCGCCGGGCGCTCCCCTTCCCCCAGCGGCGGCTGAAAGGCCGAGGCGGGGTTGTGCACCAGCCGCACACGCTCTCCGGCCCGGTCCCAGCGCTCCACCCGGTATGGCCCCAGCGACAGCGGCCGGCCGTCACGGGGCCGATCGAAGTAGTCCTGCACCTGCTCGTCGGACCGGCCCGCGAGGTCCGCCGAGGGCGCGGGGAAGAAGAGGTACACGTTGGCCAGGCGCGCCAGGAAGTAGCTGCGCGGGCGATCGAGCGTCACCCGCAGGGTGTGAGGCCCCAGCGCTTCCACCCCCGTGCGCTCCAGCGCCGCCCGGACCTGCTCCGCCGGCGCGCCGCGCTCCAGCAACTCCAGCACCGCCTTGCTGCCGGCCACCTCCGCCATCTCTCCCCGCTCGCGGCCCACCATGGCGCGGCGCCACCCGAAGACGAAGTCCTGGGCGCTCAGCGGCGTCACGCCATCCGACCAGCGCACGTCCTGGCGCAGGTGGAAGGTGTAGATCTCACGGCCCTGGCCGTCGCGCTCGCGCTCCCAGCGCTCGGCCAGTCCCGGCTGCACGGAGTGGTCCGGCCCCAGCGTGGTGAGCCCCTTCTGGGTGGCGAGCATCACCGGGTAGTTCGACCAGCTGGCGGGGTCCGAGAAGCTCCAGTCCAGCGTGGTGGGCATCGCCGGGACGATGATCTTGATGCCCGGATCAGGCTGAAAGCCGCACGGCCCACAGGCCACGGCCAGCCACAGCCCGAGCAAAGCCAGCAAGAATCGAGGACGGGAACCCACCGGGGTGGGTTGTATCGCGCCCTACTTCATGGGCGCCACCGCTGGTGGCAGCTTCGCCAGCCAGGCCTCCACCTCGGCCTGCTCCGGGGCATGCCAGGCGAACCGCGCGTAGAACTCACGCGCCTTGTGCGCCAGCTCCCGCGCGCGCGCCTCTTCTCCGGAGCGCTCGACCAACACCTGGGCCAGGGCAAAGTACGTGTCGGCCAGCACCGACACCCCGCTCTTCTCGATGTTCTCCAGCCCCAGCACCCGCTCGAACGAGGCGATGGCCTGCGTGGCTTGCCCCAGCGCCAGCTGGCTCTTGCCCAGGGAGTACAGGGGCTCCGCCAGCAGCAGGTGCTTGGACCCGCTCTGCTGGGTTTGCATCCGCAGGGCCTGCTGAAGAGCGGGCAGCGCCTCGGTGTGCCGGCCCTGCTCACTGAGGGCCCGCCCAAGGCCGGCCAGGGGGCCGGCCATCATCAAGGAGTCCGGACCGAAGGCCTTGCGCATGACGGCCACCGAGCGCTCCATCTTCTCCAGTGCCAGCGCATACTCCTTGCTCGCCAGGTGGAGATGGCCAATGAACATCAACGCCCGGCCCACATCCTGGCCCTCGGGGCCCTGAAGCTGCTCGTAGGTGGCAAGGGCCACCTGCGCCAGCGGCAGTGCCTCTTGCACCCGCTTCTGCTGCAGGTGCGAGTACACGATGTGGAGCTGGATGCTGGCCACCCGGGGGTGGCGCGGCCCGAGCCACCGGGTGGCCAGCTCGAGGGCATGTCCCATCGCCTGCTCGGCCTGCTCGTACTGCCGCAGGGTGCTCAGCGCCAGGCCGTAGTTGGACCACAGGCCCGCCATCCGCGGATGGTCCTCGCCCAGCACCAGCGCCCCAAGCTCCTGCGCTCGCTTGAAGTCCTCGACGGCCTCGGCATGCCGGCCCTCCTCGAGCCGCATTCCCCCCAGGCCCCGGTACAGCTCGAACTGCAGATTGGGTGCCCCTCCCAACCGGTCGATGGTGGCCTGCGCGTGGCGGCCCCACAGCAGGGCCGACTCGACCTGGTGCAGGTGCAGCCCATACAGCCACACCAGCTCCGTCTGGATGCGCGCCTTGAGCTCATCCAGCCCCAGCGTCTCGGCGGTAAAGGCCGCCTGCGTCAGCAGCTGCTCCGCCTCCTTGTTCTCCTCCAGGCTCATGTGCTTCTTGCCTCGCCAGAAGAGGCTCTCGGCCTCCAGCGCGCGATCCCCCAGCGCCCGGGCGTGGGTATGCACCGCGTTGGCCAGCTCCAGCGCCTCCTTGTTCCTGCGGGCCGCATGGAGCGCCTCCAGGCGCGCCAGCTGAGTCCTCAGCGCCTTCTGCTCGGGGGAGTGCTCGGGCTTGGGCGCCACGGGAGCCGCTGCGGGCTGGACTCCCTCGGCGGAGCAGGCCTCCAGCCCCGGCAGGTTGCTGACGACGTTGGCCGCCTCGCGCACCTCGCTGACGGAGGCCTGGACGAGCAGCTCCGTCAGGGCCTTCACCTTCTCCCGGCGCCAGTCGAGGCACTGGTCGCGGCGCAAGTGCACCTGCTCGGACTGCCGCTGCTCCACCCAGGTGGCCGTGCACGACTCGGTCCACTGCTGCGTCCAGCGCCCGGTGTAACCGTCCAGCACGCGCTGCACCGCGGCCCAGGAGTCCTGCGCATAGGGCTGCTTCGTAGCCAGGAAGGTCTGCTCGATGAGCTGCTTGCGGGGCGCATCCCAGATGCCCGCGAACCGGGTGGCCGCTCCCATGCACATGTCCCGCCGCTGCTGCACATCGCGATAGCCCACCGCGCCCAGCCCCATCAGCACCACCAGCCCCGCCAACGCCACCCGCCGCTGCCGCTGCGCCAGTGGGGCCCGCTCCAGCTCCACCAGCAGCGCCTCCATCGAGGGGAAGCGTGCCGAGGGCTCGGCGCTCAGGCCTCGCAGCAGCACCCGGCGCAGCCACGGCGGCACGCTCGCTCCCTTGGGAGGGGGGGCCACCTGGTGGTTGAGCACGCTGTCGCGCAGCGCCTCCCACGTCTGCCCCTGGAAGGGCCTCTCCCCGTGCAGCGCCTCGTACAGCGCCACGCAGAAGCTGAACTGGTCGGTGCGCGCGTCCACCGTGCCGCCCAGGAACTGCTCGGGGGCCATATACGCCGGAGTACCCAGCAGCGCTCCCGTGCGCGTGAGCTGCATACTGTCCTTCACCACCACGATGCCGTTCAAAGGCAGCACCGCCGCCTCGGCGGCGCCCACGTCTCGCGCCAGGCCAAAGTCGGTGACGCGCACCCGCCCGTCCTTGCTGATGAGGACGTTGTCCGGCTTGAAATCCCGGTGCACCAACCCCCCGGAATGGGCGGCTGCGAGCCCTCTCCCCGCGCTCAAGAACGTGCCCAGCACCTGCTTCCAGGAGCGCTTCTCGGCCGCCAGCCACTGGGTGAGGGTGCTGCCCTCCACCAGCTCCATGGCGATGAACACCTCATCGCCAAACGTCCCCGCGTCGAACACCCCCAGCACGTTGGGGTGCTGCAGCCGCGCCATCGCCTGCGCTTCGCGCAACATTCGCGCCTGGCCTTCATCGTGCCGGGTGGTGCCCACGCGCAGCAGCTTCACCGCCACCTTGCGGTCCAGCTCCGGATCGTACGCGCTGTACACCACCCCCATGCCGCCCACGCCCAGCTGATCCAGCAGCATGTAGCGGCCCACCGAGCGGCCCCGCTCCAGCCGCGCCGCCGCCAGCCGCTCCTCGGGCGAGGCCCTGGGCTCGACCACCTGGCTGACCTGGCTGGTCAACTCCCCTTCGGGTACCGGCGACCCTTCCTCCGTGTCCCGGGCCAGCTCGGACAGCAGCTGGCGGCACAGCGGACACCCGTCCACGTGCCGCTCGATGGCCTTCACCTGCTGTGGCGTGCACAGGCCCTCGACGAAATCGAGGGCCACGTTGGCATCGATACACTCAGGTCCAGGTGGCGACGGAGGTAAAGCGGAAGCCATACGGGCAGTCTACCCCAGGCTTCACGCCTGCTTCTTCCGGGCGATGTACTCGCCTACTTCATAGGCGCCTGCGCGGGTGGCAACTGCGCCAGCCAGGCCTCCACCTCGGCCTTTTCCTCGGAGTGCCAGGCAGAGCGCGCGTAGAACTCCCGCGCCTGCAGCGCCAGCTGCCGCGCCCGCTCTCGCTGCTCGGGACGACTGCCCAATGCCCTGGCCAGGCCAAAGCGCGTGTCGGCCAACACCCACAACCCGCTCTTCTCGACATCCTCCAGCCCCAGCGCCCGCTCGAACGAGGCGATGGCCTGCGTGGCTTGCCCCAGCGCCAGCTGGCTGTGGCCCATGGCCTGCAGGGTGGCTGCCAGCGCCAGGTGCTTGGGCCCATTCTCCTGAATCTGCATCCGCAGGGCCTGCTGGAGATAGGGCAGCGCCTCCGTGTGCCGGCCCTGCTCGCTCAGGATGTGCCCAAGGCCTGCCAGGGGGCTGGAGACCATCAGGGAGTCCGGACCGAAGGCCTTGCGCGTGACGGCCACCGAGCGCTCCATCTTCTCCAGGGCCAGCGCATACTCCTTACGCACCAGGTGGAGATAAGCGGTGAACATCAACGCCCGGCCCACATCCTTGCCCTCGGGGCCCTGAAGCTGCTCGTAGGTGGCAAGGGCCGCATGAGCCAGTGGCAGTGCCTCGTCCGGCCGCTTCTGCTGCATGTGCGAGAACACGATGTTGAGCTGGATGTTGGCCACCCGGGGGTGGCGCGGCCCGAGCCACCGGGTGGCCAGCTCGAGGGCATGCCCCATCGCCTGATCAGCCTGCTCGTACTGGCCCATGGTGCTCAGCGCCAGGCCGTAGTTGGACCACATTCCCGCCATCCGCGGGTGGTCCTCGCCCAGCACCGAAGCGGCGAGCTCCAGCACGCGCTTGAAGTCCTCGGCGGCCTCCGCGTACCGGGCCTCCTGGAGCCGCATGGCTCCCAGGTTCCGGTACAGCTCGAACTGCAGATTGGGTGCCCCTCCCAGCCGGTCGATGGTGGCCTGCGCGTGGCGGCCCCACAGCAGGGCCGGCTCGACCTGGTGCAGGTTCAGGCCGTAGACCCACACCAGCTCTGTCTGGCTGCGCGCCTTGAGCTCGTCCAGCCCCAGCGTCTCGGCGGCCAGGGTGGCCTCCATCAGCAGCTGCTCCGCCTCCTTGTTCTCCTGGAGGTTCATGTGCTTCACCCCTCGCCAGAAGAGGCTCTCGGCCTCCAGCGCGCGATCACCCAGCGCCCGGGCGTGGGTGTGCACCGAGCTGGCCAGCTCCAGTGCCTCCTTGTCCCTGCGGGCCGCATGGAGCGTCTCCAGGCGCGCCAGCTGGGTCCTCAGCGCTTCCGCCTCAGGCGAGACTTCGGGCTTCTGAGCCCCTGAAGCCGCCGCGGACTGCACCCCCTCGGCGGAGCAGGCCTCGAGCCCCGGCAGGGTGCTGACGACACTGGCCGCCTCGCGCACCTCGCTGGCCGAGGCCTGGGCCAGCAGGTCCGTCAGGGCCTTCACCTTCTCCCGGCGCCAGTTGAGGCACTGGTCCCGACGCTTCATCACCTCCTCGGGCTGCTGCTGCTCCACCCAGGTGGCCGTGCACGACTCGGTCCACTGCTGTGTCCAGCGCGCGGTGTAGCCGTCCAGCACGCGCTGCACCGCGGCCCAGGCATCCTGCGCATAGGGCTGCTTCGTGGCCAGGAAGGTCTGCTCGATGGCCTGCTTGCGGGGCGCATCCCAGATGCCCGCGAACCGGGTGGCCGCTCCCATGCACATGTCCCGCCGCTGCTGCACATCGCGATAGCCCACCGCGCCCAGCCCCATCAGCACCACCAGCCCTGCCACCGCCACGCGCCGCCGCCGCTGCGCCAGTGGCGCCCGCTCCAACTCCGCCAGCAGCGCTTCCATCGAGTCAAAACGCGCGGAGGGCTCGGCGCTCAGGCCCCGCAGCAGCACCCGGCGCAGCCACGGCGGCACGCTCGCTCCCTTGGGAGGCGAGGCCACCTGGTGGTTGAGCACGCTGTCACGCAGCGCCTCCCACGTCTGCCCCTGGAAGGGCCTCTCCCCATGCAGCGCCTCGTACAGCGCCACGCAGAAGCTGAACTGGTCGGTGCGCGCGTCCACCGTGCCGCCCAGGAACTGCTCGGGGGCCATATACGCCGGAGTGCCCAGCAGCACTCCCGTGCGCGTCAACTGCACGCTGTCCCTCACCACGATGCCGTTCAAAGGCAGCACCGCGGCCTCGGCGGCGCTCACGTCTCGCGCCAGGCCAAAGTCGGTGACACGCACCCGCCCGTCCTTGCTGATGAGGACGTTGTCCGGCTTGAAATCCCGGTGCACCAACCCTCCGGAATGGGCGGCTGCGAGCCCTCTGGCCGCACTCAGGAACGTGCCCAGCACCTGCTTCCAGGAGCGCTTCTCGGCCGCCAGCCACTGGGTGAGGGTGCTGCCCTCCACCAGCTCCATGGCGATGAACACCTCGTCTCCAAACGTCCCCGCGTCGAACACCCCCAGCACGTTGGGGTGCTGCAGCCGCGCCATCGCCTGCGCCTCGCGCAGCATGCGCGCCTGGCCTTCCTGATGCCGGGCGGTGCCCACGCGCAGCAGCTTCACCGCCACCTTGCGATCCAGCTCCGGATCGTACGCGCTGTACACCACCCCCATGCCGCCCACGCCCAGCTGATCCAGCAGCATGTAGCGGCCCACCGAGCGGCCCCGCTCCAGCCGCGCCGCCACCAGCCGCTCCTCATGCGAGGCCTGGGGCTCGGCCCCGTCGCCGTGCGACTTCCCCGTCGACACCAGCGGTGGCGAGTCCCCGTTGTCCCGGGCCAGCGCGGACAGCAGCTGGCGGCACAGCGAGCACCCGTCCACGTGCTGCTCGATGGCCTTCACCTGTTCGGGCGTGCACAGGCCCTCGACGAAATCGAGGGCCACGTTGGCGTCAATACACTCGGGTCCAGGCGGCGACGGGTGTGAAGTGGAAGCCATACGGGGAGTCTACCCCAGGCTTCACGCCTGCTTCTTCCGGACGATGTACTCGCCCACTACCCGCTCGAGGATGGACATGGGCATGGAGCCATTCTTGAGCACCTGGTCGTGGAACTCGCGGATGTCGAACTTGGCGCCCAGCTCCGAGCGGGCCTTCTCGCGCAGCTCCAGCAGCTTGAGCATACCGACCTTGTAGGCGAGCGCCTGGCCAGGGTTCACCAGGTAGCGCTCGATCTCGGCGGTAATGTCTCCCTCGCCCATGCCGGTGTTCTCCAGCATGTACTGGATAGACTGCTCGCGGCTCCATCGCTTGTGGTGCATGCCGGTGTCCACCACCAGGCGCACGGCGCGGAACATCTCCGCCTGCAGGCGGCCCAGGTTGTCCAGCGGGTTCTTCTGGAAGCCGGCCTCCCAGGCCAGCCGCTCGGTGTAGAGCGCCCAGCCCTCGGCGTACGCGGTGAAGGGCAGCAGGCGCCGGAAGAAGGGCAGCTCCTTGAGCTCCTGCGCGATGGCGATCTGGAAGTGATGACCCGGCACGCCCTCGTGGTAGGCGAGCGTGCGCATGCCAAAGCGGGTGATCTCCGACATGTCCCGCAGGTTGGCGTAGAAGGTGCCCGGCCGCTTGCCGTCCAGGGAGGGAGGGTTGTAGTAGGCGCCCGCCGCGGTCTTCTCCGAGAACTCCGGCACGCGCTGAACGACGACGCCCGTCTTCGGCTTGAGGGAGAAGTACGGATCCAACCCCGCGCTGATCTCGTCGATGATGGTCTGGTAGTCCTTGAGCACCTGGGCGCGGCCCTCATCGGTGTCCGGGTAGAGCTGCTCGGGCGCCTTGGACAGCTGCTGCACGCGAGCGCCGATGGTGCCCTCGGTGTAGCCGGCCTCCTTGAGGATGGCGTCCATCTCGGCCCCGATGCGCGCCACCTCGGCCAGGCCGATCTGGTGCAGCTGCTCGGCGCTCAGGTCCGTGGTGGTGTTCGACTTCACCTCGTAGGCGTAATAGGCCTCGCCGTCCGGCAGGCGCCACGCCCCATCGTTCGAGGTGGCCTTGGGCTGCAGCTTCTCGAAGTAGGCGATCAGCTCGCGGTAGGCGGGGTAGACGCTCTGCTCCACGGCCCGCGAGGCGTCCTCGAGCAGCGCCTTGCGCGTCTCGGGGCTCAGCTGGGCCGGAGCGATCTTCTCCAGCTTCTTGTCTAGCGTGGTGACCAGCATGTGCTCGGCGGGCTTGGGCTCGATGAAGCCGCGCATCTGCGTGAGCACCTTCTCGACCATGAACTTCGGCGGGAGGATGCCCTTCTCCTCGCGCAGGCGCAGGCCCTCGAGCATCTGGGAGAACTTCACCGGGAACTTGGTCAACCGGACGATGTAGTTGCGCGCGTCACGCTCCTTCTCCACCAGGTGCTGGTCCGCCATGAAGTTGGGCAGCATGGACTGCACGCCGAACAGCTGGTTGACGGGGAAGTTGTGGTGCCGCCACTTGTCTCCCTCCAGCTGGGCGGAGAAGAAGTAGTCCCAGATGTCGTACGACAGCAGCTCCTGGCCGGTGTACTTCGACCTGTCGTAGCGCTTGAAGGTCTCGTAGTTCTTGCGGATCCGCTCGCGCTGGCGCTCCTCCTCCGCCAGCGAGGCGTCCGCCAGATCGTCCGCGTGGAAGTCGATGCCGAACTGATCCAGCAGCCGCATGCTGGTCAGCATCTCGGGGCTGTCCACCGCGAACTGGGCGAAGACCCGGTTGTAATAGAGGTCGATGCTGACGGGCTTGAAGTACCAGACGTGGACGAAGAAGCCCGCGCCCAGCACCACAATCGCCAACAGCGGATAGAGCACCAACCACTTGAGCAGCTTGACCAGCAGTTTCATCAGGGCCTCTGGGCGGCACGCGGCGCCTGCGCGCGCGCGCACGATAGCAAACAAAAGCCCCGCCCTCTGAGAGAGGACGGGGCCTGGGTGCTACCGATTACCGGGGGCCCTGGCTCACGACGGAGCGGCCGCGGGGTTGGGCTGCACGTCCACCGTGGTGGGCACCTTCAGGTTGTCGCCCATGGGCTTGCGGCCGAACTCCTCGGGCTTGTCCAGCATCAGCGCCACGCGCAGCACATCGTCCACGAACTCCACGGGGATGATGCGCAGCTGCATGCGGATCTTCTTCGGGATGTCCTTCAGGTCCTTCTTGTTGGCCTTGGGGATGAGGACCGTCTTGATGCCGGCGCGGTGCGCCGCCAGGGTCTTCTCCTTCAAGCCACCGATGGGCAGCACGCGGCCACGCAGGGTGATTTCACCCGTCATCGCCACGTCCCTGCGCACCGCCACCTTGGTGAGCGCGGACACCAGCGCCGTGCAGATGGTGACGCCCGCGGAGGGCCCGTCCTTCGGGATGGCGCCCTCGGGCAGGTGCACGTGGATGTCGTAGTTCTCGAACACCTTGCGGTCGATGCCGAACCGCTCGGCGCGCGAGCGCACGTAGGACATGGCCGCCTGGGCGGACTCCTGCATCACCTCGCCCAGCTTACCGGTGATGATGAGCTTGCCCTTGCCCGGCATGACCGTGGCCTCGGTGGTAAGGATCTCACCGCCCATCTCCGTCCAGGCCAGGCCCGTGACGATGCCCACCTGGTCCTCGCGCTCGGCCACGCCGTAGCGGAAGCGCGGGGTGCCCAGGAACTTCATCGCCATCTTCCGGTCCACGGCGATGTCGCGCTTGCCGTTCTTCAGCACGTCGCGGGCAATCTTGCGGAACACGCCGCCGATCTCACGCTCGAGCGAGCGCACGCCCGACTCGCGCGTGTACCGGTGGATGATCGTCCTCAGCGCCTCGTTGCTGATGTCGATCTTCACGTCCGGCAGCCCGTTGGCCTCCTGCTCCTTCGGGATGAGGTAGCGCCGGGCGATGCTCAGCTTCTCCGGCTCCGTGTAGCCCGCGATGCGGATGACCTCCATGCGGTCCTGCAGCGGACCGGGGATGTTGTGCATCGTGTTCGCGGTGCAGATGAACATCACCTTGGACAAGTCATAGTCGAGGTCCAGGTAGTGATCATTGAAGTTGTGGTTCTGCTCGGGGTCCAGCACCTCCAGCAGCGCCGCGCTCGGGTCGCCTCGGAAGTCGGTGGACATCTTGTCGATCTCGTCCAGCAGGAAGACGGGGTTGTTGCTGCCCGCCTTCTTCAGGCTCTGGATGAGCTTGCCCGGCATCGCGCCGATGTACGTGCGCCGGTGGCCACGGATTTCCGCCTCGTCACGCACGCCGCCCAGCGACAGGCGCACGAACTTGCGGCCAGTGGCCCGGGCAATCGAGCGGGCCAGCGAAGTCTTACCCACGCCCGGAGGCCCCACGAAGCACAGCACGGGGCCCTTGAGCTTCTTCACCAGCTGCTGCACGGCCAGGTACTCGAGGATGCGCTCCTTGGGCTTCTTCAGCCCGTAGTGGTCCTCGTTGAGCACCCGCTCGGCCTCGGTGACGTCCAGCCGGTCCTGGGTCTCGTCGTACCAGGGCAGGCTGATGATCCAGTCGATGTAGTTGCGGACGACGGTGGCCTCGGCGCTCATCGGGCTCATCATCCGGAGCTTCTTCAGCTCCTTCTTGACCTTGAGCGTGGCCTCCTTGCTCATCCGCTTGTTCTTGAGCTTCTCCTCGATCTCCTGGATCTCGTTCTTGAACTCGTCGCGCTCACCCAGCTCCTTCTGAATGGCCTGCATCTGCTCATTCAGGTAGTACTCCTTCTGGGTCTTCTCCATCTGCTTCTTGACGCGGGTGCGGATCTTCTTCTCCACCTGGAGAATCTCGATCTCGCCCTGCATCAGCTCGTAGAGCTTCTCCAGCCGCTTGGCCGGGCTCTCCGTCTCGAGCAGCGCCTGCTTGTCATTCAGCTTCAGCGACAGGTGCGCGACGATGGTGTCGGCGAGCCTCGCCGGGTCATCGATGCTCGCCACCTGCATGAGCATCTCGGGCGGGATGCGCTTGTTGAGCTTGACGAAGGCCTCGAACACCGAGTGCACGCTGCGCACCAGGGCCTCGAGCTCCACCGTCTTCTCGCTGAGCTCCTCCACCTCTTCGACGTCCACCATGAAGAAGGCGTCGTTGGGCATGAACTTCTTCACCTTCGCCCGGCGCACCCCCTCGACCAGCACCTTGACGGTGCCATCCGGCAGCGGCAGCAGCTGGATGACATGGCCGATGGTGCCAAAGTGGAAGATATCCTCGGGCGTCGGGTCGTTCGTCTTGGCCTTCTTCTGCGCGGCCAGGAGGATTACGGCCTTGTCGTCGGGGCCCTTATGGGCCATCGCGTCCTTGAGGGCCGCGATGGATTTCTCCCGGCCGACGAACAGCGGCACCACCATGTGTGGAAACACGATGATGTCCCGAAGGGGCAGGAGCGGTACCGTCAGTCCCCGCTTCTTCTCATCCTTCTTGTCGTCACGTCCGAAGAACATGTGCTCGCCACCTGCCTGCTTGCCGACCGAAGTCGCAAGCCCCTGGAAGTTACTCGTACGGCTGCCAGGCAACCGTACGAGGTGAAGCGCCGTTCTATAACACGGCCATTTCAGCCGCCGTTCCCCGGCTAAAGGTGGGGTGCGGCGACCTGCCATCAAGGGAACACCCCTTTTTCACAGGGTGTCCGCCTGCTACTTCAGCGGGCAACAGCCGTTGCTCCACCGGCTGGTCCCTCCATGCCAAACGTCTGAAAGAGGAAAGCGTACATGTCCGCGTTGGACTCGATGGCCTTGGCCACCTGGTCCGCGCCGCCGTGGCCCGCGTTGGCCTCCACGCGCAGCAGCGCCACGGCGTCCTGGCCCGTCACGTTCTGCACCGCCGCCACGAACTTGCGCGCGTGCATGGGGTCCACCCGGTCATCGTGGTCCGCCGCCATCATCAGCAGCGCAGGATAGCGCACCCCGGACTTCACCGCGTGGTAGGGCGAGTAGGCGTGCAGCACCTGGAAGTCCTCGGCCTTGTCCGCCGTGCCGTACTCGGGGATCCACGTCCGTCCGCTGCCGAACTGGTGGTAACGCACCATGTCAAGCAGGGGCACCGCGCACACCACGGCGCCGTAGAGCTCGGGGCGCTGAGTCATCGCCACGCCCACCAGCAGGCCGCCGTTGCTGCCGCCGTGGATGGCCAGCCTGGCCGACTGGGTGTACTTCTCACGCACCAGGTACTCCGCGGCGGCGTGGAAGTCGTCGAACACGTTCTGCTTGCGGTGCAGCCGGCCCGCTTCGTGCCAGGCCTTGCCGTACTCGCCGCCGCCGCGCAGGTTGGCCACCGCGTACACGCCGCCCGCGTCCAGCCAGGGGATGATGCTGGAGCGGAAGCTCGGCAACATGCTCACGTTGAAGCCGCCGTAGCCGTACAGCAGCGTGGGCCGCTGAGCGTCCTTCTTCAGCTCCTTGAGGTGCACCAGGAACATGGGCACCTTGGTGCCGTCCCTGGACGGGAAGAAGGCCTGCGTCACCGTGTAGCGCTCGGTGTCCACCGGCAGCTCGATCTTCGCCCACAGCTCCACCTTCCCGCTGGAGACGCTCGTCTTGTAGACCTGGCGCGGGGTGGTGAACGAGCTGAACAGGAAGAACACCTCGTCCTGGTCCTCGTGGCCCACCAGGTTGGAGGACGCGCCCACGGTGGGCAGCTGCACGGTGCGCACCGGCTTGCCCTCCAGGGTGGCCACGCGCAGCTCGCTGGCGGCGTCCTTCATGTAGCCCAGCGACAGGTGCCCGCCGACGATCTGCACATCCTCCAGCACCGCCGCGGGATCCTCGGGGACGAGCTCCTTCCAGGCGGCGCGCTCGGGCTTGGACGGCGAGACGCGGAACACGCGCTGGCGGGGCGCCCCCTCGTTGGAGAGCACGTAGAACTGATCCTTCCAGGCGGACACCTGGTACTTGGCCCCGGCGCCCTTCACCAGCAGGCGGAAGTCCTTCTCGCCCACGCGCTTCCAGTAGACGTCGTTCTCGCTCCAGCCGCGCATCACGTAGGCGAACAGGTACTTGCCGTCGCGGCTCAGGTCTCCGAAGAGGAACGTGCTGGGGTCGCCCAGGCGCGGGTGCACCAGGGTGTCCTTCTTGGGGTCCGTGCCCAGCGTGTGCAGCCGCAGCTCGGTGTAGCCGGGGCGCTGATCCACCGGGATGGAGGCGTCCACCGGCAGCCACTCGTAATAGAAGGCCTTGTTGTCGGGCGTCCACCGCGGGGTGGCGTACTTGGCGCCGGGGATGACATCCACCTGGGACCACTGGCCGCTGTCCACGTCGAGCACGTGCAGCACGGCCTCGTCCGCGGCGTTGGGCTTTTGCGCGAAGGCCACCTTGCGGCCGTCCCACGAAGGCACCCAGGTGCCCAGCGACACGGTGCCGTCCTTGCTCCAGGTGTTCGGATCGAGCAGCACCTTCTCGGCGCCCTGCTCTCCCTGGCGCCAGTAGACGACGGCCTTCTCCTTGTCCTTGTGCGTGCGGGCGTAGAAGAAGCGGTCGCCGAAGCGCACCGGCGCGGAGATGGAGTCCACGTAGAACAGCTCGCGGAAGCGCCTGGCGAGCGCCTCGCGGCCGGGCACCTTCGACAGCTGCTGCCGGGTGAGCGCGTCCTGGGCCTTCATCCAGGCCTGCACCTCGGGCGCCTTCTCATCCTCGAGCCAGCGGTAAGGGTCCGCCACCCGCACGCCGTGCAGGGTGTCGACGATGGGCTCGGCGCGGGTTGCCGGGTACTGCATCCGTTGAGCTCCTTGCGGCTTCGGAGCCGCCTCGGAGGGCGGCGCCGGCGAAGCGGCGGCAGCGGGTTCCTCGCGCGTGGCCTCCTTCGGAGCGGAGCACGCGGCGAGCAGCATCAACGCGGGGAGCAGGAGTCTCTTCATGGCCGGTTCCAGATACAGGAAGGTCCACCCCCGTCCCACAAAAAGTACGAACTGCGCAGACACGCAGGGCGCGCCGGAAGCCGCTCACACGGTCCTGACGCGCCCTGTCATGCAGGCTCTGCGGCGGAGAGCCCGGCCGCCTAAGCGGATTCCTTCTTGGGCTCTTCCTTGTCCTGGGCGTAGAGCACCACGGGCTCGCTCTTCTTGAGGATGACCTCCTCGGAGATGAGCACCTCGCGGGCCGTCTTGCGCGAGGGCAGCTCGTACATGACGTCCAGCATGGAGCCCTCGAGGATGGAGCGCAGGCCGCGCGCGCCCGCCTTGCGGCGGATGGCCTCGGAGGCAATCGCCTTGAGCGCCCCGTCGGTGAACTTCAGCGTCACCCCGTCCAGCTCGAAGAGCTTGCGGTACTGCTTGGTGAGCGCGTTCTTCGGCATGCTCAGGATGTTCACCAGCGCCGGCTCGTCCAGCTCCTCCAGCGCGGTGATGATGGGCAGACGGCCGATGAACTCCGGAATCATTCCGAACTTCAGCAGGTCCTCGGGCTCCACGTGCTTGAGCAGCTCGGTGAGGTTGCGCTGCTTCTTCGACTGGATGTCCGCGCCGAAGCCCAGGCTGCGCCCGCCCAGGCGCCGCTCGATGACCTGCTCCAGCCCGCCGAAGGCGCCGCCGCAGATGAAGAGGATGTTGGTGGTGTCCACCTGCAGGAACTCCTGCTGCGGGTGCTTGCGGCCACCCTTCGGGGGCACGTTGGCGATGGTGCCCTCGATGATCTTCAAGAGCGCCTGCTGCACGCCCTCGCCCGACACGTCGCGGGTGATGGACGGGTTCTCCGACTTGCGGGCGATCTTGTCGATCTCGTCGATGTAGACGATGCCGCGCTGCGCACGCTCGATGTCGTGGTCAGCCGCCTGCAGCAGGTTGACGATGATGTTCTCCACGTCCTCGCCCACGTAGCCGGCCTCGGTGAGGCACGTGGCGTCGGCGATGGTGAAGGGCACGTTGAGGATGCGCGCCAGCGTCTGCGCCAGCAGCGTCTTGCCGCTACCGGTGGGGCCCAGCAGCAGGATGTTGCTCTTCTGCAGCTCCACGTCGTCCAGCTGCACCTTGGACTCGATGCGCTTGTAGTGGTTGTGCACCGCCACGGACAGCACCTTCTTGGCGCGGTCCTGGCCCACCACGTACTCGTCCAGAATGGCCTTGATCTCGTTGGGCCGGGGGATCCGGAGCTTGGTGTCCTTCGTCTCCTCGCGGTCGATCTCCTCGGCGATGATGTCGTTGCACAGCCCGATGCACTCGTCGCAGATGTAGACCGTTGGGCCCGCGATGAGCTTCTTCACTTCCTTCTGCGACTTGCCGCAGAAGGAGCAGCAGAGGGTCTGGTTGTCTCGCTTCTCCACGTTCTTACCCGCCATTGAGCCCTCGCTGCGTTCCTCTAGAAGATACCGCCCATACGACGCCCGGAAATCACGCCCGGGACCAATCTAGTCAGTCCCGATCCAGAACGTCCATTCGCCTGCAGGGAAGTTAACAGCCCTTTTCACACGGCGCAGGAAGCAGAAGGCCGGAGGCGCGGGGCACATTCCCGCGGCTCCGGCCGGTTGCCGCACTGCGAAGCGCGCACGCGCTTACTTCTTCTCGTCCTTGGGCCCCACGGCCTTCCGGGGGTTCTGGATCTCATCGAGGATGCCGTAGGCCTTCGCCTCGGTGGCCCCCATGAAGTAGTCGCGGTCGGTGTCCTTCTCCACCCGCTCGAGCGGCTGCCCGGTGTGCTTGACGATGAGATCGTTCAGCTTGGCCCGCATCCGCAGGATTTCCTTCGCCTGGATCTCGATGTCGGTCGCCTGGCCGCGAACCCCGCCCAGCGGCTGGTGAATCATGATGCGGGCGCTGGGCAGCGCGTAGCGCTTGCCCTTCGCCCCGGCCAGCAGGAGCACCGCTCCCATGGACGCCGCCTGACCCACGCAGATGGTGGACACCGGACACTTCACGTACTGCATGGTGTCGTAGATGGCCAGGCCGGCCGTTACCGAGCCACCAGGCGAGTTCACGTAGAGGTTGATGTCCTTGTCCGGGTCCTCGGACTCCAGGAACAGCAGCTGCGCGACGATGGTGTTGGCCACGTCATCGTCGATCTCCGTCCCGAGCATGACGATGCGGTCCTTCAGGAGCCGGCTGTAGATGTCGTACGAGCGCTCACCCCGATGGGTCTGCTCGATGACGTAGGGAATGGGCATGAAGGGCATGACGTCCTCGGGAAAGGCTCTGCGCGAAAGGTTCTAAGAATACTTCGCCTGAGCCTTCAGGAATTCAATCGTCTTTTCTTCCCGCAGTCGGAGGGACAACCCAAGCCGGTCATCGGGGTTCTTGAAGTACTTTCGAACAGTGGCCACGGGCTGCCCGGCCTCGGTCGCCAGCTCTTCAATCTTCTTTTCGACATCCTCCTCGCCTGCCTGGATGTTCTCCTTCTGAGCAATGGCCTCCAGCAGCAGGGTGCCCTTCACCTCCTGCACGGCGCGCTCGCGCATCTCGTCGCGCAGGCGCATGAAGTCCAGGCCCAGGTTGCGCACGTCCAGCCCCGAGCGGGCCATCTGCCGCATGGCGCCCTCGAGCATGGAGTCGATGGCGCGCTCCACCATGGCCTTGGGCACCTCGAAGGGGTTGCGCTCGATGAGGGCCTTGTAGAGCGTGTCGCGCTCCTCCACCTGGGCCTTGTTCTTCTCGGCGCGCTCCAGGTCCGCCTTCACCTTGCCGCGCAGCTCGTCCACCGTCTGCGAGCCGACCTCCTTGGCGAAGTCCTCGTTGAGCTCGGGGATGAGCTTCTTCTTCAGGCCCTTGAGGTGCAGCTTGAAGTGGGCCGTCTTGCCCTTCACGTCCTCCACCCGGTAGTCCTGCGGGAAGGCGTAGTCGATCTCCTTGGTGTCCCCCACCTTCACGCCCTCGAGGGCGGCGATGTTGGACTCGACCAGCTCACCGGGGGCGATCTCCACCACCACGTCCTCGGCCTTGCTGCCCACGAAGGGCTGGCCGTCGATGGTGGCCTCGTAGTCGATGGTGGCGAAGTCGCCGGCGGCCGCCACGTCACGGTCGGCGATGGGCTCCATGCGGCTGGCCGACTGGCGCATCTTCTCCAGCTGCTCGGTGACCTTGGCGTCATCCACCCCGGCCTCGGTCTTCTTCAGCGGCAGCTCCCGGTAGTCCTTGGGCTCCAGCTTGGGCTTGACCTCGACGCGGGCCTCGAAGCTGAAGGGCGCGTTGGGCTTGAGGCCCGAGTTGGTCACCTGGGGCTGGCTGACCACGTCCACGTTGTGCTCGCGCACCGCCTCCATGTACGCGGTCTGCACCACGCGCTGGATGACTTCGTCCTCCACCTGCTCGCGGAAGCGCTGCTCGAGGATGCGCCGGGGCACCTTGCCCTGCCGGAAGCCGGGCAGCTTCACCTGCCGGCCAACCGACGCGTAGGCGCGCGACAGCTCCTCCGTCACGCGCGCGCTGTCGACCTCGATGGAGAGCTTCTTCTCGATGGGAGACAGCTCCTCGACCTGGACCTTCATGAAAGCCTCGCTCGCCAGCCCGGAGGTGTCCGTGCCAGCGCCGAATGAGAATGAGTGGGAGGTGCGCGTTTAGGGGATACGCACGAACGGGTCAACGCGAAATGGGCGAGGAGGGACTCGAACCCTCACACCTTGCGGTACCAGATCCTAAGTCTGGCGCGTCTACCAGTTTCGCCACCCGCCCGGGGGCGCTGTGCACCGTTCGAAAGACGACGGGGCCCCTTCATTCCTGAAGGAGCCCCGGCTTGACACTTGAGAGCGGAGGGAATCGAACCCACAACCTATGGATTAAGAGTCCATTGCTCTGCCAATTGAGCTACGCTCCCGGCTTGGCATTGACGCGGCCTGACAGGCCCGCTGACGACGACGGCGGCGGTGTCTACAGAAGCCTGACCGCGCTGTCAAAACGTTTTTGATCCCCCACCCTTATTCCGCGCGATCCAGGCCGACCGGCCGCTATCCGGCCTGCCCAGATCGCGGGTGATCCCGGATTCAATCTCCGAGAAGGGGCGGATCCGATCGCCTGTTGGAACCACGCTGCGGCCTCGGATCGTTCCCGGCCATTTCCGGGGGATTTTCGAGGGAAGCAACCGAACAGACGTGGTCGTACCGCAGCACGCCAGGTAGGCGGACGGGGATCGTCCGCCTTTACGAATCCAGGAGAAGCAACGTGACGGACGGACACAACAAGGTGGACAGCGCGGGGGCCCAGTCGGCCTGGAGCCGCGAGCGGGTGGACCTCATCAAGCGGACCATCTGCCCCAAGGGCATCAGCGAGGACGAGTTCGCGCTGTTCATCGAGCAGTGCAAGCGCTCGGGGCTGGATCCGCTGTTGAAGGAGGCCTTCTGCGTGGGCCGGAGGCAGAACACCGGCAGCCGGGAGCGGCCCAACTGGGTGACGCGCTACGAGTTCCAGCCCTCCGAGGCGGGGATGCTGGCGCGGGCCGAGCGCTTCCCGGACTTCAAGGGCATTCAGGCCAGCGCGGTGTACGCGGAGGACGAGATCATCGTGGACCAGGGCAAGGGCGAGGTGGTGCATCGCTTCAACCCGGCCAAGCGCAAGGGCGCGCTGGTGGGCGCCTGGGCGCGGGTGGTGCGAGAGGGCAAGCTGCCAGTGGTGGTGTGGCTGGACTTCTCGGGCTACGTCCAGCAGACGCCGCTGTGGGCGAAGATTCCCACGACGATGATCGAGAAGTGCGCGCGCGTGGCGGCGCTGCGCAAGGGCTACCCGGAGGCCTTCGGCGGCCTGTACGTGCGCGAGGAGATGCCGGCCGAGGAGTACGAGCCGACGGCACCGGTGGTGGAAGAGCACGCTCCCACCACGGGCAACGGCGCGTACGAGGTGCTGGGCCAGAAGCTGGGGCCGGTCAAGGCGTCCTTCCCTCCCCTGCCCACCGCGGTACCCAAGGAGGAGAAGGCGGCCAACAACAACGGCTCGGGGCAGCTGACCCTGGACGCGCAGCCGGCGGCTCTGGCGCCCAAGGAAGAGCCCGTGGTGGTGGCGGTGGCGGCTCCGGCGGTGGAGATGCCGCGGCGCAGCTCGGCCACGGTGGTGGCCTTCGGCCCCAACAAGGGGAAGACGGCCTCGGAGCTCAGCGATGAGGAGCTGAGCGAGACCATCGAGCTGGCACACGAGAAGCTGATGGAGCAGCCCAAGGCGAAGTGGGCCAAGGCGATGCGGGAGAACCTCGCGGCGCTGGAGGCCGAGACGGAGCTGCGCTGCCGCGTGCCCACGGCCGCGGGGGCCAAGAAGGAGAAGGAAGTCTCCGTCGAGGCGTAGCGTCCAGAAACGAGAACGCCGTGCCGGGGGAGCCCCTGGCACGGCGTTTTTTCTGAGTGCGCCCAGAGGGACTTGAACCCCCAACCCTCGGCTTCGAAGGCCGATGCTCTATCCAGTTGAGCTATAGGCGCTTGGGGTACGGGCGGTAAAGGTGGGCGGCCAACCGGGATCGAACCGGCAACCTCTGGAGTCACAGTCCAGCGCTCTAACCAGTTGAGCTATGGCCGCCATCTGCAGCGGTACTGCGTGAAACGGCGGCTTCCCTACCGTGGATCCGTGGGCCGTTTCAAGGCCCAAATGAACCCGGCAGGGCTGGCGCCCCAGGCAGGACTCGAACCTGCGACCCCCGGCTTAGAAGGCCGGTGCTCTATCCGGCTGAGCTACTGGAGCCCATTCTGTTTACGACTAGTCGGGGCGAGAGGATTTGAACCTCCGACCCCCTGCGCCCAAGGCAGGTGCGCTACCAGGCTGCGCTACGCCCCGATTTTGAAGCCGGTCATTCTTGTGCCATCGCGGACGGACGCGCAAGGCCAACCTGCCTGACGTGTCAAACACCCGCCTGGAGACCCAGCAGGACCGGCCGCATCTTCCGGAAGGCCTCCCCCCGGTGCGACACCCCCGCCTTCTCCTCCGAGGTGAGCTCCGCCATCGTCTTGCCCAGCGCGGGGATGAAGAACACCGGGTCATACCCGAACCCGTGCGCCCCTCGCGGCCCGGTGAGGATGCGGCCCTCACAGCGGCCCACCTCGATGAGGCTCCGGCCTCCCGGCACCGCCAGGCACAGCGCGCAGCGGAACGAGGCCGTGCGCCGCTCCTCGGGCACGCCTGACAGCTCTCCAAGCAGCTTCTCGTAGCGGGCCCGGTCATCCCCGGGCGCGTACCGCGCTGAGTGAACCCCGGGGCGGCCTCCCAGTGCGTCCACGCACAGCCCCGAGTCATCCGCCAGGCTGGGCAGCCCCGTGGCCTCGGCGTAGGCGCGGGCCTTCTTCTCCGCGTTGACCTCGAACGTCTCCCCGTCCTCCACCGGCTCGGGCACGGGCGGCAGGTCCTTGAGGGACACCACCTCCACCGCGTCTCCCACCAGCCCGCGAAGCTCCTTCAGCTTGCCCGCGTTGGTCGTGGCGAAGAGCAGCCGGGGTTTCATCCGAGCACCTTCGCCTGCGCCGCGGTGAGCGCCTGAATCGCCGCCAGGCCCCCGTCCATCATCGCGTCCAGCTGCTTGCGATCGAAGAGCTTGTGCTCGGCGGTGCCCTGCACCTCGACGATGCGGCCGTCTGCGGTGGCCACCAGGTTGAGGTCCACCTCCGCGCTGGAGTCCTCCTCGTAGTCCAGGTCCACGCGCACCTCGCCGTTCACCACGCCCACGGACACCGCGGCCAGCGGCGTGAGGGCCGGAAACTTCGACATGACGCCCCGGCTCTGCAGGTTGCGCAGCGCCATCACCAGCGCCACGTACGCCCCGGTGATGGAGGCGGTGCGCGTGCCTCCGTCCGCCTGGAGCACGTCGCAGTCCAGCGTGAGGGTGCGCGGCCCCATCGCCGCCAGGTCCACCGCCGCGCGCATGGAGCGGCCAATCAGCCGCTGAATCTCCATGGTGCGGCCGGTCTGCTTGCCCTTGGCCGCCTCGCGCTGCGTGCGCGTGTGCGTGGAGCGCGGGAGCATTCCGTACTCGGCCGTCACCCAGCCGGTGCCCTTGCCCATCAGGTGCGGCGGTACGCGCTCCTCCACCGAGCAGGTGACGAGCACGTGGGTGTGGCCGAACTCCACCCGGGCCGAGCCCTCGGCATGGCGGGAGACACCGGGAGTCAGGGTGACGGGGCGAAGCTCCAGCACACCACGGTTGAATGAGCGCACAGGCAGCTCCTCGGGCAAGAGAGAGCCGCTTCTCTAGCAGAGCCTCCCCCTCCCAGCGCTACAGAGAAGCGGGAGAGGCCACCGGCGGGGACTCTTCTGTCGTGTCCGGAGCAGCCACCGCCGGGCCGCTGTCCCGCTTGCGCTGCTCGCTCAGAAACTCCTTCACTCCCTGGGTGATGGCGGTGGCCAGCTTCTCCTGGTAGTCGGCGCCGCCCAGCCGCTTTCCCTCCTCGGGATGCGAGATGTAGCCTACCTCGACGAGCACCGCCGGCGCCCCCACTCCCATGAGGACGAAGAAGGGCGCCTGGTGCACTCCCCGGTCCGTGGCTGCCGTGGCCCCGATGAGCTGCTGGTGGATGAAGTAGGCCAGCCGCGAGGAGCCCGCGTGCGCCTCCATGCGCGCCAGGTCCTTGAGGATGAAGTTCAGCGTGGAGTCGTTCTCCACCGCCTGGGAGGCCGGCCCCTCCGCGTTCTCGCGGGCCGCCACCGCGCTGGCTCTGGCTCCCGAGGCCGACGCCGACAGGAAGTACGTCTCGATGCCCTCGATGCGCTCGCGCAGCTTCCGGGTGGGCATGGAGTTGGCGTGGATGGACAGGAAGATGTCCGGCCGCCTGGCGTTGGTGAACTCCACCCGGTTGGGCAGCGGCAGCGTGGTGTCCTTCTCGCGGGTGAGGAACACCTGTGCCCCGAGCTCCTTCTCCAGCTTCGCGCGCAGCTTCCTGGAGATCTGCAGGACGACTTCTTTCTCGAGCAGGCCCCCGGGCCCCTTGGCGCCCTCCTGCGAGCCGCCGTGCCCCGAATCGATGACGATGCGAGGCCCCGCCGCCAGCGAGGAGGTAGAGAGCAACAGCAGCACGAGCGAGGCAATGGTGCGGAGCGTCATCCTGCTCCGGATGCTACCGAAGGCCGGGCCCTGGGGTGAATCCCCGGCCCCCTGCCCTCATCCCACTACATCGATGCCTGGCCGCCCGGTGGACACTTCGCCAATCAGCGCCGCGTCCACCCCGGCCTTCTCCAGCGCGATCAGCGCCTTGCGCGCGTCCTTCGCCGGCACCGAGGCCAGCAGCCCGCCGTTGGTCTGCGCGTCGGCGAGCACCCACTGGATCTCCTCGGGCAGCCCCTCGGGGAAGCGCACGCGCTTCTTCACGTGGGCAAGGTTGGACTTCGTCCCCCCCGGCACCACGCCCTGCGAGGCCAGCGCCGGCACCTCCTGGATGATGGGGATGCGCTCCAGGGCCAGCGCGGCCCGGCACTTGGCGCCCGTCATCATCTCCAGCAGGTGGCCCAGCAGGCCAAAGCCCGTCACGTCCGTGAGGGCGTTCACCTTGAACTTGCCCGAGGCGAACGTCTCGCCCGCGGAGCGGTTGAGCGCGGACATCACCGCCACCGCCCGCTTCATCAGCGCCTTGGAGGCCACGCCCCGCTTGATGGCCGTGGTGGCGATGCCCGAGCCCAGCGGCTTGGTGAGGATCAGCACGTCCCCCGGCTTCGCCCCCGCGTTGGTGAGCACCTTCTTGGGGTGCACCACGCCCGTCACCGCCATGCCGTACTTGGGCTCGGGGTCCTGCACGCTGTGGCCGCCCAGGATGGGGATGCCCGCCTCGTCCGCCTTGGCCTGCCCGCCCGCGAGGATCTTCGAGAGGATGGAGAGCGGCAGCTCCTTGGGAAAGCCCACCAGGTTGAGCGCGAACAGCGGCCGGGCCCCCATCGCGTAGATGTCCGAGAGCGCGTTGGCCGCGGCGATGGCCCCGAACTGGAACGGGTCGTCCACCACCGGGGGGAAGAAGTCCACCGTCTCCACCACGGCCAGGCCGGGCGTCAGACGGTACACGGCCGCGTCATCGTTGGTGGAGAAGCCCACCAGCGCGTGCGGTCCCTTCGCGGTCTTCAGTTGGCGCAGGACCTGCGCCAGATCGGCGGGCCGGATCTTGGCCGCTCAACCCGCGCAGTGACTCAGTTCCGTCAGGCGCTTGGGCTTCTGCTGCTCGTCAGCCATGGCTCTCTCTCATCCCGTCTGCACGTAGTCGCGCTTGATGAGCTGCAGCACCAACTCGGCCGTCAGCACGTCGTCCTGGTCCGAGTGGTCCAGCACGCCAATGAGGCTGCCGTAGTTGTGCACCAGCTGCAGCACGTCCATCAGGTCCGGCGTCAGCTCCTTGAGCGGCGCCGTCATCGGCTGGGCCAGGCGCAGCGGCGCGGCCAGGTCCGGCAGGCTGGGCTGAATGCGCTTGAACTCGTCCAGCTGGCGAAGCGCGTCCATCAGCAGCGCCTCGGTGGACGAGTCCATCTCCACCATGAACTCCTGGCTGTCGGCCGGGCGCAGCTCGAAGTCGCCCGTCTCCCAGGTGATGATGCGGTTGAAGCTCTTCTGCGGGCCCAGGTTGTGGTTGTCGTCGATGACCGCGTAGTACACGCGGCCCTGGCGCAGGTAGATTCTGCCCTCGCGCTCGTTGCTGATGACCAGCACGCCGTTCTTCTTCGACGTGTGGAACAGCTGGAGCAGGTCCGGCAGCGGGATCTCCTCGATCTTGCCCGTCATGGACGAAGTCTTGGTGGAGCGCGCCGCCTGAGCCGCGGCCGCCTCCTCCAGCTTCTGCTTCGCCATGCTCTCGTCCACGTTGGCCGCGTCGGCGCCCTGGTGGATCAGCTTGAGGATCGAGGTGCCGATGAGGATGCGGTCCCCTTCCTTGAGCCGGGCCTGCTTCACCTTCTCGCCGTTGACGAAGGTGCCGTTGGTCGAGCCAAGGTCCTCGATGGTGATGGCGCCGTTGGCGACAAGGATCTTCGCGTGCTTGCGCGAGACCATGTCCTCCACGAGCACCATGTCCAGCTCACTCGAGCGGCCAATGACGATCTGCTTGTCCGTCTTCAGGGGGAACTCGCCACCCTGGTACTTGCCGGAAATGAACTTGAGGGCGAACGCCTTCGCCGACCCGCTCGAAGTGGTCACGGTACCGAGACCTCGATGAAGAGGGTTTCCATGAATATCAGCCCGCCTGCTCGGCCTTCCCCGCCGGCTCCTTCACCAGGTTGAGGTACATCTGCGCGCTCTTGTTGCCGGGGCTGCGCACCAAGACGTCCTCCCACACCCCCACAGCCTCCGCGCGCCGCCCCGCCGAGTAAAGCGCTATTCCGTAATGCACGCGACCCGGCATGAACGAGGGGTTCTGCTCAATGGCCTGCTCGAACTGCTTGAGCGCCTCGTCGTGACGGCCCGCGTCCCGCAAGGCATCGCCCAGCTTGACCCGGATGTCCACGAACTGAGGGCACAAGCCCAGCGCCCGCTGGTACTCCTCGATCGCCTGCGGCCACCCGCCGTTGGAGGCGAACACGTCTCCAATGTCCGCGTACATGTTGGCGATCTTCCCCTTTACGTAGGGGTCCATGTCGCCGGGGGTGTTCTTCTGCCGGGCGAGGGCGGACTGGTAGACCTCCTTCGCCTCGGCGTACTTGCCCATGTCGTTGTAGATGACGGCCAGGTTGAGGGCAGCTTCCGTATAGGCGGGGTTGATGCGCAGCGCGGACTCGAACGCCCGCTGGGCCCGGGCGAACTGACCCTGGTCGTGGTAGACGATGCCAAGCATGTTGTAGACGTCGGCGAACGACTGGTTCTGTTCGACGACCTGCGCCAGGTACTGCTCAGCCTGCGCGTACTGCTTCTTGTCGAAGTACCCCCGCCCGAGGGTCAGCAGTTGCTTGAGCGGCTCGTCCATGTCCCAACCTTGCCAGGCCCGGCGCTACCGGCGCACGGATCGCTAGCCTACATGAGAGAAGGCGAAAAGAAGAATTCCTCGCCTCTTCGTATCAGGATCAGCTGCCGCTCGCCGCGCTGATCCACCGGGCGGGAGGGCAGCACCCCCTCCAGACGCCAGTGCTCGGACACCACCGCCTCGTCCCGCTCCAGGCGCACGTACCATGCTTCCACCCTGTAGCGCCGCTGCTGGAGCGCCCGCAGCGCGTCCAGCTCCGCGCCTCCCACCTCCACCGTCCCACCTCCATCCCCCAGCGCCGGGGCCGCCAGCCGCGCCAGGGCGTCCATGTCCCCCGCCTCGAGCGCCTGGCGCCGGGCCTCCAGTGCCCTCACCACCGCCGCCAGCCGGGGCACCACCTGGTGCTCGGGCACCCACTCTCCATTCTTGAGAATGAAGGGCACCCGTTCCACTCCCAGCGAGCTGACCTTGGTGGCCCCCAGCGTGCCAGTGAAGTCCAGCGTGGCCAGCGCCTCGGCGCGCTGCGCTCCGGGCTCCGGCCGCACGGTGATGAGGGCGAAGCGGTGCGTGCGCGCGGTGAGCGGTGTGGGAAGACCTGAGAGAGAGACCGAGAGCTTGTCCTGCTCGGTGCCCTTGAGGAAGGTGATGATCTCGATCTCGGGCCCGGCGGCCTTGCCCAACAGCCGGGGCCCCAGCATCGCCAGCGTCAGGCCCACGGCGAGCGTGAGGATGAGGATGCCGCCCAGCCGGCTCCAGTCCTCGCTGCTTCTCACGAGCCGAGCATGCGCTGGGCCCGGTCCGCCGCGGGCGTGTTGGGCAGGCGCTGGAGCACCTTGCGCAGCGTCTCCTGCGCGCGCTCGGTGTCCTTGAGCTTCACGTAGGCCTCATGCAGGGAGAAGAGGGCCTCCTCCTCGTACCTGGTGCCCGGGTAGCGCGTGAGCATGTTCTCCAGGCGCTGGGCCACCGCCTTCCAGCGCTCGCGCTTGCGGTAGAAGGCGGCCACGTACAGCTCGTGCTCCGCCATGCGCTTCTTGGCGTCGTCCGCGTGCACCTTGGCGTCCTTGGCGTAGGACGAGTCGGGGTACTGGCGCAGAAAGTCGTTCATCGCCCGGAGCGACGACTGCACGTCCGTCTGGTCCTTCTCCTCGGAGGGCGGCAGGAGGAAGAAGTCGGAGGGCATCTCCTTCACGTGGGTGAGCGCGGCCTGGTAGGCGGCGTAGTCCACCTTGGAGTGCGTGGGGTTCAGCTTCACGAAGGCCTGGTACTTCTCGCGCGCCTCGGGGAACTGGTCCTGCTCGAAGTCCGTGTCGGCCAGCTTCAGCTCCGCGTCCTTCGAGGCCTCCAGGTAGGGGAACTTCGTCCTCACGAACTCGAAGTACTGCTCGGCCCGCAGGAAGTCCCTGTCCTCCAGGGCCTCGTTGCCCAGGCGCATGTTGGCCTCGGCCTGGGCGGCGTAGTTCGGAGTGCCGGCCTCTCCGGACATGGAGGCACAGCCGGCGCACAGCAGCAGAGCAGTCAGGCAGGTAACGGTGAGACGCATGGGCACGGCGCGCAAGCTAATCGTCCCGCCCCGAGGGGTCCAGCGCTGGTTCTCCGAGCACCCGCTCGATGACATCCTCGGAGAAGCCCCGGCTGTGGAGGAGGCGTCCAGCCCGCGCGTGCTCCTTGGGAGCCAGGGGGCGGCCCAGGAGCCCCCGGCGCTCGAGCACCTGCCGCGCGGTGGCCAGCGCGTCGAACTCCACCTCGGTGCTGGCGGTGGCCAGCGCCTGGCGCGCCACCCCGCCCTCCAGCCCGTGCGCCTTCAGCCGCTGGAGCACCTGGGCCGGACCGAACCTGCCCCGGCGCAGCAGCGCGACGGCCCGGTCCTGGGCAAAGCGCGCGTCGTCCAGGTAGCCCAGGCCCCGAAGCTTTTCGAGCACCTGATCCTGGATTGGGGCGGAGAAGCCCTTGCGCTCCATGGCCAGCCGCAGCTCGTGCTGGCTGCGGGCGCGCACGGCCAGCAGGCGCAGGCACGCATCCGTCGCCTTCCTCACGAGCCCGGCGGCTTCGTCCTCCGTCGTCATCGCTTGTTCTCTAGCATGTGGTAACAGGCCCGGCATGCACCCCCTGATTGCCCGCTTCCTGGACCTTGAAGCCGCCCGCGAAACGCTGCGCCGGGAGAAGGCGGGCGAGCCCCTCTCCGCCGAGGAGCAGCTCTTCACCGCCACCGCCGCCGCTCACCCTCAGCAGCGCTCCGAGGTGCTGGGCATCGCCAGCCGCAAGCTCAACTCGGACGCCCAGGCCTCGCTCGTGCTGCTGGCCGCGCACACCGCCGCGCGCGCCATCGCGCAGGAGCCCAAGCTCGGCG
This sequence comes from Myxococcaceae bacterium, assembly GCA_035296065.1. Classification (GTDB taxonomy): domain Bacteria; phylum Myxococcota; class Myxococcia; order Myxococcales; family Myxococcaceae; genus DATHBR01. The sequence goes on along the minus strand of DATHBR010000042.1, from coordinate 90,678 downwards.
CCGTCAGCACCCGGGCCCGCGAGGCGCTCGTCTCCGAGGGCGCCAGCCAGGAGGAGGCCGAGTCCTTCATCGCCTCGATCCTTTTGGAGGAGGCCTTTGGGTATGACGACGAGGTGGACTCGTTCGACGCGCCCTTCGTGGAGGAGGCGCTGGGCGAGGTGCCCGCCCTGGCCGCCCTCACCCGCGAGGGCGTGGACGCGCTGCTCCTGAAGTTCGTGGACAAGGGCGCCTCGGACACCGAGCGCACCGCGCGCGCTCACATCGCCAAGGCGCTCTTCGACGTGGCCTGGTCCGAGGGCCCCGCGCCCATCAACCCCGAGCACATGGACACGCTGGTGAATGCGGAAGTCGTGGACCAGCCGGAGGAGCTGCAGGAGGCCCGGCTGCGCGCCACGGTGGAGCTGCTGCAGCTGCTCTCACAGCAGGGGCTCATCGGACCGCTGCGCCTGTCACGGCTGCGCGCCCAGCTCGGCGATGAAGATGCCTGAGCGGGCGCGCGGGGCACTGCGCCCCTCTCCCAGGGGGAGAGGGGTTTAGAGCTTCAGCTAAAAGCGCTCGATGCTGAAGTCGTCGTCACCCCCCGCGGCTGCAGGAGGCGGCGGCGGACGCGCACCGGGCGCCGCGGGAGGACGCCCCTGGGCGGCCTGCGGAGGCGGAGGAGGCGGACGCGCACCACCGGGAGGAGGCGGCGGCGTGGCCCCGGGACGCGCACCCGGCTGCGCCGGAGGAGCACCACCCGGAGCGCCCTTGGCCGCGAACGCCTGAGTGCCTGGCACCGGGCGCGCCTCGCCCGCCTTGCCGTCGAAGTTGTCCCACTTGGAGTCCGCCGTGCCGCTGATGCCCGAGAAGCGCAGCGCGAAGTCGTCCGGATTCGTCGCCTGGCGGTGCGCCTCCTCGTAGGAGACCAGGCCGTTGCGCACCAGCCCCATCAGCGACTGGTCGAAGGTCTGCATTCCGTACGAGTCGAAGCCCTGGGCGATCGCGTCGTGGATCTCCTTGGTGCGATCCTTGTCCTCGATCATCTCGCGCACGCGCGCGGTGACGCGGAGGATTTCCACCGCCGCCACGCGGCCCTTGCCGTCCGCGCGAGGAATGAGGCGCTGGCTCACCACCGCCTTGAGCACCGAGGCCAGCTGCAGGCGCACCTGCTTCTGCTGGTGCGGAGGGAACGCCGACACGATGCGGTTGATCGTCTCGGTGGCGTCCAGCGTGTGCAGCGTGGACATCACCAGGTGGCCCGTCTCGGCGGCGTGGAGCGCCGTCTCGATCGTCTCGTAGTCACGCATCTCGCCCACGAGGATGACGTCTGGGTCCTGCCGCAGCGCGCTCTTGAGCGCCTGCGAGAAGGACATCGTGTCCACGCCCACCTCGCGCTGGTTGATGATCGAGCGCTTGTCGCGGATGAGGAACTCGATCGGGTCCTCCACCGTCATGATGTGGTTGGTCTCGTTGGCGTTGATGTGATCGATCATCGCCGCGAGCGTGGTGGACTTACCCGAGCCCGTCGTCCCGGTGACGAGCACCAGGCCGCGCTCCTCGCCGCAGATCTTCTCGAGGATGGGCGGCAGCAGCAGATCCTTGATGGTCATCACCTTGAAGGGGATGACACGCAGCACCGAGCCGATGGTGCCGCGCTGCTGGAAGATGTTCACGCGGAAGCGGCCCAGGCCGGGCACCCCGTAGGCCAGGTCCACTTCGTTGCTGGCCTTGAACTTCTCCTTCTGGAACTCGTTCATGATGCCGAACGCCATCCGCGCCACGTCCTCGGGCGGCAGACGCTTGCCGTCCTTGAGGGGCACGAGGGAGCCGTCCACGCGGAACATGGGCGGAAGTCCGGCCTTGAGGTGGATATCCGAAGCGCCACCGCGAAGCGCGATCTGAAGAATCTCGTTGAGTTCCATGGTCGGGGCTGATCCTAACATTGCCGCTTGCAGAGGGGAAAAGACCCCCGGTGCCAAAAAACACAACGGCGGAGGTCCCTCGAAAGGACCCCCGCCGTGGGGTGGCTCCAGAATGGAGCGAGCAGGCTAGCGCTTGGAGAACTGGAACCGGCGGCGCGCGCCCGGCTGGCCGTACTTCTTACGCTCGACCGCGCGAGCATCGCGGGTGAGGAAGCCGGCCTTCTTCAGCACCGGGCGGAACTCCGGGTTGAAGGCGCACAGGGCGCGGGAGATGCCGTGGCGGATGGCGCCGGCCTGGCCCGAAAGGCCCCCGCCCTTGACGTTGACGGTCAGGTCGATCTTGCCCTTGTGCTCGAGCATCTCGAGGGGCTGGAAGAGGACCATCTTCGACGTCTCGCGGCCGAAGTAGTTGTTGATGTCACGGCCGTTGACCGTCACGACGCCAGTGCCGGCCTTGAGCCACACGCGGGCGGTGGCCTCCTTGCGGCGGCCGGTGGCGTAGAAACCATTCTCAGGGTTGATAGGCATGAGGTTCTGCTCTCGTATTTCAGAAGGTGGGGAGAAGGGTTACGCCTCGACCTCGCGCGCGGCAGGCTTCTGCGCCGCGTGCGGGTGGGTGTCACCGGCATAAACCTTGAGCTTGGTCATCATCTGGCGGCCCAGCGCGTTGCGCGGGAGCATGCGGCTCACCGCGTTGATGATGATGTCCTCGGGGTGCCGCTGGCGCAGCTTCTCCAGGTTGGTGATCTTCAGGGCGCCCGGGAAGCCGGCCCGCGGGTGGCGGTAGTACTTCTTGTCCTGCTCCTTGGTGCCCGTCACCTTCACCTTCTCGGCGTTGATGACGATGACGTGATCACCCGTGTCGATGGACGGGGTGTACGTGGGCTTGTGCTTGCCCTTCAGGAGAGTGGCGATCTGGCTCGCGGCGCGGCCCAGCACCTTGTCCGAGACGTCGATCACGTGCCACTGGCGCTTAATTTCCCCTGCCTTGGCGCTGTAGGTCCTCTGCGACATTGTATGAACTCCAGAACGCTGCTGCGGCGGCCGCTTGGACAGACCGCCTGACATAGTCGAACCAACCACGGGTCCTGCCCAAAAACTCCAAGGAGAGGCCCGGAAAGGCCGACCCTCATAGGAGGACCGAGGGGGTAAGTCAAGACTGCACCGCTTCCGGGGTCCTCAAACCCCACTTTCCCCCTGGGGGGGGCCCGCTTTGCCGCCTGCTCCCTTGGCCTTGAAGCGCTCCTTCAGGTTGGCGAAGAAGTTCTTCTCCTCCACCGTGGGCTCCCCCTTCCGGGGGGCCCCCAGGTCGATCAGCTCCACGACTTCAGGAGGCAGATCCTCCAGGAACCGCGAGGGAGTACACGGCACCTCCTTGCCCCGCTTCACCCGGATGGCGGCCCGCGTCAAATAGAGCAGCTCCTTGGCCCGGGTGATGCCCACGTAGCAGAGCCGGCGCTCCTCCTCGAGGTTCTGGGGCTCGCCCTGCATGCCCTTGTGGGGCATCAGGTCCTCCTCCATGCCGATGAAGAAGACCAGGCGGTACTCCAGGCCCTTGGAGGCGTGCACCGTCATCAGCGTGACGCGGCGGTTGCTGCCGGGCACCTCCTCTTCCTCCTGCCGGGTGTCCAGGCTCAGGCGGTTGAGGTAGGTGAGCAGGCTGGCCTTCTTGCCCTCGCGCTTCTCGAAGGACTCGAGCGAGTTGAGCACCTGATCCACGGACTTGAGCTTCTTGTCCGCCGTGGTGAGCGACAGCGCCATGGAGCGTGTCGCCTCCTTGAAGCCGATCTCCTCGAGCAGTTGGCGCGTCACCTGCGCCAGGTTGCCGCCCTCGAACAGGCCCCGGTAGCGCTCGATCAGCCGGAGGAACTCGCGCACCTTCACGGCCGAGCCCGCCGGCAGGTCCTCGTACTGCTCGGAGCGCTCCATCGCCTCCCACAGCGAGACGCCGTCGGCGCGGGAGTGTCCGTGCAGCCGCTCCATCGTCACGTCGCCAATGCCGCGCGCCGGCACGTTGACGATGCGCAGCAGGCTCACCTCGTCCCGCGGGTTGGCGATCACCTTGAAGTAGGCGATCACGTCCTTCACCTCGCGCCGATCGAAGAACTCGCTGCCGCCCACCACCTCGTAGGCGATGTTCTTCTCGCGCAGCGCCTCTTCGATGGGCCGCGACTGGCCGTTGGTGCGGTAGAGCACGGCGATCTCGTCAGCCGGGATGCCCAGGGCGATGTTCTTCTGGATCTCGTACGAGACGAAGCGCGCCTCCTCCTCCTCGTTGGGGCACGTCACCACCCGGATGCGCTCGCCGCCCGCGCGGTCGGTCCACATGCGCTTGGCCTTGCGCTCCGGGTTCTTGGCGATCACCGCGTTGGCCGCGTCCAGCACCGTCTGCATGGAGCGGTAGTTCTGCTCCAGCCGGACTTCCCTGGTGCCCGGGAAGTGCTTGTCGAACTGGAGGATGTTCTTCACCTCCGCGCCGCGCCAGCTGTAGATGGCCTGGTCGTCGTCTCCCACCGCGCAGACGTTTTTCGCCTCGCCCGCCAAAAGCTGCAGCAGGTTCATCTGCGCCAGGTTCGTGTCCTGGAACTCGTCCACCAGCAGGTAGCGGAAGCGCCGGGTGTACTTGGTCTTCAAGTCCTCGTGCTCGCGCAAGAGCCGCGCGGGCAACAGCAGCAGATCATCGAAGTCCACCGAGCCCTGCGCCTTCAGCGCCAGCTGGTAGCCCGGGTACACCAGGTGGGTGATCAGATCGTAGTCATCCCCCATGCCCTCGGGCTTGGGCTCGGGGGACTTGCCCGAGTTCTTCGCCTTGGAGATGAGGGTGAGAACCTTGCGCGCATCAAAAGTCCGGTCATCCACCTTGTTGTCGCGCATGGCCCGGCGGATGAGCGAGAGCTGATCCCCCATGTCCGCGATGGCGAACTTCTTGGGCCAGCCCAGCCGGTGAATGTCCTCCCGGAGCATCTCCGCACCAAAGGCGTGGAAGGTACACACCAGAACACTCTGTGCGCGTGGACCCGCCATCTTCACCAGCCGCTCCTTCATCTCGGTGGCGGCCTTGTTGGTGAAGGTGACGGCCAGGATGTTGCGGGCTGTAGCCCCACCGGGCTTCTCGTCGAGGAGGTGGACGATGCGGTGAGTAATGACGCGCGTCTTGCCGCTGCCGGCCCCGGCCAGCACCAGCAGGGGGCCCTCGGTGGTGAGGACGGCTTCTCGCTGTGGGGGGTTGAGCTTCGAGAGGTCCATTGCGCGCCGCGCGGGATTACCTTTTGATCGGGTCCGTGCGCGATATCAAATCCCAAGTGGCTCCGCTCCTGCTCGCGCTCGCGCTGAGCCAGGGCTGTTCGGAAGGTAGCCGTCCCCCCAAGGAGACGCCCGCGATCGCCTCGCAGGACGAGGCTGACGCACCGTGCGTGTACTTCAAGGACCTGGCGCCCTTCCTCCCCGAGACGCTGGAGGGCTTCACCCAGTCCAGCACCGAGGGCTCCACCGGCAAGTACGGCGAGGTGTCCGTCAGCGAGGCCGAGCGGACCTTCTTCCGGGGTGAGGACCGAGAGGTAAAGGTGCGCATCGTGGACACCACGCTGGGCACGAAGATCGCCAAGGCCATTCGGAAGGCGGCCGAGGATGCGAAGGGCCGGCCGGAGAGCGACCCGACGGCACCGATCTTCTGGGATGCGGCGGTGGGCTTCGTGCGCTACGACGCGTCCGAGACCATGGCGGAGGCGAACCTGCTGGTGGGAGATCGGTACGTGGTGGCGGTGACGAGCCGCGGCTTCCCCGGCACGGTGGAGGTGAGGCGGGTGGCGCGAGGCATCGATCTCGCTGGGCTGGCGCAGCTGCGGTAAGTGCCTGAACAACTGGAAGGAGTTTCCCGAGTGAAGGAGAAAGGAACGCGCCCCGCTACTCCCACGCCGGAGTCGCTCAAGGAGGAGGCGGCGGCGCGAGAGGTGGTGGGGGCGCTGGGCAAGCGGGATTTCATGGAGCAGTTCCAGAAGCTGTCCAAGGGCTTCGAGTCGAATCCGGGCAACCCGGGCTCGTACTCGTGCGAGGGGTGCCAGCGCTGCGCCAACTGCATGTTCTGCAAGGACTGCGACAGCTGCTACCACTGCACGCACTGCACGCGCTGCGAGCTGTGCAACAACTGCTCGCACTGCGTGGATTCGAAGAGTTGCAACGCGTGCGCGTACTGCGTGCAGTGTGAGAACTGCGCCAACAGCGCGTACCTCATTCTGTGCCGCAACCTGCAGGACTGTAACTACTGCTTCGGGTGCGTGGGCCTGTCCAAGAAGGACTTCCACATCCTCAACGTGCCCTTCAGCCGCACCGAGTACTTCAAGGTGGTGAACCGGCTGCGCAAGGAGCTGGGCATCAGCTGAGTCACTCCGGGACGCACTGGTACTTCATGCTGTTCGGCACCCCGCCCTTGAGTACCGCGAGGCGGACATTCAGCTTGTGCGCCAGCTCGGTGCCCCGGAAGGCCTCGATGAACCCGGCGATGCTCGCGAGCACCTCCTCCTTCGTGCCGCAGGCGCACTTGTGGGTGAGCAGCATCGACTCGATGCCGTCCAGCTCGTGCTTCACCTCTTCCACGTAGGACTTCGGGTACTTCGCCGCGTACGCCTTCCAGGCCCGGTAGATGGGGATCAGCTCGGGCGCCTCGAAGCGATCGCAGAACAGGACGTCATTCATGACCTGCCGGTACACCGGCAAGTCGCCCCCTTCACGATAGGTGCGCTCGAGGTTCTCGAAGTAGGCGATGTCCGCGGGCATCCCCTTCTTCCGGGCGAGCTTCAGGAAGAAGTCCGGCTCGAGGCTGACGCCGGTTATCTCTCCCACACTCACGTCGAACCCTTCGAGCTTCGCGTCGGCGTACTCGTCCGGCTGTTCGCCGAGCTTCCCGTCGAGCCAGGAGGCCGCCTCGAGCCCCAGCCGGTACACGGGCTCGAGGTCCGTCTTCTCCGCGGCCCGCACCTTCTTGAGCGCGGCGGAGTACTTCGCCCGGGGCGAGGCCGCTTTGCCCTTCGCCCAGACGGTGAGGGACACCATGGCAAGGCCCACCGCCAGCAGTACCCGGGCAACGCCTGGCTTACGAAAGGATGTCCTGAGCATGTGGGCAGTGTACGCCGTCGCTCGCCCGGGCTGGGACTGACTGTTAGGGTGCCGCGCGCTTGAGCTCCGTGGAGACAGCGCCGACACCCTCTTCACCAGTGCCCCGGGTGGCCCCGAAGCTGGCCCTCGGGCTCACCGCGCTGATGCTGGTGCACCACTTCGGGCTCTGGACTTCCACGTCTACCCGCCGCGGGTTCGGGCTGCTCACCGCGCTGGATCGCTGGGACTCGCATCTCTACACCGTCATCATCACCGAGGGGTACGACCCGGCCCTGCGGGCGTTCCTGCCGCTGTACCCGGGCCTGGTGTGGCTGGTGCGCGCGGGGCTCGGGGGCACGCTGCCTCCCCAGGTGCTGGGCACGGTGCTGTCCACGCTGTGCCTGCTGGGGTTCACCGCCTGGGTGGCGCGGCGGGGCCTTCAGCCCGAGGCCTCGTGGCCGCTGGCGCCCCGGACGCTCTGGGGCTGGTTCTTCTTCCTCTACAGCCCGGCCAGCTTCGCGCTGCACTCGCACCACACCGAGGGCCTGTTCCTGCTGCTGTCCTTTGGCGCGCTGAGCTCCGCCTGGGATGGACGGGTGCTGCGGGCGGCGCTCTTCGCGGCGCTGTGCGTGTGGACGCGCAACCAGGGCGTCTTCGTGGCGATGACGGCGGCGGCGCTGCTGGCGATGCAGCCCGGCTCCGGGCGCGAGCGGCTCTCACGCCTCGTGCTCGTGGGCGGCGTGGCGTTCGCGTCATTCCTGGGCCTGCTCACCTTCCAGTGGCTGAGCACGGGTGATGCGCTGGCGCACATGCACGCCCAGCGCAACTGGAACGGCGCCGGCTCGCTGTGGGGAGCCATCCGGGGGCTCTGGTTCGGCAACGAGTGGCACGAGCCCGGGTGGTGGCTGGGCCTGCGCAACCTCTTCGCCGCCGTGCTGCTGGCCGCCTGTGTGGCGCTGCTGCGCCAGAGGTCCCCGCTGGGAGCCTATGGCGTGCTCTCGCTGCTGATCATGCTGCCCCAGGGAGACCTGGGTAACGCGTTCCGCTTTGGTGCGGTGCTGTTCCCCCTGCTCTTCGTCGTAGGAGACTGGTTCGCCGCCCGGCCCGCGTGGCTGCGCTGGAGCGTGGCCCTGCTGACCGTGTGGCTTAACCACAAGGTGACGCACGCTTTCTCTATTGGAGCGTGGGCCTACTGACGGGGCGCTGCCCCGCCGCCCGGCGCTTGGGGCTACCAGAGCGCCCGCGTTCCCTGCTATAGGTGTCCCCATCCTGAGGAGCGCTGCAACGGGGTCCTCCCCGCCAGGCTCAGGTTCTGTAACCGCGCTCGCTGACTCGTGGCTGTATGCCCGGGAAGCGAGCGAGAGCCCGCCTCCTCGGCATCCAGCCCCCTGCCAATCAGGAGCATCACCATGAGGGCTGTCGCCGATTTGAAGAAGTTCACCGACTACAAGGTTGCCGATATCTCCCTGGCCGAGTGGGGCCACAAGGAGATCGCCATCGCCGAGACCGAGATGCCCGGCCTGATGGCGATCCGCGACGAGTTCGCCAAGACGCAGCCGCTCAAGGGCGCGCGCGTGGCCGGCTCGCTGCACATGACGATTCAGACCGCGGTGCTCATCCAGACGCTCGAGGCGCTGGGCGCGGAGATCCGCTGGGCCTCGTGCAACATCTACTCCACGCAGGACCACGCCGCCGCCGCCATCGCCGCGGGTGGCACCCCCGTGTTCGCCTACAAGGGCGAGACGCTGGAGGAGTACTGGGAGTACACCCACAACATCTTCGAGTGGGCCGATGGCGGCACGCCGAACATGATCCTCGACGACGGCGGTGACGCCACCCTGCTGGTGCACCTGGGCAGCAAGGCCGAGAAGGATCCGTCGGTGCTGGGCAAGCCCGGCAGCGAGGAGGAGGAGTTCCTCTTCGCGGCGATCAAGAAGCGCCTGGCGTCCAAGCCCGGCTGGTACTCGAAGGTGGCGGCCAACATCCGCGGCGTCACCGAGGAGACCACCACGGGCGTGCACCGCCTGTACCAGATGGCCAAGGAGGGGAAGCTGATGTTCCCGGCCATCAACGTGAACGACTCGGTCACCAAGTCCAAGTTCGACAACATCTACGGCTGCCGCGAGTCGCTGGTGGACGGCATCAAGCGCGCCACCGACGTGATGATCGCCGGCAAGGTCGCGGTGGTGGCCGGCTACGGCGAGGTGGGCAAGGGCTCGGCGCAGGCACTGCGCGGGCTGCAGGCCCAGGTGTGGGTGACGGAGATCGATCCCATCTGCGCGCTGCAGGCGGCCATGGAAGGCTACCGCGTGGTGACGATGGACTACGCGGCGGACAAGGCGGACATCTTCGTCACCGCCACGGGTAACTTCCGCGTCATCACCCACGAGCACATGAAGGCGATGAAGCACAACGCCATCGTGTGCAACATCGGCCACTTCGACAACGAGATCGATGTGGCGAGCCTCAAGCAGTACAAGTGGGACAACATCAAGCCGCAGGTGGACCACATCATCTTCCCGGACAACAAGCGCATCATCCTGCTGGCGCAGGGCCGGCTGGTGAACCTGGGCTGCGGCACCGGCCACCCCAGCTACGTGATGAGCTCGTCGTTCGCCAACCAGGTGCTGGCGCAGGTGGAGATCTTCGCCAACCCCAACAAGTACAAGCCGGGCGTGTACATGCTGCCCCGGCACCTGGATGAGAAGGTGGCGCGGCTGCAGCTCAAGAAGCTGGGCGCGCAGCTGACCGAGCTGTCCGAGGAGCAGGCCAGCTACATCGGCGTGCCCAAGGAAGGCCCGTACAAGAACGACCACTACCGCTACTAAGCGGTAGGTCCTGAACCCAGCGCTTGCACGAGTGGGCCGGAGGCTGCCGAGCATGGCGGCGGCTTCCGGCCTTCGTGTTTTGTGGAAGACTGAGGCCATGCTTGCAGCGCTTCGTCCATGGCCCGTATTCCTGACCCTCGCGGTGCTCGCCCTGTCCGGCGAGGCGTTCGCCCAGGCAAAGGCACGGCAGGGCTTCGCGGGGCGCACCGCGGATGAAGCCCGCGTGGAGCGGGTGCTCCAATCGCTGAGCCTGCGCGAGAAGGTGGGCCAGCTCATCCTCGCCTATCCGCAGATCAGCAAGGACGGCCCGGTGGAGGTGGGCGGCGTGCTGTTCGTGGGCGGCACGCTGAGGAAGCTCGACGCGGCGAAGGAGCGCATCCGCTCGAGCCGCGCGCGCGCCCGGATTCCCCCCTTCTTCGCGGTGGACATTGAGGGCGGAGGCTTCAACCGCCTGGACCGGCACCCCACCCTCCGGGCCCTGCCGGGCGCGCGGGAGCTGGCGGCCCTGCCGGATGCCCAGGTGGAGGCCTGGGGCGCCCGGGTTGGCGCGGCCATGCGCGAGGTGGGGCTCAACATGAACCTCGCCCCGGTGTTCGACGTGGCGCCCTCGGGGCACATGTTCCGCAACGGGCGCGCCTTCTCGGGCGACCCCGAGGTGGTGAAGAAGAAGGCCACCGCCTTCGCCCGGGGCCTGGCCCGGCAGGGTGTGATCGCCATCGGAAAGCACTTTCCCGGCTATGGAGACCTGGACGCGGACTCGGACCACGTGCGCGCCCTGGCGGACTGGGACGAGGCCCGCGTGCGCCAGGAGGCCTCGGTGTTCCGCGCCGCGGACCCGTACCTGGGCGGGGTGATGATGTCGAACATCGTCTACACGCGCTTTGGCCAGAGGCCCGCCATCCTCGAGCCCGCGCTCGTCGCCATGGCCCATGAGAACGGGTGGATCACCGTCACTGATGACGTAGCCATCCGCGCGCTGGCGGAGCAGATCGGCGCCGAGCAGGAGGAGGTGGTGCGGCTAGCCTTCCTGGCGGGTAATGATCTCATCCTCACCACCGCGCCGCCGGACTGGGCCCAGGGCATGGACTACTTCGGCATCCTGACGAAGCTGGCCGAGTCGGATCCGAAGCTGCGCGAGCAGCTGGACGCGGCTGTCCGGCGCGTACTGCGCTTGAAGGACCGGCTGGGGCTGCTGGAAGGGCTGCCCGCCACCGCCACCCCAAAAGAGGCCGCCAGATAACCACGCGCCAGGGACGTCAGCTGATCGCGCCCGCGGCGGGCGCTTACAAGTGTCCCTGCCCTGCCGCCCCGAGGCGTGACTCAGAGCACGCGCACGTAGAGCGCCTTGAGGTACTCGGTCTCCGCCAGGCCCCCGAGCACCGGGTGGTCCAGCCCCGCTCCGCGCCGCTCGAGGATCTGCACCGGGCGCTTGGCGTCCTCAGCGGCCGAGAGCACCATCTCCTCGAAGGCCTCGCGGCTGAGCTTGCCCGAGCAGGAGCACGTCACCAGCAGCCCCTCGGGCCGCAGGCACTTGAAGGCGCGCAGGTTCAGCTCGTGGTAGGCGCGCAGCGCCGTGGCCAGCCCCTCGCGGCGCTTGGCCAGGCCCGGAGGATCCAGCACCACCGTGTCGAAGCGGCGGCCCGAGTCCGCGAAGCGCCGCAGCACGTCGAAGGCATTGCCCGGCTCCACCGTCACGTTGGCGCGGCCGTTGCGCGCGGCGTTCCGCTGAGCGCGCTCGGCGGCCTTCGGATCCAGCTCCACCGCGAGCACCGAGGTGCACGTGCGGCCCAGGGCCAGCGCGAAGCCGCCGTGGTAGCTGAACAGATCCAACGCCTCGCCGCGGGCCAGCTCGCCCGCGCGCAGGTGGTTGTCCACCTGGTCCAGGAAGGCCCCCGTCTTCATGTCGCCCAGCAGGTCCACCTCGAAGAGGTTCTCCCCCTCGTGGTAGCTGAAGCGCGCCTCTCCGGTGCCGTGCAGCATCACCACGTGGCGCTGCAGGCCCTCGAAGTCACGGCCCGAGGCGTCGTCCCGGCACACCACGTGGGTGGCGCCCGTCAGCTCCGCCAGCACCCGCGCCACCAGCTCCTTGCGCGCGTCCATGCCCTCGGAGAGCGTCTGGAGGGTGAGGCCCGCCCCGTAGCGGTCCACGAAGAGGCCCGGCAGCAGGTCCGCCTCGCCGTGCACCAGCCGCAGGCCGTCGCGGTGCTTCAGCGGCGCGCGGCGGGCCAGCGCGGCCTCCAGGCGGCGGCGGAAGAAGGCGTCATCCACCGGCTCCTCGGTGGCGGGCCGGCGCGTGAGCAGCCGCAGCGCCAGCGGCGAGCGCTGGGCGTAGAAGGCCTGGCCAATGGGGTTGCCCTGCGGGTCCACCACGGCCACCACCGAGCCCGCCATCTTCACCGAGGGAGGCTCGGCCAGCTCGGTGCGGTAGAGCCAGGGGTTACCGCGGCGCAGGCTCTTGGCGCCCTTGAGGGTGACTCGTACGGTGGGAAGCGCTTTGCCAGCGGCCATGGGCTCTACTCCAGGCCGCGCGCGGCCAGCTCCTCGTCGTCCTCGCCACGCAGGTGGCCTACTTCGTGGAGCAGCGTCACCTGGATCTGCTCCAGCAGCTCCGCGTGGCTCTTCACCGCGCGCGCCAGGTTGCGGCGGTAGAGCACCACCGAGCGGCACGGCGTCTCGGTGCCATCACACGGCTCGCTCAGCGGCGGGCCCCGGAACAGGCCCAGAATCGTGGGGGACAGCGGCGGCTCGCCGGACATCAGGTCCGCGTCCGCGGGCAGCTCCTCCGCGGCGACGGGTACGCCCTGGAGATCCTTGCGCATGTCCTCGGGCAGCGCCTCCACGGCGCGGGCCACCGCCGCGCGGAAGTCCTCCTGGCTGAGCAGGATCGGAGGCGGGAAGTCCTCGGGGATCAGCTCGCGGGCCTTGTCGAAGTGCGCCTGCGCCTCCTTCCACCTGCCCTCGCGCTCGAGCAGCAGCCCCAGGTGCTGGTGCGCGTGGGCCCCATGCTCCTTGTCCGCCAGCAGCGAGGTGAAGGCGGCCTTCGCCTCGGCGAAGCGGCACAGCTCGAAGAGGGCCAGCGCCCGCTCGTAGGTGGCGTCCAGGTTGCCTGGCTCCCGCGCCAGCACGATGGCCGCCCGGGCCAGGGAGTCCTCGGCCATGCCGAGATCATTGAAGGCCATGGCGGAGATCAGCGCGAACTCCTGCACCAGGTACGGCGGCGTTCCAGGCTGAGCCAGCCCCCGCTCGGAGTAGAGCAGCCCCAGCTCGTCCCGCTCGCGCGTGGAGGGCAGCTGCACCGCGTACAGCAGCGCCGCTCCCATCAGCGCCTCGGGAGAGCCTGGATCCACCGCGAGCGCGCGCGCAAAGGCCATCTGCGCCTCGGGCACCCGATCCAGCGCCGCGAGCGCCACGCCCCGCTCGGCGTGGGCATCGGCCAGGTCAGGATCCAGCGCGGCGGCCTGGGCCGCGCAGGACAGGGCATTCTCGTAGCGCCCATCATCGAAGTAGCGGCGCGCCGCCTCCAGCGGGGTGGTGCCCTCCGGGCGGCACACGGGCAGCGCGGTGATGGCCTTGGTGGAGGCCTCCGGCGTGGCTGGGGCGGCTGGCGCGGGGGCGGCAGCTTGCGGCGCGGGGACAGCAGGCTGCGCAGCGGCAGGCTCCGAGGAGCTGCGCTGACAGGCACCGAGCAGGAGGAGGAGAGCCAGCAGGCCGCGCCGCAACATGAGCGCGCAGGGTACGGCATCCCCCGGGTGGCGGGAAGAATCGTCGTGCCCGCCTGCCTGGTGGACGTGGGCGCCTGGGTGGAACGTGCTCAGCTCGACAGCTCCGCGAGGATTTCCCGGTAGGCCGCTCGCGCCTTGTCCAGCTCTCCCGGCTTGAAGCTGATGGCGGACACCACCGGGTGCCCGCCTCCGCCATAGCGCCCGGCGATGCTCGCCAGGTCGTGCTTGCGCAATTCCGGCCGCCACGGGTTCGAGCCCAGCGACACCTTCGCCCGGTTGGGCCCCTGCCCCACCCACAGCGTGTAACGGGCCTCCGGGTACAGCGCGTACGCGATGAACTTGTTCAGGCTGTCCACGCCCTGGTCCGCCAGGTCGAAGAACACCACGCCGTTCTCGTACCGCGCGGCGGCCCGCACCTGCTCGATGTTGCGCTGGTGCCGCTCGAGCAGCGGCGCCAGCGGCTGCGCGATCAACGGCGAGGCCGCGATCTGCGCCAGGGCCTCGCCGCGCTCCATCCGCCCGATGACCTGGGGAATGAGGTCCGGCGACTTGTTCGCCTCCAGCACCGTCATGATGCGCAGCGCCGGCTCCTCCAGCGCCACCGCCATCTGCGGGCTGGGGAACTGCGCCCCGTCGATGAGCTCCGCCCAGTGGATGAGGTCCGCCATGGGAGACGGATCCCACCCGAAGCGCTCGCGCGCCACGTCCGCCAGGTACTTCGTGCAGCTCTTGCGGTGCGCGTCGTGGAACTTGCGCCCGCCCGTGTCCGCCTTGAAGTGCGCCTCGTCCCCTGGCTGCTGGAACGCCGACACGTGGTGATCGAACCACCACGTCAGCCGCGCGTCCTGGCTGTAGCGGAAGTCGACGATCGCGTTCTCCTCGCCGGTGAACACCGCGGGGTCGATGCCCTCGGCGCCCGGCTTGTGCGCCAGGCCCCGGTACGTGAAGGACGCGTCCGCCCGAACGCGCTCCCGGTAGAAGCGGGTGAACACCGCCGCGCTGGCCGCCCCGTCGAAGCAGCTGTCGTGAAAGAGGACCTGAACCTTCATGAGTGCCCGCCTTTACCGCAACGAGAGCCCCGCGCCCACCGCACGAACGCGGGCTCCGCGCTCGCCGCCGGGGGCGGTACCGCCACCATGCCCAAGCCTACCAACCGCCCATCCGCCAGCCCCCCACAGCTGAACGTTCCGCTCGCCCCACCACAGCCGGCACAGAGCGTCTCGGGCATCGCACTCCCGCGTATACCGCACCGGCTCCGCCCCTTCAGAGCCGCCGTTGTGTCCTACCTTTCACCACTCCAAGCTTCGTTAAAACACAACGGGTCGTGGCCTACAGGAGTGAACGAAGTGTGGCATCGATGACGCGATTTGCGGGGGCGGATGGAAAGATTTTCCCCGGTTGCTGATCCTCCCGCCGTGTAAGTACCCGGAACCTGGTGGAAGGGCACTCCGCCGTGCGCCTGGCGTGCCGTTTGCTTATTTAAAGCCTGAATCCGGCGGACAACCCATGAAGTTGGGTGGGAGGAAAACCATGGCCAGGGCGACGACAACGCGAAAGAGCGGTTCGGTGCGACGCCAGGGGCGACGGGTAATGCCGGCGTTGCGGCGAGTGGCCCGACGCGGCAAGTCGCCCGCGGCCAAGCCGGGCCCGCTCACGCTGGGAGAGCTGATCGCGGCCGCCTACGAGACGGCCGGGGGCGAGCTGCGCGAGGTGCTCCGGGTCGTCACCTCGCCGCAGCTGTCCAAGGCGCTGGGCCGCCGCATCGTCCTGGTGGACTGAGGCGCTACCGGGTGTCCGCGCCAGCGTAGAAGCGCGTGGGAGTGGCCTCTCCCGCCAGCGCCCTGGCGAAGTCCTCGGCGTGGCCGGGGCTCACCAGGAAGGTGCCCGCGGGCGTCTCCAGGCGCACGGGCGAGGCCAGCTGCTCCACCTGATCCACCGTCCTACCGCCGCCCTCCGAAGCAGCCTCGGAGGTGCTCACCACCTGAGCAGTCTGCGTGGTGGCACAGCCAAAGACGACGAGGAAGCAGAGCGCGGCGAGGGACTTCATCCGGAATCTCCCGAGGAAAGGGCCCGAGATTGAGCGGGCCCTCCCTACGTCGAAGTCGAGCGGATGACAAGTACCCCGCCGCGCCATTACCGCGCGCTAGCGAGGCTGCCAGCGCGGGCGGTTGTCATCGCCCCGGCTCGTCTGGATGTCGGTGCCCAGGGCATGGGTGATGGCGGCGCCCACGGCGGCGCCGGTGGCCGGGTTGAGCTGCTGTACCCACAGGCGCCGGCCCTTCACGTACGCGATGAACGTGCCATCCGGAGAGAACGAGGGCAGCGCCGCGCCCGAGACGAGCTGGAACTCCGCGCCGTCCGCGGCTCCGGTCTGCGGGTTGATCTTCCGCAGGAAGATGACGTTCGCGTCCCGCGCCGGACACGCGCTGGCGGCCACCGTGCCACAGAGGGCCGAAGGCGCGGGGCCGTTGGGGTTGGAGTAGTACGCGCGCACGTACGCGACCCACGTCCCGTCCGGAGACCAGGTGTGCTGGGTGACGAAGGACTCGACGGAGCCACCCGTGCCCGCCTCTGTCGTCTTGGCGGCGATCAGGCTCGCGGTGCCGCCGCTGGCCGGAAGCGTGAACAGCTCATACAGCGAGCCGATGGCGGTATCCGTGCCGTTGGCCTTGAGGAAGAGCAGTTGGTTGTTGGCGCGGTTGTGAATTGGCTGCTCTCCGCCGGTTCCGCCCGCCACGGGCGTGGCCGTTCCACCCGTGGCCGTCACCGTCACCAGGCCTTCGGCGGCGGTGTTGTAGGCCAGGCTCGAGCCATCCGCCGACCACGACGGGAAGCCGCCGTTCTGCGTCACCGAGGCCACGGCGCCTCCGCCCGCCCCGATGCTCGATAGGCCGGAGATGCTGGCGCCGCTCTTGCGCGTCCACACGATGGCGCCCGAGGGCTCCCACTCCATGTGGAGGAAGTCCTCGGTGCCCGCCGTGGCCTGCTCGACGAGCACCGTCTGCTGCCCGGTGGTGAGCGGGAAGGCGCGGGTGATGAGCTGCGCGGTGCCCTCGGGGCCCTCAACGAAGGCCACCGCCGTGCCCGCCGCGTTCCAGCGCGGGAAGCGGGTGTGGCTGGTGGACTCGCTCAAGCCCATGGGCCCGGCGTCCGGCTCGTCGTAGCGCACGGCCACCGCCCGGGTGCCGCCATCAGTGGTCGTCGCCGTCATCGCCAGGTACAGGGCCTGGCACGAGGCGCCCTCGCAGCGCAGGCCGCCCATGCACTCGGTGGAGTTCAGGCACTCGCCCCCCTTGGCCACGGTGCCCGCGTCGGGCCGCACGCCCGCGTCCATTCCGCCGTCCGTGCCGGTGTCCGGGCCGGCGTCGGTCATCCCGCCGTCGGTCATCCCGCCGTCGGTCGGCTCGGGCTCCGGCTCCGGCTCGCCCTCGTCCTTCTGGACACACTTCTTGTTCTCACACGCCCAGACCTTGCCCTCGGCGGGCGCGCCCTTGTCGTCGGCGCAGTCGGCCGCGCTGGAGCACTCGTCTCCACAACCGGTGAGCAACACACAGAGCGCGCTACACAGCACACTGACCACGATGCGTTTGAACATGGGCCCTCCTCGAAAGCTGAGAGCGCGTATATCTCCGCCTCTGGCGACCGCGCGGAGATTGGCGTGGGCGGCCGCGAGGGCCCGTGTTTTCTGTTGGTGAATGAACGGCGATTGCTCCTCTTCTCTCTCATGATCGACACCCACTGCCATCTGGACGCCTTGCGGTTCGATGAGGACCGCTCGCAAGTGCTCGTGCGTGCCTGGGCCGCGGGCCTGCACGGCATCGTGATTCCCGCGGTGGGCCCGGACACCTGGGAGCCACTGCTGGAGCTGCCCCGCCGCGACGCCCGGGTGCAGGTGGGGCTGGGCATTCACCCGCAGCTCTTGCCGGAGCTGCCGCCCGAGCAGGACTCAGAGCACCTGGAGCGCCTGGATGCGCTGCTGTCCCGGGGCGGCGCGGTGGCGGTGGGCGAGTGCGGGCTCGACGGCCCGTCCATCCCCGGGGCGCCACTGGAGCGCCAGCTCGCGGTGCTGCGCGGCCACATGGCGCTGGCGCGCAAGCACGGGCTGCCGGTGCTCATGCACTGCCACCGGCTGCACCCCGCGATGATCGAGTTCCTCAAGCAGGAGCCCTTCCCCGAGGCCGGCGTGCTCATGCACAGCTACAGCGGAGGCGCGGAGTTGGCGCGCTTTTACGTTCAGAAGGGCTGCCACTTCTCCTTCGCGGGCCCCGTCACCTGGGCCGAGGCGCGCAAGCCGCTGGATGCGCTGCGCGTCATTCCTCCGGACCGGCTGATGGCGGAGACGGACTCGCCGGACCAGGCGCCCACGCCCCACCGGGGCGAGCGCTCCGAGCCGGGCTACCTGCCCCACATCCTCGAGGGCATGGCCCACGTGCTGGGAGAGCCCGTCGAGGCGCTCGCTCAGCGGACGACCGCCAACGCCCGCCGCCTGTTCCGGGAAGCCTTTCCCCCGGCTTCGCGGTAAGGCAGCGGTCGCGTTATAGAGGGACTCCATGAGCACGCAGCCCACCACCCCCGACACCGTTTCCATTCCGGCCGCCCCGGCTCCCACCACCCCCGCGGCCAATGCTCCCTCGCTCGCCAGGCCCTTCAAGCTGTCGCGGCGGTTCGACCGGACCGGACGCCTGCTGGGGGACTCGGCGATGGAGCGGCTGGCCGGAGCGCGCGTGGTGGTGTTCGGCCTGGGCGGCGTGGGCAGCTACGCGGCCGAGGGCCTGGTGCGCAGCGGCATTGGCCACCTGACGCTGGTAGACCATGACGACGTGTGCGTCACCAACACCAACCGCCAGCTGCACGCCACGGTGCGCGGGGTGGGCAAGCCCAAGGCGGAGCTGATGGGCCAGCGCTGCCGGGAGATCAACCCGGACGCCAAGGTGGAGGCGGTGCGCGAGTTCTACCGCGCCGAGGTGGCCGAGCAGATGCTGCAGGCCGGCCAGTACGACTTCGTGGTGGACGCCATCGACAACGTGAAGGCCAAGCTGCACCTGCTGCACCGCTGCGTGACGCTGGGGGTGCCGGTGGTCAGCTCCATGGGCGCCGCGGGCCGGTTGGACCCCACGGCCATCCGCGTGGAGGACCTGTGCGAGACGCACATGGATCCGTTCGCCAAGGACATCCGCAAGCTGCTCAAGCGCAAGTATGGGGTGGAGACGGACCGGCACACGGGCATCACCGCCGTGTACTCCATCGAGCAGCGGCGGCTGCCGGTGTCCCTGCGCTACGACGACGCCACGGACGGCTTTCTGTGCGTGTGCCCGCAGGACAACGAGTTCCACACGTGTGATCACCGCACGCAGATCGACGGCAGCGCCGTGTTCGTCACCTCCGCCTTCGGCATGAACGCGGCGGGCGTGGTGGTGCGCCGTCTGGCCTCCGCTCGCTGAGGCAGCAGGCGCTCAGGCCTCCCCTGCCCTCTCCTGGCCTACCCAGGGGGACTTCTCCTGAACATCTTTTCAGTCGAGAAGTTCCACCCCCTTCCAGAAGAGGCGACGGACCATGGGATTCGAGGCGTTGCGGAAGAACGGAATGATGGCGCACCTGCTCGACTCGCTCGAGGCGGGACAGAACATCGGCCACTACGGCCGGCTGGTGTTCGCGATGGTGGCGCGGCACTTCGTGGACGATGACGCGCTGGTGGCCCAGCTGCGCAAAGACCCGGACTTCAACGAGGACGAGGCCCGGGCGCTCGTCGAGCAGGTGAAGGGCCGGGACTACAACCCGCCGCGCCGCGAGAAGGTGCTGCAGTTCCAGGCGCAGCAGGAGTTCCCCATCTGCCCCAATGCGGAGGATCCGGACGCCTGCAACGTCTACAAGGACCTCCAGTTCCCCGAGAGCGTGTACTCGCACATCTCGGAGTACCGCGAGCAGAAGGCCCACGCGCACGCGGTGGAGGAAGGCGCCGAAGGGCAGCCCGGATAGCGCGCCCGGAGGCGGCGCGTGGCCTCACCACTCCCGAACGAGCCCGCCCAGCGTGGACTCCGGCCCCAGGCGGGTCCAGGACTGAGAGTGCTGGGACAGGCGCGGGAGCCGCTGCTTCTCGGCCGCCAGGTACAGCAAGCCGAGATTCTCGGCGGTCGGGCGGCGATCCGTCGTCGAGACGAGCGTCTCCTGGCCATTGCCGTCGCTGTCCGAGAACACCGCCGTGAAGTCGGAGTCCTCGGGGTTCTCGCTCACGGGCGGCGGGAACAGCCAGTCGGCGCGCAGGTCGACTTCGACGACGTTGTCCTCGCTCCAGCGCACGGCCGGAGGTGCGCGGCGCGGCTCAGGCGCCTGGAACCAGACGCTCACGGGCTTGCCCTGAGCGTCACGCGCCGCGCCCAGCTGCACCGTGCGCGGGCTCGGGGTGTGCGTGTCCTCGACCCACCAGAGCTCGATGTGGTCCGCGGCGAGCACGGCCTTGTCCTTGCCCGCCGCCGCGGGCACCTCGGCGCGCACGTCCTTGTCGTCCGTCACCTGCAGCCGCACGGTGATGAAGCCTTTGGCGTGGCTGGCGGTCACCTGGAGCGCCGCATCGCTCTCTCCGTCGTGGTTGGCCTGTCCCCAGGAGACCCAGGTGGAGACCGGCGAGCGCGCCTGCGCCTTCGATGAGGTGGCGACGATGGCGGCGGACTCGTAGCTCTCGGGCTCCTCCGCCTCGCCCGCATACACCCGGACGTGATCGTCGTACTCACGTGACTGCAGGCTGGGGTTCTCTCTCAGGCGCATGTACCGGTCGCCCGCGGAGTACTGCGCGAGCAGCGGGCCCGTCCGGTCGAGCTCGACCGACACCTGATCGACGTAGCCGGTAATCCCGGAGCGCTTCAGCGTGAGCCGGGGCCGCAAGCCGCTCCCCCGCTTCTCGGGTGTTGGGGGCTCGGGGCACTTGTCGAGCAGGCTCGGCGACAGGCCCCCTCCGGAGAAGGCGAACCGCTCTCCCGTGGACAGGCCCACGAGCACCACGGGCGCGGAGGTCCCCGACTCGCGCGGCAACACGTAGCAGACCAGGTGATCGCCGCGTCCATCGCCATCGAGATCCAACCGCTCGTGGAGGAGCACCTGGGCGGACTCCTCCTTGACGCGGCTGTCGAACCAGGTGGTGAAGGCGTCGGGCCTGGCCTGGGCTGGGCTGGCCGACAGCCAGGCGGTGAGCAGGAGCAACGGAGTCATACACGCACCCCTCAGAGGACCTTCTCCATCCACACGGTGTCATCGTCGATGCCCGGGGGATAGGGCACCACCGAGACCACGCGATACCCCAGCCGGGCATAGAAGGCCTGGTTGCTCGGCAGCGTTCTCCGGGCGCCCGCGCGCAGGCGGGCAAACCCGAGCTGCCGGGCGTTCCTCTCGAGGGCATGCACCAGCTCGCTCCCCACGCCCTGGGCCTGCCAGGCAGGGTGCACGGCGATGCGCTTGAGCTCGCCCTGGGGCAGCGCTCCTTCCACACGCCCCGCGGCCACCAGCTCGCTTCCCACCTGCACCACCACGGAGCGGCGCGGTGCGCGTTCCAGGTGCTGACGCAGGTACGCCTCGTCCTCCCCCAGTGCGGTGGGGCGCGAGGGCAGGTGCTGCACCAGCGGCAAGAAGGCCGCCTGCTGCACGGCCCACACCGCCGCCGCGTCCTCGGGGTGAGCGTCGCGGATGAGAAAGGGGGAGTTCATGGCACACCGGGTAGGTTCAGCCGCATCATGTAACAGCCGGATAGCTCGCTCCGGGCGACACATCTACCCTCTGTCGATTATGGCTCGCTCTTTTGCACGGTTCCTGTTGCTCACGGTGGTGCTGGCCGGCTGTGCCTCACAGCCCACGCGCCCTCCCCCGCTCTCCGCTCTGCGCGTCGGCACCAGTGGGGACTACCCACCCTTCAGTGACTGGAAGCAGGAGCGGCCCAATGGCTTCGACGCCGCGCTGGCCGAGGCCTTCGCCGCCGCGAACGGCCTGGAGCCCACCTGGGTCCGGTTCCGCTGGCCCGAGCTGACCTCTGACTTCAGCGCCGGAGAGTTCGACCTGGTCGCCAGCGGCATCACCGTGCGGCCCGAGCGCTCCGTGCTCGGCCGCTACAGCGTGCCCGTGGTGCGCAACGGGGCCGTGCTGCTGCTGCGCCGCCCGCGCTGGGCTCCTCCGCCCGTGGGCTCCCGGGGAGAGCTGAGCCAGGCCCTGGCCGAGGTCCGCGCGCTCGACCGGCCCGAGCTGCGCGTGGCCGTCAACCGGGGCGGCCACCTCGAGCGTGTGGCCCGGGGCCTCTTCGCGCGGGCGCAGCTCACCACCATCCCGGACAACGCGGCGGTCCGCGAGGCGCTGGCCACGGGCCAGGTGGACGCCGCGCTGACCAACACCACCGAGGCCCCGCGCTTGGCGGAGGGGCTCGAGGGCATCGAACACCTGGGCCCCCTGACGCGCGATGTCGTCGCCCTCTGGGTGCGCCCGGATGCCCCCGGGACTGGAGCCCGCCGCCATAGCGGAGCAGGCGCGGGACTGGCTCGGGGCCAGCGGACTGGAGCCCTCCGAGGTGGAGCTGCTAGCGCGAACCCTCGCGGGTCTGCGCCCACGCGCCCCTTCCGCGCCATGACGACGCGCCAACCCCGGGGCCCTCAGGCCACCTTGGTCGTCTGAGCCGCCTGCTGCGCCTGCTGTGCCTGGAACTGCGCCGCCGCCTCGGTGCGGCCGCAGGGCCGGCGGAACGCGCAGCGCACGCACATGGACACGTCCCCGGTCATCGGAAACGCGTCGGCTTCCCGCGGCGTGTTGGTGGCCGGGTCCTTCAGCATGGAGCGCATCTTCGCCACGCTCTCGGAGAAGCGCTGCTTGAAGGACGCCAGCGCCGCCATGTCCACCTGCACGTCCTGCTCGAGCCCCTCGTTGAGGTACACCAGCGAGGCGCGCACCTTCTCCATCGGCAGCTTGTAGCGCTGAGAGACGTAGAGCGCGTAGCCCAGCACCTGCTCGTCATACCCGTCGCGCGCCTTGCCCGTCTTCCAGTCCACCACCACCGGCGCCCCCGCCTCGTCCACGTAGGCGAAGTCCGGAATGGCGAACATCTTCACCCCCTCCAACGTGAAGCTGGAGAAGTCGAAGCCCGCGTCCACCTCGAGCCACTGCGCCGGCTTGAGCGAGTGCGCCAGCCCCGGCCAGCGCGAGGAGAAGAACCACGCGAGCGCCGCGCGCACCGTCTCCCAGTTCTGCTTCCACGCCTCGTCCGTCACCGGCTCGGCGTACTCGTGCTCCACCAGCCCGGTGAAGCCCTTGCGGTACTTCTGCGTCCAGAACGACTTCTTCTGCGAGTGGCGGAAGTCGTCCTGCATCTGCCGCCGCGCCCGCGCCTCCACCGCCGCCGGGTCCACCGTGCGCCCCGCGCGCCAGTCCAGCAGCACGTCACGGATGCTCTCGTGCACCACGCTGCCCGCCCAGCTGTAGCGGTTGCTCAGCTTCTTGAGCACGTACAGCTCGCGCTTCTCCTTCGGCGCCTCCGCCTCCCACCCGCCCCACGAGCCGTAGTAATACAGGTAATAGGCCTTGAGGCATTCGGAGAACTTCTCGTGGCGACTCTTCGACCAGGAGAAGTCGTTGGTGAGCGTGTTGCGCTTCATGAGCGGGCGCATCCTAGGGCTTCCGGAGTCCGGCCAGAAGGGGGGCAAGCAGGGAAACAGGCTACCTGCCTTCACGCTGTGTCCCTGCGGACTGCTCCCCAGGGCTGGTTCACCTTCCCGGCACGAGGCGTCGCCGGTCCTTATCCATAAAAGGAGGAGGACCTCCCGATGCGTACGCGTGGACTGTGGATAGTGGCGATTGGCCTCATGGCCGGGTGCATCCCCGAGGCGCGCCTGCAGCCGCTGCCCGAGGCCCGTTCGCTCGCGGGGGACACGAGCGCGGCGGTGGCCGAGGCGCACGGGGTGCGGCTCGTGGCGGACGGGGCCTCCTGGGAGGGCTACCCCAAGAACCTGGAGCGCCGCCTCACCCCGGTGCAGATCCGCCTGGAGAACCACAGCGGCAGAGCCCTGCGCATCCAATACGAGCACTTCGATGTGGAGGGCTCCACGCGCTTCCACTACGCCGCGGTGCCTCCCCTGAGCCTGGATGAGAACTCGGACGGCAGCGCTCCTGTCTGCAGCGCGAGCGCCTGGCCGAGAGAGTACCGCTGGGGGTGGTACGGGCGGGGCTGGGAGCCCAGGCCCTTCCGTCCGCTGTGGTCCAACCCCTTCTACGATCCTTATTACGACCCGTTCTACAGCCCGCAGCACATGAAGTGCGAGACGCCGCTGCCGACCAAGGACATGCTGGAGCAGGCGCTGCCCGAGGGCACGCTGGAGAACGGCGGCACCGTGGCGGGCTTCCTCTACTTCCAGAGCATCGGCAAGCGCGAGCAGCAGGTCACCCTGCAGGCCCAGCTGGTGGATGCCCGCACGGGAGAGTCCTTCGGACGCTTGAGCATCCCGTTCCAGGTGGACCGGAGCTAGGCGCATCCTACATGGTGAAGAGTCTTCGCCACGGACTACCAAGCAGGTAAGGTGCGCGCCGTCATGGCCAACGGAGCCTTCGCAGGGCGAGTGGTCCTCATCACCGGCGCCTCAAGTGGCATCGGCCGCGCGGCGGCGCGGGCCTACGCGGCCCAGGGCGCGCACATCGTCCTCGCCGCGCGGCGGGACGAGCAGCTCCAGGAGGCGGCGCGCGAGGTACAGGCCCTGGGTGTCCGGGCGCTCGCGGTGCGCTGCGACATCACCCAGCCGGCGGACGTGGAGCGGCTGCTGCGTGAGACGGAGGCGGCGTTCGGCGGGCTGGACGTGCTCATCAACAACGCGGGCATCGGGCTGTTCGGCCCGGTGGAGGCGCTGGGTGAGGAGCAGCTGCGCCAGGTATTCGAGGTGAACTTCTTCGCCCTGGTGCGTGTCACCCGGGCCGCGCTGCCACTGCTGCGCCGCAGGCCTGGCGCGCAGATCGTCAACGTGAGCTCGGTGCTGGGCCACCGGGGAATGCCCCTGCTGGGGGGCTACTGCGCGGCCAAGGCCGCGGTGAACGCGCTCACCGAGTCGCTGCGCGCGGAGCTGGCCTCGGAGAACATTTCCGTGCTGCTCGTCTCTCCCGGCTTCACGGAGACCGAGTTCCGTCAGACGCGGCTGCACGCCGAGGGCTGGCGGCAGAACCCTCCCCCGCTCAAGCAGATGAGCGCCGAGCAGGTGGCGCAGGCGATGGTGAAGGCCAGCCGCCGTCAGCGCCGCGACACCATCCTCACCCTGCCCGGGCGCCTCATGGTGCTCGCCAACCGGCTCACTCCGGGCCTCTTCGATCGCGTCGCGCGCCGGATGATCGCCCGGATGGCGGACCGCCCCAAGCCATGAAGAAGCGCTCCAGCTCCGCCCCTGCCCCGAAGGCCCCGGAGGCCTCTGGGCTGTCCGCCATCCGTGGGCCGCTGCTGGCCTGGTACGACCGCGAGCGCAGGGACCTGCCCTGGCGCCGCACGAGGGATCCATACGCCATCTGGCTCAGCGAGGTGATGCTGCAGCAGACACAGGTGGCCACCGTCATCCCCTACTGGCAGCGGTTCCTCACGCGCTTCCCCACCGTGGAGGCTCTGGCCGCCGCGCCGCTGGATGACGTGCTCGCCGCCTGGAAGGGGCTGGGCTACTACTCGCGCGCGCGCAACCTGCACCGGGCCGCCCAGGAGATTGTCTCCCGCTTCGGCGGCCGGCTGCCCTCCACCGCCGATGAGCTGCTCACCCTGCCCGGCTTCGGGCGCTACACCGCGGGCGCCGTGGCCTCCATCGCCTTTGGCGAGCAGGCGCCGCTGGTGGACGGCAACGTGGCACGGGTGCTCTCGCGCCTCTTCGAGGTGGAGGGCCTGCCCGGAGACCGCACGCGCGAGGCCCAGCTGTGGACGCTGGCCACCGGGCTCGTCCGGGGCGAGCGGCCCGGAGACTTCAACCAGGCCCTCATGGAGCACGGCGCCACCGTGTGCCGGCCCGAGAGCCCGCTGTGCCTGCTGTGCCCGGTGCGTGGCGCCTGTGGCGCCTTCCGGCACGGGCGCGTGGACGAGCTGCCTCCCGCCAAGGTGCGCGCCACGCCTAAGCGCCTCACGCTGGCGCTGGCCGTGTGGCCTCACGAGGACACGCTGCTGTTCGCCCGGCGCGCGGAGAAGGGCCTCTTCGCCGGCCTGTGGGAGCTGCCCGCCGCCGAGGTGGAGCCCGAGGCCTCGGACGCCGACGCGGCCACCAGCCTCTCGAAGGCCCTGGGCGTCGAGCTCGCCGCGAAGGCCGCGCTGGGCACGGTGCAGCGCCAGCTCACCCACCGCGCCCTCACCTTGAGGCTGCTGCGCGTCTCCGGCACGCAGCGCCCCTTACGGGCTCCGTCCTTCCAGGAGCTGCGCTGGTGCACCCCTGGGCAGGCGGCGGAGCTGGGCATGAGCACCGCCATGCAGCGGGCCCTGGACGCCGTGCTCGGTGCAGGCGTCCTCACACGCTGAGTCACAGCGCCAACAGGCAACTGTGCTCGGGTGAACACCCCACGAGCAGCCGTGTTCAGCCACGGACCCCTGTACCTGGGTTCTATTTTTGTCTCGCGCGCGTTCCGACAAAGGTGCACCCGCTGTTCACCTCATTCAGGAGCATCCATGGCACGCAACAACGCCAAGACCTCTACGCCGTCCGAGAAGGAGACGGCGAAGGTTCCCCCTGCGCAGACCACCAAGCCCGCGGCCAACCCGGTAGTGCAGGCTGCCAAGCCCGTCGTGCAGGCCGCCAAGCCCGTCGCGCAGGCCGCCAACCCGGTCGCGCAGGCCGCCACTCCGGCGCGCAACACCGTGCTGACCCACGAGCAGATTGCTCGCCGTGCCTATGAAATCTTCATGGCGCGCGGCGGCCAGCCCGGCAGCCCCGAGCAGGACTGGCAGCAGGCCGAGCGCGAGCTGCGGCTTGGGCGGCAGTAAGCCGCTTCAGATGACGTAGAAGTCAGGGCCGCGCTCGGTGTCGAGCGTCTCGTGCAGGCTTCGCTGCGCGGCCCTGAGCTCGCCCAGGATGCGCTCGGTGTCCGCCACCGTGCGCATGGCCAGCCCGCACGCGGGCGTGAGCAGCACGTGCGAGAGCACCTGAGTGAAGCTCTTCCCCTGAGGCAGCGACGCCTTGAGCGAGGCCTCCACGGACTCGGCCAGCTCCGACACGTCATACGTGGACGTCAGGTCCGTGGGGATGATGCCCAGGCTCAGCGTGGCCCCCGCGTCCAGGAAGCGCGCCAGCGCCTCCTTCTCCTCCAGCACCGCGTCCAGCGACAGGCGCACGTCCAGTGACAGCAGGTCCGGCTGGACGTTGAGCAGCGCGCCCCAATCCGTGTTGCCGCAGCAGTGGATGCCCACCAGCGCGCCCTCGTTGCGCAGCGCCAGCACCAGCAGCCTCAGCTCCTGCATGGCCAGCAGGTGGCGCGGCTGCGAGGCCTGGAAGGCGTAGAGCCCCGGCTCATCCAGGAAGAAGACGGGCGTGGTGTTCGCCCGGCGCAGCGCCTTCACCATCGCCAGCGAGCGCGCCATCACCAGCCGGTACATGGCCTGGTCCAGCCCCGGCACCTCCAGCGGCGGGGTGCCGTCACTGGTGCGCGCCACCGAGCGCACCGTGAAGGGGCCCGCCAGGTGCGCCTTGGCCAGCGCCAGCTTGCGGTTCTCCACCTCCCACAGGAAGGGGCGCCAGGCGCGGCAGCCCTCCAGCGTGGGCTCGAAGGCCTCGAGCTGCCCGGAGCTCAGCGCCTCCTCCAGCCGCGCCTCGAAGGCCTGACGGCCGGCCTGCCACTCGGCCAGGTCCACCGTGCACATCCCGTCCTCGTCGAAGCGCAGGCCCGGCAGCCCCTCGAGGGCCGCGGGGATCATGTACTCGGAGGGGTGGCGCTGGGGCAGCTGCGGCAGGAAGGGGATGTCCATGGCCAGCGCGGCCTGGAGCCCCAGCTCCACCTGGGTGTGAGGAAGGCTTCCAATGCACGTGGTGGCGCACGGGGGAAGCAGCTGAACGGCACGGCGGATGTTCGTCGCGCTCATGGGCTCACTCTAGGTCACCGAGAAGTAGTGCGCCTGCGGATGATGGAAGACGACGGCGGAAACCGAGGCTTCCGGCTCCATCATGCAACCATCCGTCAGCTGCACGCCGATTTCCTCTGGACGCAGCGCGCCAAACAGCAGGGCCTGGTCCTCCAGCCGGGGGCACGCGGGGTAGCCGAACGAGTAGCGCTTGCCCTGGTATTCGGCGCGGAAGCGCTCCAGCATCGTCATGTCCGGCCGGTCCGGGAAGTTCCACATGCTGCGGATCTGCGTGTGCAAGAGCTCCGCGTAGCCCTCGGCCGTCTCCAGCGCCAGGGCCTGCACCGCGTGCATCTTCAGGAACTCGCCCCGGGCCTTGAACTCCTCGGACATTTCGCGGATGCCGGCGCCCGCGGTGGTGACGAACATGCACAGGTTGTCGCCTGGCACCCCACCCTCCAGCGGCTTCACGTAGTCGGCCAGGCACACCCCGCCCTCCTTCTCCTGACGGGGGAACTCGAAGGCGACCTTCTGCTCCCCGGTGCGCCCGTCGAACAGCAGCACGCGGTTGCCCTCGCTGCCGGCCTTGAACCACTGGAAGACGGCGCGGGCATGCATCCGCCCACCGCGCAGGAAGGCCTTGATCTCCTCCACCGCGTCCTTGAGCGCCAGCGCCTTGCGGCCCTCCTCCGTCTTGGCCAGCTCCGCCTCGGCCGGAGTGCCCAGCACGCGCGACGAGGTGCGCAGCCCCAGGTGGCGCCCGTACAGCATGACGGGGTTGATGAACTTCCAGATGTGATCCAACGGCGTGTTCGTCAGCACGTGCCGCTCGTAGTCCGGCACGGGCGGCACCTGCTCCAGCACCTGCACGTCCTTGCTGCGCGTGCTGGGCACCGGCGCGGCCACCGGCTTGGGCCGGGCCTGCGTCTCCTGCGCCAGCTTCAGGCGCCTGGCGGACAGGTCCTCCTTGAGCTTCTGGTGCCCGGCCGGATCGACGATCTGCTTGGCCAGCTCCAGGCCGCTCATCGCGTCCTGCGCGTAGGCCACCGTGCCCTCGTAGGCGGGGGCGATGTTCTTGTCCACGAAGTTGCGGCTGAGCGCCGCGCCGCCCACCAGGATGGGCAGGTCCACCCCGGCGCGCTTCAGGTCCTCGGCGGTGGCCACCATCTGGTGCGCGCTCTTCACCAGCAGGCCCGACAGGCCCAGCATGTCCGGCTTGTGCTCCTTCACCGCCTGCACCAGCTGCTCGGGCGGCACCTTGATGCCCAGGTTCACCACGTGGAAGCCGTTGTTGGCGAGGATGATCTCCACCAGGTTCTTGCCGATGTCGTGCACATCGCCCTTCACCGTGGCGAGGATCACCTTGCCGCGCGCGGCCGCCTGGGCCTTGCTCATGCGCGGCTCCAGGTGCGTCACCGCCGCCTTCATGGACTCGGCGCTCTGCAGCACCTCGGCGACGATCAGCTCGTTGGCGCCGAAGAGCCGGCCCACCTCGTCCATGCCCTTCATCAACGGCCCGTTGATGATCTCCAGCGGCGAGTACTTCTCCAGCGCCAGGTCCAGGTCCGCGAACAGGCCGTCCCGGGTGCCCTCGACGATGTAGCGCTGCAGCCGCTCCTCCAGCGGCAGCGAGCTGACGGCGGCCTTCTGCGGCTTGCGCTCGCGGAAGTGCGCCGCGAACGGCGTCACCGGATCCGGGCCCCGGTTGTAGAGCAGATCCTCGGACAGCTTGCGCTCCTCGGCGGGCAGCGACGGGTAGCGCTCGAGCTTCTCCGAGTTGACGAGCGCCATGTCCAGGCCCGCCTGCACGCAGTGGTACAGGAACACGGAGTTGAGCACCTCGCGGCCCGCGGTGGGCAGGCCGAAGGACACGTTGGAGATGCCCAGCACCGTCTTGCACCTGGGGAAGCGCTGCTTGATGAGGCGCACGCCCTCGACGGTCTCCACCCCGCTGCCGGTGTACTGCGCGTCGCCCGAGGCGCACGGGAACACCAGCGGATCGAAGTACAGATCCTCGGCCCTCATGCCGTACTTGCGCGTGAGCAGCTCGAAGGAGCGCTCGGCCACCTCCAGCTTGCGCTGCCGGGTGACGGCCATGCCCTTCTCGTCGATGCAGCCCACCACCAGCGCGGCGCCGAAGCGGCGCGCCAGCGGCACCACCTTCTCGAAGCGCTCCTCGCCGTCCTCCAGGTTCACCGAGTTGATGATCGCCTTGCCCTGGCTGTAGGTGAGCGCCATCTCGATGACGTTCTCGTCCGTGGAGTCGATCATCAAGGGCACGCGCACCTTCTTGATGACCACCTCCAGGAAGCGGCGCATGTCCTCCAGCTCGTCGCGGTCCGGGTTGGCCAGGCACACGTCGATGATCTGGGCGCCGCGCTTGACCTGGGCGCGGGCGATCTCCGAGGCGTCATCGAACGCGCCAGCGACGATGAGCTCCTTGAACTTCTTGCTGCCGATGACGTTGGTGCGCTCGCCCACGATGAGGGGGCGCAGCTCCTCGGTCACCTCCAGGTAGTCCACGCCCGACAGCGTGGAGCGCGGGGTGGGCGTGGCCTTGCGGGGCTTGAGCCCCTTCACCGCGTCCGCGATGGCGCGGATGTGGCCCATGTTCGTGCCGCAACAGCCCCCCACCACGTTGAGCCAGCCCTGCTCACAGAAGCGCTTGAGCGAGCGGGCGATCATCTCCGGCGACTCGAGGTACTGCCCGTTCTCGTCCGGCAGGCCCGCGTTGGGCACGCACGACACCGGCACCAGGCACTGGTTGGACAGCGAGCGCAGGTGGTCGGTCATGAACTCGGGGCCGGTGGCGCAGTTGAGCCCCAGGTAGAGCAGCTCCACGTGCTCCAGCGACGCGGCGAGGCTCTCCACCGACTGGCCCGCCAGCATGGTACCCATGGGCTCGATGGTGCCGGACACCGCCACCGGCAGCGCGTAGCCCAGCTTGCGGAACGCCCGCTCAGCGCCCAAGAGCGCCGCCTTGATGTTGCGCGTGTCCTGGCACGTCTCGATGAGCAGGTAGTCCGAGCCGCCGATGGCCAGGCCCTCGACCTGCACGGCGAAGTTGTCCACCAGCTCCTCGAAGGTGATGCCGCCCGTCACCGAGATGGCCTTGGTGGTGGGGCCGATGGAGCCAGCCACCCAGCGCATCCGTCCGTCCTTCGCCTCGGCCGCCTCGGCCGCATTGCGCGCCACGCGCGAGGCCGCCGCGTTGATCTCGATGGCCTTATGGCCCAGGCCGAACTCGGCGAGCACCACCGGCGTGCCGCCGAAGCTGTCGGTCTCCGTCACGTCCGCGCCCGCGGCGAAGTAGGCCGCGTGGATGCGCTCGATGACGTCCGGGCGGGTGAGCACCAGGTGCTCGTTGCAGCCCTCGTACTCGGCGCCGCCGAAGTCGGCCGCCTTGAGGTTCTCGTTCTGGATGAGCGTGCCCATGGCACCGTCCAGCACCAGGATGCGCTCGCGCATCGTGGAGCGCAGGGCCTCGACGCGGCGGCCATTCTCACCAGGGGGCGGCGGCAGGGGGGCGGGCAGGTGGCTCATGCGGTTTTGACTCCGGTGAGGAGAAAGACGCGGAAGGGGCTGGCCCCATCGCGCGCGTGCGTCTCTCGGGTGATGGACTGGAAACCGGCCTCTCGCAGCGCGGCTTCGAGAAATTCAGGGGCGAAGCCCAGGTGCTTGTGCCCCAGCCGTTCGAGCACCCAGCGCTCGTCGTGAGGCATCAGCTCCAGCAGCACCAGCTTGCCGCCCGGCTTGAGCAGCCGGGCCGCCTCGGCCAGCACCGCCGCGGGAGACTCCACGTGGTGCAGGCTCTGGGAGATGACGACGAGATCCCGCTGCGCGCTGGGCAGCGACAGCCGGTGCAGGTCCTCGCACAGGAAGTGGACGTTGGTGAAGCCCTCGCGGGCGGCGCGCTCCCGGGCCTGCTCGAGCGCCTGCGCGTTCTGATCGATGGCCCACACGCGGCGGGCCCAGCGGGCAATCGCCACGGACAGGGTGCCGGTGCCACAGCCGAAGTCGGCCACGTCCAGCGGCGGCAGCAGCGAGGCGAGCGCTCCGGCCCACAGGAACCACGACTGGCCGGGCTCCAGCAGCCGCTCGTTGAAGGCCTGGCGGTCCTCGCGCGCGCGCAGCAGGTCTTTGAGCCGCGCCGAGTCTCCGCTCTCGTCCTCGGCCTCCTGCGCCAGGCGGATGAGCGGCCAGCGCGCATCGGCTGGCTCCAGCGCCAGCGAGTAGTAGCTGTAGCCCGCCTGCCGCTCCTCGCTGATCAGCCCCAGCCCCTTGAGCTTGCCCAGGTGGTGCGAGACGGACGACTGCGCCACGCCCACCAGCGACACCAGTTCCGTCACGTTCAGCGGAGCCTGCGTCACCAACCGCAGAATCCGCAGCCGTGTCGCGTCACCAAGAACGCGAAAGGACTGGGAGAGGACATCCATATCGGTGAATCAACATACGTCGATTCCGCCCGTCTTTCCAAGGGGTTTCGCGACGCGGCGCGTTGGCCGGGGCCGGCTCACGGCATGACGGGCGGGCGTCAGCGAAGGCCCGGTCCCCACCAGTGGGGAGTGAGCGCAGGGCACTGTGATGGTCAAGTGCCCGACTTTACGAGGACTGGTGGGCTGCTACGGGCGGGGCGATGGCGCTCAGTGGCTACTGCCGACCGGTCGGTACCAGTCCTCGGCTACTGCCGACCGGTCGGTAGCAGGTGCTCGCGCCAGTATGAGCGCGCGAGCCTGTGCGTGGTGTAACCCAGCGCGTTCTGGTTCTGGCCGTGGCCCCAAGGGACGCTCTGCGTGCAAAGGGGGGCTGCGCATGCCAGGTGCCGTGGTGGTAACGAAGCGCCTGTGGCTGCACCGGGCCTGTTGGTGGATGCTGGCGCTGGTGCTGGCCGGCCGCCGTACCACCAGCGGAGTGCCCCTGGGCAGCCTCGCTGAACTCGACACCATGGAGTACCACCCGGCCACGCCTCAGCCGGGCCCACACTCCTGCGCTCTAGTAAGAAGGGCGCCATGGTGGAGACCTACTACCTGGGGGCGTACTGGGGACCTCGGCAGGAAGACGCGGAGGCGTGTGCACAGCGTCTGGCTCATATGGTGCGGCTGCTGGAACCCGTGGACCCGCTCTTTGCACGCTGGTTCAAGAGCGCCAAATCCCTCAAGGAGGCCCTCAAGCGCCCCCTGGACGAGGACCTCACAGGCCTTCGCAAGCACATCCAGCGCAATCTGATGAAGGATGACCGGCGCCAGCCCATGCCGGACCTTGGCTTCGACTTCGGGTTGTGGAACGGCGGCAGCGGGGGGGATGACGCGTGGCTCAGCATCGGCTGTGGAGGGTACTTCGAACTGATTTCCAATCGTTGCGTGCTAAGGCCTCCTCACAAGGGTCCCGCTACTGAGCGCATACTGACTACCTCCTTCCAGACAGCCGTGCTCCACGCCCTCGCCACCGCCTGGGATCCAGACTGGGGTGTGGCCATCTCCAACGCTCAGCGGGACATCATCGAGAAGAAGTGCCCGGACGTGCTGGTGGGCTGGGTCACCTACCTCTCTCGCCGCCTGGGCCGCGTGCCCCCCCTGCCCGCCCCGGTGCGCATCGAGCCGGTGGGCGAGTTGGGCTCACTCGTCATCCTCACCCCCGAGCGCTTCACCGCCTCCAACCCCGACCACCTCGCCCTGGCCGAGCGCGTTCGCGAACGCCTGGACGCCGTCGGGCTGCTCCTGCGCTCTCGCTAAAGCGCCGGCCGGTACCAGCGCGAGCAGCGGTGGCTGGCGGCAATGCCACCCCACGAGGTAGGGTGCGCGGCTGCCAATTTCCCCCCCCACGAGGTTTCGTCATGGCCACCTCCGAGGTGCAGGCCCCCGCTCCCGGCTCGTTGGTGGGCCCCTGGCGCATTCTCGAGCGCACCGGCAGTGGCACCTTCGGCATCGTCTACCGGGTGTGCCTGGCAGAGGAGCCGGGCGCGGGCGAGTACGCCCTGAAGTTGGCGCGCGAGGCCGGGGACTTGCGCTTCGAGCGGGAGGCGGAGCTGCTCTCGCGCATCCGCCACCCGCACGTGCCGGGCCTCAGAGACAGGGGCGTATGGCAGGGCAGCCAGCGCGGGTGGTACCCGTACATTGTCATGCAGTGGGTGCAGGGCCTGCCGCTCTATGACTGGGCGAAGCTGCGCGGACTCACCTCTCGCCAGGCCTTGCGCGTGCTGGCCCAGGTGGCGCGCGCGCTACAGGCCACCCACCGGCATGGAGTGCACCGGGATGTGAAGGGCGACAACGTGCTCGTCACCTCCGAGGCCGACGCGGTGCTGGTGGACTTCGGCTGCTGCTGGTACCAGGGCGCCCGTCCGCTCACCCTCGGAGTGCTCCCTCCCGGCACCCGGCCCTACCGCTCTCCGCAAGCGCTGCGGCATGAACGAGAGGGCGACCCAGACGACCGCTACACAGGCACCCCTGCAGACGATGTGTATGCCCTGGGCGTGATGGCCTACTACCTGGTGACGGGCACCTACCCGCCGCAAGGTACCCAGGACGTCCCGCGTCTGCTGCCTCCAGGCGAGCTGGCCTCCGTGGCACCGGAGCTGGAGGCCCTCATCCTCCGCATGCTCTCCGAGAACCCCCAGGCACGCGGCACCGCGGGGGATCTCGCCGAGGCTTTGGGGCGAGCCGAGCAGAGTGCCGGGCCCATGGCGGATACGCAGGTGCGGCCCTCGCGCTCCATGCTGACCACCCAGCGCGCCACACGCCCGGGCCCCACTCGGTGGCACCTAGCCAGCCAGGTCCTGCGCAGGCATTCGAAGCGGCTGGCCGTGGCGGGCACCCTCACCGCCAGCGTGCTGGCCGGGCTGGTGCTGCCCTCCCTCTCACAGCCCGCCGGAGAAGAGGAGCCCGAGCAGCGCGCCGCCATCGAAGAGCAGGAGCAGTCCGCCGTCAGCAAGAAGCCCGTGGCACTGGCCGATGGGGGCGTGGATGAGGTGCTCGCCGCGGCCGAGGCTCGGCCTTCCCACGGGGTGCCCAGCTCCGTGCTAGCGAAGCCGATGACGAAGACTCCCATGCCTGGCCAGCGCAGGCCCCCGTGCGAAGAGGCTCAGCGTGCCATCTACGGGCTATGTTGGTGGGGGCCTCTTGGCGAAAGGAAACCGCCCTGCGGGAGCGCCTTTGAGTACAAGGGCCAGTGCTACGGGCCCGTGATCGACCACCAGCGCCCGCCCACCTCGGATGCTCCATGAGGCCCTTGCCCAAAACAACGAGCGGGCGCGCCTCACGGGTGGAGAGCTGCAAGCGGCCACTGCCCACCGCTCAGGAGCGGGTTGAAGTGCCCGACTTCACAAGGACTGGTGGGACTGCTGCCGACCGGTCGGCACTGCCCAGTGGCGGGCACCGCTGACCGTTTGGAAGTGGTGAGCGGGCAGTTGATGGCTACTGCCGACCGGTCGGTACCAGGCACTCGCGCCAACAGGGCGCGCGAGCCTGTGCGTGATGCAACCCGGCGCGTTCTGGTTCTGGCCGTGGCCCCAAGGGACGCTCTGCGTGCAAGGGGGGCTGCTCATGCCAGGTGCCGTGGTGGTAACGAAGCGTCCGTGGCTGCACCGGGCCTGTTGGTGGGTGCTGGCGCTGGTGCTGGCAGGCTGCCGTACCACCAGTGGGGTACCCCTGGGCAGCCTCGCTGAGCTCGACGCCATGGAGTACCACCCGGCCACGCCCCAGCCGGGCCCCCGCGCCACCAGGGCTTCACCTCAAGCCCCCCCAGCGCGTTCCGCCTCCTCGGGCGGCTCGGGCCCCAGGGCCCTGGTGGCTCGCGCCGCTCAGGGCGCATTCCTCCAGGTGGATGCCTTCGAGCAGGTGTTGCTGTTCGCGGGTCTCGACAACGTGCACCACCTGCCCCCGCGAGAGGCGCCGCTCACTCCCGAGGATGCGGCCGCACTCTATGACGTGCTGCTGGGCAAGCCCGTCACCCTGGCGGGCTTCGGCCCCCGCATGGTGGCCTCTTACCTGCTGCGCGAGGCCATGGAACAGGAACAGGAGTTGTCCCGGGAGGAGCTGCTCCAGCGCGTGCAGCGCTTCAAGTACCTGGCGGTGCTGCGTCCCGATGGCTACCTGGCCAGAGCCCTGGACGGCACCACCCAGCAGCGCGTGGCACCGGTGCAGTGGAAGGACGGCGACTTCCGCGCCCGCGGCTTCGAGTTGGGCCGCTTCTACTCCGGCCGCACCGGGGCCTTCTTCCCGGTGGACGAGCACCTTCAGCCCCTGCGCTCCCAGCCGCCTTTGGCCGAGGTGTTCGACGACGCGGACCTCATCAGCCGGGTGCTGGATGGAGCCGAGGAGTCCTTCGTCGAGCTGGGGCTAGCCATCGGCCACCTGGTCGTCCACCCCATCGACAGCGCGGCCCAGCTCAAACAGCTTCCCCAGAACCTGGCCACCCTGCTGGCCAATTCCCCTCAGTACCTGGAGCGCTTCCGGCTCATGACGCGCGGAGAGCAGATTGAAGCGCTCTCCAAGCTGACCACCACCCTGTATTCCCTGGGCGCTGCGGGAGTCGGCGCCACGCGCACCGTGGCCACTGCCGGACGCGGGGCCGAAGTGCTCACCGTGCCAGCGCTCTCACTGTCCGCTGAGGGCGCCCTGGTGCTGGAACGGGTGGCGGTGCCCGTGGGGCGTGCCGCCGCGGCCCTGAGCGGAGGGCCTGGCGCCCTCGTCGTCCTCCAGCGCGCCAATACCGCCGCGCGCAGCGGCCAACCCCCTCCTGCCCAGGGCCCGGGGCAGTGGGGCCCGGCTCAAGAGTCCATGAGCAAGCGCGCCGCCCGCTACCAGGAGCAAATTTGCGGCCAGCCGGTGAGCGAGGCCTACTGGGTCGGCGGCGTGGGCAGGAACAGCGGCGGAGTGAAGTTCGACGGCTTCAAGGATGGCGTGCTGCTGGAGGCCAAGGGCCCCGGCTATGCCAATAAGTTCGACGATGAACTCGGACCCAAGGCGTGGTTCGTACAATCGGGGGCCAAACAGCTCCTCGAGCAGGCTGAACGCCAACTCAGGGCGGCACCAGGAGTTCCCATTCGATGGCACGTGGCCGAGAAGAAAGCCGCCGACGCCATCCGGAAGCTGCTCAAAGGCAACCGCATCGAAGGAATCGAGGTCGTTCACACCGGTGCACTCCAGTATTAAGGGCCACATGAACGAGACGTACTACCTGGGTGCGTATTGGGGTCCCCGGCGTGAGGACGCCGAGACGTGTGCTCAGCGCACGGCAGGCTTGATCCAGATGCTTCAGCCCGTGGACTCACTCTTTGCCCGCTGGTTCAAGAGCGCCAAGACTCTGAAAGAGGCCCTCAAGCGCCCGCTGGACTCTGAGCTCGAGGGCCTCCGCAAGTACATCCAGCGCATGCTTATGCGTGATGACAGGCGGGTGCCAATGCCGGATCTGGGCTTCAGCGTGTGGCTGTGGAACGGTGGAAGTGGTGGTGATGACGTGTGGCTCAATTTCCTCTGTGGTGGCTACTGGGAGAAGGCCAATAACCGTTGCGTCATCACACCTCCCCACAAGGGACCTGCCACCGAGCGCGTGCTGACCACTGCCTTCCAGACAGCGGTGCTCCACGCCCTCGCCACCGCGTGGGACCCAGATTGGGGCGTGGCCATGTCTCACGATCACCGGGACATCATCGAGAAGAAGTGCCCGGACGTGCTGGTCGGCTGGGTCACCTACCTCTCCCGCCGCCTGGGCCGCGTGCCCCCCCTGCCCGCCCCGGTGCGCATCGAGCCGGTGGGCGAACTGGGCTCACTCGTCATCCTCACCCCCGAGCGCTTCACCGCCTCCAACCCCGAGCACCTCGCCCTGGCCGAGCGCGTTCGCGAACGCCTGGACGCCGCCGGGCTGCTCCTGCGCTCTCGCTAAAGCGCACGCCCTTGCGGCACCCTTCCCCTGAACCGGCCACTCGTCTATGTGGGGCGGCATGGCCACTGCCACCCTGCTCCAGCACCTCGAAGGCAAGCGCATCGGGCTCGTCCTCTCGGCGGGCTACTTCGGTTTCTACGGACACGCCGGCTTCCTCAAGGGGCTCACCGCCGCGGGGGTGAAGCCCGCCGCGTACGCGGGCACCTCCGCCGGAGGCATGGTGGCCGCCTTCGCCGCCTCGGGCCTGCCGGTGAGCGCGGTGGAGGAGATCCTCCTGAAGCAGACGCGCAAGAACTTCTGGGATCCAGACCCCCTTGGCGCGGTGAGGGACGTGCGGCGCGGGCACGGCTTCACCGGGCTGCTCAAGGGCGATCGCTTCCGGCGGCTGCTCGAGGAGCACCTGCCGGTGCGCACCTTCGAGCAGCTGCCCCACCCGCTGCTGCTGGTGGCCGCCAACCTCACCTCCGGCACGCACGACGTGTTCACCACGGGCGAGCTGGCCCCCCGCGTGCACGCCACGTGCGCCTACCCGGGCCTGTTCCGGGCGGTGCCCATCGACGGCAACCACTATTGGGATGGAGGCCTGGTGGACAAGGCTCCCGCGCTGGCGCTGAGCGAGAGCGCCATGGGCAAGCAGCTGGATGCCCTCCTGGTGCACTACCTGCCCAGCCGCACGCGCAAGGTGCTGGGCGGGCCGCTCGTCTACGCTCAAGGCCTGGCGACGGCCTCGGCGGCGTTGCGGCACGATCACTTCCGGCTCCAGCTCACGGTGCTGGAGGCGCGCAAGGTGCCCGTCTACGTCGTCACTTCCAACCTGCCTCCGGTGACGCCGTCCACGCTGGAGCGCGGCTTCGACGCCCTGGATCAGGCGCGGCTCGCCGCGGAGCGCGCCCTGGCCCGGCCTCCCCAGCGCTTCGAGGAGGCCTGAGGCCCACTGCGGACTACTTGACGGACTACTCGGCGGTGGGCTGGTAGCCCTCCTCGATCATCAGCTCGGACAGCGCGACCTTGAGCTTGTCCTTGGCGCGGATCTCCAGCTGGCGGGCGCGCTCGCGCGAGAAGCCGAAGTGCTCGCCCAGCTCGCTGAGCGTCATCTCCGCGTCGCCCATCACGCGCTGCTCGATGATGAAGCGCTCGCGCGGATCCAGCCGCAGCATCGCCTGGCGCACGCGCTCACGCGTCATCTGCGCCTCCTGGCGGTCAGCCACCTCGTCCACCGCCGACACGCTCTCGGACTCCACGAAGTCCATGTGCGTCGAGTCCCCCTCCTCGCCGATCGGCGCGTCCAGCGACAGGTCACGCCCGCC
Source organism: Myxococcaceae bacterium (assembly GCA_035296065.1). Taxonomy (GTDB): domain Bacteria; phylum Myxococcota; class Myxococcia; order Myxococcales; family Myxococcaceae; genus DATHBR01. The sequence continues at coordinate 51,930 of DATHBR010000042.1, read as the reverse complement.
CATGCGCTGCTCCATCTCGCGCACCTCGGTGGCCTTCACGTTCAGCTTGCGGGCGATCTCCTCGGCGTCGACGATGTTGCCGTCGCCGTTGCCCAGCCGCTCCAGCTCGCGGCGCGTACGGGCCAGGGCGAAGAACAGCTTGCGCTGCGCCTGGGTCGTGCCGAGCTTCACCAGCGACCAGTTCTTCAGGATGTAGTTCTGGATGTACGCGCGGATCCACCACACCGCGTAGGAGATGAGCCGGATGCCCTTGTCGGGATCGAACTTCTGCACCGCCTTCATCAGGCCGATGTTCGCCTCCTGGATGAGATCGCCCATCTTGATGCCGTAGGAGCGGTACTCGTAGGAGACCTTCACCGCGAAGCGCAGGTTGCTGGTCACCAGCTGGTGGCCCGCGGCCAGATCCCCCGCCAGGAACCGCCGGGCGAGCGCCTGCTCCTGCTGCACCGTGAGCAACGGGTACTGGCTGATCTCCGACAGGTACGTGGAGAGAGAGTCAGGAGAGGAGAGAGGGGAAGCCTGCATGGTGTGCCTCGGGGGTGAAGATTTCAGGGGACCGCGTTTCGACCGCGTGCCCCTTGTCATGAGCAAGGCAGATGCCAAGCCCCATTTCTGGACGTTCCCCAGCAAATACAGCCCATTGCATTAAGCCCCCCCCATGCTTATGGCGGAACAGGGGAACTTTTTACAGAGGCGTCCGGTAGGGAGTACCTCCACGAATTGCAGTGGGTGCATGTAAGTGCTGCCTGGAGGCCAGGCCGCCGATCAGCTTTCGTCGGGCGCCGAGCCCAGGAAGAGCTCACCGATGGAGCCCTCCACCAGGGGGTCCAGGCCCGAGGCGCGGGCGAACAGCTCGGCGCTGCCGCCGCCCAGGCCGCAGGGGGCGAGCCCCATGGCGGTGGCCACCAGGTAGAGCGTCTGCATGACGACGCCCACATGCTTGAGCATCACCGCGTAGGCCATCGTCTGGTACTTCCACGCCACCCGGGCAAAGCGCGCCGTCAACACGAGCATCACCTGCGGCGGCGTCTCGAGGCGCGCGCCCGGCATGGCCGCGTGCAGTAACAGGTCCAGGTCCGGCGAGCGGCCCGCCACGCGGTAGAGGGCATGGTCGTCAGGCCGGTAATAGTAGAGCCCCTGCTCGAGCCCCTCGCACTGGTGGACGATGAGGTACACCTCCGTCTCATAGATGGCGCCGCCGGAGGGAAACGGCCGCCCCTCGCCCTCGCCGCGCCCGGGGAAGACGACATGGCGCTGGCCCACGGCGCGGTAGAGCAGCTCGCCCAGCTGAGCGCGCGTCACGGGCCGCGAGCCGTGCTTGCGGAGGGACCGGCGGCGCTCCAGCACCTCCGTGAAGGGCACGTCCTCTTGCCTCAACGCCGGGAGATCCGGCACGTGCAGGGCCACCGGCTCGGACGGGGGCGGCGGCTTCTTTCCGGGCTGGGGCAGCTTGTCCTTGAACCGGTACGTGGCCCCTCCATAGATGCCCTCGCGCAGCCCCCACCGGGTCTGCCGGTGGAAGAGCAGATCATGGAACTCCCACGTCATCAGCGCCTCGGGCTCGACGGGGGCGCCCTCGGCGTTCAGCTCGGTGAGCGCGCCCATCTCCATCAACATCCGTAGGAAGGCCGCCGCGGCCTCGGCGGGAATGCCCGGCACCGCGGCCCTGAAGTCCTCGGGGTGCCTGGGTGTGGCCAGCGCCCCCAGGAGCGCGGGCCCGTGCCACGTCTTCATCCACAGCCGCCCGTCCGAAGCCGGGTTCTCCAGCACCAGCGCCCCGTCCACCGCGTGGGTGAAGACGAAGCGCGACAGGCCGTAGCGCACGCCCTCGCGCGGGCCTGGCCCCGAGGCGCGCGGCGCCGCCGGAGAGAGCGTCGCGATGACGGTGCTCTCCAGCCGCAGCGCCCGCGCCAGCCCCACCCGGGTGCGTAGGCCTTCCAACAAGGTGTGGAAGAGGGCCGCGTGGGTCAGCCCCTCCTGGCCCGCCAGTCCGGTCAGCTCATCCAGGCCGTGCTCGCCCGAGGCCAGGGCCTCGAGCGCCGCGCCTACCCCCGCGGAGACAGGCGGCAGCATCACCTGCTCGCGGCTCGTCACCAACCGCCGGCCTTCGGCGGCAAGCGACAGGCTCACTCCTGGCGCCAGGCAAAGCGTCTCACGTGTGCTCATGTCTGCCTTTGAAACAGTTAGACAAATTCTTTCCAAGCGCACTGCACGGGGAAATGCCCGGCGTGCAGCCCGGCTCACGCCTGGGGTGCTAACGTTCGAGCACCATATCGCAGCCCCTGCTCGAGAGCTCCCGTGCCTTCCATGAGACTGCTACCAGTTCTCCCCCTCTTGATGCTGGCGCAGGCCGGCTGCGCCGGGTCCCGGCCTGTCAGCGAAGGCGCCAGCCTGGAGCCCTCCTTCGCCATCCAGAATGTCCGCATCTTCGATGGCGAGCGGCTCACCTCCCCGGCAACGGTGCTCGTGCGGGGCGGGCGCATCGCGGCGGTGGGCCAGAGCGTGGACCTGTCCGGCGTGAGCGAGCTCATCGACGGACACGGGCAGACGCTGCTGCCGGGGCTCATCGACTCGCACTTCCACCTGGATGGGCCCGAGTCGTACCGGTCCGCGTTGGCGTTCGGCGTCACGACGGTGATTGACATGTTCGGCCAATACTCGTCCCTGGCCATGAAGACGAGCCTGGGGGCGCTCGCGCAGCGTGGCGCGGATGAGGCGGACACCCTGGTGGGCCTGCTCATCACCGCGCCGGGCGGGCATGGCACCCAGTTTGGCAACGTCCCGATGCCCACGGTGACGGCCGGGGCGGAGTGCCAGGCGGCGGTGGACGCGCAGCTCGCGGCGGGCGCGTCCTTCGTCAAGCTCGTCTACGACTCGGGAGAGGTCTGGTCCCAGAAGCCCCTTCCCACCCTGACCCGAGAGGTGCTCGCCGCCTGCGTCCAGGCAGCCCACGCCCGGGGCGTGCTGGCGGTCGTCCATACCTGGACGCTGCGCCAGGCGCGCGAGGCGCTGGCGACCGGGGTGGATGGGTTGGTCCACGTCGTCGCCGACACCGTGCCTGATCAGGCCTTCACCGAGTTGATCGCCTCGAGCGGGGCCTTCGTGGTGCCCACGCTCGCCGTCATCTCGGGCGCCGCGCACCACCACAATGATGACCAGATCCTCGCCGATGCCCGGCTGGCCCCCTACCTGACGGCGGACAACCTCAACACCTTGAAGGCCTCGTTCCCGGACGGGTTCGGCCAGGGCATGAAGCCCACGGTGATGCAGCAGGCGGTGCGCCAGCTGAAGGGGGCCCGAATCCCCATCCTCGCGGGCTCTGACTGCGCCAACCAACAGACCGCCATCGGGGCCAGCCTCCACCAGGAGCTCGAGCAGCTCGTCGCCTCGGGGCTCACTCCCACCGAGGCGCTGGTGGCGGCCACCTCGCTACCCGCCGCGCGCTTCCGGCTGCCGGACCGCGGCCGCATCGCGCCGGGGTTGAGGGGCGATCTGCTGCTCGTGCGGGGAGACCCCACGCAGGACATCCGCGTGACGCGTGACATCGTCGCCATCTGGAAGCAGGGCCAGCGACTGGACCGTGAGGCCTTCCGTACGCGGATCGACGCCTCGCGCAAGGCGAAGGCGAAGACGGAGCACGCAAGCCCGCCCGCCAATTCAGGCCCCCCACTGGAATGAATAGCGGACCAGGCCCCACCATGACAGAGCTCTTCGGCCGCGTCCTGCGGTTCAAGCCTCACCTTCGCCTGCAACTCGTCGATGCCGAGCGGGCCTTTCTGCTCGGCGAGCGAGAGCACTTCATGCTCACCGGCCGGGTGCAGGTGCTCATCGCCCCCATGCTGGATGGGCGCCGCACCGTGAGCGACACCCTCGCCGCGCTCGACGGGCGCGTCTCCGCTCCCGAGGTGCTCTACACGCTCTCGCTGCTGGAGAAGCATGGCTACCTCGTCGATGCCACGGATGCGCTGCCGCCAGAGCACGCCGCCTTCTGGCAGGCGCTGGGCGTGGCGCCCAAGGAAGCCGCCTCGCGGCTGGCCGCAGCCCCCGTGGCCGTGCTGGCCCTGGATGGGCTGGACCCGGCGCCGCTCACCCACGCGCTCCAGGGAGCAGGCCTCACCGTGCGGGGTGACGCGCCGCTGCAGGCCGTCCTGGTGCGTGACTACCTCACCCCGGAGCTGGAGGCGCTGAACCGCCGGGCGCTGGCGCTCGGGACGCGCTGGCTGCCCGTGAAGCCCACGGGCGCCACCCCCTGGATGGGGCCGGTGTTCCGGCCCGGCGAGGGGCCGTGCTGGGAGTGCCTGGCACAGAGGCTGCGGTGGAACCGCCCCGTGGAGAGCTTCCTGCGCGAGCTCACCGGGGAAAGCGGCTCGCTGGCGCCGCCCCCCGCGGAGCTGCCCACGAGCCTCCAGGCCGGGCTCCAGCTGGCCGCCACGGCGCTGGCGCGGTGGCTGGTGACGGGCGCACAGGAGGCGCTGGGCCAGTCGCTGCTGGCGCTGGAGTTCCCCCGCTTCCAGCTCACCGAGCATGCCGTAGTGCGCCGTCCGCAGTGCCCGGCCTGCGGCGACCCGGAGCTGCTCCGGGCCCGGGGCGAGCAGCCCGTGGTGCTGCGGCCCCAGCCCCGGGGCTTCAGCGAGGACAATGGCTTCCGCAGCGTGTCTCCCGAGGAGACCTATGCGCGGCTGCGGCACCAGATCAGCCCCATCACCGGAGTGCTCAGCAGCCTGGCCCCCCTCGAGGGCCGGACCCACCCGCTGCGCCCCACCTTCAGCGCCGCGTACTTCACCCCGGTACGCGCCGAGGCGCCCGTCTTCAATGAGTTCCACGCGCTGGCTTTCGGCAAGGGCCGCACCCCGGACCAGTCCCGCGTCAGCGCCCTGGGCGAGGCGATCGAGCGGTGGAGCGCCCTGTTCCAGGGCGACGAGCCCCGCGTGCACGCGCGCCTGGCGGACCTGGGCGAGGCGGCGGTCCACCCGCGCGAGCTGCTGCTCTTCAGCGAGCACCAGTACCTCCACCGCGAGCGGCTCAACGCCGAGTACCGGCTGCCGCGCGGCGCCATCCCCCTGCCCCTGGACGAGCGCCTGGAGTTGGACTGGACGCCCGTCTGGTCCCTGTCCCATGAGCGCAGGCGGTACGTGCCCACCTCGTACTGCTACAACCGGCACCCCTCGCCGCCAGAGCTGCGCATCACCACGGCGGACTCCAACGGCCACGCCGCGGGCAACTGCCTGGAGGAGGCCATCCTCCAGGGCTTCCTGGAGCTGGCCGAGCGGGATGCCGCGGCCATCTGGTGGTACAACCGCCTGCGCCGGCCCGGGGTGGACCTGAGCAGCTTCCAGGAGCCCTACTTCGACGCCGTGCTGGAGCACCACCGCGCTCAGGGCTGGCGGCTGTGGGCGTTGGATCTCACCCATGATCTGGGCATTCCCACCTTCGTCGCGCTGGGGTGCTTTCCCTCCAACGGCCGCTACTGCGTGGGCCTGGGCTCCCACCTGGACGCGCGCATCGCCCTGCAGCGCGCGCTCACCGAGTTCAACCAGCTCTTCGATCCTCAGCAGAAGGCCTGGGCGCCCTGGCTGGAGTCGGACCTGGAGGACCCCTCCTTCCTGCGGCCCGACGAGACGGTGCCCGCCAGGACCGCGGCGCACTTCGGCGCTCCGCCCCAGGAAGACATCCGTGACGATGTGCTCACCTGCGTGGACCGGGCGCGGCGGGCGGGGCTGGAGACGCTCGTGCTGGACCAGACACGCCCCGACGTGGGCCTGAGCGTGGTGAAGGTGATGGTGCCGGGGCTGCGCCACTTCTGGCCACGCTTCGCGCCGGGGCGCCTCTATGAGGTGCCCGTGCGCATGGGCTGGCGCGCCCAGCCGCTGAACGAGACACAGCTCAACCCCTACCCCTTCTTTCTCTAGGAAACGCCCATGCGTGAAGGCCTGCGGCTGCTGGATGCGGATCGCCACGTGCTCGAGCCCATCGAGATGTGGCGCGAGTACCTGCCCGCCGAGTACCGGCAGTCAGCCCCCTATTACGGCTCGCTGGCTCCCGAGGAGACGCTGGAGCAGCGCGTGGCGAGGCTGGGCCCCAAGGGGCTGCTGCCCCGGGTGCCCATGTTGATGTTGGACGGCCAGCCGGCCATGGCCCGGCTGACCGAGCGCGCCCTGGTGGAGATGGCCTGGGGCTTCGCCCAGCGGCAGATCACCGCCGAGGTGGGCGCCACCCCCGCCCAGCACCTCCGCTCCATGGAGCAGATGGGGCTGGACATGGCCTTCTTCTACCCGACGTCCGCCTCGTTCCTGCTGCGCATCGATGGCATGGATCCGGGCCGGGCCGCCGCCTTCGCCAGCGCCTACAATGACTGGCTGCGGGACTTCTGCCGCGCCGCCCCCGAGCGGCTGCGCGGCGTGGGCGCGCTCAGCCTGCATGATCCCGTGAGGATGTTGGCCGAGTTGGAGCGCGTGGCCGGCTTCGGCTGGAGAGTGGTGGTGCTGCCCCCCAACCCCGTGGGCGGCAGGACGCTGGCCCACCCGGACTACGAGCCCTTCTGGTCCGCGTGCGAGCACCTGGGCGTCGCCGTCTCCCTTCACGAGGGCACCCATGCCCGGCTGCCCACGGCGGGCGCGGAGCGCTTCACCACCCGCTTCGCCCTCAACGCCTCCTCACACCCGCTGGAGCAGATGCTGGCGCTGCTGACGCTCATTGATGGAGGGGTGCTGGAGCGCCACCCGGGCCTGCGCGTGGCCTTCCTCGAGGCGGGCTGCGGCTGGGTGCCCTACTGGCTCTGGCGCATGGACGCCACCTGGCCTCACATGGCTGGCGAGGTGGCGGAGAACGTCCGGATGAAGCCCTCGGAGTACTTCCGCCGCCAGTGCTTCGTCACCATCGAGCCCGAGGAGCCCGGGCTGGCTCAGACTGTCCAACTGCTCGGCGCGGACAACCTGATGTTTGGCACCGACTACCCTCACGCGGACCACGGTGATGACATCGTGGACCACGTGATGAAGCTGCGGGGGGGGTTGTCCGACGAGGTGCTGCGCAAGCTGCTGTGGGACAACCCCGCCCGGTTCTACGGGCTCAGCGATGGGCCCGAGGCGCTCAGCAGGCCGTCACGCTGAAGGTGAACAGCACGGGAGGCCGGCCGCCCCCGTTGCCGTTGCCGGGGTGGCTCGACAGCGCGATCTCACGCATGTCGATGTCCGGAATGGGCGGGATGATCATCCGCAGGGTGTTGGCCGTCATGGCCCGCACCTCTTCGCCCTGGTCGACCACCTGCAGCTCGACGCCCATGGGCAGGTTGAACTGGAACGCGTCGCGCAGCGCGCCCGCCGGGTCGCTCTTGAGCAGCTCGCGGAACTGCACGTCCTGCCAGGCACGCGCCACGCACTGCGGCCAGATCATTCCAAACTGCTGCATCTCGGTGACATTGGCACTGTTCATGGTGATCCCTTTCTTGACATCGCTCTGATGCCGCATCCCCCGACACCATGAATAGTTTAACCAAGTTCTTAACAGATGATCAAATCATCCTCCCCGCCGCGCGAAGTAATGCTTAAGCGGGAAGCCCCCCGATTAATGCTCTTGCGCGGATGATATCTGGCATATCTGTACCCTCGGCAAAAGATTGCACGAATAGCGCAAGCCGTTGGCGAACTTCTGCCAGGCGGCCGCGCTCCTTGAGCAATTGCGCCAGATCGATCAGCGCCTTGAGTTCGAGCATTCTGGCGCCCTGAGTCCTGGCGATTTCAATGGCTTGCAGCAATGCGGTCTCGGCGGCCCGGTGCTCTCCCCGTCCGCGAAGGGCCAGCGCCTGGAGGCGCAGCAGATTGGGGATCATGTAGGTCTCCCCGTTGGCCTCTCCCCAGCCGATGAGCTCCGCCACCAGCAGGAGCGCCGCGTCAGGCCGGCCGGCCTCGAGCTCCAGCTCGACGAGCATGGACTTGTAGTACGTCCTGCCAATGTCCTGGCCGATGTTGTCTGGAATGGTGAGCGCCCGGCGCACGCCCTCCAGGTCTCTCAGGGCCCAGCAGCGGAAGGCGTTGTAGTACATGGCCTGGGTGGGCATGCCGTAGCGGCGCGCCATCTCCAGCCCCGCGTCGGCCACCTTGAGCAGCTGCTCGCGCTCGCCCCGGCCGTGCAGCAACGTCAGGTGATAGAGGTACGCCAGCCCCTGGGTCACCACGTGCTTGCTCTCCTCGCCCCAGCGGTGGGCCGCCTGGACCATGTCCAGGGCCTGCTCCCAGTGGCCCTGCAGCCACTTCACCAGCGACAGGCACATCGCGGCCAGGGCGCGTGCATCCAGCCCGAACAGGACGGCCAGCTTGGCGTGCTCCTCCGGGTTGTAGAGCGCCAGCACCTGCTCGTAGTAGCCCTGGGTCTGCGCCAGCTTGCCCTCGGTCACCGCGGTGTTGCCCAGGGCGTTGAGCGCCATGACCTTCAGCCCCGAGTCCCCCGCCCGCTCGGCCATGGCCAGCAGGCGCTCGGCGCAGCTCCACGCCGGCTCATGCTGACTGCGGGTGTAGTGGAACAGCCACAGCCCCCACAGGGTGGGCACCGTCTGGGGCAGGTCCCCCAGCACGGCCAGCAGCTGCTGGGAGCGCTCCACCAGGGCCTTGATGCGCGCATCGGCCCAGCCCCGGGTGACCATCATCGCCGGGGTGAGGATGCCATTGAGTCCCAGCTCCAGCTGCGCCCGCTCGCGCTCGTCCTCGATCGCCTCCAGCCAGCCCAGCGCCTCGGTGATGTAGGCAACGGCCTCCTGGTTGGCCGAGCGCATCAGCGCGGACATGGCGGCCTTCTGCACGTAGCCCAGCGCCTGGCGCTTCTGCTCGGCGGCGGCATGGTGCGTGGCCAGCAGATCCGGGCGCGTCTGGACGAGCTCCGGGAAGTGGGCCTCGAGCGTGGCGGCGATGCGCGCATGCACCTGGCGGCGCAGGGGCTTGAGCATGGACTCGTAGGCGGTGTCCCGGATGAGGGCGTGCTTGAAGAGATAGGTGGGGCTGCGCACGCCACGGCGGCGGTGCACCAGGTCCGCGTCCACCAGCACCTTCAGCTCGCGCTGGAAGTCGGCCTCCTCGCGCTGCGAGATGGCCTTGAGCACCTCGAAGCTGAACTCACGGCCCAGCGCCGAGGCCAGCTGCGCCAGCTCCCTGGCGGACCCGAGCCTGTCCAACCGCGCCATCAGCGAGTCGCGCAGCGTGCTGGGAATGGACAGCTGGCTGGGGGAGGACTGGCGCGAGGAGGTGTCCTGGCCCGAGGCCATGGACTCGGAGACCACGCGCGTGAGCTCCTCGACGAAGAGCGGCACGCCGTCGGTGCGCTCCAGCAGCTTCTCCACCAGCTCGGGCGGCAGCGGCTTGTCCTGGGTGAGGCCGCGCACCATCTGCTCCATCCCCTCGCGGTCCAGCCGGCTGAGCTGCAGGTGGTACGAAGTGGTCCACGGCACGGAGAACTCGGGGCGCGCGGTGAGCACCAGGCAGATGCGCGCGCTGGAGATGTCCTTGACCAGGGGCGCGAGCAGCTCCAGCGTGGTGGGGTCCGCCCAGTGCAGATCCTCCACCAGCAGCAGCACCGGCTGCTGCTGCTGCGCCATCTCGAAGAAGAGGCTGGTGAGCGCATCGAGCGTGAGCTCCTTGGCCCGCTGCGGAGCGACGCCCAGGGGCGGGTAGCGCTCGGAGCCCCCCTTGACGGACAGCAGCCCCAGGAACAGCGGCATCACCTCGGGGAGGTTGAAGCCGTACTGAGACAGCAGCGCCTCGAGCGAGGAGACGGTCTGCTCGGGCTTCCAGTCCGGGCTGACCCCGAGCATCCGCTCCAGCAGATCGATCATGGGGTACAGGGCGATGTTGCTGCCCTCCGGAGCGCACCGGCACTCGAGCAGGGTCTGCGGGGTGCCGCGCACCTGCCGGGTCAGCTCCTGCACCAGCCGCGACTTGCCAATGCCAGGCTCGCCCGTGAGCAGGATGCTCTGCCCCGTGCCGGCGGCGGCCTGCCACCAGCGCTGCTTGAGCACCTCGAGCTCCTGCGCCCGGCCATACAGCGGTTTGACGAGGGGGCCTTCCAGGAGCTGGGAGTTGGCCTGGCCCCGGTACTCGTGCAGCAGGCGCAGCGCGTCCGTCGCCAGGGGCTCGAAGGCGAAGTGGCCCCGCAGCAGCCTCGAGGTGGCCTGGCTGATCAGCACGGTCCCCGCCGGGGCCTGCATCTCCAGCCGCACCGCGTGGTTGGGCGTGGCGCCCACCAGCGCGGGCAGATCGCCGGGGCCCAGCATCCGCGGCTCCTGGCTGATGACGAGCCCGGTGTGGATGCCCACCCGGAACTCCAGGCGGCCCTTGCGCTCGCGCGCCAGCTCCACGCCCCGCTGCTCCATGCGCCCCACCATCTCCAGCGCCGCCCGAGCCGCGCGCCGCGCGTCATCCTCCTGAGCCTTCGGGTAGCCGAAGTAGAACAGCACCCACTCGCCCAGGATGCTGCCCACGTGCGCGTCGTAGCGCCGGGCCACCTCGGCGCATGCCCCGTGCAGCGAGCGCAAGAGCCGGTCCAGGTCCTCCTCGTCGCCCTCCCGGGCCTCCTGGCTCAGCAGCCTCACGCCGCAACACACGGCGGTGAGCTGGCGGCGCTCTCCCTCGGGCCGGCTGATGAGCGTGTGCTGCAGCGGCAGCCCCACCGGCGTGAGCGCCGCGCTCTGCCCTTCCGCCACGGGCCAGCCCTCGGCGGCGCACGCCCCCAGCTCGCGCAGCACGCTCTGGGCGGAGATTTCACGCGCCTGCACGTCCTTGTGCGTCACCTTGCGCAGCAGCCGGCCCAGCCGGTGGTCCTCCAGCCACAGCGGCAGCGGCACCGGCTCGGGGCCCAGCTGCTTGTAGACGACCTGCTGCAACGTGGCCCCGTCCACCACCCGGCGCCCGGTGAGGCACTCCAGGAAGATGAGCCCCCACGAGTAGAGATCCGTCAGCGCCGTGACGCCCTCGCCCCGCAGCTGCTCGGGCGCCGCGTAGGACGGGGTGCCCAGCATCTCCTGGGTGCGGGTGATGCGGGTGAGGTCCTCCCGGCTGTCCTCCGACAACGTGCCCAGCCCGAAGTCGAGCACCAGCGCGTTGCGCCGCACCCCCGTGGTGGTGACCATGATGTTCTGCGGCTTGAGGTCGCGGTGCACCACGCCCCGGTTGTGCGCGCACGCCAGGGCGTCGAGCACCTGGAGCATCAGGTGCGCCACCTCCCACGGTGGCAGCGCCCCCTGCTCGTGCAGCACGTCCATCAGCGTGCGCCCCGGCACGTACTCGAACACGGTGTACAGCACGTCCGGGCCGGCTTTTCCCGAGTCGATCAGCCGCACGATGTTGGGGTGGTAGAGCTGGGCGCACAGCTGCATCTCGCGCTGGAAGCGCGCGACGTGCTTCTCGCTCGCCGCGTGCACCGCGTGCAGCACCTTGATGGCCACCTCGTGCTGCGTCGCCAGCTGGCGAGCGCGGTACACCTGGCCAAACCCACCTTCTCCCAGCTTCTCGAGGATCTCGTAACGCGCTTGGAACACCGTACCCGTTGTGATGGGAGCCACGCTCAATCCTTCAGGCGAAGAGGGGGGGCATGAGACATTGAACTTTCTCTAACGGCTGGATCGTCGAGTACCGCTGGGTTTCCACTTCTGAACGCCCATCTCAGTGGCCAAGAATTTCATCTTGGCATAAATTAGAAGCGCAATTGTAAGAAATCCCCCAAAAACCGTATTACCGTGATTAATCTCAGGGGAGCAGATGATCCGCTCGGTGCGAGTCGAGAACTTCCGGTGCTTGAGAGCAGTCGAGGTGTCACTTGCACCGTTGACGGTCCTCGTGGGCCCCAGCGGCTCTGGGAAGACGACCCTGCTCGAGGCGCTGCACCACCGGCTCTCCTGCGAGCCGTCGGACTACTGGCGGATGAACATGAGCCAGCCGCTCACGCTGCAGTGGACGTTCTCGGACGGGCACCAGATGCGCCGGGTGTTCCCGCTGGCGGAGCTGGACTCGCTGTCGGTGCACGGCCACACGGTGCAGGGGCTGTCACTGGAGATGAGCGCGCTGCGCAGCGACGGCCCGCTGGGGCGCATCACGGCGCTGAGCCCCCTGGGGGACAACCTGGCCAGTGTGTTCGCCACCCTGCCGCCCGCCACGCGCGAGTCCATCGTGGGGCAGCTGTGCCGGCTGGTGCCGTCACTGGGGGACGTGAGCGTGAGGCAGACGGGGCCCCGCGCGCAGCAGCTGCGCTTCCGGGACCGCTGGCAGCCTGACGTGTGGTTCACCCCGTGGCAGGTGGCAGACAGCGCGCTGCTGCTGCTGGCCTTCCTGGTGCTGCCCCACCAGCAGCCGATGCCGGACGTGCTCACCCTGGACGAGCCCGAGCGCGGGCTGCCCCCGCGGGTGATGGGCGAGGTGGTGAGCCTGCTGCGGCGGCTGTCCACCGGTGAGCTGACGGGGCGCCCCATCCAGGTGGTGCTCGCCACGCACTCGTTCGATCTGCTCGAGCACGTGCACCCCGACGAGGTGCGTATGCTCTCGCGCGCGCCCGAGGACGGCGAGGTGCGGGTGAGCCAGCCGCTGCAGGAGCGCTCCGACTGGCGCGGCCGCTCGACCGAGCCCTCCTGAGCCGGGCCGCCCTGAGCCGGGCCGCCTCGAGTCAGCTGGACAGCGCGTTGGCCGCGTTGAGGGCCACCGGCAGGCTCACCCGGAACGTGGTGCCCTGGGCCACCTTGCTATCCACGGTGATGGTGCCCCCCATGGCGGTGATGATGTTGTGGCACAGCGACAGCCCCAGGCCCGTGCCCTGCCCGGAGGGCTTGGTGGTGAAGAACGGATCGAAGATGCGCTCCAGGTTCTCCGGCGGAATGCCGCACCCGGTGTCGCGCACCTCCACCAGGATGCGCTCGGGAGACTCCAGCCGCGCCACCACCCGGATCTCATGGGCCTCCGCGCGGCCCTCGGGAATGGCGTGGGCCGCGTTGATGATCAGGTTGAGGAACACCTGGCCCAGCCGCGCCGGGTTGCCCTTCACCAGCGGCAGGCCCTGACACTCCTCCACCAGGCGCGCGCGGCGGCGCACCTCGTGCGAGGCGATGTTGGCCGCGCTGCGCACCACCGCGGACAGGTCCGCCGTGCCCGTGGCCGCGTCGTCCGGCCGAGACAGCGTCTTCAGGTCCTGGACGATGAGGCGCACCCGCTCGGCCCCCTCCTTCGCCTCTTCGATGGCGCCCAGCATCTCCTGGCGCATCTCCTCGGAGGGGGAGTCCTCCTTGCGCTTGAGCTCGGTGTGCACGTAGTTGATGTTGCTGATGACGTAGGCCAGCGGGTTGTTGATCTCATGGCCCACGCCAGCGGCCAGCCGGCCCATGGCGGCCAGCCGGTCGGTGAACATGAGCTGGGCCTGCACCGCCTGCAGCTGGCGCAGGCTCTTGCCCAGCTCGGCGTTGGTGCTCTCCAGCTCCGCGGTGCGCGTGCGCACCATCTCCTCGAGCACCGCCTTGTAGCGGCGAAAGTCGCTGGCGGCCACCTCGGACTCGCGGCGGAACTCGCGCTCGGCGGCCTCCGTCTCGGCCTTCATCAGCCGGTCCTTCTCCTTGAGCGTGTCGCGCAGCTCCTGGGCCATGCGGTTGAAGGCCTGCGCCAGCGAGCCCAGCTCATCCTCGCGCTGCACGGGCAGCTCCACCGAGAAGTCCCCGTGGCCCAGGCGCTCGGCCCCCGCCCGGAGCTTGCGCAGCTCGCGGTGCAGCGGCAGCAGGATCGCCAGCGTCAGCAGCCCCAGCAGCACCCCGGCCACCGGGGGCACCAGGTGGCCCACCCACCGCGAGCGCTGCAGGTTTGCCTCCAGCAGCGCCTGCACCGCGCGGGCCTTCTCCTCCTTGAGCTCCCGGGCCCGGCTCAGGTGCGGGTTCACCTCACGCCCGTACTGGGCCACCAGCGCCCCCCAGGACTCGGGCGTGAGCGCGCCCCCGTCCGCCGGGTGCATCATCTGCTCGGCGCGCTGAGCCCACCGCCGCCGGGCCTGGAACAGCTGTTCGATGTGCTGCGCCTCTTCCGGCTGCGTCTTCACGTCCTGCCACTGCCGCTCGGTGCTCACGCCCCGGTTGAGCAGCTCCAGCTCCTGCTGGAGCGTCTGCTCGTGCTCCTGGAGCAGCGCCCGGGTGTCCTGCCCGGCCCGCCGCGCCAGCAGCAGGCGATCGAGGTAGTGCCACGCCCCCTGGTGCAGCTGCCCGTAGATGGCCCGCTGCACGTCCACCGAGGCCAGCCGCTGCCGCAGCTTTTGCGCCTGCGCGGCGTTGAGGAACAGCACGCCCCCCATGGCCCCGACGAGGCCCAGCGCCACCGCCGCGAACAGCAAGACCCGGGTTCGAATGGACATAGCGAGAGGGGGGACGGGGAGCTGGGAGCCTGCGCCTCACCCCAGGATGGCATACCTCCGGTGATCCACCATGAGGCATCGGTCCTGAACCACCTGAATCCCCGCCTGGGCCAGCTTCTCCGCCGCGGCGTCGTTGCGGATCCCCAGCTGGAACCACACCGCCCGGGGCTTCTTGGCCAGCAGGTCCTCCAGGTGCTGATCGATGTCGCGCGGCCGGCGGAACACGTCCACGAGATCAATCTCCCCCGGAATGTCCGCGAGCCGCCGGTATACCGGCTTGCCGAGGATCTGCTTCACCTCGGGGTAGTAGACGGGCACCGGCACCACGTCCGCACCTGCACGCACCAGGTACTCCGCCACGTAGAACGCGGGCTGCCCGGCCTGCTCCTCGGTCTTGATGCCCAGCACCGCGATGCGCTTGGAGCGCTTCACCACGCGCTCGACGCCCGCCTCGTCCTCGATGAGATTGTCCCGGAAGTTCATCTGGCCTCCTCCAACATCTCCAGCTTCGTCTGGGTAGAGAGCGTCCATGTAGCGTCTCTCACCTTGGCACGCACGGTGATAGAGCGGCGCACCGGCACGAAGTAGCCCCGCGCCACCGCCTGCTCTCCCTCGCACGTCACCCCCGGCGTCAGCGCGGGCCCGCCGGCCTCTTCCATCGCCTCGCGCAGCTCCGCCGGAGCGTCCTCGGGCACCGAGTCCAGGCAGCGCAGGCTCAGCACCAGCGCGTCGCCCTGGTCCGTCAGCTCGGTGCCCGTCACCGTGCGCTGCACCAGGTACACCACCTCGCCCTCACCGGTGGAGAAGCTGTCTACGCCCCAGGTGTGCTGCCCCACGGTGAGGTTGCGCTGCAGCAGCCCGCCGAACCGGGCCAGCCAGTCACGGCGAGTGCGCATCTCGATGGACTCGGGGGCGAAGAAGGCCTCCAGGGGCCCGGGTTGCCCGCCTGCCGGCAACACCTGGCGCAGCGCCTTGAGCCCCTCGTCGGCGTTCACCACCTTCACGAAGGCGCCGTCGGCCGCCAGCCTCACGCGCAGGGCAAAGCGGGTGAGCACATCGTCCACCACCGTCTCCACGGGCGTGCCCGCGCGCAGCATCCTCGCGCGCGAGACGGTCTGCACCAGCTGCCAGCCGTTCTCCGCCGGGGTGAAGCGCGTCACGGTGGTCATCTCCGCCTCCTCGCTCAGGCGGGTGCCACCGCGCTCCACCACGCGGCTGCTCTGCACCCGCTGTGTCATGGCCCTGTCCACCGGGGGGCGGAAGTCCAGCCGCACGGGAGGCGGCGCCCCCGCCTCGGGCACCAGGGAGGTGGCGGGCTTGGTACAGGCGGCCAGCATCAGGGCACAGCACAGCCAGAGCAGTCGTCGTTCAGGGCACATAGGCCCGCGAACGCTGGCAGAAAGCGCCAGCGCCCGCGAGCCTCTTTCACCCACCCCGTTCAAGGATGACGGGTGTGCCCCGGCGGGGCGTTCTCCACCAGATCCCGCCCGATGTTGCGCCGGTCCCGGTCCACCCCGTCGTCGTCCTTCAGCCCACCGCTGGCGAAGCGCCGCGCGGCCTCGGACAGGTCCCTCATCACCTGTTCCCTGGACTCGTACTTCGTGCGCGGCAAGGACTTGAAGACGTTGATCAGGTCAATGGGAGCCCCATTGTCCGCGGCCGCCTTCACCAGCTGCTCGCGCCATACCGGATAATCCACCGCGTCCAGGTGGGTGGAAACCGACAGCGCCGGGTCCTCAGCCTGTCCGTAAGCCATCGTCTCTCTGCCTTTCTGCCCGGGTTTGGGTCACCGGGCGCTTGTCCTCAACCTGGGGACGATGCGCGCCGCGGACCACCCGGGGTAGCCCGGCCTACACTGCCCAGCGGCCGAGCAGGCAACCGTCCTGGGGCCAGTTCAGGGTAGATTGCCGCCCGCTTCTGGACCCTGGACCCTCATGCTCGCTACCTCCCTGCTCATCGCCCAGCTGACGCTCACTGGCGCGCCTGCCGCTCAGCCCCCCGCCCCCCCCGCTCAACCGGCCCCCAGCGCCGCGGCGCCCGCGCCCGCCCCGGTCGCCTCGGACCTCTATGACTGGGAGGACGCGGCGTTCGTCGCCCAGGCCCAGAGAGATTTGGCGGCGCTCCAGGTCTACGCCAACGGGATGCGGGGCCTGCAGGAGCAGATCCGCAAGAACCTGTCGCTCTACAACCAGAAGCAGAGCATCCCCTACACGCCGGAGCAGAAGCACACGCTGCTCACCACCTGGGCGGCCTTCTTCGACTACTTCGCCTCCACCGAGGTGATTCGCCAGCGCTACTGGGACTTCGTGAAGGTGCCCGCGGTCACCCAGCCGGTGAAGCACGGGTGGGGCTACCTGCTCACCCATGGCGCGCTCACCACCATTCTGGCGCACGGGCTCACCTACGCGGAGCTGACCAACGGGCGCAAGCAGCTCGAGGTGCTGCTGGATGAGCCCTCGCCCCAGTACGGCATCCCCGCGGGCGCCTTCGCCCGCTTCAAGGAGAAGGTCATCCACGTCTCCACCGCCACCCAGCTGTTCACCGGAGACAGCTACCGCACGCAGTTCAACCCGGTGCTCAGCAAGTCCGGCGCGCTGGGCTACAAGCTCACCCCCTGGCTCATGAAGGAGATGAAGGCCAACTCCAAGGTGGCCCGAGGCAAGCTGCTCAAGCGGGGGCCCTCGTTCTTCACCACCGCGGCCAAGGACATCGTGGTGGACGGGGCCTCGCGCGCCATCTTCCCGGTGCAGAAGGGCGTGGCCGAGTGGATGGGCGACACGCGCGTCAAGCGCATTGGCCAGCCGCTCATCTCCCGCGAGCAGACGCTCAAGCTGCTGGAGAAGATGGAGCCGGGCGACATCATCGTCGCGCGGCAGAACTGGTACCTGTCCAACATCGGCCTGCCGGGCTTCTGGCCGCACGCGGAGCTGTACCTGAGCACCCCCGAGCAGCTGGAGGCGTACTTCGCCGGGGACGAAGAGGTGAAGGCGTGGCTTAGCACCCAGCCCGGCCAGCCGAAGACGCTGGGTGAGCACCTGGGCCGGCTGTTCCCCGCCAAGTGGGCCACCTACCGCGGCAAGGACGAGCACGGCGACCCGATGCGCATCCTCGAGTCCATCAGCGAGGGCGTGTCCTTCACCGGCACCGAGCACGGCATGCGCGTGGACTACCTGGGCGTCATGCGGCCGCGGCTCTCCAAGAAGGAGAAGGCCCAGGCCATCGTGCGCGCCTTCACGTACCAGGGCCGTCCCTACGACTTCAACTTCGACTTCTTCTCGGACTCGACGCTGGTGTGCACCGAGCTGGTCTACAAGTCCTACCAGCCCTCCAACGACATGAAGGGCCTGCGCGTGGAGCTGGTGGATGTGGCGGGCCGCCGCACCCTGCCCGCCAACGAGCTGGTGAAGCTGTTCGACCGCGAGTACGACAAGCCGGACCGGCAGCTGGACTTCGTGGCCTTCCTGGACGGGCGTGAGGACCGCAAGGGCGCTATCGAAGAGGACGTGCTCACCTTCCGCCAGACGTACCAGCGGATGAAGTGGGACATCGCCCAGAAGTAGCCCCCCGCCAAGGCAGGCACGAGCCCATGAAGGAAGAGACCGCCGAACAGATGCTCGAAGTGGCCAACCACCTCTTCGAGCGGATGATCCCCCAGCAGCAGGCCAAGGTGCTGCGCCTGGCCCGCGAGGCGGTGCCCAACATCGGGCCCGAGGATCTCCGCAACGCGCATGACTTCCCGGAACTCAAGGAACACCCCACCTTCGAGTACGAAGATGGAATTCTGGCGGGGTTGATTGCCGCGCAGATCGCACTGCGCGCGGAAATCAAGGGCCGGCTGCCGCTGCGCCCCCCCCCGGCGCCCTGACGACCGCTTGCCTGCCTTTGCCGTTCGGCCCGGGCTGGGTTAGTCCTTGCTCCGTGAACTTCCCTACTGGATTCGGCTCCCCGCTTGCCCGGGAGCGGCTCGTGTCGGCGCTGGCCGCGGATCCGCCCAGGCTGGATCTGGCGGCGCTGGCCATTGCCACGCTGGCCAACCCCACCTTGGAGGTGGCCGCCTGCCTGCACACCCTGGACGCGCTGGCGGCCCGGGTGCAGCTGGAGGTGGAGCGGCACCTGGATGAGAGCGAGTTTCTGGCGCGGCTGAGGGCGCTGCGCCACGTGCTGGCCGACATCGAGGGCTTCCGCGGCAACCATCGCGACTACTTCGCGGCGGAGAACAGCTTCCTGGACCATGTGCTGGAGCACAAGGTGGGGCTGCCCATCACCCTGTCCGTGGTGTACCTGGAGGTGGCGCGGCGGGCGGGCATTCCGCTGTACGGGGTGGCCTTCCCTGGCCACTTCCTGGTGGCGTGCAACGCGGGGGACCACAAGCTCGTCATTGATCCGTTCAACAACGGAGACATCCTCACCGAGCACGGGTGCGAGGAGCTGCTCAAGCGCGTGGCGCCGCAGCTGCGCTTCGACACCTCGAAGCTGGCGCCGGCGCCGGTGGAGCTCATCACCTACCGGATGCTGTCCAACCTCAAACGCATCTACCTGGAGAAGGACGATGCGGAGCGGGGGCTGACGGTGGTGGATCTGCTGCTGCTGTTGGCGCCGGACCACCCGGGCGAGCTGCGCACGCGGGCGATGCTGTTGATGAAGGTGGGGGCGTACCGCGCCTCGCTCAAGGACGTGGACCGGTGCCTGGAGCTGTCGCCCGAGGCGCCGGATCGCGAGCGGCTGGAGCTGATGTCCAAGGAGCTGCACGAGCGGCTGGCCAACCTCAACTGAAGGCCCGGAGGTCTCTGTGTCCCAGTCTCCCCGTCCCTGGACGCGCCTGCGCCGCGGGCTCGAGCACGACTACACCATCCTCAAGGTGCGCGAGGACGTGTACGCCGATCCGCGCACGGGCCATGAGCACCCGCGGGTGTTCATCGACACGCCCGAGTGGGTGAACGTCGTAGCGCTCACCGCGGAGGAGCAGCTGATTCTGATCCGGCAGTACCGGTTCGGCGTGCAGGGCACCACGCTGGAGATCCCCGGCGGGCTGGTGGATCCGGGCGAGGATCCGGCGGTGGCGGCGGCGCGGGAGCTGGAGGAGGAGACGGGCTATGTGCCGGGGCGGCTCTTGCCGCTGGGCGCGGTGCACCCCAACCCGGCGCTGCAGGGCAACAAGTGCCACAGCTTCGTGGCGCTGGACTGCGTGAAGCGGCACGAGGGCCACCCGGACGAGGGCGAGGACATCCGCGTGGAGCTGCACCCGCACGCGGACGTGCCGCGCCTGGTGCTGGAGGGCCACATCACCCACTCGCTGGTGGTGGTGGCCCTGTTCCTCGAGCGGCTGCGCGCCGAGGCCAAGCGCTAGCCTCCAGCGGTGTCACCCAAAGGTTGCACACCCCGGGGTTCCCGGCAGCACGACATGCGAATATCATCATATCGTCATGCCCGCTGCCATTCAGTCCCTCGAGGTCCGCCCCGCCTCGCGCCTCTTCAAGGCGCTGGGGGATGAGACACGGTTGCGCATCGTCGCGCTGCTCTCTCATGGAGAGCTGTGCGTCTGTCACTTCGAGGCCGCGCTGGGCCTCAATCAGTCCACCACCTCGCGTCAGCTGTCCGTGCTGCGCGCGGCGGGGGTCGTCGAGGCCCGCCGGGAGGGCAGCTGGGTCTACTACCGGCTGGCGGAGCAGCTGGACGAGGTGTGCAAGGCGCAGCTGAAGGCCGTGGTGGGCTCGTTCTCCAAGCGCGAGGTGCTGCGCCAGGATGTGGAGCGGCTGGTGCGCACGCGGGGGCCCACGTCGTGCCGGTGAGCGCTCAGCCGTCGCTGTCGCGCAGGCTCACCGCCGAGGCGCTGGGCACGGCGCTGCTCCTGGCCGCGGTGGTGGGCAGCGGCATCATGGCCGAGCGGCTCTCGGGCGGAAACGTGGGGCTGGCGCTGCTGGCCAATGCGCTCGCCACGGGCGGGGCCCTGGTGGCGCTCATCCTCACCTTCGGGCCGATCTCCGGGGCGCACTTCAACCCCGCTGTCACCCTGGCGGATGCCTCGCAGCGAGGCCTGGCGTGGCGTGAGGCGCCGCTCTATGTGGCGGCGCAGGTGAGCGGGGCCTTCGCCGGGGTTGCCGCGGCGCACCTCATGTTCGGCGAGCCCCTGTTTGCCGTCTCGGCGCATGTGCGATCCGGTGCCTCTCAGGTGTTCAGCGAAGGGCTGGCGACCTTCGGCCTGGTGTCGGTGATCTGGGGCGTGTCCCGCTCTCGGGCCACCGTGGTGCCGTTCGCGGTGGCGGCCTACATCGTCGGGGCTTACTGGTTCACCGCCTCTACTTCGTTCGTCAATCCGGCGGTGACGCTCGCCCGGGCCGCGACCGACACCTTCGCGGGGATCCGCCCGGCGGATGTTCCGGCGTTCCTCCTCGCCCAACTGGTAGGCGCGGCTCTCGCCACCGTCCTGTTCCGGTGGCTGTCGCCCGCGGTGCCCGCCATCGCCTCGGAGCTCGTCGTACCGCATGGACGCACGCCCACTGCCCACGAGCGGAACACACCCTGACCGCTTCACGAGGAATAGCCATGAAAACGGTGATCTTCGCCTGTGTCCATAACGCCGGGCGCTCGCAGATGGCGGCGGCCTTCTTCAATGTGATGGCCGACCCGGGGAAGGCCCGCGCGGTGTCCGCCGGCACGCAGCCGGGCGAGCGGGTCCACCCGGAAGTGCAGGCGGCGCTAGCAGAGGTGGGAATTGACGTGTCTGGCGCCAAGCCCCAGCGGCTCACGGACGAGCTGGCGCAGGGGGCTCACTGGCTGATCACCATGGGCTGCGGCGAGGCGTGCCCCCACGTGCCAGGGCTCCAGCGCGATGACTGGCCGCTCGAGGACCCCAAGGGCAAGCCCGTGGAGCGGGTGCGGCAGATCCGCGACGAGGTGCGGGCGCGCGTCACGGAGCTGCTCGTGCGCCACGGGTGGAGCAGGACTGGGGCTGAGTAGCCGCGACGCGGGCGTACGCTACCCGGCGGCTCCCTACCTGCCGTGGCGTGGACGCTTTGGGAGCCGCGCTGATAGCGTCAAGGGTGCTTCGAGGGAGGCACCTATGCGTTGGCCCTGGGTGGGAACGGTCGTCCTTTCAGTCACGGCAACGACCGGCTGCCCTTCTGAATTCGGCAAGGAAGGCCGCGTTGAGAAGGCCGTCCAGAAGGATGCGCAGCAACAACTCCTCATGCTCAGGCAATGCACGGATTCGGTACGGGAGCGGGTCTGCGCGAGTGGCAAGGAAAACTCGCGGGAGTGCCTCGAGTGCGGAGGCCCGCCGTAGGTGCGCGGAGAGAGGTGGCACGCGGCGGTGGCCGTCTTCGTGGGAGTGCTGCTGCTGCTGCCCCTGCTGGTGCTGCTGTGGGGGCTGCTGAGACCACAGCTACCAGTTGGGGGGCCCCCAGAGGTGCCCGTCAGCCCCATTCTTACTCAGGACCAGCGGACGCGCTTGGTGACGTATGGGCGGAAGTGCGGGCCGGGCAAGGCGCAGTGCGAGCCCCCGCTGGGCTGCTTGTACGATTCCCGCTACCCACGGACCACTTGCGTGGACAGCGAGTGCCTGACGGATGAGCAGTGCATGGAAGGCACGGTCTGCCGCCGCGTTGCCACCTGGGGAGACGGGCCCCAGGTCAGCCGCTGCGTCCCCGCGGGGCCACGCCAGGAAGGCGAGGGCTGCGTCAGGTTTCCATGGGACAAAGAGAACGCCTGCGCTCCTGAGTGGCTGTGCAGTGGCCATGACGAGGCTCAGAAGTGGTGTGCCCGGCCTTGCCGCCTGGGTGACAGCAAGGGCTGCCCCGAAGGCTTCTTCTGCGCGGACACCATCCCCCAACCCGCCTGCCTGCCCACGTGCGTGGCGCGCGGCTGCCCCCCGGGCCAGCAGTGCGTCCCCTTCAGTGAAGGCGCTTCCATCTGCGCGAAAGTCTATGGCCCCCAATGCCTCCAGATTCCCTGCCCCGAGGGCCGTAAATGTCAGGTGGTCCACGAACCGTTGCATCCTGGCAAGGTGTGGATGGAGTGTGTCGAGAAGTGTGGCGAGGGCTTGCCGCCCTGCGGCGCTGGCAAGGTCTGCGACGGTTGGCGTTGCCTGCCTGCGTGCGATCCCCAGGGCCCCGAGGTATGCGGCGAGGGCTATCATTGTGGCCGCCGTTGGGCGGGTGGGCCCATCTCCTGCCAACCCCTTTACTGGAACGAGACGATGGCTCAGTGAGACGACGTGCCACGGCTCGGCGCCACGGGCATCCGGCGGGCGCTCGTCCCGGTCTGCTACCGTGGGAACCTACCCAGGAGGTTCCCACACCTTGTTCCAACCCCACTCCCCCGCTCTCGTGCTTACCGCCCTGCTGGCGGGCCTCGCCGCTTCAGCCCAGGCCGGGTCCGCCAAGCGCGCCGTTCCGCGCTCGATTGTGCTCACGGGTGAGGTGGGCAAGGCCCCTGTGCTCTACCTGATGCAAGGAACTGTCACCGTGGTCCTGCTGGATGGGCCCATCGTGCGCGAGTCCGTGGAGGTGGAGGGCCGCGCCCGCTTCGCCCGGGTGGACCCCAGCGAGCAGGGCCTGATGCTACTGCTCCAGGGGCCGCTAGAGCCCGGCGAGCGGCTGGCGCTGCGCTTTGACTACCGCGAGGGCGTGCCCCGAAGCGCCGTGCTCCTGCTCACCGGACAGCCGGGCCGGGTGGATGCGGTGGTGAATGTCAGCCGTCCTCCGCAGACCGTGGAGGCGTGTCATGCCGAGCTGGCTGCCCCGGAGTCGCCGCGACGAACGGCCACGGCACGCGTTCATTCCAAGTGCTTGAACTTCCTGGAGCCGTGATCGGGTAGAGCCGACTTTTAGCTCTGACAGCCGACGGGTGGGTCCCGGGCGCCTACTGCCTACTTTTCGGCAGCCAGGAACTGCTATTCCGACCAACCCTGCCGGTTCGTGGTGGACAGCCGGTGGGGGCTTACTGCCGACCGGTCGGCACCGGGCATGCACTCCAGGCGGGGCGCAACCCGGCGCGTTCTGGTTCCGGCCCTGGCCGCAAGGCACCCTCTGCTGGAAAGGGGGGCGGTTCATGCCGAGTGCCGTTGCCACGTCCGTCTACGGCGCCGTCGCCGGCTCGCAGCCGCAGCCGCACGAGTTGGAGAAGGCCCCCTCGCCCGGCTCGCAGACGAAGCGCAGCGTCGCGCACTGGTCCGGATCCGTGGAGACGTAGCGCCGGTTCGGATCCGTGTAGTTGCACGTCTTGTCCAGCCTCCGGCACCCACAGCCGCACTCGTTGAAGAACTGTGTAGAGCCCTCCGGGCACAGGAAGAGGATGGCCAGGCACTGCTCGGGATCCCTCGAGACGTAGCTCAGCCGCGGATCCTCCTTCCTCTCGCACTTGGGCGCCTTGCGCTCGGCGTCCGCGCTGGCGCAGATGCCGCCGCAGTCCGCTCCGCCCTCGGTGGGCTCACACGAGTCGTTGGGATCATCCACGCACCGCAGCCCCTCGGGGCACTGGATGCCCCCGAAGCCTCCACAGAACTGTCCCTCGCCACTGGGAGAACCCGTCGCCGGATCGCTCGACGTCTCCGTGGAGGTGAACTGCGCCGCATCCGCCTGCGCCGTGCAGGCCAGCTGCCCCATCGCTCCCAACACCACCGCTCCCCACACCAGCACCCTGATGGACATAGCCCCCTCCTCCGCCGACAGAGAGATCACCTTCGCGGTGTAGGAGTGGAAGCGGGCAGCCTTGCAGCCAAGCCCCCGAATGCAGGCACGTCTTCCGAGCAGCACGGCGAGGTGCTGATCCGGCCACGGGGCTCCTCGCTGTCCTGAGCTGAACTCGCCGGGCGCGGATGTCCGAAAGCGTTCACCCCGTCATGGAGCAGGGGGTCGGCAGTAAGGCCCCCCATTCCTATTTTGAATCACGGGACTTTTACAGGAACGGTGTCGCCATGCAGGGGCTCGTTGAGCCACAGCCCAGAGGAACCACTCCCACCCCCGCCATGCAGCGGTGGGTGGTGTTTGACCACACGGTCGAAGGGCTCTTCCTCATTTCCCTGCAGGGACGGTTGTCCGCCGTAGCGGCGGCGCGACTGCGCGCCGAAGGGTTGGATCTGTCCAAGAAGCTGCAGCCGGCCTACTCGTTCGAGACGTGGCGCAAGTGCCTGGAGGTGGCCGTCACGGACCTGTACGGGCGCCTGCCCAAGGCCGAGGGCTACCGGCGGCTGGGGCACGATGTCGTCAAGGGCATGTGCAAGACGGTCATCGGCAAGGCGATGGTGGGCGTAGCGCGGCTGCTGGGCCCGCTGCGGGCGCTGCGGCGGTTGGACCACAACCTGCACAGCGCGGACAACTACATCCGGGCAAGCCTCACGGAGCTGTCGTCCAACTGGTGCGAGGTGTCGATCAACGAGGTGATGGATCAGCCGGGCTACTACCAGGGCATCCTCGAGGCCTGCCTGGAGATCTCGGGCGCGAAGTCGATCCGCGTGGAGCTGATCGGCCGAGAGGGCCGCGGCGCCTCCTTCCTCGTGCAGTGGCAGGAGTAGGCCACAGGGCGCCTATCGGAACTCCCCGGCCCAGACGCCGCACGAGGGGCACTTCGTCCCAGGCCCCATGACGTGCAGGGTGCCGCAGTAGGGGCAGCGGGCGGGCCGCGAGGCGTGCGTGGCCAGGCCCAGCTCCGGGTGCAGCGCGCGCAGGCGAATCGTCGCTCCCACGAGGAAGTCCCGGAGCGCCGGGCCACAGTCGGGCAGATCCAGCTCCAGCGGCAGGGTGCCCGAGCGCGTGCGGCCAATGAAGCGCAGCGTGGCCCGGTGGCGCGTCACGTCCCTGTCATAGCCCAGCGAGGGCGAGAAGGTGATGCCCACCAGATCCCGCCCGTCGATGACCAGGCGCTGGTAGACGGAGTCCCCCCGAGAGGTGTGCAGCTCCAGGCTGCCCGCCGTCACGGTGATGCGAGTCACCTTGCGCGGCGCCTTCGTCAGGTCCGCCCAGGCATCGCGCACCTCGGCGAAGAACTCGTGCGGGCGGCTGAGCATGAGCGGCGAGAGCAGCAGCCGGCCCACCGACCCGGCCCGACCCGGCTGAGGGTGCTCCCACCGCAGCTCGAGCGAGTCGCCCTCGTCCTTCACCTGGAAGCCCTGGCGCTGGAGCAGCCGGGCGGCGTTGTCCTCGTGCCGCTCCTCGGGGTGGGCCAGCAGGGGCTGCCCGCCGAACCACACCTCGGCCACCTCGGCCGGCTGGCTCAGCGCCTCCAGCACCACCAGGCCATGCTGCTCGGCCATGGCCAGCACCGAGGCCACCAGCGCGTCCCCCTCGTGCTTGCCCGACGGCGTCGCCCGGGTCTCGAACACGGGCAGGTTCGTCTTGCCGAAGACGCGGATCCGGATCTCGTGCCAGTACGAGTAGAAGCGGCTCGTGCGCTTCTCCTCCCGGTTCGCCGAGACGATGTTCCTCACATCCGACGGAGTGAGCAGCGAGCCCTGGGAGGCGAAGAACGCCCAGAGCAGCCCGATGATGATGAGCGGGAAGCAGAGGACGACGAACCAGAAGAGCACGAACATTTCCAGCAGCACCATGGGCCGGAACTTCTGCTGGCGCTCGTGATGCAACACGATGCGGGTGGCGCCCTCGGCGTGCTGCCCCAGCAGGTCCGAGAGGCCCATGCTCGACAGGCCAGAGTTGCGGCTCATTTCTTCGAAGCTCTCCTGTTCCAGGTACCGGAGCGGCCTCCGGACTTGTGCTCCAGCTGCACCTGCTCGAGGACCATGCCCCGGTCCACGCTCTTGCACATGTCGTAGACCGTCAGCGCCGCCGCGCACGCCGCGGTGAGGGCCTCCATCTCCACGCCGGTGCGGTCCACGGTGCGCACCTCGGCGCGCACCTCCAGGCCCACGTCGACGGGCGACAGCGTCACCTCCACGCCCGAGAGCGCGATGGGGTGGCACAGCGGCACCACGTCCGGGGTGCGCTTGGCGGCCATGATGCCCGCCAGCCGTGCCGCGGCCAGCACATCGCCCTTCTCGATCTGCCCCTGCTGAATGCGCTTGAGCGTGGCGGGCAGCATCCTCAGCCGGGCGGTGGCCACCGCCTTGCGGCCCGTCTTCCGCTTGGCCCCCACATCCACCATCTTCACCGCTTCACCCCCTGCGCCACCGCGGCCAGCAGGTCCTCGACGATCTCCTCGGGATCCTCCAGGCCCACCGACACGCGGATGAGGCTCTCGCGGATTCCAGCGGCCGCGCGCTCTTCGGGCGTCATCCGCCGGGCGCTGGCGCTGGCCGCATGCATCACCAGCGTGCACACGTCTCCCAGCGAGGGCCCCGGCCGCGCCAGCTTCAGCGCCTCGAGGAAGCGGTAGCCCTCGGGCCTCCCAGCGCCCTTGATCTCAAAGGCCACCATGGGCCCGAAGCCGCCCTCCAGCACCTCCCTGGCCACCGCGTGGTCCGGGTGCGAGGGCAGGCCCGGGTAGAGCACGCGCTCGAGCAGCGGAGACTCGGCCAGGCGGCGGGCCACATGAGCGGCGTGCTCGGAGTGGGCCTTCATGCGCACCGGCAGCGTGCGAATGCCCCGCTGGGTGAGCCAGGCCTCGAACGGGCCGAGCACATCGCCCGCCAGCAGGCGCATGGAGCGCAGCGGCGCCAGGCGCTCGCGAGAGCCGCTCACCGTGCCGGCCAGCGCGTCGCTGTGCCCATTGAGCCACTTCGTCGCGGATTGAATGGCGTAGTCCGCCCCCAGCGCGAGCGCCCGCTGCCCGTACGGAGACGGGAAGGTGGCGTCCACCGCGAGCGGCGCGCCCACCTGCTTGCAGGCCTTGGCCAGGACGCGGATGTCCGGCACCGAGAGCAGCGGGTTGGTGATGCTCTCGGCGAGCACGAACCGGGGCCGCAGCTCGGCGATCCGCTCGGGCGCCTTGGGATCCGAGAGCACCAGCGGGTGCAGTTCCACGCCCGCGCGCGAGCACAGCGTCTTGAAGAGCAGCCGGGTGACGCCGTAGCCGTCCCCGGGCATCACCACCCGGTCCCCGGCCTTGAGGTTCTGCGCCTCGAAGACGGCCCTCAGCGCCGCCATGCCGCTGCCGTAGGAGACGCACCCCTCGGCGCCCTCCAGCGCCGCCACGGACTCCTCCAGCAGCGCGGTGTTCTGGGCGCTGATGCGCGAGTAGACGTAGTCCTTGCCGTCCAGCGCCCCGTCCAGCTCGTCACTGCTCTCGAACCAGCCCACCGTGGACATGTGGATGGCGGGCACCAGCGGCTGGGAACTGCTGTCCGCCAGCCTGCTGCCCGCGTGCACCGCCACCGTCTTCTGACTCAGCCGCTTGCCGCTCATGTCCCGCCTCCCGCGTACAGCGCGCCCTTACTTGCCCTGCTCGATGAGCCAGCGCTCGGCCTCGATCGCCGCCATGCAGCCGGTGCCCGCCGCGGTGATGGCCTGGCGGTAGACGCTGTCCTGCACGTCTCCGCAGGCGTACACGCCGGGGATGTTGGTGCGCGTGGAGCCCGGCTCCGTCTTCAGGTAGCCGTTCTGGTGCGTCTCCAGCACGCCCTGGAACAGGTGCGTGGTGGGCGTGTGGCCAATGGCGACGAACAGGCCCGTGGCGGTGAGCAGCTGGGTGTCGTTGGTCATCACGTTGCGCACCACCGCGCCCGTCATGCCCTTCTCGTTGCCCACCACCTCGTCCACCACCGAGTTCCACATCACGGTGATCTTCGGGTTCTTCAGCACGCGCTCCTGCATGATCTTCGAGGCGCGGAAGGTGTCGCGGCGGTGCAGCAGGGTGACGCGGTTGACGATCTTCGCCAGGTAGGTGGCCTCTTCCATGGCGGTGTCGCCGCCGCCCACCACCAGCACGTCCTGCTTCTTGAAGAAGGCGCCGTCACACGTGGCGCACGCGCTCACGCCCCGGTTCTTGTAGAGATCCTCGCCCTTGACGTTCAGCCACTTGGCGCTGGCGCCCGTGGAGATGATGACCGTCTCGGAGCGGTAGCTCACGCTCTCGCCCTGGATGAGGAAGGGGCGCTGGGAGAAGTCCACCTTCACCACGTTCTCCATGTGGATGCGGGTGCCGAAGCGCTCGGCCTGCTTCTGGAAGTGCTCCATCAGCTCCGGGCCGGTAATCCCCTCGGGGAAGCCGGGGTAGTTCTCCACCTCGGTGGTGATCATCAGCTGGCCCCCGGGCACGCGCTGCGGATCCTCGAGCGTGGGGCCGCCAGCGAAGACGACGGGCTCCAGGTTGGCGCGCGCGGCGTAGATGGCCGCGGTGTAGCCCGCCGGCCCCGAGCCGATGATGGTCACCTTGTTGATCTTCTCGTCCGCCACGGCTGTTGCTCCTTCAGAAGGGGGTGCGGAAAGTACCAGAGCACCTTGGGCGCATGGTACGTAGGTGACAGCATGGATGCCTCACTCCTCAAGAAAGTTGCGCTCTTCGAGGGCCTGACCCAGGGCCAGCTCACCAAGGTGGCCTCCATCGCCCAGGCCCGGAAGTTCGACGGCGGTGCCTTCCTCTTCCACGAGGGGGATGTGGGACATGAGATGTACGTCATCGTCGAGGGCCGGGTGCGCATCTCCAAGGACGTGCCGGGCATCGGCGAGGAGGCGCTCGCCATCCTCGAAAAAGGCCAGTATTTCGGGGAGATGGCGGTGATTGATGACAGCCCGCGCTCGGCGGATGCCATCGCCCACACTCCGTGTACGGTGTGGGTCATCGAGCGCGAGAAGCTCGATCAGTTGATGTTCACCGACAAGGACCTGGCGTACGTGCTGCTCTGGACGTTCGTCCGCACGCTCTCCGGGCGACTTCGGGAGACGAGCGAGAAGATCAAGGCGTTCTTCGCCATCTCGCGCTTCTGAAGGCAGCGATGGGCTGGAGGACGCCTCAAGGATGGTGGTTCCGATTCGGTGGCCTGGTCGCACTGGCGGCCCTGCTGGCCTGCGTCTCGACCCCGGAATGGGATCCCATTGCTCCTTCGGAGTTCCACTTCGTTCCCATTGTCGCGCCCCAAGGAACGGGGCCAGGCGGATGGAAAGCCGCACGGCTCCTCATCACGCTCGCGCGCCAGGACGGACACACCTTCAAACCTGTCCTCTGCAAGGTTCAGGTTGAAGTGCCCGAGATCAACTTCCGGGGTCCCGTCACTGACGAGTACGCTCAGAGCTGTGCGGCTACGGCGTCGGACCAGGCTGCGGAGCGCGTACTCCGGCAGAACTTCCTCAGCGCGGAGTTGTGCAAGCGGTACCACCTCGAGATGGAGAGGATTCTTCGAGAACTCATCCCGGGGGCACGGGTCAAGGACTTCGCCGACTATCCCGGGGCCCCTCAACGCCGGTAGATAAGTGACTGCCCTGGCCTGACGCTTCCCATGAGCCCGTCCCTCGACGCCTCCAGCCTCGTAGATCTGGTCCACCGGTACTACCCGTCGAACCTGTACAGTACCGAGCCTGGCTACCATGAGTCCGAGCAGTTCCGGCGCCTGCAGGCGACGCGCCAGGAGGCCCAGGAGCGTCGCTCCGCGCCCTGGCGAAAGCTCCTTGAGCACCTGACGCAGGCTCTGCCCCAATGCAAAGTCGAGGACTGGAGTGTGCTCTGGTCCGACGACAACTGCTGGCGGGCCCGCGTCACTCTGCCCGGCCCTATCGAGGTGAGTGGAGGCCGGGAGTACCGCACGGTCGTGCTCCTGCTGAGCATTCTCGCGCCGGTCTACACCCTCTACACCTCTCTGCACCTTCGCACCGAGGAAGACCGGTTCCAGCAGCCCAGGCTCTTCTACGAGGAGGTGCCCGAAACGAAAGGCGTCGCCGAGGTTGTGGATGAACTCACTCGGAGGACACTGTCCGTTGATCGGCTACCGAACGGAACGCTCTTCGCGCCTGTGAGCGACATCCAGTGCCGCAACACCCTGCTCGGCGAGGCGAAGCTCATCGACTGTCTCTTCACGGATGATCGGTGGTGAGCCCCTTGGCTACCATCGCGGCATCATGAATCCGCTCTGGATGCTTGAGACGCCCGCGCCACTGGCCGACGCGCGGATTGCCTACGGCAAAGAGCCCCATCAGTTCGGGGACCTACGCCTGCCGCCGGGGCCTGGGCCGCACCCGGTGGTGGTGATGGTGCATGGGGGTTTCTGGCGCGCGAAGTACGATCTAGAGCACGTGGGCCACCTGTGCGCGGACCTCACGCGGCGCGGCTATGCCACCTGGAGCCTGGAGTACCGGCGGGTGGGCAACGAGGGCGGCGGCTGGCCGGGCACGTTCCTGGATATTGCCTGGGGGACGGAGTTTCTGAGCACCCTGGCCCAGTCGCACCCGTTGGCGTTGGCGCGGGTGGTGTTTCTGGGGCACTCGGCCGGGGGCCACCTGGCGCTGTGGGCTGCGGCGCGGCGCCGCATTGTTCCCCACGAGCCGCTCTACACGGGGGGGCACTTCATGCCGCGGGGTGTGGTGGCGCTCGCGGGCGTGGTGGATCTGACGCGAGCCTATGAGCTGCACCTGAGCAACGATGCCGTGGTGGGGCTGCTGGGCGGTACGCCCGCGCAGGTTCCAGAGCGCTACGAGTTGGGCTCTCCCGCCGAGCTGGCGCCGGTCAACATCCAGCAGATCCTCATTCACGGTACCGAGGACGACACGGTGCCCGTGTCGCTCAGCACCGAGTACCACGCTCGCGCCACGGAGCTCAGGGATGCCGTGCGGCTCATCACGCTGCCGGGCGCCGGGCACTTCGAGGTCATCAACCCGCTGTCGCGCGAATGGCCCCAAGTAGTGGAGGCCATTGCTTCATTGATGTGAGCGCGGAAGGCAGAACGTCAGCTCCGTGGGCGAAGACCTCTCCAAGAAGAGCAAGGACGAAGCGAATGGCCGCGAAGCGAGCACACCAACGATTCGGAGTACTTGCCCGCTGTCAGCAAGCTCGCTTTCGGCCGTGCGCTTCGCTACTTGTGGTAGGAAAACCGAGCCCACGAGGCAAGGAGGATGAGTAACCAATGGCTCTTTTCGAAGCCCTCTCTGGCAAGCTTCAAAAGGTTGAGAGTGTGACGTTCATCAGGGAGGACATCAAGGAACGACAGCAACTGCAGCAATGGTTGCTGGAGGAGCCCAGTGCGCTTGGCGAGAACCTCTTCATTCTCTCGGAAGAATACGGAGACTGGGAGGACTCCCGCCGCCGTATCGATCTGCTCGCCCTTGATGAAAACGCGAACCTCGTTGTCATTGAGATCAAGCGAACGGATGATGGCGGGCACATGGATCTTCAGGCGATCCGCTACGCGGCTATGATCTCGTCGATGTCCTTTGAGGACATTGTCCAAGCGCATGAAGTGTTCCTTGCGAAAAAGAACAGGGAAGGCAATGCGCGCGAGCGCATCCTGTCTTTTTTAGGCGCGTCCTTGGCCGAGCCCATGGAGATCAGTACCGTTCCGCGAATCCTCTTGGTGGCCCAGGATTTCTCTCTTGAGATCACAACTACCGTCATCTGGCTCGTTGAGCGTGGTATCGACATCCGCTGCATTCAGGTGCTGCCCTATAAAGTCGATGAGCGCCTATTCTTGGACATCCGCCAGATTCTCCCACTGAAGGAGGCCAGCGAGTACCAAGTCCGGATCAGGAAGAAGGACGAGAACGTCCGCCGCACTTCCTCCGGAGAGCAGCGGGAGCGGACCCTTCAGGTACTTGAGCGTCACGGGGTCATCAGCGCCGGAACGGAGATAGAGATCGTTCCAGAGGCTCTTCCGAAGGATGGCGTGCAGCGTGACCCCAAGACGTTCCGGGCAACGATCGGTGACTTGAGAAGCCGAAGCTCCGTGGTGTGGCAACTGGATGGGAAGCCTTACTCGGCCAGCAAGCTCACCCATCTCCTCAGGGACGAGCATGGGATGACATGGCTCCTCAATAATATCTTCACGCACTGGCGTGTCGCAGGTGAATCCAAGTCCATGTGGGATCATGCGGAATCACTGACCCGGAACGAACGTTTCAACAAATAGGTGCCTAGCCTCGGCGAGTTCCCGTGTCCACCGGAGCGAAGCACGGCAGTTGCTCGACGAGGCAGCAACAGGTCCTGAGGGATAATCTGCGGTCGCGCACTTGCTTCGAGACGCTGCCCTGAACGGGAAGCCGCTCGGCCCGCCCCGCTCAAGAGCTGAACCTGTCCACCAAGTGGACGGCCCTAAGCATCTGACGCCACCCACCCCCAGACCAATCGGCTCACGGTGCTCCAGGCTGGTCCGAGGTGGGCGGCCGGTCAGCGGCCCAGACCGGCAGGTAGCAGCGCCCTTCCCACTCGTACTCTCGTGGCCCGCACGGTGGCTTCATCCCAACGTTCGAGAACCAGCAACCACCGTTGAGTTGCACCTCTCCCCAGCGCGGGTAACACGGCGGACGCTTCTGCCCATCGAGCGGATCCTTAGGCAGGCGCTGTGCCATGCCGGTCTGCCCTGCAGCGTCCACTGGGGACGCGGGCGAGGCGGACGCAAGCGCGGCGTCTCCCATGCCCACCGTCCCTGCATCCGGCGCGCCACCTGTCTCTGGCGCGTCCGCCTGGGCCACCTCATTCTCGGGCGCAGGGGGCGCGGACGGCTCCCTTTCGAAGCGCAGCGCCTGTCCCAGCACTACAGCGCCCAGCACACCCAGCACCGATACCGCCAGAGCCACCCGGCGCCTAGGCATCGTCCGGCGCCTCTCGCGCACGGGAGCAGGCTGCTCAGGTGGCGGCGGCTGAGCCTGCTCAGCCCTTCGCGCCTGAATCCGGGCGATCTCGGCGGCTACCCGAGCCTGGCCTTCAGCAATGCGCGCCTGAGCCAGCATTCGCTCGTACTCCACCCGGGAGTGAAGTCGCTTTCCCGGGCCCAGGTTCGAGTCATCCGTCTCCCAGGTGAAGAGCAGCTTCTCCGCCACGCGCTCCAGGCCCCGTGCCATGGCCTCCAGCGCTTGCGCCACCTCGTCGGCGGACGGGCGCTCCTCGGGCCGGGCCGCCAGCATCCGCAGCACCAGCGCGCCCAGCTCCGCGGGCACACCCGGGTTCACCTCCTGCGGCGCCAGTGGCAGCCGTCCACCCAGCCGCTCCTGGGTGCGTTGCTCTTCTTCAAGCTCCAGAAAGGGATAGCTGTCCGTGAGCAGCCGGAAGGCGGTCACGCCCAGTCCGTACACGTCGTCAGCGGCCCCCGCGCCACTGGGTGAGCCTGGGGGCAGCAGGTTCAGATGAGAGCGCAGCCGCTCCGGGCTGTAGTACAGCGGCGTGCCAGGCGGTCCGTTGACCGTCAGCGGAGCGGCTCCCTCCCATGCGCCCGCGCCGAAGTCGGTGAGCATCGGCTCTCCGTCCTTCATACGCACCAGCACGTTGTCGCCCTTCATGTCCCGGTGCGCCCCGCCCACCGCGTGCACCGCGGCCAGGGCCGAAGCCACCTTAGCCAGGAGCCTCGTGACTTCGAGTACAGACGGGTTACAGAGCCGCGCCCACCGGTACAGTGCCGGGCCTTCCACCCAGTCCATCACCACATACGGAAAGCCGTACCACTGGCTGTGTCCGCGCAGCGCAGGCACGTTCGGGTGCTGCACGCGTCCGAGCAGTTCCACCTCGCGTGCGAACCGGGCATCTCCCCTGCCCCGCGCCAGCTTCAGCGCGTAAGGCCCCGCAGCCTCCTGTCCCACCCGCACCGCCAGGTACACCACGCCGAACGCGCCCAGCTCATGCCGCCACAGCACACGCCAGTCTCCTACCCGCGTGCCGTCCCCCAGCCCCGCCGGATGCACGGACATCAGCTCCGCTTCCACCGAAGCTGGAACTCGACCTCGTCCACCCCGCCCTCCTGCTCGTGCTCGATGTTGAAGACGGCGTCGGCGGGGATGCGCAGCCGCTCTCCGGCGACCTGGATGGTGAAGGCCTTCTCCGTCTCGATGGCATCCGCCAGGCGCCGCAGCTTCGCGGCGAACTCCTTGCGGGGGTAGGCCTTCTCGATGTCACGGGCAGCTTTTCTCGGCATGGGGTGTCACCTCGCCATCGCGGTTCACGGACAGGCTATCTTGCCCGCCCGCGTTGCTTCCATGTTTCCCCGAGCCCGGAGCCCCAGCTCATATGCGCCCCCTCCCCCTCACCGGCCCCCTGCTGCTGGCGCTCCTGCTCGCTGCCCCGGCCTTCGCCCAGTCTCCGCTCGCGCGCGAGGTGGAGCGCCACGCGGCCAGCATCGAGTCCAAGGTGGTCGCCTGGCGGCATGACCTTCACCAGCACCCCGAGCTCTCCAACCAGGAGACGCGCACCTCGCGGCTCGTCGCCGAGCACCTGCGCCGCCTGGGCCTGGAGGTGCGCACCGGCGTCGGTGGCACGGGCGTGGTGGGCGTGCTGCGCGGCGGCCGCCCCGGCCCCGTGGTGGCGCTGCGGGCGGACATGGACGCGCTGCCCGTCACCGAGGAGAGCACCCTGCCCTTCAAGTCCACCGTGCGAGCCCAGTACAACGGCCAGGAGGTGGGCGTCATGCACGCCTGTGGGCACGATCTGCACGTCGCCATGCTCATGGGCGCCGCCGAGGTGCTCTCCAACGTGCGCGCCAGCCTGCCCGGCACCGTGAAGTTCATCTTCCAGCCGGCCGAGGAGGCCTCGGGCACCGGGCCCGGCGGCGCGCTGGCGATGATCCGCGACGGCGTGCTCGAGAACCCCGCGCCCTCCGCCATCTTCGGCCTGCACGTGTTCAGCGGCTACCGCGTCGGGGAGGTGGCCTACCGGCCCGCGGGCGTCATGGCCAGCTCCGACGGGCTGTCCATCGTCGTGCGCGGCCGGCAGACCCACGGCGCGCTGCCGTGGGCGGGCGTGGACCCCATCGTCATCGCCTCGCAGATCGTCCTGGGCCTGCAGACGGTGGTGAGCCGCCAGGTGGACCTCACCGCCAGCCCCGCCATCGTCACCATTGGCAGCATCACCGGCGGGGTGCGCGGCAACATCATCCCCGACGCCGTCACCATGGCCGGCACCATCCGCACCTTCGATCCGACGATGCGCCAGCAGCTCCACGAGCGGGTGCGCCGCACGGCGGAGGGCATCGCCCAGAGCGCGGGCGCCACCGCGGAGGTGCAGCTCACCCTGGGCAATGGCGTCACCTATAATGATCCGGCGCTCGCCGAGCGCATGCGCCCCACGGTGCAGCGCGTGGCGGGCAAGAAGCTGCTCAGCGGCCAGCCCACCACCACCTCCGAGGACTTCTCCGCCTTCCAGGCCCGCGTGCCGGGCGTCTTCGTCTTCCTCGGCGTCACCCCCGAGGGGCAGGATCTCAAGAGCGCCGCGCCCAACCACTCTCCGCGTTTCCTGGCGGATGATGGGGCCCTCCCAGTAGGTGTGCGCCTGCTCTCCAACCTGGCGGTGGACTACCTTGGGAGTGCCCAGGGCAAGTAACCTTCCCTTCCACCACGATGATGTGCCGTCACTCTGAACTCCACCTCGGGGGGCGCGGTTCCCCCTTTGTCCGCGCTCGGGCCTGTGCGCGCCTGCTCGCCATGGGCCTGCTCGTGGCGGCGGCAAGCGCCTGGGCGCTGGAGCCAGAGAAGCCGCTCAGCCAGTTCGCCCACCGCTCCTGGCAGACGCAGGACGGGCTGCCGCAGAACACCGTCCAGACGCTGGCGCAGACGCCGGATGGCTACCTCTGGGCCGGCACCTTCGAGGGCCTGGTGCGCTTCGATGGCGTGAACTTCACCGTCTTCGACACGGGCAACACGCCGGCCCTGCCAGATCGCTCCGTCTCCGCCCTGGCGCTCGACCGGCACGGGACGTTGTGGATCAACACCAACCGGGGGCTGGCCGGCCTGCGCGAAGGGCACTTCTTCTCCGTCCCCCTGCCCCTGAGCATCACCCCGCGTCAGGTGCACCACCTGCTGCCGGCCCGGGACGGCAGCGTGTGGCTGGCCACGCTCGGCAGTGGCCTGGCGCGCCTGTCCCAGGGGCGGGTTCAGGTCTGGCAGCTGCAGGAGGGGCTGGCCAGCAACAGGGTGCTGGCGCTCGCCGAGAGCAGGGCCGGCAGCCTCTGGGTGGCCACGCCCGAGGGGCTTCAGCGCTGGGACGGCTCGGCGTTCCACCCCGGGCCTCGCTTCCAGGGCCCTGCCCCATTGGTTTCGGCGCTGATGGTGGATGCGCAGGACACCCTGTGGGCCGGAGGGCAGAACGGCAATGTGTACCGGCTGAAGGAAGGGTTGATGACGCCGGTGCCCGACGCCAGCACGCCCGGCAGTCCCATCTCCCTGCTGCTCGTGGATCGCCGGGGCTCGCTCTGGGTGGCGACCCGGGGCCAGGGCGTGCTGCGCGTGGCCAACGGTCAGCGCTCGGCGCTGAGTGTCGCCAACGGGCTGCGCAGTGACTCCATCTTCTCCATGGTGGAGGACACCGAGGGCAACGTGTGGCTGGGCCTGGGCACCCAGGGCCTGCACCGCTTGAAGGACGCGCCCTTCGCCACCTATGGCCCGCCCGAGGGGCTGGGGCACACCATGGTGAGCTCCCTGCGCGAGACGCGGGACGGCAGCCTGTGGATCAACACGCTGGGGGGCGGCATCACCCGGCTGCACAACGGGAAGACGACCACCTGGACGACGCGCGACGGGCTGGTGGACGACACCGTGTTTGGAAGCGCCGAGGGCCGTGACGGCAGCCTCTGGTTCTCCAGCCGCCGGGGCGTCATGCGCTGGCACCGGGGCACCTTCACCAGCCTGCCCGGGCCGGACCAGCCCCTGCGCTTCCCCCTGGGGCAGCCCATCCTCGAGGACGAGCAGGGCACGCTCTGGGTGGGCACCCAGGAGGGGCTCACCCGCTGGGACGGTAAGCAGTTCACGCTGCTCGCGGCGAAAGATCCGCTGCTGGGCAACCACATCCGGGTGCTGGAGCGGCGGGCCGCGGGCGGCTTCTGGATTGGCACCCAGGGAGGAGGCGTGGCCTGGCACGCCGAGGGCCGCACGGTTGCCCTGGCCTTGCCGGGCAAGCTCATCGAGGGCGACGTGCGCAGCATCCGCGAGGAGGCGAACGTGCTCTGGGTGGGCACCACCAACGGCCTGTTCCGCTGGAAGGACGGACGCTTCTCCCGCCTGTCGCGGGTGCAGGGGCTCTTCGATGACGTCATCTTCCAGGTGTTGCCGGACGGCCGGGGCAACCTGTGGATGAGCTGCAACAAGGGCATCTTCCGTGTGGCCCGGCACGAGCTGGAGGCCGCCGCGGAGGGGCGGCTGGAGCGCGTCACCTCCTATGTCTACGGCACGGAGGATGGAATGCGCGCCGCGGAGTGCAACGCCCTGGGAGGTCCCTCGGGGCTGCGAGCCCAGGACGGGCGGCTGTGGTTCCCCACCATCCGCGGCGCGGTGGCCTATGATCCGAGGCACGAGAAGCCCAAGGCGGCGCTGCCTCCGGTGCTCATCGAGCAGCTGAAGGTGGACGGGCAGCCGCGCCCCGCCTCGCAGTGGTCCGCGCTGCCTCCTGGAGAGGGGCGCGTGGAGATCCACTACACCACCGCGGTGCTGGGAGCCCCGGAGCGGGTGCGCTTCCGCTACAAGCTCGAGGGCGTGGACGAGGACTGGGTAGAGGCGGGCACCCGGCGCGTCGCCTACTACACCCGCACGCCGCCCGGAGATCACCGCTTCCTCGTCCAGGCGTTCTACGCGCAGAGCAACGAGGCCCCGCGCGACGCGCAGCTGACGTTCCACCTGCAACCCCGCTTCGTCGAGACGCCCCTGTTCCGCGTGGGGTGTGTCCTGGCCGCCGTGCTCGCCGTGGCGGGCGGGGTATGGCTGCGCCTGCGCCGGCTGAGCCAGCGCGAGCACCAGCTGCAGGCCCGGGTGGACGAGCGCACGGCGGAGCTGGCCATGCGCCTGCGGCAGCTGGAGGCCACCCAGGAGCGGCTGGCTCACGCAGAGAAGCTGGCGGCGGTGGGCACCCTGGCCTCCGGCGTGGGGCATGAGATCAACAACCCCCTGGCCTATATCCTCTCGAACCTGCGCTACCTGTCCTCGGAGCTGCGCTCGCTGACCAGGCGCGAGGAGGAGCGCGAGCGCTGGCAGGAGGTGGAGGAGGCGCTGGGTGACGCGCTTCACGGCGCCGAGCGGGTGCGCAAGATCGTCCAGGCGCTCAGGACGCTGGCGCGCGTGCGGGGCGAGCCTCCGAGCCCGCTGGACCTGCACGCGGTGCTCGACCAGACCCTCAAGGACATGGAGCAGGAGCTGAGCCGTCGTGCCCGCCTGGTGAAGGAGTACGGGCCACCCCAGCGGGTGCTGGGCAACGAGGGGCGCCTGAGCCAGGTCATCCTCCAGCTGCTCTCCAATGCCGCGCATGCCATTGCCGAGGGCCAGTCCGAGCAGAACGAGATCCGCGTGACGACCCGCCGCGCGGCGGACGGGCGTGCCGTGCTCGAGATACGGGACACGGGCCATGGCATCGCGCCCGAGGTGCTGCCTCGCATCTTCGAGCCCTTCTTCACCACCAAGGAGGCGGGAGAAGGCACCGGGCTGGGCCTGTCCATCTGCCACGCCACCGTGCGGGAGATGGGCGGAGAGATTCAGGTGGAGAGCGAGCCGGGCCGCGGCTCCACGTTCCGGGTGCTACTGCCCCCGGCGCAGGAGCCTACCCAGCAAGCCGGAATCCCTCCGAGTGCTTCTCCACGAAAGGGGTCAGCCGCTCACGAATGAGCTGGGCGGCGCGCTCCAGGTCCACGTCCTCCGCGCGGCCCAGGCCCTCGCTCAGCTCGGACACGATGCCGCTCGCCAGCGTGCCCACCTCGTACGCCAGGCGGTACGGCACGCGGCTGAAGCTGACCAGCGAGTAGCGGCTGATGAACTGCCCGGGAAAGGCGTTGAGCAGCACCTTCTCCACCTGCTTCTCCAACAGGAAGCGCGGGTTGGCGGTGCTGTCGCGCATCTCGATGAAGTTCTCCACCGCCATGTCGGCGATGGCGTCCGCGTTGGGCTTGCGCAGGCGGAAGAACTCGTTGAACACCTCTTCCCAGCGCGTGTGGCGCTCCAGCAGCGAGTCCAGCACCACGCAGTCCTCGAAGCCGCAGTTCATCCCCTGGCCGAAGAACGGGACGATGGCGTGCGCGGCATCGCCCAGCAGCAGCGCCCGCTCCCCCAGGTGCCAGGGGGCGCTCTTCACCGTCACCATGGCGCCGGTGGGGTTGTGGAAGAAGTCGTGGGTGAGCTCGGGGATGAGCGCCAGCGCGTCGGGGAACTGCTCCTCGAAGAAGGCGGTGAGCTTGCCCGGCGAGTCCAGCGACTCGAAGCTCACGGGCCCCTTGTACGGCAGGAAGAGCGTGCAGGTGAAGCTGCTGTCCTCATTGGGCAGGGCGATGAGCATGAACGTGCCGCGAGGCCAGATGTGCAGCGCGTTCTTCTCCATGCGGAACGCGCCGCCCGGGCCCGCGGGGATGGTCAGCTCCTTGTACCCGTGGCTGAGCAATTCCTGGGTGGAGGCATAGCCGGGCCGCCGTGACAGCTCCTGGCGCACCGCCGAGCCCGAGCCGTCCGTGCCGAAGAACACCGGGGCGCGGTGCTCGCGCGTGGCGCCGCTCGGCTCGTCGAGCAGGCTCAGGGTGCCCGTGTCGAAGTCCACCTGCTGCAGCCGCTGCCTGAAGCGGATGTTCACCCGCCCCGTGCCCTCCGCGTGCGTCATCAGGTACTTGTTGAGCCACGCGCGGGAGATGCTGTTGATGTGCTGCGAGTCGTCCTTGCCGTAGGGCTGCAGGGCCAGCTCGCCCGCCTTCGGGTGAATCATCCGCCCGCGCATGGGGATGGCGTGGCGCAGCGCCTCCTGCTCGAGCCCCACCTGCCGCAGCGCGTGCAGCCCCCGGGTGGAGATGGCCAGGTTGATGGAGCGCCCGGCCTCCACCGTCTCGCGCCGCATGTCCGGCCGGCGCTCGAACACCTCCACCTGGAAGCCACGCCGGGCCAGGAACAGGGACACCAGCGAGCCCACCAGGCCCGCTCCTGCCACGGTGATGCTCTCAGTCCGATCAATCTCGCGCATGGCTCTCGAGGATCCTCACGAAGCGGTAGACATCGAGGAAGGTGCAGTACAGCGGCGCGGGGGCGGCGCGAATGACGTCCGGCTCGCGGAAGTCGCAGAACGCCCCGGCCTCGGCCAGGTGGGCCAACAGCCGCCGGGGGTCGCGCTTGAAGCGCAGCGACAGCTGCGAGCCCCGCGCCTTCACGTCCCGCGGAGTGACGAGGCTCACCGTGCCCTCGGGCAGCCGATCCAGCAGGAACTCCAGGTACCCTGTGAGCAGGTCCCCCTTGGCGCGCAGCGCGGGCATGGTGGCCCGGTCGAACAGCTCCATGGAGGCGCGCAGCGCCGCGAGCTGGAGGATGGGCGGGTTGGACAGCTGCCACCCCTCGGCGCCCGGCAGCGGCACGAAGTCCGGCCCCATGCGGAAGCGGGTGGCCTTGTCATGGCCCCACCAGCCCGCGAAGCGCGGCAGCGAGGCCTCATGCGCATGGCGCTCGTGGACGAAGGTGCCCGCCAGCGTCCCCGGCCCGCCGTTGAGGTACTTGTACGAGCACCACACGGCGAAGTCCGGCCCGTCATCGTGCAGCGACAGCCGCAGGTTCCCGGCGCCGTGAGCCAGATCAAAGCCCACCCGGCAGCCCCGCGCGTGCGCGGCGCGGGTGATCGCCGCCATGTCGAAGGCCTGCCCGGTGAGGTAGTTCACGTTGCCCAGCATCACCAGGGCGATCTCGTCCCCGTGCCGCTCGATCGTCTCAAGGATGTCCTCCTGGCGCAGCGTGGCCTCGCCGGCTCGCGGCTCCAGGCGCATCACCGCCACCGCCGGATCGAACCCGTGAAAGCGCGTCTGCGAGGCCACCGCGTACTGGTCCGAGGGGAAGGCGCCGCCCTCGACGAGGATTTTGAAGCGCTCGCGGGTGGGTTGGTAGAACGACACCAGCATCAGGTGGAGGTTCACCGTGAGGGTGTTCATCACCACCACTTCAATGGGCAGGGCGCCCACCAGGCGCGCGGTCTGCTCGGTCAACGTCTCATGGTAGTGCAGCCACGGGTGGCGGGCGTGGAAGTGGCCCTCGACGCCCAGCCGCTCCCAGTCCTCCAACTCCTCCATCACATACTGCCGGGCCTTGCGAGGCTGCAGCCCCAGCGAGTTGCCCACCAGGTAGATGGCCGGCTCGCCATCCTTGCGCCGGGGGAAGAGAAACTCCTCCCGGAACGAGCGCAGCGGGTCCTCGGCATCCATCCGCTGGGCGAACGCCTCGCCCTCTTCGAAGCGCACCGGGCCGCCGCTGGTCATGAACCGAACTCCTCCTTCGAGCACCCGAGCCACTCGAGCGCGTTGCGCCACAGCAGCCCCTCGCGGGCCGCGGGCTCCAGGTCCGTGAGGGACTCGATCAGCGTGCCTGGCCGCTCCTCGCCGAGCGGGAACGGATAGTCGCTGCCCAGCGCCACCCTGCTCGGGCCGAACAGCTTGACGATGAAGCGCAGCATGTCCGGATCATGCACGAGCGAGTCCACCCAGAAGCGCCCCAGGTAGTCGCGAGGCGGCACCGGGTTGTCCACCGCCACCAGGTCCGGCCTGGCCTCGAAGCCGTGCTGCAGCCGGCCAATAGTGCCGGGGAACGCTCCGCCGCCGTGCGCGAAGGCCAGGCGCAGCCGGGGCAGCTTCTCCAGCGTTCCAGAGAACAGCAGCGTGCTGATGGCCAGCGCCACCTCGGTGGGCATGCCCACCAGCCATGGCAGCCAGTACTTCTCCATCCGCGCGCCGCCCAGCATGTCCCACGGGTGGACGAACACCGCCGCGCCCAGCGCGGCGGCCGCCTCGAAGAAGGGAAACAGCACCGGGTCTCCCAGGTTGAGCCCGTTGACGTGCGAGCCGATCTGCACGCCCGGCAGCTTCAGGTCGCGCACGCACCGCTCCAGCTCGCGCACCGCCAGCGCCACGCTCTGCAAGGGCACGGTGCCCAGCCCCGCGAAGCGGCGCGGGCTGCTGCGCACCACCGAGGCCAGGTGATCATTGAGGAAGCGCGACAGATCCAATCCGTGCTCGGGCTTGGCCCAGTAGCTGAACATCACCGGCACGGTGGACAGCACCTGCAGCGTCACTCCCGCCGCGTCGCACTCCGTCAGGCGCCGCTCGGGGTCCCAGCAGTTGCTCTCGATCTCCCGGAAGAACTTCCCATCGTCGCGCAGCATGCGGGCGCGGCACGGCGCGTGGTGATCCAGGGTGATGAACCCGCCATAGCCGTAGCGCTCGGCGAAGCGCGGCAGCTCGGCCGGCAGCAGGTGCGTGTGGATGTCGACCTTCACTTGCCCCCGCTCCGCTTCAGCTGGAAGCCGCACTTCTTGCAGGTGCAGTGCTCGGCGTTGCCGTAGAAGCGGTCGAACACCGGCGGCAGCTGGGTGACGATGTTCGAGACGTGCAGGAACTCCTCGTACAGCTTGCTGTCGCACTGAGGGCAGTACCAGGCGAACCCGTCCAGCTCCTGGGGCTGGCGCTTGCGCTCGATGACCAGGCCCACCGTGCCCGCGGGCCGCTGCGGCGAGTGCGGCACCCTGGGCGGCAGCAGGAAGATGTCACCCTCGCGGATGGGCAAATCGCGCGGCTTACCGTCCTCGATGATGCGCAGGTTGATGTCCCCCTCGAGTTGGTAGAAGAACTCCTCGCTCTCGTCGATGTGGAAGTCGGTGCGCGAGTTGGGCCCGCCCACCACCATGACGATGAAGTCGCGGTCCTGCCACACCATCTGGTTGCCCACCGGCGGCTTGAGCAGGTGACGGTGCTCGTCGATCCACTTCTTGAAGTTGAAGGGCGGCATCAGGGCCATGGCTCAGTCTCCCATCGTGGCGATGCACTTGAGTTCGATGGCGATCGGCGTGGGCAGCGCGTTGACCTCCAGCGTGGTACGGCACGGCGGGTTGTCCCTGAAGTACTCGGCCCACAGGCGGTTGTAGATGGGGAAGTCCGCCTTCATGTTGGTGAGGTACACGGTGACGTCCACCAACCGCTCCCACGAGGAGCCCGCCTCCTCGAGGATGTAGCGCACGTTGCGGAACACCGAGTGGCACTGCGCCTCGATGTCGTACGAGGTGATGTTGCCCTGCGCATCCAGCTCCACGCCGGGGATCTTCTTGGTGCCACGCTCCCGCGGGCCCACCCCCGACAGGAACAGGAGGTTGCCCACCCGGCGCGCGTGGGGGTACTGCCCCACCGGCTCCGGCGCCCGCTTCGAGTCGATTCGCTCGTCCTGGCTCATAGCTTCACGCACACGTTCTTGGGTTCGGTGAAGAAACGCAGCACCTCGTGGCCACCCTCACGCCCCACCCCTGAGTCCTTCACCCCGCCGAACGGGGTGCGCAGGTCCCTCAGCATCCAGCAGTTGATCCAGACGATGCCGCTGTGCAGCCGCGAGGCGAAGCGGTGCGCCCGGCTCAGGTCCCTGGTCCACACGCTGGCGGCCAGCCCGTAGTTGGTGGAGTTGGCCCAGGCGAGCACCTCCTCCTCCTTCTCGAAGGGCGTCAGCGTGGCCACCGGGCCGAAGATCTCCTCCTGGTTGGTGCGGCACTCGGGCCCCAGGCCCTCCACCAGCGTGGGCTGCACGAACCAGCCGTTGCGGCAGCGCCCCTCCACCTTGGCCCGCTCGCCGCCGGTGAGGATGCGGCCTCCCTCCTTGCGAGCCAGGTCCACGTAGCTCATCACCTTGTCGAAGTGCTGCTGCGAGACGAGCGCCCCCTGGTCCGTGCCCTGCTCGAGCGGATCGCCCACCTTGAGCGCCCGGGTGCGCGCCACCAGCGCCTCCTTGAAGC
This sequence comes from Myxococcaceae bacterium, assembly GCA_035296065.1. Classification (GTDB taxonomy): domain Bacteria; phylum Myxococcota; class Myxococcia; order Myxococcales; family Myxococcaceae; genus DATHBR01. The sequence goes on along the minus strand of DATHBR010000042.1, from coordinate 7,860 downwards.
GCTCGTAGAGGGGGGCCTGCACGAAGATGCGCGGGCCGCACAGGCAGATCTGCCCCTGGTTGGCGAACGAGGAGCGCAGGGTGGTGGCCAGCGCCTCGTCGAAGTCACAGTCGGCGAAGATGACGTTGGGGTTCTTGCCGCCCATCTCCAGCGAGAGCTTCTTGAACAGAGGCGCGGCGGTGCGGGCAATCTCCGCGCCGGTGCGGGTGCTGCCGGTGAACGAGATGGCCGAGATGCCCGGGTGGCGGCTCATTGGGGCGCCCACCTTGGCGCCCAGGCCGTGGACGATGTTGAGCACGCCCGGCGGCAGCCCCACCTCGCGGCACACCTGCGAGAGCAGGAACGCCGTCATCGGCGTCACCTCGGAGGGCTTGGCCACCACGCAATTTCCAATGGCCATCGCCGGAGCGATCTTCCAGGTGAACAGGTACAGCGGCAGGTTCCACGGGGAGATGCAGCCCACCACGCCCAGCGGCGAGCGCAAGGTGTAGTTGAGCGCCACGGTGTCGGTGGCGTGGGCCTCGCTGGAGAACTGGGTGACGGCGTCCGCGAAGAACTCGAAGTTGAGCACGCTGCGCGGAATGTCCACGGTGGACGCCACGGCCAGCGGCTTGCCCGTGTCGATGGACTCGGCGCGGGCGAAGGCCTCGAGCCGGGAGCGGATGGTGTCGGCGATGCGGCGCAGCAGCCGGGCCCGGTCCATGGCCGGCGTGGCGGACCAGGCGGGAAAGGCGTGGGTGGCGGCCTCGACGGCGCGCTGCACATCGCTCTCATCCGAGTCCGGCACCAGGGCATACGGCTCGGCCGTGGCGGGCTCGGGCTTGTCCAGCCACTTCTGGGAGGCGGGAGGCACCAGCTCCCCACCGATGTAGTTGAGAACCTTCTGCACGCCGGGAACCTCCTGTGGCACCGGGCGCCCGAATACCACGGTGCCTCCCGGCGGGCCACGCTCCCAGGTGCGGGATTTCATATAGGGTGCAGAAGCACATGACACTCACGCAACGCAATCATCAGGAGCTGGCCCGGCTGTTGGATCAAGCACGACTGGAGGCCCGGGCTGTCCCCCCGCTGACGAAGACGCACCCGGAGCTGCCGCTGCCCGACGCCTACGCCATTCAGGCCGAGGGCATCCGCCTGCGCACCGCCCAGGGCGAGCAGGTGGTGGGGCTGAAGATGGGGCTCACCTCCGAGGCCAAGCGCAAGCAGATGAACCTGGACTCGCCGGTGTACGGAGTGCTCACCAACCGGATGCAGGTGCCCGCGGACGGCGTCTTCCAGCTGGCGGGCACCATCCACCCGAAGATCGAGCCGGAGATCGCCTTCGTCACCTCGCGCGAGCTGCGCGGGCGCATCACCCGCGAGCAGGCGCTGGAGGCCTGCGGCAGCGTCATGGCGGCCATGGAGATCCTCGACTCGCGCTACATCGACTTCAAATACTTCTCGCTGCCCGACGTGGTGGCGGACAACTCCTCCTCGTCCATGTTCGTGCTGGGCACCACCGAGCGTCCGCCCGGCGAGCTGGACCTGACGAAACTGCGGATGTCGATGGAGGTGAATGGCAAGGAGGTGCAGTCCGCGCTCTCCAGCGCCATCTCGGGCGATCCGCTGCTGTCGGTGGTGCAGCTGTGCGAGCTGCTCGACGCGCGGGGCGAGGCGCTGCCCGCCGGGAGCATCGTGCTGGCGGGAGCGGCCACCGCCGCGCACATGATGCAGCCCGGAGACCAGGTGCGGCTCACCGTCGAGGGCCTGGGCAGCGTCTCCGTCTCCGTGACGCAGTGACAACGAGAACCAAGTATGCCTTCAGCGCTTCCACTGACTTAGCTCTTCAGGGGTAACGGAAGGCAGCAGAACGCGCCCTAGCACTGCTCGCATCTCGACGGAGTACGTCCGTCCTCCAACTTTGACGAACTCCCCCCACTCTGGTGGGGGATGGCTCTGCAACCATCGCTCCGCCTGTTCCATTGTTTCAAAGACGTGTTTGCTGCTTACCATGCTCTCGACAGGCTCCTTTACCGTGCGAAGGTAATCGCGAAAGCCCGAGAGTTGGTCCGTGGCGAATAAATAGTGGAGCGCATAGCCCGCGATTTCGTGGGCAGCCTGAAGCTGAGCCGGTGCCGCTGAAGCGCTAGTTCCCAGATCCCGGCATGTCTCTTCAAAGTTGAAGTCTTCGAGTCGCGGAGCCATCAAACCACCTTAGAGAGCCACAATTGGAATCAGAATCAATACGCCCGCACCACTGGTACTGATGATGAACACTGCCCCGCCAATGAAAATCAGAGTGCCCACCAACAGCTCTTTTTTATTCTTCTCAAGCCAGTCCATCGCCATCGTCTTGTTGGGGAACTCTCGTGGCTGTGCCTCTGCACCCTTGAGGCACTCCATGTATTCATTGAGACACTGACTGGTGCAATAGCGATACTGACCCTTGTTCCCACGCTCAACTGGATAAGGCGGATATCTTTCCCAGCACCGCTTGAAGCATGCAATCTGCAGCTGGTCGCAGTGCTGAGTATCAGCAGCGACGTATATCAAAGGAAATGGCCGGGCCTCGTTTGGCGAAGCCACTCTTGAAGCAGACCATCCATTAGTGGCTGCCGGTGTTGCGCTTTCTGCTCCCGATGTCCCAGGACGAAGCGGGCCGTGAGTGCAGCCACACGCCAGCAAGAGCGCGCATGCGACTGGGGGTAATCGCCATGCCATCAGTAGAACCTCAAGTTGCCGGATAATGACGCCGAACAGTCGAATGCTCTCATACCCTGAACGCCCGTCGAGGGCCTGGGCAGCGTCTCCGTCTCCGTCTCCGTCTCCGTAACGCAGTGAGCTACCCGCCCGTCGGCTTGCTGGCAGGGGGGGCCCTGGTCGAAGCTGCGCGCTCGGGATAGTCCCCGCGCCCCTTCACTCCATGCGGACCTCTGCTCTCATGCGCCTCTCTCGCCTGCTTCTGGTCGCGCTGCTCGCGGCCTGCTCCACCACGCCTCCCCCCGCGCCGGCAGCCGTCGCTCCGGCGCCTGTCGTCGCGGCTCCCGCCCCCGCTCCCGCGCTCACGCCGCCGGTGGCCAAGCGGGTGCCCTACCCCGTGAAGTTCCACGGAGAGACGCTGCAGGACGACTACTTCTGGCTGCGCGAGCGTGAAAACCCCGAGGTACGCGCCTACCTGGAGGCCGAGGCGGCCTACACCGCTCAGGTGATGAAGCCCACCGAGGCGCTGCAGAAGAAGCTCTATGAAGAGATGCTCGGGCGCATCCAGCAGACGGACCTGGACGTGCCGTACCGCAAGGGCGGCTACTACTATTACTCGCGCACCGAGGCGGGGAAGCAGTACCGCATCCTCTGCCGGAAGAAGGGCAGCCTGGAGGCCCCCGAGGAGGTGCTGTTGGATCTCAACGTGCTGGCCCAGGGCGAGAAGTACCTCAGCCTGGGCGACTCCGAGGTGAGCGATGACGGCAACCTGCTGGCCTACTCGCTGGACACCACGGGCTTTCGCCAGTTCACGCTCTACGTGAAGGACCTGCGCACCGGGAAGCTCGGCCCGGACAAGGTGGAGAAGACGGTGGGGTACTCGGTGGCCTGGGCCGCCGACAACCGCACCCTCTTCTACGTCACCGAGAACGCCGCCAAGCGGCCCTACCGGCTGTGGCGCCACACCGTGGGCACCGATAGCAAGGCGGACACGCTCGTCTACGAGGAGAAGGACGAGCGCTTCACCCTGTCGGCCAAGCGTACGCTCTCCGGCGAGTTCCTCCTCTTTGCCTCGGACAGCGCCACCACCAACGAGGTGCGGGTGCTCAGCGCCCGGCAGCCGGGTGGCACGCCGCGCGTGGTGGAGCCGCGCCAGCAGGACCACGAGTACGCGGTGGACCACCACGGTGGGCTCTTCTACATCCGCACCAACTCGGGGGGCCGTAACTTCCGGCTCGTCACCGCGCCGGTGCGCACTCCGGAGCGCAAGCACTGGAAGGAGCTGGTGCCGCACCGTCCCGAGGTGATGCTCGAGTACGCGATGCTGTTCAAGGAGCACCTGGTGCTCTTCGAGCGCGAGGGGGGCCTGCAGCAGCTCGCCATCCGGGAGCTGAAGACGGGCCAGAGCCACCGCGTCACCTTCCCGGATCCCGCGTACATGGTGTACCCCGAGTCCAACGAGGAGTGGGACTCGCGGGCGCTGCGCTTTTTGTACTCGTCCTTCACCACGCCGCGCTCGGTGTTCGACTACGACATGGCGAGCCGGGAGCGGAAGCTGCTCAAGCAGCAGGCGGTGTTGGGCGGCTTCGACGCCTCGCGCTACCAGTCCGAGCGGCTGATGGTGCCGGCGAAGGACGGGGTGCAGGTGCCGGTGAGCCTGGTGTACCGCAAGGGGCTGAAGAAGGACGGCAGCGCGCCGCTGCTGCTCCGGGGCTATGGCGCGTACGGGGCGCCCTCGTTCATCTACTTCGACTCGAACAGCTTCTCGCTGCTGGACCGGGGCATGGTGGTGGCGGTGGCGCACATCCGCGGCGGCGGAGACCTGGGCAAGCCCTGGCATGACGGGGGCCGGATGCGCCAGAAGATGAACACCTTCACGGACTTCATCGCGGCGGCCGAGGGCCTCATCGCCCAGGGCTACACCTCGAAGGAGCGCCTGGCCATCGCGGGCGTGAGCGCGGGCGGCCTGCTGATGGGGGCGGTGACGAACCTGCGCCCGGACCTGTTCAAGGTGGTGGTGGCGGACGTGCCCTTCGTGGACGTGCTCAACACCATGAATGACGCCAGCCTGCCGCTCACGGTGGGCGAGTTCGAGGAGTGGGGCAACCCACAGGACAAGGGGGACTACGAGTACATGCGGCAGTACTGCCCCTATACGAACACGACGGCGAAGGCCTACCCCACGCTGCTGGTGAAGACGGCGTTCCACGACAGCCAGGTGATGTACTGGGAGCCGGCCAAGTGGGTGGCCAAGCTGCGCGCGATGAAGAAGGACCCCAACCCGTTGGTCTTCTTCATCAACATGAACGCGGGCCACAGCGGCGCCTCGGGGCGCTACGAGCTGCTCAAGGAGGATGCGTTCGACTACGCCTTCCTCCTCACGCAGCTGGGCGTGGAGCGGTAGAGCGCCGAGCCATGGCCCGCCGGCGGCGCGTCAGTCGAAGACGTCGCCGTCGCTGTCTCCCGAGCCGTCCGACACCACCAGGCTCAGGACGATGAGCGTGAGCATCAGGCTGCCCCCCCCCCCAACGACCAGCAGCACCGTCTTGCCGGGGCTGAACTTGCGCACGCCCGCGTGGCTGATCTGGTCCATGGGCAGCTCCACGTTCCCCCGGAACGCGGCGCGGGGCACACCCTGGAAGCGCTGCTCGTCCGCGTGCACCTCGACGTACTTCTCGACGATCTCATCGCCCTGGTGGGGCACGAGCACCAGCGGCGTGTCCGCGGTGAAGCGGTGCTCGTCGCCCGAGGTGTCTCGCAGGCTCCGGATGTCCTTGCGCTCATTGCGCAGGGCGCTGCCGATGTCCTGCAGCATCGTCGTCTCCTCGCCCTTCCAGCCGTCCAGGCGCGTCAACTCCGTCTTGGGGATCCTGTGAGTGGTGGTACAGCCCGTCAGGGTGAGCAGCAGGGCAAACGAAGCGCGAATACGCATGGACTCCTCCGTGTCCCGCCAGGCTAGCGCGGGAGCAGGCATGGCGTGTGGCCCCATGCACGCCCCGGGGGCCAGGCGTTATACATGCCACGCATGCTTCCTCCCGTGGACCCAGCGCCCCCCTCTCCCGAGGCCCCGGACTTAGGGCCCCTCGTTCAGCTGCTGCGCGGCCGCCGCATCGTGGCGCTCACCGGCGCCGGGTGCAGCACCGAGTCCGGCATCCCGGACTACCGCGGCCCGGGCACCCGAACCCGCGCCCGCAACCCCATTCAACACATGGAGTTCCTCAAGCGCCCCGAGGTCCGCGCCCGCTATTGGGCCCGCAGCCTCATTGGCTGGCCCCGCTTCTCCGTGGCCCAGCCCAACGCGGCGCACCAGGCGCTGGCGGACATGGAGCGCACCGGGCACGTGCTGGGCCTCATCACCCAGAACGTGGACCGGCTGCACCACGCCGCCGGCAGCACGCGCATCATCGAGCTGCACGGCGCCCTGGCCGAGGTGCGCTGTCTGTCCTGCGAGTCCCGCGAGCCCCGCTCGGCGCTGCAGGAGCGCCTGCTCGCGCTCAACCCGGACTTCGTGCAGCGGCAGGTGGAGCTGCGGCCAGACGGAGACGCGGAGCTGCCCGTGGAGGCCGTGCAGTCCTTCCGCGTCGCGGACTGTCTGCGCTGTAGCGGGCCCCTGAAGCCCGACGTGGTGTTCTTCGGAGACAACGTGCCGCGCCCCACCGTGGAGGCCGCCTTCGCCATGCTGGAAGAGGCGGACGCGCTGCTGGTGGTGGGCTCCTCGCTGGCCGTCTTCTCCGGCTATCGCTTCGTGCTGCGCGCCTCCGAGCGCCACATGCCCATCGGCATGCTCAACATCGGCGAGAGCCGGGGCGACGCCCTGGCGGACGTGCGCGTGCAGGCCCGCGTGGGCCAGGTGCTCCCTCAACTCGCCGCGGCGCTGGCCCAGGGCTGAGCGCCCCCCTCCCCGCCTGCCCTCCGGGGGAGTTTTGGTTCACTGCGAGTTCAATCACTAGCTTTCGAGGATGCAAGGTCACGAGAGCAACGCCGCTGAAACCGGTGGGACGGAGCCTCGGCTGGCGGAGGTGAAGCGCGAGCCCGAGGAGCTCAACGCCCGCGCCGCCGCCCTGCGGCTGCTGCGGCAGGCGGGCATCCCCTTCGTGGTGGGCGGCACCTACGCCTACTCCCACTACACGGGCATCCACCGCGACACCCATGATCTGGATCTCTTCCTCACCCACGCCGAAGCGGACCAGGCCATCGCGGTGTTCGAGAAGGCCGGCTGGCGCACCGAGCGCGACGCCCACGGCTGGCTGCACAAGGCCTTCTGGGGCGACTACCTGATGGACCTCATCTACGGCTCGAGCAACGGCATCACCGTGGTGGATGAGGCGTGGGTGGCCCAGGGCGTGGAGGGCCAGGTGCTGGGCGAGCCCTGCCTCATCTCCCCGGCGGAGGAGATCCTCTGGAGCAAGGCCTTCGTGCTGGAGCGCGAGCGCTTCGACGGGGCGGAGCTCAACCACCTGCTGCTGGCGGTGGGGCGCAAGCTGGACTGGAAGCGGCTGCTGCAGCGCTTCGACAGGTACTGGGAGGTGCTGCTGGGCCACCTGATGTTCTTCCGCTTCGCCTACCCGTCCGACCGCGAGAACGTGCCGGACTGGGTGATGATGGGGCTGCTGGCGCGGGCCTTCGACAGCGTGCGGGGCGGCAACTGGAGCGGCAAGCTGTGCCGCGGCAGCCTGCTGTCCCAGGTGCTCTACCGCGTGGACGTGGAGGAGCGCGGCTACGAGGACGGGCGCGCGTGGGACGAGGATGAGCGGGCGCGCCTGGCGGCCGGGGCCGAGCCCTTCTTCCGCGACCACTGAGCCCATACCGCTTCCGCCGCGCCCCCCGCCCTGTCTCCAGACGTGGACGAAGTCTCCCGTGTCGGACGGTACAGGGAGGGCCCTTCCCTGGGAACCTGCCACGGCACACCGGTTGCTAAGGCTCCGGTAGCAGCCGGAGGGCGGGATGGAACAGGAGTGGGAGCTGGGGATGGGGCAGGTGGAGGGGATGGAGGGCGAAGGGCCAGTGGGGGCACGGGCTCCCAGTCTGGACGAGGTGCGCGAGCGCCTCTTCCGGCTGGGCAGCTCGGCACTCACGGACCTGGAGCTGCTCTCCGTGCTGTTGGGTTCGGGGGCCCGTGTAAGCGGGCTCGCCGAGGAGTTGCTGTCACACAGCGGTGGGCTCAAGGCCCTGCTGCTCAAG
>DATHBR010000041.1:0-2191 GCA_035296065.1 Myxococcaceae bacterium | reverse complement strand
GTTCCATTCCGCGGGACTGTTCGGGGTGGAGCTCCCCGAGCCCCCAAGCCACGCTGTGCCATTCGCCGACTTTACGGCTCACGACGAAGTGGACCTAAGTGAGCCCTCGCAGGCGGCTGAAACGCCAACGGCCGGAACCCTCTAGGAGAGTTCCGGCCGCCGGACTTCATTCTGGGTAAGCGTTCACAGGGTCAGGCGGCTGCGAGCGTGAGCTGAGGTGGCGTGCTGGGCAGCAGCGAGGGGGCGGGAGTGCCATGCAGTTGGGCTTCGAGGGCTGCGGTGAGGAAGTCGAGCACGTTGCGTTCCTGCTTCCTGAGGCTCATTACGGCGGTGAGGATTCGCTCGACGAAGCGGCTGCCGTCCTCGCTCTGGGTGCCAAAGCTCGTCTTGCGCCAGATGACCGCATGACGCAGGTCCCTCTCGGCGAGGTTGTTGGTGGGCTCGACGCCCTCGGTATAGACAAACGTCCAGAGCGCGTCCTTGAGCTTGAGGATCTGCCTGGCCGTGCCGGCTACCTTCTTCGGGCACACGTCGGCAGCCTGCGCCAGCAAGCGCTCCACCTCGCGCATGAGCGGACGCATCTTCCTCTGGAAGGTGGCGCGCTTGAGCAGCCCATCGCGTGCCAAATGCCACCACTCGAACATGACGAAGACTTCCGCCAGCAGGAGTTCTCCCAGCCGCTTGGCCTGCCCTCCGCGCTCGATGAAGCCCTCGAACTCGCGCACCAGGTGCGCCCAGCAGATCTGCCGATTCAGGACGTGCACCCAGTTATAGGCACACCACCTGTCGGAGATGAGCGTGCCCCGAAAGTCCTCGCCCAACATCGCTTGGGCCACGGCCTTGCCGCGGCTCTTGACGATGAGGAAGGCCGCCACGGCTGCGGTGCTGGCCACCCACAGCCAGGCTCTGGCGTGCTTCTGCCACCAGCCGGTTTCATCCTGGTGCACGACCGGCTGCGTCTGCACGTACGCGCGCGCCTCTTGCACCGGTGCCACCAGGGCGCTGCTCACCAGCTGCTCGAGGTTGCTGACGCTGCCCAGCCCCAGTTCCACGCCCAGCACGTCCTCCAGCAACTCCTGCACCAGGCGTTTGGACAGCCGGAAGCGTCCGGTGGCCAAGGCGATGAAGCCCATCAGGCGCGGCCCGAAGTTGCCCTCGGGCACCCCCGCTGGCAGCGGTGCGCAGCGCCAGGCGTTGCAGCTGGCGCACCAGCCTGCGTGCAGCTCGTATTGCTTCACCTCGGGTACTACGCGCGGCAGCTCCACCACCTGGTGGATTCGCGCGGGCGGAGCGTCCTTCAGCTTGAGCAGAGGCCCTGCGCAGCCCCTGCAGTGCTCCAGCGCTGGCACTGCCACCACCTCACTTACCTTGTCCGGCGGCAACAGCTCGCGCTTGTGGCCCTTGTGTCCGGGTTGCCCTCCGGGTTTGCGGCCCGTCGGCTCCGACTTCCTCGGCGGCCTACCGGGTGGGTCCGAGGAGGGAGGCTTCGAGCAGGTGCGCGAGGTGCTGCGCAGCCGCGCCTCCAGCTCCGTGATGCGGGCCTCCAGCTGCGCGATGCGAGCAGTCTGCTGCTCGATTCGCGCGAGCGCCGCGCTCAGCAGTCGCTCCAGCTCCGCGATGCGTGCATCTCTCGGGTCAACCGCGTTCACCCTCCAGGTAGTAAGCTCCTCTTCCTACCTTGTCGATAGGATCCTCTCTCACTGTTCACCCTCGCTCACCCCTCAGGCAGCCCAATCCCGTGAACGCTTACCATTCTGGAGCGGGAAAAGGGATTTGAACCCTGCCCGAGGGGATGGAAAAACCTGAAGCAGGACGCGCCGTTACCCACCATCCCCTTGATTTTACTCGGATTCTTCATCCCGTCCCGTCCCACCCTGTCCCACCTGGTTCCGCCTGATTCCGCGCCGGAGGGGTAGAGTCGACGGGAGGCGCGGTGCCGCTCGGGCTCGTCGGCGCCTGCTGCGAGGGTCCGCTTTCGCTCGCCCTCTCGCCGAGTCTCACCCACGGTCCGTTTCCTCCACGCCGCTCATCGAACCGGACGTGCAGATTTCCGTAACCGTTCAGGCTCGCGGATGAGAGGATCAGTGTTCGGCGGGCAATAGAGAGGGAGCGGGGTTGCCGTGGAGCGCGGCTGCCATCGCTTCGCGCAGGAAGGCCAGCACGCTGCGGCCCTGAGCGCGCAGGCTGGCCG
>DATHBR010000040.1:0-18787 GCA_035296065.1 Myxococcaceae bacterium | reverse complement strand
CGGCCAGCCTGCGCGCTCAGGGCCGCAGCGTGCTGGCCTTCCTGCGCGAAGCGATGGCAGCCGCGCTCCACGGCAACCCCGCTCCCTCTCTATTGCCCGCCGAACACTGATCCTCTCATCCGCGAGCCTGAACGGTTACGGGTGGGGGCGCAGGCCCTCACCCCGGAGCTTTCACTCTCAGGGCTACACCCCTCGGTTTCGCTCTGAACTTTGTCCGCGTGTGTTGGAAGGTGGCAGGCCTATGCCACTGCCATATTCTTGAACTCATGGACTCGGAGCTGCTGCTCACACTGGGGTTCCTGGCCGTCATCGTGCTGGTGGCCGGAGGGGCGTCTTTACTTTGGTACCAGCGGTGGGTGCGGCGGCAACTGCGCCAGAGCACCTGGCGGGAGCTGTGCCTGCGTCTCGAGCTGGCTCCCCAGCCGGGAAGCGCCCGGGTGGCCAAGGGCGAGCTTCCGGACACCGACTTCCTCCTGCACGACACCGGCTCCGATTGGCTGGTGGAGCTCCCCCTCGCCAGGCCACTGCTGCCATCTGGCCTGGTCCTCTTGACCCCCAATGGCCCCACGCTCGGGTCCCGCATCAAGCTGCGCCCACTCCGCTGGGGCTCCGCTTCCATGTCTTCGGAGCTGCTGGCCTGTTACGTGAACCCGAAGGAGCCCCCTGGCCAGGTAGAGGCCTCTCCCGCCTTCCTCGAGGAAGCCTCGCGCGCAGCGCAGGATCACGCTCCGCTTCGGGTGGAGTCGCGGAGGCTCATTCAGACCCTTCGCGGGAGCGACCGCTTGTCCATGAGCCAGGTACGCGAGACGGTGCGGGCGCTCCATATCACCGCGCGTAACTGGCTCGCGGCGGCTGAGGGCCACGGGCTTCCAGAGGTGCAGCCCCTCTCGCTGGCCCAGCCCGTGCCGGCGCCCCCCTCGTCGGCGGGAGAGCCCAAGACGGCTGGGCCCGTCCCCGAGCGCAGCGAGCCCGAGGTAGCTGAACGCGAGGTGGCTGCGCCCGTCTCCGAGCCCAAAGTGCCCCCGGTGGCCGAGCGCCTCGAGCCTCCTCGGGTGCAAGCCCCGCCGCCCTTGGCCTCGGCCCGCGCGGTTCCTCAGCGCGTGCCGGCACAGCCCGGTCCCTGGGACTCGCTGTGGCTCCTCAATGGAGGCGTTCCCGTCGCCCTGATCTTGACCTGGTTGGAGTGGGAGTGGGTCCTGATCTTCGTCCTGCTGGTGAGCGCCTCCCTCGTCCAGGCTGCCTACGACAGTCGGCGCATCGGTGGCAGGGCCGTGGTGCTGTGGCTGATGATGTGGGCCACGACGCTCGGTGCTCCTTTGACGTGGGGTTACAGCCAACGCTGGGGAACGGGTTCCGTCGTGTTCCCCTATCTCCTGGGGTTGACTCCCCGTGAGGACGGGAACGTGCTGAGGCTGTTGGCGCTGCTGCTGTGGGGTGTGCCGAACCTGGTGTGGCTGGGCTGGGCGCTCAAGGAGGCTGGCCGGGAGCTGCGTGCCTTGCAAGCCCCGCCCGCCAGAGAGTCCGCCGTGTCACCGGAGCAGGTTCCCACCCAGCCGCAGCAGGTCGCCCCCATCGAGCCGCAGCCCACCAAGAAGCAGAAGAAGCAGAAGAAGCGTTCCGGACGCTGAGCACCTCACCTTCCGCGAGGCGAGGCGGGTTGTGGGTCCGAAAGAAACGTGTAGTTCGACAGGCCTGACGGGGCAATACGAAGGTGAACACCTCATCTGGGGCTGCGTGGTGCTCGAGAAGGTGTCATGAGTAAACACGGGGTGGGGGCCCAGGCCCTCAGCCCGTTTTACACAGGCCCCACGGAGGCGGAGGGACGATGAGCGCGAGCGGCGATATCGACTTGATGAGCGAGGGCTTTTTCACCAATCCCTTCCCCACCTTCGCGCGGATGCGCACCCAGTCCCCCGTCTATTTCTTCGAGCCCTTCCAGAGCTTCATCCTCACGCGTGGCGCCAATATCGAGGCGATGGCCAAGAGCCCTCACTTCTCCTCGCGGCGCGCCAAGGAGCTGCTGGGGGGCATGGGGCTGGTGGGCGAGGACGCGGCGTCGCAGGAGATGTTCGCGACCTGGTCACGGCTCGCCTTCTTCCAGGATCCGCCCCGCCACACGCTGTTGCGTCAGATGATCATGAAGGGCTTCACGCCCGTGGCGCTCGAGCGCTTCCGGCCTCAGCTCGCGGCGCTCGTGGACAAGGCCCTGGAGACGGGGCGGCGCGAGGGAGAGATGGACGTGGTCGCCGACTTCGCGGAGCCCATCGCCATCAACGCCATCGCCGAGCTGTTCGCGCTGCCCGAGGGGGACCGGAAGCAGTTCATGCGCTGGGCGAAGGACCTGCTCAAGCCCGCCGGAGCGGCGGTCAACACGGACGACGTCCGGAGCTCCATCCGGCGGACCTCCAATGACATGGTGGCCTACCTGAGGGACCTGGTCGAGAAGCGCCGTGCGGCGCCTGGGGCGGATCTCGTCAGCCAGTTCATCACCGAGGAGCAGGGCAATCCCCAGCTCGCGGGCGAGGCCGTCATCCAGTCCTTCCAGATGATCGGCGCGGGCTTCGTCACGTCGACCAACCAGCTCACCAACACGGTCCTGGCGCTCCTGAATCACCCCGAGCAGCTGCGCGCGCTGCGGGAGGACCCGAAGCTGACCCGGGGCGCCATCGAAGAGAGCCTGCGCTTCGAGCCGGCGGTCCTGTCCATCAACCGGCTGTGCGTGGAGGACACGGAGCTTGGCGGCACGCGCATTGCCAAGGGGCAGTTCATTCACGCGATGGTGGCCTCGGCCAACCGCGACCCGGAGATCTTCGCGGAGCCGGATCGGTTCGACATCACCCGGGCGCCCAACCGGCATGTCACTTTCGGGGTGGGCGCGCACTACTGCCCGGGGGCTTCCCTCGTGCGTCTCGAGGTAGAGGAGGCGCTGCGCGCCCTGCTCACGCTTCCGCGCTGGGAGCTCGTCGGCAAGCCCTACAACTACCAGGGCTCCAACTTCCAGGATCGCGGGCCCAGCTCGCTCCACGTCCGTTTCCCGAGGAGCTGAGCGCTCGAGCCAGCTCGGTTGCTCCAGTCGCGGAGTTGGTGCAACACATGAAGAGCTTCAGCGTCTAATCCCACGTACGCCTATGCTCCGCTCACATCTCGGTACGCTGCTGCTGCTGTCCGTGCTGCTCCCGCTGTCATCCCGGGCCCAGGCCTCCAAGCCTGGCCCGGAGCAGGCCACTCCACCGCCACTCATCACGGCGCCCGAGCAGCCCGCGCCCGAAGATCCTCCGACGACCGAAGCCCCCGCTGGGTCCACGGTGCCCGAGGGCGAGCTGATCCCCCGGGAGCACACCCCGGGGGCCAAGAAAGACGGGAGAGTCTTCTACCAGCTCGCCGGAGGCACCGGCGCCACCCTGGGAGCGATGCTGCTGGGGTACGGCATCCTGGCGCTCGATCCGCAGAACTGTGGCGGTTTCTTCTGCAATGTCGACTACCTGGTCTACGGCGTGGGAGTGGGGGGGCTTGCCGTCCTCGCGGCCACGCCCACCGTCGTCTGGCTCATCGGCAAGCGCTACGATGACCGGGGGCGCTTCTTTCCCACCCTTGCTGGAACCGCGCTCGGCATCGGAGCGGCCGTCCTGTCCGTCGCCACGTTCCATGAGAGCGTGTCCCGCGAGGGCAACGTCATGCTGTGCATCTTCTGGCCCTCGGTCATCACGATGATCGTGCACGAGTACACCCGTGCTCCGGCCCCCACCGTGTCCGCCAGCGCGGGCCCGCGGGTGCTCCCCGTGCTGAGCATGAGCCGGCACGGGGGCATCGTCGGCGGCCTGATGGGAGCCTTCTAGGGCGTCTCTTCCTTGCCGAAGGTGCGCAGCAGCTTCACCAGCTCGGTGAGCACCTGGGGCTTCTGCTCCAGGTCCGGGTTGGCGGGCATCACGTCCGACTTGCCCACCGCCATGCCGCCTTCGATGATCGTCTTGACGATCAGCTCGTCCGTCACCGACTGCTGCCACTGGCGATCGTGGTAGTTGCGAGGCTTGGGGTTGAGCATCGCGGACGACGGGCCATCCCCGCGCCCCTGCGGGCCGTGGCATGGCGCGCACCGCTGCTTAAAGACGAAGAGCGCCTCCTCCTGCGCGTTGGCGTGAACCGGCGCGGCGAGAGCGGGCGCGGTCGGCACCACGGCGGGCCCCTGGGCGCTGGTGTCCGCGCCCTGCGCCACCCAGGAGCCCAGGAGCTTGCGCTCCTCGTCCGTCATGAACGTCAGGTTGCCCAGCGGCATGGTGTGCGTCTGCACCGCGCGCACCATGATGCGCTGGGCATAGGCCTTCAGGCGCTCGGGCGTGTCCAGCATCACCCCTCCGGGCGGCGCGGTGAAGGATGGGCTGGTGGGCTTCTCCGCGTGGCAGGTGACGCAGCGGTTCTCCACGATGAGCTGCGCGGTGGCGAAGGACACCTTGGGGCCAGCGGCCAGCAGGGGATCTACCCCCAGCGACTTCGGCGCCGTCATCACCGCCACGCCCACCAGTGACGCCACCGTGCCCGCGAGCACCACCGGGTGCGTGCGCGTGCGGAAGTTCATGAAGTACTTCACGCCCGCGCCGGCCAGGAACAGCAGCGACAGCACCGCCCACGGCTGCCCGGTGCCATAGAGCACCGGGAAGTGGTTGGACAGCATGGTGAACAGCACCGGCAGCGTCAGGTAGTGGTTGTGCGTGGAGCGCTGCTTGGCGCGCATGCCGTACGAGGTGTCCACCGGGCGGCCCTCGCGCGTGGCGGCCAGCATGTGCTTCTGCGCCGGGATGATCCGGAAGAAGACGTTGGACGCCATCAGCGTGCCCAGCATCGCCCCCACCTGGAGGAACGTGGCCCGGGCGCTGAACACGTGCGTAATTCCCCACGCGGCCGCGGTGATGAGGCCAAAGCCCACGGCGCCGAACAGCCGGTTATCGCGGATGAGCGGCGTGCGGCACAGCAAGTCATAGATGACCACGGTGCCAGCGATGAGCCCCAGGCTGATGCCCACCGCCTGCAGGTGCGTCAGCGGCGAGCCCACCTCGGTGAGCATGGCGCGGTCGCCCAGGTAGTAGACGATGATCAGCAGCAGGAAGCCGGTGATCCACGTGGAGTAGGACTCCCACTTGAACCAGTGCAGTTGCGCGGGCAGCGCGTCCAGGCTCTTGCGCTTGACCACTTCGTAGAAGCCGCCGCTGTGCGCCATCCACAGCTCGCCCACCACTTCACCCTTCAGCTCGCGCTCCGGTTTGCGCAGCTGGCTGTCCAGCCACATGAAGAGGAACGAGTCGCCAATCCACATGATGGCCGCGATCACATGGGCCCAGCGGACGATGAGGTTCAGCCATTCCTGCACTACCGGGCTCATCGGATCTCAGAGGGGAAAGCAAGGGCGCACACGGCGCGGTGGAGTCCCTACATCATACTTCAGAGTTGTCCTCAGCGCAGGACACGCACGTGAGCGGGCGGGGTGCGGGGCGGGGTGGCGCGCTCCACTACGCGCCCCAGGCGCAGCAGCAGGTGCTCCTCGTAGGGGCGCCCCATGAGGTGCACACCCACTGGCAGTCCCGCGCGGTCGAAGCCCGCTGGTACGGACAGTGCGGGGCAGCCCGTCAGGTTGGCCAGCCGGACGAAGCGCATCAGCGCGTCCACCACCGGCAGGTTCGACTCTCCAGCCGGCAGCGTCGCCTCGGGAATCACCGGGGCGGTGGTGGCGGTGGACGGGGTGATGATGACGTCCACGTCCACCATGAGCGACAGCAACTCGCGCGTCAGCCGGTGGCGGTGCCGCAGCGCGTGCACCAGGTCGGTGGCCCGGAAGTGCCGGCCAATGGCCAGGTTGGTGCGCGAGTCGAGCCCGAACTCCGAGGGGCGCTCGGGCAACATCGACTCGGCCATCTCGCTGAGGATGATGCAGCTGTGCGTCCACAGCACGGTGTTGAGGTCCGGCGGCGGAATCTCCACCACCCGGGCGCCCGCGTCGGTGAGCGCCTTCACCGCCTCCTTGCAGCGCGCCACCACGTCGGCGTCGGCGTCCTCGAAGTAGGGCCAGCAGATGCCCAGCCGCACGCCTTCCAGGCTGGCGTTCTCGTAGCCGGACAGGTGGTGCGGGGGCTGCGTCTTCGCGACGATGTCATGCCCATCGGGCCCGGAGAGCAGGGCATACATCGCGGCCACATCGTCGATGGTGAGGCCCATGGGCCCCACATGGCCCACGTTCCAGCACAGCGGGGGAACGCCCGTCTCGGGGATGCGGCCCCAGGTGGCCTTGAGGCCGACGATGCCGCACAGGGCGGCGGGGATGCGGATGGAGCCACCGCCATCGGCGCCCACGCTCAAGGGGCACAGGCCGGCGGCCACGGCGGCGCCCGAGGCGCTCGAGCTGCCGCCCGTCATGTGGCCGGGGTTCCACGGGTTGCGCGCCGCGCCATGGTGCGGGTTCAGCCCGATGGGGTTGATGCCAATCTCGTTCATGTTGACCTTGCCGAGGATGACGGCGCCCGCGGCCTTGAGGCGCGCGGCCACCGTCGAGTCCCGGGTGGCCACCTGGGTGCGGAAGCGCGTGCCCAGCGTGGTGGGGAAGCCGGCCAGATCGATCTCGTCCTTGAGGACCACGGGAATGCCGTCGAGCACGCTCAGCGGAGCCTTCGCGCGCAGCCGCTCGGCCGCCGCCTCCGCGGCCCGCAGCACCTCCTCGGGCTTGCGCGCCACGAAGAGGCCCAGGCGATGCTTGCCACTGTCGATGCGCTCGATGGCTTCGTGGATCCGCCGCGCCACCGCGACGGGATCCGCCGCGCCCTCCCGGTAGGCGCGCGCGTACGAGGCCACCGTCTCACGCTCCGGCTGCACGGGCGCCGCGGCGATGGCGCGGGCAGCCTGCTCCTGGGGCGCCTGCGGCTCGGTCGCGGCGGCGCCATGCGGCAGGGGGAACTGGATGGGCGGGGCATCCCCGGCGGACAGCGCGCGCCACTGGTCGATGCCGCTGTCGCGTACCAGCTTCTCCAACATCATGGCCCCGATGCCGCCGCTCTCGAGGGTGTTGACGAGCGCCTTGAGCGCCAGGCCAGAGACGCGCGGGGCCTTCACCGGGTTTCGTTGGTAGGTCATGGCAGCACAGCCTACCGTTCAGGCATGCTGTCCCCAAGGGCGTGAGGCTCCATGGTCAGCAACGTCGTCGCAGGTCTTCTAGGAGTGTGGGTGCTGGGCGGCGCCGAGCTGAGCCCCAGCTACAACTTTCTGGTGATGAGCGGCGGCCCCGCGCCGGAGAACAACGAGATCGCCCTGGAGAAGAACGCGCTCTACTTCCAGCGCACCCTGCGGGTGTTCGGGGTGGATCCCTCGGCCGCGAGCCTCTACTTCGCCAACGGTGAGGATGGGCAGCGCACGGTGCGCTACCTGGACAAGGACTGGAAGGAGCGGTTCAAGGCCCCGGAGATTCCGCACCTGAGCGGGCCCTTGACGCGAAGCAGCTTCCAGGAGTGGCTGGAGCGCACCCTGCGGGATCGCTCCCGGCAGCCGGTGTTCCTCTACTTCACGGGGCATGGCGGCCTGAACCACGACAACCCGGACAACAACTACCTGATGTTGTGGGGCGACCGCTCCTTGAGCGTGCGCTCGCTGTCCCGGGCGCTGGATCGGCTCGAGCCGGCCGTGCCCGTGGTGGCGGTGATGTCGCAGTGCTTCGCGGGCTCCTTCGCCAACTTCATCTATCGCGGCGGAGATCCCCTGGAGCCCGTGGCCGCGCAGGCCCGCTGCGGCTTCTTCGCCACGGTGAAGGAGCGGCCCTCGGTGGGCTGCACCCCCGAGGTGGATGAGGCGGACTACCGGGACTACAGCTCCAGCTTTTTCTCGGGGCTGAGCGGCTACAGCCGCATGGGGCGGCCCGTGCCCTCGGCGGACTATGACAAAGACGGCCGGGTCAGCTTCGCCGAGGCTCATGCCTTCGCGAAGGTGGACGCAGAGACCTCGGACTGGCCGGTCTCCACCTCGGAAGTCTTCCTGCGGCGCCACGCGAGCCGGGACGATGAGGAGGACATCGCCGAGCAGCCCCTGCTCGAGCTGCTGCGGGGCGCGCGTCCCGAGCAGCGCCATGTCGTCGAGTCGCTCTCCGCGCGGCTGGGAGTCGAGCTGGAGGGCTCCTTCGCCGACAACGACGAGCTGCTGCGCGAGGCGATGGAGCAGGAGGTGCAGTACGCCTACGTCATACGCCTGTGGCTGGAGGTGGTCAGCCTGGGCATGGAGACGCGCATGCGCGGCAGGGCGGCTCCGGGCAAGCTCGCGGCGCTCGATCGGCTGCAGGCGTGCGAGCGCGGCTCCTGGCACTCGCGGCCCGCGGTGGAGGCCTTCGCGCTGGAGCCGGCCCCGCTGGCTCCCGCCAGCCTCTGTGTCTCGGCGGGAGAGGAGGGGGCCACTCCGCACCGCATCGCCTCGAGGACCACGCTGAAGGCACCCGGCATGAGCCGGTCTTGGACGCTCCGGTTCGCGGAGCTGTTCGCTCGCGGGGGCATGAAGCTGAAGGATCCTCTGAACCTGATTCACATCCGCGAGCACTCGCGCCAGCACTCCGAGGAATACCACCAGGCCATCTTCGATCGGCTTCAGGCCACGCTGGAGGGCTGCGGCGATCAGGAGGACTGCGGACAGGTGCTGAGGATGGCGCTGCGGCGGCTAGCGACCGAGCTGTGCACGCCCGAGACGGAGCTGAGCCGCATGGTGACCTGGTAGCCTCATGGCTCCATCGAGTCGGCCACCCGCTCCTGTGCGTCCCGGGCCGCGAGCGACAGCTCCGCATGGTGTGCCCAGAGCCGCTCCTCGTCCCGGGCCACCAGGTCCCAGCCCCCCGTCCCATACAGCGGCAGCGTTCCCCTGCTCACCGCGTCGAGCGCCGCGCGGCTTGCGCCCAGAGCCTCCTGAAGCCGGCCCTCGCGCTCGAGGATTCGCGCCAGGCAGTCATGGGCGAAGGGGTTGTCAGGCTCGGCGGTCCGCCAGGCGGCGCAGATGCGCTCCGCGGCGCGGGCATCCATCGCGGCGGCGGGACTTCGGGCGGCGGCCTGGCGGCTCCAGACATCATCGCGCTCGGCGAGCACGCCCCAGGCCCAGGGCAGCAGCCCCGGGGGCCACTGGCGCCAGGCTTCACCAGGGGGTTGGGTCAACAGGCGGGACAGGGCCCTGCGCGTGAGGAGGGCGCGGCGATCCACCGCCATCATGCTGAAGAGCACCGGCGGTACGGCCTTGAAATCACCCGTTCGCAGCAGTGCGTCCGTGGTGGCGGCGAGCCGCTCCAGCTCGTTGCCGTCGCGGGTCTTCAGCGGCTCCAGCTCGTGCCCGGCAGACAGCGGCACGTCACACGCGCCCAGGTTGAGGAAGGCATCGCGTACGGGCTGCCCGTCCGTGCCGAAGATGGGCAGCGTGTGCTCCACGATCCGCTTGTCCCCGCGAGCGTGCACGCGCAAATGGACGAGCCGCGCGTCCCAGGGAACCTTCAGCTCAGAGAAGAGCAGCACGCCCCGTGCGCGCATGGGCACGAGCCCCTGCGTGAAGGCGGTGTCCGAGTGCACGTGCCACGCGAGCTGGGCCTCGGCGGGGTGCTGCGTGGAGCTGGGGGCGTAGTAGATCCGCACCGTCGAGCCGCGCATGGGCCGCTCGGGGCGGACCAGGAGTGCTGGCTCCCACGGAGGGCTGCTCGTGGGGATCAGGGCGGAGAGGAGCGGGCCGGGCTCTGGCGTCTCCGGGGGCTGTGTCAGCGCGTCGATCGTTTCGGTAAGGCGGTAGAAGCTATCGACGGCGCCCATCCACCGCCGGACGATATTCCCCTCGCGATCGATGATGACATGCGTGGGGTAGCCCACGACGCCGAACGCGTCGGCGAGCTGCTCGGCGTCAGGGACGACGGCGTAGCGCATGGGGCTGTTGCGCAGGTAAGCCTTCAGCACGGGCGCCTTGTCCAGCGCCAGGGCGAGGAACACCACGTCTTCGTTGCCCTGGTACCGGGTGACGACGCGATCGAGCGCCCCGCGCTCCGAGCGGCACGCGCCGCAGTCCTTGAACCAGAAGCGCAGGACGACCACTTTCCCGGCCAGCCCAGCCCGGGTGTACCGGTTGCCCTCCAGGTCCTCCACGTCGAACGCGGGCGCGGGCGTGCTCCCAGCGAAGGCGCGAGGGGCGAGGAGGGCAATGAGCAGCGCGAGCAGGCGGGCAAGAGGCATGGTCAGGCCGGCCAAGCCTAGCTCAGGTGGGCACCCCCACGCGGGGCCCCCGGTCTACTGGAAGCGCACCGAGGTGGTGCGATTGTCGAACCCCAGGGGCATGTTGCCGCTGGTGGCCGCGCCGTAGGAGACACCCGTGCAGGCGGGCCCGTCGAAGAAGACGGCCCTGCAGTTGGCCAGCCGGAACGAGGAGGTGCGGTTGTCCGACACCGCCGGCAGGTTGATGCACGAGCCCACGCCTCCGCTGACAGGCCACGGATCCAGCGTGGCGCCGCTGAAGTTGAGGCCATCGAGCAGGTACGCGTAGCACACCGCCATCGAGGAGACCTCGCCCTCAGCCGCGCTCTCACCCTCGGCTGGAGCCAGCTCCTCGGGCTCCAGCTCCGCTCCACCACAGGCGGCCAGGGACAGCACCAGACACGAGCCCAGCACCTTCATGCACAGCGTCTTCATGGGAAGATCCTTTCAGTTCCGAGGGAGGGGATGTCCCTCTCGCCCTGATGAACGGAGCCCGTGGAGGATCTTCCCGAGGGTATTTTTCTGGGAATTACCCGAGGCGCTAAGCCTGCGACGCGGCGAGCTCCACGTCCTTCGCGCGCGCACGCGCCACCGCGGGGCGGGCGTTGAAGCGCTCGAGGTAGGCCTTGATCTCGGGCAGCTCGGGCACGAGCTTGAAGCCGGTGGTCCACGTCAGCGCCGAGCCCCACAGCACATCGGCCGCGGTGAAGCGCTCACCCAGCAGCCAGGGCCCCTTGGCGAGCTGCTGCGTCACGGTGTTCAGCGTGGTGTCGAAGTCGCCATAGGGCGAGGTACCCCGCGGAGCGGGCTCACGCTTCATCGCGCGATCCACCACCGCTGGCTCGAAGCACGAGCCGTAGAACACCATCCAGCGCAGGTACGGCCCCCGCAGCGGGTCTCCGATGGCGGGCGACAGCTGAGTCTCGGGGTACAGCTCCGCCAGGTACATGATGATGGCGGCCTGCTCGGTCACCAGCGCGTCACCGTGCTTGATCGTCGGCACCTTGCCCATGGGGTTGATGGCCAGGAACTCCGGCTTGCGCTGCTCGTCCTTCTTCATGTTGAGCACGTGCAAGTCATGGTCGGCGTTGAGCTCCTCGAGCAGGATCCGGATGGTTCCGGAGCGGGTGTTCGGCGAGTGGAAGAAGGTGACGTGGCGGCTGGTGGTCATGGTGTGTGATACATCGCGAAGTCTCTCGCGGGGAGCAAGCAAACTCATGAAGCCCATCGTGACGTTGACGATCAACCCGACGATTGACCTGGCCACCTCCGTGGCCGAGGTCACTCCCGAGCACAAGCTGCGGTGCGATGCCGAGCGCCGCGATCCCGGAGGCGGCGGCCTCAACGTCGCCCGGGTCATCCGCGAGCTGGGTGGTGAGTCCCTGGCGCTCTATCCCCGGGGCGGCGCCACCGGCGACCTGCTGGAGCGGCTGCTGGAGCAGAAGGGGTTGCGGCGCTGGCCCATCTCCATCTCGGGCGATACCCGGGAGAACTTCACGGTGACGGAGAGGAAGAGCGGCCGTGAGTTCCGCTTCGTCATGCCCGGACCCACGCTCACCGAGGCGGAGTGGCAGCTGTGCCTGGACTCGCTCTCCACCGTGGCGGCGGACGCCGAGTACATCGTCGCCAGCGGCAGCCTGGCGCCCGGCATGCCGGTGGACTTCTACGCCCGGGTGGCCCGCATCGCGAAGAAGCAGAACGCGAAGCTGGTGCTCGACACCTCGGGCGAGCCGCTGCGCGCGGGCCTGGCCGAGGGCGTGTACTTCGCCAAGCCCAACCGCCGCGAGTTCCGGGACATGATGGGGGCCCAGATGGACGATCCCTCGGCCCTGGCCACCGCCTCCCGGATCTTCCTGGAGCAGGGGCGCGCTGAGATTCTCGTGGTGTCCATGGGGGCCGAGGGAGCCCTGCTCACGACGCGCGAGGGCCAGTACCGGGCGGTGCCTCCGCCGGTGAAGACGGCCAGCTCGGTGGGCGCCGGTGACAGCTTCGTGGGCGGAATGACGCTGGGGCTCGCGCGGGGCCTGCCGCCGCACGAGGCCTTCCGGTGGGGCATCGCCTCGGGCACCGCCGCGCTGATGTCCGAGGGCACGGGCCTGTGCCGTCGCGAGGACACCGAGCGGCTGGTGGCGCAGGTGCAGCCCACGCGGCTGTGAGGCCCGGCGCGCGGGCTCAAGGGCAGGGCAGGCTCGCCTCGTAGGCGGAGAGCTCGGGGCTCCTCACCGGAGCCCCCTCCGGGAGCAGCCACCAGCTGCCCACGTACCGGTCCAGGTTGCGCGGATTCTCGTAGCGCGCCACGCCCAGTAACCCGTTCTCGGTGAGCACCGCCTCGTGCTCCACCTGGCCACGCCCCTGGCCCAGCAGCGAAGTGGAGAAGCGCAGCCGCGTGGACTCCACCGTGAGCGTTTCCAGGGGGAAGGGGCCCTCTTTCTGTCCGTTGGGGAAGACGAGGCGCACGGTGCCACCCAGCCGCGCACCCTGCTGCCTCAGCTCCAGGCGCAGCGTGGCCGGGGACTGCCCCGCCTCCTGGGAGTAGAAGCGCAGCTGCCCCTCCCAGGTGCCCACCAGCAGCTCCTCCGCCAGCGGCACGCCCTCGGGCAGCGTGGGCAGCTCTGGCGCCGGGGGCTGTACCTCCACGTAGCCACCGCTCTGCCGCAGCTCCTCGTACGTGGCCCACGCCAGGCGCTGCAGGCGCTCGGCATCCGGCGGTGGGAGCGAGGCCAGCGTCACCTTCCTCGCGGGGTTGAGCACTCCCTCGGGCATGGGGTGCCCGGTGAGCACGGACGCCAGGCCCACGGGCGAGCGGCCCGTCAGCGTCGCGTAGAGCGCACACGCCGTGAGGTAGGTGCCCGCGGGCGAGGGGTGGCTGCCGTCCTGGTGGTACAGCGGCAGGTCCGGGTGTTCCTGTCGCGCCCGCGCCCAGGCCAGCCCCGCGGGGATGATGGGAGCGCCCATCTCCCGGGCCACGGACATATAGGCCTGCGTCAGCCGGGCCTGGGACTCGGGGGTGTCCCGCCGCGCCCAGGTGAGCAGGAACAGCGGCTGCGCGCCCACCTTGCGCGCCTCCTCGGCGAAGCGCCGCGCGTAGGGGTGAAAGGCCCGGTCCGGATCATTCACCTCGTGGCGCCCCTCGATGAGCAGCAGGCCCAGCGTGCTCTGCTCCTGCAGCACCACGTAATCCCACGGGCCCTGGCTCAGCGCCGCCAGCGCCTCGCCTTTCTCCCAGTGTTGCTGCAGCCGGACTCCGGGGCGAGCCACCGTGCGCGTCACGATGGGCACCGGGGGCACCGCCGACTGGCCCAGCGCCACCAGCTGGTCCGGCAGGTTGTTGTTGTAGGTGTAGCTGTTGCCGATGAAGAGCACCCGCAGGGGGCGAGGTGCGGACGGACCTGCCACCGCCTTTGGAAGGCAGGACAGTCCGAACACCACGAGAATCAGTGGCAGAGAACGGGGAAAACGGGGGCCGGGCAGGGGGCTCATGGCGGTGGAGGCGCGGAGATTCTGCCAGCATTTGCCTTGCCCCGCCCAGCCATGCCTACCCTAGGCATCCGTCATGAGTGAGTCACGAGGTCCCGCTGCAATGGAGTCCATCCACGAGGCACAGCGTCAGTTCGAGTCCCGGCTCGCGCTCGCCGGCCCCGAGGACACCGTCCGAGGCATCTTCTTCAACGGGGTGCTGGACGGAGTGCGCAAGCTGGCGGGGCAGGAGGCCGAGGCCATCTGCCGTCAGGCCACGGGCGAGCGGAAGTTCACCGACTTCTTCAGCTACCCGGTGTCGGGCTTCCTCCGGCTGGGCATCGCCGCGCTGCCCATCCTGGGCCCTCAGCTGGGCGGGGGCGATGCGGTGCTGCGGTGGATGGGCGTGCAGTCGGCCAACGCCTTCTTCAACTCGGCCGCGGGGCGCACCGCGTTCATGCTGGTGGCCAACAACCTGAAGAAGCTCTTCAACCAGCTGCCCATCAGCTACCGCGCGGCCACCAGCTATGGCGAGCGGCAGATGGTGTGGACGGGGGACAAGAGCGGCCGCTTCATCTTCAAGCGTGACTTCCTGCCCCCCGGCTACCACGAGGGCGTGCTCATGGAGGTGATGATCAAGGTGAACGCGAACAACCCGCGGGTGCGCGGGCGCATCATCGGGCCGCTGGACGCCGAGTTCGACCTGAGCTGGGGCTAGGCCGGCTTCAGATGGCGCGAGCCCTGGCCCGGGGGCTACAAATGGGCGTCATGGCACCCACGGGACTCATCTCGCTTCAGACTCGGCAGGGCCACCCGGACTTCCTGGACCTGCCCTGGCACCTGCCACTCGAGGAGTGGGAGGGCACCTGCAAGCGGCTCGTCGAGGTGCCGCGGGGCATCTCTCGCCACGAGGTGCGCTTCGTCAGCTACGGCAAGGTCATCTACGCGCTCAAGGAGCTGCCGCCGCGCGTGGGCAAGCGCGAGTACGAGGTGCTGCGCGGCCTGGAGGAGCGCGAGCTGCCGGCGGTGGTGGCGGTGGGGCTGGTGAAGGTGCGCACCACGGCCGAGTCCACGGAAGGGGAGGAGGGCAGTGTGCTCATCACCCGCTTCCTGGAGGGCTCGCTGCCCTACCGCACCCTGTTCATGAACCAGGGCCTGGAGCGCTACCGGGAGCGGCTGCTGGATGCCATGGCCAGCCTGCTGGTGCGCCTGCACCTGGGGGGCTTCTACTGGGGTGACTGCTCGCTCTCCAACACGCTGTTCCGCCGGGACGCGGGCGAGCTGCAGGCCTACGCGGTGGACGCGGAGACGTCCGAGCTTCACGAGAAGCTGTCGGAGGGCAAGCGCCTGCACGATCTGGACATCATGGAGGAGAACGTCGCCGGGGGCCTGGCGGACCTGGCGGCGGCGGTGCCCCTGCCGTCCTCGCTGGACGTGTTCGAGACAGGGCCCAACATCCGCAAGCGCTACGAGCGGCTCTGGGAGGAGATCAACAAGGAGATCCCCGTCGCGACCCACGAGAGCTACCGCATCCACGAGCGCATCCGCGCGCTGAATGACCTGGGCTTCTCGGTGGGCGAGGTGGACCTGGTGGCCAGCGGCGAGAGCGACCACCTGCGCATGCGCACCATCGTCACGGACCGCAACTACCACCGCCACCAGCTGCACAACCTCACCGGCGTGGTGGCCGAGGAGAAGCAGGCCACGCTGCTGCTCAACGAGATTCAGGAGCTCAAGGCGACGCTCGCCCGCGAGCTCAACCGCAGCACCCCGCTGAGCACCGCCGCGTTCCGCTGGCTGGAGGAGCGCTTCCACCCCACCGTGCAGAAGGTGCAGCCGGTGGTGGGCCCCGTCGAGGTGTCCGAGCTGTACTGCCAGGTGCTGGAGCACAAGTGGTTCCTCTCCGAGCGGGAGAAGAAGGATGTGGGGCTCCAGCGGGCCATCGAGGACTACATGGAGCTGCGCAAGCGCCAGAAGGATCCCTCGGTCGCCGTGCTGCTGATGGGGGGAGTCGTCTCCCCCTCGGCCCCTCGGCCGGAGGGCATAAGTGAAGGCGATGGGAAACAGGAGCCCACCCCCGCCTCTCCGGCGGGCGGCATCGACACTCCCCCGGGAGGCCATTAATTTTTCGCCTATGTCCACTCACCGCACTTCCGGCTTTCAGCCGATGGCCATCGAGGTCCAGCTCAACAAAGAGAAGGCCTCGACGCTGCGGCGCACCGGAGACAAGCTGGAGAAGCTGATTGTCGAGATGGCGCGGCTGGAGCGCGAGCTGGCCACCGCCAGCGGCCCGGCGCGCGCGAAGAAGCTGGCCGAGTACCAGCAGATGCGGGCCGACGCCGAGCACCAGCGCTGGTGTCTGGTGGTGCAGCGCGAGGCCATGGGCCTGTGGGACCACCAGGAGGTGGACCTGATGTACCGCATTCCTCCGCCGGTGAGCTGAAGGCTCAGCTGCCCTGGCGCCAGGCCCCCAGCGCCAGCAGCACCCAGCCCACCAGGAAGCCGAGCCCGCCCAGCGGGGTGATGGCCCCCAGCGCCCGCACGCCCGAGAGCGCCAGCGCGTACAGGCTGCCGGAGAACAGCACGATGCCGGCCAGCATCGCCCAGCCCGAAGCGGTCATCAGGGCCGAGGGCCGCGTCTGCGCCACCAGTCCCACGGCGATGAGCCCCAGGGCGTGGTACATGTGGTAGCGGGCACCGGTCTCGAAGATGATCAGCAGCTCCGGTGAGAGCCGGGCCTTGAGCGCATGAGCGCCAAAGGCGCCCGCCGCCACCGAGAGGAACGCGTTGACCGCGCCCAGGACAATCCACAGCCGCATCGTCGAGCGCCTTTCATCGAAGGTCCAAGTTGCGGCAAGGTACACCGCCGCCCGTGAGGCGTCTCGCACCAGGTTTACTCCTCGTCATTCCGTTCACTTTCGATGACCGACTCCACCCCGAAGAAGAGAAGCTCCACTCCGAGTTCCCCGCCGTTCGAGCTGCGCCAATCGCCCATTCAGGGGCAGGGCGCGTTCGCCACGCGGCGCATCCGCAAGGGCACGCGCATCATCGAGTACGCCGGCCAGCGCATCACCCAGGACGTGGCCGACGAGCGTTATGACGACGAGTCCATGAAGCGCCACCACACCTTCCTCTTCACGCTGGATGAGGACACGGTGATCGACGCGGCGGTGGACGGCAACGAGGCGCGCTTCATCAACCACAGCTGCGAGCCCAACTGTCAGGCGTTCATCGAGGGCAAGCAGATCTTCATCTACGCGATCCGCTCCATCGAGCCGGGCGAGGAGCTCAGCTACGACTACGCCTACGAGCGGATGGAGGGCATGGACGAGGAGTCGGAGAAGCTCTACGTCTGCCGCTGTGGCACGAAGAGCTGCCGGGGCACCATCCTGGCGCCGCCCAGGCCGCCGAAGCGGGCGCGCACGGCGAAGTCCACGAAGAAGGCGGCGAAGTCCACGAAGTCCGCGAAGCGCTCGGGCCCGGGCGGGACGAAGAAGAGCACGCGCGCCAAGGACACACGCAAGCAGACAGCGAAGCGCGGCACGAGCACCAAGCGCGGCAAGCGGGCCTGAGCGGGCGCCGTGGACGATCTCCTCCGCTTCCTGCTCACCGCGCCGCCTCAGCCCGAGCCCCTGAGCACGCTCGGGGACTGGTGGCGTCAGCACTGCGGCCTGGCCTCGCGCTTCACCAGCCCGGTGGAGCACGCGTTCGCCGGGGGCTTCGTGGCGGACCGGCTCGGCTACGCGTTCGCCTCTGGCTACCACTGCGCCCTGCGCGCGCTCTTCTACCAGATGCCAGCGACCCACCGCGCCGCGCTCTGTGTCACCGAGGCCGGAGGCGCTCACCCCAGCGCCATGCAGACGCGCCTGTCTTGGGGTGAGGGCAGGTTGCCGCGGCTGACGGGCTCCAAGGCCTTCGTCACCCTGGGCACCCATGCGGACTCCCTCTTCGTGGTGGCCACCGAAGGGCTGGATGCGCAGGGCCGCAACCAGCTCCGGGTGGTCATGCTCGACGCGCACCGTCCGGGAGTGAGCCTCATCAAGCTGCCACCGCTGCCCTTCGTGCCAGAGATTCCCCACGCCGAACTGCGGCTGGAGAACGTGGAGCTCTCCGAGAGCGAGGTGCTGGACGGTGATGGCTACACGCGCTACGTCAAACCGTTCCGCACCGTGGAGGACTGCCACGTGCACGCGGCGCTGCTGGGGTGGCTGCTCCAGGTGGCTCGCCGCTCAGGCTGGCCCGAGCCGCTTCAGGACGAGATGCTCGCGGTAGTGATGGCCATCCGCGGGCTGACGCGGGAGGACCCCACCTCCTCGGCGATGCACGTGGCGCTGGGCGGCGTGCTGGATCAATGCCAGCGGCTGGTGCAGGGGCTGGGCGAGCACTGGGAGAGGGTGGACTCCCTCACGCGCGAGCGCTGGGAGCGCGACCGGAACCTGCTCAACGTCGCGGGCAAGGCGCGCCTGAAGCGGCGCGAGGTGGCCCGGCAGCGGCTGGCCCGTGGGGAGCAAGGCCCCACGGACGACTGAGCGGCGCCAGGCGCCCGCGTGGAACTCAGTACCGCCCGCCGCCCATGGCGCTGACGGCCGCCGAGAGGATGCGGTTCTCCACGCCCCACACGGCCTTGTTCATGCCCTTGACGCCGGCGCCGCGCAGGTAGTCGGTGAAGTCGTGCAGCGCGGTGGAGCGCTGCATCCGCTCGGTCTTCGCAGCGTAGAGCAGCGGCGTGCCGGGCGCGCCCGTGAGGCCCAGGTCCGGGCAGGCCTCCGACAGCGCCTTCTCGTCGATGCCGGTGGCCGAGGCCAGCATGGCCACGGTGAACTTGTGCACGTCCAGCTCCCGGGCGTTGGGCACCTTCTTGAGCACCTTGGCGCGGTCCTCGGGGCTGGTGGCCAGCTGCTCCAGCTTCACGTTGCCGATGGCCAGCAGTTGCTCGTTCGTCACGTGCTTGTTGTCCAGGATGGCGCGCGTGAAGAGGCTCTCCACCGTGTCGCCCTTGATCTGGATGCCCGAGGCCGCCGAGCCGCGCATCCGCTCGATCATCCCCGCGATGGCCTTGCCCACCTCGGTGTCCGGACCACCGCGCCACGCGCCCGGCATAA
>DATHBR010000039.1:0-8068 GCA_035296065.1 Myxococcaceae bacterium | reverse complement strand
GGCCTGCTCCGGCGAGAAGAACAGGAACTTGCCCTTCACGATGCCGGGCTCGGTGTTGAAGCCTCTGAGCTCCCGCGCCTTGGCGATGCCAAAGTCGACGATCTTGACCTGGCCCTCGTAGCTGATGATGACGTTGTCGGGCGAGATGTCCCGGTGAACGATGCCCAGGGACTTGCCGCTGTCGTCGGTGCGCGTGTGCGCGTAGTGCAGGCCCCGGCACATCTCCAGGGCGATGAAGGCCGCCAGCGGCACGGGGATGAAGGCCAACTGCGAGCGCAGCGCACGCTTGAGGATGCGGTTCAGCGGCTGGCCATCCACGAACTCCATGGCCAGGAAGTACTCCTCGTCCAGACGGCCGAAGTCATACACCTGGGCGATGTTGCCGTGCGACAGCGTGGCGGAGATGCGCGCCTCGCTCACGAACATCGTCGTGAAAGCCTGGTCGGTGCTGTACTCGGACAGCACGCGCTTGATGAGCACCGGCTTGGTGACACCGGCAGCGCCCAGCAGACGTGCTCGCCAGGTCTCCGCCATGCCGCCGCGCCCCAGCCGGGACACCAGCTGGTAGCGGCCAAACTGTGCTCCAGGTTGGATCGACATACGGCCGCCAGCCTACCCTGGCAGTGTGGTGTGCCGCAGGAACAACTGAGGAAAAGCCTGACTGGCTGACAGCCCTCTTCCCTACCAGCCTCGGCCCTGCCCAGGCGCCCTCGCTCCATTCCGTGGGCGGCGGCTAGCGGGCTTTGCGCCTCTCGTAAGCCCTCAGCAACTGCTGCACCCTTGGCGCGTCGGGATCCTTCGGGGCCAATCGCACGAACTCGCGGTAGTGCTTCGCGGCCAGCTCCAGCTTGGAGAGCCGGGCGTAGCAGGTGCCCAGCAGCATGTGGCACCTGGCGTACTGGGGGTCCAGCTGGAGACACTCCCTGGCCAGAGAGGCGGCCGCATCGAACTGCCTGGTTCTGATCAGCAACAGCGCGTCATCGTGAGCGCGCCGCACGGCCCCGGGCTCCGCTCTCCGCTCGGCGGAACGCACCTTTGGGGCGGGGGAATTCGCCTTCGGTGGGGACGGGTCCTCGATGAGGGCCGGGTTGTTGGACACCAGCGGGGTAAGCCGCAGGCGGATGGCGCCACGGTTATCCGAGGGATCGCTGTCGATGAAGCCGCACAGCAGCCCGGTGGCGCCCGAGAGGTTCACGCTCGCGTCCGTCCTCAAGAGGAACTGCTGCTCCCGGTTGAACGCTCCTGGCAGTATGCCGTCAGGAACGGCGCCCGGCTCCGAGAGCCTGACGCAGGCCACCATCCCAACCGGTCCCCCCTCCTCGCCCCGGGTGTAGGCGATCTCCGCCACGGGAAGTGCCTCGAGCCGGTACGTGGTCTTCTCATCCAGGCGCGTGAGCTGGAAGGCCTGCTCGGTGCCAGCCCCCTCCGGTGGAGCGAGCACGAGCCGTCCGCTGTCACCCGACTGGAGGTTCTCCACCAGCACCTCGCGCCGGGGCATGTCGGGTGGCAGGGGCGCCAGCCCGAAGACCTTGAGCCCCGTGGCGCCCTTGATCAGGCGTGGTTGCTTGGAGATCGCGCCCACGGAATCCTCGGCGCGCATCAGCGGGCTCGCCAGCCAGAAGAACAGCGGCGGCGCGTCCTCGGGTGGATTGGGCTCGGAGATGCGGTAGCTCGTCCCTGGCTCCAGCGGGAGCTGCTCCGCGACGCGGGTCACGTCCACCACGTCTCGCCGCGCCTCGATCAGGATGTTGTCGACCGGGTACTCGGCGGAGCCGCGGGGCGGCCTGGGCTCCTGTTGCGGCGTGGGCGCGGGCCTCTCGGGGCGCTGCGGTACGAGCTGTGGCGAGAGGGTGTCCTGAGCCGGAGGCTGCGCGGCGGCAACCCCCTGAGGACGAGAGGGCTCCCGCGCGGCGCGTACCGTACCGCCCTGCATCAACACCAGCGCCACGCCCACCACGACGCCGATGATCACCCCGATCCCCGCGCTCACCAGCAGCATCACCCGGGACGGAGCGGCCGCCGCTCGCGGAGCACGAAGCACCGTGGGAGCGGTAGGCGCTGCCGGGGGCACCGGATCCGTCCGCACCACCTGGGAAGCCATCGGCCCCGTGGGAGGCGTGGCGCCGCGCCACACGGCCAGCTGATCCAGGAACGAGCGTGGCACCTGTACCGTGCGGCCTTCGGCAGCCAGATCCTCTCGGAACAGCTCTTGGACGAAGTGCGCCAACGACATGGCCGAGAAGCGCGGCGCGGTCGAGTACAGGAAGCCCGCCAGCGCATCCCCGAAGGCATGGCAGGAGTCGAAGCGATCCTCCCGCTTCACCGCCAGCGCCTTCATGACGATGGCGTTGAGCTCGGCGGGCAGATCCGCCTTGAGCACGCCTGGGCGGGGAAACTCTCCCCTGACGAGCTTGGGCAGGGCCACGTACTGCGGGCCCTCCACCGGCAGCCGGCCGCAGAGCATCTCGTAGAGCACCACGCCCGTGGCCCATACATCGGTGCGCGCGTCGACTTCCTCGCCGTGGGCCTGCTCCGGCGAGAAGAACAGGAACTTGCCCTTCACGATGCCGGGCGCGGTGTCGAAGCCGCGTAACTGGCGCGCCTTGGCGATGCCAAAGTCGACGATCTTGACCTGGCCCTCGTAGCTGATGATGACGTTGTCGGGCGAGATGTCCCGGTGAACGATGCCCAGGGACTTGCCGCTGTCGTCGGTGCGCGTGTGCGCGTAGTGCAGCCCCCGGCACATCTCCAGGGCGATGAAGGCCGCCAGCGGCACGGGAATGGAGGCCAACTGCGAGCGCAGCGCACGCTTGAGGATGCGGTTCAGCGGCTGGCCATCCACGAACTCCATGGCCAGGAAGTACTCCTCGTCCAGACGGCCGAAGTCATACACCTGGGCGATGTTGCCGTGTGACAGCGTGGCGGAGATGCGCGCCTCGCTCACGAACATCGTCGTGAAGGCCTCGTCAGTGCTGTACTCGGACAGCACGCGCTTGATGAGCACCGGCTTGGTGACACCGGCGGCGCCCAGCAGGCGCGCGCGCCAGGTCTCCGCCATGCCGCCGCGTCCCAGCCGGGACACCAGCTGGTAGCGGCCAAACTGTGCTCCGGGTTGTAGCGCCATGCCGCTTCCAGCTTACCCTGCCTTACTGCTTTGGCAGCGCGCGGACGATCTCCGCCATGCTCGAGTCGAAGACGTCCCGGGGTTTCCAGCCGAGCACCCGTTGGGCCTTCTCGACCGAGAAGCTGCCCCGGAAGCTCAGCAGCTCGGGCGCCTGCTCGGGCGTCAGCGCTGGCAGCGGACCGGTGGCGAAGAAGTCCGTGTACCGGTGCCAGAGCGTGCGCCCATCGATGATGTTGAACGCCTGCCCTACCGCCGCCTCCGTGCGCAGGGAGAGGACCATGGCCTCCACCAGGCTGCTGACGTGCAGGTAGCTCAACTGCCCCCGCCCACCGTCCACCTGCGGGAACTGGCCCGCGGCGAGCAACCTGGGCACCTGGGTGCCCCAGAAGGAGGAGGGGTGCACCCCCAGGATGACCGCGGGGCGGAAGATGACCGCCTTCAGCCCCCGGGCCGCCGCCGCGCTCACGGCGCGCTCACCCTCGGCCTTGCTGAGCGTGTACGCATCTCCCGTCGTGGCCAGGGGCGAGGACTCCTCCACGACGCCTTCCCGGTTGCGCAGCGGGTACACGCCAATGGTGGAGATGTGCACGAAGCGCTCGCACCCCTCGGCCAGCGCGGCCTCGGCCAGCACGGCCGTGGACTCGGTGTTCACCCGCCGGGCCTCGGCGAGATCCTGCGCGGGCGTGGCGGCGCAGTGCACCACGCAGTGAGCACCGCCCACGGCGGCCGCCAGGGCGCGCGCGTCCGTCAGCTCCCCCAGCACCGTCTCCACGCCCATCCGCTCCAGCTCCCGCTGAGCCTCGGGGCGCCGGACGAGCGCGCGAACCCGCATGCCCTCCTTGCGCAGGCGCTCGGCGACATACGTGCCCACGAATCCGTTGGCTCCCGTGAGGAACGCAACCCTGTCTCGCCGCTCCATGTGAACCTCGCTCGCGCCCACTCGGTGAGGGCGCGTTCGGGCTCTCTACCTCATTCGCGCGGCTTGAGCTTGAGCGGCTCTTCGATGAGCACCGGCTCGGTGGCATCGAGATCATCCGGCTCGAACGCGGGCGCATAAGGACCGGCGTGGGTGCGCTTCCACTTGCGCGGCACGCGCTCGACACCGATGGGATACAGGGTGAGCTCGCCATCCGGCCCGATGCGCATGCGCAGGAAGTTCTTCCAGTCCGGCAGGGCCAGAGAGCCAAAGGCCTCGTTCGAGTGGGCGAGGAAGACGTTGACGCTCATCCACAGGTAGAAGCCCATCACGAAGGGCCCCACCAGGAAGCCCCCCAGGAACGTCAGGAACACGGACAGCAGGAACTTGCCCGCCAGGTGTGGCCAGCCGCCCACGCACCGGACGCCATCGGCCATCAGCTCGGGACAGAGGCCTATCACGCTCACGGTGAGGTAGCTGGCGGCCCAGGCACAGGCCACGGCCGCCAGGACGTGGGCCACGCCATGGGCCGCGCCGATCCACCACCGCCACCGGCCGAACGCCACATCCGCGAAGGCGGCCAGGCTGGCAACGGTGCCCAACCCCAGCACCAGCGACCAGGGGCGCACCACCCCGGCGTGCCCCACCGCCGACAGCACCTCCGGGAAGCGCGAGAGGCCCAGGTGGCCGATCTCCGCGTACCCCGTCAGCGACAGCATCAGGTACAGCGCGCCGGTGATCAGCCCGAACAGCGGGCTGTACTTCATGAGAAACAGGTTCTTGCGCGCCAGCTTCCGGGACTCCTTCTCGTCCGGAAACGCCTTCTTCACCACGTACCCGTCCCTCAGCTCCTTCGCCGCGGGCGCATGGGTGGGGTGCAGGAAGGCGCCTCCTCCCCCCGCGGTGATCTTCTGCCGGCCCTCGGGGTCCTCGTGCCTGCGGTAGTGGTGGAGATCCCCCGCGATGAAGATGCTGATGCGCTTGCCCAGCACCTTCTCCTGCAGGTACTCGAGGTTGTTCTCCAGGTACCCGCGGCGGCGCCTGGTGGAGACGGCGTGAACCCACGAGGGCTCCGCGTTGCAGAGGATGACGCGATCCTCGGGCCCCATCAGCTTGGACACCTGGCGGAAGTACTCCACCTGCGGCACGTCGATGTCGCTGTTGAGCTGCACGTCCGTGCCCAGCACCCACCAATCATGCGGCAGCTTGAGGGCGAAGTAGCTGCGGCTCTGCCGCGTGCGCCGGCCCGCCACCCAGCGCTGGGCGCAGAACATCCTCAGGAAGGCCGACAGCCCGTCATACCAGTCGTGGTTGCCAGGAATGACGAACATGTCCGGACTGGGCGGGTGCGAGCGCCGCATCGCCGCCTCGTAGGGCTGGACCAGGCGCTCCTCGTACGTCTCACGGCTGGCGCCGGGGTACACGGCGTCCCCGCCCAGGACGAGCACCCGTCCCCTCGGTAGAACCTCGCGGGTTCCACCTTTGACGCCTACCTCCAGAGTCGGCAAGGCCAGCAGCCGGGCGATGCAATAGGTGGGGTCCCACCCATCTCCCGTGTCCGCCACATAGTCGAACCAGAAGTGCCCGTTCTCGTCCTCCACCTGTGAGTAGTCGAAGTACGGCTCCTGCGGGCGCACCATCGCCTCGACGAGCCGGGGGTCGGCGCGAGCGCCAAACACGGCGGCGACGATGGTGTCCATGCTCGCGCGGATGAACTGCGCGGGGTGCAGCCAACGCACCATCGGCGCATGGCGCTGGGGATTTGTCGCGGTACCGCTCTCCGGCTCAGTCA
Source organism: Myxococcaceae bacterium (assembly GCA_035296065.1). GTDB lineage: Bacteria > Myxococcota > Myxococcia > Myxococcales > Myxococcaceae > DATHBR01. The sequence goes on along the minus strand of DATHBR010000039.1, from coordinate 2,236 downwards.
CAGGAGCTTCACGCTCACCCAGCCATGCGCCCCGGTCAAGTGGCCGTCCAACCACGGAGCCGGTACACCCACCGCCCCGCCAGCTCTCGCAGCGCCTCCGAGCTCGCGCTCAGGTGGTAGGGCCGCGGCAGCCAGCTCGGCGAGCGCTTCCCCGGGGGCGAGCGCACATCCGCCAGGAACGTGTCAGGGCGGATTCCCACCGCCGCGAAGCACCCTCTGGCCCGAGGCATGTGGGCCGCGCTCGTTACAAGCAGCAGCGTTCCCCACCCCTGCTGGCGGATGATCTTCTCGGACTCCACCGCGTTCTCCCGGGTGTTGCGGCTCCTGCCCTCGGTGAAGATGCGCGTGGGCTCGATGCCCCACAGCTGCAGCTGCCGCGACAACACCTCCGCCTCGATGACGGCCTCGGGGCGTGGATCCAGCGAGCCTCCGGAGATGAGCACGTTGCGGGCCCGCCCCTCACGCAGCAGCTCGAAGCCCCGGAGGATGCGATCCCCCGCGCCGTTGTACTCGGGCCTCCCGGACGTCTCCGTGCCGTCCGGATCCAACCCGCCGCCCAGAACGATGACCGCGTCGTAGACGACGTCCGGCCGGTACGAGGGCGCCACTCCCGCCTCGGTCGCGCGCATCAACGTGCCCGCCGTCCACTCGATGGAGAAGACGTAGAGCAGCCCCAGCCCCAACAGCGGCAGCCCCAGCCCCAGCCGGGGCCTGCGACGCAGCATCAGCCCCAGCGCCAGGAACAACATGGCCCAGGTGAGCGGGCTGAGGAACAGGTCCAGAATCTTCGAGAGGATGAGGAACATGGCAACGACAGGAGCGCCCCCTCAGCGCTCGCCCCAGTGGAGCTTCTGCCGGAGGATGGTGAAGTAGGCCACGTGGGGGTTGCGCACCAGGTTGACGCGGTTGGGCGCGCGCACCACCTCGATGCAGTCATGGCCCTGCAGGCCGTGGCCCGTCTGCCCATCCAGCGTGAGGTAGGTGTCCGCCGTCTCCGTGCCCAGCTTGATGCGGATGACGCGGTCCGCGGGCACCACGATGGAGCGCTGGGTGAGCGCGTGCGAGCAGATGGGCGACAGCACGGTGCAGTCCACCGAGGGGTGGACGATGGGCCCACCCGCCGACAGCGAGTAGGCCGTGGAGCCCGTGGGCGTCGCCAGGATGACGCCGTCCGCCTTGTAGGTGGTGATGGGCACCCCGTCGATGGACGTCTCGTGGTCGGCGATGCGCGCCAGGGCCCCCTTGTTGATGACGATGTCGTTGAGGACCTCGTCCTCCACGACGATCTTGCCGTCGCGCACCAGGCGGCAGGTGAGCTTCATGCGCGAGTCCACCTTGAAGCGGCCGGCGAGCACCTCGTCCAGGGTGCTGAACATCTCGTCCACCGGCACCTCGGTCATGAAGCCCAGGCTGCCCAGGTTCACCCCGAGGATGGGGACCGCCCGCCCGGCCAGCAGCCGGGCGGTGTAGATGAGGGTGCCGTCTCCACCCAGCACCACCACCAGGTCGGCGCGCTGCGCCAGCTCACGGTCCTCCACCCGGGGCCAGCCCAGGGCATGGGACAGGTACCGCTCGCCGAGCACGGTGAGGTGCGCGTAGCGCTCGCGGATCCGAGCCGCCAGCGCTACCGCTTCCTGCTTGTCCCTCTTCGCGACAATGGCCAGGGTCTGCACAGTGGCGAAAGGTTCTAATCCAGGCGGGCAAGACGCGCTGGAGGAAATAGAGCGGAGCGATAGGTTCTCTCCATATGGACCTCTTCGACCATGCCGGCCAGAAAGACCGGGAGGCGCAGGCCCCCCTGGCCGAGCGCATGCGCCCCACCACCCTGGCCGAGTTCCTGGGCCAGGAGCACCTCACGGGCGAGGGCCGCTTCCTGCGCCGGGCCATCGAGCAAGATCAGGTGCCCTCGCTCATCCTCTGGGGCCCCCCGGGCACGGGGAAGACGACGCTGGCGCGCGTCATCGCCCAGTCCACCGGGGCCTCCTTCGAGTCCCTGTCCGCCGTGCTCTCGGGGGTGAAGGACATCCGCGAGACGGTGGCCCGGGCGCAGGATCGCTGGAAGATGAACCGCCAGCGCACACTGCTCTTCATCGACGAGATTCACCGCTTCAACAAGAGCCAGCAGGACGCGCTGCTGCCCCACGTGGAGAAGGGCACGGTGACGTTGATTGGCGCCACCACGGAGAACCCGTCCTTCGAGGTGAACGCGGCGCTCCTGTCCCGAAGCCGCGTCGTC